>NZ_JBIPAT010000024.1:0-218 GCF_050499205.1 Enterococcus sp. AZ020 | reverse complement strand
TTATCCATTGGACTTGTTTTCCCACGTAAATTCCAGATATCAATATTTGAGACATTTTTATGTCCATGACCTAATGACTTGTATATCTCGACAATACGGTTTTTCGCAGAATTAGCATCAAGCTCTAAGTTTACGTACAGAACTTTTCCTTGCTCACATGGAAAGCCTAGCCAGTCAGTACCTTCAGCAATTGCAATTACTAACTCCATTAATAGGAA
>NZ_JBIPAT010000023.1:0-244 GCF_050499205.1 Enterococcus sp. AZ020 | reverse complement strand
CTGATATTCAAGACGAATCTACAGAAGAGCTACAAAAGAATATAGCTGAGATTGATGAAATCAATCGTAAAGTCAGAATCAATCTCGATAAGGAAAAAGCAGAAGAAGATGCAGCAGATTACCGTGAGCAATATGAAAAGTTAACTGCTCAAATTAACGACTTACGGCAAATGAAAACTGAGTTGCTCAATAAAGCCGACTTACCACTAGCTGGGCTATCTGTTACAGATGGAGAATTGATTTA
>NZ_JBIPAT010000022.1:0-295 GCF_050499205.1 Enterococcus sp. AZ020 | reverse complement strand
AGGTCTTAAAACAATGACACAATCGACACTCGGACAGTCCCAGCCTTCAGTTAGCAGCATAGAATTGCAGAGAACATTGTACTTATCGTTTTCAAAGTCTTCTAACACTTCGGCTCGATCTTTACTATCTCCATTCACTTCTGCAGCCTTGAATCCTTTTCGATTCAAAATTTCTGTAAACTTTTGGCTAGTTTTAACGAGCGGAAGAAAAACAACTGTTTTGCGATCCTTGCAATACTCCAGCATTTCATCTGCAATAGATTCCAGATAAGGATCAAGTGCAGTGCCTAAATCT
>NZ_JBIPAT010000021.1:0-330 GCF_050499205.1 Enterococcus sp. AZ020 | reverse complement strand
ACCGCTTGTAATGTTCATTAAAATGCTCCTTTCCCTTCCCATGTTTGTGGTGCCGGTGGAATAATATCTTTAATTGGTGCAGCATCTTCACCAGCTACATAGCCATCTTCAATGATGATGGAACATTCTTTACCAGTAGAAACACGAGTAGCGATAGCTTGTAGTCCTTCTTCTTCTAGCCATTGCCCGAACTCATTCAATGTGACCATATCCATTTGTTCCAACTTATCCAAAAGAATGAAGCCGCAGTTTGGTTTCAATTTACGAATAATCGCAGTAGATACTTTCAATTGATCAGAACCGCTCATGTTATCCCACTTCTGACCGTTA
>NZ_JBIPAT010000020.1:0-415 GCF_050499205.1 Enterococcus sp. AZ020 | reverse complement strand
GTTTGATGAAGCTTTACAAGATGCTGGCTTCGGTAGTATCAGTGAGATTATCGCTGAAAAAGGTGCTGCGCTTGAAAAAATGCTAACCAATTTCGCTAATGCTTTACCTGGGATCATTAAAACAGCAAAACAGCTATACGACACATTGAAACCATATGAACCAGTACTTGTCGCGTTGGCCGCTAGTATCGGAACATTAATGGTCATCAATAAAGTAAATAGCGCTATGAAAGCTTGGAAAACGGCTACTGAGGCGATGACGATTGTTCAAGCAATTTTAAATTCCACTATGTTAGCCAATCCAATTGTAGCAATTACAACATTAATTGTTGGATTAGTTGCAGGGATTGTTTATCTATGGAAAACTAACGAAGGCTTTAGAAATGCAATCAAAGATATTTGGAAAGGTATCACT
>NZ_JBIPAT010000019.1:0-509 GCF_050499205.1 Enterococcus sp. AZ020 | reverse complement strand
GCTTCATCCCAACCATCTGAAATCAGAGAAGTAACGAACAACATCGGAGCCATAATCACATTTTTCAGAATAGTAAAGATATTTTTTGCAATATTTACGAGGTTTTTCCACAAATTACTGAGGAACAAGCCCATATGCATGAATGCATTTCTTATCCCATAGACAAGTGGTCCAATATACTGCATGATCCCGTCTACTAATCCGCTAGCCGTGGAAGTTATGCCCTCCCATAGATCCGCAAACCATTGTTTTGTACCAGACCAAGCTTCTTTTATACCATTGACTCCGGACTTGGCACCATCTACTGCACCATTCCAGATCCCGACAGCAGCATCTTGAATCTCCTGAAATTGATTGGAAAACCAACCTGTGATATTACTCCAAGCATCCTTTATACCATCAGCAGCATTTTTGGCTGCATCTTGCAGACCTTTCCACATATCAGAAAACCATTGAATAGTGGCATCCCAAGCTTTTACAACGGCATCTGCCGCACTGCTGATTGCATC
>NZ_JBIPAT010000018.1:0-523 GCF_050499205.1 Enterococcus sp. AZ020 | reverse complement strand
AAAAAATAATATGATCGCAGTTTGGGAAAACATCGCAGAAGCAGCGGGGAATATATGGGGATCTATCACTGATATCATCTCGAATTTCTTGCTAAACATGAAAATGGCTGGGCTTAATATTTGGTACGGCATCAAGAATTCATTCCTTAATATTTGGAATGAGTTATCCAGTCGAGCTGTTGAAATATGGGGAAATGTAAAAACGTATTTCAGCGATTTATGGACAGGGATGAAAGAGAATGCTGCTCAAAGTTGGACAGATTTGAAAGTAAGTGTGGCGACTACCTGGGAAAACCTCAAACAAGGTGCTGCAGATACCGCCAACTCAATAGGAACCTTTTTTGTCGAAGGTTGGGCTTCTCTAAAAGAAAACACTGCTCAAACTTGGGAAAATATCAAAAAAGGCACAGTTGATGGGTGGGAAGCAATTAAAAAATTCTTTTCAGATACTGTAAACAATATGGTTGAAGGTGCTAAAAATGCTTGGGAAAATCTGAAAAAAAGCGTCCGAGACACAGTAGAG
>NZ_JBIPAT010000017.1:0-608 GCF_050499205.1 Enterococcus sp. AZ020 | reverse complement strand
TGTTGATGATGTGGATTATGAGTTGCAGATGATGGATATTGAACAAGGTCAAACCTATCCTGATGGCGAGTACAGCAATCTAGGCGGTGAGTCTAATGGCAAAGACCCCCAAGTTGAGTAAGTCAGCATTAAAATATTGGGAGAAGCGCCGTGATCTAGAAGATAAAGCTCGTCTCAAATTAGAGAACGAAACGCTAAAGATGATTACAGATATCTTTCCCGAAGCTTTAAAACGGATCCAAGAGAAATTACTGTCTCAATCTGATTTGCATAAGATTAACCAGCAAAAACTTCTAGAAGATGTGAAACAGCGTGATCAAGAGAAATACAGAAAGTACATTGAGGAAAATTATAAGTCTTTGATGAATTCTGACGAGAAATATCAGGCGTTTATAGATGAGTTCTTCCCAGCTTATGATTATGCCAAGGTCAATCGCTTGCTGCAGATTCGTTCTGACATCTTTTCCATTTTAGCAGAAGAAATGATCAAAAAAGAAGCCGATGCAAAATTCAATGATCGGTTAGATGACTTTGTTAATCGTGTTTACAACACCAATGCTAATGCTTTAGGTCATATATTGGGGACTGGTGATTTTTCGTCGCTTCCC
>NZ_JBIPAT010000016.1:0-709 GCF_050499205.1 Enterococcus sp. AZ020 | reverse complement strand
TTAGTGATCAAATTAGCGACACCACGAACAATTGCAGTTTTCATATTGGCAATACCTGTTTTGATACCAGCCGTTGAGTCTTTTGCAATTTGTTCTAGTGATTTAAGACCGCCGCCACCTTCTTTGTTAAGTTTGATCAAAGAATCCTGAAACTCTTCTACTGAAATAGTTCCATTTGAGAGTCCTTCTTTCATTTCACCTGCAGTTAGCCCCATTTGTTTGGCTAAAGCATTAAGCGCGGGACCAAGACCACTATTGATCATACTGTTCCATGTCTGTGCATCAACCTTGCCATTAGAAAATGACTGTGATAACTGAACAACGGCATTATCAACCATTTCAGCAGATCCACCGAAACCAAGAATCCCATTATTTAATGCAGCAAATATCTTTTCGGACTTCCCCAAGTCATTGGTAGAGGAGGCAATGAGTTGAACCCCTTTGATTGCACCATCTAATGGCGTGGGTAGTCCCTGAATACTTTTCTTTAAACTGTCCATCGTCTTTGATGTTTCGCCCGCAGAAAAGCCCATATTTTCAAAGACTCTGTTTGCATTATTTAAGGTATCGACCCGATTAATAGCCCCATCTAAGTTACTAGTAATCAAACCGATACCTTTTGAAATGATTTTACTTGCTCCACTGGCAAGGAAATTACCGACAAACGATGTCCAAATGCTGCCCAGAGAGCGACCGCCTTTTTGACTTG
>NZ_JBIPAT010000015.1:0-1108 GCF_050499205.1 Enterococcus sp. AZ020 | reverse complement strand
GGACTTTCCGGCTTTACTTGGACCAGCAATCAACATTTTATGCCCTTGCCGTAGAACTCCCTTGATCAGTTCAGGTGCCAACTCGATTTCTTTATCGAATAAATCAGCCAAACTTTCAGGATCTGGTAGATTGTCGTTCATATCTTCAATGTATTCTTGCCATTCTTCCCATGAGCCTTTACCGATATTTTTTGCTATAAGAAACTGTTTCTTTTCACCTCTGACAAAACCCGGTAAACGAGTCAATCTAGAAGGGTTCTTATTCTGTTTGTCTACTCTTAACCCGTTTTTTTCTACTATTTTATATAGATAGTCCACACGTTCTTGGTACTGCGGATAATTAACAGCATCGATTTTGACAATTGCATGAAGGCTTTTTCCTCCTGAGTATGTCAGAGCGACAATGGGCAACTCTAATTCTCTAAGGATCTCATGTTGCTGTTCGATTTTCATACTGTCTGATTCTACTAATGCATAACGGAAATCAACAACGTTAGTATTTTTAGTTCCTTCTCCGTCCAATGGATTGAAGCGAATCCATGCACCGCTTGCTTGATTCGGATCACCCATCACAGCACCAATATCACCGTTGTTCTTTCTTAAAGCATCAATGATCTCGCCGGATGTTTTAGTGTAGACACCATTTCTAGGCAACCATTTTTCTTGACCGTCTGCCTTTGTATCTAAATAGCCATCATTTACATAACCGATAATATCCCCTGGAGCAAACA
This sequence comes from Enterococcus sp. AZ020, assembly GCF_050499205.1. Lineage (NCBI taxonomy): Bacteria > Bacillati > Bacillota > Bacilli > Lactobacillales > Enterococcaceae > Enterococcus > Enterococcus sp. AZ020. The sequence goes on along the minus strand of NZ_JBIPAT010000015.1, from coordinate 377 downwards.
ATGCCTCTAAATAACTGATGATCTCGTGTGGAGGGTTCCAGTTTTTTGGCTCCTTGATTTCTTTTCCTAATACCCAATCTGTTTTTACTAGCTTATAGCCTTTGTCCACGTCTGTTGCGATGAAACTATCATTCCAATCAAGAAACGAATCATCATCAGAATAGGAGCTTTGCCATCCGTTGTCCTTTGCTAATTGTGTGATCGTTGCACCAGTCACTGGCAAACCTGTGCCTTTGAATGTTTCCCATTTTCTGAAACATTCCTCTGGTTTATATCGGCTATCGTTCTTGCTCCAATCGTCCCAATCATCAACGGAATAGCCTTCCTGTTTTAAAGCCATTCCGACATTTACCCATTCCTGATAATCCAGAGCAGAT
>NZ_JBIPAT010000014.1:0-1165 GCF_050499205.1 Enterococcus sp. AZ020 | reverse complement strand
GGTTTCCCTTGGTTTATAAATGACTGGTGTCATATTTTTGTCCACCACCTCGGCATAATTTGTATTTTTTGGACGTCTCCGTTCCATGAAATCTTGTTTCTTCCTGTATTTAATAGTGGATAATCCCTAAACAGTGTCTTTTCATCCTGTGAGACTATTTCATCTTTGACCTTCTTATATGATTCTTCGATAGCAGAATCGATCAGGATTTCTTCATCTACCCCTTTTAGCTCGAAAACTTGATCATTAATGTAAAAAGAAATATCCCCCGAACCAAAGATATGAATCTTAGGTTTAGAAGGATATTTCTCTGTATTGATCAATATTTTTTTGTTTGTTTTCCATGAAAGACCGACCCGCGACATCTTAAACGGTCTAAGACTGATTGAGAAATCGAATGGAATCAAATTTCCATTTCTGCGCTGTCCGGTAAATTCCGGCGGAGAGGTTACAATCGCTTGATAAATGTAATGAGGATCATAATAAACTGTATAATCTGTATAGCTTCCCATATCAAGCCAGTAAGAGATTTCCTCTTCTAAAACGGACACCTCTTCCAGATTGACAGCTTTAGCATAACAAGAAATAGTTTGTTCGGTATTCTTATAATATTTGAAGTCCATGACGATAGAGTCGTTCCCCGGTCGTTCTCTCATTTCGATTACACGAGCAGCAGAAGGGCGTTTCGGACGTTCTCGCATATAAACATTACACTGTTCACTATGTTGATGATTGATTTTAAATTGTCCACGTTTAAGCTCCATTATATGCCCCTCCTTGTGGCGCTGTGTCATTATTTCTAACCATTTCAATATATTTCACTAGCTGTCTTGCCATTCCCATTAATTGTGATTCTGACATTTCACCAAGTGCTTGCAGATTAATGTTGAAAGTATCTCCTACAACATCAGTGGCGGCTTTACTGTCGCTTCGGTTCTTTTGATCAATTTTATCCGTACTATTAATAGTAGGAACTTTTGATTGAGCAGAAATTGATGGCAGTTCCACTGGAAAGTCAGTCATCTTTTTGACTGTATTGTCTAATGTACTTTGTTCTTGTTCGACACCTCTTACAACACCTAGTACGATGTTTTTACCGATCATGTCCCGCATCCAACGAGATGGTGAGTTTATTCCTAAATTCTTTTTGATTGTGTTCTTGATT
>NZ_JBIPAT010000013.1:0-1169 GCF_050499205.1 Enterococcus sp. AZ020 | reverse complement strand
CATTGTCCACTTTACCGTCAAAATCCCCTAGCTTTTTTACAGCAGCATTCAAACCGGAAGCAAAACCGGATTCATCTAATATCATTTTTAAAACTAAATCTTCATTGTTCAAAAAAGTGTCACCCCCTAGAACATCGTATTTTCATCAAGGTATTTAAGATCTTGATATTCTTTGGCACCGTCACGAAACGCGAGTAACTTCATCAGTTCAGATAAATCAGTATTTTCTATTTCGTTCAGAGTCCATCCCTTTTCAAACAGTTCAACTTTTAGCGCCATTTCACGATATTGTGGTGTAGACATAAAGTCAGGATGTTGTAAAAGGTCGGTTACTTTTTTTTCGTTTCTGCATAGACAGCATCGTAACCAGTAGTTACAGAGGCTAAGAGTTGCCCGGTCATTTTTAAAATTTCCCTAGCGTCCATACCGTCTAAATATTCTTGACCTGTGAATTGTCCTTCAAAAATGACTTCTGCGATAAAGTCATAACATTTTCGCAAGACTGGTCGAATTTCTTCCATGTCATTGGTTTGAGTTGATTCTTCAAGCTCTACCTGTAAAGCAGTCGCATCTTCCATGACTGATCCTGGTAAAATTTCAGCAGATTTGAATTGTTTCTTTTCATACCCACCTTTTGCTTTTTTAAAATTCAATTTGATTGTTGTTTGTAATTTACTCGCCATTATTCTGTCCCTCCATCAAAGTCAATTGGTTCTGTTACTTTTGTAAACCAGTTTTTGATTACTTCTGGATCTACATTCTCATCGTCAGAGTCTACAGACCACATATAGCCGACGCCTGGAACATCAACAAAGTTTCCTGTCCATTCAGGATGTGTATATGAAACGGTGCTGCCTTCTAAAGTTGTGGATTCGTCAGACGATAACAAGAATTGTCCTTTGTAAAAAATTGTGTAACGGTATGCGCCATTTGATTTCTTACGACGATAGGCGAAGGCTCCATCCGGTGTAATATCATCAGCAGATCGCAATACACCACCGCCGACCATTCTTCCGCCAGTCAATTCAGCTAATACTTTATTGAGATAACCGTTTGTTGTTAGCGCAATTTCAGCACCACCAAACGCAGTAAACTGATCCTGCACAACGCCATCCCCATAGTCTGGTGATGTTTCATAATTTAGGGTTGGGTTGATACTAACAGCTGTA
>NZ_JBIPAT010000012.1:0-1187 GCF_050499205.1 Enterococcus sp. AZ020 | reverse complement strand
GTGTCCATATAATAGGTAGTATGTGGATGATTTTTAGGATACTGAAGCACTGATCCGCCTTGAACACCATTGATCAAATCAGTGATATAATCAACGAACTCACTCATGTATCCTTTTTTTGTTAGAGTCTTCATTGCTTCTTGAAACTCATAATTTTGTTGTTTGTAAAAGGCGACTTGGATATCTCCAGCAATTACTTTCTTATTTTTTTCAAGTAAACTGTCATAGATGATACTGTTCACTTTTGTATCGATGTCGATATCATAAAGATTGTGGTAAATCTTGAATGTATCAAACAAACCGTAATTCCGAATCTTAGAAAATTCTTTCGCTTCCTCTGAGTCAGTCAGCTTTTCAACTTCTAATTCCATGCTGACTTTCGGCTTATCTGATCCCGGATTCATTGAGGTAAAATAGTTTTTTGCTACACGATTCAAGCTAGCTTTGTCAGTCACGCCTTGTTCTTCGGTGAACTGAATATGCCGAGCGTAAATATCAGGATAATTATTCATGTACTGGCTTTTGACTGGATCACCGTATATTCGTTTTGTTTTCCCATCATTGCCATCTTGTAAATCTGCGAATGGTAAAACTTTTGTAACGATTGATGACCAATCAAATTTTATTTTCAACCCATTCAAGTCTTTTCCGTAACGTACAGTACCTACATTATCGCGGCCACGGCGTTTTAACAGAGAAAGTTTAAATGGTTCACGTTTGATTTCTCCGCCCCATAACTGCAATAAGGAACCTTGCTCACCAGCGATACAGTTCAACACGTTTCGGGCTTCAAAGACTGTATTCGAATTTGCTGAAATATCAGAGAACAACTTCACGTCACAAGGCTCGTCCATATTAGCTTCAATAGCTTTCATTGCTTTTGCGCCGTCTGCAGATTTAATATCTACATATTGCACCTCTCTGTTGCCTAATTTGTAGGTTCTACACTGAGCGTAAACAGTTACGATTCCTAAAAAGGTATCTTTAAATGTCTGTTTGATTTCAAAAATGTGATACTCTTCCAAATCGTTTGGTTTCGCTTTGATTTGATACCCATTTTCGAAGTAATCAGAAAATCGACTATTTGCTGGATAATCTAGCTCAAGCTCATATTTTCCGTTTGCTTCTTCTGTAATGTCGCATCGAGTCGCCTCAGATAAGCGACCTAGCCCATTATGTGTAAAATC
>NZ_JBIPAT010000011.1:0-1211 GCF_050499205.1 Enterococcus sp. AZ020 | reverse complement strand
GGATCTATATGATCTAAAACTTCCAATAAATTAAAACTCATTTCAAGCACTACCTCTCAATCTTCGGTTGTTCGCTTGTGTTTTGGCATTTGCCCAACGACAATTAGAAGGTTCATAATTTCCATTGACATCTATTCTATCTATTGAAAGAGTATCATCATATCCATTTTTTAATGCCCAAGTTTCAAAACTGGCATAGTCATTTTTCCAATCAACACAAATAGTGATACCTCTACCACCGTAATTTTTAAACGCAGGACAATTTTTATTAAAGCACCGTTTTTTCATACCTGACCATATTCTATAAAGTCGATGTTTTGACCCTCCATGTTTATGATTGTTTCCACGTTCCCTTGATTCAATTTCTAAACATCCACAACTTTTTATTAAACCATTTTTTAAATGATCACTTCGAACAGTTTTTTCATTACCGCATTCGCAAATACATTGCCAATATGCATGATTACCAACGTTATCAGAACGTCTTATAGCGGTTAACCTACCAAATTTTTTATTTTCTAAATTCAAAGCCACTGCCATTTTCATCACCTCTCTGGTCTGTATTCCGACGGATTTATTCCACTAGGTATGCGCCAACCATTCCCAGCAATTCGATCAATTAGCTTTTTTGCTCCTTCGAAGTCCCAAGTTCCAACATGTTGGAAACCTCTACCTTCTAAAAACCTGATTTGTTTTGGCGTAGTTAAGCCTTCTATTCTTCGTTTATTAAGTCGCTCTAATAATAATGAGGCCTTCCCTGCATTGTCTATTTCATCAGGCATAATTCCGAATTTTTCTAGTGACTGCAATTGATTATTTGTAGGAGGAGACATTTCAAAACCAAAACTTGGAACATAACTGGAAAGGTCTTCTGCTTGAATACTCATTTCAAATTGCAACGGATCAACTAACTTACGTTTGCGTTTTTTCATTTCAGCAAGTTGTTTAGCCAGAGCTTCCTCACGTTGAGCAATGACATCATCGGCGGCTTTTGCTTCCGCTTCTTCTAAATCAATAGGACAACCTGCCTCTTCGATATTTTCGGTCATCTTCTTGGCTACTTCTTCATTTTCAGCAATTAAATGTGCTGGATGGCAAAGCTCATGCCGCTCTGTATGCCACAAGAAATCTAATAGCAACAATTCTTCTTTCCCTGGATGTAATCGAGTACCCCGCCCAACCATTTGACTATATAAGCTACGTACCTTCGT
>NZ_JBIPAT010000010.1:0-1368 GCF_050499205.1 Enterococcus sp. AZ020 | reverse complement strand
GCTAGTACGACATAAGTAATACCCAGCTTTTGTATACTTATCTAAATCATCAGCCCCAGCATTTGGCGCAACGATAAGTATCGGAGTAAATTGATTATTTTTTGATACGTACACGTCGGACATCTTAAATTTGATTTGATACTCCAAATAGACTTGATCAATATTAATCATACTTGGTGCTGTGCCGTCACTTGGTGGTGCAAAAATTACAACATACATAAAACCATCATCTTGAATAACAACATCTATTTGTCCGCCAGTAAATTTACGGCTATTTAAATGGATTTTATCTCCTTTAGTAATCATGACGCCTCCCCAAGCATCTTTTGCCCTTGGAGCCGTTGATAGTTCATTACTTGTCGAGCTACTCGCCATTGCATAGACTCCATATGATATTAACGATATGACAGATTTAGCAACAGCGACTTTTTGCTGTTGTGTGATCGCCCCAAACGTTTCAAATATCCCCTGATATTTACGTTCAATATCCTCCACAATATTGAAATGCACACCAACTTGTCGCATCTGCTCTGCAACACTTGTTTGAGTAGTGTAGATTTTATTATCTAATTCCGCTGAATCTGCATAGGACGTTGATCCTATCTCATAGTTGAATTGGTTAGGGTTTAAAATAGCCTTACCCATGTTTGAGAACATTCTATGAGGATTTTCTACTAAGCTACCCGAAACTTTCCCGATCATAGTCGCTTTTTCATCAATGATGATTTCTTTACCCATGATAAAATTTCTAAAGTCATTGTTGGCTATTTGATCGCTGATCTCATCTGCTTTATTTTCAAGCTGATTGATCTTTTCGTTTGCAGCATCAATGCTGCCATTGATCTCTGATAAATCCCCAGCTACTTCTTGCCACGCTGCTTCTGTTTTTTGTTTTAGTTCTGTTATCACATCATCTAACGACTTAAAATAAAAATCCTCGATCTCTGGCATATTCTGATCAATCGCCGAACGTACCATCGTAAAACCATACTCAGCTAAATCGATTTGTTGACCATTTTTTAAGTCGAGATAAACGTTCATTTTTACATTACCTTGATAGCCATTTAACCGATCGGTGATGATATAAGAAATATGCCTACGGTGGATTTTTTCGATGGTGGCTGTATCTTCTATTTTTTTCTCTTTTCGATCTTGTACCACGGTTAAAAGAATTTTGACTGTTTCAACATTTTCAAAATCCAATTCTTTACACTTTGGTACCGTTACAGGAATAATCAGTTTTGAGATATCCTTATCATAAGAATAGATGACGCTCTCAAGCTTTTGTTGCTTGTGAGCGCCAAGTGTAATCTCTGCTGATGGGGTGACTGTTTCCTGTTTTAGATATTTATTTACCATCTAAGCCAC
>NZ_JBIPAT010000009.1:0-1404 GCF_050499205.1 Enterococcus sp. AZ020 | reverse complement strand
CGGAAATGCAATAGTAAAACTAACATGCTGCACTCCATCAGATTTATAAGGTAGATAATTCTCTGGAAAGAGTTGATTTCCATCGATATCTAACACATTAAAAAAAGAACCGCACTGAGCTGTGAGGTCCCTTACTAGTTTTTTATTCTCTTTGTTGTCTACAATCGCAATGTCAACTAGAAACGAAGCATTTTGAACCGTGATACCCACGTTTTCTGTGCCACCTTCTTCAATACTGAGAACAAAATAAAGGGGCTGTTTCGATTGCATCACTGAATCTAAATAGATAGTGCCATCAGGTTTTATCTGCTTTAGAATTCCAGTTATAGTAGACAAAATTCTATCGTACATTGACAACTATCCTTTCTTAGCAATAACAATGGCCATCTGTTTGAAACGACGTGGAATGTAAGTCATATGTGCGAGGTTTTGAGCTTTTTGCAGCATAAATCGCCCTTTGACAAATCCGTTTGTTTTTCTTGTCAAACCATATCTTCCTTTTTTGGAAACGGTTCTTTTCCTAACCTTATGACCATCATTTACATATTTAAAATATTTTTCATTGTTAATCAATGCGCCAACAATACGCCCACTCGATAATTTCCTAGCTTTAACAATTCGATAACCGCGGCGTAAATCGCCAGTTTTTAGTGGTGTTAAAGGTACGATTAACTGATAAATCTTAGCCAACGAATCATTTACTAGCATAATCCCCTGAGCTTCAGCTAAAGGAGTCATCTTCTTAAAGTTTTCAATTACTTTTTTAGCATTTGAGTGTGTGCTGTACCCCGGCTTACTCATCTATTTCACTTCCTGACAAGTTAACTTCTAAATGGCTAGGATATGAAAAAGGCTTCTTCGCAAATAGTGTGTGCTGCTGTCCAGTTGATTGAGTGATCTGAATTCGATCTCCTTTTCTAATGTCTACCGTAGGCACGAGAAACAGCTTTTGTTCTTCATAGGTAACATTAACCATTCCAGTATTTTCTACAACAGCTAAATTGCCTGAACTACCAAGCCCACTCTGAGATAAAGCACAAGGAAGATCCTCGCTAACAACTTGATAAGATTGTTCTGTTACTCCTGTTTCAGGATCTTCATGATCATCATAGCGCTCGATTGTACATGTATCTGTATATGTCATCGCTAAAATTTCAGCTTCGTTCAAAAGAACATCACCCCGCTATTACAACCAATGAGTCGATTGATCATGGCTGCATAACCATCTAATAGTTGGCGCACAGCTTGCGAGGTGTTAGCATAGCTTATGGACGTATCACCGCGTTTTACAGCAGTAATAGTTTTTTCTGATTCGTTCTTCATCGCCTGATATAAAACCTCAGAAACGAGATCAGAGAGCTTCTCCCAGTCGATTCCCTTCCCACAAGTATTGAAGGATTCAAT
>NZ_JBIPAT010000008.1:0-2128 GCF_050499205.1 Enterococcus sp. AZ020 | reverse complement strand
GCATATGCAACTAACGTTTTAAATACACCAATAAACATCGCTTTTAGGTTAGAGGTACAAGAGCTTGTATCATCAGGGGAGTTGCCGGGAGTTAATCAATTGTTGACTACTTATCATACTAACAACACGGCTTTTAGACGATTTACCCGTAACTTATACAATGGCGTGTGGTCAGCATGGCGCGAGATTCCGTTTGTTGATCAAGCACAAATGAATAAGGTTACACAAGATAATGGTGATGCGCTTATTAAGGTGAGTGATACTGAAACTATCCTTGATCGTGTCATTGCTTCAGGGGCTGGATTTAAAACAGGGGAAGCGACAGGAAAAACAGCAGATGCGCCTACAACATCAAATACTCGCTTAACTATCAATATGGTTAACGCTACCGCTGGTAGTGTAACGGCTATAGATACGGCGGGAGTTAATTATACAAGAGTGATCAGTGGTAGCGCTTGGCGTGATGAATGGAAGCGGCAACCAACAGCTAAAGAGTTTAATGATTTAGCAGCAAAAGTGGCAGCGTTAGAAGGAAAATGACGAGAGATGGTGAATTTATGGGAATAGAAACTTTAGTGGCAAATGCAACAGAAATCAGTTTTGCTGTTCTTTTCGTAGCGTTATTTGCTTGGGTAATGAAAAAGAACGACGAGCGTGAGAATAGATATCTTAAACGTTTAGATGATAAAAATAAAGTTATTACAGAACAGCAGCAGTTTATTAGTGATCAAACAAAAACTATGTCTGAAATATCTGAAACAGTAAAAGAAACAAGTAATAATGTACGGGAGATCACAAATGAAATTCATCTAATTAAAGAACAAATTAAGAAGTAGAAAGGGAGAAAACAATGGATAACATTTTAGCAGCAGCAACTACAATTATTGCGTTTGTACTAGCCTTTACACAATTAGTTAAGAAATACACGAAAGCGGATAGCAAATGGCTACCGCTTTTAAATTTATTGACTGGCTTACTTTTAGGTATTGCTTGGAGTTTGTCGTTTGCACCAGATCAGATGATTGTGTTTGTTTGGGGCGGAGCAATTGCTGGATTAGCGGCAGGTGGTTTTTATGATTTGAGTGCTAATGTGGTTAGGAAGGATGATGTCTAATGGATATTAAACGGCAAATAAGAGCAACCCCACAAGTGGGGGTAGCACCTTATAGACAAATCCATCCGCACAGTACCGGTAATCCGAGTTCTACGGCGCAGAATGAAGCTGATTACATGAATCGTAAAGATTTAAACAGCGGATTTTATACTCACGTTGTAGGTAATGGTCGTGTGATCCAAACGGCTGAAGTGGGACGTGGGGCATATGATGTCGGAGGTGGCTGGAATTATGAAACTTTTGCTGCAGTGGAACTGATCCAAAGCCATGCAACGAGAGCGGAATTTGAACGAGATTATCGTTTGTATGTGGATTTGCTCCGTCAGTTGGCAAAAGAAGCGGGTATTCCGCTAACTTTAGATACTAAGGATTTGGCTGGGATAAAAACCCATATGTATTGCACCTATAACCAACCTAGCAACGGCAGTGATCATATTGATCCATACCCATATCTAAACCAATGGGGAATTACAGTAGATCAATTTGAACGAGATTTAGCAAATGGGTTTGGAACTACTGAAATCAATTCCAACACGAATAATAATGTAACTACTAATAAACCAACAAAAGGAAGAGGAGAAACGACTATGCAATGTTTATATGAAAGACCCATCAACCCAAAAACAGGAAAATTGGAAACAAACGGAAGTGCTACTGCAGTAATGTTTTGCAACGGTGTAAATTGTCGGAGGTTGTATGATGGAGATGAAATCAAAATCATTGAAAAAGTTTATCGTGACAATAACGGAAAAGACATTCCTTTCTATAAAAAAAATGAATGGAACAAGGAAAACCCTTGGTTCGTACGATTAGAAGCAGTTTTCCCTGTAACTAAGTAAAAATAGAAAGCCTATCTCTTAACTGAGGTAGGCTTATTTTTTTGCTTGAAAAAGGGGCAAAAAAGGGGCAAACGTTTTATATCGTTGTACAATTATGTTGTCTAAAAAATGACGAAAACGTTGATTTAACAGTGTTTTTATAACGGTGTCTAATGCTGTAATCATGTAAAAATGA
>NZ_JBIPAT010000007.1:0-2446 GCF_050499205.1 Enterococcus sp. AZ020 | reverse complement strand
AATGGAATCTGAGTCATGATTGTGCGCTTAGAGACATATGGTGCTAGTTTTGGCAAAGCTTCAGCTAAATATCCGATATCTGTTGGTAACGAACGTGAGAAGGTGAAAATAATCTTTTTAGGATCGATTTCTTTTTTATCTTTTACTTGGATGAATGCTGCTAAAGTTTCAGCAGTCTCTTTTAACCCTTCGCGGAAGAACTGTTCTTTCGTGTTAGTTTTAGCCTCTAGAGCAATGATCTGCCACTTTCGTGCCTCACCGGATGAGTTAGACTTGAATACCTCATCATTGAAGTCGATTGCCTTTGTGATTGTGTAAAACTGACGTTTGAGCAAATCTAAGTGATATTCATTAAAGTCCTTATTGATATCTTTCGTTACATACTCAACTTTAGAATTAGGATCTTTCATGTTGATGATACCTAACTGATCCATCATGCGCTTTGCTGATTCTTCATCCAGTTTCGTTCCAGTAACCATCATATAAGCAAGTTTGAACTGCTCTACTTCATTTTGTTGATCTGAAACACTGCGATCGATTGCATCAGATATTTCCTCTGCAACCTCGAAATCACAATACCTATTTGTATTGTTCTTGAATTCTGACAGATAGATATTTTCAAGCGGATTTTTTACTTTGTCCATCAACTTAAACTTATTAGTAATACCAATAAGACTACTATCGATATAACGATCATACGTTTCAATTTCATTTTCGGTTACTACTTTCATTTCTTGGTAGAATTTCCGCTGCATCGTATCATATTTTTCACGAATGAATACAGCGCCATTCTGATATCTTTCAGCGAACCAAGGTTCAATGTTAGATGCCCACAGTTCCCATGATTCACCTGCTTTCACAGGTTCGAGCAAACGAAAGGCCACTCCAGTTGCTCCTTGATAGGTAGCAGATTCGGAATCAAGCATTGAAAAACGAAGATTATCAACCATGTCTGCGAGGATGTCAAATTCTTCTGGTGTTTTTGAATGATTCAAATCATTTCCAAGAAAGAAATCTTTTGCGCGTTGAATAATTGTTCTTCTCTGTTCTGATACGTCGTAGTCCCATTTAATTGGAATACCAGTGAAATGATTCACTGCCTGATCTACAACGATGTTGTACATACCAGCATGAAGCTTGTTATTCACTTTGATAATGTTTGTTTTTGGCTTTTGTCTGTCATCGATTTCATTCTTCTCGCTTGTATAAGCTAAATACTTCCGTTCTCGATCATTAAAGAATGGCTGCATATCTTCCATGAATCCGTTAGGATCGAAAAGACCTTCAGCCAATTGCGTTGCATATTTCGTTCGTATTCTTTTATAGTTTTTTAATGATAATTTATTATAAAGCACTGTTCCACCCCCTAATATTCAAAGAATTCAAATTCATTAGTTGTCATATCCTCACTAAACGCATAACGTGTAGCATCAATTGTGTGATTGTCCTTATCCTCAAGCCTTGGCTTAGGATTGCCATCTTTATCAGTTTGATAGTCAATATTCTCAAATTCTTTAGCGATGTTTGGTGTTCTTAATGGGTCAATGCAGATGAAATCTAAGTCATCCAGCCATTCCTCACCATATTCCACAGAGTCTGGACCCTTATTAACGCCCTCAATCCTTTTGATATTATGTTCATCAGATAACTCCGCTATCGATTTAGGCTCAGCAGAATCAGCAAATATCTCATCAGATTGATAACCTCTAGCATGTAACTCTTTGGCTAATTCTCGGTTACTGATCTTAACGCCGTATATCTCATCTATCGCATAAATGCCATTTTTCTTTTTATCGTAATGCCAACGAACAAAAGCCAGTGGATCAGTTGCATACCCAAAATCGACAGCGTTTCGAATATTATCAAAGTTAGCAACCATCTCATCTGTGATAGAACCTGCTTCTACTTGTAAATTGTCAAACGGTACTACACCAGAGCCGATTGCTTCACCCAAGTATTCCCAACGATATTTTAAAGGCTTTCTCTCTTTGACGTTTTCAGCCTCTTCAATGAATTTCTTAGATAGATGAGGATTTGTCAGATATGTTGAATGATGTACATAAGTATTCTTATCAATGAAACTACTTTCGTACTTCTTATTTACCCATGATTGACGACGTTTAGGCGGATTGTATGAGTAATAAAAGCTATAATCGAAAGGATAGGCTTTCTTCCTGTCAGCCTCACTAGTGATTTTTCCTTCTAACTCTTCACGTAGAATAGAATTCTCAATCGAAGTGACTTCATCCTCGCTTTTAAACTCTGCCAATTCTTCAAACCAAGCGATTGCCAACGGGAAATCTGCATCTTTGATAGATTTTATTTTGTCTGGATCATCAGCACCCATGCAGTAGATCTTATTACCTCTTGGGCGATAGGTGATTTCTAACCTTGAATCAACAAAACGAAAAAGATGCCGAACGCCTAAAACGTTAGCAGCACCTTT
>NZ_JBIPAT010000006.1:0-3386 GCF_050499205.1 Enterococcus sp. AZ020 | reverse complement strand
TTCCAATAAAATAAGATTTAACAGTGATTCGATTCGCTGTTCTTCTACTGTTGGAAATTGTTTTTTGATCTGATCGATGATTTTTTTCTTTTGTTCATCAGACATATGATCACGTCCTATACTTCGTGTACATCTGCAGCATTTTCTAAAATATCGATTGCTTTTTTGTCCGATGCTTTCACAATAAACTCACCTTTATCATTTGCTGTCACTAATCGGCGAGAGTCAGGATGAACAAAACCTACAAAATTTTTCTTTTTCAGCACTTTATAAGTCACTGTTTTTTCCTGCTTCGTTTCTGCCTGTTCTTTTTTTACTTCTTCAGTATTTTTTTCAGTTTCTTTTTTTGCAGTCATTAAAATTCCTCCTAAATTAAAATAAAAGAGATAGCTTTTAGACTATCCCTCTGTAACAGCAGCAAGTTTCAAGATTGCGCCTGAATTTGATGCAGTGTATTCAATTGTATATTCACCAACGATACCAATTCGTTTTGAATCAGTCTCTTGAGGCAATTCTCTTGCTCTCCATTCACGTAACGGGCGTAAATTAACGTAGTTAGTATCTAATGCAATCATTGTGCCATTTGGCAACGCTGGTTCTACCAAAGCAATCCCTGATCCATAGTTAGATGTGATGCTGCCTAAACGTAGTCCAAACTGAACAGTATCGCCAAATTGAGCAACCTTAGTCGATTTACCATCTACTTCATCCGTCATTAAATCCAGCATATCAGTTGAAACTAAACAAAGTTTCTCGCCCATATAACCCTTGTCATACATGATTTTGAACATTTTATCTACATCTTTACGTGTAACTGCAGTCGCAGATGCTGTATCGATCACATTTGCTGAATTGATTAGATTCATAATTCCACTAGTACGGCGACCAGTTGTACCATTTTCGTCTGCTTTAACACCAGTTAATAATTGACGGTTTAAATCAATTTTCATTTCTAAGGCGCGTTGTGATACTTGATTAGTCAATTCATTACCTACACCGTGAACATTAATGGCGTCCAAAGTCCCTGACACTGAAGTTGATTTACGGAAAATCTCTGTGAAGTTGTTAAACCATACACGTCCTGATTCTGCATCCGTATATTTTCCGCCTTCTAATTGACCAGATGAATCATCTTCATTGATATTATATTCGCGCCATTTGATTTCGGTTGACGTAGCAGGATTAGTTTTTCCTGCCCCTAATAACCAAGATAAGAACGGTGTATTAGGAATTTGTAAAGCGTTAATCATTGGAGAAATGTCTAAGTACTCCAAATTATTTGTTGATGTTTTTTTCATGTGTGTTTCCTCCTAAGATATTAAATTATTAATTCCTTGGCTTAATGCCTCCATCGGATCACCAGTAGATTGTTCTTTTTGTGATCCAGTACTGTTTTGTTGCTTATTACCAAACGCTGACTTCATTTCTAATTCTTTGATTGATGCAGCATGTTGCTCCTTGATTGTTCCTAACACGCCAGTAAATGCTTCTACTGCACTTTTGGTAAATTCTGAGTTATCGCTGACTAAATTATTCAACATGAATTTAGAAACTGATTCCTTTAAATCTCCATCAAGTTCAAGTCCTGAAATTTGTTCAGCTACAAACGCCTTATTTTCACTTGTAATGCGTAGAGCTTTTTCCGCTGCCATTTCTGCTTGTAGTTCTTCAAGTTTGATTTGATCAGGCGTCTTGTTCTTCTTAGATTCTTCATAATCCTTGATTGCATCTTGTTTGATTTTATCTAAGTTATTCTTCTGCCATGATTCGAGCTGTTTATCTGCAGCAGACTGATTCTGAGATTTAAGAAACTTCTGAGCATCTTCATTGGACTCAGCAAAGGCTTTGAAGTCATCAAAAGAAAACTCAGGCTCATTTCCTTCGCCTTCAGCAAAATACTGCAAATTCATTGGTAACAATTTCTTCATTGTTTTTCCTCCTCTGCCCCACGATTCGTCTTGCGCCCCGCATTGCATTGATATTATTTTTTACGCCCAGCATTCGGATAACCGCCCGCCATTCGTTAGTTTTATGTCATTTCGGACAAAACAAAAAGCCCTATTGCTAGGACTTCTAATTTAAAAACAACTTAACGGCTACTTCATTTTCTTTAAAATGTCATCCAGCATTTTTTCCCACTTCTTAGTCGCCTCAGGAAATAACTCATACATCATTTTTCTTGATTCTTCGTTCACAACAGTTTCCAGCATATGTGCAAAAAATTCTGTCTCTTGCATTCCGGATATCTTCCAATACTTTAATCCGTGACCAGAACCCAATGGCCCTTCAACAAATACACCTGTTGATTCCATCATGTCAGATAAAGAAGAATACATATACGGATTTTCTTCCGCCAATTTTTTATATTTCCTAACGATTGCGCTCTGATCAAAAATAGATAACTTTTTCAGATCATTAATTTGTTTATGCTTTTCACCGTTAATTTCTGATAAATCTTTATTGAATAAATTTAGTAGATCTTTTTTGATAGCATTTTTCAGCTTGTAACTAGGAATTTCAGAGATATGATCAAAATCACTACCTATTGCTTCAGCTCCCCGAGCATCAAGAAAATGTCCCAGTTCATGGAATACTTTTTGCATCGGTTTCCCATTATGACTACCTTTAAACGCTTTTTCAGACAGTTGAATTGTTTTTCCTTGTGCAGAACTTTTGCCACTTGATAGCTTATTAAAAGATAGCTGATCTCCGAATTTGTTAAGTAGTTCTTTAACACGTCCATCCTTAATTGATTCAAAACTCTTTAAGAATGCGTTGTAATTGTCCGTACCAACCATTTCCTTCATGTTTGTTTTATCAAATACTTTCTTCAATGTATTTGGTTTGTTAGGACGATTTAGAGCAATTCCCCATTCATTTTTAGCGAACTCATCTAGTAAATCCCCAAACATTGACTCATAAAGAGTGTCGATGTCTTCACCCAAATCTGGAATAGATGGTATCTTAGTACAACGGCAACGAGTATGATACGGTGGATCAATACCACCTTTTTTTATTTCTTTGCCATGATATCCCCCGCAAATTGAACAAACTCTCTCATCTTCTGCGGACCAGCATATTGATTTCTTAACGCCAGCTTCTTCAAATGATGCATTGATACCCTCTACAGCAAAATGAGCATATTCAGTTCTGACGAGATTTTCAATGGCTCGATTAAACTTATCTTTCTCAAGTTTGAACATGTCAGAAATTGCGGGATCTTGCCTCATCGTTTTCAAGGCATCTGTAACACCGCCACCACTCGCAACTGCATTAACTATTGCTTGGCTGAGGTTTTGTTCTAATTTTGATACATTCCCCCATAATCGAGAAGAAAAGGTCTTTCCGCTCCAGGGGTAGTTTAACATTCGCTCAATTTCTTTTTT
>NZ_JBIPAT010000005.1:0-3576 GCF_050499205.1 Enterococcus sp. AZ020 | reverse complement strand
ACTGGCGCCTAAATTGATCAGACGAGCGCAAAAAGCTGGGTACATTGCAGTGGTCATTGATCCAATTTATAAAGTACTTACAGGAGACGAGAACAGCGCACATGAAATGGCTAACTTTACAAATCAATTCGATAAGATAGCTACAGAATTAGGATGTGCGGTCATCTACTGTCACCATCACTCCAAAGGATCTCAAGGAGGAAAAAATTCAATTGATCGTTCCAGTGGTTCAGGAGTATTCGCCAGAGATCCGGATGCTATTCTCGATCTAATTGAGTTACCAGTTACTGAGGATCGCTACATTGTTCTCGAAAATCAAGCAGAATGTGATACTTATTCAAGAGCGATTAAATACTACAATCCTTCATATAATGAAATTGGGTTAGATGATCAGTTCAGTAAAAAGCAAATGGGCCATCATTTAATGGCAGCCATTCAAAATCAAGAAACGCTTGCTTATATCGAACAGGAACGACAGCGATCAGTTGAAATCGCTAGACAATGCAGCGCTTGGCGTTTAGAGGGGACACTTCGAGAGTTTCCGAGATTTAAAACTGTCAATGCCTGGTTCAAATTCCCGATTCATGAGCTTGATGATTCATTGCAAGACATTAGTCTAGAAGACAATCCAAAAGAGAAGTGGAAAAAAGGCGTACAGAAATCGAATGAGAGTCGAGCAGATAAGGCAAAAAAAGAACTGGAAGAAGCTTTTAATATTTTAAGTGAAAATGGGGATTCTGTCGAAGTTAGCAAGATTTCAAACTATTTAGATTTAGCTAGAAGTGCAGTTTATGCCAGAATAAAAAAACATGAAAAATTCTCAGTAGAGGACGGTCTGGTCATAAAAGATAACAGTAACGATAATGTCATATCTAAATAGAATTGACAAGGTTTGACAAATAGAGCTATGTTCGTAAACGCTAAATAGAATTGACAAGGTTTGACATTCCTTAAAAATCCTGTCATATCGCTGTCCGTCTTATCCTGTCTACTCTCTCGTAAGAGAGAAGAGTAGACAGAGATAGAGAACGTGACAAATTTTGGCGGAGACAGAGAAAAAAACAACAGGAACACACTAGAATAAAATAACAGGAAATGGAGAATGAAAATGATTGAATTTTTTCTACACATGATACCACCAGAAACAACTCATCAGCAAAAGAAAGTTCATGTGGTTAAAAATAAACCAGTGTTTTATGAGCCGGATGATCTAAAGGCTGCACGAACAAAATTAATGGCTCATCTATCTAAACATATTCCGAAAGAGAGAATTGATGGACCCGTTCGAATGATGATCAAATGGTGCTTTCCATTAGTTGGCAATCATACGAATGGTGAGTACAAATATACTAAGCCTGATCTAGATAACAGTAATAAGTTGATTCAAGATTGCCTAACGAAATTGAATTTCTGGAAAGATGATTCCTATGTAGTCAGTTTAGTTGCTGAAAAATTTTGGTCAGAAGTACCAGGAATCTATATCAGAATTGAGGAGATAGAATGAATTGGGCTGACGTTTTTACAGACATACAGAAATGGATGGAGGCTTCTAATGTTATACGATTGCAGCATCCAATTACTACCGATGAATATTGGGACTGGCTCGTTCAAACGCTTGGCTATTTAGGTAATAAATATAATAACCATCCAGTGGTGTTAGGATTCCTAACTGTTCTGATTGGTGTTCAAGAAGAAAATTATAAAAGTGCAGTAGGAGGATAAAAGAGAATGATCAAAAAAATATTTAAGCATTGGGAAGCAATTCTAATGGTGTTGCTATTTATTTCAGCGATAGTCCACATGTCATTAGGCTATGAGCTTAGGGCCTTGATATATATAATCTTATTATTAGGTATAGGTTTGCAAACAACTTCAAAAGAATTGGTCGAATGGATAAAAACCTTATGCGGTTTGCTTTATCGAATTGAAAAAGGAAGAGAGGAGTAGCTTATGGAAGAACAAAACCAAATTATTGAGCTTGGCGAGAAGACGATGGATCAAATCGCAAAAAGACTTCACAAGTTAAATCTAGCAGAAAAAAAGAAAATCAGAGATAATGCTTATCACAATACAAAAATGTTATTAAGTAACTACAAACTTTTAAAATCTCACTGTGAAATCATCAATGAGCAAATCACGGACGATTTATTAAGTGGAATTTGGGGAGACGATAGGTTGCAATTGACTACTCTTTTAGAAAATAAGGCTAAAACTTCTAAATTGATGGATCATGTAGACAGAGCGTTGATTGAATACAAAGAACAAAACCCTCGTGGCTACGATATGCTCAAAATGAAATATCTAAATGATGCTAAATTAAGCGATATGGATATTTCTATTGAGTATAAAATTGATAGGAGTAGAATCACACGAAAAGTGTCAGAATATATAAATCAGTTTTCTATAATTCTTTTTGGCGCTGAAGTATTATTATCTGACTTTTAACGCACATTTAGCGCACCCGAAGCGCACATTTTCCGTGTTACTATGATAACGTGAAATAAGTAGGTTACCTGAAAAAAACAAAAAAACATGAGAACTCCAATTTTCATAATTTGACTCCTTTAAACATGCCAGAGGGAACCTGTTTTCACTAAGCACTCACAGGCTAACAACAAAAAACTAAAAATAAGGATGGTGAAAACTCTCCCTCATAGAGTTTATTTTACACATTCTTGCCTGTGGGTGTTTTATTGAGATATAGCTCAGCTGGTAGAGCGCCTGACTGTTAATCAGGTTGTCACAGGTTCGAGTCCTGTTATCTCAGTAGCAACCGAGGTTGAGTGGGGAACTGAGGTGGCTGTCATCAAAGGGACAGTCGTGTAGGTTGCTAACAATACATATTTTCGGGTACTTTGTGCCTACATAGTCATCGCATTGCGGTGGCTTTTTATATTGTTCAGAAAGGGGTGAGGTCATGGCGAAATATACGGAATGGCTAACTAAAGAGGGATTATTAAAAATCGAAGGTTGGGCACGTGATGGCCTTACCGATGAGCAGATAGCTGAGAATATAGGAATTAGCAGATCAACGTTAAGCAAATGGAAAAATGATCATTCGGACATATCGGACACCTTAAAAAGAGGAAAAGAGGTAATTGATCGTCAAGTAGAAAATGCATTACTCAAAAGAGCGCTAGGATATGAGTATACTGAAGTAACCAAAGAACTGACTGATGATGGTATGCAGACGACAAAGAAGATCACTAAACAAGTAGCACCAGATACCACAGCTCAGATATTTTGGCTTAAAAATCGCAAGCCTAATGAATGGCGTGATAAGCAAGATATCAACCATTCTGGAGATATTGGCGTTACGATTGTGGATGATGTCTGATGGCAATGGCAGCGAATCAAGTCAAAATCTCAGATATCATTACAGAACCCTTCAAAGAATTTTGGATCGTGTCGAGATGTAAAGAGCATCTGCGGCATGTGCTAAAAGGCGGGCGTGGTTCTGGTAAGTCGTTTCATATTCCGCTAAGAATCCTAGTGGATATTATGGAGTACCCCGTATCTGCAGTTGGAATTCGTAAGGTCCAAAACACATTATTAAAATCAGTATACGCAAACTTC
>NZ_JBIPAT010000004.1:0-4014 GCF_050499205.1 Enterococcus sp. AZ020 | reverse complement strand
TCCTTCAATTTTTCTGATTCTTAAATTGCTAGTAGTTTCTTTTCCATCTAACCCAATAGCTTTATTTTGAGTTATAACTAATTGAGTATTACTATTCCTAGTCACGCGAATTTCAAATAGATTAGCACCAGCAGAACCGTTAAATATGTCAATTTCTCTCAAGTTAAATGATTGATTTGATTCAAATTCTTGGCAAATCCTTGATATTCCATCGTCTAGCTCATACCATACTCTAATTGTCTTAAAGTGAGTCATATGTTGATTTAATGTAATAATATCCCCAGCGGTTTTCGCTGTGCCAGCCCAAACTTCTTGAATCCGAGGAAGATATGTCCAGCCTTCCGGATTGTATGATTTTTCGTCCGTATGAAATGTGTAGTACCATAAACGACCTTCGTACCCTTCAGTCAACCATATTTGTTTTCTAGCACCTACACCTATCTCGATTCTTAATTGTATGATCGCACTAGTATTGCTCAATCCTCCTGGTAGATCTCCAAAGTCAGCATAGGTTTCGTAAAGACCTGCAGGAATGTCAAAGACTGATTTGTACTGTTTTTGTGCTCCTCGAATCTTAGTGCCTATCGCACAATTATAAACATCAGGTGAAGCAAAACCATAAGTATGTTCTGATGCTGCTTTGTGTGCTTCTTTCTCGTTCGATCCGATATGATTCTCTAGTAAATAGATCATTTTTTTTACAGACTCGAACAACTTCAAATATTTTAAATCAAATTTCATTCTGTCACCCCCTTAATAAGTAAATGATCGATCAGTTGCCCGACCAAATCCAAATACATCTACTTTTTTAGCTGCAGTATCTACAGATAAGACAGACCAGCAATCCTCTTGAGGTGTATCGATTAAAGCCGGATCACCAAAGCCACCATTTAAGCAACGCATTTGAGTAAACTTGATGTTTTCGCCGATTTGATTAAATCCCTCATCGTGCCAATGACCGCAAATATAACCAATCAAATTACCAGGACCTTGACCCACAAAACTTGCTGTAAAATCCACTAGATGATCAGGATAAACACTTTTGATTGGTACTGTTGTTCCGAGTTTAAATGCTTCAAGAATTTTAACAGCACATTCTCTGTTATCAAAAATCGTCTCATGTAACGGGCAATGGCCAAACACAATGACATGATAATCATTTGGCACTTTTAACGCTTCGTTTGCTAACCATTTGAGTTGTTCCTGCTGCATCGCGAAATGATCGTGTGATCCATATTTGTATGTTCCGTCAGAATTTAACACGCTTTGGTTATTGTCGTTTGTGTTCAAACCGATAACTCGGATTTTCTTGTCTTCAAAATCCTTGTAAAAGTACAAGCTGTCACCGTTTCTTACCTCGTCAAATAATTTTGTTTTCGTCTCATAGAAATCCTTGAACTCTTCGTTGGTAATAATGTCACCTGGCATAACTTTTCCGATGTCTCTTTTAAACGGTGGTGATCCATTGTCATGGTTACCAAGATTGACGAATGTCGGAATCTTAGCGGTTCGTAATGCTTTGATTCCAAATTTACGTTGCTGGATCTCTGATTGCTCTTTATCTTTAATGTAACAATCGGCATTATCACCGTTATAAATCGCCACATCTGCCATATCTTGCAACGACTGCATATTTGTCATATGTGACCAAAAATACTCGGCGTAAGTCCACGATGTGGCACCGTATCCGTAATCTGTGTGTATATCGGTCATATGCAGCACGTTAAACTTTGTTTTATCAATCTTATTGCGCAAAGTGTTTAATGGTCCTGCAAACACCGGACGAGGTGTCTCGCCGCCAATTTGCAGTGCTGCGTTTGTTTGTAGTATACCGTCTAGTTCCGCTTGTTTTTCCTTCACTTCATGCAGTTGGTTCAGCAATTCTCCGCTCGGATCTAAACTTTCAAGTATCGCCTTATTCTCTTCAACAAACTTTTCCCATTGCTCCTGAAACGAGAGCATTGAATTTTCACTATCGCTAATGAATTTTTGAAACATGCGCAATAAATCCTCGAACGTCCAGACATAACCAGAATCAAAAACAGTCCCTTCCGTAACCCCTTCAGTTACTTGATAAGTAAAATCGCGGGTACTGTACATTTCATTCCAGCTATTATCATTATTTAACCGTCTAAAACTAATATACGCAGTATTTTTACCAATCCACTGCCAATCACGCTTATCAAGCGTATATTCCAAGCAACCCTCTGTTGGGTATACTGTCATTCGATCAGCTTGTTCTATCGGTTTTCCTTCATCCATCTTGGTTTTATTGATAAAAAACGGGGTCAAACCTGTAAAATCTACAGGCTCCCCGTTTGCTTCAACCTCTATATCAAAGATTTGGCTGTTTATATCCTCTTGTCTAATCTTGACCACACCGACATTATTATTAGGCTCTGTGGTAGATAAGGTCATTTCGTGTTTGATCTTCAAAGTATCACTCCTAACTAAAATTTGATGACATCACGAGGGTTAATCCGAGAGCTTGCAGTTGATCCGCCTTTTCTGACTTCAAAATGCAAGTGAACTCCTGAAGCTAATCCTGTAGCTCCCATTGAACCGATAACAGTCGAATTAGTCACTTTTTGACCTGTAGTCACTTTCACACTGCCATCAACCATATGTCCATAATACGTATAGTAGTTGTCTCCATGATCAATCATGACATAGTTACCCTCTAACGCCGGATTATTCCCGACTGTCATTACTGTGCCGCCTTTAGCTGCATAAATTGGTGGATTACCGCCTCCTGTTGGCGCTAAATCAATTCCACCGTGAATTTCACCAGTACCCCAACCGATTTGATCCCATTCTTGTGTAACTACATAACCCACACGAACAGGAGTTAACCAGCCATCCGTTGATGGTTTCAAATCTTTAAACTTGTTGTACCATTCTTGTGCATAGCCTTGTCTCTCTGGATGGGCTACTGCAGGACGTTCAAAGTTTCGTTCAAATGTGTTAGCTGCAGCCTTCGGATCAGTCATCTTTTTAAATCCATCAACACTAGTCGGTTCTACAATACCAAGCCATTGACCGTTATACATTGACCAATCAAGCAACTTAGATTGTCCAAGAATCGATGCATGACCATCTGTGATGTTTGCGGCTTTCATAAGATTTTTAACGTATTGAATACCGTCGGAAGTCGCCGGAGGAACTAATGGATATCGTGAGCCATCCCATTGAACTAAACCATAACCAGGACCAACGCCGCCCTGTAATGTATCAGGATCCATCGTTCCGCCCGTTTCTTGTTGGACATTACCTAAGATACCTGCAGCCGCGGCTTTACTATATCCTTTAGACAATAAATAAGCCCACAAGTCCCACGCGAACTTATCGGCTTTGCTTGTTACCTCTGGAGGATAGCCTCCGCCAATTCCACCGCCACCGCCGCCTGAGCCGTCTCCAATTTCTTGACCTTTTACAGTTAGTTTTCCTGAGACATTCAGATCGCTTGTAACGCCTACACCTTCGCCACCGCCAAGGTATAATTTTTTAACAGCAGTTATACTTATTTCGTCGCCAACTATATGGATCTTGCCATCATGTGTTATTGCAATTCCATGCGCTCCTTTTTTTGGATCACTAGGTTGTTTTGTTATCAATTGAATAGCTTTTCCATCTTCAGCTAAACTTATATTGATGAATTTTCCTTCATAATCTTCAGGCCATGCAAAACCACCCATTTTACCTCCAGCAGTTCCCATAGTTCCAATTGGCTCAGTATCTTTCCAAAACTTCATACCTTGCTTGTCTAATTCCATGATTTTCTTTTTATTGTTTACAGCCTGTAACGCACCACCTGATAGTTTCAGTTGATCACCATAAGCATTAAATGATGTCTCAAAAATGTCGGCTCTGATTTTGCCCGCTCTAATGAAATCAGCATTTAATGTGCCGTCAATTGTCCATGCATTTGTAAACGGACCGCGCCAACCAGTAGTTGAGAAACCAATTCCGGCATTGTTAATGGCGATGACATTTTTAGCAGTATCTGTGGAATCG
>NZ_JBIPAT010000003.1:0-6670 GCF_050499205.1 Enterococcus sp. AZ020 | reverse complement strand
TTTGTTTTAAAATCTCCTGCTTGCTGCCCCACACCAGATAAGTCTAATTTAAGCGGAACAGTTACCGCCTTGATTGGTGATAGATAACCTTCTTTGATTGCTTGAACTAATGAGTATTCATAAGCTAACGAATCAAAATAACTACCTAAATTCCTCATATCTCCACGATCTGGTGTAGCTGTAACACCAAGAACATTCGCTGATCCAAAATATTTCAATACACGTTGATAACCATCACTGATGCAATGATGAGCTTCATCGATAATGATATTGTCAAAATAATCTGGTGGAAATTTCTTCAATCGTTTTTCATTTTGTAGTGTTTGGACCGATCCAACGACTACACGGAAGAAACTTCCTAATGCGCTTTTTTCTGCTTTTTCAGTTGCACTTTTAAGTCCTGTACTTTTTTCTAATTTATCGGCTGCTTGATCCAATAACTCACCACGATGAGCAAGAACGAGATTTCTATTTCCTTTTCTAACTGTATCTTCAATAATTTTACTGAATACAATTGTTTTACCAGTTCCTGTCGGCAAAACTAGAAGAGTTTTCTTGTTGCCTGCTTCCCATTCGTTCTGAACAGCCTCTCTTGATTCTTGTTGATAAGGTCTAAGCTCCAATGTTACGCCCTCCTTTTTTATTGCCAGCCATCCTGAACCATTTTCGGCTTGTACTCCTTGGTAGCCCAACCATGACCGTCACACAATTCACATTCTGTTCTACGGTATTCAATGCTATCTGGTACCCAACCAGAATCGGGTAAGCCGCTCGGATACGGAACTATTACTTTTTTCTGATAGAATCCATCACCTTTACACTGTGGGCACTCGAACGGCCTTTCAAAACTTTCGAATATTTCTTTTAATGTTGTAGTTGCGGAATATTCTCTGATCAATTGTTTTGCTTCATATGCCTTCATTAGTTTCTACCTCCTGCAGTTCTTCGGCTGTTTGGATGAGGGTAACTTTGTTAATTTCATCTAAATCAAATGGATAAAAACTGGTTTCTGATTCTGCAACAAATTGCTTTCCAACGAATCTTTCAATCTTTAAATCGCCCATATAGTAACCATTATCAAAAGGTATCTCGCTACAGTTAACCTTATCCCCCACTCGAAACTCATCCAACTTACGCCCTTTAGCAGCAAACTGCTCGGCACGCTTAATCGTTGCTATCTGTTCGGCGGTGGCTGGTTGTACATATTTCTTGTCAAGTTCAATTCTTGTATTGATTAATTTTCCTGTTTCAGTATTTAAAAACCCCGCTTCTACGATGTCCCCCATAACAGCATCAATTTTTAAGATATGCAACACATTCTCTAAACTTTTATAACTGTAATACTCCCCAACTGCAAAGTTTTGGTTGTCTACTTCTGTTAATTCGATAATCCGCATTAGGTTACTAAACTGCTCTTGATCATCGTCTGCATTGACAGCTGTTTGAGCTAATGATCTAATCTGTCGCAGTATTGTTTTCTCTGTCATTGGTTTCCCTCCTCGATAAAAGCTTCACCCATGTTTCTATCCAACAGCGCTTTAACTTCTTTAGCTTGCTTTTCGTCAAAGGCTTTTGCTTCTTCACGACTTCCAAAGCCACAGTATGCACCATCGTATTTTTTTACGTAATTTTTGTGAGTTCCATTATTCGATAAAATGTAGATTCGTTTCATTCCGCATCCTCCATCAAATCAACAAATATATCCAGCGCTTTTACTCGCCCAACTCTTAATCTTCTTTGGATCGTACCTACTGTAAATTCGTGTTCCTGTCCTACTTCTTTAAATTCTTGAAACAATTTACGCATTGCCTCAAATTGTTCTGTTGTATATGATTTACTCATTTCGCTTCCTCCTCCACTGGTTCAATCCCCAACACTACATAGCCATCTTGCTGCGCATAGTCTGTGATGTAGGTGACTATTCTTTTACAACGATCACCTGTATAATCGATGCCGTCATATTCTTCTAACACCAAAATATCTCCGACTTTATAGTCACGATCGTTAAACCTAATTTCGAACTTTTTAAATCCCGATACAACATCATCATAGTATTCGCTATCTAATTTCAGTACATGCTTTCTAGGCTCTTTTACCACTGTGTAACCGTCTTGCCACGCACGAGCGAATAATTCGCTTTTGCCTTGTCCATCTAAAAACCATTTTTTTAGTTTTCTCTTATCGTCAAAATTGCCAAAGTTTTCAAACGACATCGCTGCCCTTAAATCCCACGAGCATTTTCTGCAATGTTCAATCCACTCAGCCACAAACTCCGGCACCACAATCTTGTCCTGTTGGTTTGGTAGTGATGATCTGAGTTGTCTAAGGTCTTCAATAAATTCCTCTCTCATTTCATTGCATAAATCTAAATCTTTAACGGCATGCGATGACATTCCGTTTTCTAAAGCACGCTCGTTTCGCTCAATCTTCATTTTATTTTTCTTAATGTAATAATCTATATTTCCCATGTGTTGTGTCCTCCTTAATATCTAATATGCATTTGACATCAGACAGATTACTTGCTGTTTGCTCAGCTTGTTTTTCCGTAAATGCCTGTATTCTTGTAGTTTTGATTTTGTGTGACCAATTTAAATATTTAACCTTCCACACCTACTCCACCTCTTTTTTCTCAGAATCATAAGATAAATGCACCAGTATCCACATCCAAGCTTCATACGATTCGCTAAAATTTCCTTTAAAGAATTGGATATGCATATTTTTCCAAAGCCACCAAATATGTTTCCAATCGCTCATTTTAAAATTTATAATTCGTTTGAACATATATCACTCCCTAAAATCTATTTGAAATCACGCTATATCTTTGATACACTATTTACGAGCGATCACCGCTCGGACCTAGAGTTCTTAAGCGTGGTGCCTAGAGTTGTGGCTCTAGGCTTTTTTCGTCAAACCACTCCGGATGCTATTCTTTGCACCATTTCACATAAGCTTCGTTTTCTCTTTCTTGATAATCATCTAGCTCTTTTTCAGTCCACTGTTTATCGCAATCCTCACAATAATTTTCATAAGTTAGTTCTTCGTCGCAATTTGGGCAAAACTGGCTTTCAAAGTCCTCATACATCTACTCCACCTCTTCCACACTAATTACTTCGCTGACAAATCCCCATTGACTAACTATCTTTGTCGCATCTTCTTTACTAAGAGCAAATTGCTCTCGTGAATCAACTTCATCTTCATAAGTTAGATACGTTACTAGATACGGTTTTTCTTCAAGATATTCTTCTTCATCTAAAATGTTAGAAGCCCAAGTTTTGTCATCTGGTTCGAAATTCCCTAAATACCCATCTTCGTAATCACCAGGTATATAAGCACAAAACTTAATTGGAATTATTTCGATACACTCTTCGTGATAAACTTTGTTGTTCACTTCCACTACGTCTTGGAAAGAAGTGAATACCTCTTCACAAATAGGACAAGTTTTCATCTACTCCACCCCACTTAGTAGCTCAGGGTTTTCGTGGATCGAACCTATTACCTCAATGTCATTTATTAGCCAATATTCCCACTGATACCCATATTCAGCAGTAAAAGTTACAACACCAGTTCTTTGATGAAATCCTGCTGGACCGAAATCATGTGGACCTTTAATGATATCCCCCTCATAAATCTCAACACCGTTCTTATCATTTAGTCCGGTGTATTGCATGAGGATGATTTCATCCAAAAACCTCATGTAATTTTGATAATCATCGTTATACAATTGCGCTATCGTACAACCTTGAAACAATCCGTGACATTTCATCATTCCTCGCTCTTCATCCCACGCCCGAAACTTCGGTTTATTCATTCGGCTTCTCTCCAATCTTTAAGAAAAGACGGATAAACCGCCCTTCCAGTTTTATGCAATTATAGTAATTCGTTCTGATTCGATTTCTTCTTCTAGTGCCTTAACTAAGAATTCTCGAATATTAACGATTGCTTGATTTCTCCAAGCTCCCCCGTCTGCTTCAAAGATCGCAGCACGCGGACCGTCTTTCATACGGAATACAAATTGACTCGCTGGCTGCTCAACTTCCAAGAAAGTTCTGTACGGTGCTAATAAAACAGGATTAGGAACTTGAACGGCTGCTTGAGTGGCAACACCTTGATTGATAGTAATCGCTTGGCTAACACCATCATCGTTTGCTTGCTTGACGTTCTTTTCTGCTACATTCCCCACTACCTGCAGTAACAATGAACGATCATCCGGAATATCTACATCTTCAATTAGGCTAACGAATTTTGATTGCAACGCGATGTTAAATTCTTCCATGTCGTAAAAATTATCAAAATGAAATCTAGGAACAATTGCAGTTGCTGTTGCTAGGCATTCTCTGTCCCCGTCTTCTTCAATAAGTCCTTTTAGGTAGACTGTATGCTCATTTTTAATTTGAACAATCAATTTTTTATTGATGCGTTCAATATTCGCTTTGATATAATTCACTAGACCTGAAAGGGTATTAATTTCAAGTGGATCAGCTAAATAAACTTTAGGCACAATTTCTCTAGCCTCTCCATTGCTGTTAATAACCATCCATCGAGTATCATTATCAAAATTAACTAAACGATCCTCTGGATGAATACCTTGTTCCATCAAATATTGAATTGCTTCTTTTGTCATTGTCATTTATTTATCCTCTTTTCTCTTGTAAGTTTATGATTTGTTGTTGCTGAGATTCTTTGGCTGCTTCTTCTTTTTCGATGACATCAATTGATTCACCGACATCTGTTTTTTGTTGGCCATCAACTGGATCGATAAAAGTTTGTCCTGGTGCTTCGGATTGCAATTCACGAGCAGCAACTTTTCCGCTAGTCAAATCTTTACCCGTTAAAATAGTAGTATCAAAATCACGTACAGGCGCTAATTTCGTTGAAAAGCTACTATTTAAATTAATCACTTGGCGGTTATCATCTGGAGCGAACTCCAATTTAATGGTGATCGCTCGTTTATCCTTCGCCTTTGTATTTGGATCATGAATATTTTTAAATAATTTTTCTAGCTCGCCATCAAGTTTTTCTTGAATAGCACCATTTGCCATTGCTGACAAATTCAATTCAATTTCTTTGCTCATAATAATTCCCCTTTCTAGAACGCTCCTGGTTGAAATCCGTTATTTGGTTGTTGCGGTTGTGTTGGTTGTGTAAATGTTTGTTGCGGTGCTGGTTGTGTAGGTTGCACTGGCTGAGTGAACGTTTGCTGTGGCGTTCCTGTTTGCCCCACTGGTTTCAAGAATTCTTTGATTCGATTATTTTGACGTTCTTCTCCTTGATGCTTATAGGTGTTGATTTCGATTTTAGCGCGTCCTGCACTCCCGATAATCGTTGACCAGTTCGGATTAAATGGCTGTCCAATAACTGGCGCTTGTCCAATAGCTGAAAAGAATTCCGTTAGCTTCCATTGGAATTTTTTCATCATGTATAAACGTTCTTTTACTACAGTTTTTCCTTCTGCTCCTACTACTTCCAAAGATACTTCTGCATATGGTGCGCCATTTGGGATTTTATCACTTGATCCGTCATAGACTTTTCTTTCCATATTTGTCACAGTAAATTGGTATTCGCCGGCTGGTAAAAGAGTGAACGAGTTTTCCTCGGCCACAAAACCACCATTCCAGTCTAAAAATTCATTTTCGTTGTTCATTAATGTTTCCCCCTAAAAGTTTCTAATTTTTGTATTTAATAAATCCATTGCCTTGCTCCAGTTACTTGATAAGTAACCCCAAAGATCGGCTGGAATATTATCGAGTGGTGTGTCGGCTGGCATAAATCCGCCTTGATAAATAATTTGCATGATTTCGTCAACCGTTACTTGATCAGCAGTCATCAGATCAGCAACTGATTTCGGAATACTATCAGGCATTGTCTGTTCACGATCAGGCGTAAAATCCGGAACAGAAGCATTTTCAGTGGGAAGAGTTTCTGCAGTAGCAACTACATCAAATTGTGGATCTGGTGCAGTTTGCTGTGGTTGGCTAGTTACTCGGATAAACGCTTGTGCAATTTGTCCATAATCAAACGGCAGCTCGTCAGCTAATCCCATTCTGTTCTTAGCATCCCAAGCCGGACGATGTGTGGTATACATCATACGTTGTCCGCCAGTAGCCTTTTTACTATCTGTTTTACTATCAGTGATGATTGTTGTTTTGTAGTTAGCAAACAGAACCATGTCCGCCCATTCTTTGACTAATGGAGCTGTTTTCTTTTCAAGCTTCAATTCATATCGATCATAAGCGCCCATTTCGTCTGGTTCTTCTTTTTTACGCAGCATCGCATGAGCCGTGACCACAACGTTAATACCTGTATCGACTACATCACTCAATAAATTTAGTAGTCCACCCATTTCTTTTGCCAAAGCAACGAACTTCTTACCATAGCCCTCTGAGTCAATGCCAGACCAGCCGTTGGCATCCATTAAATGACGTTTACAAATTTCTTCTGCCCAGTCCATCGTATCGATTACCAGTGTCTGACACGGTTTATTCGCTTTTACGAATGACACTTGTTGCAATAGCATTGTCCAACTTGTCGGCTTATCGAATCGTTTTACATCCATATGCAGAGTAGAATCTTCTGTATCAATGAATAATGGATCTGGAAACTGACTAGCAAATGTTGATTTGCCGATCCCTTCTACTCCGTACAGAACAACTTTTTGTGCTTTTGGTACTTT
>NZ_JBIPAT010000002.1:0-7848 GCF_050499205.1 Enterococcus sp. AZ020 | reverse complement strand
CTAAGTGAGTGCCGCCATGTGTCTGATTGAATTGTTGATTGATCAAAGCCGAGAAGGCTTTTTTATTTTGTCTAAATAACAAAAGGGGCAGAAAAGGGGCAACTTATTTCACTATAATTCGATAGAATCCAACTTGTCAATTACGCTTGCTTTAGACTTTTTAGTAACATGAGTATATATTTTCATTGTTGTATCAACATCAGAATGTCCTACTCTTTCCATGATCGTTTTTATATTTACATCGAGTTCCGCTAACAACGAAATATGGGAGTGCCTAAAGATATGACTGGAAACTTTCTTGTTAATCTTCTTATTGCCTAGTTTATTGTTAGCTGTATTTAATGATGCATTAAAAGAGTTTAATTGGATTGGCTTTCCTGTTTTTCCGACAAACAAATAGGTTGTCTCGTTTTTATATTTCACTTCATGTTCTAAGATAAGTTCTTCTAAAATTTCGCTTACTCGTTTTGATACTCCAATAGTACGAAAAGAGGACTTTGTTTTTGGTAGTTGCTTTTTTGCATCTCTGTAACCACTAGAGTAATCTAACGTTCCATTTATAACAATTGAATTTGACTCTAAATCTATATCCTCTTTGGTTAAGCTGACAGCCTCACCAAATCTTACTCCAGTTAAATACATAAATTCTGCTAGTCTGGCCATAGGGACGCTTTGATGAGACTCCCTTAGAACTTCTAGCAATCTAGCCACTTCATCTTTTTCCAAATACTTATCTGAAGTACTTTCAAATGATTCAATTGTATCCGCAGGCTTTAAGACTGATACTCTCGTTATTGGGTTAACAGCGATGTACTCCATATCAAGTGCATAATTAAAAGCCATATTCAACACACTTTTGAATTTTTTTGAATACTCAAAAGAGTGTGGAAGATCATTAATAAAAGTTTGAAAAAATTTTGTATCAGTATTCTTGATTAATGCATCTGTATCAATATGATTTTTTATGTAATCAATTATTTTTTGATAAGCCACAACGGAAGAGGGGCGAACGGTTTGCTTGTGTTGCTTCCACCATTCATTTATTAGTTCATCTAGAGTAAGATTAGATTTAGATTTGAGGTTGATCGCTTTAACAATTTTTTCATCAAGTTCTTTTTGAGCTTGTTTTCTCGCTTGATTAGATTTTGAATTCAAAGTTACAGATACTCGCTTGTCTTTTTCGGTATAGGGATCTTTGTAACGTTCAATAAATTTATATTTTCCATTACTTAATTCTTCCATCCACATGTTGTATCACTCCTTGTATTTTGATACAATAAGCATAACTAAATAAGCCTATTGGGGTTTTATTTTTAACGTACATTCTTCTTGGTCGGAGGGGTACGTTTTTTTATTTTACTCTTAATGACATACCAGGTTCTATGACAGAATCAAATGATAAGCCATTTAGCGATAGTAACTCATCCACAGATATGCCGTTTCTTTCAGCAATTTGATTAAATCCATCAAAAGTTTGAACCTCGTCATATACTGGCTCATTATTTTCTACAGGCTGTTCTTCACTATTTGGAATCGATTCATCAACAATTTCTTCACTTTCAGGCTGTTGTGTTTCTTGCAACACTGTAGCACTCTGACTTGTTTCAGAAGTACTTTCGTTAGTTGAACTACTAGTTGATGTAGACGATCCTTTTGTACTAGAAATAGTTGACTGTTCTACTTTTGAAGAACTAATGGAATCATCTGTTTTACTAGAATTATTCGTACAACCTACTAATGCAATTAAAGCAACACTTAACAAAAATATTTTTTTCATTTCTAAATCCCTCCATAATCCTTGAGTTTTGGAAATAATAGACTATCTATTCAAATGGGTTTACTTCAAATGGATTTGTTTCAAACTTAAACGTATTTGTATTTTTCGTTTCCGTTTTCCAGTCAGTTAATAGTTCTTGTTGGAAAAATGATGTTTTCTCTCCGCAAGTTGGACAAAACCTAAAATTGCCATCTAAGTTCCCTCTACATCCATTTTTTGGTCTAAAATGATATGGTTCGTGATTACCATAACTGTCATAAAAATCATCACCTATGCACACATTATGAATATATGTGGAGCATATTGGGCAGTAATTGAAATCATCATTTAGTTCATCATATTCACATACTGGACATGTGATTGGGGTGCCTGCTGCATTGGTTTCAATTTTTGAATATTTCATTTCTATTCCTCCAAATTCTCTAAAAATAGGAAGGCTTCCTAAAGTTATTTTCCACAAATTTTGTTGTCCACAAATACTACAATATTTCGCATCTTGAAATGAAAATTCCGCATTACAATCATCACAGTGATACAAGTTCGAGTATTTAAAGTTAATTTGAGATAGATAAGATAATATTTGATTTTTGTTTGTCATGTTTATTCTTTTGAGTACACTCGAATTTCTATTATCTAAGTTTATACTATTCAATCGTACGGTCGATGCTTTGTAAGTGAGACCGAAGATTGATTGAATGGCATTTATCTCATCTCCAACTAATTTTGCAATATCACTTGGCGAAAGAAAGTTTCTAGCAAAACAATTGGCTTCCTTCTCTAAGCATTCATGTTCTTCAGAGTACGGAACAAGCGAATTATACATTAATTCAGTTTCTTCGAAATCCTCTAAGTGATTCAGAAAAAAATGACCGAGTTCGTGTGCTAAAGTAAAACGAATCAAACCTTCAGGTAATGTATCATTGTATGCTATGAAGTACTTTCCTTTGTCGTTTCTAAATATATAACCTAATTTAGTTTTATAAGCCTCACCAATTTGATCAACTGTGACATTATTTTTTTTAGCTAAGGTAGAATATTTTTTCAACTTAATTCCAAAATCTTTACATACTTTTTGAACATTAATAGGAAAAGAATCTACATTTCGTATGTAAAGGGCATCTAAAGCAAACGTAGTTGAGCGAACATATCTAGGCTGTTTAGGAATTTTAGTCATCGTCATCATCTTCTTCTTGCATTTGTAATAGAAGACGTTCAAACAGATCTTGCTTATCTTCGTCAAGTTGGTCAAAGCCTCGGCCTATTGCTCGACCTTTTGGCGACATAGTTGAAGAGTTTGTGTTTATTTCTGGATCATCAGTTCTACCAAGAAGATAATCAACAGAAACATTAAAATATTCAGCTACTTTTTCTAAATTATCAGCTTTAGGAATATTAGTCTTCCATTTATACAGGTATTGCTCGCTAAATCCAAGTTTAACAGATAATTGTGGAATAGAAATTTTTTGTTTTTTTGCTAGCATAGAAAGTCTTTCGTATAAAGTCATATAAGCCCCTCTCTACACGCAAAAACGTTATATAATGTAAAACTTTGCATTTTTATGTTTACAAATATAAAGTTTTACATTATACTGAGCGTGTAAGTTAATTGGATAGAGAAAAAGCACATTAAAAAATATCTAAAATCATGAAGTTTGCCGACCTGATGTATTTTTATGTTTTTAATACGCTTATTTAACTATGATTCAATAATATAAAACTTTACATTATATGTCAATAGGAATGTAAAGTTCTATCCAATTTTCTTTCTAAAATTATTAGAAAGGAGAACGGAGATGAGTAATATCGAAAACGGACGAGAAGCGGTTAAATCTTTTATGAAGAAGAACAATGTCTCTGAAAGAGATTTAGCAACTGCATACGGACGGTCGCGCACTTGGGTCCAAAGAGTGTTGGCTGGTAAAGATAAAGGTCCAGCAGTAAATGCTTTCATATTAGAAATTATTAGAGATCATAAAATTAGATGAAGGAGGAAACATAAAATGAAATTAGTAGAAATAAAAAATAACCAACCAGTAACAACTAGTGTACAAGTAGCCGAAAATTTTGAAAAACGACATGATCACGTTTTACGAGATATTGCAGGGATTGAAAAAGATGTCCCCAATTTTGGGGAGATGTTTTTTGAAGGAATCAAGCAAGATTCTTACAATCGAGATCGAAGAGTTATTTATATGAATCGTGATGGCTTTAGTTTATTAGCAATGGGATTCACTGGTAAAAAAGCATTGAAATTCAAGTTACAGTATATTGAACAATTTAACAAAATGGAAAATCACATCAAGCGACAACTTCCAAATACTTATAAAGAAGCTTTACTTCAGTTAGTAGAACAAGTTGAAGCAAATGAAAAGCTTGAAGAACGAGCATTAGTAGCGGAACAAATTAATTTGGAATTAAGACCAAAAGCGACATATTACGATCTGATTCTTCAAAATGATAGCTTGATATCTATCACTGGAATTGCGAAGGATTATGGTTGGAGCGCCAAAAAGATGAACGAATTTCTTCATCAACTAGGTGTCCAGTTTAAACAAAGTAAAACTTGGCTACTATATCAAAAATATGCAGATAAAGGGTATACGCAAAGTAAAACTAGCGTAGTAAATGGAGGGAAAAATACTGTTATGCATACGTATTGGACTCAAAAAGGTCGGCTATTTATCTATGATTTGTTAAAAAAAGAGGGGTATCTGCCAATCATTGAACGTGAAAAAGAATCAGCATAGGAGGGGTATCAGTGTCTAAAGAAACATATATCAACATCATCGATTTGCCTCAAGCGTGGATGGCAAAGGATGAAGCGATTATTTACTTTGGCTATAAATTGCACAAAGCCTTATTTCAAAAGTTATTGAAAGAATTTAAGGAGCATGAAAAATTCAAAGAAGGATATCGTTTACCAACATCAAACATGCCGACTATAGATATTCAAAAATTCGATGAATTTCTTAAATGGCGAGAAAAAAATAAGTACAAGAGGAACAAATCATGAAACTACCAGCAATACTAATCCTACTATGCTTATCCATTATCTGTTTTTTCAGCAGGTGAGAAGGTACAAGGTAGCATATTTCTAGTTGTAGTGTGGGTAGTAGTTAATCTATCTCTTATATGGAAGGAAGAAAACGAATGAAACACAAATTTTTCAAAGCATTAGACGAAACGCCGTTTGTTCTATTTCTAGCCGTTATGTCAAGTCTGTGGGTAGTTGCTGGAATGATAATCATCATTCTCTGCATTTTAAATAGCACATTGAAATTGAAAGATATTCCTATGGCTCTGTTTGTTGTCTCTACGTCGCACATGTCAATTTGGATAGGCTTAGCTGTCATTTTTACTTATGTCATTGTTCGGACGTTGGATTTTCATTCATATGTGGTCGGACGTAAAAGATTAAATTAGGAGGAAATATTATGAAACAAACACTAGTTAGTTATCTATCACAGTACGACAAGGGAATGAGTGACAAAGAACTTGCCAATAAATTAGGTATTTCACCGAAAACGATTCAAAAAATCAAAGAAGGTAAATATGAGCCCAGTGTGAAGTTAGCTTTAGAACTTGCCAAAGTCTTAGGTTGTACTGTAGAAGATTTATTCGTTTTAGTTGGCGGTGAAACCAATGCTTAATCCAGAACAAAGAAGATTAGTAGTAGGTGCAATCAAAGACAAAGTTGATAACTATGCTGAATTACTCAGACATGAAAATGCTAAGCCCTTAGTTGATCAAGATACGAAGTTGATTAACCAGCTTACTAAAATGTATCACGAATACGATGAAATTTTGAATGAAGTTCAGAGAGTGGGTGTTTAGATGTGCTTGAACTAAACAAAATTTACAACATGGACTGCCTTATAGCTATGCGGCAGATACCAGATAAAAGCATCGATATGATCCTATGCGATCTGCCGTATGGTACTACTCGCAATAAGTGGGACAGTGTTATTGATTTAGATAAACTTTGGGAGCAGTACGAGCGAATCATCAAAGATAATGGGGCGATCGTACTTACTGCTCAAGCTCCATTTGATAAAGTTCTTGCTGCGAGCAATCTAAAATTGTTGCGTTACGAGTGGATTTGGGAAAAGACTTCAGCAACTGGTCATCTTAACGCAAAAAAGATGCCAATGAAGGCACATGAAAATGTCTTGGTGTTTGGTAAACAAGATCACGATCATCTACTGGTCTTTTATAAAAAATTACCAACTTACAACCCGCAAAAGACAAAAGGACATACCCGTAAAGTTGCAACAGCATACCATAAGCGTAACAGTAATAAATCAACAAATTACAATGATTATGGGTTAGTGAGTTATGACAGTACTGAGCGCTATCCTCGTAGCATTTTAACTTTTGCGACTGACAAGCAAACATGCGCTATTCATCCAACTCAAAAACCAGTCGCACTCTTTGAATATCTGATAAAGACATACACAAATGAGGAGGATGTAGTGTTTGATGGATGTAGCGGATCGGGGACAACTGCAGTAGCTGCTATTAATACGAATCGCCAATATATTTGCATGGAACTTAAAAAAGAATATTTTGATAAATCCGTTGAGAGGATAAAACAAGAGCCTGCATCGTCTGCAAACGATACAAGCCATTAAATAAATATTTAGACAGCTACATTGTAGCATATTTTAGGAGGAAAAAGAATGAGCCATTTCACAGTAGCAGTTATTACAGAAAAGGGAACTGAACAGGAAGTCGATAAATTACTTGCTCCATACCAAGAGAATAATATGGGGGATTGTCCACAAGAATATCTTGAATTTAATGAAGATGATGATTGTGACATTGATGAACAAACAGGAAAAAAAGGGTACTGGGAAAATCCAAATCGCAAATGGGATTGGTACAAAATCGGTGGTCGTTGGTCTGGACTTTTGAAACTAAAAACAGGTGAAAAAATTAACGTTGCTCAAATAAAAGATATTGATCTTTCTTTAGATCAAGCTGCTTATGATGAAGCAATTCGTTTTTGGGAAGTAATTGTGGAAGGACTTCCGAAACAAGAGGGAGAAGAATTTCACAGTTTTTGGAAACCTGAATATTATGTCGAAACATATGGGACAAAAGAAAAATATGCAATGGATGTAGCTGAGTTCAGTACATTTGCAATGGTTCTTCCAGATGGTAAATGGACTGAAAAAGGGGAAATGGGTTGGTTTGGGATTGATGACTCAACCTCTGAAAGTCGTCAGGAATACAAGCAAACATTCAAAGAAATTCTCGAAACTAAATCAGATTATTATATCACTATCGTTGATTGTCATATCTAAGGAGGATTCACATGTCAGTAAAAATAAATAAATTAGAAATCGAAAATGTTAAGCGTGTCAAGGCGGTTAAAATTGAGCCGACAGCAAGTGGTTTGACAATCGTTGGTGGAAATAATAACCAAGGTAAAACAAGTGTGTTAGATGCAATCGCATGGGCATTAGGTGGCAACAAATATAAACCTAGCCAAGCGAGCAGAGAAGGTTCAGCTATTCCACCACATCTGCATATTGTAATGAGTAATGGCTTAATAGTGGAGCGAAAAGGAAAGAACAGCGATCTAAAAGTAATTGATCCAGAAGGCAACAAAGGTGGACAGCAGCTCCTCAATAGTTTTGTGGAAGAGTTGGCCATTGATCTCCCCAAATTCATGGAATCAACTGGAAAAGAAAAAGCTCAAACACTTTTACAAATTATTGGTGTAGGGGATCAGTTAGCTAAAATCGAGCATGAAGAACAGCAAATTTATAATCAACGTCATGCAATCGGTCAAATAGCTGATCAGAAAGAGAAATTTGCTAAAGAGCAGTTGTATTATCCTGATGCACCGAAAGAGCTTGTGTCAGTGTCCGAATTGGTTCAACAGCAACAAGAGATTTTAGCGCGCAATGGTGAAAATCAGAGGAAAAGGCAAAACGTTGCGGAATTGTCAGCACGATACGAGCAAGAGTCGCAACGAATTGAATTAGTCAAGAACCAGCTTAAAGAACTTGAAGAGCAACATTTCAAAACGTATGAAGATTTATCTACTGCTCAAAAGTCTGCTG
>NZ_JBIPAT010000001.1:2490000-3751657 GCF_050499205.1 Enterococcus sp. AZ020 | reverse complement strand
CTAAGTGAGTGCCGCCATGTGTCTGATTGAATTGTTGATTGATCAAAGCCGAGAAGGCTTTTTTTGTTTATATAAAAAGACTGGTACTTCTAACTAAAATTAGATGTGTCAGTCTTTTTTAGCAGAATGATCTCGATCAGTGCGCTTTTAACGACTGAAATATAAGAAATAATGTTAAGGTGATTTGAGAGATTGTCAGATGAGATTTTATTATTATATAATTAAGTTGTTGTAAGGAAAGGGGAGTAAAACATGAGAAAAAGTTTTGTTATAATTATTGTTCTTTTTGCCGTGTTGTCAGATTGTACAAGCAAAGAAGAGAAGGCAGAATCGGCTTATAAAGAAGGAAATTATCAAGAAGTTGTTACGTTATTAGAGGAAAACAAGGAGAAGTCTGAACAAAGTGAAAGTATCTATTTATTTTCAAAAGCTCAGTTGGCTTTTGAAAAAGAACATTATCAAGAGGTAGTTGACTTGCTTGCTGACAAAAAACTGGATAATAAAGTAAAAGATGCTTATCAAATTTCAAGCGCTCAAGTGAATCTAAAGAAAAAAAAGTATAAAGCGGCTGTTGATTCACTTCAAGGATCAGAGACAAAAGAAGCTGAGGAAATCAGACAAATAAGTTATTATGAGTTACATTTGCCGGAAATTTCAACTCGTCTAATGAACAATGATGCAGATGGAACATACGAGCAGTTATTAGCGGCTCAAAATGTATTAAACGAAGAAAATATGGATAAATTAAATAAAGTGATCGAAGAACAAATCAATGATAAGGTCAAGGAATCTGATATCAATGATTTTTATAGTTTGGAGAAATTAGCGACTCTCCTGAATAAGGAAGAAAAAAATAGTTTGAAAAAGCTCTCAGACTTTATTGGAGAGACCCTTTCTGCAAATGAAAAAAACAAGTTTGATGCATTCATGAATCGCGTTTGGGTGAGAGAAGACGACTCATTGAAGGGACTTAAATTAGCGATTCAGATCTCACAGGAAAATAGCTTTGCCACCATTTTAGAAACAGCACCAGAAGCACCGGAATTTAAAGTCAATGATATTAAATGGAGCAATATTCAGTACATCAATAGTACAACTTTTCGTTTTGAGGATTTATCGACCAGTAAAAACTACTCTGAAGCAGTCGGAACGATCGATTATTTTGGGGAGAGTATCGAGGTTCATGTGACTGCCCAAGCCAATGCCATTGGAACGAGTCAACTACTGGTACCTGTGAAAGAATAGACGATCAGAAGCATTGGTTTTTGTTAGATAGTGACTTTTTTGAATGAAATAACAAAAAGAGCAGTGAGCCAAATATTCGGCAAACTGCTCTTTTCTTTTATTTTAAGTCAATTTTCTTCTCACCAAGTTCTTTTCCAGCCATTCCCTGTGTTGCCTTTAAAACAACCGGTGTTTCAGTATCGTCTAAATCATAAGAAATAATTGCTTTGACTGTACCGCCTGGTTTGATATCATCTGATTGATGTTCTGTGTATTCTGCAAAGCGTTCATCTTGTGGTGTCATACCAACATTCAGCCGATTGATCGTATTTTCACCCTCCTGTGTTAATTCCATACAAGCGATCCAGACAGTAGAAGCAGACAGAGGTTCTTTACTGTCATTTGTCACTTCATAAGTCAGTGCTAATTGTGGTTTTTCTCTATAAAGAGCTGTATCAGCAGGTAACACTTCTGTAGAAAGAATTTTCACTGTAGCCATATCGATTTTTAAAGTATCATCTTTAAAATACGCATTGCCTTCTTTTTTTTGAGATGTCGAAGAGTCTGCACTACTTTTTTTTGTTGTATTGTCGTTGCTGCTGCATGCAACCAAAGTCAATCCGCACAATGTCAATATGCCGAAACCCAGAATTTTTTTCACTACTTATATCCTCACTTTTCTCATTTTTAGACTAGCTGTCAATGATTATCCAGCATGAATCGATTAACTCTATACTACCTTGAAATAGAAGAAATAACAAGATAACTTTGAGATAAAAAAAAGAAAATGATCCTTCTGAAAATGAAAGAAGGACCACTTAAAATGCTAAAATAATGATAAAAATATAAGTATTTATTTAATTAAAATCCTCGACTGCTACCGCCAAAAGTCCCTCCGCCTGTAGAGTGTGTGCTGCTGCCGCCACCACCAGAGCCTCCGCCATTTGAATTGTTTCTAGGGATCCGCCGCGTGGTAACGAAAGAATTGATCAGCCGATCATTTTTACTTGTTAAATGCAGCGTTGCTTTTTCTCTGAAAGGATAAGAATAAGTACCAAATTTCAACTGGTATTTTGAAACACTGATTGCAAAAAAGATGCCGCTTAAAATAACGGAGGCAATCAAAGCAATCAAAATTTCAGTGGTCGTTAGCACCTTATAACGTGTGATTTTACCTGTTTCTGTATCTACACGATAATGACCGCCAGGAACGCCTTGATCGAAGAATCTGCTAGTATCCTCAAGAAATGTTTGAGCAGCTTCCATATAATTTCCGTTCGTCAAACTAGCACCGATGTTATCCTGCATTTGGCTATTTCGTTTATCCGTCAAATAATCGATCATATTGCCAGAGGTAGAAATCACTGATTTTCGTTGATTCATATCGATATAAAAAGTGACACCATTTTGATCCTTGCCAATCCGGTCAAGCATATAGTAATCTGCAAATCGAGTAGAATCGATCTCATTGTCGGTATTGGTAACAATAAAAATGCGTGCTTTCGTTTTTGCTTCGATCGGAGCAAGCATTTCTTTTAATCGATTAACTTGTTCTCTGGTAAAAAGCCCAGCTTGATCATCGATCGAATCTTCTGCAGCATAACTTTGTACGCTAAAACCAAAGAGAAGAACAAAACATGTAAGAAACCATAAAGGCATTTTTTTCATCATATGAACCAGCCTCCGATCAAAAAAAGAGCCAATAAGAGAGTGAATAGACCGAAAGTGAAAAGTCCTAAACGTTTATAGCTGACAGGAAGGATCCCGCTCACTTTTCCTGTTTGACCATTCATTGCGAAGTAGTAGACTTTGTTTGATTGTTCATTGCTTCTATAGGTCACTAACCAAATAGGTAAAAGCATATAATGATTTTTTTCATCTGCTAGAGAAATATCCGTTCGCAATTTTGTTAAGGAAGTATAGCCAGCAGCTGTATCCCGTAGTAAGGATTCAGAATAATCTTTGAGCTCGTTTTGAATAGCCTGTTGAATTGCTTCATATTCTATATCTCGTTTCTCTGCTTGAAAGCCAGCTAAATACTGGCTTTTAAACGAGCGAGCTTTATCGATAGGAAAAGGTTGGACTGTTTCAACCATTTTTTGCTGAGTATTTTTAGATAACGCATTTTTGATCAGTTCTTTGAATGAAATTTTTCCTTGTCGTGTAACCTCGAATTGTTTTGTTTCTGTATATTCCAGATCTCCGACTCGCCAAACCCGTAAAGTGGTCCCCATAGCATTCAGTTGACCATTGATATCGGCATCAACTACCCAATAAGGAAAATAGACACCGGTCAATTTATCGATTTGCTCTTTATTGAAAAAATCTTTAGGAATAAACCATTTTTTCTTGGTCCAGGCTAAAAACGTTTCGACAGCTTCTTCTTTTTCGATCGCAAAAGGTAAGACTTTTTCCGGCAAAAAGGTCCCGTTTAAACGACCAGATAAAACAACTGGGTTATGACAATAATAGCAATAGGTGGCAGCTGTCGTTGCTTCTGTGACGATTTGGGCACCGCAGCTCGGACAGTTGAATAATTCCATATCGTCTTTGTTACTATCGGAAGTATCGTCAAACGCAGTTGCTTCATCAGAATGCATTCGATCAGCCTTTGCGTCTGCGGTATAAGTCAACTCCTCTTCAATGGCGGGATCTTCTAAACGAGCGTCACGCTGAGACTGTTCATATGCTGTGACTTCTGTCTCAGTATAAACATTCAAGCAGTATTCACAATGAAACTTTTGATCTTTAGGATCAAACAATAAAGGACCGTCGCAATTGGGGCATTTGTGTGTAAAAGTGTCCGTCATAATGTTTCCTTTCTTATTTGGCAATCTGATTTAGTTTAGACCGCTAAATAGGCTTGTTTAGTTTTAGAGTGCGAAACAAAACTGTTTTTTAGCTTTGTTCCGCACTCGGATTTTCTGTGTTGCTATTTATAATGGAATTCCTTGAAATGGTTTGCCGCAATGCGGGCAGAATTTAGGAATACCGTTAGATAGGTCAACGACTTCACTACATTCACTGCATTTCATTTCTAATTTTGGTTTCTCATTGGTTGGCTTCGGTGTGCCGCAGTTAGAGCAGAATTTCCCTGAATTTTCTGTTCCACATTGAGGACAAGTCCAAGTATCAGCTGAGCCTTGGGCATTTTGCTGATTTTGTTTTTCCTGCATTTGCTGCTGATTGGTTTGAGAAGCTTGAGCAAAATAATTTCCGCTAGTATTCATGCCCATACCAACGCCCATAAACCCGTTCATTGCGCCTCCTTCATTGCTTCCAGCTGCTTCCATTCCACGGGCCAATGATCCTTGAACATAGCCTTCACGGACGCTTGGATCACTCAACATCGCTCCTTGATTACGCATATTGATCAATTTCGTTGAATCATCCGTGTATGAAATGCTAGCAACTGCAACAGAAACGATTTCCATTCCACGAAGTTCACGCCATTCGTCATCTAAGGCTTGTGCCATATATTTGCTTAATTCTAAACTTTTTGATGGTACATAAGAAATACGCTCACCGTCTGCAGACATTTTATTGATCGCAGATTGAAGAGCTGTTAAGAATTCTGCTAAATATTGTTCGTTGATATCATTAATATCTACTTGGCTTTTATTTCGAGGAATCGCATTTGAGAAAAATAGTAATGGGTCTGTGATCTTGATCGAATAATTCCCATGCGCTCGTAAAAACAATTCTGCATTATAAAAATTATCAAAGTAATTAAGGGGAGAAGAAGTCCCAAATTTGATTCCTTTGATTTCTTGTAAATTGATGTAGAAGACTTGTTGTTTTTGAGGAGTTACACCGCCAAATTTAAAACGGTCAAAACTTTCTGAAATTGCTGCTTTTAAAGAACCATTGAACGCCGAAGGAGCGGAGTCATTTTTCACTGTGTAGTAACCTTCTTCAGCAGTATAATCAATGATTTTACCGCCATCGACTAAAATCATCATCGTATTTGGATACACATGTATAACAGAACCATCCGTCAAAACATCCTCTGTTCCTTTACGGTTAGAGCCGCGCTTATCATTTTTACGAACAAAAATTCCCTTGGTCATAACGGTCGTATCACCCATATCAGCAGGTTCAATGACTTCGATCCATTGATCCGCTAAGCCTCCGCCGATCGCACTTGTTGCTGCTTTAATAATTCCCATTCCAAATTCCTCCTTGATAAAAGTTGTACGTGAAAATAGTATACCATAAACGAAGAAGGTAAAAATACAGCTAAGGTCTAATAAGCTTATTGATTTTTTACTAAGCTTCCTCTTTTTATAACGAATAAATGACAAGATTGAGGTATAATAAAGAAGACATTTTAAAATGGAAGAGATGGGGGAATCGCTAGTGGAAAGAAGAACACAAAAGAAGTCAAAAAAACCGATAATTTTAGTAATTAGCGGGATAATAGTTGTTGCTGCTTTGGGTGGTGGTGTTTTTGCTTATAGTGCATGGCAAACTAAGCAAGAAATAAAGCAAGTGGAGAAAACAGCGCAAACTTTTTTAAAACATTTATCTAAGCAAGAGTTTGATCAGCTTCCTACTGTGTTGAGTGAAGAGTCGATCAAAGACAATGGATATGATAAGAATCAATTAGTTGAAAAATATGAAGCGATCTTCACTGGGATACAAGCACAAGGAATCAGGAGTAAACAGGTAAAAGTTGAAAAAAAAGCTAGTGACAAGTTCACATTTAGCTATCAACTAGAGATGACAACGCCGTTAGGTAACTTAAAGGGTTTATCCTATAAAACGACGATCGATAAAGAAAAAGACAACTACAAAATCAACTGGCAACCTAGCTTGATTTTTCCGAAGATGTCTGGTCAGGATAAAGTCTCTATTGGCGTAGATACTGCGGCGCGTGGAGAAATCG
Source organism: Enterococcus sp. AZ020 (assembly GCF_050499205.1). Lineage (NCBI taxonomy): Bacteria > Bacillati > Bacillota > Bacilli > Lactobacillales > Enterococcaceae > Enterococcus > Enterococcus sp. AZ020. The sequence continues at coordinate 3,745,545 of NZ_JBIPAT010000001.1, read as the reverse complement.
TCGATCGTAACGGAGAAGGGCTTGCTGTAAATCAAGCTTTTGATCAGGTTGGTATCGTTCCAGGTAAACTTGGAGAAGGAGATGCAAAAACGGCAAACATCAAAGCTTTCAGTGATCAGTTCAATGTTCCTGTAGAAGAAATTGAACAACATTTGAAGCAAGCTTGGGTCCAAGATGATTCATTCGTGCCGATCAAAATATCCTTTGATCCGATCACTGATTTGCCACAAGGTGCGGCTTCACAAGATAAAATTGTCCGATACTATCCACTAAAAGAAGCAGCTGCACAATTGATCGGCTACGTTGGAACAGTGACAGCAGAAGATATTGAAAAAGATCCTTCTCTAAGCAGCACTGGTGTCGTTGGGAAAGTTGGGCTGGAACAAGCCTTTGATAAAGAATTACGTGGACAAGACGGTGGAAGTATCACTATTACTGATGAAAATGGACAGGAAAAAAGTGTTCTTCAAAAAGTAGAGAAAAAAGATGGTCAGAAAATTCAATTGACGATCGATAAAAATGCACAGTCACAAGGCTATGCTATTTTTGCAAATCGTCCAGGCAGTGCTGTTGTGATGGATCCGCGGCAAGGGGATTTATTAGCGACTGTCAGTTCACCATCTTTTGATCCGAATAAGCTTGCGAATGGTATTTCTCAAACAGAATATGATGCGTATGCTAATAATGAAAATTTACCATTTACAGCAAGGTTTGCTACAGGTTACGCACCAGGCTCGACCTTTAAGACGATCACAGGTGGTATTGGTTTAGATGCTGGGACACTTAAGCCGGAAGAAGAGCTTGCGATCAATGGATTGAAATGGCAGAAGGATGCTTCTTGGGGTGACTATTTTGTGACGCGGGTAAAAGAAGCAAGTCCTGTCAACTTACGAACAGCATTGGTCAACTCTGACAATATCTATTTTGCAGAACAGACGCTGCGTATGGGGGAAGAAACTTTTAGAAAAGGGCTGGATAAATTTATTTTTGGTGAAAAACTAGACTTGGCTATTCCAATGAATCCAGCTCAAATTTCAAATGAAGACTCGTTCAAATCAGAGATTCTATTGGCAGATACAGGTTATGGTCAAGGTCAGCTTTTGATCACACCGATCCAGCAAGCGGCGATGTATACAGTTTTCCAAAATGAAGGTAAGCTGGTCTACCCGAAAATCGAGTTGTCTAAAGAGGCAAAGACGAAAGAAAATGTAATTAGTTCAAATGCGGCTGATACGATCGTGACGGATCTTCTTGGCAGTGTGGAAGATGCAGATGGTTACGTGCATAATATGTACAATCCTGAATTCTCATTGGCTGCTAAAACAGGAACAGCTGAAATTAAAGAGAAACAAGATACCGTTGGCAAGGAAAATAGCTTCCTTCTGGCTATGGATCGCAGCAATAATAAGTTTTCTGCGATGATCATGGTAGAAGACTCTAGAAAAAATGATACAGCGACAGATATCAGTAAACCGTTGATCGATTATTTAGAAGCAACCTATAAGTAAATGTAGAGATAAAACAAGCTATTTTTGAGTTAGCTGTCAATTTATCAAAATCTAGGAAACTTTAAGAGAGCGGGACAAAACTAAAAATCAGTTTTGTTTCGCTCTCTAAACGTGAATAAACGGCGAAAAAAAAGCAGCTCCTTCGGAAATAAGCAGAAATTCACTAAAATTTGAAAAGCAATTTTCGTAAATTCTTTCTTATTTCTCGGAGCTAAACGCTTTTGTCTCAGCCTCATTAATTTCGAATAAACGGAGAAAAAAAGCAACTTCTTCTTAATTTTTTTGGAGCTAAATGTTTTTGCCTCAGTCTACGTTTTCTTGTGCTTTTTATATTTATTTAGAAGAACACTTGGACTTTTTTACTGCTTCGAAAAAATATGCTACAATGAAACAACTACCTAATGAAAGAAAGGGATTTTTTTGTGCGTATTTTAGCAATAGATACCTCGAATCAGACATTATCTATCGCAGTTTGTGATGAGGAAAAAATTTTAGGACAATATACTATAACCGTGAAACGCAATCATAGTTTGACATTGATGCCGGCAATCACACAATTGATGAAAGATATTGGTTTGAAACCCGACGAGCTTGATCGAATTGTCGTTGCGCAAGGTCCGGGTTCATATACGGGGTTGAGAATAGGTGTAACAACTGCCAAAACATTAGCATACACGCTGAATAAAGAATTAGTTGGAATTTCTAGTTTGAAAACGGTAGCGGCGAACTGTATTTCGATCAAAGGTGTGATCGTTCCGTTGTTCGATGCTAGAAGAAATAATGTTTATACAGGAGCCTATGAATACATAAATGGTGAATTACAGACGAACATTCCAGATCAACATATTTCTTTAGAAGAGTGGTTGAAGCAATTGAAGGAGTTTGAACATATCTATTTTGTCGGTGAGGATGCTGTGAAATTGCAAGAACAAATAAAAGAAATCTTGCCGGATGCTGTGATCAATACGATTCCTCAATGGCAGATCCCAAATGCTTCCGTACTTGCTGGACTTGGAAGAAAAGCTGAACCATCAATGGATATTCATCATTTTTTACCGGATTATCTGAAACGAGTAGAAGCGGAAGAAAATTGGCTAAAAGAACATAAACCTGAAGGAGAAACATATGTTGAAAAGATTTAATCCTTTCAATAAGCTTGCAGGCTTACTTTTTAAAAATCGGCCTTATGAAGCAAAAACGATTCAGCTTTCTAATGAAGATTATTTCGTGCGGGCAATCAAATTTGAGGATATCAAGGATTTATTATCTATCGAAAGGGAAGTCTATGCCGGTGAAATGCCATGGACGAAAACCGCCTTTTTAATGGAGCTGCAGGCAACAGACCCTCATTTATATTTGTTGATTCAAAAAGAAGGAAAAACGATCGGTTTTATTGGTTGTCGATTGTTTGGGAAAGATGCGCACATTACAAATGTCGCAGTTTCTACTGCCTATCAAGGAAAAGGGATCGGTAGTTTTTTGATTAAAGAAATTCAGCAATTTTCTGTTTTGAATAAATGCGAAACGATTTCATTAGAAGTGAGGATCAGTAATAAGAATGCACAAAGAGTCTATAGAAAATTAGGGTTTACATCAAGTACGATCAAGCAGGAGTACTATACTGAAAACAAAGAAGACGCCCTTGAAATGGTGTTGTCTTTAAAAGAAGAGTGATCAAATGTATTGTTTAAAAGAAGAGCTGCCGATCAAGTCTGCTGCTGAAAAGTTATGGCAATTATGTGAAAACGCGTATGAGCATGGTTCTCCGTGGTCATTGGAGCAATTCAGTGTTGATCTGCAGCAAGAAGTAACGGATTACCTTGTAAAGATCGAAGAAGACGAATGGCAGGGATTTATCAGTTACCAGCAAATTTTAGATGAGGTCGATATTTCTCATATCGTGGTCCAAAAGAAGTTACAGGGAATGGGCGTAGGCAGTCAATTGTTGGATCAGGCTATTCAGCTTTTTAAAGAGCAGGGAATCAAGACTGTTTTTTTAGAAGTCCGAGCATTCAATTATGCGGCTCAGCAGTTATATCTGAAAAAAAATTTCGAGACGCTTAGTCGCCGAAAAAAATATTACACACGTCCAGTAGAAGATGGAATTGTAATGTGTTTAAAAATTAAGGAAGTGGAACAATGACTTTTTTTTATAAAGAAAGAAAACTGATTTTGGCAATCGAAAGCAGCTGTGATGAAACGAGTGTCGCAGTAATTGAGAATGGCGATCAAATTTTATCCAACATAGTTGCTTCTCAAGTAAAAAGCCATCGTCGATTTGGCGGTGTCGTGCCGGAAGTCGCGAGTCGTCATCATGTGGAGGAAATCACGCTGTGTATCGAAGACGCATTGATGGAAGCTGAGGTAGGACCGGCTGATTTAAGTGGAGTGGCAGTGACTTACGGACCTGGACTTGTAGGCGCATTATTGATTGGAATTTCCGCTGCAAAGGCTTTTGCATGGGCTCATGATCTGCCGTTGATTCCAGTCAACCACATGGCTGGTCATATTTATGCAGCTCACTTTGTAGAGCCGTTACAATTTCCTTTGATGGCGTTACTCGTCAGCGGAGGGCATACAGAGCTAGTGTATATGAAAGAAACAGGTTCCTTTGAAATCATCGGTGAAACAAGAGATGATGCTGCTGGTGAAGCGTATGATAAAGTTGGACGGGTGTTAGGATTAAGTTATCCGAGCGGTAAGGAAATTGATACACTGGCTCATTTAGGGCAAGATACGTATCATTTTCCACGAGCGATGATGAAAGAGGATAATTATGACTTTAGTTTTAGCGGGTTAAAAAGCTCGTTTATCAACACTGTTCATAATGCACAACAACGGGAGGAAGCACTTAGTATCGAAAATCTGGCGGCTAGCTTTCAAGCGAGTGTGATCGACGTATTAGTCGACAAAACAATACGTGCTTGTAAAGAATATCCTGTGAAACAATTAGTTATGGCCGGCGGAGTTGCTGCAAATCAAGGATTAAGAGAACGATTAAGTCAGGCGATCGCTGATCAATTGCCAGAAACAACTATTATTGTGCCTCCGTTAAGACTATGTGGAGATAACGCTGCGATGATCGGTGCGGCAGCATTCGTCGAAGCAGAAAAGGGTCATTTAGCTGATGCTCATCTAAATGCAGAACCTAGTTTGAGCTTTAAAACGATCGGTCAATAATTAAGGACTAGGCATATTCGTAAAATTTTGCTATAATAAATCCAGTTTCATATTGATTCGTTGAAAAAGAGAGTACTTTATCTAAGGTCATCACAAGCGATTTCGGGACGGTGTAAGCCGAAAATGACAAGTAAAGGAAGCGCACTTTAGAGAATCTGCACAAGCAGACGGCTATCTACCGTTATTAGATTAAGTGGGTCTATCGTAGAATGGACAATTAGAGTGGTACCGCGGGAAATTCTCGTCTCTGGTGTTTTTAAACACCAGGGACTTTTTGCTTTGAAACACTGCGACTGGCAAAGCTAGAGCAGATGTTGAAAAGTAGTTGGCGACGGATGGAGCGAAGTACCAAATGCGAAGGAAACACCGCAATTGATGAAACTTGCATATCTGTTGAGAAGTTTTCAGTAGTCAAAGAAAGCCATATTCTTAAGTAAAAAGTAACGATGAGTAAGAATAAAGGAAACATTAACTGTGAGAGCGCAAATGAACTAAAAATGAATAACCTAATATATAGGAGGAGAAAGATGAATAACAAAGAAATCGTAGCAAAAGCTATTTATGCAGTAGTGAAAGATGATTTATCTTTAGAGACAGTCACACAATTATTAGAAAATCCTAAGTCAGTTGACCATGGCGATGTGGCTTTTCCAGCTTTTTCATTAGCAAAGGTCTACCGTAAAGCGCCACAACAAATTGCCGCAGAATTAGCCGAAAAAATCGAAGGTTCAGATTTTGAAAAAATTGAAGTGGTTGGCCCTTATTTAAACTTTTTCATGAATAAAAAGATGGTCAGTCATGCAGTGATCACTCAGATTGCCAAAGAAAAAGGTCATTATGGGGATAGTTCTATTGGTGGGAAGGGCAGTGTACCGATCGATATGTCATCGCCGAACATTGCAAAACCAATTTCAATGGGGCATTTACGTTCAACGGTCATTGGTAACTCAATTGCCTTTATTCTTGAAAAAATCGGTTATTCGCCTGTTCGTATCAATCATTTGGGCGATTGGGGCACTCAATTTGGAAAGCTGATCGTTGCTTATAAAAAATGGGGCTCAGAAGAAGGCGTCAAAAATGCGCCAATTACAGAATTACTACGTCTATATGTGCAATTTCATGAAGAGGCGGAAACACAACCTGAATTGGAAGAAGAAGCACGTGCGTGGTTCAAAAAACTTGAAGAAGGGGACCAAGAAGCTACTGATTTATGGCAATGGTTCCGTACAGAGTCACTAAAAGAGTTTGATAAAATCTATGGTATGCTTGAAGTGTCGTTTGATTCTTATAATGGGGAAGCTTTTTATAATGATAAGATGGCTGAAATCGTTACAATGCTGGAAGAAAAGCATCTACTGCAAGAAAATCAAGGTGCTGAAATCGTTGACCTATCTGCGTATGACTTAAACCCTGCGTTGATCAAAAAATCAGACGGGGCAACACTATATATTACCCGTGATTTAGCTGCAGCAGTTTATCGTAAACGGACGTATGATTTTGCTAAAGCAATTTATGTCGTTGGTAACGAGCAGTCGAATCACTTCAAACAGCTAAAAGCTGTGTTGAAAGAATTAGGTTTTGAGTGGTCGGATGATATGCATCACGTACCATTTGGATTAATTACACAAGGCGGTAAGAAGCTATCTACGCGTAAAGGGAAAATCGTTCTTCTAGAAGAAGTCTTGAATGAAGCAGTTTCGCTAGCGAATAAGCAAATCATGGAAAAAAATCCTGACTTGCCAAATCGCGAAGAAGTAGCAAGACAAGTAGGGATCGGTTCAGTGATTTTCCATGATTTGAAAAATGATCGTTTGAACAATTTTGATTTCGTACTAGAGGAAGTTGTGCGTTTCGAAGGTGAGACAGGACCGTATGTTCAATACACTCACGCTCGCGCAATGAGTATTTTAAGAAAAGCGGATTTCACGATCGATGAAACAAAAGAATACGCTTTGAACGATAAAGAAAGCTGGGAAGTAGTAAAATTACTTCAAAAATTCCCAGATGTCGTTTTGCAAGCTGCTGACAAATATGAGCCTTCAGTGATTGCAAAACATGCGATCCAAGTTGCTCAAGCGTTCAATAAGTATTATGCCCATGTGAAAATTTTAGCTGATGATCCTGAGAGAGAATCACGTTTGGCTTTAGTTTATGCAATGGCTACGATCATCAAGGAAGATTTACGTTTATTAGGTCTTCATGCACCAAATGAAATGTAATAATTAAAAAGAAAAAAGCAGTTAGTCCCTGTTTAATTAGGGTCAACTGCTTTTTTGATTTTTACACTATTTTTGATTATTTTTGCCATTCTTGCTGCATTTGATCTAATAGATCGATCACGTCTTTTGTCAAGAATAGAGAGCGATTTGACAAGGTTCCTTCGATCATTTGGATCATATTGTCGATTTCATAATTCAGTGCTTGGGAACTATCACCAGAGACGACCGTTTCAACTGTGTCGTCGTTGAAGAAAATTTTTGCTTCATCTGCTCGAGGATAGTCGTTGATCACCAAATAGGCATTTTCAAAAGCCACAACTCCTTGTTTGGGCATCTTTGCCTGAAAACTTAGTGAAACAGTGGCTATTTCTTGTGCATCATTTTGTAAAATAGTAGCCGATTGTTCATCTACTCCTGTAGAGAAAGGCTGCATCACAGAAGCGACTACTTTAGGCTGCGCACTCAAGAACCAACGGGCGAAAGAAACAGCATACGTTCCAATATCCAAAAGAGCACCGCCAGCTAATTCGGGATTAAAAAAGCGGTTGGTTGGATTGGGCTCTTTGTAACTGCCAAAAGGCGCTTGGATCACTTTTAGCTTGCCGAAACGACCAGAATCGATTTGGCTTTTTAGCTCATGATATAAAGGCATATTAAAAATCGTCATAGCTTCAGCTAAAATTAGATTCTTTTCTTCAGCTAGTTTCATTGCTTCAGTTAGTTCAGCGCTATTCATAGTGATCGCTTTTTCGCAAAGAACATGCTTCCCTGCGTGCAGAGCTTTCAAGATGTGGTCGATATGTTGTCTGTTTGGTACTGCAACGTAGATGATATCGATAGAATCATCTGACAATAGTTCTTCGTATGAGCCATATGCAGTAGGGATATTATGCTGTTTAGCAAATTCCTCTGCCTTACTCAATGTACGTGAAGCAACTGCATGGATGCTGCTGTGTTTATGCTGAAATGTTTCTGTAAAGCTTGTTGCAATATCACCAAGTCCGATGATGCCCCAATTATAATTTGCCATTGTTTCTTCCTCCTAATTAAAAGATCACTTCTATTATACATGAGAAGTATGAAATCGTGGTTAAATTTAAGCAAATGGAAGTTAACGTAAAAATTATTAGAGAAAAAGGTGAATGTTTCTTAAAAAAACGAAAATAAGTGGAGCAAAGAGATGCTTTTTTTTGATATTTTCAGTAAAATAAAGAAAGGAGGCGAAAGTCATGCACCAAATGTATATAGATATTCTTATCGATGCAATTATAGAAGAGTTTGAAACAGAAGAGACGTTTTATACCGACTATCTCCAAACGTCGAAAGAAAACTGGGAGAACTGGAAAAAAGGTCATACCAGCTTGACTAATGAAGAAATGCAAAAGGTGAAAAATCTTTTTACTGATTATGAGTGGATGCTGACACAAAAAGTGCTGCGCCAAACCATTCTTTTTCCAGAAAAAAGGAATGTCGCTGTGTCTGAATATAAGCGATTAAAAACCTTGATCGCCAAAAAGTGGCTGCAGTCTGGAGCAGGAGTGGCTGAATTGATCCCTTCAAAAAACAAGGCTGAACATGTAGAGCAAGCATATATCGATTTGAAAGTTACCGTTTCGTATGGTGAATGGGGCTTTGATGATATCGTTACGTTTCGTTTGCCGGCCACTTTACAAGGTCAACTGGAAGGATCGAAAGTAGAGCTATTAGATTGGGTAAATGAAAATTTAATGGGAACTTACGTTGGTGAATAAGTAAGTGAGGAGTTTTTTTGTGAAACAAATTTTAGGCATATTATCCGTCATTATAATGTTAGGTGCTGTGATCTATGTATTTTTTGGACATGATACAGCAAAAGACAAGACAAAAAACACAACTGAACCAACAACAGAAGTAAGCCAAACGACCATGACGACAACATCTAAGGAACCAACGAAAACTTCGACAACCATGACTACGACAGCTGTAGATTGATTGTAATGAAAAAAACTGATATAATCAGTCAGCCATTGTCCGTTTTTTTAACGGAATGAATACACGATAAAGTAGGGAATGTATGAATAGTCAAAGGTATAAAAAGAAAAGAAGACAATCAAACTTACCGGCATTATTTGCGGGACTATTGATTGTTGGGGTTGCATTTATCTTTTCCATCAATGTGTTATCAGATAGTTCTAAAACTGAAGAAAATACGGCACAGAAAAATGAACAGGTGTCAAAAGAAGAGTTTATCGATAGAATCAGCCCGCACGCACAAGAGTTGCAGTCTTCTTATGGCGTTTTACCTAGTATTATTATTGGACAAGGAATCTTAGAGTCAAACTGGGGGCAAAGTACGCTTGCCTCTAAATATAATAATTTATTTGGAATCAAAGCGTATGGTGATCAGAAAAAAGTGAATCTTGAAACGAAGGAATACATCAATGAAGAGTGGATCGTGATTCAAGGTGATTTCAGAGTTTATGATACTTGGGAAGAATCAATGGATGACCATACTCGATTGTTTGTCAATGGTGTCACTTGGAATCCTCGTCTATATGAAAATGTGTTGTTGGCGAAAAATTATAAAGAGGCTGCACAAGCTTTACAAGATGCAGGCTATGCAACAGATCCAACCTATGCTGAAAAAGTTATTCATGTGATCGAAAGCTATGATTTAAACAAATACGATCATTAAGAAAAAGGAGGAGTTAGATGGAAGAAAAATGGGTACCGGAAATCGTCACACCGCTGAAGCAGGATATTGTACAAGTACCGAAGGTGATTGCACAGGCAAGCGGGATCAGAATTTTTGGAAAGAAAATCAAGTCGATCATTTTTACTACGGATATTGCGATCATTCGGAATACGGATGCAAATGCAGTCATTGCTGTTTATCCATTTACCCCGCATCCGGCGATCACTAAAAGCATTATAGAAGCAGCAGATATTCCTGTATTTTCAGGAGTGGGCGGAGGTTTGACGCAAGGACAACGTTCTGCGTATATGAGCCTTTTTGCAGAAGCTCAGGGATCGATCGGGGTTGTATTAAATGGGCCGACACCAGTTGAAACAGTTGAGATGGTTTGTGAGGTTGTCGATATTCCTGTTGTTAGTACGGTGACATCGATCCATACGCCAATCGATGAAAAAATAGCTGCTGGAGTGACGATGATCAACATTAGCGCTGGGAAAAATACAGCAGAAACCGTTCGCTATTTCAGAAAGAAATATCCTACGTTGCCGATCATTGCAACAGGAGGACCGACAGATGAATCAATCACTGAAACGATCGCAGCTGGCGCAAATGCCATTACCTATACTCCGCCTAGCAATGGTGAGCTTTTTAGTCATAAAATGGATAAGTATAGAAATTTAGAAAAAGAAAACGATCAGTAGGATCGATGAACAACATACTAAGTGATTAATGAGGGTAAAAATTTCCTTATGATCACTTTTTTTATGATTACAAAAATCAGGTTATATTACAAAACGATGAAAAATTAAATAAGCTAGCTTTACTAGTCTATAATTATTTTATTTTTATGTTATCATTAAATTAAATCGAATGAGAGAGTAGGAGTTGGGAAAATAATGAAAAAGTATTGTTACATAGTTGGGGCTGCTCTGTTGCTCTTTGCGCTTGGATCGACCCAGTCGGCGGAAGCGACAGAGGTGTTTGGAGACGAAAGCTATCAGGAAGCGCTTGACGCTGGTTATACAGCTGAACAAATCCAGAAAATTCAGGAGATGCCTGATTTTTCGTTAGAAACGATCGAAGAACAACCAGCAGCCAGAAGTGCAGTTACATTTGCAGCAGCTTCACAGAAAACACAAATTGTAAACGAAGCCAGAAGACATCTAGGTAAACCTTATGCTTGGGGTGGAAAAGGTCCGAATGTGTTTGACTGTTCTGGATTGACTCGTTATGTATACTTACAAGTGACGGGAAAAAACATTGGTGATTACACAGTGCCACAAGAAAAATCAGGCGAGCAAATCAGTGTTGCTCAAGCAGAACCTGGGGATCTTTATTTTTGGGGTGCTAAGGGAAACACGTATCATGTAGCGATTGCAATAGGAAATAACCAATATATCCACGCACCAAATGTGAATGAAGTGGTCAAAATCAATTCAACCACCTATTTTAAACCGGATTTCGCTGTACGAGTGATTAAAAATAGTGCACCTGCGATCCCTAATCTAGTGAGCTATCGTACGCATGTCCAAGATTTTGGCTGGGGCGGTTATGTAGCAGCAGGTCAACCAAGTGGAAGTACTGGACAAAAGAAACGATTAGAAGGTATTCAAATCAAGCTTGATTCATCTGTTAACGGAGGAATCCAATACAAAACACATATTCAAGATATTGGCTGGCAAGGTTGGAAAGCAAATAATGCGTTGAGTGGAACCACAGGACAAAAGAAACGGTTAGAAGCGATTCAAATCCAATTGACCGGAACTGCAGCCACACAATATGATGTGCAATACCGAGTCCACTCCCAAGATTATGGCTGGCAAGCGTGGACTAAAAATGGACAATCTTCGGGAACACAAGGATTGTCTAAACGTCTGGAAGCAATCGAAATCAGAGTGGTACCTAAAAATACTGCATTACCTACAGGCGGAAAAGCCGCATTCATCAAAAAATGAGGAACAAATAAAGAATAGTTGTAAATAAAGCTCTGTAAGATTTCAATGAAAATTCATTCTTTTCATTGAAATTTTCAGAGTTTTGTACTATTGTATAGTAATACAAGAGCTTATATATGGTCATAATATGGATGACTGTCTCTACCCGACACCGTAAATGTCGGTCTATAAGCGAAAAAGAGTCTGAGGGCCTTTTTTGCTTTTTGCAGGAGAAGGCTTTTTTTGTTTTTATAAAAAATAGAATGAAGGAGTCGGAAGTAATGGAAGAACTAGTAAACCGAATCAAAGAAGACGGGAGAGTTTTGGGGGATGGCGTATTAAAAGTAGACAGCTTTGTCACCCATCAGGTCGATCCTATCTTGATGGAAGCAATCGGTTATCGTTTTGCAGAGGTATTTGCAAATGCGGGAATTACAAAAGTTGTTACGATCGAGGCTTCGGGAATTGCTCCAGCTCTTTTTGCAGCCAAAAAATTGAACGTACCAATGATTTTTGCTCGTAAAGCAAAAAGCTTAACAATGGACGAAGAGTTATTGACCTCTTCTGTATACTCTTTTACGAAACAAGTAACGAGTCAGATTTCAATTTCTAGAAAATTTTTATCCAGTGAAGATAAAGTATTGATCATTGATGACTTCTTAGCAAATGGTCAAGCAGCAAAAGGACTGATCGAATTATGTCAACAGGCTGGTGCTGACGTGGATGGCATTGGCATCGTGATCGAAAAGTCGTTTCAAGATGGTCGCTCGCTGTTAGAGGAAATGGGGATGAAAGTCGTATCTTTAGCTCGAATTGCGTCTCTGCAAAATGGTGAAGTCGAATTTCTTGAGGGGGATGCGTAAAGTTGGCAAATGAAGAAAATCAAAACAAAGAATTGAACCAACAAAATCCTGAAAACGGCAAAGCAGCTGTTTTAGGGTTGCAGCATTTATTAGCAATGTATGCTGGTGCTGTAGCTGTTCCATTATTGATCGGTACAGGACTGAATTTTAATTCAGAACAGATGACTTATTTGATTTCTATTGATATTTTTATGTGCGGAATAGCTACTTTACTACAATTGACGGTCAATCGATTTTTCGGCATAGGGTTGCCTGTTGTATTAGGATGTGCGATTCAAGCCGTTGCTCCATTGATCATGATTGGGAACGATAAGGGGATCGGCGCGATCTATGGTTCGATCATTGCTTCTGGGATTTTTGTTGTGTTAGTTTCAGGAATATTCTCGAAAATCAAAAAATTGTTTCCTCCATTGGTCACAGGAACAGTGATCACGGTGATCGGATTGACCTTGATTCCAGTAGCTGTTGAAAAAATGGGCGGAGGAATGGCTTCTGCCAAAGATTTCGGTAATGGCACGAATTTATTATTAGCATTTATAACGATCGCTTTGATTATTGTTGTTCAAGTTTGGGGTCGAGGCTTTATCAAATCGATTGCGGTTCTTGTTGGGTTAGTCGCTGGAACGATTTTAGCGGCAGTCTTAGGTCAAGTCGATCTAGCTCCCGTCGGTGAGGCTACTTGGTTCCATTTCCCGCAACCTTTTTATTTTGGCGCACCGACATTTGATCTTTCATCTATCGTCTTGATGGTGATCATTTCAATTGTCAGTATGGTCGAATCGACAGGTGTCTATTTTGCTTTAGGGGATATTACTGGAAAACATATCGGAGAAGAAGAGCTTAAAAAAGGATATAGGGCAGAAGGATTAGCAGTTATTCTAGGTGGAATCTTCAATACGTTCCCTTATACTGGCTTTTCTCAAAATGTCGGTTTGGTCCAGCTTTCAGGAATCAAAACTCGCCGCCCGATCTACTACTCAGCATTTTTCTTGATCGCTTTAGGACTATTGCCGAAAGTTGGTGCTATAGCTCAAATTATTCCAGAACCTGTTTTAGGTGGAGGAATGCTGGTTATGTTTGGCATGGTAGCTGTTCAAGGAATGCGGATGTTATCTAAAGTTGATTATACGAACGATAAGAATTTGTTGATCATTGCGATATCAATTGGTTTTGGCCTTGGATTCAATATGATGCCGACTTTATTCCAGCAAATGCCTGAAACCTTACGTATGTTTACTGGAAACGGAATTGTAATGAGCAGTCTGACTGCTATCATTTTGAATCTACTTTTCAATGGTTTGAAATCAGAGGAATAATTGAATAAACAAAATAAAGAAAAACCGAATGTTCGTTTGGTTTTTCTTTATTTTATCTGTATATACGAACGATAAGATTAAAAATCACTATAATATTCGATTTTATTTTGACACCTTGCTTGAGCCTTGCTAAAATGAAGGGGAATAGAGAAAGGGGAATCTTATGTCTGTCGTGGTTTCAGTAGTAATGGGAAGTACATCGGATTGGCCGACAATGAAAGAAGCGTGTGATCGTTTAGAAGCTTTTGGTGTTCCTTATGAAAAAAAAGTCGTATCTGCTCATCGAACGCCGGACTACATGTTTAGTTTTGCTGAAGAGGCAAGAGCCCGTGGCATTAAAGTGATTATCGCAGGAGCTGGCGGTGCTGCCCACTTACCAGGGATGATAGCTGCTAAAACTACATTACCGGTGATAGGAGTGCCTGTTCAGTCGAAGGCATTAAATGGATTGGATTCATTGTTATCGATCGTTCAAATGCCAGGAGGTGTCCCTGTAGCAACGACTGCGATCGGTCGTGCAGGAGCAGTCAATGCAGGATTGCTTGCAGTTCAGATGCTTTCCATGTATGATGTAGAGTTAGCAGGGAAATTAGACGCTGAGCGTAAATTTCTTGAACAAACAGTGATGGAAAGTAGTGATGAACTTGAATAAACCATTATTGCCGGGTCAAATGATTGGGATCATTGGTGGCGGACAATTAGGCAGAATGATGGCGCTTAGCGCTAGGGAGATGGGTTTTCGTATAGGCGTTTTAGATCCGGCTGTTGACTGTCCGGCAGCACAGGTGGCTGATTGGCATTTACTGGCTGAATATGATGATGTTGAAGCGCTAAAAGAATTAGCTAGTCGTTCTCAAGTGTTGACTTACGAATTTGAAAATGTCGATGTTGAGGCGTTGATGCAGGTGCAAGATTTGACAGAGATCCCTCAAGGTTCCGATCTTTTAGCGATTACTCAAGACCGCTTATTAGAGAAGTCGTTCCTTGAAGAAAATAATATCGTGATTGCGCCATATGCAACGATCGTTAGCCCAACAGATATTCAAGATGCGATCGACGGTATCGGTTACCCATGTGTGCTGAAGACAACTAGAGGCGGTTATGATGGCAAAGGGCAATTTGTCTTATACAGTACTTCCGATGTTTCTTCTGCGATGCATCTATTAAGAGAGGGAACCTGCGTCTTAGAAGCTTGGATTCCTTATGAAAAAGAGATATCCGTCCTAGTGAGCGGAAATGGGCAGGGACAATATACTGTTTTCCCTGTCGTAGAAAATATTCATCGTAACAATATTTTGCATGAAACGATTGCGCCAGCTAGAGTCAATGATGACGTTGTTGCTGAGGCACAACGCATCGCTCGTGTCATTGCCGAATCGGTCGATTTAGCTGGAACACTAGCTGTTGAAATGTTTTTGACCAATGATGGTGGTATTTATGTAAATGAGTTGGCACCAAGACCGCACAATTCAGGACATTATTCGATCGAAGCGTGCTCGATGAGTCAATTTGATGCCCACATTCGGGGGATTTGCGGCTGGCCGTTGGCTGAAGTTGAACTATTATCAGAAGCGGTGATGGTCAATATTTTAGGTGATGAAATGTATGAAACGATGGATGTGATTGCTGAAAAACCAGAGTGGCATTTTCATTATTATGGTAAAGCAGAAGCAAAGAAAGGCCGCAAGATGGGGCATATCACGATTTTGACAGAGGATATATACGAAACCTTAGAAGAAATTTATCAAACAACTATTTGGGATTAAAAAGGAGCAGATAAACGAATGATTGATCGTTATACACGACCAGAGATGGGTGCTATTTGGACAGATGAGAACCGCTATAAAGCTTGGTTGGAAGTTGAGATTTTAGCGGATGAAGCTTGGGCAGAACTAGGTGAAATACCAAAAGAAGATGTGCAGAAAATTCGTGACAATGCTTCATTTGATGTTGCTCGGATTTTAGAGATTGAAGAAGAAACACGTCATGATGTTGTGGCATTTACCAGAGCTGTATCTGAAACGTTAGGTGAAGAACGTAAATGGGTACATTATGGTTTGACGAGTACAGATGTCGTTGATACAGCTTATGGTTATCAATTGAAGCAGGCCAATGATATTTTAAGAGCAGATCTCGCACGTTTTACAGAAATCGTTGGTGAAAAAGCTAAAGAACATAAAGATACAGTCATGATGGGGCGTACACATGGTGTTCATGCTGAACCAACTACTTTTGGGTTGAAGCTAGCTTTATGGTATTCAGAAATGAAACGAAATATTGAGCGTTTTGATCATGCAGCTAAAGGTGTAGAGGCTGGGAAGATCAGTGGTGCGGTTGGAACGTTTGCGAATATTCCTCCTTTTGTTGAAGAATATGTTTGTGAGCATTTAGGCATCAGAGCGCAGGAAATTTCTACTCAAGTTTTACCGCGAGATCTGCATGCTGAATACGTTTCTGCAATGGCGCTGATTGCAACAAGTATCGAAAAATTTGCAACAGAGATCCGCGGCCTGCAAAAATCTGAAACACGAGAAGTGGAAGAGTTTTTTGCAAAAGGTCAAAAAGGTTCATCTGCGATGCCGCATAAACGAAACCCGATCGGTTCAGAAAATATGACAGGGCTTGCTCGTGTGATTCGCGGACATATGGTGACAGCCTATGAAAACGTTACTTTATGGCATGAAAGAGATATTTCCCACTCATCGGCGGAACGAATCATTATTCCAGATACAACGATTTTACTGAATTATATGTTGAATCGCTTCTCGACGATCGTGAAAAATCTAACTGTTTTTCCAGAAAATATGAAACGCAACATGGAGGCAACCTTTGGGCTGATATATAGCCAGCGAGTATTATTAAAATTGATCGATCACGGTATGACAAGAGAGGCAGCTTACGATTTAGTTCAGCCGAAAACGGCTTATGCTTGGGATCATCAAACGGCGTTCAGACCATTACTTGAAGCTGACGAAAAGATCACCTCGGTGTTATCTAAAGAAGAGCTTGATGATGCATTTGATTATAATTATCATTTAAAAAATGTTGACATTATTTTTGAGCGTGTCGGACTAGCGTAATAGAAAAAAGAGAGTATCAACCAAAAGAAATCGTTACTTTTGGTTGATACTCTCTTCTTATTCTAAAGAAGTTCAATATGACTATCAAAGTGTTGTTCAATAAAATAAGTTTGTTTTGTGATTTCATCTACTGAGATCGTTGAACCTTCTGGTATAACGATCCACTTCGTTTCGATATCGTCATTTCGATGGATCACGGCTGTGACGATGCCAATAAATGTATCTAACTTTTTTGCTGGTACATTTAAAATATATGCATCTTGTTCTTCGCCGTCTCCGCCTATCACTCCTTCGATGTAACCATAATTTACTGGGTAACGATTATTAAAGGAATCTAGATAACCAACAGGACGATCGACTGTTACTTTAACTTTTAGTTTTTCCATAATCTCTCCTCAAGTGACCAAAAAAACTCTTAGCTGTATCTCTAAGAGTTTCTGTCTTTTAAATGGCTATTTCTCTTAAGTTTCTTAATGGTGAAGTAGAAGGCGCTTTTAGCGCAGTAAGTAGTTGATCGATAAACAAATAATTGCACTCTTTTGAATTAAAGTAAATCTGAATACAATATTTATTTTTACAGAAATGTTGTTCGTGAATCTGATGGATCAACAGTTCGTTGTTATGGCTATTTATATAACGAAACGTACGCTTTCTTCGTTCAGAATGTCGTTGAAAAATACGCTTCAAATTTCTAAATGTGTAGTAAGAGCTGTGCTGATTCAACTTATGAACTTCTTCTAAGGCTAATAAGTCATTATACAATTTTGTTCGTTCTTCAAGCACTAATCCTGCCAAAAATTCCTGAGTCAAATGGTCATAATCGCTAGTCATTCTTGAGGTCCCTCCTAAAAATCATCACTAAAGAATAGTGAACACGTTAAGTAAGTTATTTTTTATTAGCATACCATTTTTACTATCTATTGTAAATGCTTACAGCTGTTTTTCTGTTGTTTGAGGAATGAGGAAAAAGTATCATTTTGGTAAACACGAACGATTATGATAAATGTTTCATTATCGTTAATGATTTTGTTGACGCCCAGAATAATGCTTGTTAAAATGTAAACAAAGATATTATACGAATGATATTCGTTTTTATAATAAAAAACGTACGGAAAGAGAGTGCTGAACTGCGATGGAAGATATGTTGTTATATGAAGGGAAAGCAAAAAAACTATTTAAAACAGATGATCCTGAGCAATTACGAGTGGAATACTTAGATCAGGCAACTGCTTTGAATGGAGCTAGGAAAGATATTGTTCAGGGGAAAGGAATGCTCAACAATCAAATAACCGCATTGATTTTTGAGCAACTCGCACAAAAAGGAATGTCGAGCCATTTTACCAAAAAAATATCAAAACACGAACAATTGGTGCGTCCTTTAGCGATCATACCTTTAGAAGTTGTGATCAGAAACATTTCTGCTGGCAGTTTTGCTAAGCGATTAGCTTTTGAAGAAGGAGTAGAATTAGCACAGCCGATTTTGGAATTTTACTTTAAAGAAGATTCATTGGATGATCCATTGATCAATGATGACCATGTCAAAATTCTTGAAATTGCAAATGAAGAGGAAATCAAAACAATCAAAGACGAAGCACATAAAATAAACCAACTGTTGATTGAGATTTTCAGAGAAATCGATCTACGATTAGTTGATTTTAAAATCGAATTTGGCAGATGCTCTGACGGAACGATTTTATTAGCTGATGAAATTACCCCTGATACGTGCCGTTTATGGGATTTTAAAACGAATCAACCTCTAGATAAAGATGTCTATCGTAAAAATTTAGGTGAAATCGTACCTGTGTATCAAGAAGTATTAACTCGTTTGGAAAAAAGATTCAATTAACGATAAAAAAGGAGAATAGTCAATGAATTACTTAGCAAAAGTCTATGTTACGTACAAAGATTCTGTATTAGATCCTCAAGGAGAAGCGGTCAAAGGAGCGGTTCATCGCTTAGGATTCAATGAAATCGAAGAAATTCGGATAGGAAAATACTTTGAAATCAAAGTGGCACAAAGTGATCGGACTGTTGAAACTGTGATCGAAGAAATTTGTGATAAATTACTAGCGAATGTCAATATGGAAACCTATCGTTATGAAATCACGGAGGAGCTCTAAAATGAAATTTGCGGTCATTGTTTTTCCCGGATCGAATTGTGATATGGATCTTTTATGGGCTGTTAGAGACATTTTAGGTGAAGAGGCAGAATACGTTCGCCATGATGCAGAGAGTTTAGAAGGATTTGATGGGGTATTGATACCTGGCGGCTTTTCATATGGTGATTACCTTAGATGCGGGGCGATTGCTCGTTTTTCTAAAATCATTGATGAAGTTGTTCGGTTTGCGGATGAAGGAAAACCTGTTTTCGGCACCTGTAATGGTTTTCAGATTTTGACAGAAGCTGGGTTATTGCCGGGAGCGTTGATTCGCAATGAATCGCTTCATTTTGTTTGTAAAACTGTGTCGTTGAAAGTGGTGAATAATCAAACGAATTTCACCTCCGAGTACAAAGCTGGAGAATGCATTCGAATACCGGTAGCACACGGCGAGGGAAATTATTATTGTGATGAAGAAACGCTCGAAACACTGAAAAAAAACCAGCAAATCGTTTTTACGTATGCAGATGAAAATCCTAATGGAAGTATTGAAAATATTGCTGGGATCATCAATGACAAAGGGAATGTTTTAGGTATGATGCCGCATCCGGAACGAGCTGTAGAAAGTCTTTTAGGCTCTGATGATGGTCTGCGCTTTTTTAAATCGATTGTTAAAAACTATGAAAAGGAACGGATAAACGTATGATGAAAGTAACGGAACCAACGCCAGAAGACATCAAAAACCAACGAATCTATTCTGACTGGGGCTTAACAGATGAAGAGTATCGAATGATCGAAGAGGATATTTTAGGCCGGATGCCGAATTACACAGAAACAGGTTTATTCTCAGTGATGTGGAGCGAGCATTGTTCGTATAAAAATTCGAAGCCAGTTTTACGAAAATTTCCTACCTCAGGACCGCAAGTATTACAAGGACCAGGTGAAGGTGCGGGGATCGTCGATATCGGTGATGGTCAAGCAGTGGTATTCAAAGCGGAAAGTCATAATCATCCCTCAGCGGTTGAACCATATGAAGGTGCAGCAACCGGCGTTGGTGGGATCATTAGAGATATTTTCAGTATGGGCGCAAGACCAATTGCATTGTTGGATTCTTTACGGTTTGGTGAACTGACAAATGATCGGACAAAATATCTTTTAGAAGAAGTGGTTGCTGGTATTAGCGGCTACGGAAATTGTATCGGAATCCCAACTGTCGGCGGTGAAGTTGCTTTTGATCCTTGCTACGAAGGCAATCCTTTAGTAAATGCGATGTGTATCGGTTTGATCGATCATAAAGATATTCAAAAAGGACAAGCCAAAGGAGTCGGGAATGCCATCATGTATGTTGGAGCGAAAACAGGACGCGACGGCATTCATGGTGCGACATTTGCCTCTGAAGAATTTGTTGAGGGTGAAGAGCAGCAGCGTTCTGCTGTTCAGGTTGGTGATCCTTTCATGGAAAAACTTTTACTGGAAGCTTGTTTAGAATTGATCTTGAACCACTCAGATATTTTGGTGGGCATTCAAGATATGGGAGCAGCTGGTTTGGTTTCTTCTAGTGCTGAAATGGCTTCAAAAGCTGGTTCTGGTTTGATTTTAGATCTAGATGATGTACCGCAGCGTGAAATAGGCATGACACCTTATGAGATGATGTTATCTGAATCGCAGGAACGTATGTTGATCTGTGTTGAAAAAGGACATGAACAAACAGTTATTGACTTGTTTCAAAAATATGATTTGGACGCTGTGACGATTGGGAAAGTGACAGATGATGGGCTTTATCGTTTGAATCATAACGGCATAGAAGTTGCTAATTTACCTGTGGATGCATTGGCAGAAGATGCACCAGTTTATCAAAAGGAAAAACAAGAGCCAGGTAGAATCAGTGCTTTTGCTTCAATGGATGATTTCTATCCGGAAGTAATCGACGGAACTCAAACATTGCTTGCTTTGCTGCAACAGCCGACTATCGCTTCTAAGAAAGTCATTTATGAAACCTACGACTCCCAAGTGCGAACGAATACGGTCGTATTACCTGGTAGTGATGCAGCTGTTTTACGCGTTCGCGGAACGAATAAAGCGCTAGCGATGACGACAGATTGTAATGCGCGTTATCTTTATTTGGATCCGGAAGTTGGCGGACAAATAGCAGTAGCAGAAGCTGCAAGAAATATTGTTGCCAGCGGCGGTCAGCCTTTAGCGATCACTGACTGCTTAAATTATGGCTCACCGGATAAACCGGAAGGATTTTGGGAGCTGTGGACATCTGCTGATGGAATAGCAAGAGCATGTGAAGTTTTAGAGACGCCAGTAATTTCCGGAAATGTTTCTTTATATAACGAGACTGATGGTAAAGCAATTTATCCCACACCTGTTATTGGTATGGTTGGATTGATCAGTGATTTGAAGAATATAACGACACAAGACTTTAAAGCAGCAAACGATTTGATTTATGTGTTAGGGGAAACAAATGCAGATTTTAATGGTACTGAAATCCAAAAAATGCACTTAGGTCGAATCGAAGGAAAATTGATGGACTTTGATTTAATGATTGAAAAAGAACATCAACAGTTAGTTTCAAAAGCGATTGCAGCAGGCTTGGTTGCAAGTGCTCATGATTGTTCAGAAGGCGGTTTAGCAATCGCCTTAGCAGAATCTGCATTTAAAAAGAATGTTGGTATAGATGTGGATGCAGCAATGGATACTGCGCTATTGTTTTCTGAAACACAATCCCGTTTTGTTGTCTCAGTGAAACCTGAAAATCAAGTTGCTTTTGAACAACTAGTAAAAGACTCGGCTCGAAAAATCGGTGTAGTTACTAATAATGGATTGCTCAAGATTAAAACTGCTGATCAAAAAATCGAATTGATGACACAAAAGGCGAGAGAAGTCTGGGAGGAAGCTATTCCATGTCTTATGAAGTAAAAAGTCTAAATGAGGAATGCGGAGTTTTTGGGATTTGGGGACATCCAGATGCTGCTCGAGTAACGTATTTTGGTCTTCATAGTTTGCAGCATCGCGGACAAGAAGGTGCAGGCATCGTTTCTAATCATGAGGGGAAATTAAATGGTTATCGCGGGTTGGGGCTATTATCTGAAGTGTTCAAAGATGACCGCTCGCTAACTGCACTGAGTGGCGAATCTGCGATTGGTCATGTCCGCTATGCAACTGCTGGAAATGGCAGTGTAGATAATATTCAGCCATTTTTATTCAAATTTTACGATAGCTCGTGTGGTCTTGCTCATAATGGAAATCTAACCAACGCCAAGAGTTTGCGAAAAGAATTGGAAAAAGATGGAGCAATTTTTCATTCTAACTCAGATACTGAAATTTTGATGCATCTGATTCGTCGTAGTAAAAAAGAAACGTTTATCGAACAGCTAAAAGAAGGTCTGAGAACAGTCAAGGGTGGTTTTGCTTACTTACTGATGACTGAAACGGCAATGATTGCAGCACTTGATCCAAATGCGTTTCGACCATTATCGATCGGTCAAATGAAAAACGGTGCATATGTGATCGCCAGTGAGACCTGTGCATTAGAAGTGATTGGTGCTTCTTTTATCAGAGATGTTGGTCCAGGAGAAGTGATCATCATTGATGACAACGGGTATAAAGTTGAGACATATACAGATGACACTCAATATTCGATTTGTTCAATGGAGTATATTTACTTTGCCCGACCGGATTCTAATATTGCCGGTGTGAACGTTCATACAGCGAGAAAAAATATGGGAAAACGTTTAGCGATCGAAGCACCAGTTGCAGCAGATATGGTCGTCGGTGTTCCTAATTCATCGCTTTCTGCAGCGAGCGGCTATGCAGAAGCCAGCGGAATTCCTTATGAAATGGGTTTAGTCAAAAATCAATATATTGCACGAACATTTATTCAACCGACTCAGGAATTAAGAGAACAAGGTGTTCGGATGAAGCTTTCGGCTGTAAGAGGCGTGGTTGAAGGAAAGCGGGTAGTGATGGTCGATGATTCGATCGTGAGAGGAACGACGAGCCGTCGTATCGTTCAACTATTAAAAGATGCAGGGGCAAAAGAAGTTCATGTTCGAATTGCATCACCGCCGTTAAAATTCCCTTGTTTTTATGGGATAGATATACAAACAAGAAAAGAATTGATTGCAGCTAATCATTCAGTCTCTGAAATCGAACAATTGATCACTGCAGATTCTTTGAGTTTTTTGAGTGAACAAGGCTTGATCGATGCGATCGGTTTAAACTATGATGCACCGTATTCAGGACTGTGCATGGCTTATTTCAATGGTGATTATCCAACGCCTTTATATGATTATGAAACGACTTATCGAAAATCTTTAAAGGACAAAATTAGTTTTGTTTAAAGCAACTGTAACTCAAATGACAGGAGGAACACAGATGGCAAATGCCTATGCAAAAGCTGGTGTAGATGTTGAGGCTGGTTATGAAGTAGTTGAAAGAATAAAAAAACATGTGAAACGAACCGAACGCGCTGGTGTGATGGGTGCTCTTGGAGGCTTTGGCGGATGTTTTGACTTGAGTATGGTGGATGTGAAGGAGCCTGTCTTGATTTCGGGAACAGACGGGGTAGGAACAAAATTGATGGTCGCACTTGAGGCGGATCGACATGATACGATCGGGATCGATTGTGTGGCAATGTGCGTGAATGATATTGTCGCACAGGGAGCGGAGCCGCTATATTTTCTTGACTATATAGCGACTGGAAAAAATGTTCCGGAACGTTTAGAAAAAGTTGTTGCTGGAGTTGCTGACGGGTGTCTTCAAGCAGGAGCTGCGTTGATTGGCGGTGAAACGGCTGAGATGCCGGGGATGTATGGCGAGTCAGAATATGATTTAGCAGGTTTTGCAGTCGGTGTTGCAGAAAAAAGTCAAGTAATAACCGGCGATTTAGTAAAGACAGGAGATATTTTGATTGGTTTACCGGCAAGCGGTATCCATTCGAATGGCTATTCCCTTGTTCGTAAAATCTTTTTTGAAAAACACGCGCTTACAGGCACGTCGATCATTCCGGAGTTGAATGAAACGCAATTGTCAGATGAGTTATTGAAACCAACTAAAATCTATGTCAAAGCTATGCTGCCTTTAATTAAACAAGGCTTGCTAAATGGTGCAGCACATATTACAGGAGGCGGCTTTGTGGAGAATATCCCACGTATGCTGCCAAAAGAGCTGTGTGCAGAGATTCATTTAGGTTCATGGCCCAAGCTACCAATATTTACAGTGCTTGGAAAGTATGGACAAATTCCTGAATTGGAAATGTTCGAGATCTTCAATATGGGGATTGGGATGGTTTTAGCTGTTTCGCCGCAAAAGGTTGACGATGTTCAAACCATTTTAAGTGAGGTAGGCGAAACGGGCTATGTCATTGGAAAAGTGTTGCGAAGAGAAAACCAGCCGATTCTATTTAAAGAGGTGTGAAAATGAAATTAGCTGTATTTGCTTCAGGAAATGGCAGTAATTTTCAAGTGATTGCAGAAGCAGTTGAAGCAGGAACGATCCCAGGAGAAATCAGTTTGCTATTTTGTGATAAAAAGGATGCCTATGTGATTCAGCGGGCACGAAATTTATCGATTCCTGTTATTTCTTTTTCACCTAAGGATTTTGAATCAAAAGAGATTTATGAGGCGGAGTTGCTTCATCTACTTGAAGAAGAACAAATTGATTTGATTATTTTGGCAGGTTATATGAGAATTATTGGAGCGACATTATTGGAAGTTTTTGCAAATAGAATCATCAATATACATCCGTCGCTGCTGCCTGATTTTCCCGGTTTAAGAGGCATCAAAGATGCTTTTGAAAGTGGCGTGAAAAAAACGGGAGTGACGATTCATTTTGTTGATGCTGGCGTGGATACAGGTCCGATCATTGCTCAAGAATCTGTGGCTATTGAAGCTGATGATACATTGAGCAATCTGGAGAAAAAAATCCATGCTATTGAGCATCGTTTGTATCCAACTGTTTTAGCACAAGTAATTAAATCACAGCAAGGAGAGAGTTTTTAATGATGAAAAGAAGAGCATTGGTCAGTGTTTCAGATAAAACAGGGATCGTTTCTTTTGTAGAGGGATTGATTGCACAGGGGGTCGAAATTATTTCTACTGGAGGGACGAAAGCAACTCTTGATCAAGCTGGTCTTTCAACTCTCTCGATCGATGAAGTAACTGGTTTTCCAGAAATGATGGACGGACGTGTCAAAACACTGCACCCTAACATTCACGGCGGATTATTAGGACGTCGCGACATGCCTTCTCATATGGAGGCGATGGAGCAGCATGATATTCGTCCGATCGATTTTGTTTGTGTGAATTTATATCCGTTTAAAGAAACGATTTTAAAGGAAAATGTTACAGAAGAAGAAGCAATCGAAAATATTGATATTGGTGGTCCTAGTATGTTACGAAGCGCTGCTAAAAATCATCAGGCAGTCACTGTTGTTGTTGATCCCGCAGATTACCCATTGATTTTGTCTGAGCTGAAAGAAAATGGGCAGACAGCTCTTTCTACGAGAAAAAAATTGGCGGCCAAGGTTTTTCGTCATACGGCTGCATATGATGCATTGATTGCGGAATATCTGACAGAGTTAGTCGGTGAGGTAGAACCCGAATCACTTACGTTGACTTATGAATTAAAGCAGTCATTACGCTATGGTGAAAACAGTCATCAACAAGCAACCTTTTATCAAGATGCTTTGCCAACGGCTTTTTCGATCGCCAGCGCAAAACAGCTGCATGGAAAAGAATTATCCTATAATAATATTCGGGATGCGGATGCAGCGATTCGAATTTCTAGAGAATATTTTGAGCCAGCAGTTGTAGCGGTGAAACATATGAACCCTTGCGGTATAGGGATCGGTCAAACGATCGATGAAGCATACCAATATGCATATGAAGCTGATCCTGTGTCGATTTTTGGTGGGATCATCGTGTTGAATCGTGAGGTAGATACACCAGTAGCTGAAAAGATGCATCAGCTGTTTCTTGAGATCATCATTGCACCTAGTTTCTCTGAGGAAGCGCTGGAACTGTTATCAAAGAAAAAAAATCTACGCTTGATGACATTAGACTTTTCTAAAAAAGATCAAGCGCTAAAAGATGAAAAAATCTCTATTTTAGGTGGTTTGCTGATTCAAAATCAAGACGTTATTAGTGAAACAAAGGACGATTGGCAAGTTGTAACAAAAAGAGCACCTAGTGAAAAAGAATTAGCTGCTCTTGAATTTGCTTGGAAAGCTGTAAAACATGTTAAAAGCAATGCTATCGTTGTGGCAAATAATCATCAAACACTTGGGATTGGTGCAGGTCAGATGAATCGCGTTGGTTCTGTTCAGATTGCGATCGAGCAGGCAGGCACAGCGATCGAGGAAGCAGTTTTAGCCAGTGATGCGTTTTTCCCGATGGGAGATAGCGTTGCTTATGCTGGAGATCATGGCATCAAAGCAATCATTCAACCTGGTGGAAGCATCAAAGATCAAGAGTCGATCGACATGGCTGATAAATATGGAATTGCAATGGTCTTTACAGATGTTAGACACTTTAGACATTAAAAGGAGAGTAACATGGGATTAAATATTTTAGTGATCGGAAGCGGCGGTAGAGAGCATACGATTGCTCAAAAATTGTATCAAAGTCCAAAGGTTGATTCTGTTTTCTGTGCTAAAGGGAATGCAGGGATGAAAAAAGAGGGGATTCAACTTGTTGATATTGCTGAAGATGATCATGTCAGCTTAATCGAATTTGCGAAAGAACAAAAAATCGATTGGACGTTTGTTGGTCCTGAGATCCCTCTTTTAAATGGGATCGTTGATGATTTTACCGCGGAGGGTCTGTTGATTTTTGGCCCGACAAAAGCGGCAGCATTGATTGAAGGGTCTAAGGATTTCGCAAAAGAGCTAATGAATCGATATAACATTCCGACGGCAGAGCATCAGACATTTTCTGACTTCGAACGAGCAAAAGCGTATGTTCTTGAAAAAGGTGCGCCGATCGTAATAAAAGCAGATGGATTAGCTGCAGGAAAAGGAGTCGTTGTTGCAGAAACAACTGCTGAAGCAATCGAGGCACTTGAAGATATGCTTAAGGAAAATAAGTTCGGACAAAGCGGCGCCAAAGTTGTTGTAGAGGAATTTCTTGAAGGAGAAGAATTTTCGCTATTGGCTTTTGTTCGTGATCAAGAGGTTTATCCAATGGTGATCGCTCAGGATCACAAGCGTGCATATGATGGCGATTTAGGTCCAAATACTGGCGGAATGGGTGCGTATGCTCCTGTACCGCAAATTCCTCGATCACTCATAGAAAAAGCAGTATCAACGATTGTACGACCAGCAGCACTTGGAATGATCGAAGAGGGCAAACCTTTTACGGGTATTTTATATACTGGTTTGATCGCTACTTCCGCAGGGCCTAAAGTGATTGAATTTAATGCGCGTTTTGGCGATCCGGAAACTCAGGTGGTTTTACAACGCTTGAATAGCGATCTAGCTCAAATCATTGATGATCTATTACATGGAAAAACACCAGAAATTGAATGGAAGCAAACAGGATATAGCTTGGGTGTGGTCGTTGCAGCCAAGGGGTATCCGGGAGAGTATCAAAAAGATCACTCGGTTCCAGCTGCTTTTGATGCTTCGGATGAACATATCTATTATGCAGGAGTAAAAGAGACATCAGGTCAGCTTCTTTCGAATGGCGGGCGTGTGTATCTAGTTGAAGCAAGTAGAGATACGTTAAAAGAAGCGCAGGAAGCAGTTTATGAACGTCTGGAAAAAATGGACACGACTGGCTTGTTTTACCGCAAAGATATCGGCTTTAAAGCAATTGATTCAATCTGAAAAAGACACGATCGACATTTTTCATTCGTACAAGCAATTCATAAAAAGCTCTTCACACAGTTTTTCTGTATGATATAATCGTCTAGGAAGGGAAGTTGACGAATGAAAAGTGAAAAAGAAATTTCTGTCTCGATTACAGATGTGAAACAATCGCCCATGACCGTTTTTGCTACAGCCAAGAAAGAACAAACAGGCGTCTATATCTATAATAGAAATAGAGTTGCAGGGGTCATGCTGACAGTAGAGCAGTATGAAGATTTACTAGAAAAACAGTCTGCTCAACAAGATCCAAAGGTGAAAATCGCTCAATTGAACCAGACGATTCGCAAAAAAATTGCTTTTGGGTCATTGATATCAGCCAAAAATTTAGATGAACAGCTGGTTGGTCTAGGCTTCATTACGAAAAAAACAGAATCTGATAACTACAATGAGATGATGAATGAGCTGAACGAGACAGGAAAAATTGACTATCAGCTTCAGAAAAAAGAAGATCGCACTAATATCTTTGCTGAAGTTATTGGGGAACAAAGCAATCAATCACAGTTACCAGATAAGTTGATCGTGAAAAAGATCCATCTTAGAATCGATTGAAATAGAATAGAAAAAGGGACTGGAGCGTAACTCTTGAAGTTATGACCCAGTCCCTTTTTAAAACGAATAAACGGTGGAAGCAGAAGTAACTCCTTTTATTCTCTAAAATCAACCATATTTCCGCGAAAACGTTTAGGGAGGTGAGATAATTGGACTTGTTCATTTTTACGTTCTTCGATCGTCACGGCTCGAAGAAACGTTCGCCAATTGTCTTGAACTTCTTGTTCGCAAGACTGAGCGTGAAATACTGGAGGATCTGTATTTTCGATAAATCGAATATGAGCTTGTTCGATGATTCCCAGTAAACGGTGTGTTTCATCGTAGATCATGAGCGTTTCATTTGGGTATCTTTGAGCAAAATGCGGACATAAGTAGGGTAAAGAAAAATGTTTAGGTGCGATTTGACTATACAAGAATGCCCCCACATATTCAAAACGAACAAATCCTGTAAATAAGTGGACTTCACTAAACAAAGCCTTTAAGGATTTTTGTAAAGCGAGGATCGATGGATGTCCCAAATGGTTGGTCAATGAATCATTTGTTGATAATGCGATTTGGATCGCATCCAATAAGCAGCGTTCCTTTTCTTTTAACGAACAATAAAAGCCATCAATAATAAACTGGAGATTTTCTTTTTTTAGACGCTGTTCTAGTCGTTGATAGATTTTTTTTGCCAGTTCTTCATCTGTTTCGAACCATTCACTGATAAAGAGTGTTTCCACTGAATTTTCAGGGGTCAAAATCATTTCTGGAAAAGAGTTTTTTTTGAATGCATGATAAACAATGGTCAAAAAGCCATAATAACTGCCGTCATATTCCCAAACTTCATTTGTTTCTTCAATTGACATAACGCATCTCCTTGTGTTTGGTCGCTTCAAAGCGTTCCACATCAAATAAAGACAACTGTTCATGCCTGGATTGCGTATTTATTTTTTTTAATGTGTCATACTGTTTAGAGGAGATCAAAGAAGTGATTATCCATTCAGGCTCTTGAATCAAACCTGCTTGAACGGCTCCGTTACAGCTGATAAAATACTGTGCGCGTTTGACAACGACTCCTAATTTTTTTAGATCAGACAAGTGTAATTTGTAGTATTTTCTTGCTTTTAAGATATTTTGGGCACTCTTTGGTCCGATCCCTGGTATTCGTAATAAACGCTCATATGAGGCTGTTTGAACATCAACGGGAAATTGCTCGTAATTTTGAACAGCCCAGTTTGCTTTAGGGTCTAAATATAAATTAAAATTAGGTTTTTCTGGCGATAAAATTTCATCTGCAGAAAAGCGATAAAAGCGTAAAAGCCAGTCTGCTTGATATAAACGATGTTCTCGTAACAAAGGCGGATCAGTCGTGACGGCGGGTAATAACGAATCTTGATTTACTGGTATATAAGCAGAGTAATAAACGCGCTTCAAGTCATACTTTTGATAAAGATTTTCTGCAATTTTAACGATGGAATGATCGCTTTCCGGAGAAGCACCAATGATCATTTGGGTAGACTGTCCAGCGGGCACAAAAGAACTTGCTCTCTTTAAAGCTGGAACCAAGGATAGCTCCTTTTTCTTATGGGTAATTTGCTTCATAGGTTTGTATAAAGCGAATGGGTCTTTATCCGGTGCTAAAAGCTTGAGACTTTCGCGTGAAGGCAATTCAACGTTCACACTCATTCGATCGGCAAGAAAGCCAAGTTCTTCGATCAATCGTTCATCGGCTCCTGGAATTGCTTTCACATGGATATACCCTTTAAATCCTTTTTCATGACGTAAGATCTTTAGCGTTTTGATCAAAAGCTCACTTGTGTAATCAACATTTTTTATAATAGCAGAGCTTAAAAATAAACCTTCGATATAATTTCTCATATAAAAATCCATTGTTAGATCGGCGACTTCTTGAGGTGTAAAAGTCGCCCGCGGGATCGCGTTGGATTTTCTGTTGATGCAATAGTGACAATCAAAAATACAAGCATTTGTAAATAATAGTTTTAGTAAGGAAACACAGCGTCCGTCGCTTGTGAATGAGTGACAAATCCCAGCTTTGGCTGTGCTGCCAACGCTGCCTGTCCGCTGATTATCAGCAACACCACTGCTGGAGCAAGAGACGTCATACTTGGCTGATTCAGCAAGAATCTCAATTTTTCTAGATAAATCCATAGTTATTCCTCTTTTCTAAATTCAACAAGAACGTATGTTCTTATTTTATCAAGAAGAATAAGAATTGTAAAGGTAAAAAAAGATGACTGCACACATTTGGATTCTGCAGTCATCTTATAAAATTTGTAGTTAGCCGATCGATACAGAAAAAGTCATATTAATGATCGTTCAGGTCCAAATACTGAGTTAAATAATCAGCTAAACCATCTTCATCATTCGTCTTTTCTGTGATATCATTTGCGACCGATTTGATTTTATCTGTCGCGTTTTTCATTGCAACGCCCCAGCCAACGTAATCAAGCATTTCTTCATCATTATGTTCGTCACCGAATGCTAAAATATCAGCGCGTTTAACATTAAGGAAACTAGCAACCTGTTCAACACCTTTCGCTTTTTGGATGCCTTTTGAAACGATTTCCAAGATCGGTGTTGGGCCTCCCCAGGTTCTGACATCGACGTATTCACCGTATTGTTTCATTAAAGAATCCGAAACATTTTTTGCTTGATCGTGTGTTGTACGAACCATCATAGATGTCGGATCAGTTACTAAATTTTTCGTCGTAAGCAAATTGCTTGGTGTTGCCTCGGATGCGAAGAAAGCTGGGTCGAAATAATCTAATGTGTCGATGTAGAATGTTTCTTTATTTTCAGCTGCAACAAAGTCAAGGTTCAGCGCTTGTTTCTGCGCTAAAATATCAAATACTAAATCTCTTTTGATGCCTGTTTCTTTTTCATTCGCCCATTTCTTTTCAGGTAAATGAACGAGTGCGCCATTAAAATTGACCATTGGAGTCGTTAAGCCTAATTGGCGGTAAAATTGACTACTCATACGGTATGGGCGTCCTGTCACGATACTCACATAGTGCCCATGATCGATCGCTTTTTTCAATGCTTTTTCTGTTGTCGGACTGATAAGGGATTGATTGTTTAAAGTAGTGCCATCCAAATCGATTGCAATTAATTTTTTCAAGTTGATTCCTCCATGATATTTTCTTAAAGATAGTCTAGCATAAAATAGGAGAATAACAAGTTTTCAAGAAAATTTTCTATAAATTTACGAGTATGATACACTTGATGAGAAAAGGTGGGTGAAGTAGTTGAGTCAAAAACTTCGTTGGACGATTCGAATTGGGACGGTCTTTTATTGCGTATATATGCTGCTAGTTGCAAATAGCTATCAGTTTATGACGCTCAATGTATTTCTTGCATATATCCCGATTGAAATTAGTTTTTATTTTGAGCGGGTCAATCGAAAGTCGTTTTATTTTATTGCAGCTTTCTGGCTGATCTTTTATCCGAACGCGCCATATTTATTTACTGATTTCTTTCATTTAGCAGAGCTGACGATCTATCAAGGTCAGAATCAGATTTTTCTTCAGTCGATCCATGATTGGAGTAGATTTGTTCTTTTAGCTACGGGCATTTTGGTATATGGTATTTTGGGGATGAGTACATTATTTACGCTAAATTATGAAGCAAGAAAAAAGGGGCTCATGACTAAAAACTGGCAATTTGGACTAGTCACAGTCCTTATCTCTGGTTTATCAAGTCTAGCGATTTTCGTCGGACGTTTTGATCGTCTACATAGTGCATATCTATTTACCAAGCCAGTTAACACATTACAGATAATTTTTTTTCAATGGTCACAAGAAAAATGGTTGTTTATTTTCCTGCTTACAGTATTCCAGCTGATTTTATTGGGAATGATTTTTAGCGTAAAACAGCAAAAATAGAATTGATAGAAGTCATTGACAGCGTGTTTGGAACTTGTTACTCTTTAACTAAGTAATTATTAGGGAATAAAAGCGAAGGAGTATACGGAATGAAAAAATGGCATAATTCTTTAGTAACAATTTTCTTTGTTATTGGAGGAATCAGCAGCGCAATTGTGTGGGGCAATGGAACAGCGCAAGCAGAAACAACAAACGAGCAAGCAAAAGCTGAACAGATAGAAGCATCCAATCAAGAAGAACTGATTCCTTTTCAATTATTAGGGATCAATGATTTTCATGGTGCATTGAATACGACTGGATCATTTTATGACGATTTAGGAAATAAAGTTGAAAAAGCTGGAACTGCACCGTTATTAGCAGGGTATCTCAATCAAGCTCAGGAACAGTTTTCAAAAAATAATAAAGGTGGACAAACCTTACGTGTTCAAGCTGGTGACATGGTAGGAGCAAGTCCGGCGAGTTCAGGTTTACTTCAAGACGAACCAACGATCAAAGTCTTGAATCAAATGGACTTTTCAATAGGGACGCTTGGCAATCATGAATTTGATGAAGGTCTGGCAGAATTCAACCGAATCATGACGGGTACAAAACCAGTTGATGATCCGTATGGTATTTTGACGGAATATCCAAGAGAAGCCTCTAAAACGCAAATAGTCATTGGGAATGTGGTCAAAAAAGATACCGAAGAAATTCCATTTGGCTGGCAGCCATATACGATCAGGGAAGTCGGTACTGGGGCTAATAAAGTCAAGGTTGGTTTTATCGGCGTGGTCACAACAGAAATTCCTAATTTGGTGTTGCGAGAGCATTATGAAGCCTATGATTTTTTAGATGAGGCACAAACGATAGCCTACTATTCTAGTCAACTGAGAAATCAAGGAGTAAACGCGATCGTTGTTTTAGCCCATATTCCAGCAACAAGTAAAGCAGGAAAAGTGGAAGGCGAAGCAGCAGAAATTCTAAATGAAGTCAATAAGATCTATCCTGAAAATAGTGTCGATGCTTTTTTTGCTGCACATAATCATCAATATACTAATGGTGTAGTCAATAATACGAGAGTCGTTCAATCAACGTCGCAAGGGAAAGGCTATATCGATCTTCAAGGAACATTAGATCCAAAGAACAACGATTTTGTAAAAACACCGGATGCAACTGTCTCAGCGGTTGACCCTGCAGGGAAAACAACCCCGAAAGTGGATGAAGCTGTCGATAAAACAGTAAAAGACGCGCAAGATCGAGTTTCTACTGTGACAAACAAGAAAATCGGAACAGCTAAGGGAAGTCAGTCGATCACTCGGGAAGTCAATGAATGTAAAGAATCACCGTTAGGTAATTTGATCACAGACGGACAAGTGGCAATGGCTAAAGCACAAGGGATCGATGCTGACTTTGCGATGACAAACAATGGCGGTATTCGTGCAGATTTGATCGTAGGTGCCGATGGTGAAATCACGTGGGGAGCTGCACAGGCAGTTCAGCCATTCGGAAATATCTTGCAAGTCGTAGAAATGACTGGTGCGCAGATCCAACAAGTGCTCAACGAGCAATATGACGAAGAAGAACGCTACTTTTTACAAATTTCAGGGTTAAAATATACTTTTGCTGAAACGGGGGATGCGAATCAGCCCTATGCAGTGAAAGAGATGTATAAAAGTGATGGAACACCGATTCAAGCAGAGCAGCCTTATTTGGTTGTGATCAATGATTTTTTATTTGGCGGAGGAGATGGCTTTTCAAGTTTTACTGAGAGCCGGCTAGTCAACGCGATTCAGCCAGATACAGAAACGTTTATTAGTTATATCGAAAGTAAAGAAGCGGCAGGAGAATTGATCGAGGCGTCGATCGAAGGACGTAAAGCATTGGCTGATCCAGTTGAACCAGTCGAACCAACACCTGAGCCGACAAACAATGATCGATTGACAAAGGCAACGATTTTTGATCCTTTGTACGAAGACGATGAGTTTTTAAGAGGAGTAACATTACCGAATGCTACGATTGTCATTTTTACTGGCGACCTACCTCAAACTGCAACAAGGACATCGGAGATTCCAACAGGTGATCTTCAAGGCCAAGCAGATGGTGAAGGGATCATCAAACTGAATGTGGCGCCTTTGAAGCTTGCTGGTAAAGAAAAGCTAACAGCTTTAGTGATTGACAATGAAAATAACCAAGCAGTTTTTACGATCCCTATCTTACCGAAAAAGACTATTTCCGACTCGTCTACAGAAATTTCCACTAAATCTTCGGAGGCCAGTGGAAAAGGTGAGTTGCCAAAAACAGGTGAACGATCAACTTCATTTATTGCTGTTGTAGGTTGGTTATCGGTCAGCTCAGGCTTTGTTGTTTTCTTAAAAAAGAGAACGTAACTTACTTATAAATAGAAAAAAGGTACGTGGTAGTAAAAGATACCATGTGCCTTTTTTGTGATTTCCTAAAAACACGAACATTAAAAATAAAAACAGGGTTTAAAGTTAATAATTTGTTGAAAAACGAAATTTTCTAGCTTATACTTTATAAGTATTCATCAGGAAACAAGAACGAGCACTTATTATATTGATCAGCTTTATCGTCTGATTTAATCATTTTCCTGAGATATATTGAGTAAAGAGAAAAGCCTTGACTGAAAAGTGAAGAACTTGGATCGAGAAAAGGGAGAGACATAAGTAAATGGAAAAGTTTTTCAAATTGAAGGAAAACAAGACAAACGTTTCAACTGAAATGATGGCTGGGGTAACGACATTTTTTGCAATGAGCTATATCTTATTTGTAAATCCATCCATTTTATCACAAACAGGAATGCCGTTTCAGGCAGTCTTTTTAGCCACGATCATTGCATCGATCATTGGTACTTTGATCATGGGGCTTTTTGCAAATGTTCCATATGCACAAGCACCGGGAATGGGTTTAAATGCGTTTTTTACATTTACAGTTGTTTTTGGATTAGGCTATACATGGCAGCAAGCATTAGCAATGGTCTTTATTTGCGGGCTGATCAATATTTTGATCACAGTGACCAAGATCCGCAAATTGATCGTCAAAGCAATTCCAGAAAGTATGCAGCATGCAATCGGTGGCGGAATCGGTATTTTTGTGGCTTATGTGGGAATCAAAAATGCGAAATTATTGGATTTTACTGTACAAGCTGAGCCAAAAAATGGTGCAGTGAATGGAGATAGTATTGTTCCTGCATTAGGAAACTTCAACAATCCTGAAATTATCTTAGCCGTTATTGGTTTGGTTTTAACAACTGTTTTAGTTGTGTTGAATGTTCGCGGTTCTATTTTGATCGGAATTGTTGCAACAACGATCATTGCAATTCCGTTAGGCGTGGTTGATTTATCTGCCATCAACTGGCAGCAAAGTTCTTTAGGCAACTCATTAGGGGAACTGAAGACAACATTCGGAGCCGCGTTTGGTTCAGAAGGGATGCAGTCTTTGTTTAGTGATGCTTCAAAAATTCCTCAAGTATTGATGACTGTGATCGCATTTAGCCTGTCTGATACTTTTGACACGATCGGAACATTTATTGGTACCGGACGCCGCACGGGAATTTTCTCAAAAGAAGACGAACTGGCTTTAGAAGACAGCAAAGGATTCTCAACGAAAATGGATAAAGCATTGTTTGCGGATGCTGTTGCCACATCGATCGGTGCAGTTTTCGGGACATCAAATACGACGACTTATGTGGAAAGTGCAGCTGGGATCGGTGCTGGCGGACGGACTGGCTTGACATCAGTAGTAGTTGCTGCAATGTTTGCTTTGAGCAGTTTGTTTTCACCACTGATTGCGATCGTTCCTGCCCAAGCAACAGCGCCAGCGTTGATTCTTGTTGGGGTAATGATGTTAGCTTCCTTCAAAGATATTGAATGGACTAACTTAGAAGAAGCAATTCCTGCATTTTTCGCTTCGATCTTCATGGGTTTATGCTATAGCATTTCATATGGTATTGCAGCTGGTTTTATCTTTTATGTGGTTGTAAAAGTAGCAAAAGGAAAGATAGCAGAAATCTCGCCGATTCTTTGGATCGTAAATGCATTATTTATTTTGAACTTTATTATTTTAGCGATTTTGTAGTCTTGATTTAGAGAGCGAAACAAAACTGATTTTTAGTTTTGTTTCGCTCTTTTATTTTTTATTTGCTGAAATTTTTTTGAGAGATTACACTTTTTGGAGTATAGTTAATAGTGAAGAACTTGTGAGGTGTAAACGGATATGAAAATTGATTGGAAAAAGAACTTGATGGTTGCTTGGTTGGGGTGTTTCTTTACGGGTTCCAGTATTAGTTTGGTCATGCCTTTTATTCCTGTTTATGTGGAACAACTTGGCACTCCGAAAAGTCAGATAGAATTATTTTCGGGACTTGCGATTTCGGTTACAGCTTTTGCTGCTGCGATCGTGGCGCCGATCTGGGGGAATTTAGCAGATCGTAAAGGACGGAAGTTGATGATGATCCGGGCTGCGGCTGGTATGACGATCACGATGGGGGCGTTGGCTTTTGTACCAAATGTTTATTGGCTATTGATTTTGCGTTTTTTTAATGGGATTTTATCAGGGTATATCCCAAACGCGACAGCAATGATCGCCTCACAGGCGCCTAGAGAAAAAAGCGGCTGGGCTTTAGGAACGTTGTCGACTGGTGCAGTAGCTGGAACATTGATCGGTCCTTCGTTTGGCGGCGCATTAGCTCAATGGTTCGGTATGGAAAATGTCTTTATCATTACAGGAGTTGTCTTGCTGATCACTACGTTGTTGACTGTTTTTATGGTAAAAGAAGATTTCAAGCCAGTAGAGAAGAAAGATCTATTGAGCACAAAGGAGATTTTTGCTCAAATGGATCATGTATCTGTGTTGATTGGCTTATTTATTACAACACTGATTTTGCAAATTGGCGTAACTAGTATCAGCCCTATTTTAACGCTGTACATTCGTTCGTTGAGCAGCAATACAGGGAACATTTTGTTTGTCAGTGGTTTGATCGTTTCAGTAGCGGGAGTGTCTGCTGTGATTTCATCACCGATCCTAGGGAAGCTGGGAGATAAAATCGGTAATCATAAAGTTTTATTAGCAGGTCTGGTTTTGTCACTGCTTTGCTACATCCCAATGGCCTTTGTTAAAACACCTTTTCAATTAGGACTGCTGCGTTTCATTTTAGGATTTTCAACAGGTGCTTTAATGCCGTCGATCAATACACTGATCAGTAAGCTTACACCGTCTGAGGGTGTGAGCCGGATTTATAGCTACAATCAAATGTTTAGTAATTTTGGTCAAGTATTAGGTCCGATGATTGGATCGACTGTGGCGCACGGGATGGGCTATAGTTCTGTTTTCATTGTGACCGCCTGCTTTGTCTTTGGAAATATTTGTCTATCTTTGTTTAATTTTCGAAAAATTTTAACGAAGAAATTATAACTATCAAGAAGTGGTTTTTGAAGAAAAATGCATAGATGAAAAAAAGATGAATCAAAACAGCGTAGATAGTTGATTAAGTAGTCTGATTGGTTAGGCTGCTTATTTTTATCACAACGAAAAATTAAGTAAAAAACCATTCCGTTAGCCACTAGATCATTGAGAATGAGGATACAAAAAATAGACGACAGAGCCAATCAAACAGTGTATAATCGAGAGTATACTTTACTATTTGGTTGGATCGATCGTCTATTATCGATTGATATCAAAAGAATAAAAAATAATTTATTGCACTTGTTTTGTCGTCTCTTTTTTCGGTAGTGCAAATTGGCCGATCAACAGAATAACAAAACCGCAAATCAATGATATAATAGTTGTTAACATGAAATCATAGGTTCCGTTTGTTAAGGCACCGCCGATATAACCCACGACTTGACCTAGTATAAAGGACCACAACAATACAAGAATGTAACGCATGGCTCACACCTCTTTTCTAGCTTTTAGTTTAGCACAATTTTTCTAAATGTAAAGAATTTGAAAGTGACAATGTTGATTTAAAATGACAATATGAAAAGGAGATGTCTTATGCGCTTTCCACAGTTAAATACGATTACTTCTTATTCCTTGCTTTCTAGTACCATACGTATCCCGGAACTTGTTCGACAAGCTAAAAAGCTAGGGTACAAGACCTTAGGGATCGCAGACATCAATGTGCTACACGGAGCCATTGAGTTTTATGAAGCGTGTAAAAAAGAATCCATTAAACCGATCATCGGTTTAACTTTAGAATACACTCCCAAAAAAGCAGAACAAGCTGCTAGACTGCTTTTGTATGCAAAAGATCTTCAAGGATATCAAAATCTAATGCAAATTTCAACGGCCAAAATGACAGGCGAAAAAGTTTTTTATATAGAATCAGTCAGCGACTATTTATCTCATTTGTATGTGGTGATGCCTTCAGATACTGGAGAAGTCACTGCAGCTTTTAAAAGAGGTGAACAAGAAGGGGCGGAAACGCTGGCTCAATTAGTGCAATTATTTGATGATGATTCTTTTTATATAGGAGCATCATTTACCAGCAATCCAGAATCAGATCCTGAACTGTTCGACTTCTATACAAATCAAAAACAACCGCTGATCGCTTTACAAGAGACACGCTATTTACATCGCGAAGACGGCTTTGCTCTAAATGTTTTAACACATATCGATGAAGGCCAACAGATGTCGTTGAATGTGGAAGAAACAAAGATCGATGGTCCATATTTCTTAAGAAACCAAGAAGACGCGGCAAAACAGCTTGAGGTGAAAATTGGTAGAACTGCTCTTGAAAATGCAGAACATATCGCTGCTTCATGTTCTTTAGAAATCCCTTTACATCAACGCTTGTTGCCGCATTATCCAATTCCTGATGGACAAGATGCTGGGGTGTTTTTAAGAGAATTGTGTTTAAAAAAGCTTCCGGAGAGAGTCCCAGGATTTTCTTCTGTTTATGAAGCGCGTTTAGAAAAAGAGCTGGACATTATTCATACAATGGGCTTTGATGACTATTTCCTGATCGTTTGGGATGTTATGGCATTTGCCCACGAAAGAAAAATCGTCACAGGTGCTGGCCGTGGATCGGCTGCTGGCTCGCTTGTTTCATATGTATTGTCGATCACAGACGTTGATCCAATCAAATATGATTTGCTTTTTGAGCGTTTTTTAAATCCTGAAAGACATTCGATGCCTGATATCGATTTAGATATTCCAGATAATCGCCGGGAAGAAGTACTGCTTTATGTTCGGGAAAAATATGGACATTATCACATGGCACAAATCGCGACCTTCGGTACAATGGCAGCAAAAATGGTCTTAAGAGATGTTGCCAGAGTCTTTGGGCTTTCGCAAAGTGAATCGAACCGTTGGTCAAGTGCAGTGCCAAATGCATTGAAAATGACGTTGAATACTGCCTATGAAGAATCGAAGAAATTAGTTGAGCTGGTCAATTCATCTGAAACGAATCGCCTTTTATTCGATACAGCTAAACGATTGGAAGGACTTCCTCGTCACGTATCGACTCATGCGGCCGGAGTAGTCATCAGCGATTTGAATTTGCTTGAATTAGTTCCGTTACAACCTGGAACAAACGATATTTTGCTTACCCAATTTACGATGAACGATGTTGAAAAAATTGGTTTGTTGAAGATGGATTTTCTTGGATTGAGAAATTTGTCCATTCTGGATGATACGATCAAAACAGTTAAGCGAGTCTATCAAAAAGAGATCGTACTGAATCAAATTCCTTTAGATGATGAAAAGACATTAGCACTTTTCAGACGTGGGGAAACGAGTGGTGTTTTTCAATTTGAATCAGCAGGAATTAGAAATGTATTAAGAAAATTAGGACCGACAAGTATTGAAGATATTGCTGCCGTCAATGCATTGTATCGACCTGGCCCTATGCAGAATATTGATCTGTTTATTCGCAGAAAGAAAGGGTTGGAACCATTAACTTATCCTGATGCAAGCTTAGAACCGATTTTAAAGAATACCTATGGAATCATTGTTTATCAAGAACAAATCATTCAAGTAGCTTCCCAAATGGCTGGTTTTAGTTTAGGGCAAGCGGATATTTTACGTCGAGCTGTTAGTAAAAAGAAGAAAGATGTGTTGGATCAAGAAAGAAAACATTTTGTAGATGGTGCTATCGATCAAGGACACGATGAAAAAACGGCAAATATGATCTATGACTATATTGAACGCTTTGCAAATTATGGGTTCAACCGGTCTCATGCCTTTGCTTATTCTTTTATTGGGTTTCAAATGGCTTATTTAAAAGTTCATTATCCTGGAGCTTTCTATGCTGCGATCTTGCATTCTGTTCGGCACAATCCCAATAAGATCAAAGAATATATTGGAGAAGCAAGAAAGAATAAAGTAACGATACTACAGCCGTCGATCAATACGAGCCAATATAGTTTTTATTTGACCAAAGACGATCAGATCATGTTTGGTTTCAGCTCTCTAAAAGGCATACGAAGAGATTTCATTCAAAATATTTTACAGGAACGCAAAGAACGAGGTGTCTTTCATTCATTCGATCAGTTCTTATTACGTATCGATCGTAAGTGGCTGAAGGCAGAAAATATTCAACCTTTGATCGCAATTGGCGCCTTTGACGAACTGCAGCCGAATAGAAGGCAGCTAGCGGTCAGCTTAGATAGTGAAATTCAAAATATTATTTATAGCGGCGGGAGCATGAATCTTTTAGAAGAAACACTAAAATTGAAAGAAGTAGAAGTAGCCGACTATACACTTGAAGAAAAATTAGAGCAGGAAGAACAATATTTAGGTGTTTATTTGTCAGGACATCCAACAGAAGAATTCAAAAAGACTCGAATTGCTAAACAAACAATGCAAATCAGTGATGTCGTAGAAAATCAAGCTGCCCGTTTGCTGATTTATGTCAAGGATGTTCGTGTGATTCGGACGAAAAAAGGTGAGCAGATGGCTTTTGTTGAAGGAGATGATCTGACGGGGTCATTGTCTCTGACCTTGTTTCCAACTGTTTTTCGATCGTTAAGGCAAAATGTGGAGCAGAATCAGGTCTATTTTGTTGAAGGAAAAGTAGAAAAGAGTAACTATAATCAAGAACTGCAGTTGCTAGTCAATAGGATCGAAAAAGCCAGTGAGATCGAACAAAGTATCAGTGCAACAACCTGTTATCTGAAAATAACAAAGGAAAAAGATCAAAAAGACATCTTGTTCAATGTGAACCAGCTGCTCAAACAAAATAAAGGAAACGTACCTGTAATTATTTATTTTGAAAAAGATGGGAAAAAATTAGTTCTAGGAGAAGAAAATTGGTTGACTGAGACGATTGAGGTAAAAGAACAGCTGGTAGAGATTTTAGGAGCTGAAAATGTCGTTTTCAAATGATTTACGGTAAATAATACTAATTGTTTTCATCTTTTTTCAATTTTTTCTTCTTAAATCAAGACATTTTGCACTATTAATGGTAAAATGAGTGACGTAATATTTTTGAGTATTAATAACTGTGACAAAACCTGTTGCAGCTTAAAAGTATATTATTATGAGGTGAAAGAACGAATGAAACGTATCGGTATTTTAACCAGTGGGGGAGACGCCCCAGGAATGAACGCTGCAATTCGTGCAGTGGTACGTAAAGGGATTTATGACGGAATCGAAGTTTATGGGATCAACTACGGTTTTGCAGGCTTGGTGGCTGGTGATATCCGCCGTTTGGATATTGCAGATGTTGGCGATAAAATTCAACGTGGGGGAACATTTCTTTACTCTGCCCGCTATCCAGAATTTGCAACAGAAGAAGGCCAGCTAAAAGGGATCGAACAATTGAAAAAATTCGGCATTGAAGGTTTGGTCGTTATCGGTGGTGACGGTTCTTATCATGGTGCAATGGCGCTGACAAAACGCGGATTCCCTGCTGTTGGAATTCCAGGTACGATCGATAATGATATTCCTGGGACTGATTTTACGATTGGATTTGATACAGCGATCAATACTGTATTGGAATCGATCGACCGCATTCGTGATACTGCTACCTCTCACGTACGTACATTCGTGATCGAAGTAATGGGTCGTGGAGCAGGGGATATCGCGCTATGGTCTGGAGTTGCCGGTGGTGCAGACGAAATCATCATTCCAGAGCATGACTTTGACATGGTCAATGTAGCTAAACGAATCAGAGAAGGCCGTGATCGCGGGAAGAAACATTGCTTGATCATTTTAGCAGAAGGCGTAATGGGCGGTAATGAATTTGCCGAAAAGCTTTCTGAACACGGTGATTTCCATACTCGTGTGTCTATTTTAGGACATGTGGTCCGCGGTGGTTCTCCAAGTGCGCGTGACCGTGTATTGGCAAGTAAGTTTGGTTCACATGCAGTGGAATTATTGAAAGCAGGCAAGGGCGGACAATGTATCGGAATGTTGGATAATCAAGTCGTTTCAGCTGATATCGTTGATACACTTGAAAACCACAAACATAAACCTGACTTATCACTTTATGATTTAAATCAAGAGATTTCTTTCTAATCAATATTCTAAAGAAACCTTGAGGAAAATAGATAAATCTTCATAATGTATAAACAAAATTGGAATAGGAGCGTTTGGTAATGAAAAAAACGAAAATCGTATGTACGATCGGACCAGCTAGTGAATCCGTTGATATGCTAGTAAACTTAATGAATGCAGGGATGAATGTTTGCCGTTTGAACTTCTCACATGGTGACTTTGAAGAACATGGCAACCGCATCAAAAACATTCGTGAGGCTGCTAAGATCACTGGTAAACGTGTTGCGATCTTACTTGACACAAAAGGTCCTGAGATTCGTACGAACGAAATGGAAAATGGCGCAATCACTCTAAAAACAGGTGATACTGTCCGTCTTTCTATGACAGAAGTTTTAGGAACAAACGAAAAATTTTCAATTACTTATCCAGAATTAATCAATGATGTAAACGTCGGCTCACATATTCTTTTAGATGATGGCTTGATCGATTTGGAAGTAACAGATATCGACCGCTCAGCAAACGAAATCGTTACATTAGTTAAAAACGAAGGCGTACTAAAAAATAAAAAAGGTGTTAACGTACCTGGTGTTTCTGTAAATCTTCCAGGAATCACTGATAAAGATGCCGCTGATATCCGTTTTGGTATCGAACAAGGCGTTGACTTTATCGCTGCAAGTTTCGTTCGCCGTGCAACAGACGTTCTAGAAATCACAAAAATTTTAGAAGAAGAAAATGCAACACATATCCAAATCATTCCTAAAATCGAAAACCAAGAAGGGATCGACAACATCGATGAGATCCTAAAAGTTTCTGATGGTTTAATGGTTGCCCGTGGAGATATGGGTGTTGAAATCCCAACAGAAGATGTTCCTGTTGTTCAAAAAGAATTGATCAAAAAATGTAATGCTTTAGGTAAACCAGTTATTACTGCAACACAAATGTTGGATTCTATGCAACGCAATCCTCGTCCGACTCGTGCAGAAGCAAACGACGTTGCTAACGCTATTTATGACGGAACAGATGCAGTAATGCTTTCTGGTGAAACAGCGGCTGGGGATTATCCTTTAGAAGCAGTTCAAACAATGGCTCGCATCGCAGTTCGTACGGAAGAAGCATTGATCAACCAAGATTCATTTGCATTAAAACTATACAGCAAAACAGATATGACAGAAGCGATTGGCCAATCTGTTGGACATACTGCGCGTAACTTAGGTATCCAAACGATCGTTGCAGCGACAGAATCAGGACATACAGCACGTATGATTTCTAAATACCGTCCGAAAGCACACATCGTTGCAATCACATTTACTGAACAAAAAGCACGCAGTTTATCATTATCTTGGGGTGTTTATGCAACAGTTGCAGAAAAACCAGCAAGTACTGATGAAATGTTCAGCTTAGCAACACACGTTTCTCAAGACGAAGGCTTTGCAAGTGAAGGCGATCTAATCATCATCACTGCAGGTGTTCCAGTCGGTGAAAAAGGTACAACAAACCTAATGAAGATCCAAATGATCGGATCAAAATTAGTTCAAGGTCAAGGAATCGGCGAAGATTCAGTTATTGCTAAAGCAGTAGTTGCAAATACTGCTGAAGAAGCAGTGGCGAACGCTGTTGAAGGTTCTATATTAGTTGTGAAAACAACAGATAAGGACTACATGCCTGCAATCGATAAAGCTATTGCTTTAGTGGTTGAAGAAGGTGGATTAACTTCTCATGCAGCAGTAGTTGCTATTGCCAAAGATATTCCTGTTATCGTTGGTGCAGCTGATGCAACAAACCTTATTGAAAATGGTGAATTGATCACAGTTGACCCTCGTCGTGGAATCGTATATCGCGGTGCAACAACAGCAATCTAAAAATTAAAGTATACAATTATAAAAAGGAAAATGAATCGTGCAAAATGATTCATTTTCCTTTTTTATTATGTAGTTTGAACAAAATTTCAAAAATGATGAACAATTTTATCATTTGACTTTTAAATCGATTTCGTACATGGTAAAATGTAAATATTACTATTAATAATAAATGTAGGAGTGATCGTGTGAAAGCAGCTGTTGTAACAAAAGAAAGTAATGGAAAAGTAGAAATCAAAGAAGTAGAATTAAGACCGCTTGAAGCAGGAGAAGCTTTGGTGGATGTTGAATATTGTGGTGTCTGCCATACAGACTTACATGTTGCTCATGGTGATTTTGGCGAAGTGCCAGGACGTGTCATAGGACATGA
Source organism: Enterococcus sp. AZ020 (assembly GCF_050499205.1). NCBI lineage: Bacteria > Bacillati > Bacillota > Bacilli > Lactobacillales > Enterococcaceae > Enterococcus > Enterococcus sp. AZ020. The sequence goes on along the minus strand of NZ_JBIPAT010000001.1, from coordinate 3,700,701 downwards.
AGGGATCGGGATCGTTAAAGAAGTTGCTTCTGATGTAGATAATCTAAAAGTCGGAGATCGTGTCAGTATCGCATGGTTCTTTGAAGGATGCGGCACATGTGAGTATTGTATAACCGGTCGTGAAACATTTTGCCGTCAAGTAAAAAATGCAGGTTTTTCAGTTGACGGGGCGATGGCAGAACAGTGTATTGTTAAAGCAAATTATGCAGTAAAAGTGCCTGAGGGATTGGATCCTGCTCAAGCAAGTAGTATTTCTTGTGCGGGTGTTACTTGTTATAAGGCAATCAAGGTGTCGGAAGTGAAACCTGGACAATGGGTCGCTATTTATGGTATCGGCGGTTTAGGAAATCTGGCTATTCAGTATGCAAAGAATGTCTTTAACGCCAAAGTAATTGCAATCGATATCAACGATGACAAATTAGAATTTGCAAAAGAGCTGGGTGCAGATCTAGTGTGTAATCCGCTAAAAGACGGAGACGCTGGTGAGTGGATCCAAGCTAAAATCGGTGGCGCACATGCAGCAGTTGTGACAGCTGTTTCCAAAGTTGCATTCAATCAAGCTGTGAACTCCGTTCGGGCGGCAGGGAAAGTAGTTGCAGTTGGGCTTCCGCCGGAAACAATGGATTTAGAAATCGTGAAAACAGTCTTAGATGGCATTCAAATCGTAGGATCATTAGTTGGAACTCGTAAAGACTTAGAAGAAGCTTTCCAATTTGGTGCGGAAGGAAAAGTTGTTCCTGTTGTAGAAACACGCTGTTTACATGAAGTGAATGATATCTTTGAAGAAATGGAGCAAGGTAAGATCAAAGGTAGAATGGTTGTTGACATGAAAAAATAGAGAGTGACATACTAAGCTCTTTAAATATCGATAAACGGTGGAATCAGAAGCAGCACTACGCTATGCCTCGATCATATCAATTTCTAAGTATCAAAGATACTAAGAATTGAAGGACTTGGTTTCCGAAGTTTGACGCTTTTGTTCCATCCACATGTTATATTAGAGATTCTCAAAAAGTTAGAGCGAATGCTTCTAACTTATGAGAATCTCTTTGTATAAGCTTTTAAATGAATAAAATGGGACAGTGTCTTTGATGGATTCTTAAAATAGATTCTGTTACTATAAGTAGAAAGAATTTAAATACATAACGATTTGAAGAAGGCGATGATATGTTTATTCGTTTGAAGGAAAAACGAGATGTTGATAAGATCGATCGATTCATCAAAGTGGCCTTCGAAACGGCAAAAGTTAAAGATGGTGATGAGCATCATTTTGTACAACGTCTGCGACAAAGTTTGGATTATTTGCCTCAGTTTGAATACCTTGCTGAGTGTAATGATGAAATCGTAGGACATATCATGCTTACAAGACTTCATTTCGAAAATGAACATGAGGAAAGCAAATTGCTGCTATTAGCTCCTTTGGCAGTAAGATTAGACCAAAGGAATAAAGGAGTGGGAGCCAAACTTATGGAAACCGCCGAGGCAGCGGCTAAAGATGCGAAAGAGAAAGCAATCATTTTGGTAGGTGATCCTGCTTATTATAACCGTTATGGTTATCAGCAAGCGAGTGAATTTGGTTTGTTGTCGGAACCAGAGATTCCAAGGGAATATCTTCTGATCAAAAAAATCGATGTAAGTGATTGGTTAAAATCAGATGGAAAGATTCTTATTCCATCGTAATAAATGAATGGACTAGGAGGAATCAAGATGAAAGATGGTGCAAAAGCTGGGATATCTTTTGGCTGTGCTTTGGCGATGGTCATTTCTTATGTGAATTGGCATAGTATCATTTGGGCGGTATTTCATGGGCTTTTAAGCTGGATTTATGTAATATATTATGTAATCGTTTATGGATTGAACTAAAATTCTAGAAGAAACTCATTGATTATTTGAGCAAGCTTAATAGGTTTGTTGATCTTAGAAAAACAAAGAGAAAAATGAGATTTTTTTCATTCGAATTTGCTAAAAATTAAAAAAAGAGTTAAACAAGTGATTTTCAGAAAATTTCTGTTAATAATCAGCTAAATTATGCTATAATTACATAATTAAGATGGGAGGTTTAGTGCACATGGAATCCATTTCAAAAGAGTTCGCGATTCAGCTGTTAAATGATGACGCACAAAGGATCATGATGCTGATCCGTAATCAAAAAAATAGTTTATGTATTTCCCAATGTAAGGCTTTTGAAGAAGTCGTTGATACGCAAATGTATGGTTTTTCTCGTCAGGTGACTTATGCGATTCGTCTTGGCATTTTGAGTTCGACCCAAGGACACCAATTATTAAGTGATTTAGAGAAAGAACTTAATCAATTATATAGTGATGTTTATGAGGAAACACAAGAAAAAAAAGAGATTGGCAAGGAGGTCTAAACTTTGCCAAACAAGATAAAAAAGCGGCACCTGTTAGATTATAGCATTTTGATTCCATATTTGGTTCTTAGTGCAGTAGGCCTGATCATGGTCTATAGTTCGACTTCTTCACTGTTAGTTACAAAAGGGGAACCGCCGACTAGTATGGTCGTTTCTCAACTGCAGTTTTGGGTTTTAAGCTTAGTGGCAATGTTTTTTATTTACAAAATGAAAACCGCTGTTTTTCAAAATAAAGGCTTCATTATGTTAGCCATTACTGTGATTTCTGTTTTGCTATTGGCAGTTAAATTTACGCCATTAGGGAAAACGATCAATGGTGCATCCGGTTGGCTATATTTAGGCGGATTTTCTATGCAGCCTGCTGAATACTTGAAAATCATGATCATTTGGTATTTAGCTTACATTTTAGGTAGAAGACAGAAGTATATCGACAAAGAGTTTAAAAAAGCTGTGTTCAGACCAATGCTTTTAGTTGGTTTTTTGATTGCCCTTGTAGCGATCCAGCCCGATCTTGGTAATGCAGCGATTTTGACGCTGATTGCGATCATTATGATTTTAGCTTGCGGTGTGAATTACATGTATACCTATGTGGTTGGAGGAGCAGGGATCTTAGGAAGTATTTTTATTATTGAAGCGTTGATTTTAAGTAAAGGTGCGTTTATTCCTGCGAAATACCAGTATGTTTACAAACGTTTTGCGATTTTTTTAAATCCATTTACGGATGAACGTAATGCGGGACATCAATTAGCGAATTCATACTATGCCATCAACAATGGCGGCTGGTTCGGTAAAGGACTAGGAAATAGTATACAGAAAAAAGGCTTTTTGCCAGAAGCACATTCAGACTTTATATTTGCGATCACAATCGAAGAGCTAGGCTTACTTGTATCGTTGATCATTTTAGCGCTTTTGATGTTCATGATAGCGCGAATTATTTTAGTTGGTGTTCGTTCGAAAAAGCCATTCAATTCTTTAATGTGTATTGGTATTGGTTCGATGTTATTATTACAAGTTTTCATCAACCTAGGCGGAATCACAGGTGTGATTCCACTAACTGGAATTACTTTTCCATTTCTCAGTCATGGAGGAAATAGTCTATTGATCATCTCCATTGCGGTTGCTTTTGTGCTGAACATCAGTGCGGATGAGAAAAAACAAAAAATGACCCAAGAATACCAATTATTTGGGAATCAATAAAAATGAAGGCAGTTAAATAGAATCTAATTTTTATAAATGATGTTTAGCTGAATAAAAAGGTAGGAGTGAAGGAATGAAAAAAGTTTTAGTAGCAAATCGTGGAGAAATTGCAATCAGAATTTTTAGAGCCTGTACGGAGATGCACATCGGGACAGTGGCAATCTATGCAGCGGAAGATGAATATTCAGTACATCGTTTTAAAGCTGACGAAGCTTATTTGGTTGGTAAAGGGAAAAAACCAATTGAAGCCTACCTTGATATGGAAGATATCATTCGCATTGCCAAGAAATCTGGAGCAGATGCGATCCATCCTGGCTATGGTTTTCTTTCAGAAAATCTAGAATTTGCTCGTCGTTGTGAAGAGGAAGGATTGACTTTCGTAGGTCCTTCTTTACATCACTTAGACATATTCGGTGACAAGATCAAAGCGAAAGAAGCCGCAGTTGCAGCAGGTATTGCTTCGATTCCGGGTTCGGATGGTCCTGTTCAAACTGTTGATGCAGTGTTAGAGTTTGGTCGGATACATGGCTTTCCGATCATGATCAAAGCAGCATTAGGCGGCGGCGGTCGTGGAATGCGTGTTGCTCATGATGAAAAAGAAGCGAGAGAAGGTTATGATCGGGCTAAAAGTGAAGCTAAAGCAGCTTTCGGTTCAGATGAGGTTTACGTTGAAAAATATATCTCTAATCCTAAACATATAGAAGTCCAAATTCTAGGCGACAGCCATGGTAACGTTATTCACTTATTTGAGCGCGATTGTTCTGTTCAGCGCCGTCATCAAAAAGTAGTCGAAGTTGCACCGTGTATCTCGATGAATGAAGAACAACGATTGAAAATCTGTGATGCTGCTGTCCAATTGATGCAGCATGTTGGCTATATCAATGCAGGTACGGTTGAATTCCTAGTTGAAGGGGATCAATTTTACTTTATCGAAGTCAATCCTCGTGTTCAGGTGGAACATACGATTACAGAAATGATCACGGATATTGATATCGTAGTTTCTCAACTGCAAATTGCACAAGGGCTTGATTTGCATAAGGATATGAAAATTCCACAACAAAAAGATATTTCATTGAACGGCGCAGCGATTCAATGTCGAATCACTACAGAAGATCCGTTGAATCAATTTATGCCTGATACAGGTAAAATCGATACGTATCGTTCGCCAGGCGGATTTGGTGTGCGTCTAGATGTAGGGAATGCATACTCTGGTGCGGTGGTAACACCTTACTTTGATTCACTTTTAGTAAAAGTTTGTACGCATGGTTTTACCTTTGATAAAGCGATTCAAAAAATGGAGCGTTGCTTACGTGAATTCAGAATTCGCGGAGTCAAAACAAATATCCCGTTCCTTCATAAAGTTATTGGTCATCCTGAATTTCAATCGGGGGAAGCAAAGACGACTTTTATTGATAACACACCGCAATTATTCGAATTTCCTAAGTTGAGAGACCGTGGAAATAAAACGATGAAATATATTGGAGAAGTAACAGTCAATGGTTTCCCAGGTGTAGAAAAATCGACAAAGAAATACTTTGATGCACCGCGGATTCCAACGGACTTAGAATTACGTGAAAACTACGTCACAGCTAAAAATATTTTAGATGCAAAAGGCGCTTCTGGTGTGATCGATTGGATCAAGTCACAGGAAAATGTACTATTAACAGATACAACCTTCCGTGATGCCCACCAAAGCTTACTGGCGACTCGTGTGAGAACACAGGACTTTAAAGAAATTGCTCGTCTGACAGGAGAAGGTCTACCTGAATTATTCTCAAGTGAGATGTGGGGGGGCGCTACCTTTGATGTTGCTTATCGTTTCTTAAATGAAGATCCGTGGCAAAGACTTCGCAAGATTCGTAAATTGATGCCGAACACATTACTGCAAATGCTCTTTAGAGGTTCGAATGCAGTAGGATATCAAAACTATCCAGATAATGTGATCGAAGAGTTTATCAAAGAATCAGCAAGACAAGGAATCGATGTTTTTCGAATTTTTGACAGCTTGAACTGGCTTCCGCAAATGGAAAAAAGTATTCAAGCAGTTAGAGATACTGGAAAAATCGCTGAAGCCGCTATTTGCTATACCGGCGATATCAATGATCCTTCAAGAGCAAAATATAATGTTGAATACTATAAAAACATGACGAAAGAGCTTGAACAAATGGGCGCTCATATCATCGCAATCAAAGATATGGCTGGATTACTAAAACCACAAGCTGCTTACCGTTTGATCAGTGAATTGAAAGCAACAACGGATCTTCCTATACATTTGCATACCCATGATACTAGCGGGAATGGTATTATCACGTATTCTGCAGCAACAAAAGCTGGTGTTGATATTGTGGATGTTGCGACTAGTGCAATGAGTGGCGCAACAAGTCAACCAAGTATGAGCAGTCTGTATTATGCCTTAGTTAATGGTGAAAGAACACCTGATATCAATGTTGATAATGCTCAAAAAATCAATCATTACTGGGAAGATGTTCGTATGTATTACAAACCGTTTGAAAATGGATTGAATGCACCGCAAACAGAAGTATACATGCATGAAATGCCTGGTGGACAATACTCTAACTTACAACAACAGGCAAAAGCAGTTGGGTTAGGTCATAAATGGGATGACATCAAAAAAATGTATCATACAGTGAATCAAATGTTTGGCGATATCGTCAAAGTAACACCTTCTTCAAAAGTTGTTGGAGACATGGCGCTATTCATGGTACAAAATGATTTAACAGAAGAGGATATTTTTTCTAATGGAGAAAGCTTGAGCTTCCCTGAATCAGTAGTCACTTTTTTCCAAGGAGACTTAGGTCAACCCGTTGGTGGTTTTCCCAAAGAGCTTCAGAGTATCATTTTAAAAGGACGTCCAGCGTTTACAGAAAGACCCGGAAGCTTAGCGGCACCTGTAAAATTTGATAAAGTTAAGGACGAGCTGGCTGAACTGATTGGCTATGAACCTAAATTGGAAGAGATTTTAAGCTATTTGATGTATCCGCAAGTATTTTTAGATTATCGTACATCTTATCAAAACTTTGGGGATGTGACGTTGTTGGATACGCCAACCTTCTTCCAAGGTATTCGTCAAGGTGAATCAGTAGAAGTCCAAATTGAAAAAGGAAAAACATTGATCATTCGTCTAGACGAAGTTGGTGAGCCTGATATTGAAGGAAATCGAGTACTCTTCTTCAACTTGAACGGGCAGCGTAGAGAAGTTGTCATAAAAGATACATCCGTTAAATCAGCGATTCAGGCAAAAAGAAAAGCTGAGCCGACGAACAAAGAACAGATTGGTGCAACGATGTCTGGCTCTGTACTTCAAGTGCTAGTCAAAAAAGGTGATAAGGTCAAAAAAGGTGATGCTTTACTGGTCACTGAAGCAATGAAAATGGAAACAACGATTGAAGCACGTTTCGATGGCGAGGTAGAACATATCTATGTTGTCGAAGGTGAAGCAATCAGTTCTGGAGATCTTTTAATAGAAGTCAGCGAAAAATAAGTGAAAAGTGGGGAAAAAGATGAGACGATTTTTAGCTTTCTTGGGCGTATTTTTAGTAGTCCTAACGATTGGCTATTTAGAGCCTGTCTTTTTTCCTGCTGAAAAACCGAAGCAAGTAGCAGATGATTTTGGGAGACAGAACGTCTCCCATACTGCTTTGCCATATGAAGAGCTTTCTGCTTCTGGATATGCGGAGTATGTTGGAAAGCCGATATCGGAATTTGTTGCTAAATTCGGTGAACCTCTTGAAAAACAACCATCGGGTATGCCTTATGAGCTATGGACTTACGGAGAAAAAGATGCAGACTATCTAGAAGTGAATGTCCAAAATGAAAAAATTTCGATGATCAAAGCGTTCAACGATTCAAAAGAATTAGTGCCATTTTCGATTGGAATGAATTTATCAGATGTTTCAGAACGGATGACGATCTATTCAGATTTTGCTTTTACATATAAAGAAACAAACTATAACATAGAGTTGATGGAAGAAGATATGAATTATCGTCCGCTGATTGCTTTCGATAATCAATCGTTCGCTATTTTGTTTTTCAATCAAGGAGATAGCGAACTTGCTGCAGTGGTTTATCTTGATAAGGAATCGTTATTGACGTTGATGCCCTATCAATTGATTGAAGGGGAAGCACTTCCTTTAATACCTGAAAATCAATTGACCGGATTTGATCCAATCAAAAGTAATCAGGTCATTCGTACGATCAATTTATTGAGAATGAAAGAAAACCTTGAAACATACGCTATTTCAACTGAAAGTCAAAAAAATGCTCAAAAGCTTTTTGAGCTTTTGCCTAAACAGCAAAAGAATATCTTTTCCGCTGAACGATTGGAAAACTGGCAGTTCAGTAAAGAACAATTGAGCGCAACTGAGACATTTGTCTTGTCTAATGATGAATACCAAAAATTGCTGAGATTAGGACAGATGGACAAAAAAAATACGACTGGCATGTACACAGAACCGATTTACGATCCATCCTTTACTGTTCTTTCATGGTTTTCTGATTCGCTCTATCATTCTCGTTTTGCCCATGAAGGAAATGAAAACATTGGCGTTGCATTCTCTAAAGCAAGTATGTTAGTCTTAATACAAGAGACTGAAAAAGAAATATCTCAGACAGAGGATAGTGAATAAGTATGATCATTACAGAAAAACTTTTTGAAATAGAGGATCAGGTAGAGAATCTTGTTAGTGCAATTTTGGCAAGTGACAGTATTACTTTATATAAGAAAAATCGAGAAGCAATGTATACTTCACAGGATATCATGGAGAAGCAAAAGGCTTTTTTGAGTGCTAAGGAGTCATTTGAACGCATTGAACCTTATGGAAATCATGCACCGGATTTTAGAACAAAGCAGCGTGCTGTGCGACAAGCAAAGAGAGCACTGGATATGAGTGAAGAAGTAGCAGAGTTCCGTTTTTCCGAGACAGAAGTGCAAACGATTTTGGATGTAATCGGACTTTCAGTTGCTAAAACGATTTCTGAAGATATCAAGGTGGACGCTGGGAATCCTTTCTTCGAAAAAGGAAAACACTCAGGTTGTGGAGGTAGTTGTCATGCAAGTTAACGAGGAAAAAGAACTGAATATTCAAAAACGTCGTTGTTTAGTTGTATGGGTATATAGCTTAAAGCAACTAAGGACATTAAAACGTTTTGGTTTGATACACTATGTTTCACGACGTATGAAGTATGTAGTTATCTATATGAATGAAGAAGATATCGAAGCATCAGAAGCAAAAATCAACGGACTTCATTTTGTACGTAAAGTTGAACGGTCATACAGACCAGACGTGGAAATGAATTTCGCAGAAAAAATCGGGACAAAAGCAGCCTATCAATATAAAGAAGAAGAGGGATTTGAAGTTGAGGAACTAAATACCCAAATTCGTTTAGCTGAAAATGTCTAAAAATCAAGATGAAAAATGTGCACGAACGTCAAACATTTTTCATCTTTTTTCTGTATATTTGGTATACTATTAAGGAAATAGTGGAATAAGTAAAGGAGCGTTAAATGACATGCGCGTGATTTCTGGAGAGTACGGCGGACGCCGTTTGAAAGCATTGGATGGCGACCACACACGTCCAACAACAGATAAAGTCAAAGAATCGATATTCAATATGATTGGCCCTTATTTTGATGGAGGTGTGGTGTTAGATCTATATGCTGGAAGTGGTGGACTCGCAATAGAAGCAGTCTCTAGGGGAATGGATCTGGGAATCTGTATTGAAAAAAATTTTGCGGCAATCAAAATTATTCAAGAAAATATTGCGATCACTAAAGAACCGGAAAAATTTATCATAAAAAAAATGGACGCAAATAAAGCAATCGATTTTCTCAAAGAAGAGCAACGTGTATTTGATTTAGTTTTACTAGATCCGCCTTATGCAAAACAAGAAATAGAAAAGCAAATCGAGAAGATGATATCCTATCGATTATTGAGTGAACAGTCAGTCATCGTCTGTGAAACAGATAAATCAGTAACACTTCCAGAAAATATTGGTCCTTTAGCCAAGACACGAGAAGTGATCTATGGTATTACTCAAATCACGATTTATAAATAGGAGGGAAATGATGGGTAGAGTTGCACTTTTTCCAGGAAGTTTTGATCCGCTGACAAATGGTCATTTAGATTTGATCGAGCGCAGTACGAAGATTTTTGATAAAGTCATTGTCGGTGTTTTTGTGAATACAAATAAAAAGGCATTATTTACTTTAGAAGAAAAGCTCTTATTGATCAAGCAATCGACAGCGCATTTAGAAAATGTAGAAGTTGTTACACAAGAAAGCAAGTTGACTGTAGAAAGTGCTGCTGAGCTGGGAGCAAACTTTTTGATCCGTGGAATTAGAAATGTGAAAGATTACGAGTATGAAAAAGATATTGCTATGATGAATCATCATTTGGCTGCCAGCATAGAAACAGTATTTTTACTGGCAGATGAAACATATGGACATATTAGCTCTAGTTTATTAAAAGAAGTGCTGATATTTGGAGGCGATGTTTCTGCTTATTTGCCAAAGCCAGTTAATGAAGCGCTAAATCAAAAGAATCGTGAGTTGAAGATGAATGAATAATGAACAGGAAGAAAGAATATCTATAAAATCTATGCTGCCATTTGTGCTTGTCATAGTATTGATCATTGCCATGATTTTTCCGATCCCTTATTATATTGAAGGACCTGGAACGACAGAAAATTTGAAAGACTTTGTGTCTGTTGATAATAAACAAGATACAGAACCAGGAGCATTTTATTTAACCACTGTAGGTGTTCGTAAAGCTACTCTAGCTTCTTTGATAACTGCTTCATTTTCTGATTTTCAAGAAATAGTGAGTAAGAAAGACCTGATGGGATCAAGTACCAACAGTGAATACGAGCGAATTCAGCAATATTATATGGACTCGTCGAAAAATGCAGCAATCGAACAAGCATTAAAGTTAGCAAATGTACCATATGACATGCAATTCAAAGGTGTTTATGTACTAGCTATTGAAGATAACTCAAGTTTCAAAGGAAAAATTTCTGTTGGTGATACAGTAACAGGAATCGATGGGAAAACATTTAAAAGTAGCGAAGAATTTGTTGCATATGTCAAAAAACAAAAGGTCGGTCAAGAAGTCACTGTTAGCTATTTACAAGATGGAAAAGCTAAAGAAGCAACAGGTAAGCTGATTGAACTACCGACCGATAAAAAAGCAGGGATTGGTATCGGCTTGACCGATCATACAGAAATCGATTCGTCGATTCCCATTGAAATCGATTCTGGTGATATCGGTGGTCCTTCTGCCGGTTTAATGTTTACACTGGAAACGTATGAACAGTTAACACAAAAAGGTATACGTAAGGGCTATAAAATCGCTGGAACAGGGACGATCAATACAGACGGCATCGTTGGAAGAATTGGCGGAATTGATAAAAAAGTAGTGACCGCAAGTAAAAATAAGGCAGATATTTTCTTTGCTCCTGATGATGAAATCACAAAAGAAATGAAAGAAGCAGAGCCGAAAATCAAAACAAATTACGAAGAAGCGAAAGCTACTGCTAAAAAAATAGGAACATCAATGAAGATCGTTCCTGTAAAAAATGTGCAAGATGCTTTAGACTACCTTGAAACATTGAAAGAAAAATAAAAAACAGAGACTAAATCAACCTCGAATTTGATTTAGTCTCTGTTTTTTTAATGAACAACAACTGAAGGATGAAGCATTGAAGAGGAACCGAAATCAAATAGGTATTTTGCTGGTCCAAGATGAAAAATACCTCCTAAAGCTAAAAAGAATAGAAATAAAACAGCGGCTCCGATAGAAAAATAGAGAATAAAACGATAGGCAAGTACAGGGTTATTAACGACTTGGTCAAAACGTTTTTTACGATAAATATTTTCTGTCACGAGAATCGTTTTCAGTAATGGAATTTCTGTTAACTGTCGTTTCAAAATATCTGCATCCCGTTCACTTAATAACTCTGAGAAAATATGGTTTTCTGACTCAAAGTCAAATGTATAAGTTGAAAGAAAAGAACGTGTAGGTTTGAAACCATTCCAATTGAAGTACGAGACTTTATTTTGCTTTAGAGTGATTGCTTTAATCGTATCATAAGGATAGCTGAATAAAGGTTGATGATCGAGAAATTCAATGATAGTGGTGTAAATCATCCGCTGATTGGTGAAGATCAGAACACGATTCCCGCGAAGATCGTTGAACTCTTTTAAATATGCTTTGGCTGCCTCAGTTCTAGGATGATACATGCCTAGTAAGCCACTACCGACAGCAGAAACATTCTCTCCGTCAGAAGTTAGTGGTAAGTAAGCACTGATTTCTTCACCTTCATTCAATTGTTCTTTTAGCTGATCGATAAAGCTTTGCAGAAAAATATACATTTTAGTTTGATTGTATAAGTCTCTTTTTTGTTGCTTGTTCAGTTCAGTGTTGACTTGGTTCACGGCAGATTTAAATAGATTTACCATGATAACTCCTCCTAATGTATTTAGTATGATCATTGTTGGATAGATTGTTTAAGTTTTTGTCTCCCGCGAGATAAACGATTGTATATTTGAGAAGTATCCATTGCCAAATCCTTCGCAATTTCTTTAGGTGAATCTTGATAATAGTAATATCTTAAGAAGATCAATTGATCTTCTCCATTTAAACAGTTCAGTAGATCTAAAAACTGTTCTTTCTCAAAATAGTCTTCTTCTAACAAAGTCTCTGGCAGCTGTTCAGTTGGAATTATTTGTTGTTCGCGAATGATCTGGCGCTTTTTATCAAGGCAAATATTTCGGGTGATCGTCATTGCCCAAGTTTTCAAGCTGCTTTTTTTCGCATCGTAAGTAGCGATCTTCTGCCAAATACGATAAAAAACTTCATTTTCCGCTTCCTTATGATATATTTTTTCTTTCGGATGATTCAAAATGGAGCGAATACATTTTATGATATCGGTTCCAAATGCATCGATGAATTTTTCCAACCCTAAAAAATCCCTCTTGATCAATAGTGTAATAATGTCCTTTTCCACGTTTTATCACCTTCTTACTTTATTATACGATGGACTTTTTGTTTTTCTATCATGAAAATGAAAAATAATGCGTATTTTATAGATGAAGGAGGGAAAAAATGAATTACCAGGAGATCATCAGTAAATACAAGTATTACTTGATTGCAGGAGGAGTTGGGCTGCTTTTATGTTGTAGTGTTCTTTTATTTTTGATAAAAAAGCCGATTGAAGCAATAGACGAAGATTTTCAGACGGATGTTTCCTCAACTCAACAAATAATGTCATCTGAATCAGCTCATGATCAAAGGCAGCTATATGTCGATATAAAAGGCGCAGTTAAGCAACCAGGAATGTATGAAGTGAAAATGAACATGAGAGTCTGGGATGCAGTCATGCTGGCCGGCGGTTTCAAGGAAGGGGCAGATACCAAGCAGGTCAACTTTGCTGAACAGCTTACGGATCAAATGGTGATCTATGTACCGCTCGAAGGAGAAGATCCTCCTATCAAACAAAATATGGCTGGTGAAGAAGATGCGGCTGCAGCATCTAAGATCAACCTCAATTTAGCGGATGAGTCACAGCTTCAAACCTTATCAGGCATTGGACTAAAAAAGGCACAGGAAATCATTCGCTATCGGGAAGAAAATGGCGGATTCAAATCAATAGAAGAAATAAAGAGTATTTCTGGATTTGGTGAAAAAACATTTGAACGATTAAAAGATGCCATTACAATATAGCGCTTAATTAAAAGCACACTGTTATGCGAAGTATTTTTAGAATATATCGCTTAGATTCTTGACGGGAGTTTTTCTATAATTTACTATTTGTATTAGACTATTATTTTTAAACAACAGCAAATTATTTTGAAAATGAGATAGACATTAGTATATAAAGAAGGAGCACAAAAATGACATTAGAACGGATTCCATGGGATCAATATTTTATGGCGCAAAGCGTATTATTATCTTTAAGAAGTACATGTACTCGATTAGAAGTCGGGGCGACGATCGTCAGAGACAAACGAATTATTGCTGGAGGGTACAACGGTTCTGTTAGTGGAGATGTCCATTGTATAGATGACGGTTGTTACGTTGTAGATGGGCATTGTGTCCGAACGATCCATGCAGAGATGAATGCTATTTTGCAATGTGCAAAATTTGGTATTCCTACAGAAGGCGCAGAAATTTACGTGACCCATTTTCCTTATCTGCAATGTACGAAAATGATTTTACAAGCTGGAATCAAAAAAATTCATTATTTAAAGGATTATCGCAATGATCCTTATGCACTGGATTTGATCAAACAGGTTGGTGCAAGTGTGGATCAAGTCACTCTCTCAAAGAAATATTTTGCCGAATTACAGTTAGGAGAAGAGCTTGCTTCAATGGACGAAGCACCTCAAGCAGATCAATAATCACTGGATATTTCCAGTACTTTTAGTAATAGGATCTGTATTTCTCATTATAGAATTTAACTGGCCGTCAGGTTTGATGTGTCTATATTTATGTTGGCGTATTGCTGCAACTCGAAATCGGGTGATCATCGCTGTTAGTTTTTTATGTACGGTTATTGCGATCATCTCCTGTTTTTTGGTATTGAACAATGAAAAACAGCAAAAATTTGCAGAAGGAACCGAACTTTCTGGTACATTTAGTGTTTTGCCTGATAAAATGAACATTGATGGAGACCGTCTTCAATTAGAAGGAAAATTTTATTCTAAAACGCTTGGCAGAAAAATCGTTGCTTTTTATCAATTCTCCTCAAAACTGGAAAAAGAAAGTTGGATGGAGCACACACAACCATTACAGTTGCGTATGACAGGAACAGTTCAAACACCTATAGCGCAAACTAATTTGCATGGCTTTGATTATCAGAACTATTTGAGGACAAAGGGCATTTATCAAACAGTGGCAATCAAAAGTATCCAGAGTATTTCAGAGCAGCCTGTTCGATGGTATGACTTCAGGTCGTGGATCAGTAGCAATAGAAAAAAAGCGATTGATCATTGCTTGAAGATTTTCATGAAAGAAACGGCTTTACACGTAAAAATACTATTATTTGGGTATCGATCTAGTGATTTTTCCCAAAAAGAAGCTGTTTTGGCGAATTTGGGAATTCTTCATTTGTTTAGTTTGTCAGGGATGCATGTCGCATTTTTTATCGGTAGTTTTAGGTATTTATTTTTAAGGTCTGGATTTACTATAGAAAAATTATTTTGGTTACAACTTTTTTTTGCATTGATCTATGCGGGATTTACTGGTTTTTCTGTCAGTGTAGTACGTGCATTGGTCCAAAGTTCGATTATCTTGGCTAACCAGCACTTTCGCTGGCAATTATCCAGATTAGATTGCTGGAGTTTAACGCTTATGATAGGCTTGATTGTTCGTCCATATTTATTGTTTACGATCGGTGGGCAACTGAGTTATGGTTTGTCTTTTTTGATTCTCTTTGTACAGCCGATTGTTGAATGTATCAAGTATAGTCTTTTGAAAAGTTATTGTTTTTCATTACTTTTGAATGTTGCGATTGTTCCATTATTGGGACTTTCGTTTTTTGAGTGGCAGTTGACAGGGAGTGTGTTTACATTTGTGTTGTTGCCAGTTTTTGAACACATGATTTTACCTGTCCTGACTATTAGTTTTGTTAGTTCTTATTTTATCAAGATTGATTTTTTGGTTGTTGGATTAGAATCCTATTTTCTTTTACAACAAAAAGTTTTTGAGTGGTTGAGCTATACAAGTACATTTACGATCATTATAGGTCACTTTTCATTTTGGTTATTGATAGCAGTCTTTCTTTCATTAGGGATTTTGCTGGACCGTCTACCTATAGATCCAAAAAAAGCTTGTTGGTCTGGTGTTATGTTGTTGTTATTATTTCAAAGTAAATACATTTTCCCCAAAGGAACAGTCGCTTTTATTGATGTTGGTCAGGGAGATAGTATTTTTATCCAAACCCCTTTTCATCAAGAAAATATTTTGCTCGATACTGGTGGTAAACTGATGTTTGAAAAAGAGGAATGGGCAATAAGAAATAAAGAAAAATCTAATGCTGACTATTCAGTTATTCCTTTTCTAAAAAGTAAAGGGGTAAAGTATTTAGATAAAGTGTTGATCAGCCATGGTGATCTGGATCATTGCGGGGATCTTTTAGAAATCCACAAAAAAATCCCGATTCGAGCTCTTTATTATCCAGCAGGTACGGAAAATAAGCAATTGTTTCAAAGGATGTTGAATACTTTAAAACAGTCGGGTGTTAAGTGTTATCCTGTTTTAGCAGGTCAGACGATCGGTCGCTCAATAGCGCTAAAAGTTCTAGCACCAACGACTAAAGGCAATGGAGAAAATCAAGATTCTTTAGTCATCTATTCCAAAATAGCTGATAGACGTTTTCTGTTTACTGGAGATTTGGAAAAGGAAGGTGAGAGGCAGTTGCTTGCAAACTATCCTAATCTAAAAATAGACAGCTTAAAAGTCGGACATCATGGAAGTAAAACATCAACGGATGATTCATTTGTCAAACAAATTTCGCCTAGTGAAGCAATCATTTCATGTGGGCGGAACAACCGTTTCAAGCATCCTCATAGTGAAACTGAAGAAACATTAAAACAAGAAAATATTACGATTTTTCGAACAGATCAGGAAGGTATGGCATACTATGAATGGTCGCCTTGGTCAAAAATGTCACCAGTGCAAACAATGATCAAACAAGACTAGCATTTCTTGAATTGTCATGATAGGATGGAAAAGAGAAATGAGGGGAATTATGAACTTACAAGAAGCGTTGCAGCAAGTTCGCCAACAACAGTTTGCCTCTGTGTATCTAGTTCAGGGGACAGAAGGCTATTTGAGTGAACTATTTAAAACAGAACTAATGAATCAATTGATCAAAACAGAAGATGATCAATTTAACTATTCTTCTTTTGATATGGAAGAGGTTCCTTTATCAGTAGCTATCGAAGAAGCTGAAACGATTCCATTCTTTGGTGATTACCGTTTAGTGTTTATCGAAAACCCTTATTTTTTAACAGCTGAAAGAAAAATAACGGGTCTTGATCATGACATCGATAGTTTATTGAAATATCTGGAAGAACCGTCTCCTACGACTATTTTAGTATTCAATGCAAGCGTTGAAAAATTAGATGAACGAAAAAAAATTACAAAATCATTGAAGAAACAAGCGGCATTCATCGATGTCAACCCAATGGGCGAACGTGAGGTCCGCCAATATATCGAACAAACCATTCAAAGTGAAGGTTATGACATTCGCCCAGAAGCTTTTGATTTATTATTGCAGCTGACAGATTTGAATTTGTCCAAAGTAATGGGGGAGCTGCAGAAACTATTTCTTTTTTCTTCAGAAGATAAAGTTATTTCTCTTCACGCTGTAAAAGAACTAGTACCAAAATCGTTGGAGCATAATGTCTTTGATTTAACGAATGAGGTCTTGTCAGGAAATGGAGAAAAAGCAATACAGCTCTATGAAGATCTTTTGCTTCAAGGCGAGGAAACGATCAAGCTAAATGCGATTTTACTAAATCAAATTCGTTTATTTTTGCAAACAAAAATCCTAGCTAAACTTGGATATCAACAAGCCAATATTGCAGATACACTAAAAATCCATCCTTATCGTGTAAAATTGGCATTGCAGCAAGTGAGACGTTTTGAATTGGAACGATTGGAAGAGATCTATGATGAGCTAGTAGAAAATGATGTTAAAATGAAAACTGGCAAGATGGATAAAGAGCTGCTTTTTGAATTATTTATTCTGAAATTGTCTGCTCAAGGCGTAAGGTAATAGATAGGAAAGGAGCTAGATTGCATAAAGAAGCCAAAAGAGATCATTGCAGATTTTTTTAGAAATGTCCGCTCAGGGAAAGATATTGATACTGCATCTATTTATATGCACGAGTGCGTGATTGCCCATCAAATCCAATCTGAGAATGAATATGTAATTGAGCGATCTCCACAAGATTATATCGAACACGTAAAAGAAATGCAGGATATCTATGGTCAGTTTCACTTAGAAATCCAAGAGTTGTTAGAAGATGGGAATAAGGTATATGTTCGTTGGAAACAGACTGGAACGATGTCGGACGGTAAAGAAATTATTCAAATTGCTAGTGCAGTTTATTTGGTTGAAGATGAGAAAATCTCTGAATATTGGATCCAAATCGATCGTAAAGGGCTGGAGCTTCAAAACAACTAGAATCAATGCATGAAGTATAAATGAGATATAGAATTTTGAAGCCGATCTTCGATGTTGGAATGTTTTTCTTTGATCCAAATTGATATCTATCTAAGCAAAGACAAAAGTCGATTAGGCTTCAATTGGTATGAAAATAGTACAATATGCTTTTATTTTTAGAGAATTGTAGAAGAATCTGATTTTTACCCATCATTTATTACGTTTTAGAGTGCGAGACAAAATGGATTTCTTCGTTTTGTTTCGCACTCTTTTGGTGCAAAAAAAGAAGCTGACCATGTAGCCAGCTTCTGCAAATTCATTATTTTGCTAATTTTTTGCTTAGACGAGATTTGTCGCGGCTCGCTTTGTTTTTATGGATCAATCCTTTTGATTCAGCCATGTCCACAGCTCTAGCAGCTTCTTTATATAGCTCATCCGCGTTATCAGCACCTGTAGCTACAGCATCTTCAAATTTCTTGATTGCTGTACGCATAGAATTCTTTTGAGATGAATTTTGAGCATTCGCGTTTGCGTTAGTACGTACACGTTTAATTGCAGATTCAATATTTGGCATTTCTTTCACCTCCGATAAAATAAGGTCTTACACAGGAATATCCATATGTAATTCAACACTAATCATTATACCTAATCCAAACTGTCATTGCAATAAAAAGATGACAAGTTTTTTTCCTTAACAGTAAATTTAATGTATTTGTAGGGATAAAACAGGGCATATATGAAAAAATGGATACTTTTAACAAATTATATGATATTATTACAGATGAAAAATGAAATGGTGGGGTGTCATAGTGAATATTGCTTTAGTGATTACGGTTACGCTAGTGATGGGAGTTATCTTTGTTAATGGTTGGACAGATGCACCGAATGCAATTGCAACCGCTGTCTCGACCCGTGTGTTGAAGCCAAATGTAGCGATTTGGATGGCAGTAGTAATGAATTTTTTAGGTGCATTAGTTATGACGTATTTCAACGCTCAGGTAGCGGAAACAATTAGTAATATCGTCAGTTTCGATGCACAGGGAAATGCTTCTCAGGTAGCACTAGCAGCCTCTTTGTTTTCAATCGTTGTTTGGTCGGTTGCGGCTTGGTATTTTGGTATACCAACAAGTGAAAGCCATGCTTTGATCGCGGGCTTGACTGGTTCTGCAATGGCTTTAGGCGGTATTGGAGCGGTTAATGGGTCTGAATGGACAAAAGTATTGGTTGGATTAGTGGTGTCAACCGTTATGGGCTTTGGTGGCGGTTTTATCGTAACGAAGTTGATTGTAATCCTTTTCAGAGGTGTTGCCAGAAGAACAGCGGATAAATTTTTCACCTATGGTCAGGCGTTTGGTGCTGGAGCTAATGCTTTTTTGCATGGTGCTCAAGATGGTCAAAAATTTATGGGGGTTTTTATGCTGGGATTATATTACAATAATCTTGCTGAAAAATCTGGAGCGGGTTTCATTATTCCTATTTGGGTCATGGTCTTATGTTCTGTAACGATGGGGATCGGAACTTCAGTTGGTGGTATGCGGATCATCAAGTCCGTTGGGATGGATATGGTAAAATTAGAACGTTACCAAGGCTTTGCTGCTGATTTAAGTACGGCAGTATGCTTATTTGCTGCTTCAATTGCTGGTATTCCAGTTTCTACGACACATACAAAAACGACTGCGATCATGGGGGTAGGTGCTTCAAAACGCGTGTCAAGCGTAGATTGGCGAATTGTAAAAGAAATGCTGATTGCCTGGGTTTTAACATTTCCGGGTTGTGGTCTGATCGCTTTTATCATGGCTAAGTTGTTTGTAGCCCTATTTTGATCGAACATAAAAATAGAAAACAAAACCAATAACGATAGAGAGTTAAGCTAAGGGAGAGAGTAAAATGGCAAGAAAGAAACAATTTGACTATTTTGGAGAGTTGGAGCATCTCGCGAGAAATGCCCATCAGGCAGCAGAGATCTTAGAAATGATCGCGATTAATTATTCTTTGGATTATTTAGAAAAAGAAGCAATAAAAATCCATGATCTGGAGCGTGAAGGCGATCAAATCGTTAAACAAATTTTAAGTGAATTATATGTTTCTTTCATCACACCTATCGATCGGGAAGACATTGTTGAAATCACAGAACGACTAGATGATGTGCTGGATACAATCAATAGCATTGCTTATTTATTGAGCAGTTTAGTCGTTAAGGAACTGAAAGAAAATGCAATGGTATTTATTACCTATGCTTTAGAAGCTACAGCCGGAGTTTTAACGGCGACAAAAGAGTTTGCCAAGTTCAAAAATTCTAAAACATTACGAACGATGATGGATGAAGTCAGTGAGATCGAAGGCAAAGCTGATAAGCTTTACAGTGAATCTCTGAAAGATTTATTTACAAATGAAGAAAATCCGATTGAAGTGATTCGCTGGAAAAACGTTTATGATCAATTGGAAGATTTACTGAATGCAAGTGAATCAGTCGTAGATGTTATTGGAGGATTGGTCATAAAGAATAGTTAAATGAAATACAGTGTTAGGTTGGGATAAATCGAATTTGTTTCAGCCTTTTTTTGAGCGATTAGGAGGATTTTAGATGGATATGCAGACAATAGATGTGATCAAAGCGTTTGTTCGATCAAAATTGAAAGAGGATCAAAGTGGTCATGGCATGGACCATATAGAGCGTGTCGTCCGAAATGCACAAAAAATCATACAAACACAAGCGTGTGATGAATTTGTCGTAGTAGCTGCAGCATATCTTCATGATGTTGCTGATGAAAAGCTTGTTGAGGATCAGGAAAAAGCATATCAAGAGATTAAAGAAGTTTTACAAGTGAATGGTGTTCCTGTTGAGAAGATCGAGCATATCCTTTATATCATTAAAAACCTTTCATTCAGCCAGGAACTTGAAGGAAAGAAAATGGAATTAAGCGTAGAAGGACAAATCGTTCAAGATGCTGATCGGCTGGATGCAATGGGAGCGATCGGGATCATCCGAACCATTTATTATGGTGGGCACAAAGGAAATAAAATTTATGACCCTGCTATTAAGCCAAGATTATTGCAAAATAAATCAGAGTACAGGGAAGAAAGTACAGTAATCAATCATTTTTATGAGAAAATTCTACTATTGAACGATCGTTTAAATACGCCCTATGCTAAAAAAATAGGAAAGCAGCGACAAGAATTTTTGGAAAACTTTCTTAAAGAATTTCTTGAAGAATGGGAGTAAGGAGTTATTAGAGGTAGATAAAAAAGGAGCTACTCATCCAGCAATGAGTAGCTCTTTTTTTGTCTATTTTAAATACTTGATTCACTACGATTATATGAATTTAGTGACTTTAATGGTGTTTGTGTTTTGGTTTTTATGTGCTCGATCGGAATCGTCTTAAGTAATCTCAAACCATTTAAAATTACCAAAATCGTGCTTCCTTCATGGCCGATCACTCCTAAAGGAAGGCTGATGATTTGGAAAAAATTTGAAAGAACTAAAAGACAAATGACAAAGGCTGAAAATAATATATTTTGCATGACGATTCGTTTTAATTTTTTTGAAAGCAAATGACTCATCTGTAGTTTTTCTAAATCATTTTGCATCAAAACGACATCTGCGACATCCATTGCAATATCCGTTCCGCCGCCCATTGCAACACCGATCGCTGCATTAGCTAAAGCGGGAGCATCGTTGATGCCATCCCCAACCATTGCATTAACACCGTAACGTTCTTTTTGTTGTTTGATAAGAATTGTCTTATCTTCTGGTAAACAGTTTGCATGAATTTCATCGATTTCTAGTTCATTTGCAACTGCAGCAGCAGTTCTTTCTTGATCTCCAGTGATCATCGTCGTATGAACACCGACTTGTTTAAAATAAGTAATGATCGATTTTGCTTCTGGTTTTGGAACATCTAACAATCCAAGGTAGGCAACGATCGTTTCTCCTTCAAAGAGATAGATGACTGTTTTACCATCTGCTTGTAGTTGTTCAATTTGCTCTAAAATGTCTGATGTGATTGAAGAAGTATCCGCAAAAGAAATTTTCCCTAATCGCCAGACTGTAGAATTGATTGTAGTTTCCATTCCGAAACCTACAACGTTTTTGACATCAAGTTGTTCATAATGAGTGGTGCTTTCTTCATCGAAACGGTCGATCACTGCTTGTGCAAGCGGATGAGTAGAGTGACGCTCCATTGCGACTAAAATATCGATTGCTTTTTGTTTGTCACTCAGAAATATAGCATCTGTTACAATAGGTTTCCCTTTTGTCAGAGTTCCAGTTTTATCAAAAGCAACTGCTTTTAATGCTGCTAAGTTCTCTAAATAGACACCGCCCTTGAATAGGACGCCATTTCTAGCACCATTTGAGATGGCAGCCAAAGTGGCAGGTGTTGCCGAAGCGACCAATGCACAAGGGGAAGCGACAACGAGTAATACCATTCCACGATAAAAGCTTTCGTTCCAAGACCAGCCCAAAAAGAAATAAGGAATCAAAATCATTAGAGGAATAGTGATCAATACAATTTTTACATAAGTGTTTTCTAATTTTTCAATAAAGCTTGCTGTTTGAGAAGGGGTATTTTGTGCTTCATCGACCAATCGAATGATTTTGGCAAATAGAGTATCTTCACTATTTTTTGTAACCGTCATTGTGAAAGCTTCACCAAGGTTGATTGTTCCTCCAAATAATAAATCTGAGGCACTTTTTTCAACAGGGACAGATTCTCCTGTGATCGCCGCTTCGTCAATGGTCGATGTTCCGGCAGCTAATTGACCATCGATCGGAATACTTGAACCTTTTGGAACGAGTAATGTATCTCCGATTTCTAATGTATCGACAGATACTTCTGTTGTTTTTCCATTCTCAAATAGTAAAGCAGTCTCTGGCTGTAAATTCATCAAGCTGGCAATTTCTTTTTTACTTTTGTTTGTCGTGTATTCTTCAAGGGCGCCGCTCAGACAAAAGATAAACGTCAACATTGCTCCTTCAAACCAATTTCCAATGATACAAGCACCAATAGTAGCTAGGGTCATCAATAAATCTACATTCAAATGTTTGTCTTCAAAAGTGCTGATCAAGCCCTCTTTTGTTTGTTTAAATCCACCGAAAACAATAGCTAAAATAAAAATGATCGGATAAAAAGTAGCACCTGATTTTTCTAACATAAAACCTGCAATCATAAAAATAAGACATAAAATAGTAGATAGAATTGCTTTTTTTTCTTTTGAAAGTTTCATTTTCATCACTCCTCAATAAGAGCATAACATAAACTGATTCTAATTGATAATGAAATATCCTAAATGAGAATGATAGTGATTATCATTTAGGTGAAACCTATTTTTATTAGGGTTTTACCTTATTTTTTAAATATATTAATTCTAATTAAGAGTGATAATCATTATCATTTTAAGTAACAAAAAATAGGACTAAGAAATAACTCTAAGAGTTACAACTTAGTCCCTTTAAAAGCAAACAGATATTGGAAGCAAAAGTAGCTATTATGCTGTGCTTCAATTACGTTAGCTAGCTGTACAGTATGAACAATCAAGAAAATAGCCAATAGCTAATTAGTAGAACACCTAAAATAATTCGGTACCAACCAAAAACGGTAAAGTCATTACGTTTCAAGTAGTTCAATAAGAACTTGATCACGATGATCGAAACGACAAAAGCAACGATAGAACCTGTTAATAAAACAACAGTCTCATTAAAACTGAATGAGTTGCCTTTTGCAATAAATTTAATGATTTTCAAGAAACTAGCACCAAACATGACAGGAATTCCCATGAAAAATGAAAACTCGGTTGCAACGAATCGCGAAGCGCCAATTAGAATCGCACCTAAGATAGTTGCACCTGAGCGTGAAGTTCCAGGAATTAATGATAAAACTTGGAAAAAACCAACGATTGCGGCAGCTTTGTATGTGAAACTGTTCAGATCGCTGCATTTTGGTTCGCGTGTTTTGTTTCTTTTCTCGATAATGATGAAAGCAACACCATAAATGATCAACATAAGAGAAACAGTAAAGAAATTGTGAAATTTCGCTTCCAGCCAATCATCTAGCAAAATACCAATGATTCCAGCTGGTACAGTAGCCACAAGGACTTTTGTCCATAAGAGCCAAGTATCTCGCTTTTCATTCTCATCTTTTTGAGGAGAGAAGGGGTTTAACTTATGAAAATAAAGAACGACAACGGCCATGATCGCTCCTAGTTGGATCACGACATTGAACATTTCCATAAAATCAGCGCTAAGATTCATCTTAATAAATTCATCAACTAGGATCAGGTGACCGGTACTACTGATCGGCAGCCACTCGGTAACTCCTTCAATAATCCCTAAAATAATTGCTTTCCATAAATTTGATAAAAGCATAGGTTCAATCCTTTCAATGTAAAAATAATAAAATCACTAATATTATACCTTTTTGAATGAAAAAAACCAACTAACAATTATGTGACGTTAGAAAAAATTAGAATCAGCGATTGGTGGTTGTATTTACTTTAAGAATTTTCTATACTATTACTATTCATAAAATTGGAGGAAAATAAATAATGTTTGGATTTTTAAAAAAGAAAGAACCATCACAAGTAAATGAAACACTATATGCAGTAGCAACAGGGAAAGTAATTCCTATCACTGAAGTAAACGATCCGGTATTTTCACAAAAAATGATGGGTGATGGCTTTGCAGTTCTTCCGGAAACTGGGGAAATTTATGCACCGATCGAAGGGAAAATTTTGAGCGTATTTCAGACAAAACATGCAGTTGGGATGAAAATGGCTAATGGACTGGAAGTTTTACTGCATATGGGGATCGATACAGTAGAATTAAATGGTGCACCGTTTTCTATCAAGGTGACGGAAGGAACAAAGGTTGTACCAGGAACATTGATTGCGACGGTTGATCTAGAAAAAATCATTTCAGCTGGTAAAGCAACCGATATGGTGGTCGTTATTACCAATATGGATGCTGTGAAAAAATTTGATCTAACAAAGACAGGACAGGTCACTGCTGGAGAGATAGTAGGTAGTGCAAAGGCATAAAGAGTGAAATATTATTTCATCAAGTAGAACAGACAATTCACTGTTGTTTGTTCTATTTTTTTATGTACTCTTTGAAAAAAAATTCCGTTTTATAAACAAAATAAATATTTAACTTGAAATTTTATTTCAAAAGAATTATAATGAAAGCGTGTTAGAGAGGAGCAGATGGATATGTATGGGATATCAGTTTTTCTTGGTGAAGACCTAACAAAAGAGACGCAAACTTATATACAAGAAATGAGCTGCATTGGAGTAAAAGGAATATTTACTTCTTTGCATATTCCTGAAGACAATAGTGAATTGTACGCACAACGACTAAGAGTATTAGGTGAGATTGCTTCTAAAAATGGAATGAAGCTAATGGTCGATATCTCTGGTGAAGCCTTAAACCGCGCTGGTTTTTCTTTTGAACGTTTGGAAGAAATTATTGCCATCGGTGTGACTGGATTACGTATGGATTATGCGATTTCTAATCAAAAAATCGCTCAAGTATCACATGTTATGGATGTCGGCTTAAATGCCAGCACGATTACATCAAAAGATGTTGCTGAGCTCAAACGATATGAAGCCGATTTTTCAAATTTTGAAGCGTGGCATAATTATTATCCGAGACCAGAGACTGGCTTAGGCAGTTCTTTTTTCTCTGAAAAAAATGAATGGTTGAAGGCATCAGGCTTTAAAGTCTTTGCTTTTGCACCAGGGGATGCTCAATTACGTGGTCCTTTGTTCATGGGGTTGCCAACTTTAGAAAAACATCGTCATGAACATCCTTTAGCGACTATGATCGAATTGAAAGAGCGATTCGCAGTTGACGGTGTCTATATTGGCGATCCAATGATTTCTAAACGTACGATGCGGCAATTGGAGCTATATTTGAGCCAAGGTGAACTGGTTTTGGAAGTTATTGATATGGGCAGCCGCTACTATTCATCGATTTTAGGAGAGCATGTGAATCGCCAAGATGACGCGAGAGAAGTCATTCGCAGTGCAGATGCTCGCTTTAAGAAAATAGACACGATCGTACCAGAAGCATCGATTGTACGATCATTGGGCAGTGTGACCATCGATAATTCAGAATACGGCCGCTATATGGGTGAAATTCAATTGACAAAAAAAACATTGCCTGCAGATAAAAAAGTCAATGTGGTGGCACGAGTAGTCACTGAAGATCAAGCGCTAATAAAAAGGATCGCCGCAGGTCGTAAATTTAAATTGATAGATAAGGGGACATTATAAGATGAATTTAGAAAAACTGACAACAGAACGCAGAAATCAAGAAACAATGAATTTAGATGAAATGACTGTAGAAGAAGCGTTGATAAAAATGAATCAAGAAGATCAAAAGGTAGCTATTGCAGTTAGTGAAGCACTTCCGCAAATCGAACCAGCTGTTCACGTGATTATTGATGCTTTCAAAAAAGATGGACGTTTGATATATATGGGGGCAGGCACAAGCGGCCGCTTAGGTGTATTGGATGCGGCAGAGTGTGTGCCGACATTTGGTGTAGATCCTGAAATGGTGCAAGGTTTGATCGCTGGTGGGCAAAAGGCGATGACGATTGCTGTGGAAGGTGCAGAAGATTCTAAGGAATTTGGACAGGAAGATTTAATCGAGATTCAACTAACTGATAAAGATGTCGTTGTTGGAATTGCAGCTAGCGGCCGTACTCCTTATGTAATTGGAGGATTGGAGTATGCGGCTTCTATTGGTGCAAAAACAGTTTCGGTTTCTTGCAACAAACATGCTGAAATCAGCCGTTATGCTGACTTTCCTATTGAAGTTGATGCAGGGCCTGAATTTTTAACAGGTTCCACACGTCTAAAATCTGGAACAGCACAAAAATTGATTTTAAATATGTTATCGACGGTTTCAATGATCGGAATTGGTAAAGTGTATAACAACTTAATGGTGGATGTGAAACCAACAAATGAAAAATTAGTGGAACGTGCTAAGCGTATCATTATGGAAGCGACAACTTGCGACTATCAAACAGCCGCTGACTATTTCATCAAAGCGGATGAAAATGTCAAACTGGCTATCGTGATGTTATTGACAAACTCCTCAAAAGAAGAGGCTGAAACAAAATTGATTCAGGGCAATCATTTTATCAAAAATACAATTTAAGGGAAAACTAAGGGGGAAATGACTGTGTCAGAAGAGAAAGTAAAACGTTTGGCAAGGGAAATTTATGAAGAAGTTGGCGGACAGGAAAATGTGTTGAAATTGCGTCATTGTATGACAAGAGTTCGAATGGATATACGGGATTATGATAAAGTAAAGCTTGACGAGTTGAAGAAGATCGATGGTGTAATGGGCGTTGTAGAAGACGATACCTTACAAGTCGTGATCGGACCAGGGACGGTAAATAAAGTTGCTCAAGAAATGGTGGACATGGCAGGTGTTAAGCTTGGTGAGCCATTTCCAAATAAGCTGTCAGGCAAACAATTAGTAGAAGAAAAAGCGGCTGAAGTAAAGGCTGCCCAAAAAGAGAAAAATAAAAGCACTTCAGGCTTTAAAAAAGTATTGAAATCGATCTCTAATATTTTTGTTCCGCTGATTCCTGCATTTGTTGGTGCCGGAATCATTGGAGGAATAGCCGCTGTTATGTCTAATTTACTGGTTGCAGGAACGATCGGTGACTCTTGGCAGCAGTATATTGATGTATTGAATATCATCAAAAACGGGATTTTTGCTTATTTAGCTTTATATACAGGGATCAACAGTGCGAGCGAATTTGGAGCAACACCAGCGCTTGGTGGAGTAATTGGTGCTGTAACGATGTTAACTGGGATGAATCCAGAGGCGCCGCTGCCAAATATTTTAAACGGTGGTACGTTATCTGCTGGACAAGGTGGTATTATTGGGGTTATTTTTGCAGTTTGGTTACTTTCATTAGTAGAAAAGCAATTGCATAAAATCATTCCTGATTCTATCGATATTATTGTCACACCAACGGTTTCTTTATTGGTCATTGGATTGATAACGATTTTCTTGATCATGCCGATCGCAGGCTTGATTTCCAATAGCTTAGTAGGTGTGATCAATGTAGTCTTGGAAAAAGGCGGGATTTTAGCAGGATTTACCCTAGGAGCGACATTCTTGCCGATGGTTATGTTTGGATTACATCAAATCTTGACCCCGATCCATATTGAAATGATCAATCAAACAGGAATGACATTACTATTACCGATATTAGCTATGGCAGGAGCAGGTCAAGTAGGAGCAGCTTTAGCCTTATGGATTCGTTGCAAAAAAGATGCACAGTTAGTTGAGATGATTAAAGGAGCATTACCTGTTGGGATTTTAGGAATCGGTGAACCGTTGATTTATGGGGTTACTTTACCTTTAGGTCGTCCGTTTATCACAGCCTGTGTTGGCGGAGGAATCGGTGGTGCGGTAATCGGAGCTTTCGGCAATGTTGGGGCAATTGCGATCGGTCCAAGTGGTGCAGCTTTGATCCCGCTGATCGCTAATAACCAATGGCTTGCTTATGTGTTAGGATTATTGGCTGCATATGCTGGCGGCTTTGTTGCAACATTCTTCTTTGGTATTCCAAAGGATCTTCAAGAAAATAAATAAAACAGTCGATTAGATCGTTCGATTGTATAGAAATCAGCTGTTTTTATTAGATAGCATCTATTGCTAACTATAATAAAACAGTTGATTTTTTGTTTGGAAAATTTGCTCATCAGGCTTGCTTTTTTAGATTCTTATGCAACATAGGCAAGTCTTTTCTGTTATACTATTCCTTGTAGAAATGTATTATCAAGTGCATCTTGAAAAAAGTTTGAGTAGGAAGAAGGGTATGAATATCATGCAGCAAAACATTATTTTAACGATTCAGGATCATTTGAAAACACTCCCAGGATCTGAACAAAAAGTTGCTGAATATATTTTAACTAACACAAATGAAGTAATTACTTTAAGTGCACAAGAGTTGGCGAAAAAATCTGGGTCAAGTCCGGCAGCGATCATTCGTTTTTGCCGTTCGATCGAAGTCAACGGCTTTACCGATTTAAAGCTACAGTTATCAGCTAACCTTGGCGCGGTCGATACACAGATGTATACAGAGGTCGAAAATGGAGAAACGACAGCTGCGATAAAAGAGAAGCTGCAGCATCGATTGGTTCATGTTCTAGAACGAACGAATGAACATTTAGAAGTTGAAGCAATCGATCGGGCAGTTAGTGAAGTAGAAGAATCAGAGATCGTCTTTGTCTATGGATTAGGTGCTTCATCGCTTGTAGCACAAGATATTTATCAAAAATTTACCCGACTAGGTTTAAGTGTTTTCTTTACGATGGATCTTCATTTGTTCGCCTCTGCTTTAGGAACGAATCAATTGAAAGGCTTATTTATTGGTATTTCAAATTCTGGAACAAATCCTGAAACCAATGCATTGGCAGAATTAGCGATTGAAAAAGGACTGCCAGTCGTTGCTTTGACAGCAGATAGAGAATCTGATTTAGCTCAAAAAAGTAAAATTTTATTATTGACGCCCAAAGGGGAGGAAGCGCCTTTAAGAAGTGCTGCTACAGTTTCTTTGACTGCACAGCTTTATGTCGTAGATGTGCTGTTCTTTGCTTATGGAGCAAAAAATTATGATAAAACACTAGAAAAAATCCAGCACTCTAGGGGAGCCGTTGAGATTTTAAAAAGGTACAAAGTTTGATTAGTAAAAGGTTTGGCGGAAGAGTTATGTTCCGCCAAACCTTTTTAGTTGTTCGATGATTGTTTTTGGCCATCTTCGATATAATGGATGTCATTGACTGTATCGATCGTAAATCGACCATTTTCATAAATCAATTTAGTTACACTGCCATTTTCCAGACCGATCTGCATTGGCAAGCTTGAATCGATTAAAGACAGCAAGAATGAAATCGTCAAGCCGTGAGAAACGATCATAACATTTCCACCGCCATCTTTTTCTCTTCTATGGGCAATATCTTCAAATCCGCTCCAAACACGTTCTTTGATTTTATCATAGGGTTCTGCCCAATCGGCTGTATCTGCTGCGATGATTGCCTCCGCTAAGTCTTTGTAGCTGATCCGATTGGTCATCATGTCTTCATAATTTTTAAAAGCTAATATTCGTGGAACGACCCCCCATAATTCACCATCATAGCCGCCATCTAGAGAACCAAAACACCATTCCCGAATACGGCTGTCTGTAGCATAAGGAATTGCGGCTCCTTTTGAATGCTCTTGTAAAATAATACGGGCAGTCTGCATTGCACGGCCGCTGTCACTAGAATAGGCTTCTTTAAAAGGGATGTCTTTTAATCCGATACCTAAAGCGTGGATGACTTTTTCACCTTCTTTTGTCAAAGGTGTGTCCGACCATCCTTGTGTCCGACCAATCGTATTGAACATAGTTTTCCCGTGGCGGATAATGTATAGCACCGTTGGTTTGTTCATGGTACGTCCTCCTAGTAGATTATTTTAATTGAAAAAAGGATTGGTTTTCTTCTCATGCTCGATCGTTGTCGCATCGCCATGTCCTGGGTAAGCTGGGAATTCATCAGGCAAAGTAAAAAGATAGGTTCTAATGCTGTGAAGCAGCTGTTCCATATCGCCTGTATGCAAATCAGTTCGGCCGATACTTCCTTTGAATAAAGCATCTCCGGTTACGACAAAATCATCAAATATCAAACTAACACTTCCAATGGAATGACCAGGGGTTGGCACAACAGAAAATTTGATTCCCCCAAGTTCATAGTCAGTCATTTCAAATTCCATTTCCGCAGGTTGAACCACGATATCTGCAATATCATCATGTCTACCTAATCCAGATAGATTTAAAACAGGGTTCGATAACCATTCTTGTTCAAGCGGGCTTACATATACGGGGATATGATAATGATGGCGCAACTCCTCAACAGCTCCGATATGATCATAATGTGTATGTGTAAGTAAAATAGCGATCGGTTTTTTCTCTGTTTTTTTGATCAAGGAAATGATTCGTTCTGCTTCTGCACCTGGATCGATGATCAAAAGATTTTCTTCATTATAGATCAAATAGCAATTTTCCTGAATGACACCTGTCAGGATACGTTCGATAGTTAACATAGTTTGTAGCCTCCTAATTCACAATTTCTCTCATTTAAGTATAACGCAATTTCATAAAGAATCAAAAGTCGGAAGTATTTTTTTGAAGGATTTTATATTTTGACATGTGGCATAGTATAGGATTGAAGAAAATATTTATTTAGATATAAAGAATGGTATAAAGCGAAAATATTCGATTAATGCTACTTTTATTTTTTGTCCACCGAAATAAAGTTCGTGTTTTGTTAGTTATCAACTTAATTCGTATTTTTTTATAAAAAAATATGGAATAAAGACGAATAATAATATATAATGTGTTGGTATTGTTATGGAAGGGGTAGCTGATTTGTTTAAATTTGTTGTAAAAGGAACGGCGTTCACTAGTCGTGACCAAAAAAATGTAGAGGTTTTACAAGATTCGTTATTTTGTATTTCAGAAGATGGGCTGATTGCAAAGATCATTCAGCCAGATGATGCAGGCTACAAAGAGACGATCCAAGAATATTCAGCAAAAGGACGATTGCAGGAGTTGGCATCGGATCAATATATTTTACCAGGCTTCGTCGATCTCCATATTCATGCGCCTCAATGGGCACAAGCAGGAACAGCATTAGATCTTCCTTTGTATGAATGGCTGAATACTTATACGTTTCCGCTAGAGGCGAAGTTTTCTGATCAGGCATTTGCGGACCGAGTGTATTCAGATTTAGTCTCACAATTATTGAAAAATGGTACGACGACAGCTTTATATTTTGCTACGGTTCATCAAAAAGCAAGTCTTCGTTTAGCAGAAATCTGCAGTGAAAAAGGGCAAAGAGGTCTAGTTGGAAAGGTTGTCATGGATGATCCTGAACAAAATCCTGACTACTATCGCGACGATGATGCTAAAGTGGCGATTGCCGAGACAGAAGCGTTTATTCAGGAAGTGTTGGAACTTAACAAGCATACGCCGCAAGGAGTCTATCCAGTTGTTACGCCAAGGTTCATTCCTAGTTGTACAGATAAGTCCTTAGAAGGATTAGGTGCTTTAGCTGCAAAATATGATGTCCATATTCAATCCCACTGCAGTGAAAGTGATTGGGCTCATGACTATGTTAAGGAACGCTTTGGTAAAAATGATGCAGTTGCACTAAACGAATTTGGTTTACTTAGTGAAAAAGCGGTTATGGCTCATTGCGGCTTTCTTTCTGATGAAGACATGCAGTTATTTGCTGAAAAAGGGACAGCAGTTGCTCATTGCCCTATCTCTAATGCTTACTTTGGTAACGCGGTGACACCAGTTGCCAAATTGCTCAATGAGTATCAGGTAAAGGTAGGGTTAGGGAGTGACATATCTGGCGGTTTCTCTCCAAGCTTATTTGACAATATCAAACAGGCAGTTATTTCTTCTCGAATGTTAGAAGATGGAGTAGATAAAGATTGCTGTAGTGATAAACGTGGCGTGAAAGGCTCTAGTTTAACGTTAAATGAGGCGTTCTATTTAGCTACTGCAGGTGGCGGTGAATCATTGAGTCTTCCGATTGGCAAGTTGGCCGTTGATTATGCTTGGGATGTTCAATTTGTTACAACGAAAGGGCTGCCGATTTTTTCTGAAACAGAACCTTTATTGGATGTATTCCAAAAGATTATATATTTGTCTCGTCCTGAATGTATTCAAGAAGTGTGGGTCCAAGCTAGAAAAGTTTACGACAAAACAGTTGAACAACGAAAGGAAGAAAAATAAGATGTCAGAATCACACTCTAAAAAATCAGCATTGACAGTTGGTCCGAATGATGAACTTTCTATAGGGCAGTCTTTGCTTTTGGGCATTCAGCATGTGTTAGCGATGGATGTTTATGTCGTTCCATTTATTATTGCTTCAATTATTGGTTTAACTACAAAAGAATCATCAGCATTGATTCAGTCTACCTTTATTGCAGCAGGACTGGCAACGATCATTCAATCTTATTTTTGTATGAAATTACCTGTAGCGCAAGGGCCGTCTTTTATCCCAATCGGTGCAGTAGCTGGTATTTACTTTGCAAATAGTCAAAATGGTCAAGGCTGGGGAACTGTTTTGGGAGCTGGTCTGATCGGTGCCATACTTGTGATCATTTTAGGACTTACAGGCATTTTCAATCGTTTGATCAAAGCTTTCGTGCCACCGATTGTGGGAGGAACGATCATTTTTATCGTAGGCTTATCTTTGATGCCTGTGGCTTTAAACGACAATGTTTTCAACGCGTCTGGTGATTTAGGGCAAAATATATTGTTGGCTATCATTGCAGCAGCTTCTCTTATTTTGTTTGCTATGATCGGGTCACGTTTTCCTGGTAAAGGCAGGATTTTTCGAATCTCATCTGTGATATTAGCATTGATCATTGGCTCTTTCGCAGCTGAAATGATGGGTGTACTAGATTTATCAGCAGTTTCAAAAGCATCATTGATCAGCGTTCCTAGTTTGCCTTTTGTTGATTTCAGTTTTTCATTTGATTTATCTTCGATTTTAACAATGGTCATTATTTATGTTGTGTTGATGGCTGAAACGACAGGTACGTGGTTTGCGGTCAGTAATGTCTGTGAAGAACCATTGACAGATGAAAATATCAATCGAGGA
The DNA here is from genome assembly GCF_050499205.1 of Enterococcus sp. AZ020. Taxonomy (NCBI): domain Bacteria; kingdom Bacillati; phylum Bacillota; class Bacilli; order Lactobacillales; family Enterococcaceae; genus Enterococcus; species Enterococcus sp. AZ020. The sequence goes on along the minus strand of NZ_JBIPAT010000001.1, from coordinate 3,667,262 downwards.
GTTGTTGGTGAGGGGATCGGTTGTTTGATTGCTTCGTTACTGGGAACGACCCCCGTTACTGGATATTCAACAAATGCTGGAATTATTTCAATTACTGGCGTAGCTAGTAAAAAAGTGTTTGTAGCTGCTGGTGCTTGGTTTGTTGTTTTTGGTTTATCTGGAAAGCTATCTACATTGATTTCGTCTATTCCATCTCCTGTCATTGGTGGAGTATTTGTTATTGTGTGCGGGATTATTTCAATCAGTGGTATCAAAGTGATCAAGGAAGTGGAGATCAATGAAAAAGAAATGTATGTGATCGCGATTCCGATGATTTTAACGTTAGCATTGACCTTGATTCCTGAAGAGTTTATTCAATCATTACCGCAATTTTTACAATATTTATTCGGTTCATCTGTTGCAACGGCTTCGATCGCAGCGATTCTCCTGAATCGGTTACTGCCTTCTGAAAAATCAGCAAAGCCGGAAGAGATAACACAAATGGATTCTGGTGAGGCAGCACAGCTTAATTGATTAGATAATTGAATAAAACACGAACATTCGATGAGTTGTTTTGTATTTTTCGTCTTTTACCTTTGACTTTCAAATGGTTATAGTGTAAATTAGCATAGGCGCTTGTGAAATACGAACGATAAGGATTCTAATGTTCGTGTTTTTGCGTATTTTTAATTGAACTTGCTAGGAGGCAGTAAAGTATGAAAGTTTTTGATTACGAAGATGTCCAGTTGATCCCGAATAAATGTATCGTGGATAGTCGCTCAGAATGTGATACAACAGTGAAGCTAGGAGACCATAGCTTTAAAATGCCAGTTGTACCGGCGAATATGCAAACGATCGTGGATGACAAAATCGCAGAATTTTTAGCTGAAAATAACTATTTTTATATCATGCACCGTTTTGATGAAAGTGCACGAATTCCTTTTATTGAGAGAATGCAAGCTAAAGGGTTGATCACTTCGATCAGTGTTGGCGTGAAAGAAGGAGAATACCAGTTTGTTGAAGAATTAGCTCAACGTAACTTAGTTCCGGATTATGTAACGATCGATATTGCTCATGGTCATTCAAATGCGGTGATCAATATGATTCAACATTTAAAAAAGCACTTACCAAAGACCTTTGTAATTGCAGGTAACGTGGGGACACCTGAAGCAGTCCGTGAGTTGGAAAATGCTGGAGCAGATGCGACAAAAGTCGGAATCGGACCAGGAAAAGTCTGTATTACTAAAATCAAAACAGGCTTTGGGACTGGCGGCTGGCAATTAGCAGCATTACGTTGGTGTGCCAAAGCAGCTAGAAAACCGATCATTGCGGATGGCGGGATCAGAACGCCGGGAGATATTGCAAAATCAGTTCGTTTTGGTGCGACAATGGTCATGATCGGTTCATTATTTGCTGGACATGAAGAATCTCCGGGAGAAACAAAAGTGGAGAATGGTGTCGTTTATAAGGAATATTTTGGTAGTGCATCAGAGTTCCAAAAAGGCGAGAAAAAGAACGTCGAAGGGAAAAAAATCTGGATTCAACATAAAGGAAGCTTAGTTGATACGTTAGTTGAAATGCAGCAAGATTTACAATCTTCGATTTCATATTCAGGCGGTCGAGATCTAGAAGCGATTCGTAAAGTCGATTATGTTATTGTGAAGAATTCGATTTTTAATGGAGATACCATTTAGAAACAGAATAGAGCTATCTACTCGTAAGAACTTTGCGTTTTTAAAGAGCAGATGCTAGATAAAAATACTGAGAAAAAGCGAATATGCTCTTTCTCAGTATTTTTTTACATATTTTACTTTACCTGTCGTAGTAATAGTGATATGATAATTACAACGACAGACGTAGTACGTTAGATGAAGTAATTTGGAGGTGATTGAATGATCGGCAGCGACGCAATTAGAGGATACAACGATACGTTCATTTTATCTGTTTTACAAGAAGGCGATTCTTACGGATACGCTATCTCTAAGCGAATCACTGAAATTTCCGATAACAACTATTCGATTAAAGAAACAACATTGTATTCAGCATTCAATCGGCTGGAAAAAAATGGATTCATCACATCGTTTCCTGGACAGGTAACTCACGGGAAAAAGAGGACTTACTATAAAATCACCCAAGATGGAAAAGAATATTTAGCAGAAAAAATAGCGGAATGGCAGCTGACTAAGAAAGTTGTCGAACGTTTTATCGACTAAGCGAGATGACCTAAGGAGGAAAAATAATGAAAACAATCAAAGACTATATCGACAGCTTATTTCTTGGAGTAGTTGAAACAAGCCAAACGAAACAATTGAAAGAGGATTTGTTGGCGAATGCCGAGGATCGCTATGAAGATTTAAAAAGTCAGGGGAAATCTGAAAACGAAGCCATTGGCAGTGTGATTGCCGGATTTGGTTCAATTGATGAGTTGCTGGATGAAATGAATATCAAGCAAGAATACATTGATGAAAAAGGCTATGAAATCGATGAAATCACTCTTGAAGAAGCGAATGATTTCTTGAGCGTCAGACACAGAGGAGCGACGTTGATTGGCATAGGTGTTATGTTGATCATGCTGGGAGCGGCACTTTGTTTTGCTTCGGCTGGAATAACAGAAAGTACAGAAAGTATGGGATTTGGTCTGTTGTTTCTATTCGTTGGGGCAGCCATTGGGGTACCGTTATTTATTATCGCAGGAACAAGTATGACGAATTCAAATAAGAAGCTGGATGATCGATTTATTTCTTTACAAGTTAAAAATGCAGTGAAAAAAAGAAAAGAGCAGTTTCAGCGTTCATTTGTTTTTTGTATTGTGATTGGTGTTTCCTTGTGTATTTTATCGATCATTCCGATTGTCTTTCTGTCTTTGACTGATTTTTCAGAGGCAAATGAATTTATTGGTGTCGGCGGTATGTTCGCAATTGCTTCCTTTGGTGTTTTCTTTCTTATTTTTGGCGGTGTGATCATGGGTAGTTTTACTAATATGATCGATCAGACCTATTTTGTTTCTGATGAGGATAAACCAGGACCTAAAGCCGCTGCGGAACGAAACAAAAAAATGCCAAGTTGGCTGCAAACCATAGAGAAAATTTATTGGCCTATCGTAACAGGAATTTTCTTTTTCCAAGGATTTTTCTTAGGGAATTGGGGAACTGCTTGGACAATTTTCCCAGTAGCGGGGATACTCTTTTGGATTTTGGAGAGTATTTTCGGTGAGGAATAAAAAGTTAAAGGGACGGTGTCATAACTCATAAAGTTATGACACCGTCCCTTTTTTCTCGAAATTGAATACTACGGTTCAACTTCTTTTAAATAGCTAAAATGATTGCTTTGAAAAAATAGCCGACATGGCTTTTTTTAATGGAAAGTAAACAAGCGTTACGATAATGATCGTTGTTGCGACATTTACTAAAGTAGCTGGCAGTTTGGACAGAGCACTGGCAAAAGCTACATTAAAGTTTGCTCCTGCCATCAGACCCATCACTGTATTTTTTAGTTGGGTCATAATGATTTTAGCAAGACCAGTCACGCTAGCAATTACGATGATTTTACTGATCGTATCTACGTTTTGCTTGAAAAAAAGAATCATCAATGCTGCTGCTCCTCCAACGATGAAGCTTTCTAAGATAAAATAGGGAGCTTCGGCAGCAAAGCCATTCAGTAAATCAAAAATAGCAAAGCCTAAGCCGCCAGCTAAAGCACCTTTTTTATAGCCGATCAACAGAACGGCCAATAGTAAAACAGTGTTGCCTAAATGAACGAATGCCCCTGTAGGCAAGGGAATTTTCAGCATCGTACCTAAAACAGTCAGAGCGGTAAATAAACCTATCAAAACGATAGAGGTCGTTGAATGTTGTTTTGTCATCACAAGTCTCCCTTTGCTACTTTTCATTCATCCGGTCTTCTGCATGGTTATAAGCACCGTGCCAAACATGACCAAGGAAAGGATTGATTTTTTGTCCATTTTTAATAGCAGCCGCTACAAATTTTTTCGCTAAAGCAACTGATTTTTCTACAGAATAACCTTTTGCAAGACCAGCTGTAACAGCCGCAGCAAATGTACAGCCTGCGCCGTGGTTAAAATCAGTGGCAAAAAGTTCTTCTTCAAATATTGTGAACTCAGAGCCATCGTAAAACAAATCGATCGCTTTATCCGTATTCAAACGGTGTCCGCCTTTGATAACAACATTTTTAGGTCCTAAGTTTAGGATCTTTTTTGCTGCTTCTTTCATTTGTTCAACAGAAGTCAGATCTCCCATTTCGGAAAGAATCCCAGCTTCTACTAAATTAGGTGTAGTGATAGTTGCTTTAGGCAAAAGTAAACGAGCCATAGCAGCTACATTTTCCGGCTGTAGCAACTCGCTTGTTCCTTTACAAGCCATTACCGGATCGATAACGATATTTTCCATTGGAAAATTATCAATATACTTTCGAGTAATTTCGATTGCTTCGATCGTTCCCAGCATTCCGGTTTTCATTGCATCAAGTGGTGCCCCTGCAAAAATCGTTTTAAGCTGTCTTTCAACTAAATCAGGTTCTATAGGTGTAACTAAATGACTCCAACCCTCATCAGGATCCATTGTCACAATACTTGTCAAAGCAGAAAAACCAAATGTGCCATATTCTTCAAAGGTTTTTAAATCCGCCTGAATACCGGCTCCACCACTAGAATCAGAACCTGCTACTGTCAATACTTTTTTGATCATTTTCTAACCTCAATTCACATTCAATTTAATATCTGTATTGTAAAACAAATCAAAGTTGACAAAAACAGCCAATTGGGTTATTTTCAGGTCATCCAATTACTGTGAAACACAAAGAACGAAGAGAATTGATGTTGAACAGTACAAGGCGACCAAAGGGAGAGTTGTAACCTTCGTAAGAAACACAAAGAACGAAGAGAATTGATGTTAATTAGTACAAGGTGATCGAAGGGAGAGTTGTAACTTTCGTAAGAAACACAAAGAACGAAGAGAATTGATGTTGAGCAGTACAAGGTGACCAAAGGAAGAGTTGTAACTTTGGTAAAAAACACAAAAAACGAAATGAATTGATTTTTGAGAAGTACAGCCCAACTAAAGAGAGCCACGACCTTTTCAAACACCAAAAATCATGGAATGATCAAATACCGGGTAATATAAAATGAGAAAGACGAGAAGTATGATAACTAAATTTTTACAGATAAAAGAAATGTTATCTGATCTTCAGCTTTAAAAGACAAAGAAATTCAAATAGTGATCGTCAAAAAAGGAGAGAATAAGCATGTGGACGTTAAAAAAAGAAAAGAATGTTCCTATTTATATCAGCATTATTGATCTGATTCTTTCATACATAAAAAATGGTGACCTCCTTCCAGGGGAACGTTTACCTTCGGAAAGAAAATTGGCTGATTTATTCAACGTGAATCGTTCAACAGTCGTTCATGCATTAGATGAGCTAGTAGCTTTAGGCTGGATCATAAGAAAACAAGGAAGCGGGACGATCGTCAATGAAGGGAAATGGGGAATTACTACCGCTCCAAGAACAAATTGGCGTAATTATCTGGAACAAAATGCTTTTGCAAAAGTTGATCCCTTTGTCGAGCAGATCGAAGAGCTTATTCGATCTTCAAAAGAAAATATACTGGATCTTTATACAGGTGAGTTGCCGTTGGATTTGATTCCCAGCTTTGCTTTTCCTCCGCTTACATGGAAGCATTTTTTAGAAGAGGAGCAGCAGGATGATTTAGGCTATTTGCCATTAAGAACATCACTAAGTCGAGAGATGGAGAAGGAATATCGTTTTAGCTTGCCGGCTGAAAGTATTTTGATTACCTCTGGTGCACAGCAAGCACTATTTTTGATTTTGCAGGTTTTATTATCGCCAGGAGACAGCGTAGCCATTGAAGATCCCTCTTTTTTTTATGCACTGCCTATTTTCCAAGCTGCTGGAATTCGATTATATGGAGTGAAAATGAATCAGGAAGGAATCTGTTTAGATGAATTGGAAAGAGCGATTCGTCAGCATCGAATCAAAATGGTCATGGTCAATCCATCATTCCAGAATCCTACAGGCAAAACAATGTCAATGAAACGACGTGAGGGATTAGTCAAGCTTTGTCAAGAATATCAGATCCCGATTTTAGAAGATGATGTTTTCGCAAAATTAAATTTTATTCCAAGTGAGGAAATTCCACCGCTAAAAAAACTAGATCCTGAAAATGTTCTCTATATTGGTTCCTTGTCCAAAATTTTAGGGTCAACGACCAAAATTGGGTGGCTAAGTGCTCCAGCATCTGTTAATCAACAAATAGCAGAAGCAAGGAAGATGATGGATTTTTCGTTGAGTATTTTTCCGCAGGTCTTAGCAAATTTAGCATTGACAGATGAAGACTATTCAAGAAAAATCGCTACGTTGACACACGAGGTTGAAGCAAGAGGTCAAGCTGTTTATGACATTGTCACTCAAATGTCTGATTGGGAAGCTGAAAAGCCAAAAGGTGGTTATTATCTCTGGGCTAAATGGCGGCATGGAGAATTACGTCAAAAAGACTGGGCTATATTTTTGCAAGAAGGATTGCTGATTGCGCCTAGCTTTTTTTACAGTGAGAAGCGTGATAGTATTCGTATCAACTTTTCTAGAGTCAGTCAACAAGATGTTACAGCGTTTCAAGAAAAGCTTGCTCGTATTACCGAAAAAATTAGATTAGATTTCCCAGGACTATGATAAAATGAAGAAAACGGAGGGATTTACTATGAATGAAACGTTAGAATTATTGAAAACTCGTCGTAGTTTTCGGGACTTTGATGAAGAATATGTACTGCCTAAAGAAGAGCTGCAGGAAATTTTGGATGCGGCACGTCAAGCGCCTAGCTGGATGAATGGTCAATTTTACAGTATTATCGTCCTTCAAGATAAAAAAATAAGAAAGCAGCTGGTTGAATGGAATCCGGGGAATCCTCAGATACTAAAAAGTTCTGTATTTTTGATTTTTATTGCAGATCTTTATCGGACGAAAATGGTTAGTGCTGCGTATGAATCTGCGTATCAAATAGAAGAGAGTGTTGAATCTTTGTTAGTCGCAACGACGGATGCGGCTTTGGCATTGGAAAATGCCGTCATTGCGGCCGAAAGCTTGGACTTAGGTTCTGTCGTTGTTGGTAGTATACGTAAGCATGGAAAAGAAATCAGTCGATTATTAAACCTTCCTGAAATGACTGTACCGTTGTTTGGTCTTAGTATTGGAAAGCCGATCGTCGAAATGAAGGTCAAGCCTCGACTGCCGCAAGCAGCAGTTATCCATTTTGAACATTACCAACCATACACTTATGAACTGATCGAGCAATATGATCAAACCATGGAACTGTTTGGTGAAGCGAGAGAAACGAAACGCTGGAGTCAAAAATTTGCGGATTACTTTGCAGCTGATGCAACGATGGTTACGGATCAACTGTTAAAGATGCAAGGTTTACTGAAATAAGAGCAGGTGTTCTTTTTGCGAGCCATTACTTTCTTATAGCGCAATGGAATGGTATACTTACTAATGGGTAAGATTACAAATGATAAAAGAGGTGCTAAACATGTCTTGGGAACAAGTCTATGAAAAGTGGATAAATGAAGAAAATATACCAGAAAATTTAAAAAAAGAGCTAAAAGATTTAAAGGAAGACCCTGAAAAGTGTGAAGATGCTTTTTACGCGCCGTTAGAGTTTGGAACGGCAGGTATGCGTGGGATTTTAGGCGCGGGAATCAACCGTATGAACATTTTTACGATTCGTCAAGCGACAGAAGGTTTGGCTCGTTTTATGGATGCTCAAGATGCAGAGACGAAGAGACGTGGTGTTGCAATTGCGTATGATTCACGTCACATGTCACCAGAATTTGCGATGGAAGCCGCTAAGACATTGGCGAAGCATGATATTCCAGCATTTGTCTTTGAAAGTTTGCGTCCAACACCAGAATTGTCTTTTGCTGTTCGATACTTAAATGCTTTTACAGGAATCATGATCACAGCGTCTCATAATCCAGCTGCGTATAATGGATACAAAGTTTACGGAGCAGACGGTGGACAAATGCCTCCGGCAGATGCAGACGCTCTGACAAGATATGTTCGTGAAGTGGAAAATCCCTTAAAAGTGGAAGTTTTGTCTGAGAACGAAGCGAAGACAAGTGACTTGATCACGATCATTGGTGATGAAGTAGACAATGCATATTTGAAAGAAATCAAAGCTGTAACGATCGATCAAGCATTGATCGACGAGATGGGCAAAGAACTGAAGCTTGTTTATACACCGCTTCATGGAACAGGTACGATGCTAGGTGAGAAGGCATTGAGACAAGCAGGGTTCGAAAAATTTGTATTAGTTCCTGAACAAGCTATTGCTGATCCGGATTTTACAACAGTTAAATCTCCTAATCCAGAGGAGCATTCAGCATTTGAGTATGCTATTCGCTTGGGAGAAAAAGAAGATGCTGATCTGCTGATAGCAACAGATCCTGATGCTGATCGTTTAGGAGCAGCTGTTCGTTTACCGGATGGTTCTTATCAAGTCTTGACTGGAAACCAATTAGGCGCGATCATGATCCAGTATATTTTGGATGCACATCAAAAAGCTGGGACGCTTCCTGAAAATGCGGTCGTCTTGAAATCGATCGTATCCAGTGAATTAGCAACAGCAGTCGCAGAAAAATACAATACAAAAATGGTCGATGTTCTGACTGGATTCAAGTTTATTGCGGAAAAAATCGAGCAATATGAGGAAGATCATTCCCAAACCTTCATGTTTGGTTTTGAAGAAAGTTATGGCTATTTGATCAAGTCATTCGTACGCGACAAAGATGCGATTCAAGCACTCGTTTTACTGGCAGAAGTTGCAGCTTTTTATAAGAAGCAAGGAAAAACACTTTATGACGGCTTGCAGGATATTTTTGAAGAATACGGCTATTTTGAAGAAAAAACTATTTCTGTGACCTTGAGCGGGATTGAAGGTAGTGCTAAAATCCAAGCCTTGATGAAAAAATTCCGTGATGAAGCGCCATCATCTTTTGCTGGGATCAATGTTGTTCAAACAGAAGACTTCAAAGCGTTGACCCGGACATTTGTAGATGGAAGACAAGAAAAACTTTCAACACCACCGTCAGATGTGCTCAAGTATTTCTTGGAGGATGGCAGTTGGATCGCTATTCGACCGTCTGGAACAGAACCAAAAATCAAATTCTACTTGGCGACAAAAGCCTTGTCTAAAGCAGAAGCAGATCAAAAGATTTTGGATTTTGAAGCGGCAGTTAATGCATTAACTGAATAAAATGATCAGGACTGAAAAAACTAGAGATAAAGGTTGATTCAGTCCTTTTTTCGAAAAGAATAGGAGTGAAAGAGATGAATATTGGATTTATCGGAGCTGGACATATGGGAAGTGCGATGATCGAAGGATTATTGAAAGCTCAGATAGTAGCACCAGAACATTTATATGTTAAAGGCGGTTCAAGCGGTACAGCTGAAGTTCTTCAGCAAAAATTAGGTTTTAACCTAATCAAAGATTATTCAGCATTCAAAGAATGCCAAGTGATTTTTATTGCTACAGGAGCGACGATCGTTTTGGATGTATTGAAGGAAGCTGCTTCATTCATGTCAGAAAATACCATTCTGATTTCTGTTGCAACAGGCCATACACTTGCAGACGCAAAGGAAGTACTCGGAAATGAAATCTATGTGGTTCATGCGATTCCTAATACACCAGTCAGTGTGAATGAAGGAATGATCGGTGCCGCTTTTGATCCTGAAATGCCGAATACAGTCAAAGATGAAGCGCTTCGTGTCTTAAGTTCTTTAGGAAAAGTAGAAGAAGTCAATGAAGCGATTCTTGGAACCTTTGGTACAGTGGCTGGTTGTAGTCCAGCTTTTGTAGATATCTTTATGGAAGCTTTGGCTGATGGGGCTGTCATGGAAGGAATGTCTCGCAATCTGGCCTATGAAGTCGTCGCTCAAATGATGCTAGGATCAGCCAAACTAGCGATCGAAACGAAAAAGCATCCTGGAGAGCTGAAAGATGGTGTGACCTCACCAGGCGGCAGCACGATCAAGGGAGTAGCCGCTTTAGAGAAAAATGGGTTCAGATACGCAGTTATTGATGCGATCAAGCAAGCAAATCAGTAAGAAAACGGCAACTGGAATTCTCAAAGGATTTCAGTTGTTTTTTCATATTATTAAAGAAAAACGTTCCTCTTTTGAAAAGATATTTGTTATAATAAACGAGACTGAATCACGAAAGGAGACACAACAGTGACTGAAGAAGAAATAAAAAAAGTTAGCCAGCTCTATAAAGTATTAAGTGACCCGACAAGATTACGTATTTTATTACTGTTGAAGCAGGGAGAATTAAATGTGACTTCAATTGGAGAAGAACTCTCAATGGAACAATCTGCCGTGTCTCATCAATTAAGACTTTTACGCGATACACATGTTGTGAGATCGAGAAGACAAGGGAAAACAATTTATTATACCTTGGATGATCATCATGTTATCGATATTTTGAATCAAACATTTGAACATATCAAACACCAATAACTTACCTTTTCTTGGATCCTTAAGGGAAATTCAAAGAAAAGGGTAGTTTTTTTTGTGGCAGTTCGTTATACTAGAAACATGATTTATTAGAAGAAAATGAAATATTTCTAATTTTACAGTTGGAGGAAGAAAAATGAAGGAAAAATTGAACATCGGTTTACTCGGGTTAGGGACAGTTGGCTCTGGTGTACCAACGATTTTAAAAGAACATCAAGAAAAGATTTCTCAAGTGACTGGGATGGAGATCGCCATTTCTAAAGCACTTGTGCGTGACGAGGAAGAAAAAAGACGTCAAGCAGAGAAGTTTGATATTCAACTGACCACAAACATCGACGATATTCTTAATGATGATGACATCCAGATCGTTATTGAATTGATCGGAAAAGTAGAACCGGCTAAAACCTTCATTACTCAAGCTCTTGAAAAAGGGAAACATATTGTTACAGCTAATAAGGATCTACTTGCACAGCACGGCAGTGAATTGGTAGCTTTAGCCCAAAAGAATCATTGTGACTTGTATTATGAAGCAAGTGTTGCAGGCGGCATTCCTATTTTACGTACGATCGCTAATAGCTTAGCAGCGGATAATATTCAAAAGGTTTTAGGGATCGTCAATGGGACAACGAATTATATGCTGACCCAGATGGTTTCAGAGAAAAAATCATATGAACAGGCTTTAAAAGAGGCGCAAGAATTAGGTTTTGCTGAATCGGACCCAACAAATGATGTAGATGGGATCGATGCAGCGTATAAGATGGTTATTTTAAGTCAATTTGCATTTGGCATGAATGTGCGTTTAGATCAAGTAGATACACGTGGCATTAGGGGATTATCTTTAGATGATGTTGAAATGGCTGCTCAATTAGGGTATGAAGTAAAACTAATTGGCTCTTCAGAAAATCAGTCTGGTCGTATTGCGGTCGAAGTTGGACCGATGTTAGTGGCTAAAGCTCATCCAATTGCTTCTGTGAGAAATGAGTTTAATGCTGTTTTTATTGAAAGTTCAGGCGTAGGCGAGTCGATGTATTATGGACCAGGAGCAGGTGCCAAACCGACTGCAACTAGTGTTGTCAGTGATATCATCACCATTGCCAAAAACATTCGTTTAGGGACAACAGGCCATATGTTCAATGCCTATCAACATGACACAAAATTAGCAGATGATCAGGATACTTCAGGAAAATACTATTTTTCTATAGGAGTGCCGGACAGACATGGTCAAATTTTGAAGTTGACTCAAATCATGACCAATGCCAATGTTAGTTTTGATCAGTTGGTACAGCAAAAGTCAGATGGAACCAGAGCGAGAATCGTTGCAATTACCCATACGATCACTAAGGCGCAAATGAAAGCAGTCATCAAAGAAATCGAATCAACGAATGATTTTGAACTTTTAAACACATTTAAAGTATTGGAGGACTAGAAACATGTATGAAGGATTATTAAAACAATATAAGGAATATTTACCTATTACAGATAAAACACCTATGATTTCATTAGCAGAAGGGAATACTCCGTTGATTCCTTTACACAATTTATCAAAGGAATTGGGAATCAATTTATATGGCAAGTATGAAGGATTGAATCCGACTGGTTCATTTAAGGATCGCGGAATGGTCATGGCAGTTGCTAAGGCAGTTGAAGAAGGAGCAAAAGCAATTGTTTGCGCCTCAACAGGAAATACTAGTGCGGCAGCAGCAGCTTATGCCACAAGAGCAGGAGTGAAAGCCTATGTTGTGATCCCAGATGGAAAAATTGCGATGGGGAAATTAGCACAAGCGATTATTTACGGTGCAGACATCATTTCTATTCCTGGAAATTTTGATGAAGCACTTAAAGCAGTTCGTGATATTGCTAAAACTGAAGCAGTCGCCTTAGTAAATTCAGTCAATCCATACCGTTTGGAAGGACAAAAGACTGCTGCCTTTGAAGTCTGTGAACAGCTTGGTAAAGCACCGGATGTTTTAGCGATTCCTGTTGGAAACGCCGGAAATATTTCTGCTTACTGGAAAGGTTTTAAAGAATGGCATGATGTAAAAGGGACACTTTTACCGCGTATGCATGGCTTTGAAGCAGAAGGGGCAGCGGCGATCGTAAAAGGTGAGCCGATCGATCAGCCGGAAACAATTGCTACAGCAATTCGAATCGGTAACCCTGCTAGCTGGAAGTTGGCAGAAGCTGCCAGAGATGAGTCAGATGGACATATTGATGCAGTCACAGATGAAGAGATTTTGAATGCATATCGTAAGGTTGCTGCACAAGACGGTGTTTTTGTTGAACCAGGTTCTGCAGCATCCCTTGCTGGCGTTATTCAACATGTAAAAAATGGAAAAATCAAAGCAGGTGAAACAGTGGTTGCTGTTTTCACAGGGAATGGACTTAAAGATCCTGATACTGCAATCAATGCGACAGATGTGAAAATTTCTAAAATGAGTGATTTAGAAGAGATGCGGATGCATCTACGTAATGGAGTGTCTGAACTATGAAAATAAGAGTTCCTGCTACGAGTGCAAATTTGGGTCCAGGTTTTGACTCATGTGGTATTGCATTGTCACAATATCTGAGTATTGAAGTCTTGGAAAATGCGGATGAGTGGCAGATTATTCATTCTTTAGGAGCTGATATTCCATCAGATAAAACAAATTTACTGCTTCAAACGGCACTGAAATTAGCACCGAAACTCGCGCCGAAAGTTTTAAAAATGACCTCGGACATTCCTTTGGCTCGAGGATTAGGCAGCAGTTCCAGTGTGATCGTTGCCGGTATTGAACTTGCAAATCGCTTAGGTAATTTGAACTTATCTCAAAAAGACAAATTACAGATTGCGACAGAGATCGAAGGACATCCCGATAACGTTGCTCCTGCGATTTGCGGTGATTTTGTGGTTGCAAGCTATGTGGACGGAGATGTTCATTATGTTAAGCATCATTTTCCATTGTGCGACGTTATTGCATATGTCCCCGATGTTCATTTATTGACATCTGAAAGCCGCAGTGTGCTTCCTGATAGCATGCCTTATAAAGAAGCAGTCAAGGCGAGCTCGATTGCCAACGTTATGATCGCAGCAATTTTAAATGGTAATTTACCTTTGGCAGGAGTGATGATGGAGGAAGACCGGTGGCATGAAGCTTATCGTCGTAAATTAGTTCCTCATTTGGATAAAATACGTGCATCGGGCCAAGAGGTCGGTGTTTATGGGGCTTTTTTAAGTGGAGCTGGGCCAACCGTATTAATTTTATCTCCAGAGGAAAAGACCAGTCAAATGGTCAGAGAACTGGAAAAACTACCAATATCAGCATCGATCAATGTCTTGTCGATCGATCAAGAAGGCATTCAAGTATTTTAAGAATAAAAAAGACGACGGAGCATTACGATCCGTGCGTCTTTTTTTATTATTCTGGTGATTCCGTTGCGTAATAGCTATGGTCTTCTAAGTTCAATGCATTTAAAATCATGGAAGCTGTTTCCTCAATCGATAAAGAAGCTACATTGATCACTTCGCAACCAATTTTTTTATAAAGATCGTTGGCGAATGTCAACTCTTTTTTGATTTTTTCGATATCTGAATAAGAAGTATCTGCTGGCAAGCCATAGGTTCTCATCCGTTCTTTCCGAATACCGTTTAAAATATCTGGATCATTCGTTAGACCGACAATTTTTTTAGGGTTCGTCTCCCAAAGCTGTTTCGGTAAATGTGCTTCAGGGATCAATGGTAAATTTGCTACTTTCAGATTCTTATTCGCTAAGAAAAGGCTAAGTGGTGTTTTTGAGGTTCTTGAGACGCCTAGCAAAAGAACATCAGCCTCCAAAAATCCGCGAGGGTCTTTGCCATCATCGTATTTTACCGCAAATTCCATTGCTTCGATCCGCTTGAAATAATTCTCATTTAAATGGTGTAAAGCACCTGGCTCACGTGTTGGAGCAATTCCAGTCAAGCGCTCGATCTCAGCGACAGGAGGAGTCAATATATCAAAGTGGTACATATTGTGTTCTTCAAAAAAATCATTTGCAATTTTTACAAGACGATCATTAACAATAGTATGAAGAACCATTGCGTTTTCACGCTTGGCATCTTCTAAGGCTTTTTTTAATTTTTCTTCTTCTTTTGCAAAAGTTCGTCTAAATAATGAAAAGTCTACAGTAGGATATTGCGCCATTGATGCAGCTGCCAATTTGGAAGCTGTCTCACCTGCGGAATCAGAAATTACAAAAATCGTTACGCATTTTTTTTGTTCGTCATTTGTCATAGTAGCATTCCTCTCTTGCTTTTTTGATAATTTTATTATACCATACCTTCATAAATCTTATTCGTAATGATTCTGATTTATTGATTGGAGGAAAAGTTATGTCACAGTCAAATTCAAAAGTCGAGCAATCGTTAATGGTCATGAAGGAAAATGGTTTAAAATATACAAAAAAGAGAGAAGCGATCATCACCTACCTGATTCGACGCAACCGATATATAACAGCAAAAGAAGTCTATGAATTCATGAACAAAGAATATAAGGGGGTAAGTTATGATACGATCTATCGTAACTTACATGACTTTGAAATGATGAATCTATTAGAGGCAACTGATTTGAATGGAGAAAAAAAATTCCGTTTCCATTGTTGTCAAGAAGTTGGTCATCATCATCATTTTATTTGTACAGTTTGCGGAAAAACGAAAGAGATCCATATGTGTCCAATGGACTTCTTCAAAGAGCAATTGAGCGGCTGCGAAATTGAAGGACATCGCTTTGAAATTTTCGGTCGTTGTGAAGAATGTCGGTGAGATGTTTCAAGAATTAGGCGTTCGATTCTGCAAGTGTTTAAAAAAATAATCATTTTGCTACTTTTTCCTATATTTTTTACGAGTAAAGGTTGACGTTAAAATAACCTTTCGATATAATATAGAAAGAACGGTATTTTGTTTATGACTAAATATTCATAAATATAAAAAACGGTTACTTTTTAAGCTCGGAGGGAGGGAATTAACATGTCAAAAACTGTCGTTCGTAAAAACGAATCTCTTGACGATGCTCTTCGTCGCTTCAAACGTTCCGTTTCAAAAGCGGGTACTTTACAAGAATCTCGTAAACGTGAATTCTACGAAAAACCAAGTGTAAAGCGTAAGAAAAAATCTGAAGCAGCTAGAAAACGTAAAAAATTCTAGTTTCGATGAATTGGAGTTGGTTGTATGTCATTACTAACAACATTGAATGACGATATCAAAACAGCGATGAAGTCTAAAGATAAAGAAACGTTATCTGTACTTCGCATGTTAAAAGCAGCCATTCAAAACGAGCAGATTAAAGCCAACCGTGATTTGGACGGAGAAGAAGAGTTGACAGTTTTATCTCGTGAGATGAAACAACGTAGAGACTCTCTATCAGAGTTTGAAAAAGCGGGACGTGATGATCTTGCTGACAAAGTAAAAATCGAAATCACAATTGTTGAAAAATATATGCCGAAGCAACTTTCTGAAGAAGAAATTCGTCAGATCGTTCAGACGGCAATTGATCAGACTGGAGCTTCTTCGCCAAAAGAATTTGGTAAAGTCATGTCAGCTGTGATGCCCGCAGTTAAGGGGAAAGCAGACGGCAATCAAGTCAATGCAATTGTAAAAGAATTACTACAAGAGAAATAACCGAGATAAAAAAACCAGCGGATATCCGTTGGTTTTTTTGTCCTAATGTACATAAGAAAGTGATGACTTCTTTTTAATAAATAAATTGTGTGGTATGATTGTAGAGAACGAAAAAATAAAGGAGCTGGGCGTTTTTTGACAGAAAATCAGTCAATATCGTTGGAATTAAAATTAACAGATTCTGATGATGTGAGTATGCTTTTAGGAACCCACGATAAACATATAAAATTTTTAGAAGAAAATTCAGCGATAACGATCAATACTAGAGGAGAAACGATACAATTGATCGGGGAAGAAACCGAAGTCCAATTGATTGCATCAGTAATCCGTACATTAAAAGTGTTGATTCAGCGTGGAATCAAAATCAGTACGCCAGATGTCGTATCAGCCCTAAAAATGGCTAGAGCGGGAGATCTTGATTCATTTGTTGCAATGTATGAAGAAGAGATCATTAAAGATCATCACGGGCGTGCGATCCGTATTAAAAATATTGGCCAGAAAAAGTATGTGGATGCAATAAGAAAGCATGATGTTATTTTTGGAATTGGTCCTGCTGGGACAGGTAAAACGTTTCTAGCAGTTGTTATGGCAGTGTCAGCCTTAAAAAAAGGTGAGGTACAAAAAATCATTTTAACTAGACCAGCTGTTGAAGCGGGTGAAAGTTTAGGTTTTTTACCTGGCGACTTGAAAGAGAAGGTCGATCCATATTTACGCCCAGTTTATGACGCGTTATACCAGATTTTTGGGATGGACCATACAAATCGTCTGATGGAGCGCGGCGTGATCGAAATTGCGCCTTTAGCTTATATGCGGGGACGTACGTTGGATGATGCGTTTGTCATATTAGATGAGGCGCAAAACACAACAGTTGCCCAAATGAAGATGTTTTTGACGAGATTGGGCTTTAATTCAAGAATGATCGTCAATGGAGATGCAAGTCAGATAGATTTACCAAAAGGTGTGACAAGCGGACTGATCAATGCTGAGAAAACATTGCGTTCGATCGAAAAAATCTCGTTTGTTCATTTTGATGCGGGTGATGTTGTTAGACACCCAGTAGTAGCTCAGATTATTCGAGCGTACGAAAAGGAAAATCAACAGTAAAGATCGTCCACGGAAAGGAGTGAGAATTCCGTTGAAGTATTCATTAATAAAATTACGTGATAAGTTAGGAAAAGCGTTTATTCCGATTTTATTATTGGTTTTTTCCTGTTTCTTATTTGTGATCATGCTTGGCAGTGTTCATCAGAAAAAAGTTGAAATCAAAGAAGGACAACTAGCTGAAAATACAATTCGCGCCAATAAAAACGTTGAAAATACCTATGAGACAGAGCAAAAGAAAAAATTAGCAGCAGAAGCAGTCACTCCAGAATATATTTATCAGGAAGAGACTGCTGGTATTCAGCATAAACGAATTGAAAAGCTCTTTAAGCTGATCACTACTGCAAATGAAAAAACAGATAAAGATTATGAAGAGAAAAAGGCAAAAGCTAAAAAAGACGAAACCATTCCGAAACCAACCATTGAGGAAAGGGTAGCCAACTTAAAATCTCAGTTTGAACAGCTAGATCAAGATGAGGTGGCTTTCTATCAAAAATTCGCAAATGTCTTTTATCAAAATATCTTTTCTTTAGATGCGACTCAAATTCAACAAGTAAAAACAGAAAGCTTGAAAATCATTGATGATAAAATGAAAGATCATGTTCGTGAAGCTGATTTGGAGAGTATTCGCCAAAGTGCGATCGAGAAGATCCAGTTTCTTGATGTGACCAGTGTGATGCAGCAGGAAATTCGTTATCTTGTCAATGAAGGAATTGTCGCAAATGATTTTGCAAATGATAAAAAAACAAAAGAAATGCGTCAAAATGCAATGGATGCTGTTCCACCTGCGATGATCTATCAAGGAGAGATCATTGTTCGTGAAGGAACGCAGATCGACAGTAAGGCAATGGAGAAACTTGAGCTTTTAGGGATGACAAATCAAAGTACTTCAGTATTTCCAATGGTAGCTCTGGGCTTAGCGATTGTTTTGCAAGTGCTTGTCTTGATTTTCTTTACAAAGCAAGTAACAGAAGAAGGCAAACGCCGTCACTTTATTTTGTTTTATGTAGCGGCTATGTCGCTAAGTGTATTGCTTATGAAGTTCTTCCAAATTTTTCAGACAGAACAAATGGCTTACGTATCATTATTTTTCCCAGCGGCCTTCACGCCATTGGTGTTGAATTACTTTGTTAACCGTAGAGCAGGGATTCTTGCTGCTATTTTTCAAGTAATCTTTGCATTGTTTGTTTTCTATAATTCTATTGGGACCAATTCTCTGACGATCATCATTGTCAGCTATCTATTTTCTGGTCTGCTTGCAACGGTCGTTAAACGCACACGGATCAGTGAACAAGGTATGGTAGCTGTATTTTGGGTGATTATTTTTCCTATTTGCTTAGACTTTGTCTTGATCGTTTATCAAGGAATGAGTTTGTTTGATGGAAAATCTTGGACAATGATGATTTGTGCATTAGCTGGAACGGTATTATCTTTCCTTGCTACTATGGGTCTTCATCCATATATCGAGTTGCTTGTGACTGATGATAGTATGATCATCTTGAATGAGTTGAGTAATCCAAATCATCCGTTGTTGAAACGATTGCTTGAAGAGGCGCCAGGAACGTATCATCATAGTATGATGGTTGCTAGTTTGAGTGCTAATGCGGTCGCTGAAATCGGCGGGCGATCATTATTGACGCGTGTTGCTTGCTATTATCATGATATTGGAAAGATCAAACATGCTAATTTCTTTGTTGAAAATTTACCTGCTGGAGCTGAAAACCCGCATAATTTTCTACTACCAGAAGACAGCAAGCAGATTATTTTTGGTCATGTCATTGATGGTGCAAAAATTTTAGAAGAATATCATATGCCTGAAATGGTGATCGATATTTGCCGTCAGCATCATGGGACCACATTGATGAAATTTTTCTATGTAAAAGCTAAGGAACGAAATCCGGAAATTGCTGAAGAAGATTTCCGTTATCCAGGTCCTAAGCCGCAAACAAGAGAAGCTGGGATCGTTAGCATCGCAGATACTTGTGAAGCTGCAGTACGTGCAATGGATCATCCGACAAATGAGAAGATCCAAGCGTTTGTGCACAATGTGATTCAAGACAGGATCTCAGATGGCCAGCTGGATGATTGCGGATTGACGATGAAAGAAATCAGAATCGTCGAGAAGTCATTAGTCAGTGGCTTATGCAGCACATTCCATTCAAGGATCAAATATCCGAAAATGAAATCAGAGGCGGAAAAAATGAAAGATGAACAAGAAAAGAGAGATGACTAATGGATATAACGTTCATTGATGAAACAAAAAGCGTGTCAAAACTACATTTAAAAGAAGTGGAGGATTTGCTGCAGTTTGCAGCTGATTTTCTTGAAATTTCGGATGATACTGAGATTTCCGTAACTTTTATGGATAATGCGGGCATTCAAGTGATCAACAGAGATTATAGAGGAAAAGATGTACCAACGGATGTGATCAGTTTTGCTTTGGAAGAAGCGGGAGAAGATGAACTGCAGATTATCTTTGAAGACGAAGACGATATTTTCCCTAGGAATCTAGGCGATCTGATGATTTCTACTGAAAGAGCAGCAGAACAAGCAGCAGAATATGGACATACTTTTGAACGGGAGCTAGGTTTTTTAGCAGTGCATGGTTTTCTTCATTTGAATGGGTATGATCACATGGAGCCAGAAGACGAGAAGGAAATGTTTGGTTTACAGAAAGAGATTTTAGATGCCTATGGACTCAAAAGATAAACAAACAGGGAAAAATAAACATTTTATTGCTTCACTGGAGTTTGCTCTTCAAGGGATCAAAACGGTATTTAAAGAAGAAAGAAATATGCGCACTCATGTATTGATGGGAATCATAGCTGTTGTTATCGGATTTGTTTTTGGACTGTCGATAGCAGAATGGTTATGGCTGCTTCTGGTGATTTTTCTTGTACTAGTGGTTGAAATCATCAATACGGTTTTTGAAAATGTTGTCGATATGTTTACGGATTTTCATTTTCACCCAATCGGGAAAAAGATCAAAGATATGGCTGCTGGAGCGGTCTTGTTAACTAGCGGCTTTGCTGTTATCGTCGGATTACTTTTGTTTGTTCCAAAAATATGGCAAATAATTAAAGACTTTTTATAGAGGAGAGAAATAATGACAGAAGCACATAAATCTGGATTTGTGGCTATTGTAGGAAGACCAAATGTTGGAAAATCTACTTTATTGAATCGTATCGTCGGACAAAAAATTGCGATTATGAGTGATAAGGCACAAACAACGAGAAATAAAATTCAGGGGATCTATACGGTTCCTGAAGCGCAAATCGTTTTTATTGATACACCAGGAATTCATAAGCCTAAACATCGTTTGGGGGATTTTATGGTGGAGACTGCCTACAGTGCATTACGTGAAGTAGATGCAACTTTGTTTATGATCAGTGCAGATCAAAAAAGAGGTAAAGGTGATGATTTTATCATCGAGCGTCTGAAAACGATGAACAGTCCTGTTTACTTAGTCATCAATAAAATCGATACGGTTCATCCAGATCAATTGCTGGGAATCATCGAAGATTATACAAGCCAAATGACATTTACTGAAGTTGTGCCGATTTCTGCCACAGAAGGAAATAATGTCGATCGTTTGATGGATGTTTTAGTTTCTCAAATGCCTGAAGGTCCGCAATATTTCCCAGATGATCAAGTGACAGATCACCCGGAATATTTTATTGTTTCTGAATTAGTTCGTGAAAAAGTTTTGCTTTTGACTCGAGATGAAATTCCTCATTCAGTTGCAGTAGTTGTTGATTCGATGAAACGCGATGAGAATGATAAAGTCCATATCCAAGCGACGATTATCGTTGAACGAGATAGTCAAAAAGGGATCATCATAGGTAAAGGTGGTAAAATGCTGAAGCAAATCGGTACAAAAGCGCGGCAAGATATCGAACACTTACTGGATGATAAGGTCTATTTAGAGCTTTGGGTAAAAGTGCAAAAAGATTGGCGCGATAAAAAAGTTCATTTGCAGGATTTTGGGTACCGTAAAGACGATTATTAATGAAGGAAAGAGGATGAGAGAAAAGGATTTATTTCTGAAAGAGATGCTTTTTTCTCAACTTTTATTCAGGTTTAGAGATCGAAACAAAACTGATTTTTGGTTTTGTCCCGGTCTCTTTTCTTAAGATATGCGAGAACGGAGGTTTGAAGATGACATTAGGTGAAACAAAAGGAATTATTCTTTTTACGAAGGATTACAAAGAAAAAGATAAATTAGTCAAGATTTTCACAGAGTCATTTGGCAAATTGATGTTCTTTGTAAAAGGAGCACATCGGAAGAACAATCCGATCACTCCTGCTATTTTACCATTTACAGAAGCTGTTTATATTGGGGATTTTAGAGAAGAAGGACTATCTTTTCTAAATGGCAGTAAAGAAGTTGCACCATTTCGGAAAATTCAGGAAGATATTTTTATCAATGCCTATGCAACGTACATCTTAAATTTAGTAGATGCGGCTATCGAAGATCGTGTATACGATCCTAACTTGTATCATTTCACTGTTCAGGCGCTAACTTTGCTAAATGATGGGAAAGATGCAGAAATCATCACCAACATTTTTGAGATCCAGTTGCTCCATCGTTTTGGTATCACTCCTGAATGGTCTCATTGTGCAGTTTGCCAGGAAACAAGAGGGAAATTTGATTATTCATCAAAGTATAGTGGTGTTCTTTGTGAACGTCATTGGCAGTTAGACGAGCATCGTTATCATGCAGATCCTAGAGCGGTTCACTTTGTTCGTTTGTTTTCCGCAATTTCCTATGATAAAGTCCAAGATATCAATGTAAAAGCTGAAACAAAAACAGCGATTCGACAAATGATCGATGAATTGTACGATGAATATGTAGGAATTCATTTAAAGAGCAAGAAATTTATTGATCAAATGAAAAGCTGGGAAGATACTTTACGTATCCCAAAAAGAAAAGACAACGATAAATTAGATGAACAGTTAAACGATTGATCGTTGAGAATTTTTCGGTTTATTCTTTGATACTATAACAAAATCATTTGACAACTTACGCCGTAAAGATTATGATTAAGAAGAATTAAATACGTACATTGATAAAGAGGAGTAAAAGGATTTGCTTGTTTAGCGAGTCTGGGAGAGTGTGAGCCAGATACTAGCAGCTTTTGAAGGGCGCTTTTGAGTATGATAAATAAAGCTGTCGGCAAATGCCGGAAGTAGGGTGGAACCGCGATTATTCGTCCCTATGTCTCTAAGAGACATAGGGATTTTTTTGATTTACTGAGAAACACAGTGAATGAAATGAACTGATGTGGAACAGTACAAGACTTTCGAAGAAAGTGTTGATCATTATAGTTATCTAGCTACATGAGCCAGTCTCTCGAGAAAAAGATAAAACCTGAATGAGGCAAAAAGCGCCTCAGTAATGTTTTTCTATTTTCTTGTCGAGACTAAACAGGCTCATTCCGCTTTTAAATGTTATCTAGCTGCACAAGCCAGTTTTTCGGAAAAAAGATAAAAATAAATTGTGGCAAAAAGCACCACATTTTATTTTTCCTATTTTTCTGTCAAAACTGAACGGCTTGTTCCGCTTTTAAATGTTATCCAGCTGCACAAATCAATCCTCAGGAAAATAGATAAATTGTCAGTGAGGTAAAAAGCACCTCAAAGGCAATTTCCTAATTTTCTACCGGATTAGACGATTTGTTCCGCTATTATAGTTATCTAGCTGCACAGGCTAGCTCTTCGGAAAAAAGATAACTATTGAGTGAGATAAAGAGCATCTCAATCAATAATTCCTATTTTTCTGTCAGAGCTGGGCAAGCCTGTTCCGCTTTTATATTAAGCCAGCTATGAAAAGGTCAAGTAAAAACGAGTATTTTTTTTAGTTATTTGTTGTGCAACTGTAGTGCACGACAAATAAGCCTAGCATATAGTTTAAAATTTTCTAGGCTTCAGTTTCAGAAGTTAAACGAACTTCATAAGGTTTATCCGTTGTCCAAATAGCGAAAATAATGTTCACAAGCTTACGACAAACGGCTCCAATAGCTGTTCCGTGGGATTTCCCCCGAGTTCTAAGACCTTGGTAATAAGCGGATAAAGCAGGATCTTTTTGAGAAGCAATAAAAGCTGCTTGCCAAATAGCTCGGCGTAAATAGGGGGAGCCTCGTTTTGACAGATGATTTTGGGTACCTGTAAAATCACCAGACTGATGGACAGAGGCATCTAGTCCTGCGAAAGCAAGCAATTGATTTGGGCGTTCAAATCGATGAATATCGCCCACTTCCCCTATGATAACTGCGGCAGTTATTGGACCAATTCCTGTAATAGTCGTGAGGAAATTTTCTTGTTTTTCAACAATCCGAACCATTTCATCTTCAAGCTGATGAATTTGTTTTTCAAATAATTGAATCTGTTCTAAAAGTAATTGAATTTGAAGCTTGAAAACATCTGTCGCAATGCTAATACCGAAAGAAGACTCTGCGATACCTTTTAGCTGATTCACTTTTTGTTCCGCTTTGGATCGCCCTAGGCGACCATTACTCGCTTGATTCAGCAGTTGGATTAATTTATCGGAGTCAATTTCTACCAAATCCTCTGGCAAAGGAGATTGAAGTAATAACTGTGTAGAAGATTTTCCGAACATATCGGAAAAAAGCTGATTATATTCTGGAAACACTTGATCCAAACAAGCAATAACTTTCCGTTTCAAGTCCGACATATTATCAACAACGCTGTAACGAAACCGTTCCAACTGTTTTAATTGAAAAATTTCTTCTTTAGGCAGTTGGGTTGGGTCAGGTAAGTCCATACGCATTACTTGTGCAATTAAGACTGAATCCACGGTATCCGTTTTGGTTTTACGGATATAGAAATTTCGAAGAGAATCGGATTGAATCGGATTAAAAGCTGTTACATGAAATCCCAATCGATGTAGAAATGAATAAATCGATAACCAATAATGACCAGTTGCTTCCATTCCAATCATAGTAGTATCAGGCAATAGTTCATACTGATTAATAAATTGTAGGAGCTGTTCACTCCCGCGTTTAGAATTGGCAAAGCGAAGTGTTTTTCCAAGTAGTTTCCCTTGTTCATCAAGTAGAGCTGCTTCGTGGTTTCGTTTTCCAATATCAATACCGATAAAGAACATACAATCAACACCTTTCAACAAGAGTTTACAGATAAGGTTTTCCTCAAACTCTAGGGACGATATAGCCTCGTGAGAGATTCAGAAACACGGTTCTATCCAGCTCATTCATATACAGTCCGTAGAGAAGAGGCATCAGTCTTAATTAGGAAGACAAAGCTTCAAGGAGGAAAAACTATGCCCTCTATCTGTACGAAATAATCATACCCCAACGGGGATGAAAACAAAATATCAGAATAAATCTGATAACTTTATTATACGAGGAGGATCTCAATGGAGAAGAAACTTACTGTGCAAGATATGATTTTAACGTTACAAAAATTTTGGTCGTCAAATGGCTGTATGCTCATGCAGTCCTATGATACGGAAAAAGGAGCGGGAACGATGAGTCCGTATACTTTTTTACGAGCGATCGGACCTGAACCTTGGAATGCGGCTTATGTTGAACCGTCACGTCGTCCTGCTGACGGTCGTTATGGAGAGAATCCTAATAGACTTTATCAACATCATCAGTTTCAAGTGGTGATGAAACCTTCACCAGAAAATATCCAGGAGCTGTATCTAGAAAGTTTAGAATTGCTCGGAATCGATCCGTTAGCTCACGATATTCGTTTTGTGGAAGACAACTGGGAAAATCCTTCAATGGGCTGTGCTGGTCTGGGCTGGGAAGTTTGGCTTGACGGTATGGAAATCACTCAGTTTACCTATTTCCAACAAGTGGGCGGGTTAGCTTGTCATCCAGTGACATCTGAGATCACTTATGGGATCGAACGACTAGCTTCTTATATTCAAGAAGTTGAAAGTGTGTATGATCTAGAGTGGACCAATGGCGTAAAATATGGTGAAATTTTCAATCAGCCTGAATACGAGCATTCAAAATACTCATTTGAAATCAGTGACCAAGAGATGCTGTTAGAAAACTTTGATAAATTTGAAAAAGAAGCAAAACGCTGTATCGATGAAAATTTAGTGCATCCAGCATATGATTATATTTTAAAATGCAGTCATACCTTTAATTTACTGGATGCTCGCGGAGCAGTGTCCGTGACTGAACGTGCAGGATATCTTGCACGTATTAGAAATATGGCACGTGCAGTAGCGAAGATTTTTGTTGCAGAGCGTGAGAAATTAGGATTCCCATTATTGAATAAAAAAGAACAAGTTACGAAGGAGGCAAACTAATATGGCGAAAGATCTATTACTCGAAATTGGATTGGAAGAAATCCCAGCACATATTGTCACTCCAAGCCGTTTACAATTAGAACAAAAAGTAGTGAAATTTTTAGAAGAAAATAATTTAGTATATGAAACAGTTCAAAGTTTCTCAACGCCTCGTCGTTTAGCTGTTCGTGTCACTCAATTACCTGAACAACAAGAAGACACACAGGAAGAAGTCAAAGGACCAGCAAGAAAAATTGCTCAAGATGATCAGGGAAATTGGAGTAAGGCTGCCGAAGGTTTCGTTAGAGGGCAAGGACTAACAACAGACGCGATTACGTTCAAGGAATTGAATGGAGTAGAATACGTATATGTCACAAAGCATAATCATGGTCAAAAAACGATTGATGTATTAAGTGGATTAAAAGATGTGATCACAAGTCTGACATTTCCTGTAACGATGCATTGGGCAAACTATGATTTTGAATATATTCGTCCGATCCATTGGTTGGTTGCACTCTTAGGAGACGAGATCATTCCTTTTTCTGTTTTGGATGTGGAGACAAGTAATCAATCGCGTGGCCATCGCTTTTTAGGTGATGATGTGACAATAATGCACTCTAAAGAATATGAAGCGAAACTGAAAGAGCAGTATGTGATCGTCGATCCAGCAGAAAGAAAAGCGATGATTGTTGCCCAGGCTGAACAATTAGCAGAAAAAAATCATTGGACCTTAGATTTAGATGGGAAATTACTAGAAGAGGTAACCAATCTAGTTGAGTATCCAACAGCTTTTGTTGGTGGTTTTGATGAAAAGTATTTGTCTGTGCCAGATGAAGTTTTAGTGACATCAATGAAAGAGCATCAACGCTATTTTGAGGTACGTAACGATCAAGGGATGTTATTGCCGCATTTTATTTCAGTTCGAAATGGAAATGATGTACACCTTGAAAACGTCATCAAAGGAAATGAAAAAGTGTTGATTGCTCGTTTGGAAGATGCTGAATTTTTCTATAGCGAAGACAAGAAATTAACGATCGAAGAGTGTGTCGATAAATTGAAACACGTGACCTTCCACGAGAAAATTGGAACGATTTATGAAAAAATGCAGCGTGTGGGTCTTATCGGACAAGTGATCGGTAAAGAAGTTGGTCTTTCTGAAAATGAATTGACAGAGTTGAAACGTGCTTCTGAGATCTATAAATTTGATTTAGTCACTAACATGGTGGGTGAATTCCCTGAACTACAAGGAATCATGGGAGAAAAATATGCCTTACTTCAAGGAGAAACTCCTGCAGTGGCCCAAGCGATCAAAGAGCATTATATGCCGACTTCAAGTGAAGGTGACCTGCCTGTTTCTGATATTGGTGCAGTCTTAGCGATTGCAGATAAGTTAGATAGCGTCTTTTCATTCTTTGCTGTGGGAATGATCCCTAGCGGTTCGAATGATCCGTATGCGCTACGTCGTCAAACATATGGTGTGATCCGCATTATTGAAAACAAGAACTGGAGATTCCCGCTTGATCAATTACAAAGAGAGATCGATGCTGCGATCAATGCAGATGACAGAAAATATGGTATTCAATTGAACAGTGGACAAGCAGAAGTTATTGACTTTGTCAAAGCTCGTTTGCGTCAATTATTATTGACGAAAGATGTACGTCATGATGTGATCGATGCTGTGATTTCAGCAGAACAAAAAGACTTAACGAAACTTTTTTCATCAGCAGCGATCATCAAAAATCATTTGTTGGATAAAGAATTTAGACCATCGATCGAAGCGTTGACTCGTGTCATCAATTTAGCCAAAAAAGGACAAGATCAATCAGCAGAAGTAGATGTGACCTTGTTTGAAAATGATGCTGAAAAAGAGCTGAACAAGGCGGTCAATGCTGTGGAAGCTGGCTTTAAAGACAAGACGATGGCCGAAAATTATCAAGCGTTAGTTGATCTACGTCCATTGATCGAGCGTTATTTTGATGAAACCATGGTAATGGTCGAAGATGAGCGTGTAAAAACAAATCGTTTGAATGAACTGAATCGTATTGCTAAAATGGCTTTATCTTTAGCAAGTTTAGATTTATTGATCGTAAAATAATATAAAAAGTGAAAAAGACTTCCCTATTAGTGTCTGTTTTTCTTTCATGAGCAAAATAGTTTTCTAATTTTTTTAAGCATGATACGATTACCTTATCAATTGATAAGGTAATCGTATCATTTTTTATTTTAGGAGGGAACATACATGAATTTTTCATTTAAACTTTTTGGTACCACCGCTTTAGTTTTTTTGATTCTTGATTTTATCTGGCTATTTTTGATTTCTAAGAAAATGTATCAAAATTATTTAGGTGATCTAATGGGACAAACCAAAATTTTACCAGCTGTACTATTTTATCTCATTTATGTCATTGCTGTACTATTTTTTGTCATCCAACCAGCGATCGAAAAGGAAAGTTTGCTTTTTGCGATTGGAGCTGGTGCTTTATTTGGCTTAGTTTGTTACGGAACGTATGATTTAACAAATCTAGCAACGTTGAAGAACTGGCCAGGCATTATAACCATCATTGATCTAATTTGGGGAATGTTTGTAACAGCGACAACTTGTGGTATCACTGTTTATCTTGCCGAACATTTCAACTGGAGGTAATATACCCATGGAAAAGGAAACGGTTAATCAAATGATCGATCATCAAGAATTATTATTTGCCTTTCAACAAGGGGCAATTCAATTGATTAACGAGAAAAAGGAGTTAAATCAAATCAATGTTTTTCCAGTATCAGATGGAGATACCGGCAGTAATTTAGCATCATTGATGCAATCGATACTAGAAGTAACTCATGAAGAATCACAATCAGTTCTTGATGTTTTTGAAAAAGTTGCTGATGCTGCTTTGATTGGAGCTAGAGGAAATTCCGGTATTATTTTTGCACAATATTTTAATGGGATCTACACCCATTTATTGGATTCAGAGGAAAAAAATTCGGTGAAAAGTCTTGTGAGTAGTATGAAATCTGCTATTAGTGAGGCGTACCAAGCAATTGAAAATCCTGTAGAGGGAACGATCATTACAGTAATGCGTTCATGGGCAGAAGCATTAAACGAAGGTGAGCAAAGATCGACGCTTGAAATGAAATTAACTAAAGCACTTACTGCTGCAAAAGAAGCGTTGGAGAATACGACAGAGCAGCTAAAGGTGCTAAAAAAGAACCAAGTCGTAGATGCTGGTGCACAAGGATTTTACGTCTTTATCAAAGGATTCACGCAAGCCTTTATCGATAAAAAAAATGGAAGTCAGCATGTAGTAAGTGTTGAAACGCCATCTGATCCAGCATTTCAAACTATGACACACCCTGACACGGAAGAACCGGCCTATCGTTATTGTACCGAAATCCTTTTAGATCAAGTTGCTTTAACAAAGCAAGAAATCCAAGATAAAATCAAACATCTGGGAGATTCATTGATCGTGGCGGTCAATCGTGGCAAGGCAAGAATTCATATTCATTCGAATCAACCTGCTAAGGTTTTGGAAATAGTCGGTGAAATTGGAGATGTGCGACAGCAAAAGGCAGATGATATGCTATTACAGTATCAAATCAGTCAGGATAAAAAAGCTTCTATTGCTCTAGTCACTGATTCGATTGCAGATTTGCCAGCAGATTATTTGTTGGAAGAACAAATCCATGTTTTACCCATGAATATTTTATTAGGTGAAACTAGCTATATCGATAAAGTGACGATTCAAAATCAACATCTTTTCACTTTGATGAAAAAGCAGCACCAACGTGCAACAAGTGCACAGCCCGCGGTAAGAACTGTTGAAAACCTCTTTTCGTTTTTAGAAAATAAGTACGATTCGATCATTGTTATTACTGTAGCGGACAAATTGAGTGGAACGTATCAAGCGGTGAAACAGGCAGTAAAAAGAACGACATCACAAGCTCGTATCGAAGTGATCGATTCTAGACTAAATTCAGGTGCCGAAGGACTTTTGGTGATGAAAGCAAATGAGTGGATCAAAGAGGGATTGGCTTTTGAAACGATCGTTGAACGAATCAAGGCGAAGCGGGCGCATATAAACATTTTAGTGAGTGTTGATGATCTGAATCCGATGATTGATTCGGGAAGAATTCCGCAAATCGCAGGGAGAGCAGCGAAAAAAATAAATGTAAAGCCAATCGTTAGTTTAAGTGAAGAAGGCGAAGGGAAGCTCAGTGACTTTTCGTTTAGTTTAGAAGGAAATGAACGAAAAATTTTCAAAAAGCTAAAAATGATGCATAAGTCTCAAGGGATAAAAAGCTATTCCGTCCTTCATGCCGATTCTTTTGAAAAAGCTGAGGTTTGGGGCAAAAAATTAGAGACAGAATTTAGTTTGCCAGCAAGTTATATCATGGATATTTCTTCAGTTGTTGCGTTAAGTGCAGGACAAGGTTGTGTTGCAGTAGCAGTTGAATTAGCAGATAAAGGAGGAAATTAGAATGACGATTTGGATCATAAGTGGGGTACTATTTGTTTACTTCACGGCATTGTTCTTTTGGGCACAATATTTGAAAAATAATTCGATCGTGGATTTAGCATGGGGAATCGGTTTTGTCATCGTTGCACTAACAGGTTATTTGATCATGCCGAATAAAACAAAAGTAAGTACGATCATCGTAAGTTTAGTTGCAGTTTGGGGGATTCGCTTGTTTCTTCACCTAGCGAAAAGAAATATTGGTAAGCCGGAAGATTATCGCTATGTAAATATGCGTAAACGTTGGGGCACACATTTTGCCAAATTGAAAGCTTACTTGAATGTTTTTGTATTACAAGGTGTGTTGCTGATGATCGTATCATTACCGATTTTATTGGTCGTTACAGGATCTTCCAATTCATTTTACTGGTGGAACGGAGCTGGAATCGTTATTTGGTTACTTGGCTTTGGTTTTGAGGTGATCAGTGATTATGAATTAGCAAAATTTAAACAGGATAAAACGAATCATGGAAAGTTATTGACAACTGGTTTATGGTCGTTGACTCGACACCCAAATTATTTTGGTGAAGCACTTAGCTGGTGGGGCATCTTTTTGATCAGTTTGAATGAAGTGCGGAATGTTTGGGGAATCATTGGGCCTTTGACGATCACCTTATTATTGTTATTTGTTTCGGGTGTACCTTTGCTTGAAAAAAAATATAAAGAACGTCCTGACTTTTTAGCATATGCAGCAAAAACCCCAAAGTTTGTCCCTTTTATTGGAAGGAAAGGATTATAAAGAAGGAGGAGTTAACATGAACCAGATGAAAAAAGAGTTGTATCAGTGGCTGGTACCGATCATCTATGTTGTAATGATCGGTGTAAATGCTGCTGCGGTCTTATTGCCGATGAATGGAATGACGACACAAGAAGTTTCAGATAGTTATTCAAATTTGTTTGCTCCAGCAGGACTTACGTTTTCGATTTGGTCAGTTATTTACTTACTACTGGGTGCCTTTGTTGTATATCAATGGATAAAACCAAAAAATGGGTCGATTTTAGCCGATAGACAGATAGCGCAAAAAATACGTATAGTCTTTATTATTTCTTCAGTTTTGAATAGTCTTTGGTTAGTTGCTTGGCAATATTTATATATCAATATCACGATTTTTATTATGTTGGGATTATTGATCACCTTGATTTATTGCAACAGAATGCTAGCGATGATGTCTTTGACTAAGGGGGATTACTTTTTTATACGTTTGCCATTTAGCGTGTATTTTGGCTGGATCACGATTGCAACGATTGCGAATATCACTGCTTTTTTAGTTGATAAAACTATTGCTTTTTTACAAGACAATCAGCAAGTCTGGACAATAGTCATTTTACTTGTTGGTGTGGTGATCATTGGTGCAACAGTTATCAAGAATAGAGATATCGCTTATGGAATAGCTACACTTTGGGCGTATTACGGTATATTAGTGAAGCATCGTTCAGCAGATGGCTGGAATGGTGCCTACCCAATGATCATTACGACCGTTATGATTTGTTTATTGCTGATTTCACTCTTCTGTTTGTATGATTTATTTCTTTTATCTAAAAAGAAAGCTAGCTGATATGTTTTTCTTCAATTATTTCTGTTAAAATAAGAGTCATATCAATTATAGGTGGCAATGTAAATGGAAAAAGAAATAGTAAACACGAGAGATCGAATCATTCAAGTAGCAACTAGATTGTTCATGGATAATGGTTATTTAGGGACATCTACAAGACAAATTGCGCAGTTGGCCGAAGTGACGCAACCTAATTTGTATCATCATTTTAAAAATAAAGAAGAAGTCTATATCGGTGTCATTGAAACCTTATTAAGTGATGTGAATGAAGAATTAGTTGTGATAGTGGAGGATCAGACGCTGGATACAGTTAGCAAATTAAAAAGATTTGCTGAGTGCTTAAAAACAAAACATCCTTTTGATTTTGATTTGATGATGCATGATTTTAATACAAAATTGATGAAAGAAACCCAATATAAATTATTTATACTTTGGAATCAATCCTATAAAGAGCCGTTGCTCCGTCTGTTTAAAACAAGTGATTTTCCGATACGTTCCGGAGTATCTCCTGAAATAGCAACAACTCATTTCTTGAATACATTATCACCATACATCAAAGCAGAGCAGCGGACAACAACATTGACGATTGATCAAGTTGTGGATTTATTTTTAAATGGTATCACAAGTAACGAATAAAGCAGAAGTTGGAGCGGATTCTCAAAAGAGTATTTCTGCATTTGCTGTCTATTTGTTTTAAAAAGGACTGAGACCTAACTCTAAAAGTTACGTCTCAGTCCTTTTCTTATTTTCTATTTTGTTTACCAGCGTTTCGACCTTTAGGTGAGCTAGTTGTTTTCGTAGGTGTTTTTTCTGCTGGTTTCAAATCAGCTGGAGTAACATCTTTTCTAGGTGTTACCACTTGTTTAGGCGGATTCTTTTTCAATTCCTCCGCAACCTGCGCTTTGATTCTTGGTTTTAATAATATGTTTGTAATAAATGTTTGGATACAAGTGAAAATACCGCCGACTACCCAATATAGCGTAACGCCTGCTGGCGAGCTGATAGACATAAAGACGATCATCAAAGGTGAAACGATCAACATAGATTTCATCGTTTTCTTTTGTTCTTCTGGAATACCGATCGTTGAAAGATACCCTTGTAGTAAGTAAGCAACTCCGGCTAAAATAACGAAGATCATACTTGGTTGACCAAGATTGACACCAAGGAAGCTAGCTTCACTGATACCTTTCGTATAACGAGCTGCAAAGAATAAGGCAGAGAAAATCGGCATTTGGATCAATAATGGTAGACAGCCGATACCGCCCATCATACTCATGTTGTTTTCTTTATAGACAGATTGTAATTCTGCTTGCGCCTGCATTTGTTCTTCTCGAGTGGTCGCTTCTTTTAATTTTGCTTGTGCAGCATCAAGTTGAGGCTTGATCGCTTGCATTTTTTCTGTTTGGATCATACTTTTTTTCGATTGGCTCAAGCCTAAAGGCATGATGACCAGTCGTACTATGATCGTGATGAAGATAATGGCCCAGCCGTAGTTCCAGTTGAAATTATCAACAAGATATGTAATGGCGCTGCTCATTGGTTTTACTAGGAAGTTATAAATGATTCCTTCACCTGTTGGTTGACCATCAGATCCAGTTTTTACACAGCCTGATAAAAACAATACCAAGGTGAATAGGCCGGAACCCAGTAGCCACTTATTTAATTTTTGCATTTCACTCTGTCCTTTTCTAAAAAATTTGCACATGTCTAACTATACTTGAAAAAGCGTTTTTTTTCAATAAAAAATAGAAGAATCCGCCTCAAGTCTGAGTAGGATCCTTCATAATTGCTTTCGACTAGTTAGTGACTTTAAAAGAAGAATATTCTTCGAGTAATGGGTCGTCTTGTAGATCAACATAAGTTACTCGCCCAGCAGGACTAGGTGAGTCTTTGACTCTTTGTATGAATTCAGCCATTTTTTCATCTGTGCCGAATGCTTCTATTGAAACAGAACCATCGTCTTCATTTCGGACGGTTCCTGCTATACCAAGCTCATCTGCAGCAAGCTTAGTCATATAGCGAAAACCTACACCCTGGACTCTGCCTTGAACATTCATGCGTACTTTTCTCATAAGTGTGCACCTCGCTTTTAACTTACTATCAATGATAGCGTTTTTTTGATTATCTGACAAGTAAAGTAGTGATTGTTTGAGGTGAAATAGTCATGGTATAATAAATGTTGGTGAGGTGTAAAAATGAAAGAAATTTTGTCCAGCAAAAATACAATGATAAAAGAATTAAAAAAATTAAGAATAAAAAAACATCGTGAAGCGCAACAACGCTATTTGATAGAAGGTTTTCATCTGATCGAAGAAGCAATCGAGGCACATGCTGAAGTCGAGTGGATTTTGATCAATCAGCGTGGGATAGAGGAATGGGCTGAGTGGATTGCTTTACATGAAGATGAACGCTTTATTTTCGTGACAGAAGAAATTTTAAGTTCTCTTTCTGAAGTACCGACACCTCAAGGGATGCTAGCAGTTGTTAAGATGCCAGATCAGGAACAAGGGATGTCTCATCATGGGCGTTGGCTATTGTTAGATAATGTTCAAGATCCTGGAAATGTGGGTACGATGATTCGCACAGCAGATGCTGCTGGGCTGACTGGCGTTGTCCTAGGCTCTGGTTGTGCAGATATTTATAATACAAAAGTTCTTCGGGCGATGCAGGGCAGTAATTATCATTTGCCGCTCTTTCGTTTGCCGCTTGCAGAAGTAATCGAAGGATTTCAAAAAAACGGAATTTCTGTCTATGGCACTGAATTAAATAAAGAAGCAGTTGCTTATCAGACATTACCTAAACAAGAAAATTATGCTTTGATCATGGGAAATGAAGGACAAGGGGTCTCAAGAGAACTATTGGAAATGGTCGATCAGTCTGTTTATATTCCGATCGTCGGAAAAGCAGAATCATTGAATGTTGCGATTGCTGCTGGGATTTTGATGTATCATTTCTTGTGAAAAAAATTTTAAACAAAAAGATAAAATAACAAGGAGAAATTCTTGTTATTTTTGTTTGAAATATTGGCGCAGAAGCAGTATAATACTTTAGCCGGCAAGCGATGAAAAGAGCATAGCTATGTTTTTTATAATGATGGTAAATAGAAGTAAGTTTGCTAAATTTGAAAGAAGGAAACAAATATGAAAAGAACGTTGCTTATGTCGATGGTATTACCGTCGTTGTTATTAGTAACAGCTTGCAGTCAACAAACTGCAACAAAAACAAGCGAAAGCTCTTCACACACACAAGAAAGTACAACAAAAAAAGAAGCTGGTCATTTTGATTATGATGCACAGGAAGAGTGGGAGCAGGTTGCTGGGAAAATGCAGTCGCCGATCGATATTCCGGCTTCATCATCAGTAGAAATGACTGATAAAGGCGGAATCACACTTGACTATAGTGCTAAAATCACAAAGGCTGAAAATAATGGTCACAGCATTCAATTGACTGATTCAGGTACAGCCGTGATCAATGGACGAAATTTTGAATTGACTCAATTCCATTTCCATGCTGAGAGTGAGCATACTGTTGATGGCAAGCATTATCCAATGGAAGCTCACTTTGTCAATCAAGCACAAGATGGAAGACTTGCGGTGATCGGTGTTTTCTTTGAAAAAGGTCAGGAAAACAAAGGATTCCAAGAAGTATTAGATGACGTGAAGAACCAAAAAGATAGTGAGATCACAGATATCGAAACAATGTTCCCTGAGAATAAAAGTTACTATCATTACCTAGGTTCACTTACGACACCGCCACTTTCTGAAAACGTGGAGTGGTATGTGCTTAAAAATCCTGTCGAAGTTTCTGCTGAACAAATCAAAGATTTCCAAGAATTCTATGATCATAATAATCGCGAGATCCAACCGTTGAATGATCGTGTAGTATTGTCTCATAATGAATAGTCTACTATAGTAATGCTCGTCTGACTTTAAAAAATAGGATGAACAAAGAGACTGCACTAAAGTTCAAATATGAAGTGATTGAAATATAGCAGATATGTTATGTCTCAGTCACTTCTTTTTAATGGAGTTGTAGTCAACGGAAGTGAGAGGCAGTCTTTACATAAATTCAGAAAAACCTTTTTTTATTGTTGAAATATCTATAAGAGTAAGTTATACTAGTTAACGGTGTGAAAACACTAAATCCACATCCTTGTTTGATTTATAAGGCGGTGCTGCGTTTAGTAGTTCCTTATAAAGCTGAGAACAGGAGAGGGAACAAATAAAAACCAATTGGAGGAAACAAATCATGGCAGTAATTTCTATGAAACAATTACTAGAAGCCGGCGTACACTTTGGTCACCAAACTCGTCGCTGGAACCCAAAAATGAAGAAATATATCTTCACAGAAAGAAACGGAATCTACATCATTGACTTACAAAAAACAGTTAAATTAGTAGATGCTGCTTACGATTACATGAAAAACGTTGCTGAAGACGGCGGTGTTGCATTATTCGTAGGAACAAAAAAACAAGCACAAGAAGCAATCAAAGACGAAGCGATTCGTTCAGGTCAGTTCTATGTTAACCACCGTTGGTTAGGTGGAACTCTAACTAACTGGGATACAATCCAAAAACGTATCAAACGTTTGAAAGACATCAACAAAATGGAAGAAGATGGAACATTTGATGTACTTCCTAAAAAAGAAGTTGTTGGCTTAAACAAACAACGCGAACGTTTAGAAAAATTCTTAGGCGGTATCGCTGATATGCCTAGAATTCCAGATGTAATGTACATCGTTGATCCTCGTAAAGAACGTATTGCTGTTCAAGAAGCACAAAAATTGAACATCCCGATCGTTGCTATGGTTGATACAAACTGTGATCCTGATGAGATCGATGTAGTAATCCCATCAAATGATGATGCGATTCGTGCGGTTAAATTGATCACTGCTAAAATGGCTGATGCTTTCATCGAAGGAAACCAAGGTGAAGATCAAGTCGTTGAAGAAACATTCGTTGAAGAAGCACCAGAAGCTGCAACTTCTATCGAAGAAATCGTTGATGTTGTTGAAGGCAGCAACGAATCAGCAGAATAATATAAAATTACAGAGCTGTCTTGAAGGCTAGGCGAACAAAAGCCTGATTTTACCTTTGAGATAGCTTTTTTTAAACAAACATGAGCTAGCGCTTTGGAAAATGGATAAAAATGAAGTGAGACAAAAGACATCTCAATCAATTTTTCCCATTTTTCAGTCAAGGTTAAACGAGACTGTTACGCTTTTAAAACTATCTAGCTTCATGAGCTAGACTCTCAGAAAAAAGATGAAATCTGCCTGTGATTAAAAGCATCACATTCATATTTCTCTATTTTTCAGTCGAGTCTTATCGAGCTCATTCAGCTTTTAAAACTTAGGAGGAACAAGAAAATGGCAGATATTTCAGCAAAATTAGTTAAAGAACTACGCGACATGACTGGTGTCGGTATGATGGACGCAAAAAGAGCGTTAGTAGAAGTAGAAGGAAACATGGATGCAGCTGTAGATTATCTACGTGAAAAAGGTATGGCAAAAGCTGCTAAGAAGAATGACCGTGTAGCAGCAGAAGGTTTAGCTAACGTTGCAACAGATGGAAACTTCGCAGCAATCGTTGAAGTAAACTCTGAAACAGATTTCGTTTCTAAAAATGAAATGTTCCAAGACCTAGTTAAAAAAATCGCTACTGAAATCGCGAAAAACAAACCAGCTTCTATGGAAGAAGCTTTAGCACTTAAAACAGATAAAGGCACAATCGAGTCTGAGTTAGTAGAAGCAACAACTGTTATCGGTGAAAAAATCAGCTTCCGCCGTTTTGAGCTAGTTGAAAAAGCTGATAATGCTGCTTTCGGCGCTTACTTACACATGGGTGGACGTATCGCTGTATTGACAGTCTTAGATGGCACGACTGACGAAGAAGTTGCGAAAGACGTTGCGATGCACGTTGCAGCTATCAATCCTCGTTATGTGAACGAATCACAAATTCCTCAAGAAGAATTAGATCATGAAAAAGCAATTCTTTCTGAGCAAGCATTAAATGAAGGCAAACCAGCGAACATCGTTGAAAAAATGGTTATCGGCCGTTTGAACAAATTTAAAGCTGAAATTTCATTAGTAGATCAACCATTCGTTAAAGATCCTGATATGACAGTTGAAAAATATGTAGCATCTAAAGGCGCTACAGTTAAATCTTTCACTCGTTTTGAAGTGGGCGAAGGAATCGAAAAACGTGAAGATAACTTTGCGGACGAAGTTATGAGCCAAATCAAAAAATAATTCTGTTTCTGCTTTTGAGACAGTCGGGAACGCATGAAGATGCGCTCCCTTTTTTTAGGAATTAAAAGAAATAATAGTCGAAATATGTTAAACTATTGATAGATAAATGGTGGAGGGAAATCAAAATGGTAAAACCTAAGTATCAACGAGTTGTATTGAAGTTAAGCGGCGAAGCTTTAGCCGGAGAAGATGGGTTTGGAATTAAGCCTCCTGTAATCAAAGAAATTGTAGAAGAGATCAAGGAAGTACATGAATTAGGGATCGAAATGGCGATCGTTGTCGGCGGTGGAAATATCTGGCGTGGACAAATTGGTGCGCAAATGGGTATGGAACGCGCGCAAGCTGATTATATGGGAATGCTTGCAACAGTCATGAATGCGTTGGCGCTGCAAGATACCTTGGAGAATCTAGGCGTTCCTACACGTGTTCAAACATCGATCGAAATGCGTCAAATTGCAGAACCGTATATCCGACGTCGGGCAGAGCGTCATCTAGAAAAAGGTCGTATCGTGATTTTTGCCGGTGGTACAGGAAATCCATATTTCTCAACAGATACAACAGCGGCTTTACGTGCAGCAGAAGTTGATGCTGATGTGATTTTGATGGCAAAAAATAATGTTGATGGTGTCTACTCAGCAGATCCTAAAGTAGATGCAAATGCAGTTAAATTTGAAGAATTAACACACTTGGATGTTATTTCAAAAGGACTACAAGTGATGGACTCAACAGCAAGCTCATTGAGCATGGACAATGATATTCCATTAGTTGTTTTCAATCTAAATGAAACAGGAAATATTCGTCGTGCATGTTTAGGCGAAAATATCGGAACAACGGTAAGGGGGAAATAAGGAATGAGCGGAACAATTTTAGCGACAGCAAAAGAAAAAATGGGTAAAGCAGAACAAAGCTTACAACGTGAACTAGGACAAATTCGTGCCGGTCGTGCGAATGCCAGTCTTTTAGATCGTATCCAAGTTGATTACTACGGTGCACCAACACCTGTCAATCAGCTTGCAGGAATCAATATTCCAGAAGCACGTGTTTTGATGATCACACCATTTGATAAAAATTCACTGGAAGATATTGAAAAAGCGATTCAAGCGAGCGATATCGGTATCAGTCCGACAAATGATGGAACGGTTATCCGATTAGTTATTCCACAATTGACTGAAGAAAGACGTAAAGAATTAGCGAAAGATGTAAAAAAAGCTGCTGAAAACGCGAAAATCGCTGTTCGTAACATCCGTCGTGATGCGATCGATGACTTGAAAAAACAACAAAAAAATAACGAAATCACTGAAGACGAATTACGTAATTTAGAAAAAGAAGCGCAAAAGCTGACAGATGATAGTGTGAAAAATATCGATACGATCACAGCTGAAAAAGAAAAAGAATTGTTAGAAGTTTAAATTTTTTCCTAAATCGAAAAAATAGAAAACAGCAAAGATGCCTGATTTTAAAGGCTCTTTGTCAACTAATGTTGGTAAAGAAA
Source organism: Enterococcus sp. AZ020 (assembly GCF_050499205.1). Classification (NCBI taxonomy): domain Bacteria; kingdom Bacillati; phylum Bacillota; class Bacilli; order Lactobacillales; family Enterococcaceae; genus Enterococcus; species Enterococcus sp. AZ020. The sequence continues at coordinate 3,627,924 of NZ_JBIPAT010000001.1, read as the reverse complement.
ATCCAAAGAATGAAATCGATGAATATGAATCCTAGAGGAAATTTCCTCTAGGTCTTTTTGTTTTCTTGAAAAAGAATGGTGCCAAAACACAAAGAAATTCTCAATTTGAAATTGTAAAAGTTACGGAACCCGTAAGCATTTCTCTTCAACACTTTAATATGGTTATTTAAACCTTCTAATGGTCCATTAGAATAAGACAATTCTAGCGCATGTTTAATTTCATTTTGGTACTTCTTAAACGTACCAATAGTCTTTTGATAGTAGGGAGGAAGACGGCGGAAATCTTCGTCTAATAGTGCATGAAACCGATCAAAGTCTCTTGTCTGTATAGCATAAAGAAAGTCCTGATAACAGGTGTGGCCACTTTTCAACTCGTCATCATACGCAAGTAATCGATCAACGATCTCTGTTTCAGTTAAATAGGTGCGGAAAGAAGGACGCCAAAGGCGTTTTTCAAAATCAAGCTTCGATTGATTTTTTTGAAGAAGCTTCCAGTAGTTCTTCAAGTGTCGATATTTTTTCGCTTCTGTATTTCCCTGATGAAGAAAGGTGTTCATTCTCTGAATGCGGTGCTTTAAAAAGGTTCGACCGATGAGTTGGACAATATGAAAGCGATCAAGAATAATCTGAGCCATCGGGAATAACTTTTTGACGAGAGAAAAATAAGGAGCATACATATCGCAAACAATATACTTAACCGTTTTACGAACAGTCAAAGGAAATCGTGAAAAATAACGCTCTAGAAAAGGGAGCTGACGATTTTCAACAACATCAATTAACTGCTTGGTTTGCCCATCCATCATGATGAAACTCATCGAAGCCGTGACTTGTTTCACTGATTTGAATTCATCAAAACAAAGAACTTCCGGTAAGGTGAGTCGATTGATTTTTTTTGGCTCATAAAATCGTTTCAAGACACGGTAAACAGAGGAAACAGAGACCTTCTTTTGACGTGCAATTTGACTCATAGAAGTGACGTTTCGGAGGCGGTCAGCAATGGACAGCTTCACCTTCGATGAAATCGAACACCCTTTTTCAACAAGACTCGTTTCTGCAACAAATGTTCTGTCACAAGAATGACAGAAGAAACGACGTTTCTTCAAGCGTAAATACGTTTGATACTCCGAAACATCGTTGAGTAAAATCAAACAGCTTGTAAAGCCCCAACGGATAATTGCTTCCTTTTCTTCTTGATCACAGTGAGGACAAATATGCGCAGTATAATCGAGCGTACCAGAAAAGACCTGACAGATTCTTCCTTTGACCCGTTCTTTTTTTAAGCAGTTTTCGTTAAAAGTGATATTTAAGTCTAGAATATCTAAGGTATTTTTGATAAGATTTGTATAGGACATCTTGATTTCCTCCTTTTTGAATGGTTTTAGACGACTTCATTCTAAAGGATATCAGGGTGTCTTTTCTATTATTTTGCATTAAAAAAGATGCCAGTGATTTCTCACCAACATCAGAAAGTATAGAGCCATTTTAAAAGGATATCTTTGCTGTTTATTTATTTTTATTTTGAACATTTGTTATTTAATTAGAAAAAACTCAAAAATATAACTTTATAATTTATTAAACATTAAAGATTAATAGTGGCAAGTAAAAATTAACTTGTTAATCAATCGGTGTTATGAAATAATGTAATCAGCTATATTTTTTTGAAGGAGATGAAAAAATGAATTTTATTAAGCGTGCATTATGCAGTGTGACAAGAAAAAAGGGAAAGTCACTTATTTTATTTGCTGTAATTTTTGTATTAGGGAATGTTATCGCTGGTGCTATTGCAATTCAGCAGTCTACGCAAAATGTTGAAAAAAGTGTAAAAAAAGAACTTGGTGGTATGGCAACGATTCAACTTGATTATGAAAACAATCAAGAAGAATTTATGAAAGAAGACGTTGAGATTGAACCACTCAAGGTAGACTTGATTAAGAAAATTGGAGAATCTCCCTATGTAAAATATTATGATTATAGCGCAATGACTATGGTTCAAACAAAAGATCTGAAAAGTGTATCTTCAGAGTCAGAAGAATTTGGTATGATGGAAGGCTTTACCTTAAAAGGTGTGAACTATAATAAAGTTTTAGATATAGAAGAAAAGAAAATCAAGCTGATCGAAGGAAACATATTTACACAAGAGGATATCGAAAATGGTAAAAATGTCGGCTTGATTTCATCAAAAGTTGCTGAGGAAAACGGACTTTCTGTTGGAGACCAAATGGTTGCCGACTCAAGAGGCTATGACTATGCCGAAAATGGTGAAGAAAAAGAATTATTTAAGCAGGACATACCGATCCAAATCATTGGTATTTTTGAACCAACGACTGTTGAAATGAAAGAAAAAGAGAAAGAAAAAAATTCTGAACAAAATATGAATCAGCAATTTATGTCTTTACAGCAGATCAATACAGTTTATTTACCGAATAAAACAGTGTTGGAAATCAATAAAAACTACATGGATAAGTTGAAAGAAACTTCCTCAAATAGTGAGATGTTCGATGGTGAAAATGAAGAAGAATACTATACACCAATATATGTATTGAAAAGTCCGGAAGATGTAGATGCTTTTAAAGAAGAAGCTCAACCGCTGTTGCCTAATCTTTATACAGTGAAAGCATCTGCTGATCAGTATGAACAAATCGGCGGGAGCATGAAAAAAATGTCACAAATTTCAGGTTATGTTGTTTGGATTGCTGTGATTGCGACATTATTGATTATTTCGCTGGTTGTTCTCTTATTTATGAGAGATCGTAAGCATGAATTGGGCATTTATCTGTCACTTGGAGACAAACGCAGTCACGTTATGGGACAAATAATCATTGAAATGCTGTTGATCAGCGGAATCGCATTGATTTTATCATTGATTACAGGAAACTTCTTAGGAAAAATGGTTTCTGATTCTTTATTGAATAGTGATATTTTAAACAATACGAATAATCAAATGAATACTTTTATGGTTATGGATGAACTTGGCACTGCTGATTTAACCGCAGATGACATCATGAATGCCTATGAAGTGAAATTCTCGCTTGGCTATATCGTGACCTATTTAGTTGTTGGTTTAGGAACGGTCCTACTATCAGCAATTTTGCCATTACTATATATCGTACGATTAAATCCAAAGAAAATAATGATGTAGGAGGTCAGGAGAATGGCGATTTTAGAAACAAAAAAGCTTAGTTATTTTTACCAAGATGGTGATCAGCGCCGCTTCATTTTGAAAGATACCAGCGTGTCTTTTGAACAGGGAAAATTCTATACGATTTTAGGTCAGTCAGGATCTGGAAAAACGACCTTTCTTTCATTGATCAGTGCATTAGATACACCAAAGGAAGGACAAATTTTGCTGAATGGAAAAGATATCAAAACAATCGGCTATGAAAAATACCGCCGTGATGATATCAGTATTATTTTCCAAAGTTATAATCTCGTTCCGTATTTGACTGCATTAGAAAATGTGTTAGTTGCCATGTCGATCACAGATAATGAGTTGCCGCCAAATCAAAAAGAAGTTGCCTATAATCTACTGGATTACATTGGGATCACGCACGAAAAAGCGGATCGCTCAGTCAATCAATTATCAGGTGGTGAACAGCAGCGTGTGGCGATTGCCAGAGCACTATCGACGAATGTGGATGTTATCCTAGCAGATGAACCAACTGGAAATTTAGATGAAGGAATGGAGCAAGAGATCGTTGACATTTTCAAAAATCTTGCGAAAGTTCATAATAAATGTGTGATCGTAGTTACTCACTCGAATGAGATTGCTGCCCAGTCGGATGAGACATACTACCTGAAAAAAGGTGTGTTAAAAAAATATGAGTGATTTTCTATCAAATTTCAGCGGTGAGAATTATGAAAAGACCCGCGAAAATAAAAATAAGCAAAAAGAACAGAAAAAAACTAAAGCAATCAAAAATGACGAAGAACAATCATCTGCAAAAAAGGAGTCAACACCTGCTTTTGTTGGGCCTAAAAATACAATAGATTCTACTTCAAAAAATATTCAGCAAACCACAAATGAAAAAGAAGAACCTAAACAAGTAGAAAATACTGATGATGTGATCTACACCAAGAAGCGTACAAAAAAGAAAAAATATGAACCAAAAAAAGAAACAGGAACGCCAGTTGCTAAAGCGGAACCTGTGACTACGTCACAAAATCCGGATGAGTTTATCGAAACGGATCCAACGTACAAAAAGAAACGTAGAACAAAACTGATTTTAATCGGTATGGGAAGTTTGGCAGCTGTAATTTTATTGTATGTTGGTTACTATCAGTTGACACATGTAAAAGTCCCTGATTTTGAAGGGAAAGAATTATCAGAAGTTCGTGAATGGACAGCTGAAAATGGAGTGAAACTTCAAGTCGAACAGAAATATGATTTTGATAAAGCAGCGAATTTGATCATTGATCAAACGGTCAAGAATAAAAAGATCAAAAAAGGCAAAGAATTAGTTGTTGATGCTAGTTTGGGTGCTGATCCGGAAGAGCAGATCCAGTTACCTGAATTTAAAGAAATGAAAATCAGCGAAGCAAAGAAATGGATCTCAGAGCAAAAAGCAGATAATTTAGCGATTATTGAAGAATACAGTGATAAAGTAGCACAAGGAGATTTCATTAAATTTGAGATCACGAATAAAGATGTAAAAGCAGAAGAATATAAACGTAAAGATAAAGCAAAAGTCTATTTCTCAAAAGGTAAAGAGATTTTTGAAAAAAATATTGCCATGCTAGATTTTACAGGAAAAACAAAAGAAGAAGTCACGGAATGGACGAAGAAAAACGAAATCACATTAAAAGTAGAAGAAGCAGATTCTGATAAAATCGAAGCGGGCAAGGTGATCTCTCAAAGCATAGGTAAAGACACAAAAGTTGCCAAGAGAGATACACTGACAGTGACAGTCTCTACAGGAAAAGCGATGATCGTACCCGATTTTTCACAATTTACTGCAGAAGAAGCAGCGGATAAAGGGAATGGGCTGCAGGTACAAGTGAAACAATTGTATAACAACACGGTACCGTACGGGCATTTCATCAGTCAATCAGTAGAAATCGGAAGTAAGTTTACCGAAAAAGATGATAAGCCTGTCATTCAGGTTGTATACTCGATTGGTAAGCCTTATATCAAGGATCTACGTGATAATACAGTAGAAGGCGATCTTCAAAAGATATTCTTTGATGACTATCAATCAAAGGGTGCAAACATAACCTATCAAGTGTATTATGTTGATTCAACTGTTACCAAAGGAACTGTTGTAAAAATGAGTAACTATAATGAGTTTGTTCCGATCGATTCAGTTATCCAAATTGGTATAAGTAAAGGGAATCTTAAACCGGAAGCAACGAAAGAGTCAGAAGAATAAAAGTCAACTAGCGTGTACGGAAAACGATCTTGCCGTTTTCTTTGCCCGCTTTTTGTAATGGAATAGGAGGGTGAATCGGGGATTTTCTTTGTAAATTAAGTGAATTTGTTAAATAATCTCGAAAAATTTTTCATTTGCATAGGCTTTTCTGAAAGATATTGCTATAATAGTCTAGACAGATTTTTGGATTGGAGGGAAAAATATGTTACGTTTTTTTCCGCAAAAGAATAAATATATACAGCAGGAAAGTGACTTTACTTTCAATAATGAGGGAGCGATCCCTAAACATGTAGCTGTGATTATGGATGGTAATGGCCGTTGGGCACAAAATCGTCGTTTACCTAGAATTGCTGGACACAAAGAAGGGATGAACACCGTCAAAAAGATCACAAAGCATGCGAGTAAATTAGGGGTCAAGGTTCTCACGTTATATGCCTTTTCTACTGAGAATTGGAAGCGCCCGACAGATGAAGTAAGCTTTCTTATGCAACTGCCGGTTGACTTTTTTGATACATTCGTACCGGAGCTGATCAAAGAAAATGTAAAAGTTCATGTGATGGGCTATAAAGAATTTCTACCAGAACACACACAAGACGCTATTACGCGTGCTGTCAATCAAACAAAAGAGAATACGGGCATGGTCTTGAATTTTGCGCTAAATTACGGTTCAAGAGCTGAGATCGTTACTGCGGTAAAAGAAATAGCTGGACAGGCAGCTAGTGGAGAGCTTCAGGTAGATGCTATTACAGAAGAATCTATAGCGCAACATTTGATGACAGGTTTTTTGACTGAGGAGTTAAGAGATCCTGAATTGTTGATTCGTACAAGCGGCGAAGAAAGGATCAGTAACTTTTTACTTTGGCAGATTGCTTATAGTGAATTGTTTTTTACGGATGCTTTATGGCCTGATTTTAATGAAGAATTATTGGAAATGGCTTTAGCTTCATTCCAGAATAGAAACCGTCGTTTTGGCGGTCTGAAAGAAACAGAGGAGGAAAATAAATGAGACAGCGTGTTATTACAGCTGCCGTAGCTTTAGTTGTGTTTATTCCAATTATTTGGTACGGAGGTTTTGTGATCGAATTGGCTGCTGCTGTGCTTGCAGTGGTTGGTGTTTACGAGTTATTTAGAATGAAGGGGTTAGAAATCGTTAGTTTCGAAGGGATCCTTTCTGCTTTGGGTGCAGTATTGCTAGTGTTGCCGAAAGAGCGTTGGTTTTTCTTTTTACCTGAAAAAGCTGACAATTTTATTTTGTTTTATGTTACAGTGATGATTTTACTAGGCGGCCTTGTGGCGTCAAAAAATATGTATACTATTTCTCAGGCTGGTTTTCCAGTGATCACTAGCTTGTATGTTGGTGTTGGTTTTCAAAACTTCGTCAATGCAAGAGCTACGGGCTTTGTTGTACTGCTTTATGCATTATTTGTGGTTTGGGCAACAGATATCGGCGCTTATTTCATTGGGAAACGCTTCGGTCAAAGAAAATTATGGCCAGAAGTTTCACCTAATAAGACGATCGAGGGTTCTTTGGGCGGCATTCTTAGTGCCGTAGTTGTCGCGTTATTATTCTTGACGTTAACACCAAACAAAGAATTATTTACGTATAATTTACCCATCATGTTAGCAATGACTGTAGTCTTTTCGATCGTTGGTCAATTTGGTGATTTAGTCGAGTCATCGATCAAGCGGCATTATGATGTAAAAGATTCTGGAACGATTCTACCTGGGCATGGCGGGATTTTGGATCGTTTTGATAGTTTGCTTTTTGTTTTTCCAATCATGCATTTATTCGGATTATTTTAATTTCTAAGCAAGAAGGGAAGGTGAAAAACTCTGATTGGTCAGAGTTTTTCTTTTTACTATGAAGAAAATAGCATTATTAGGAGCAACAGGTTCGATCGGTTCAAATACAGTTGATGTAGTCAAAGCTTATCCTGAATTATTTCAAATCGATTCCCTTACATTTCATTCAAATGTGGAGGCGGGTGCAGATTTGATTGAGCAGCTGAATCCTCGATATGTCGGGGTTGGCTCAGAAGATATCAAAGAAATTCTTGCTTCTCGTTTTCCGTCAGTTGAATTTGGTGTAGGAGAAACAGGCTTGGTTCAAGCTGCTACGTTAGATTCTGTAGAGGTTGTCTTGACTGCTGTCACAGGAAGCGTCGGACTTGCGCCGACGATGGCCGCAATAGAAGCAGGAAAAGATATTGCACTGGCAAATAAAGAAACTCTGGTCATGGCAGGCCAATGGGTCATGGAGGCAGCAGCTAAACACAAGGTGCAAATATTACCTGTAGATAGTGAACATTCAGCCATTTATCAGTGTTTAGAAGGTCAACCAAAAGAAAATTTGAAGGAATTGATGATCACAGCTTCTGGCGGCAGTTTTAGGGATCTATCAAGAGAAGATCTAAAAAAAGTTACTTTAGAGCAAGCGTTAAAGCACCCAAACTGGTCGATGGGCAAAAAAATCACGATCGACTCTTCCACGATGATGAATAAAGGGTTAGAAGTTATTGAAGCCCATTGGTTATTTAGTGTAGATTATGATAAAATAAAAGTTGTTTTACATAAAGAAAGTATTGTCCACTCAATGATCGTTCTAACTGATGGTGCTTACTTAGCTCAATTAGGACCAAGTGACATGCGTGAACCGATCCAATATGCATTGACGTATCCCAAACGCTTACCGATAAAAAATGAAAAAGCATTTGATTTGACTCAGATCAGTCAGTTGAATTTTGAAGTAATGGATTTTGAGCGTTTTCCAATGTTGAGGTTAGCATTTGAAGTAGGGAGAAAAGGCGGCGCTTATCCAACTGTTTATAATGCAGCAAATGAAATTGCTGCGACGGCTTTCATTGAAGGCAAAATTTCATACTTGCAGATTGAACACTTTGTTCAGCGAGCAGTGAACGAGTACAATGAAACAACCGAAGTCACTTTAGAAGAAGTGATTGCGATCGATAAAAAAACAAGAACTATCATAGAAAGATGGATCAAGGAAGAAGGTCATTTATGAAAACGATCATTACATTTATAATTGTCTTTGGTATTCTCGTCCTTGTGCACGAATTTGGCCACTTTTTCTTTGCAAAACGCTCAGGAATTTTAGTGCGGGAATTTGCGATAGGTATGGGACCAAAGATTTTTGCTCATCAAGGCAAAGACGGCACAGCTTATACGATTCGTATTCTGCCGATCGGCGGGTATGTTCGAATGGCTGGAATGGGGGAAGATGAAACTGAGCTAGCCCCCGGGATGACTCTTTCTGTTGAACTGAATGAACAGGAAGAAGTCGTAAAGATCAATACAAGTAAAAAAGTTCAGCTGACAAACAGTATCCCGATGGAAATGTTAGAAGCAGATCTAGAGGAAGAATTATTCATCAAAGGTTACGTGAACGGTGACGAAACAAATGAAATCACTTATAAAGTAAATCATGATGCAACGATCATTGAGCAAGATGGTACTGAAGTACGGATCGCACCTGTCGATGTCCAGTTTCAATCAGCTAAATTATGGCAGCGAATGTTGACGAATTTTGCCGGACCGATGAATAATTTCATTTTAGCTTTTGTTTTGTTTACGTTATACGTCTTCATGCAGGGCGGTGTAACATATACAAATACAAATCAGATCGGCGATGTTCAGGCAGATAGCCCAGCACAAAAAGCAGATTTGAAAGCAAATGACAAAATTTTAGCAATCGATGGCAAAGAAGTTTCGACGTGGGAGGATTTTACAAAAATCATCCAAGCTAGTCCTGAAAAAAAATTAACACTAGACGTAGAATCTGATGGAAAGACAAAAGAAGTAGCAATCACACCTAAAAGTCAAAAGTCAGGAGAACAGGAAATTGGTATGATCGGCATTACACCGCCGAAGAAAACTAGTTTCACAGACAAACTGGCTGGAGGCTTCCAGACGACTTTAGAGAGTTCCATGCAGATTTTTAAAGCGCTAAAATCACTGTTTACCGGTTTTAGTTTGGATAAATTGGGCGGACCGGTCATGATGTTCCAAATGTCTTCAGAAGCTTCTAAAGCTGGGTTGAATACAGTTATCTGGCTGATGGCAATGTTGTCGGTCAATCTAGGAATCATCAATTTATTGCCGATCCCAGCTTTGGACGGCGGTAAAATTGTCTTGAACATTATCGAAGGACTTAGAGGGAAACCTTTGAGTCAAGAAAAAGAAGGGATACTAACACTTATTGGGTTTGGTTTTATCATGATATTGATGGTGTTAGTGACCTGGAATGATATTCAACGTTTTTTCTTTTAATTAAATAAACTGCAATTTATAACGGACTACTTGAGGAGTTTTGTGGTATTCGTTTAAACAAAGGAGAGTTCTGATGAAACAGTCAAAAATGCTAATCCCAACATTACGAGAGGTACCAAATGATGCTGAAGTGTTAAGTCATCAAATGCTGCTTAGAGCGGGCTATATCCGCCAAGTATCAGCAGGAATTTATTCTTATCTGCCTTTAGCTAATCGTGTCCTCGAAAAATTGAAGAAAATCATGCGTGAAGAATTTGATAAGATCGATGCAGTCGAAATGTTGATGCCGGCATTACTACCAGCTGAATTATGGAAAGAATCTGGTCGTTATGAAACTTACGGTCCCAACTTGTATCGATTAAAGGATCGTAATGATCGTGACTTGATTCTTGGTCCTACACATGAAGAAACATTTACTGAACTGATCCGTAACGAAATCAATTCGTATAAGCGTTTACCATTGAATCTGTATCAAATCCAAACAAAATATCGTGATGAAAAACGTCCACGTTTCGGTCTATTGAGAGGCCGTGAATTTATTATGAAGGACGGCTATTCATTCCATTCAAGCGAAGAAAGCTTGGATCAATCTTACCGCGATTATGAGAAAGCTTACTCAGCTATTTTTGAGCGCTGTGGTCTGAATTTCCGGGCGATCATCGGTGACGGTGGTGCAATGGGCGGAAAAGATTCAAAAGAGTTTATGGCCATATCTGACATCGGTGAAGACACGATTTGCTTTTCAACTGAAGGTGATTACGCGGCAAACTTAGAAATGGCAACTAGCCTTTATACACCAAAAAAATCGCATGAGACACAATTAGAAATTGAGAAAACAGCAACACCAAACGTCTCTTCGATCGAAGAAGTTGCAGCATTTTTCAATGTTGAAGCGCAAAAAATAATCAAGTCAGTTCTATTCATGGCTGATGAAGAACCTGTGTTAGTTTTAGTTCGTGGTGACCATGAAGTCAATGATGTCAAATTGAAAAACTTCTTAGGCGTTGATTTCTTAGATGAAGCAACAGAGGAAGATGCGCGTAAATATTTAGGTGCTGATTTTGGTTCAGTTGGACCAGTTGAGTTATCTGAAGAAGTTAAGTTGTACGCTGATCGACATGTTCAGGATTTAGCCAATGCAATTGCTGGAGCAAATGAGACTGGCTACCATCTCACTAATGTGAATCCAGGGCGTGATTTCACACCGATCAGTTATGAAGATTTACGCTTTGTGCAAGAAGGGGACCCTTCGCCTGATGGAAATGGACTATTAGAATTTACAAAGGGGATTGAAATAGGTCATATATTCAAATTAGGTACACGTTACAGTGAGTCGATGGGTGCAACGGTCTTAGATGAAAATGGTCGTGAAAAACCTGTGATCATGGGTTGTTATGGTATTGGCGTCAGCCGACTGTTATCAGCGATCGTTGAACAAAATATCGATGAAAATGGTATCAATTGGCCAACTGGAATTTCACCATTTGACTTGCATGTCGTTCAAATGAATGTCAAAGATGAATACCAATCGAAACTGGCTCAAGAAGTGGAAGAAATGATGTCTGCTTCTGGCTATGAAGTTCTTGTGGATGACCGCAATGAACGTGCAGGAGTGAAATTTGCTGATGCTGATTTGATTGGCTGTCCGATCCGAATCACTGTTGGGAAAAAAGCGGTCGATGGTGTTGTTGAAGTGAAGATCAAACGAACAGGTGAAATGGTAGAAGTACGTAAGGAAGAACTTGAGAGTACTTTGACTATCTTGCTTAATCCAGAAAAAGAATAATTTAAACGTCTATGAAATCAGTTTTTATATGGTTTCATAGACGTTATGTCTTTTCTAGCAATTGTATTTCACTTTGAAAAATAGTATACTAAACTGTGGCGAGGCACTTGGCAGAAATGTCTAAGGGCCTCTTTCTTATCAAATGTTTCTGGCGGATTTTTGCTCAGATCAATAAAATTCGAGAAGATATGTTTAACTTGGCAAGACTCTTACAAGAGAAAAGAGCCGAGTTTGTTTCGTTTTTAAATTAAAGGAGGTTCGTTTGGTGGCAGAAAAAGCACAAGACTTATTTGAAAAGTTGATCGATCAGATTCAATTAAGCGAACAAGAACGGCAACATCCGTTGATCCAACAAGGAAAAATCAATAAGGTAATTGTTCACCAGCAAAGCCGTCATTGGGAATTTCATTTAGGCTTTTCAGAAATTTTACCAGTAATGCTGTATCAATCATTTATGCAGCAATTACAATTAGCATTTCAACAAATTGCAGGTGTTTCAGTGAAAATCACGACTGAAAAGACCGAGTTTACCGCAGATCAGTTAACAGACTACTGGCAAGTAGCGTTACTGAACAGCCAGTGTGATACTCCTTTAGTGCAGCGTGTGATCAAGAGTCAAACACCGATCATTGAAAATAAAAAAATTATTTTACCTGTTGATAATGATGCAGTCATTCCCTATCTAAAACAACAATATTTGCCGATTATCGAAGATCTATTTCTTGACTACGGCTTTCCTAAATTCCATATTGAACCTAAAATGGATGAACAACAGGCGAAGCGTGTTTTAGCCTTATTTGAGGAACGAAAACAAGAACAAGACGCAGCTTTTCAACAGCAGGCAGCAGAGTCGTTGATCAAGCATGAACAAAAGAAAAAACAACAGCAACAACAAGGTCCAGCATTGGAAGGTCCTATTCGTTTGGGTAGAAATATTCCCAATGATGAACCAATTATGCCGATGGGCAACATTTTAGAAGAAGAACGCCGTATTACGATCGAGGGCTTTATTTTTGATAAAGAAGTACGTGAATTGCGTTCAAAACGAAAAATCTTGATTTTAAAAATCACAGACTATACTTCTTCTTTCATTGTTAAAAAGTTCTCGAATGGTGAAAAGGATGAACAGATCTTTGATGCGATCCAGAAAAATAGTTGGGTTCGAGTTCGAGGCAGTATTCAAGAAGATACCTTTATGCGGGATCTAGTCATGAACTGTCAGGATTTGATGGAAGTCAAACATGCACCGCGTAAAGACTATGCACCAGAAGGAGATAAGCGGGTAGAACTTCATTTACACAGCAACATGAGCACGATGGACGCAACGAATAATGTAGGTGATTTAGTCGCTCAAGCAGGTAAATGGGGACATAAGGCCATCGCAATCACCGATCATGGTGGTGCTCAAGCTTTCCCGGATGCTCACAGTGCTGGTAAAAAAGCGGGCGTAAAAATTTTGTACGGTGTCGAAGCAAATGTTGTGGATGATGGGGTGCCGATCGCTTATAATGAAGCGCACATTGAATTAAGTGAAGCTACTTATGTTGTCTTTGACGTGGAAACGACTGGACTATCAGCAGTTTATGACACGATCATTGAATTGGCTGCGGTCAAAATGCACAAAGGAAATATCATTGATACATTCGAACAATTTATCGATCCGGGACATCCTTTGTCTCAGACGACCATCAATTTAACGGGTATTACGGATGAAATGGTTCGCGGGTCAAAATCAGAAGAAGAAGTATTACGTCTTTTTAGAGAATTTTCAGAAGGCACGATTTTAGTTGCCCACAATGCTTCGTTTGATATGGGCTTCTTAAATACGAGCTACGGTAAATATGACATACCAGAGGCTGAAAATCCAGTCATCGATACATTGGAATTATCTCGTTATTTGCACCCAACCTTCAAAAGTCACCGTTTAAATACCTTGTCTAAAAAATTCGGTGTCAATCTAGAGCAGCATCACCGGGCGATCTATGATTCTGAATCAACGGGTCATTTATGCTGGATCTTCTTAAAAGATGCGAAAGAAAATCATGGCATGAATTATCATGATGAACTGAATATGCATATTGGAGAAGGCGATTCGTATAAACGAGCACGTCCTTTCCATGCAACGATTTTAGCAACAACACAGGCTGGTTTAAAAAATCTCTTTAAGTTGATTTCAATGTCTAATGTGAATTACTTTTTCAGAATTCCGCGGATTCCTCGTTCTCAGCTGAATAAATTACGTGAAGGCTTGATCATTGGTTCGGCTTGTTCGAGCGGTGAAATTTTCGAAGCGATGATGCAAAAAGGGGTAGAAGAGGCTAAAAATCGGGCAAAATTTTATGATTATATCGAAGTGATGCCCAAAGCTGTCTATGCGCCTTTACTTGAACAGGAATTAGTCAAAAGTGAAGCTGACTTGGAAGAAATCATTGCGAATTTAGTCAAGATCGGTGACGAATTGGATAAACCGGTTGTTGCAACGGGGAATGTCCATTATTTGAATGAAGAAGATAGCATTTATCGTAAAATTTTGATCGGTTCGATGGGGGGAGCAAATCCTCTGAATCGCCATAGTTTGCCGGATGTTCATTTTAGAACAACAGATGAAATGCTGACGGCTTTCCAATTTTTAGGAGAAGAAACAGCTCATAAGCTGGTTGTAGAAAATCCTAATATGATTGCAGACATGTGTGATGAAATCACTCCCGTTAAGGATGATTTGTATACACCTAAGATTCCAGGTTCTGAAGATGAGATCAGAAACTTGAGCTATACACGTGCCAAAGAATTATATGGCGATCCACTACCGGATATCGTTGAAAAACGATTGAAAAAGGAATTGGATAGTATCATCGGAAATGGCTTCTCAGTTATTTATCTGATTTCGCAAAAGTTAGTGCACAAGAGTATGGAAGATGGCTATTTGGTTGGCTCACGTGGGTCAGTGGGGTCGAGTTTTGTCGCGACGATGACTGGGATCACAGAAGTTAACCCATTAGCACCTCATTATCACTGCACGAACTGTCAATATTCTGAATTCTTTGAAGATGGTTCTTATGGTTCCGGGTTCGATATGCCGGAGAAAAATTGTCCGAACTGTGGGCAGCGTTTGTTTAAAGATGGTCATGATATTCCTTTTGAAACATTCTTAGGTTTCCACGGAGATAAAGTACCCGATATCGATTTGAATTTTTCAGGTGATTATCAGGCTGAAGCTCATAACTATACGAAGGTGCTGTTTGGTGAGGAATATGTGTATCGTGCCGGAACGATCGGTACCGTTGCAGATAAAACGGCCTACGGTTTCGTTAAGGGTTATGAGCGTGATCACAATCTTCATTTCAGAGGAGCTGAAGTGGATCGTTTAGCAAAAGGTTCAACTGGGGTGAAACGGACGACAGGACAGCATCCGGGCGGGATTATTGTTATTCCGGATTATATGGATGTCTATGACTTTACACCGATTCAATTTCCTGCGGATGATCAAAATGCGGAATGGAAAACGACTCACTTCGACTTCCACTCGATCCACGATAATATTTTGAAACTTGATATACTAGGACACGATGATCCAACAGTTATTCGGATGTTACAGGATTTATCCGGAATCGATCCGAAAACGATACCAACAGACGATTCGGAAATGATGCGGATTTTTGCAGGACCAGAAGTTTTAGGTGTTACTCCGGAACAGATCTATTCTAAAACGGGTACATTAGGGATTCCGGAATTTGGGACAAGATTTGTACGAGGAATGTTGGAAGAAACACACCCGTCGACTTTTGCAGAGCTATTACAAATTTCTGGTCTATCTCATGGTACAGATGTTTGGCTGGGGAATGCGGAAGAATTGATCAAACGTGGAGAAGCGAACCTGGCAGAAGTAATTGGTTGTCGTGACGATATCATGGTTTATTTGATCCATGCAGGACTGGACAGTGGGATGGCCTTCAAAATTATGGAAACGGTACGTAAAGGTTTATGGAATAAGATTCCTGATGAGCTGCGTGAAGAATACTTGAAAGCAATGAAGGAAAATAATGTACCCGACTGGTACATTGATTCTTGTTCAAAAATCAAGTACATGTTCCCGAAAGCCCATGCGGCAGCATACGTATTGATGGCTTTGCGGGTAGCGTATTTTAAAGTGTATTTTCCTATTCTTTACTACTGTGCTTATTTTTCTGTTCGTGCAGATGACTTTGATTTGGTGGCAATGTCTCAAGGTAAAGAAGCAGTCAAAGCTCGAATGAAAGAGATTCAGGATAAAGGACTGGAAGCCTCTACGAAAGAAAAGAATTTATTGACTGTTTTAGAATTAGCGAATGAAATGTTAGAGCGCGGATTTAAATTTGGGATGATCGATCTGTATAAGTCAGATGCTGAAAATTTTGTCATCGATGGAGATACCTTGATTGCCCCATTTAGGGCAGTTCCAAGTTTGGGTCTAAACGTGGCTCGCTCTATCGTAGAAGCAAGATCTGAACCGTTTTTATCAAAAGAAGACTTAGCAACACGAGGAAAAGTCTCTAAAACATTGATAGAATATATGAACGAAAATGGCGTGTTGAAAGATTTGCCTGATGAAAATCAGTTATCCTTGTTTGATATGCTTTAAACAATGGGACTAGGTTTCTAGGGAATTCTACTTAAAAAGGATCTGGGATATTTCCCAGATCCTTTTTAAACGTCTTATAATTGGATCAAAGCATCGCTAGAACCAGTTGTATATAGAATAAATAAGCTGTTTAAAGAGCTTTCCATCAAAATTTTTGAGGCTTGTAATGTATAAAAAGCAATGTGCGGGCTAACAACAACATTATCTAATGCCAGTAATTCTTCAATATAAGGATTTTGCTTTTCTTGTTCAGCTTTTGTTTTGTTGACGAACATCATTTCGTCTTCTAAAGTATCTAAACCAGCACCAGCAATTTGTCCATTTTTAAGTGCTTGGATCAATGCAGAAGTATCAACTAGAGGTCCTCTAGCTGTATTGATCAAAAGAGCATCAGGTTTCATTTGCTTCAATAAAGATGCATTGATCAAATGATGATTCTCTTGAACATAGGGAGTATGGAGTGTTAGAATGTCTGCTTCTTGGGCAACTGCTTCTAAAGAGCTACGGTAAGTCAAAACAGAACCAACATCATTTTTAGGGTATTTATCATAAGCAATGACAGTTGCACCTAAGGCAGTGAATAATTCTGCGGTAACTAAACCGATATGACCGGTTCCCACTACACCGACTGTCAGATCGTGGATTTCTCTCCCAATCAAACCGTCCAATGTAAAATCTTGTTGCTGCTCTCTTTGTAGAAGTCTTGGAATTTGACGCAGCAGCATCATTGTCAAAGTTAAGGCATGCTCTGCAATTGCTCGCGGACTATATACCGGCACGTTGCAGGCAGCGATCTGATATTTTTTTAGAAAATCTTTATTTAACCCGTCAATTCCTGCAGAACGTGTAGAAAGTAAACGAATATTATTTTCTGCCATGATTTGATAGATTTTTTCATCATGGACAGCGGCCATTTGTTGAAATGAGATTGCATCGTATCCCTTTGCTAAAATAACTGTTTGGGTGTTCAATTCTTGATCCGTAAATGCAATCTCAACGTTATGCTCTTTGGCCCATTTTTCTGCAACAGGCTGTTCCTTTTTTCCAATCCCGTAAATAAAAATTTTCATGATTATTTCTTCCTTTCGTATAAACAGATCAGTTATTAAACTACTATAAATAACCTTTCTCTTGCTATTGTATGAAAATTAGACAAAATTTCCTAGTAAGAAGTCGTTTAACGAAAAAAATCTAATGAAAAACGTAATAATGCGCCTAGACCTTTAATTTTTCTGTTTAGTAGCATATAATAAAAAAGGGTTTATTTAAGAATACAATCGAATGATTTTCATGGTACAATAGCAGTTGATGGATCATTACAGGAGGGAACACGATCATGGTCAAAGAAAAAACAAGATATAAAGCAGTGATTGCTGATCATACGTATACAATAATCGGGCAAGAAAGCAAACAACATATGGATCTAGTCACAAAACTAGTGAATGAGCAGTTAGCTGAAATCAAGCACATCTCACCACAGACAGATAATGAGCAAGCATCCGTGTTACTTGCGATCAATGCAATTTCTGATCAATTAAAAAAACAAGAGAAAACGATCAATTTAGAAAAAGAAGTGGCAGAATACAAAAAACAAACAATCCGTTTAGCTGAATTGGAAAATCGAATCAAACGGATCGAAGCAATCGAAGAAGAGGCACGAGATGTTTTGAAAAAGAACGGTCAAGAAGGTGTTGAGATCCATAATCACATGGAAGCCCAACAAATACTCAATGAAAACAGAAAACAACAAATTCAAAACAAAAGTACAGAGCAATAGTCTGAAAGGATGACAGGATGTTAACATTACTCATTTTAGTAATACTAGCGATTGGATATTATACTGGTTCCAGACGTGGATTGGTTTTGCAGATTTTGTATACATTCGGTTATCTTTGTACGTATCTTATCGCAAAATCAAATTATAAAAGCTTAGCTTCTCATTTAGAATTGTATGTCCCTTATCCTTCACCAACAGAAGAAACGAAATTGCTTTTTTTCAACCAAAAACTAACGTTGGATTTAGATCAGGCATTTTACGGTGCTGTTGCATTCTTGCTGATTATGGCAGCAGGCTGGTTAGTGGTTCGCTTTTTAGCGATTTTTGCTCATGGGCTGACTTTTTTACCTGTATTAAAACAAGCAAATGGATTAGCGGGAGGACTATTGAATTTTATTGTAGTGTATGTCGGGGTCTTTTTAGTACTGTACACCGTTTCGATGCTTCCTGTCGATGCCGTTCAAAATCAATTCAAAAATAGTGGACTTGCACAATTTATCGTTAAAGATACACCAATATTTTCCAAGCAGATCTATGATTTATGGGTCGAGCAAATGATTAAATAGAGAATAAAGAGAACATCTGGATAGCTAGAGAATGAAGGTAAACATAACTTGTTTCAATGCTGAATCAGTTACTGTTTGCCTACTTCACGTTACACAGTAAAAAAGAATAGAAGGTGAGAATCAATGAATACCCGTATTTTAACAACTTTAGGTTTTGATAAAGTCAAACAAATGATTGCCCAATATATTGTTACAGCACAAGGGATGGAAGAAGTTGAGCATTTAGTTCCTGTCAATGATGAGCTGACGATCCAATCATGGTTGGAAGAAACCGAAGATAGCCTAAAAATACAACGATTACGCGGTGGAATACCTATTCCAAAGCTGGAAAATATTCGTCCGCATATGAAACGAATCGAGATCGGTGCCGATTTGAATGGCTTGGAATTAGCACAAATCGGTCGAGTACTATCTACGACATCTGAGATCATTCGTTTTTTCAATGATCTACAGGATAGTGAAATCGACTTGTTACGTCTTTATTCATGGACAGAGCAATTAGTTGTATTACCTGAACTAAGTCGCCGTTTAAAAGAGTCCATCGATGAAGATGGACGCGTTACGGATGACGCCTCCCAAGAATTGAAGGGCATCCGTAATAATATTCGTAAAAGTGAGCAAACGATCCGTGAGCAATTAGATGGTATTGTAAGAGGAAAAAATGCGAAATATTTAAGTGACGCGATCGTTACAATGAGAAACGAACGCTACGTTATTCCAGTGAAACAAGAATATAAAAGTGTATTTGGCGGTGTTGTCCACGATCAAAGTTCTTCCGGACAAACCTTATTTATCGAACCAAAACAAATCGTGGAACTCAATAACCGCTTACGTCAGCATCAAATTGCAGAGCGAAATGAAATCGAGCGGATCTTATCTGAACTATCAGCTGAGTTAGTTCCTCATCGTAATGATATTCTGCACAATGCTTATGTGATCGGTAAATTTGATTTTGCAAATGCAAAGGCTCGCTTTGGTAAGGAACTCAAGGCAGTTGTTCCCGAAATCAGCGAAGAAAACCATATTTATTTCAAGCAGGCAAGACATCCTTTATTAAATCAGGAAAAAGCTGTACCGAATGATATTATGATTGGTGAGGATTATCAGGCAATTGTCATCACTGGACCAAATACCGGAGGAAAGACGATCACACTGAAAACCTTAGGACTGTTGCAGTTGATGGGACAATCAGGCTTGCCGATCCCAGTAGGCGAAGAAAGTCGTATGGGAATTTTTGACGAAGTCTTTGCAGATATCGGTGATGAACAATCGATCGAGCAAAGTTTAAGTACGTTTTCTTCGCACATGACGAATATTGTCAGCGTTTTAGAGAAAGTGGACAGTCATAGTTTAGTTCTCTTTGACGAGCTGGGTGCTGGTACCGATCCGCAGGAAGGTGCTGCATTGGCTATTTCGATTTTAGACGCATTAGGCAGTAAGAGTGCGTATGTCATGGCGACAACTCATTATCCTGAATTGAAAGTTTACGGCTATAATCGTGCAGGTACGATCAATGCCAGCATGGAATTTGATGTAGATACTTTGAGTCCAACATATCGTTTGCTGATTGGTGTTCCAGGAAGAAGTAATGCGTTCGAAATTTCTAAACGTTTAGGTCTAGATCAAACAATCATCGATGAAGCCAAACATATTATGGATGGAGAAAGTCAGGATTTAAATGAAATGATCGCTGACTTAGAAAATCGTCGCAAGATGGCTGAAACAGAATACTTGGAAGTTCGTCACTATGTGGATGAATCAGAGCGTCTATATAAAGAATTGAAAGATGCTTATGGTTACTTCTTTGATGAACGTGAGAAAGAGATGGCTAAAGCACGTAAGAAAGCTAATGAGTTAGTTTCTGAGGCACAAGAACAAGCAGAAGCTATTATTTCAGATATTCGTAAAATGCAGTTGACCAGCGGCAACCAAGGCGGTATCAAAGAACATCAGCTGATTGATGCAAAATCGAAGCTTTCTCAACTCCATCAAGAAGAAACACGCTTAGAAAAAAATAAAGTATTAAAAAAAGCGAAAGAACAGAAACAGCTAAAAACGGGTGATGAGGTCATTGTGAATACGTATGGCCAACGAGGAACCCTGATTCGCAAAACTGGCTCGCAAGAATGGCAAGTACAGCTTGGTATTTTGAAAATGGCTGTGAATGAAAACGACATGACACCGGTAGCACCTGAGAAAGAACCAAAACAGCGGGTAACTGCTGTGCGCTCAAGCCAAAGTAGTCATGTACCGAATCAGTTGGATCTACGAGGAAAACGCTATGAAGAAGCTTTGGCAGAAGTAGATCAATATTTGGATGCAGCAATTTTAGCTGGCTATCCGCAAGTCACGATCGTTCATGGAAAAGGGACTGGGGCATTACGGACAGGAATCACCGAATATCTTAAAAATCACCGCAGTGTGAGCGGATTCGAATTTGCACCGGGGAATCAGGGCGGTAATGGGGCAACAATTGTTAAATTCAAATAGCGTACTTACCTTTAGTAAGCAGAAAACTAGTCGGATAAAGGAACAAGTGCTATAATCACAATAGAAGTAAAAGTAGGAGGTAAATCAAATGACACAAGTAATTACAGATAAAGAATTTGCAGCAGAAACAGATAGCGGTCTTGTATTGATCGACTTTTGGGCAACATGGTGTGGACCTTGTCGGATGCAGGCACCGATTTTAGAACAACTAAGTGAAGAATATGATGAAAGCGAACTGAAAATCGCAAAAATGGATGTGGATGAAAATCCGGAAACACCAGCTTCATTTGGTATCATGAGTATTCCAACGCTTCTTTTGAAAAAAGATGGCGAAGTTGTAGAAAAAGCAGTTGGTGTCCATTCAAAAGAACAATTACGTACATTGATCGAAAAATATTTATAAAAAGCAAAAGGTTGAGACGAATGATTTTTTCGTCTCAGCTTTTTTGAATGAGCGTTTTTGGTGAATGAGATAAGACGGAAAGTTTTGTCTGACTCACCTTTTTTCTGTCTAACAGTCGAGAAAATGGTATAATAAACTTTATCAAAGAAAGAGAAAGGAAGTACTATGAACGAAAGAATCAAGAATAAATTAGCATTGCTTCCTGATCAGCCAGGCTGTTATTTGATGAAAGACAAAAATGGTACCATTATTTATGTCGGGAAAGCAAAAGTATTAAAAAATCGTGTTCGCTCTTATTTTACTGGCAGTCATGATACAAAAACAGAACGACTTGTCAGTGAAATCGAAGACTTTGAATATATTGTCACCGAATCAAATATCGAAGCACTCTTATTGGAAATCAATTTGATTCATAAGAATGATCCTAAGTACAATATTATGTTGAAAGATGATAAAAGTTACCCTTTTATCAAAATCACGAATGAAGATTATCCGCGTCTATTGATCACACGTAAGGTTGTAAAAGATAAAGCTCTTTATTTTGGTCCCTATCCGGATGTTGGCGCAGCAAATGAAACGAAACGATTGCTTGATCGCTTATTTCCTTTAAGAAAATGCCGTGTACTGCCAAAGGAAGTTTGTTTATATTATCATATGGGGCAATGCTTGGCTCCTTGTGTATTTGACATCCCTAAATCAACATATAAAGAAATGGTGGGAGAGATCAAGAGCTTCTTGAATGGCGGACATCCTGCAATTCAAGAGGAGCTTCAACAGAAAATGGCTGCTGCTGCTGAAAACATGGAATTTGAAAAAGCAGCAGAATACCGCGACCAGATCAAAGCGATCGAGACTGTAATGACCCGTCAGAAAATGACCAATGCAGATCTAGTCGATCGTGATGTTTTTGGCTATTCAGTGGACAAAGGCTGGATGTGTGTGCAAGTCTTTTTTGTTCGTCAAGGAAAGTTGATTGAACGAGATGTTTCGATTTTTCCATTCTATAACGAAGAAGAGGAAGACTTTTTGACGTTTATCGGACAGTTTTATCAAGAAAATGAACATTTTATTCCAAAAGAAGTGTTGATCCCGGATAATATCGATATTGAAAGTGTTGAAGCGATGCTTTCAACAAAAGTGCTGCAACCCCAACGAGGAGAGAAGAAAAAACTGGTAAAACTTGCTGGTAAAAATGCTACAGTCGCATTACAGGAAAAATTTGATTTGATCGTCCGCAAACAAGAGCGGACGATCGGAGCAGTTGAAAAGTTAGGCAATGCAATGAATATTCCAGCTCCTGTACGAATCGAAGCGTTTGATAACTCGAATATTATGGGAACTGATCCGGTTTCTGCGATGGTCGTTTTTGTCGACGGCCGTCCTGATAAAAAAGAATATCGAAAATACAAGATCAAAACGGTAAAGGGACCAGATGACTATGCATCCATGCGAGAAGTTATCTATCGCAGATATTCCCGTGTTCTAAAAGAAGGATTGCCATTCCCTGACCTGATCGTCATTGATGGCGGGAAAGGTCAGGTAGATGCGGCAAGAGAAGTCCTAGATAATCAGCTTGGTTTGGATATCCCGATCGCTGGATTGGCTAAAAATGATAAGCATAAGACAAGTGAGTTACTTTTCGGTCCTGAACTAGAGATCGTTCCTTTAGAAAGAAATTCTCAAGAATTCTTTTTACTACAGCGAATTCAAGATGAGGTTCATCGATTTGCGATCACGTTTCATCGTCAATTGCGAAGTAAGAATAGTTTTGCTTCACGTTTAGACGGAGTTGAAGGTCTAGGTCCCAAACGAAAAAAAGAACTTTTAAAGCAATTCAAATCTTTAAAAAATATTACTGCAGCAAGTATCGAAGAATTAAATGCTTCTGGACTACCCAAAAATGTGGCTAAAAATGTCTATGACCATTTACATGAAAAAGAAGAGAAGTGATTAATTAGTGAAAGGGAACAAGATTACTTCTTAAACACTAATTTTCGGATTCAGAGAGCGGAATAAAACTGGTTTTTAGTTTTGTTCCGCTCTCTCTTTCCTACGATTAGTCAAGAGAAAAATAAAGAAATAATCAAAGATATTTTAATCGTTTGTAGACGAAGGGAATATTTTAGAAAAAAGTTCACGATAAATAACCCTGATGAGTATGTTTTTTTTCCAGCAGGGTGCTATAATTAATATATAAGACTTGGTCTTATTGGTCCATAGAGACCGTGTGCGCATAGTCGTACCTTGTCTCATTCTTGATCATGGAATAGAGACACTTTAGTAGTTTGTTCATGCAGGCTACGGTCGCAACCTTATCCTTTTTGGATAAAGGTTGCGTTTTTAATTTATAATAGTAATCCACGATATGATTAGGCGCGGCAGCTTGCTGGCGAATCATATTTTTCACGGTAAAATAAAGGAGCTTTCGAGCCTTGGGGTTGCCACGTTTATTGATATGGTCTTGGGCTAGGTATTTACCAGATTGATACCTACGGGTATCTATCCCAACAAACGCATTCACTTTCTTATGATTTTCAAATCGGCGAATATCGCCAATTTCACCAATAATTAATGCGGCAGATACTTCACCAATCCCCGGAACACTTCGGTAAAGATCAAATTCTGGTAAGGGTCTTGTTTGTTCGATCAGTTGCTTAGACACCGTTTCTTTTGAGTGAAGAAGTTCTTTTAATTGGCGGGCGTAATAACGAACTTTCTGTACTTGAATGCTCGTTTTCGTCGTCGCTGGATAGGAAGTAGAAGCCAATGAAAGGAGCTGTTGCGCTTTTTCTAAGGCTTTTTTATCCGAAAGACGTTTGTCTGTGCTCTTTTTCAAAATATTTTTTATTTGAGTTTGACTAAATCCCGCTAAGCATTCTGGATGAGGGAACAGCTCGATAAGATTCAATGATAATTTTGACAATCGATTCGAAAAAAGGCGTTCCAATTCCGGAAAACTAAGTTGAAGAGCCGTGTGTAAGTACATTCTTAGTCGCTTGATTTCTGCTTCTATCTCTTGATAAAAGCGAGCTAAATCATGGGATTCTTCATAAATATCAGGTTGGAGTTTCTTAATTTTCCGCTCATACTGGCAGTGAGTTTGTGCTAGTCGATGTGCGTCTTGTTTATCCGTTTTAAGCACACGAAGACCGCTATCCAGCTGTTTTTTTGCTTCCAAAGGATTCAATAGACAATAAAGTAAGTGATTATTTTGACAAAAGGTTTCAATCACTCTTGAGTAAATACCGGTCGATTCAAATACGATACTAGGCAGTTCGGGTAACTGTTGAATTTCTTGAAGCAAATAATCAAAGCCAAATTTGGTATGAGTAATCTCTCCCTCGGAGAGACAACGCTCATCTTCGTAAAGCACGTGATAACTTTTCCCCATCGAAACATCTAATGCAAGTACATATGTCATACGTTCATCTTCTTTCTTTTTTTTTGAAAGGTACTTCACTGTTTCATTTCATGTCTAATTTCCTTAACACGAGCTCGAAGCCCCAACATACTTAAAACAGATTTTAAAATGACAGTGAAGGAGACCGTTTTTTTGTAGGGACTCGAAGTCCAAGAGAGCATGGTCGATCTTCCTTTCACTCTTTACTATAGACCTAAAAAAGGAAATAGAGGGTAAAGTCATCCGTCGGTGACTTTACCCTCTAATCTTAGTATGTTTTTTATGACCAAAGAGGAAATTATGAATAAAAAACAATTGACAGCAGAAACAACAAACGATACTATATCAGTATATGATATATCGCTTGACGATATAAAGGGGCGGAGCATCATGGAAGAAACATTGACAGACTCTACCTATTTGATTCTGTTAGCATTATTAAAACCACAGCATGGCTATGCTATCATGAAAGAAGTAAATCTTTTAACGAATGGTCAAGTTACGATTGGTCCAGCAAGCATGTACACTATCTTAAAAAAATTACAAACAAGCAAATATATTTCATTAGAGGAAAGTAGTGATCGGAAAAAGATTTATTTGATCACTGATAAGGGACGAAGCATCTTAGAGCAAGATGTAGAACGACGGAAACTCTTGTATCAAGCTGGAAGTCGTCTGTTAGCAAAAAAAGGAGATTGAATGAAGATGGTTAGGGGAAAAAAATACATTTTTTCTAGAGGCGTAGCATTTTATCCTGAGAAAGAAATGCAGATCTTAAAAATGATGGCTGAGGATGGCTGGCTTTTTAGAAAAATGAATCGGTTGGGATTTTTGGTTTTTGAAAAGGGAGAACCAGAACAGAAGAATTTTTCTGTTGATTTTTTTGAAGGGTCAAAAGAAGAATTGTCTGAATATTTGGTGATTTATGAGCAGGCAGGCTGGGAGAATATAGCGAATTACAAAAATAAATATTTTTATTTTAAAGCTGATCTTGATACACCGACTATATACTCAGATCCAGAGAGTTATTGGCAGCGAATGAAGAAAGAATGGCTTTGGATGCTGCGGAGTTATTGGATCTATTTTCCTATAGGACTCATTCTTTTAGGAATACTTCTACATACAAAGGAGTCGAATAATCTGATCCTTTCTAATTTAGCATTTCGAGTAGTTCTTATGTTTGTGGGTATGCTTTTTGTTGCACTGCCACCAGGAGTTGTGATCAGTGTGATATTTTCTCTAGTATTTTATCGAGACAGGACCAAATACTATAATCATCCGGAACGTTTCGCGAAACGACAAAAGGTAATGAGAGATTCTTTATTTCTAGGGGCAATTGGCTTTGTTCTGGGCGTCATGGTTAGTCTTATTTTAGGTGAAACATTTTATTGATACGTGAATTAGTTATTTACAAAATAAATCAAGTATGAAAATAGGGGGATGAAAATGTTAGAAGTGAATAATTTAGTCAAAACATTTGGGGACTACACAGCTGTGGATGATATTTCTTTTGAAATTCCTGACGGAAAAATCCTTGGATTGATCGGCCAAAATGGGGCGGGAAAGACCACAACATTTCGTTTGATTTTAGATTTTTTATCGCAAGACAGTGGAACAGTCCTGTGGAATGGTCACTCGTTAAGCGGGAAAGACTATAACGATATTGGTTATCTACCGGAAGAAAGAGGATTATATCCAAAGATCTCAATTCAAGATCAGTTGATTTATTTTGCAGAATTGAGGGGAAAAACAAAAAAAGAAATCGAACCTAAGATCGACGAATGGATGGAAAAATTCAAAGTTAAAGGAAAGAAAACAGATAAAGTAAAATCACTTTCCAAAGGTAATCAACAAAAAGTTCAATTGATCGCAACGTTGATTCATGAGCCGAAACTAGTTATTTTAGACGAACCTTTTAGTGGGTTGGATCCTGTGAACGCTGAGCTTTTAAAGGATGGGATTCTTGCATTGAAGGAAAAAGGTTCCTGTGTCATTTTCTCTAGTCATAATATGGATAATGTTGAGAAAATCTGTGACCATTTGGTGATGTTGCGTAGTGGAAAAATGGTGTTGAATGGGAAAGTCCATGACATTCGTGAAAGCTTTGGTCGTACTAAGGTTTTCTTGGAATCACCATTGGAACCAGCGGATGTCCTAGCAATCGATGGCGTTAAAGCCGCGGTCAAGCGTGGTGATGGAGTGGTCGAAGTAACCTTGGAAGATCCAAAAGCGGGTGAAGAAATATTTGCACGTGCGACTCAATTTGGGTATATCCCAATGTTCAATCAGCAGCCACCAACATTAGAAGAAATATTCAAAATGAAGGCAGGTGAACCAAATGAATAAATTCTGGATCATAGCAAGCGATGTATATAAAAAGAATGTGAAATCCGTTTCTTTTGTCATTATGATATTGGTGCCGTTTATAGTAATGGGGATCATCTATATTGCTGGTTCACTTGCTGGTGGTTTTTCTGAGGATACAAAAGTTGGACTTGTGTCAGATAACCAAGTATTGGCAGAACAGCTTGCAAAGTCTGAAAGTGATGAATATACATTTAAAGTTGTTACATCACAAAAAGATGCTGAGAAGCAATTGAAAAAGAAAGATATCGATGCTTTTCTTGTACTTGATACAAAAGAAGAACAGATTCAAGGAAAATTATACGTCGAATCTTCCTTAGGAACAACGACAGAATTGATGATGAGCCAAATGCTCAATGGATTACAATCTTCGTTAAATGCAAGTAAGCTGAATCTAACTGCTGAACAAGTATCTAGTCTAAGTCAGCCCGCAAATTTCGAAAAAACAAAAGTTAGTTTTGATGAAAATGGCAAGATGACTACCGGTCAAGATAATACAGCGATTCAATCAGCTTTATCATTTGTCATAACGATTATTTTGTGGGTAATTATCATCACCTATGCATCGATCATTGCTCAGGAGATTGCTTCAGAAAAGGGCACGCGGATCATGGAAGTCATTTTGTCCAGTACAAAAGCTCAAACACACTTTTATGGCAAATTGACTGGGGTGATCTTGGTTGCATTAACGCAAATTGTGATATATGCTGCGGCAATCGGAATTGGTTATTCACAGTTAAAGAATTTAGAGATAGTCAAAACATTTTTAGATGGGATCTCATCCGCTAATATCTTTGGCAGCTTTTTATTCTTCACGTTAGTATTTTTTGTTCTAGGTGTCCTAGTCTATTCAGTTCTTGCAGCATTGTGCGGTTCATTGGTTTCTAAGCCAGAAGATACTGCAAAAGCAGTGCAACCAATTATCTATATCGCAATGATCGGGTACTTTATCGGCATTTCATTGGGACCGACTGATCCGCAAAATATTGTGATCAAAGTTACTTCTTATATCCCATTGATTTCATCGTTTATTATGCCGATTCGTTTAGCAAGTGAGACAGTAAGTACGACAGGCGCTGTAATTTCTGTTGTGATCTTGGTCGTTTTCGGTATATTATTGACACTATTTTCTGCTAAATTATACAAATCAAATGTATTAGTATATAGTGACGGTGGTGTATGGAAGTCATTGAAACAATCGATTTCTATTTTAAAAAATGAACGAAAAAAAGTAACTGATTAGGGAAAAAACCAATTTAACGAAAAAAGCCTGAACTAAAACTAGTTTTAGTTCAGGCTTCAGACTGTAGACAAAGTCCTAAAAAAGGGGCTCTTTGTCAACTAATGTTGGTAAAGAAAATCCAAAGAATGAAATCGATGAATATGAATCCTAGAGGAAATTTCCTCTAGGTTTTTTTGTTTTCTTGAAAAAGAATGGTGCCAAAACACAAAGAAATTCTCAATTTGAAATTGTAAAAGTTACGGAACCCGTAAGCATTTCTCTTCAACACTTTAATATGGTTATTTAAACCTTCTAATGGTCCATTAGAATAAGACAATTCTAGCGCATGTTTAATTTCATTTTGGTACTTCTTAAACGTACCAATAGTCTTTTGATAGTAGGGAGGAAGACGGCGGAAATCTTCGTCTAATAGTGCATGAAACCGATCAAAGTCTCTTGTCTGTATAGCATAAAGAAAGTCCTGATAACAGGTGTGGCCACTTTTCAACTCGTCATCATACGCAAGTAATCGATCAACGATCTCTGTTTCAGTTAAATAGGTGCGGAAAGAAGGACGCCAAAGGCGTTTTTCAAAATCAAGCTTCGATTGATTTTTTTGAAGAAGCTTCCAGTAGTTCTTCAAGTGTCGATATTTTTTCGCTTCTGTATTTCCCTGATGAAGAAAGGTGTTCATTCTCTGAATGCGGTGCTTTAAAAAGGTTCGACCGATGAGTTGGACAATATGAAAGCGATCAAGAATAATCTGAGCCATCGGGAATAACTTTTTGACGAGAGAAAAATAAGGAGCATACATATCGCAAACAATATACTTAACCGTTTTACGAACAGTCAAAGGAAATCGTGAAAAATAACGCTCTAGAAAAGGGAGCTGACGATTTTCAACAACATCAATTAACTGCTTGGTTTGCCCATCCATCATGATGAAACTCATCGAAGCCGTGACTTGTTTCACTGATTTGAATTCATCAAAACAAAGAACTTCCGGTAAGGTGAGTCGATTGATTTTTTTTGGCTCATAAAATCGTTTCAAGACACGGTAAACAGAGGAAACAGAGACCTTCTTTTGACGTGCAATTTGACTCATAGAAGTGACGTTTCGGAGGCGGTCAGCAATGGACAGCTTCACCTTCGATGAAATCGAACACCCTTTTTCAACAAGACTCGTTTCTGCAACAAATGTTCTGTCACAAGAATGACAGAAGAAACGACGTTTCTTCAAGCGTAAATACGTTTGATACTCCGAAACATCGTTGAGTAAAATCAAACAGCTTGTAAAGCCCCAACGGATAATTGCTTCCTTTTCTTCTTGATCACAGTGAGGACAAATATGCGCAGTATAATCGAGCGTACCAGAAAAGACCTGACAGATTCTTCCTTTGACCCGTTCTTTTTTTAAGCAGTTTTCGTTAAAAGTGATATTTAAGTCTAGAATATCTAAGGTATTTTTGATAAGATTTGTATAGGACATCTTGATTTCCTCCTTTTTGAATGGTTTTAGACGACTTCATTCTAAAGGATATCAGGGTGTCTTTTCTATTATTTTGCATTAAAAAAGATGCCAGTGATTTCTCACCAACATCAGAAAGTATAGAGCCGGACTTTTTTGGCTAAAGTTACTTGCTTTGATTCGTTGGTAATGACGCTGTTTGCTGAAGTAGTGTTTTTATTTGTTCCTCTATTTTATCCGCAAGTGAGTGATCTTCCAATATTTTCATATAGTCTTTCAATACAAATAGTTTGGTCAAATAATAATTATTTTCAGTTTGCTTGTAATTTAAAATATCTGTATTCAAATGAAAATTGACTAAATAATAATGACTCGGAAAATAAAAAATGAATTCTTTTGTTTTCTTTAGTAATAGTTGAACAAAAAGATAGTCATTGTTATTTAAAGCAACAGAAGTCATTGTAGTCAGTGCCTGATGAAAAGCCTGTTGATATGCTTGAGTAAGTGAAAGGTAGTCAGAAAAATCATCAAGCTGTTCAATGATTTTCGAACCTGCATATTTAGCTGTTTTATATGTCAGAAAAGTACACATATCCGAAAACAATGTTAAATCGATGGTAGAAAAAAAGGTTAATCTGTTTATGTATGAATGCAATTGATTTAAATCAGATTCTGATATTCGTTCAATTTTTTCAACGTCGAGCTCATTCATCCTCTTTTTACAAAATAAGTAATCGTGAAAATGTTTGATACTTTGTTCTTTCTTTTTTTCTAATGTGTTGTACAGTTTTTGAGGATAGTCATGTAAAAGATTTTCTCTTGTATATTCAGCACATTTTTTTCGATAAAATTCAGGAGTTTGACCGCCCATTTTTAAAAAGAGAAAATCATCGTAGCTTACATGCAAGCGCTCAAGCAACTCAACCAAGATCTGAACTTGTATACTGGTTTGATTTCGTTCTATCTTAGAATACGTATGCCTTGAAATGATTCCTTGACAGCACTCTAGTTGAGTAAGTTTTCGATAGGTGCGCAGTTGTTTTAATACTTCTCCATCTGATTTTGTTTTCATAGTAATCGCTCCTTTTTTATTGATTTCAAGAAAAGATTATAGCTGAACTATTAAAAAAAATTAATAAAAGAGTCGATATTTCGCTCAAAAAGACGAAAATAAATCGTTTTTGAGAAGGAGATAGTTAAAATTTGCGCTTTTTTCAATGATCGATGGTAACTTATTTTCAAAGGATTTATAATGAGAGAAATGGGAGAACAAATAAAATGAATGCAGAATGTGGTAAGCGTTGTTATTTATTACTAAAAGGAAGTTGATTTTAGTATCAAGGTCGAAATATAAAAATCAAAAAATAGTTGTTTTATTTTTAAAAGCATGTTAATTTAAAAGAGTATTGAAGTTTAACAAGAAGAAACTAATAAAAAAATAGAGATGCGCTAGTATCACTCGCCAGGTTTCTCAGGCCTAGGTCAGCATAATACTAGTCCACAATAAAACAGCGTGTACTGATTTATGTGGAATGCACCCCTGTAGCTTACTGAAGCAAGCCACATTCTAGAGTATAGCAAAGTTTTCAGATTTTTGATAGAGAAAAAAGTAGCTTTTTATTTTTCTATCACTAGTAAGAATAAACTTTCGTTTTGTATTACTCGCATTTTGTTTGTGTGTTTATTTGAGCTAGGGCGCGTTACACTTAATAAGTGGCGCGCCCTAGCTTTTTTGTTATTAGTTTCTTCTTTTTAAGCTTTACTTAAAAATGAAAAAGCGTTGTTGGAGGTGTTAATTTGGCAAGGAAAGATTCTATAAAAATGACAAAGGAGGATATTATTTCCTCAGCTAAATCAATGAAGCTGTTTGGCCAATCTGTTCAATGGACTGTAAATCCGGAAAATCAAACGATCGAAAAACGTGTAATGTATTTTGAAGAAGGAAAAATGGGAAAGCAATATACGGTTGTTGAGTCGAAAATAATAGAAAACATTTATGAAGACGTTCATATGGTTTTTGATTGTAAAAGGACAATGATTGCTAAACGTTCAAAGCAAGGTGCAGCTCTTTATTATACGGGTAAAGGTGATGTTTACAATAGTATTCTCCAACGCCTAGCCTATAACCAAAAATTGAAGCTCAATGCTAAAGTATATCAAATGAGTAAAAAATAGCGACAGAAATTGAATATCCGGTGAGTCCACCGCTTTCGTTATCAGTACAGCTTAGGGCGAAAGAGTAGAACCGAATGAGGTATTGCTGTGACATTGAGAGACTTTTCAAGTATTCTGCTCTCATAGAGTTTGAAGTTTCGATTGCTATAAACTTCACGATAGGACATGAGTTTTCTCACTCATTTTTTTAGGCAGGTTAAAATTTAGTTACTTTTATCGCCGACAAAGAATAGACAAGACTCAGGTAAGACGACAAAAAGGTCGTCTTTTTTTGTACCTAAAAGGAGGGACAGCAATGGAAATTCGATCACCGCCGAAGAAAGAAACAAGCATAAAATAAATGATTAAGTGGGGGAAAATAATGAAAATAAGACAACAGAAAATTCTTACATGGCTTGTTCTTTTCTTTATGCTAGCTTCAAATTTTATAGCTGTGATACAGCCAATCACAGCTTATGCAGAAAATGGAATAGAAAACAGTTTAGTTGATGATGAACAGGTAGATCAATCGATCGACGCTACAGAGAGTCAAACGATCGAAACAAGCACTGAGGAACTAGAAACTCCAACTGAATTAGAAGCAGCGTTTCCAGAGCCAGTGATTGAAAAAGATTCGTTGCTTGAGGAAGAAAGCACTGAAGAAAATACAGAGCAAGAACGATCAGGTGCTGAATTAGCTGCAAGAGCAGAGCCATATAGTGTAGAAGGCTTGACTGATGCAGAAATCATTGCTTTAGCTAATCATATGTACGGCTCTTATGCTAGTGTAAATCCAACCTTTGAAGTTCATGTAACAAATGATCAAGGTGTTGTCCTCAATATACCATTTGCGAGAGCTAAAGGCGTTGGATCAGTAGAAAAGCTGATACCAATGTCCTATTCAGTAAAATTAGATCAAACTTGGCTGATTATTGCCTTGCACGTCGAAAAGTTTAGAATAGATGGAGGTATTGCTTATTGTGTTCAGCCAGGAGTTGAGTTCGGCCAGGGTGAAGGTTATGTTCCGCATCCGTCAATAGGTTTGATCAATGAGAACCAAAAACAGATAATCAATAATATCATCAATTTTGGCTCCAATGGGAATGATTCTGATGAGTTATATATGGCGACACAGTTTTATATTTGGGAAGCTTTAGGATATACAGTTCAAAGTGATTTGGCTAATTATGCTGCCTACAAGAGTCAAATTGATGCTAGAGCAGACAATCATCGAACAAAACCTAGTTTTGATAATCAGGAAATCACGGTCAAAGCAGGTGAAACTGTACAATTGAATGATAGTAAAAACGTGTTCAATTATTATCATGAGATCAGAAACGACGGAAATACAAGTGTGTCAAAAGATGGAAACACATTGAAGATCACTCCGTCTATAAACTCTAACGATGGAGAGATCGTTTTTCAAAGAAATTCTCCTGTTTCTGGTGTTCAATATTTTTGGGTGAAAGAAAATGCTCAAACGATGACAACAGCCGGTGAAGCTCAACCAACACAAACTAAAATTCGCGTCAAGGTTGTTAAGACTGGTTCGGCAGCGGCTCAAAAACTTGATGAAGAGGGCAACCCGCTTGCAGATGCTGTTTTCAGATTTGAATATGATGGGATAGTTGAAGAGCGAACAACAGGTGAGGATGGCTTGGTCAAGCTTGATGACATTTTAATGGGGACAAGTGTAACGATCACAGAAATTCGTGCTCCTGAAGGTCGTGTTATCGATAACATTCCACAAACAGTTGTGATCGAGCCCGGACAAACGATTACAAAAACATTCACGAATCGTTGGGCTCAGCAACCAATCAAATTGATCAAACGGGAAAAGGATGCGAATCGACCGTTAAAAGATGTCCCATTTGCTTTATACAAGCTGACTGGTGTGACAAAAACGCTGATTGGTGAATATAAAACAGATGCCAATGGAGAAATAAACATCGAACGACTTTTATATAATAGGGATGGTTACCGATTTGTTGAATTGGAGCCGCTGCATGGCTTTTTACCAAACACAACAGAATATGATTTCAACGTTACGGTAGAAAACGATGGGAAATTAATAGAGCTCATCGTTGATAATGAGCCTAATCCAGTAGTGCTCAATACTACTGCGACTGGAAAAAATGGGGAAAAATTTGTTGATCCGACAAAAGAAATCGAATTAGAAGATACGATTCACTATAAATGGCTATTTGCTGGAAGAACCTATCAGTACACTGCGAAAATCGTCGATCAAGAGACAGGCGAAGTTCTTGAAACACTTCAAGGATCATTTGTTCCGCCAGCATATGAAGGTTTTTATGTGGTAAAAACGACTGTAGATGGAAATAAATATCGTGGAAAAAAACTTGTTTTCTATGAATACATCTATGACACCGTAAGTAAAAAAGAAGTGGCCAAACATGAAGATATCAATGATGAAGGACAATCGATAAAAGTCAATGATCCTAAAATAACTACAAAAGCACAGGGAGAAGATGGCAGGCAACAATTTAACCCCTTAACAAAAGTTCCAGTCAAAGAAACAGCTTCATTTACTGATCTTGTTGTCGGACATAAATACACAACGACTGTTCAGGCTTATAGATTAAGTGATAATACCCCATATGATGATGCTTTGGAAACGAAAACATTCATTGCAACAAGCCCGACGATGGAAGTGACATTTGATTTTATTTTAGATGGCAAAGACCTACAAGGGAATGGACTTGTCTTTACTGAAAAACTTTTTTACGAAAATGAAGAAGTAGCCAATCATGAAGATTTAGAGAATGAAGATCAAACCGTTTCATTTACTGATCCTGAGATTTCTACAAAAGCTCATGGAAAAGATAAACAACAGAAATTTGACCCGTTAGCGAAAATACCAATTAAAGAAACCGCTGTTTTTACTGACCTAATTATTGGTGATGAGTATAAAGTAATTGTTCAAGGATACCGCTTATCGACGGGGGAGCCTTACGAAAAAATAAGGGCAGAAGCTGTGTTTACAGCGACTGAAACAAAAATGAGCTACAGTTTTGATTTTGTTTTAAGTGGAAAAGAATTAGCTGGTGATGGCATCGTATTTACTGAAAAATTATTGTTCAACGATGAAGTCATTGCAGAACACAATGATTTGACGAATAAAAAACAAACGATTCAATTTACTGATCCCAAGATCACGACTTTGGCTCAAGGGAAAAACGGAGAGAAAATCTTAGTCCCAGCACAAAATACAACAATCCAGGAAACAGCTAAGATCACAGGCTTGATCATTGGACATAAGTATACTGTAAATGTGAATGGGCATCGCTTATCAGACGGAAGAGTCATTGACGAATTAACGAAGCAAAAAACGTTTATTGCAGAAAAAACAGAGATCACACTTTCTTTTGAGTATCAGATCGATAGTCAATTATTTAGTAATGACGGGATCGTATTTACAGAGACTTTACTGACTGAAAATGAAGTAATAGCTGAGCATTTAGATTTAGAGAATGAGAAGCAAACAGTACGCTTCAAACCACTAGTTAATAATACAAGTACTTTGCCAGCAACTTCTGGTCCGAGGTCATCATTACCGAGCACAGGAGAAAAAGGATCAGAAAACCTAGCTCTATTTGCTTTATTCATGTTGATTCTATGCGTGATCCTTCAATTAGAACGTCGAAAAAAATTAAGATAGAATAAGAAATGAATATCTAAAAGCTGATGAACGATCACAGCTTCCATAAGTTGAAAAAATCTATTCTGAAAATTTTTAGACATCTACAATGAGACAAAGACAAAAGTAATTGATTCAAAAAACATACTAAGATTAGAGGGTAAAGTCACCGACGGATGACTTTACCCTCTATTTCCTTTTTTAGGTCTATAGTAAAGAGTGAAAGGAAGATCGACCATGCTCTCTTGGACTTCGAGTCCCTACAAAAAAACGGTCTCCTTCACTGTCATTTTAAAATCTGTTTTAAGTATGTTGGGGCTTCGAGCTCGTGTTAAGGAAATTAGACATGAAATGAAACAGTGAAGTACCTTTCAAAAAAAAAGAAAGAAGATGAACGTATGACATATGTACTTGCATTAGATGTTTCGATGGGGAAAAGTTATCACGTGCTTTACGAAGATGAGCGTTGTCTCTCCGAGGGAGAGATTACTCATACCAAATTTGGCTTTGATTATTTGCTTCAAGAAATTCAACAGTTACCCGAACTGCCTAGTATCGTATTTGAATCGACCGGTATTTACTCAAGAGTGATTGAAACCTTTTGTCAAAATAATCACTTACTTTATTGTCTATTGAATCCTTTGGAAGCAAAAAAACAGCTGGATAGCGGTCTTCGTGTGCTTAAAACGGATAAACAAGACGCACATCGACTAGCACAAACTCACTGCCAGTATGAGCGGAAAATTAAGAAACTCCAACCTGATATTTATGAAGAATCCCATGATTTAGCTCGCTTTTATCAAGAGATAGAAGCAGAAATCAAGCGACTAAGAATGTACTTACACACGGCTCTTCAACTTAGTTTTCCGGAATTGGAACGCCTTTTTTCGAATCGATTGTCAAAATTATCATTGAATCTTATCGAGCTGTTCCCTCATCCAGAATGCTTAGCGGGATTTAGTCAAACTCAAATAAAAAATATTTTGAAAAAGAGCACAGACAAACGTCTTTCGGATAAAAAAGCCTTAGAAAAAGCGCAACAGCTCCTTTCATTGGCTTCTACTTCCTATCCAGCGACGACGAAAACGAGCATTCAAGTACAGAAAGTTCGTTATTACGCCCGCCAATTAAAAGAACTTCTTCACTCAAAAGAAACGGTGTCTAAGCAACTGATCGAACAAACAAGACCCTTACCAGAATTTGATCTTTACCGAAGTGTTCCGGGGATTGGTGAAGTATCTGCCGCATTAATTATTGGTGAAATTGGCGATATTCGCCGATTTGAAAATCATAAGAAAGTGAATGCGTTTGTTGGGATAGATACCCGTAGGTATCAATCTGGTAAATACCTAGCCCAAGACCATATCAATAAACGTGGCAACCCCAAGGCTCGAAAGCTCCTTTATTTTACCGTGAAAAATATGATTCGCCAGCAAGCTGCCGCGCCTAATCATATCGTGGATTACTATTATAAATTAAAAACGCAACCTTTATCCAAAAAGGATAAGGTTGCGACCGTAGCCTGCATGAACAAACTACTAAAGTGTCTCTATTCCATGATCAAGAATGAGACAAGGTACGACTATGCGCACACGGTCTCTATGGACCAATAAGACCAAGTCTTATATATTAATTATAGCACCCTGCTGGAAAAAAAACATACTCATCAGGGTTATTTATCGTGAACTTTTTTCTAAAATATTCCCTTCGTCTACAAACGATTAAAATATCTTTGATTATTTCTTTATTTTTCTCTTGACTAATCGTAGGAAGGAGAGCGGGACAAAACTAAACATCTGTTTTGTTTCGCTCTCTACACTTAAAAAAACGCGAGAAAAAGCAGCTACTACTTTTGATATAGTGATTTTTCTTAGTGATATTAGAGAGAAAAAATCAGTCTTCCCCAAAAATAATGATACATGTAGAAAAGATGCATCAAAAAATAGTAGTTAAGAAGAAGGCTTTTATCGAAGAAAAGTTACATTTTAGAAATCTTTCATTCACATTTTATTCATAACTTCCTTGTATTATTTAACTATCGAAACAAAACAAAAAAAGTGTGTGTTTGTTTCATTTGTGTGAATCCTAATGTTCCGCTCTGAATGTGTGCAGAGCGGTTTTTTTGTGCTTTAAATTTGAATGTGCTCTTTCCTTTCTTCTCTACTGCAAAGTTTTAAGATTTTTGTTAGAATAGAGAAGGACACCAGTTTGCTGAAGATGAGGAGAAATAGAATGACAAAAAAGAAGTTATTATTAGTAGATGGGAATAGTGTAGCGTTTCGAGCGTTTTATGCTGTTCAAAATTTTGAGTCATTTAAAACAAAAAATGGCTTACATACAAATGCGATTCTTTTTTTCAACAATATGTTGGATAATATCATGCAAAAAGAAGAGCCGAGCCACGTCTTGATTGCTTTTGATGCGGGAAAGACGACCTTCCGCCATGCTTTTTTTGATGACTATAAAGCTGGTCGAGCTAAAACACCAGGTGAGTTTAAAGAACAAATGCCTTATATTCGCGAGCTGATCGATGCTTTGGGGATACAACATTATGAGTTGCCGGAATACGAAGCAGATGACATTATTGGAACTCTTGCACGTCGTGTGGAAGCAGATGATTTTGAAGTAGTTGTTGTCTCTGGGGATAAAGATTTAACCCAATTGGCTGATAAGAATATCAGGGTAGAGGTGACTGCAAAAGGCGTTAGTGAATTAGTCACTTATACACCAGAGTTTATTAAAGAAAAATATGGCTTGACTCCTTTGCAAATAATCGATATGAAAGGTCTTGCAGGAGACAGCTCAGATAATATACCCGGGGTCACGCGGGTAGGAGAAAAAACAGCGATCAAGTTACTGGCAGAGTACGGTTCGGTGGAAGGCTTATACGAGCATATCGATGAGTTAAAACCAAGTAAGATGAAAGAAAACTTGATCAATGATAAAGAGCAGGCCTTTTTAAGTAAAAAGCTTGCAACGATCGATGTCAATGCACCGATCGATATTTCTATCGACAGTTTAGTTTATAATGGAAAAAATTTAGACAAATTAGTTCCTTTCTATCGTGAGATGGAGTTTAAACAACATTTAAGTAAATTGGACATTGAAGAAGAAACCGTTGATTTAGCGGATGTTCATTTTGATGTAGTGGACACATTTACAAAGGAAATGTTTACAGAAGATATGGCTTTGTATGTAGAAATGATGGAAGACAATTATCATACATCGCCGATCGTCGGAGTAGCGTGGGGAACAAAGAAAAAGATTTATACAACAAACAATTTAGCTCTTTTTGAAAGTCAGCCCT
Source organism: Enterococcus sp. AZ020 (assembly GCF_050499205.1). NCBI lineage: Bacteria > Bacillati > Bacillota > Bacilli > Lactobacillales > Enterococcaceae > Enterococcus > Enterococcus sp. AZ020. Next base: position 3,589,058 of record NZ_JBIPAT010000001.1, on the reverse strand, counting down.
TTATCGACTGGCTATTGTCAGATAAATATCAGAAAGTCGTATATGATGCGAAACGTACGTATGTAGCACTTAATCGTTATGTTGGCAAAACAAAGGGCATCAAGTTTGATGTATTATTGGCGGCATATCTGTTGGATACAAATGACAATAGTGCGGATATCGAAGGTGTTGCGCAATATTATGGATATGGTGACATTCGATCAGATGAAGCGATCTATGGAAAAGGGGCTAAAAAAGGCTTACCGGAAGACGAAGAAGTATTCTTTAGTCACTTGGCAAGAAAAGTCAATGCGATCCATTTTCTGACAGAAAAGCTGGATCATGAATTAGCTGAAAAAAATCAATCTGATCTATTTTATAAAATGGAATTACCGTTGTCTCGTATTTTAGCTGATATGGAAATCACTGGAATCAGAGTAGATGCGCAGCGGTTGAAAGATATGCGTATCGAATTTTCAGATCGTCTACGTGAAATCGAACAAAAAATCTATGCTGAAGCGGGTGAAGAATTCAACTTGAATTCGCCAAAACAATTAGGAGTGATCCTATTTGAAAAAATGGGCTTGCCAGTCATCAAAAAGACGAAAACAGGCTATTCTACAGCTGTGGATGTTTTGGAGCAATTGAAGGAACAGGCACCGATCGTCGAAGATATTTTAGTGTACCGTCAAATCGCTAAAATCCAATCGACCTATGTAGAGGGTTTGCTCAAAGTGATCCAGCCTGACGATAAGATCCATACTCGTTACGTGCAGACTTTGACACAAACCGGGCGTTTAAGTTCGATCGATCCCAATCTACAAAATATTCCGATCCGTTTGGATGAAGGTAGAAAAATTCGTCAGGCGTTTGTTCCAAGAGAAAAAGATTGGCGTATTTTCTCTTCAGATTATTCACAAATTGAATTGCGGGTATTGGCGCATATCTCAGACGATCAGCATCTAAAAGAAGCTTTTATTGAAGGACAGGATATCCATTCTAGTACGGCGATGCGGGTCTTTGGAATTGAAAAAGCAGAGGATGTAACGCCAAACATGCGACGTCAAGCAAAGGCAGTGAATTTTGGAATTGTTTATGGAATCAGTGATTATGGCTTATCTCAAAATCTAGGAATCACTAGAAAGCAAGCACAGGAGTATATTGATACGTACTTTGAAAAGTATCCAGGTGTTAAAAAATATATGGAAGAAATCGTTCGTGATGCAAAAGATAAAGGGTTTGTTGAAACATTGTATCATCGACGCCGTTATTTGCCTGATATCAATTCACGAAACTTTAATTTGCGATCATTTGCTGAACGGACAGCTATCAATACGCCGATTCAAGGAAGTGCTGCGGATATTTTGAAAATTGCAATGATCGAAATGGATCAACGCTTAAAAGAAGAAAAAATGCAGGCGACTATGCTGCTTCAAGTACACGATGAACTCGTTTTTGAAGTTCCTGAAACAGAGCTTGAAAAACTAAACACTTTAGTCAAAGATGTTATGGAAAATGCAGTTGCTCTTCATGTACCTCTGATCACAGATAGTAGCTGGGGCAAAACATGGTATGAAGCAAAATAATAAATAAATTAAAAAGAGACTGGTTGATCGGTTGATTCAGAGAATGCTTAATGCGGAAGATAAGCCTATCTGTTTCACTGCCATTATCATCAGTCTCTTTCCGCTAAGGAGAGATGGAAAATGCCTGAACTACCAGAAGTTGAAACGGTTCGAAAAGGGTTGGAAAAATTAGTCATCGGAAAAACGATACAAGAAGTTACGATTTTATGGCCGAGAATCATTGAAGCACCTGAAGCAGAGATTTTTGCTTTAAAACTTGTTGGTCAACGTCTAGAAAAAATGGAACGACGAGGAAAATATTTGCTATTTAAGTTTACTGATTATGATATGATCTCTCATTTACGTATGGAGGGAAAATACGAAACACACGATAGCGCAGATGCAGTGGATAAGCATACTCATGTAATATTTAAGTTTACGGATGGCACAGAACTTCGTTATTTAGATGTTCGTAAGTTTGGACGAATGACGCTGGTTGAAAAAGATCAGGGGATAAATTATAAAAGTATTCTAGCACTAGGCCCGGAACCAGTTCCAACTGAGTTCAAATTGAAATCATTTCGTGAAGGTCTAAAAAAACATCACAAGGCAATCAAACCTTTGCTTTTAGATCAACGTTTAGTAACTGGATTAGGGAACATCTATGTTGATGAAGCATTGTGGGAGGCCCAAATCCACCCAGAACAACCCGCGGATTCGTTAAATGGCAAAGAAGTAAGTCAGCTTTATTATGCGATCATCGATGTTTTAGGCCGAGCTGTTGAAGTTGGCGGGACAACGATTCGCAGCTATTTAAATGCATTAGGAGAAGCTGGGACCTTTCAAGTTTCATTAAATGTATATGGTCAGACGAATCAGCCTTGTCCAAGATGTGGCACACCAATAAAAAAGATCAAAGTCGCTCAAAGAGGCACTCATTTTTGTCCGAAATGTCAAACACTGAAAGTGAGGAGCTAGGATAGATGGGAATGATATTAGGATTAACTGGAGGAATCGCTACAGGCAAGAGCACAGTCGTTGAGATTTTTAAAGATGAAGGTTTTCCTATTGTGGATGCGGATATAATCGCAAGAGAAATAGTTGAGCCGGGGACTCCCGGACTTCAAGCGGTCGTTGATGCATTTGGTTCTGAACTATTGTTTGCTGATGGTTCCTTAAATAGAAAAAAACTGGGAAAGATCATTTTCTCAGATAAGCAAAAGAGAGAGCGATTGAATCGAGTACTGTCACCGTTTTTAAGAGAAGCTATCTTAACGGATATCGCTCGGAAGAAAAATCTGTCATCTTTAGTTATTGTAGATATTCCTTTGCTTTATGAAGGAGGCTATGATGCGGTTGTCGACCAAGTCGCAGTGGTTTACATTCCAGAAGAGCTACAATTATCTCGTTTAATGAAGAGAGATGACCTTTCAGCTTTAGAGGCTGAACAAAGAATCGATAGTCAAATGCCGATCGAAGAGAAAAAAAATCGGGCAGATATCATTTTTGATAATCAAAAAACAACGGAAGAGACAAAAAAACAAGTCAAGAAATGGCTTTCAAAAAATATTTTTTGATTATATAGAATTAGTGTTATATAGTTATTTTATTTATGTTGATAGAGAGTGCTAGTTAATTTCAAAATAGCGATGTGAAAATAAAAAATCACATTGCTATTTTTGCGTTTTCATGAGGTTTAATTCGATTTATTAGTATTTAGGGAATAATTATATAGTTAATTTTAAATAACTAAATGTTTTAAAAGTATATAGACAATTATATTTGATTTGTGTTATCTTACGTAAAAGAAAAATGAAAAAAATAAACAAACATAGGGGAATTAAGGATGAAAAAAGAAATAGTTGTGATCGGCTTAGGTTACGTAGGATTACCGAGTGTTATGAATCATGTAGAAAATGGTCATCAGGTAATTGGATTTGACATTGACCAAAGGAAGATTGATTCACTGAATCGAGGTGTCAGCTATCTTGATACAATGTCAAACGAATCGATCACTGAGATGTTAAAAAAGGAAACAGTTTTTACAGCTGACGAACAAATGCTGAAGGATAGAGATGTTTACATTATTGATGTGCCAACGCCGATTGACGATCATAAAATTCCTGATTTGAGTTATGTGAAATCCGCAGTAAGTCTGATTGAAGATAAAGTGAAAGTAGGATCATTGATTATTTTAGAAAGTACTACTTATCCAGGAACGACGGAAGAATATCTGGTGGAAAGGTTTGCTGCAAAAGGCTACAACATAGGTACTGATTTGTACATAGCGTATTCTCCTGAAAGAATCGATCCAGGAAATACAGAATCTTTAAGTGCGAAAATCCCAAGGATCGTAGCGGGATATACTAAAAACTGTCTTGCACAGGCAAAAGCGTTATACGGAGATCATGTATCAGCGGTTTCAAGCTTAAAAATAGCAGAACTTGCAAAGATTTATGAAAATACATTTAGACTAGTCAACATTGCTTTAGCAGATGAGCTGCAAAAAATCACGGATAATTTAGGAATCAGTGTAGGAGAAGTGCTGGAGGCAGCAGCAACCAAGCCGTTTGGTTTTATGAAGTTTACACCAAACTTAGGGATCGGTGGCCATTGTATTCCAGTTGACCCATATTATCTCACTTGGTTGATGGAAAAAAGAGGAATCGATACTCCCTTGATCAGTACAGCAGGCCAAATCAATGATTCAATGCTCGACTATCATTTACATAAGATCAATGACTATCTCGTTGAACGGGGAGAAAAACTTGGAGAACTGAAAGTTGCGATCTTGGGAGTAACTTATAAGAAAAATGTAGCAGATATCCGGATGTCATCAGTTCGTAGATTGGTGGATAAATTAGGAGAAATGACCGAACATATCGTTGCTTATGACGATGTCTTGTATGCTTACTATACCAAAGAGGATGGGAAAATATGCTGTTTAGAGAATAATTACCATGAACTTACTTCTTTTGATTTAGTGATCTATGCTGTGGATCATGAACGCTATGAAGAAAACAAGCCAAAGATCATTGAAAATAGCCGTCTTTTTTACGATTTGACGACAGTCTAAATGATTGAAATCTGGATAGGAAATGGGTGAGGTGATTGAAATGTCCAGAAAGAGTAAGCGTAAAGAACAACAGGTTATTGAGAATCGACGCTCAAAAAAATTACTAAAAACAGTGATGGCCCCATTACTTTTACTCTTATCTATACCAGCTCTTGTTTTTGGGGTACATCTAGTTAAACAAGCGCCTAAAAAAACGACGAAAGAAAGTCAACCCACTCAACTAGTGATAAAGGAAAAAAAATATGCTGAGGTTTCTTCATGGTCCGAGCTGGTCGAAGCTTTATCAAACACGCATATAAGTGAAATCAATCTAAAGAAAGATATCAAGTTCCCTCAAACGGAAGAAGAACTGACAACAGAAAATCGAATAACGGTTCAAAAAGAAAAAGTCTTTCATTTTGATAAGACTAAAAAGAAGCAGCAGCGTCGTTCTATTTTGCTGCTCAACTTTCCTGAAAAAAGTTTTGATCGATCTGTGGTGATTCAAGGGGAAGGCAAGAGCATCTATTTAGGTAAAGTTGAATTGAACCTTCCAGCAGGTTTGGAGCTAGATTTTAAAGATGTGGCTCTTTTAAGAGCATATCACTATTGATTGGGTTTACTGATTGTTTAGAAAGGATGTTTCAATGAAAAAAAGTCTTTTTTTCTTGCTTGAGGTAACTGGTAAATCTCTGTTATTTTTAATTCCTGTTTGTTCTATCGGTTACATTATTTTTTATGAGCTCACTCATTTTAATGATCAGACGATCGAGCAGTTTATTTTATCCGGAAAATTACCAATGACAGCCTTTTTTCTTGTCGTTGTATTCGTTTTGATCATTCATTTTACGTTTAATAATCAGAAAAAAAGAGTCCTTAAAGATTCTGGAATCACTCCAAAAATTAGACGGTATAAAATTGGTTATTGGTCAATAAAACGAAAAACCGGAAAAGAACAGATCCTGTTTAAAAAAAGTACGAGCATGCTATTTGTCACTGTCGTTGCGACGATCATTTTAGGTATTATTTGGTTTGGTTATCGACTTTCAGATGGTTCCCGTCACTCTTTGAGTGGTATTGCTCCATTTTTTACGATGAGTGGAGGAATGGCACTTGCAACACTCGTTTTGAGTGCTTTATATACGCCTTATACAAGTGGTGGCACTAAAGAACGAAACGTTCATATCCTGATGCCCATCTATAATGAACCGGTTGAAAATATCGAGAATGCTTTTCGTTCTATTTTGAATCAAACAGTAAAACCTTATTCTTTCGTTGCAGTAGATGATGGCAGTCAACTAGTTGACTATGCTGAACTTTCTGCTAAGTACCAACGGATTTTTGCCGAAAAAGATATTCGATTTCAATTTTTGACTCAGAAAAATAGTGGGAAGCGGGCGGCTCAGTTATTGGCTTATCGCTCGTTGAATATTGCTGATTTTCACAATGAACTTATTTTAACTGTGGATAGTGATACTGTTTTTGAAAAGCATGCGATCGAGCAGGGCATCATCCCATTTGAAGACGAGCAAGTTTATTCTGTTGCTGGAGTCATTGTTACGCGGAATATTACAGATAATATCCTAACGATCATTACGGACCTATTGGTTGTTGGCCATATGGTGCTAATAGAACGATCGATGAATTCGATGTTTGGCAGTGTAGCAGTTAACAGCGGACCGATCGCTTTTTATCGTGCGGAGGTTCTGAATTTAGCCGAAACTCTTGGGTATGAAAATGAACGATTTGGCCGTGCAAGAGTGGAGTTTTCAGATGATAGTTTTTTGACGATGGCGGCTCTTTTATTAGGGAGAGCAGTTGCTCAGTCAACCGCAGTTTCTTATACTGAGTTACCAAATAAACTTAGCCATCATGTTCGGCAACACCTTCGTTGGAGCAGAGGAAGCTTTATTAGAGGCTTTTGGCGTCTGTCCCTTTTTCCGATCAATAGCTTTGTGTTTTTTAGGCAAGCTTTTGGCTGGGCAATGTTTGCTTCGATGATCGTGATCAAGCTACAATTATTGTACTGGCTGATTTTCGTGATGACAGATATTCCATTTTTGCTTTTAGCACCATTAGCCTTTAGTGCCGTTTATTCGTTATCATATATTTCGATTCCAAGAAATGACTTGGCTAAAAGAGATAAGTGGATCGTGTTTTGTGCGTTTCCCTTTACCGTATTATGGATGGTTTTTGTTCTTTCACCTGTGCGAATTTGGGGATATATTACTCATAAAAACACTGGCTGGGGGACGAGAAATAAAATAGAGCTATAACTTTTAAATCATACAACTGTAACAAACCATGTAAGGAAAAGTTTCTTCGCGTGGTTTGTTATTTTATTTTACGATGGATAATTGTTATTAAATAAAACTCATACTATAAGAAAAAATTAATAGAGATAGATAGTTAATGTCTGGTTTCTCAGCCATTTCATGTTATAATACGAGTAGTAAACAACGATTATACGAAATAATAGATAATAATAGAGATAAATGAGGTGAATATTATGCGTTGTCCAAGATGTCATCATAATAATTCTCGAGTCATTGATAGCCGTCAAGCAGATGACGGGCGTGCGATTCGTCGTCGTAGAGAGTGCGAAAATTGTAACTACCGTTTTACAACCTTTGAGCGGATCGAAGCGGCGCCATTGCTAGTGATCAAAAAGAATGGTGATCGAGAAGAATTTAATAGAGAAAAGATTTTGCGTGGGTTGATTCGTTCAGCTGAAAAAAGACCTGTTGCAATGGAACAAATGGAGCAAATTGTTGATAATGTTGAAAACCGAGTACGTAGTTTAGGGGAAAATGAAGTTTCGACCACTTTAGTTGGTGAATACGTGATGGAAGATCTTGTAAATCTGGATGAGATTGCTTATATTCGATTTGCGAGTGTTTATCGTCAATTTAAAGATATGAGTGTCTTTTTGAAAGAATTACAAGGAATCGTTGATAAAGCTAAGTCGTCAAATAATGATGCAACCAATAAATAAGGAGGTCTTTCCTTGAAAAGTAATTGGAAAGAAGTCCAACCAAAAAGCATTTTTCAAGTTGGTATAAGTTCACCGTTATCTGATCAAGAGCGGGAAGTATTGACGCTTTTGTATCAGCCGATCATTGGCTCAGATGCCTTTAGTTTGTATACGACACTTTTGTCGGAAATAGAGACTAGTGGTACGAGTGAATCACTGTTTCATGCTGAATTGATCACGATGATGAATAAGAGTATCAAACAAATTCTAGACGCAAGAAAAAAATTAGAAGGAATAGGACTTTTAGATACGTTTGTCAAAAACGATCCAGAGTTAGGCACTATTTTTTTCTATCGATTGAATCACCCGGAAACTGTTGAGCGCTTTTTCAAAGATGAAGTTTTGACATTGACTCTTTTGAATACGGTCGGTCAAAGAAAGCTGGATAAGCTATTTGCTCGTTTTAAGCCAAACTTTTTCTCGTTAGCTGGTTATGAAGAGATTTCAGCAAGTTTTAAGGATGTCTATTTATTTAAAGAAGAACAGATAGTTGCTCAAAATAAGCAATTACAACAGATTGAAGCGTCGTTTAAGGATCCTCGTCCTGCTAAAAAAATCAGTGCTGTAAATGAGTCGTTTGACTGGGCCTATTTTATTCAGGGAATCGAGCGTTTAGGTATAAAACTGCCGGATAATAAGGATGGATTCAAGGAAGAAGTTTTTATTTTTCATAATTTGTTTGGCATCACAGAATTGGATATGGTCGATTTTTGTTCAAAATCATTTGATTATTATACGGGTAAGATCGATACTAAGGATTTTAAACGTGCGGTTTATAGAACATACGACCCTGACAAGCAACAAAGAAAAAGTGAAGTCGTTCAAAATGAACAGGCGAATCTTTCAGAAGCGGATCAGCAGACCTATCGATATAATTCATTGAAAATGTCTGGTTTTTCAGAAATGGATATTCAAATGATCATGGATAGTGAAAATAACTTCCCGTTGAATTACTTAGAGGCCTTAAAAAATAGCAAAGGCGGGTATACAACACCGCAAGAGCGGTCTTTAGTGAAATATCTAGTTTCAAAATCTGGCTTACCGAATAGTGTGATCAATATTTTGATCAATTATGTATACAATATTCAAAAGCAGCCTACGCTAAAGGCAGACTATGTAAATCGAATTGCCAATGAATGGGCTCAAAGCGAAATCGTTTCACCGGAGAAAGCAATCGAACATGTCCGTGAAATAGCTCAAAAAAGTAAAACAAATCAAAGCAAGCCCCGTTATCCACAAAATAATCGAGTTATTCGTCAGGAAACATTGCCTGACTGGGTAGACAATCCAGTGGAGGAAAAGAAATTATCCCCAGAAAGACAAGCCGAGCTTGAAAGGGAGCTTCGAGAATTATTAAAAGAAGAAGGTGATTAATAATGGAAGATGTAGGAAAAGAAATGTCAAAGATCATTCGAAACAGAGATATGAGTGAACGTTATAACGAGTTGGTGAATGTTGTTTTGAAAGATGATGATGTCCAAAAATTTATTGAAGAACATCGCGACCGTTTGACAGATGATGATATCCGAAAAAGCTATTCAAAATTATATGAGTTTGTTCAGGAGAAAAGAAAGTATCAGCTAAACGATCCTACGATGATCGCCCCTGGTTACGAACCAAAATTAGCTTTGAACTTCCATTATATCGATGTCACTTATATTCCAACGGAGGCTTTGATTGCGAAGCAGCAAGAAGAAGAGATCAGAAAACGTGTGAAGGCGATGGACATGCCAAAAGATGTCCGTGAAGCTCGCTTGAAATCCTTCGATCTAAGTTCAGATGGACGGGAAGAAGCGTTTGCCGGAGCGATGAAATTTATTAAGGAATATTCGCAGTCTCCAAAAGAATTTCATAAAGGCTTATATTTACAAGGGACATTTGGCGTAGGAAAATCATTCCTTTTAGGTGCCATCGCCAATAGTTTAGCTGAGCGTGGATTTGTCACAACGATCGTCCATTTTCCAACCTTTACCGTAGAAATGAAGCAGGCGATCGCGAAAGATCAAGTGGGGGAAAAGCTGGATGCAGTCAAAAAATCTCCAGTGTTGATGATCGATGATCTGGGCGCTGAATCGATGACGTCATGGATTCGTGATGATGTATTGAGTGTTATCCTACAATATCGAATGCAAGAGCAATTAGTCACTTTCTTTTCATCGAATCTAAACTTAAAAGATCTTGAAAAACATTTAACTGTTACACAACGAGGGGAACAAGAGCCATTGAAAGCACGTAGGATCATGGAACGTGTTCGCTATTTAGCAAAGGAAATCACAATGTCCGGAAATGACCGGAGAAATGGTTAGAAAAGAGGATGGGACAGAAATGTTCAACTCCGAGAACCAAGTAGGTACTGTGCGACACTGTTTATCTGCAACGAGTCTTTGACGAGAAAGCATCAACTCATTTTTCGTTGTGTTTTACAGCAATGTCAGTTTATTTACGAAGCCTTCAAATTTTAGTACTTTAGCATTTAGAATTTTGCTAGCTTCACTTTGTTCTTTGAACAATAGTGAAACTGTATGCGTTAGCTGATGTGATCGAAGCGAAGTAGTTACTTCTGCTTCCATGATTTATTCGTTTTAAAGAGGACTAGGTCGTAACTCGTAGAGTTATGTCCTAGTCCTTTTTTTCTTTTAAAGTTGCTGGCTAGGTTGCGGATTATTCGCTTTATTACAAAGAAATGTGTACACTAAAGACATAAAAACAAATGGCTGAGGTGAATTATGAGAAAGAAAGTAGTCTTTTTTGGGGGGATACTAATTTTGGGCGTGTTCGCCTATTTTCTTTTTTTCAGACAAACGACAAAAGAGATCAATGTAAAAAAGGTGGAACCGGAAATCATGAAACTGATGACAACGGATGAACAGACTTTTAGGCATAAAACTGTGAAACAATCACCAGAGACGCAAGAACGCAGAGATAATCTTAAGTTCTTTATCGATACAAAAATGCTGCTTCCAAGTGGTGGAATAATAACCAACTTTCTGGAAAATACAGAGTCAACTGAGGTAGCAACGGGGCATGAAATGCTAAGTGAATCTTCTGGGTTATACCTAAGAAATCTTGAAATGACTGATACAAAAGGCCGTTTTGATGCGTATTATAAAGAAACAAAGAAGCTTTTTTATGATAAAGTCCAATTCAGCTATCGTATAGATGAAAATGGCAAGAAATTTCCTGTAAATGCTTCGGTCGATGATTTAAGAATCATTCGAGCGTTGATCGGTGCTAGCGCTCGATTTGGTTCCGAAGACTATACAAAGGAAATTGATACCTTAGCTAAAAATTTTATGGAAACATCAATGGATGATAATGTCTTGATCGACTTTTATGATGTTGATCAAAAGAAAAAATCTGATAGTACCTCGCTTTTTTATATTGATTTAAAAACAATGGGTTATCTTTATAAAAAATATGATGTATCTGCTGATTATTTACAATATCATTATTCTTTGATTGAAAACGGCTATATATCTGATACCTTTCCATTTTATCAAACTAGATACAACCACAAAACGAATAAATATGAAAATACTGGAACGATCAATGTGATTGAATCCTTACTTACGATCCTGCACTTAGGGGAGGCTGGACTTCAAAAGCAGGAGAGTATTGATTTTATTAAGGATCAGGTCAGCAAGGGGACCTTGTTCAACTCCTATGATTTAACAGGCGTTCCGGTGGATAAAAATCAATCAGCTGCTGCGTATGCATTAGCAGCAGTGATTGGAGCAGTTATCCATGATCAGGAGTTATACGATTCTTCGATTTTGATTTTAAATAATTTTCAAATCACCGATCCAAATAGTTTGTTTTATGGAGGATTTGGTGATATCCGGACAAAAGATGTGTTTTCCTATAATAATTTAATGGCTCTTATAGCATATGATTTATGATCGAGGTGAAAAGCGTGAAGAGTTTTGTGCGCAGGTTCCAACATTATATTACTGCTTTCTCTAAGTATATTTCTCCACCGTTACTTGCTGTACTTGTAATAGGTATCGTCACGAGTATTTTATTGTTTGTTCCACCAGTCAATGGATTAGCGGATAATGGCAATTATTATCGCATTTTAAACGGCAGTGGTCTTTATATTCAAAATATCGAGAACCATTCTTATTTAAGTTATTTTCAAAAAGATTTTTCCATCATGCAATACTACAACCAATCCTCCAGTATTTTTATCTCTTCTCAACAACTGTTTATTACACTGGCTATTTGGCTAAATAAACTTTTTTACAGTGCGCATCAGTTTGACATTCGATTTTTGGGTGCGGTTTATTTGTTGTTTTATTTACCTGGAATCTATTTATTGGTGCGAGGACTGAGTGCTGGTTTATCGAAAGGGCGGAGCTATTTAGTTTCTTTGTTTGTGATTTTTCTTTTAGGAGATACATCATATACGATTTATTTCAACTCATTTTATCCAGAAGCGACCTCCTTGATAGCATCTTTGTATATTTTTGCATCGGTCATTTATTTATATCGTACAAAAGATTTTGGCAAAAGAGGCTTGATTTGGCTTCTGTTGTTTATCAGTACAGTCATCCTGCTTGGTGTAACTAAACGGCAATTTTCTTTGATTTTTGGACTTTTGATCATGGGTTTTGGACTTTTCGCTTTTACTAAAAGTAAAGGGACACGATTAGCATTAAGTGCTGTTTTAGTAACATTTGTTGGCTTTCTCATCATGGGCACTATTTTTGTCCCCTATTCGACGCGCGAGATCGATCTATATCACAGCTTAACTAGAGGTGTCATGCTTGAAACGACGAATCCTGATTCACGAATGCGTGAAGGTGGTATCAACCGTCAATATGGATTGAAAAAAGGGACGACCTATTTTGATGAATATAGTCCTGTATCTCCAAAATCAGAGCAAGTAAAAGAAAATTTCCTTGAAAAAGCTGGTACGATCTGGGTGATCATCAATTACATCAATCATCCAGATGAGTTCAATAAGCTATTGGATATAGCAGTACAAGATGTATATTTTGTTAAGCCATCCGAACTCGGCAATTATGAAAAATCAGTTGGAGGAGAGCCGGCACAACAAACACGGTTCTTTACTTTATATAATCGAATCAAAGCAGCCGGCTATCCAAAATCTTTTGGTTTCTATATTCTTTTCAGTATTGTGCTGATCGGCATTTATGGGGTGGGCTTTTACAATGGATTTAGGGAAAAACGACCAGGCATGGTCGTACGATTCTTTTTGATTGCTGGATTTTTAGTGAATATGATCTTTATTTTTCTTTCATCTATAGTGATCAATGGGGATTCAGATTTAATCCGCTTATTGTTCCTTGTATCACTCTATTTCGATTTGATTTCGTTATTGCTTTGGTCAGATGTTGTAGGCAAGCGGATCTGGAATGATGAACCAGTGCAAAAGGAGGGGCTGGAATATGAAACTCAGATATAGTCTATTCTTCATTTTATGCTGTTTGTTTTTCATTCCACAGAAGGCTTTGGCGGAAGAACAACACATTTTACTTGTCTATGACAGTTTAAATATTGCTGAGAATAAACAAAATGATGTAGATTCTATCCAGCGTCTTTTAACAAGTTTTGGCGCAAGCGTCCAAACGGTTGAAGAAGATAAATATATAAGTGGAATGATGTTCGATCAAAAATTTGACGGAGTCATTACGATGATCAATTGGTCTGATAAAGAATTAAATGAACAGTTTATACAGGATAGAAGCCAATTTTCCGGGAAAAAGCTACATATCGGTTCGAAAGTCGCACCAGATGAGCAGCAGCTTTTTACAGGAAAATGGCGGGATTTAAGTCACCGTCAATTTACGCTGGAAGATGAGCGTGACCGTTATTCTCAAATTCTCAATTATCGAGAAAAGACAACCGTTTTAGAAGAGGCAGCTGGAGAAAAAATTGGTCGGTTAAGAGCTCAAGAAATCGATGATCAAGCAATTCCATTTGGTGTGCTGGAAAATGGTCACGGATTTTTGCCTTTTTTTGATAAAAAAGGAGCAGTTTTTTTGAAAAGTGCAGAGCTGATGGGTTCTTGGTTAGGAGTAGAGCAGTCGTATAACCCTATTTTGACGATAGATGGTTTAAATCCAATGAAAGATATGGGTGTTGCTTCTGATTTTCAAAAAGCGTTATCGAAAGTGAGTATCCCTTATATTGTTTCCACTACAAGTGTGAACCGAAACAATACAACAAAACCGTATAATGTGTTCACAGATGTGCTTCGCTCGTTTGAATCGGGATCTGGAATCATTTTTTTAGAGATGCCGGTCGTAAATAATGTCAATTTGAATGATAACCATGCTTTAGCCCAGCTTTTAGAGCAGCAGATCAGTCTTCTGATTGATCGAAGTGTATTTCCTGTTGGATTCTCAGCTCATGGCTATTGGAATCAGGATGCACAGTATCAAGCGGATGGGTTGAAAATCAGTAAGACGATCATTTTACGTGAGAATCCACCGATTGAAGATCAACATTATAGAGGTAAGACGAACAACTCAGATGTCTTTAATACGGCATTTTATAATTTCCCTTTTGAGTATCTCGCTGGAATTTCGTGGAAAAAAGATGGTATGACAGCTGATTATCATTTTCCAATGCTAGTAACTATGAGTTTTTCGTTTCCAGATTCCAAAAGAGAAATAAAAAAAATCATCCAAGATATCTCTGACTCTCCATTACAGTTTTATAAAGTAGGTCAACACAGGTTTCAGTTTGACGTTCAAACGCAGACTCAGCATATCGAGTTTCTTAATAGTCGCAGGTATTTAAATGGAAAATTAGTCAACTCCTTAAAAAATATACCGAATACTGAAGTGACTGAAACAGTATTTAGAGGGCAATTTGCTCGATTTTTCAATGTGACGAACATTGTTTTGATCGTGTTTGTATTGTCGACTTTAGCCATTTTAAGTATATTGTTCATCTTTGGACGAAGAAACTATCGATCAAAATATATTCAGAAAAAGAGGGGGAGCAAATGACAATAGCTGACGGAATCATGCTTGCGGCAACGATCATTATTTGGTCATTGCTGCTTGTAAATATTGTACTAGTTATTTTCGGTTATATTTACTATTTAAAAACAGATCATCTGGAACCTCCAAAACTAAAAAATGGGCAGATTCCTTTTGTATCAATCATGGTACCAGCGCATAATGAAGGGATCGTGATCGTACGTACAGTTGAAGCGTTATTAAATTTTAGTTACCCGGCTGACCGCTATGAAGTCATTGTGATCAATGATAACTCAAGTGATAACAGCGCTGAATTACTTGAGGCTCTGGGCAAAGAATTCCCCACACGAAATTTGAAAGTCATCAACACAGATGCAGTTACAGGAGGGAAAGGAAAGTCGAATGCCTTGAATATCGGCTTTAAAGAAGCAAAGGGAGAGGTTATCGCGATTTACGATGCAGATAATACACCCGAAGCACATGCGCTGACGTATTTAGTCGCCGAACTGATGGATGGCAATGAATATGGCGCTGTTATCGGTAAGTTTAGGACGCGTAATAAGGACACCAATCTCCTAACTCGATTTATCAATATCGAGACTCTCGCATTTCAATGGATGGCTCAGGCTGGAAGATTTGAATTATTTAAACTGTGTACGATCCCTGGTACGAATTTTGTGGTTCGACGTTCGATCATAGAAGCGATCGGCGGCTGGGACGATAAAGCTTTAGCGGAGGATACAGAAATCAGCTTTCGAATTTATATGATGGGGTACAAGATCAAGTTTCAGCCGAAAGCAGTCACTTGGGAGCAGGAGCCGCAAACACTTTCTGTCTGGTTCCGCCAAAGAACGCGCTGGGTCAAAGGAAATATTTATGTCATTGTTAAAAATGCGAAATTGATTTTTCATCCAAGTGCAAAACGGATTCGTTTTGATATCTTATACTTCTTATCGATCTACTTTCTTTTAATGACTTCTTTAGTTTTATCGGATATCATGCTTGTCTTGTCCGTTTCAGGGTATTTGAGTACAACTTTAGAAGGATTCAGTAATTCGTTATGGTTGTTAGCGGTATTACTCTTTATTTTTAGCACCTATGTCAGTATCTCCACAGAAAAAGGAGAAATGAAGCTGCAAAATGTCTTAGTGATCGCTTTGATGTATATCACTTATAGCCAAATGTGGCTGGTTGTCGCTGCATACGGTATGTTCATGTACATTAAAGAATCAGTATTTCATAAACAGACACAAACAAAATGGTATAAGACGGAACGATTTAAATAAGGAGAGTTTAATCATGAAAAAGATGCCTATCATTCTTATCAGTTTTTTAAGTCTAGTGTTCGTACTTGGGAGTCGGACAGTATTCGCAGAAACCTCAGAGCAGGAGAACCATACATTTACTCAGCCGTTTCAAAACCCAACAACATCACTTACAGGAACCTCTGTAAAAGCAACGATGTATTTCACAAAAATCGATTATTGGGATGTAAAAAAAGCAACATTGAACTTGAAATTTCAAATTACTCAACTTGAAAATTCTCAAGGGTCTGATTTGACCGTTGCAGTCAACGGTGTAAAGTTTTTCTCTTTCAGACCAAAAAATACAACGGAGATCCAAGAACAGGAAATTACGATTCCGCTTGATTTAGTTCAAGGAACGAATACGTTGACAGTAGAGGGACAAATCATCAATCATTCAGTTGAAGATTCATATACGTTGATTGAAACACCCGCGAACTGGCTGACGATTTATGAAGGATCGAATGTCAATTTTCAATATGATCTTATATTGCCAGAAGCAAGTATTCATTCGTTTTACAACCATTTTATCGGAGCAGACACGATCGCTAATGCACAAAGCGTGATCTTGGTACCAGAAGATGCTACTGAAAAAGAATTATCTGCTGCAACATACGCTTTGGCTGGAGTTTCAAGGATCATCACAACCAAAAGTGAACTACTGCAGCTTGATTCATTAAAAGGACAGCACGACCAGCCTTATCAGCTGATCATAGGACTTTATGACAAAATACCTAAAGAGTATCGTCAGCAAATCGATGCAAAAAATTTAGAGAACGAAGCGGTTTTAAAACGTTTTGAATCTAACGGAAAGCATATTTTAGTTGCCACTTCAAAAGATGAAGCACTGCTGATCAGAGCTGGCCGATATATCGGCAATGAAGAATTGATGACACAAACAGAAAAAACTGAAAAAAGAGTCACGAAAGAGACGTTGACTTTTACTTCATCTTTAGAGTTTGACGGTACATATCCGTTAACTTCTACTGGTGATAAACTGAGTGGTGTGAATCATCAGGAACAAGTTTACTTCGTCAATTTACCCGTCGATCAAAATAATGCAAATGGCAGCTCGGTTCATTTGAATTTTAAATATGCAGATAATTTAGACTTTGATAACTCATTAGTGACGGTCTCAGTCAATGATCGTCCAATTGGAAGTCAGCGGTTAAGTGCAGCCAAAGCCAACGGGGATGAATTTTTAGTAGAGTTTCCGAATGATCTAGGAATCACTGACAGCTTTGTTTTAAAAGTTAGCTTTGATTTAGTCGTTGAAAATCCGGAAAATATCCGAAGTAACCAAACCCCCTGGGCTTATATCGAGAATACTTCTAACGCATTTATTAAAACGCAAGAGCTTGATACGATGCTTTTTACAAACTATCCTAATATGTTTGTAAAAAGTCAGTCGTTTGCAGATTTAGGTGTGGTGCTTCCTGAGAAACTTAATAAGGATTATTTCAAAGCATTGACAAACATATTCAATTTGATTGGAAACTACGCTCAAAGTAATGTCGGAGAAATCACTTATTATAAAACAAAACCGAAAGAATCAGCGTTATCGACACATAATCTAATTGTTTTAGGGACACCAAATGATAATGCGTTGATCAAATCGTTGAACAATGACTTGTTTTTCGCTTACGATAAGTCATTCTCTACATTCGTTTCGAATGAGAAACTAAGTATTGAGGAAGACTATGGAAAAAGTATCGGAACAGCACAACTGCTCTTTTCACCTTTTGAAAGCAAAGCGGCCATGTTGATTTTGACAGGAACGACTCCTGAGAATGTTTTCCTGGCTTCTACTCAAATCGCCACTGAAAAAAATACCTCGACATATAAAGGCGATGCACTGGTTGTCGATAATAATTACAAACGCTATGACTACCGCTTTAAAAAAGAAGTAAGTCAATCTCAACAAGAAAACTTAGGTCAAAGGATCATCAATAATCAAAAATTAGGTATTTACCTAGTCGTCTTCTTACTTGTGGTCATGATCGTTGGATTGTCCGCATTCTTTATTTTGAAAAAAGACACTAAAGGGGGAAATGACGATGAAACTGAATAAACGCTATGCGAGTACGATCATGGATTTGTCCCTTTTGTTTTTTATCAGTCTAGTCTCCATCACCGTCATTTTTGTCGGTTTGGGAAATAACGGCTTTTTCATTGACTTGATCAGTTTATTGATCACATTGATTCTTGTGATCATTACTTATTTTACAGGTATTGTGTCAGGCCTGATTTTTACCTTGATTTTTGTTTTCGTTCAGTTGGGCTATGTTTCTTATCAATATGTGTTTATGAAACAGTTTACTTATGCTTCGCTATTTTGGTTGATCATTCCACCATTATATTGCCTGAGTATTTTTTTGATCACCTATCAAGTTCGTTTGTTGGAAAAAGAGAACGAGCGATTGAAAAAGAACAATGTACAATATAACGCACTGGATGCTGAGACACACTTGAGAACCTTAACGCTATACGAAAGTGATTTCCCGATGTTTGTCACTATGTCTGAACGTTTTCAGACAGACTTGTACACTGTGGTGGTTCGTATTCGCTATTGGGACAGTCTCAAAAAATTGATGACAGAAGAACAGACTAAAGAGTTATTGAAAATGATCACGCGGGTCTTTCAAGAAAGCTCCGATCAAAGCAATAGCTTATATATGGTCAATCAAGTAACCCCAACGTGGAGCTCTTATACGTTTTCAACCCCTGAATCATTGCGTGAATTTCGGGAACTTTTGAAAGAACGCTTCTTAGAAGAACTTGAAAAAACAACTAATTTGAATAATTTGACGATCGATTTACTTGTTTCTCAAGCAAAATATGAGCCTGAAGAAATGACAAAGGCATCAGATTTTCTTTCTGAAGCTCTGAATGGACTTCAATATGATGTCTAGTTATAATAAAGTGTATAGATTGGAGGAAATTATATGAAAAAACTCGCAATCACTTTAGTAACGATTTTTGCAGCAATCTCTTTAGCCGCGTGCAGCGGGAATAAGAAGACAGGCGAATCAGGAAGTGAAGATACGACAATGAGCAGTCAAAAAAATCAAAGTACAAATACAAGCTCTACTGTTAAAGAGGATCAGGAATCAATTTTTACGGCAGTTTTAGTGGAAGATGCCGTGCAAAATGAAACGGTTGACCAGTCGATCCGTCTTTTCTTAAATGACGTAAAAGCAGTTGAGGACCCGGAAGAAATCATCGGCACAATGAAAAATGATGGTGTCATTTTGAATGTCACAAAGGAACAGCTAGCAGATGGTCTTACAGAAGATCAATTAAAAGCTGGCGATAGTGTTAAATTTACACTAAGTGGGTTACCCGTAATGACGATGTCGATTCCACCTCAAATCGCGGGAAATGCAGTTGTTAAAGTTGAAAAAATTTAAATAAGTTTAAAAGATCAGGCACAAGGTTCGTGCTTGATCTTTTTGTTTGCCTGCATATCTGTTGCTAAAATCAGTGATTGAGTTATCATAAAAAGTGAGAGAAATCGATCGTTTTCCAATTGATTTTGTTTGACCTTTACTGACTAATTGAGTATAATTGATTCATAAGGTCAAAATTGATCAGTCATTTTAACCTTAAAAAATAGTCCAAAAGAAGTACTGCTTTTTTGCTCAAGAAACGGTACTATTTATATAGATTATTTAAAGCAAACAATCTTTTTAAAAGTTGAAGATCAAATAGATCAGTATTTTATTTTTCTTTCAGAGTGAAACGAGCCTGATCAGCTTTTTATAGTATCCAGCATCTCAGGCTTGTTTTTCGTGAAAAAGATAAATATAAAAAGCGACAAAAAGAGTCGCATTTCATATTTCCTATTTTCCATTCAAAACCAAACGAACCTGATCAGCTTTTTATGGTATCCAGCATCTCAGGCTAACTCTTCGGAAAAAAGATAAACTTGATTGATGGTAAAGAGCACCATAAATTAAGTTTCCTATTTTTCTTTCAGAGTAAAACGAGCCTGATCAGCTTTTAAATTTAGGAGGGAATTCTATGAACATCGAAAAAATGACTACTACGTTACAAGAGGCGATCGCTGAAGCACAGCAAATTGCAGTTACGCGTCGTCATCAGGAAATCGATATTGCCCATTTATGGAAAGTTTTTTTACAACCGAATCATTTTGGTCGTAATTTTTATACGGATGCAGGTGTTGATGTCGAAGCTTTTGAACGAGAGGTAGATAAAGCTTTAGATGAGTACCCAAGCGTTCAAGGTGGGAATATTCAGTATGGTCAAAGCATGAGTCAAAATTTGTTTAACCTATTGAACGAAGCAGATAAATTAAGAGAATCTTTTCAAGATGAGTTTTTGGCAACGGAAATCGTAGTATTAGCGTTGATGAAACTTAAAAATTACCGATTAACAAAATATTTAATAAACCAAGGTATTTCAGAAAAAGAATTACGTAAAAATATTGAAGACATTAGAGGGGGCGATCGTGTGACTTCTAAAAATCAAGAAGAGCAATACAAAGCATTAGAAAAATATGGTGTGGATTTAGTCCAACAAGTGAAAAGCGGCAAACAGGATCCAATTATTGGACGAGATGAGGAAATCCGCGATGTGATCCGAATTTTATCTCGAAAAACAAAAAATAATCCGGTATTGATCGGTGAGCCAGGTGTTGGTAAAACAGCGATCATTGAAGGCTTAGCTCAACGGATCGTTCGTAAAGATGTGCCTGAAAACTTAAAAGATAAGACGATTTTCTCTTTGGATATGGGTGCATTGATCGCGGGTGCAAAATTCCGTGGAGAATTTGAAGAACGCTTGAAAGCTGTTTTAAAAGAAGTGAAGAAAAGTGATGGACGAATCATCTTGTTCATTGATGAGATCCACAATATTGTTGGTGCAGGTAAAACAGAGGGAAGCATGGATGCAGGAAATCTATTGAAGCCAATGTTAGCTCGTGGTGAACTGCACTTGATCGGTGCGACCACATTAGATGAGTACCGTCAATATATGGAGAAGGATAAAGCCTTAGAACGTCGTTTCCAAAAGGTATTGGTGAAAGAACCCACTGTCGAAGATACGATCAGTATTTTACGTGGATTAAAGGAACGTTTTGAGATCCATCATAGTGTGAATATTCATGATAATGCCTTAGTTGCAGCGGCTACTTTATCAGACCGTTATATCACGGACCGCTTTTTACCAGATAAAGCAATCGATTTAGTCGACGAAGCAAGTGCAACGATTCGTGTGGAAATGAATTCGATGCCGACTGAGTTAGATCAGGTCACTCGTCGTTTGATGCAGTTAGAAATTGAAGAAGCTGCATTGAAAAAAGAATCTGATGATGCAAGTAAAAAACGACTAAGTGCCTTACAAGAAGAACTCGCTGATTTGCGTGAAGAAGCAAATGCAATGAAAATGCAGTGGGAAACAGAAAAAGAAGAGGTCAATGCAGTCAGCAACAAGCGTGCTGAAATCGACAAAGCTAAACACGAATTAGAAGACGCCGAAAACAATTATGATCTTGAACGCGCTGCGGTGCTGCGTCATGGAACTATTCCACAGTTAGAAGAAGAATTAAAAAATCTAGAAGCTAAGAATGCCAAAGATAATGTCAAAATGGTTCAAGAAGCAGTGACAGAAAATGAAATTGCTTTGGTTGTTGGCCGTTTGACAGGGATCCCTGTAACGAAGTTAGTTGAGGGCGAACGAGAAAAATTGATGAAATTGAACGAAACATTACACAAACGTGTCATAGGACAAGATGAGGCGGTCGATGCAGTCAGTGATGCAGTGATCCGTTCAAGAGCAGGATTGCAAGATCCAAATCGGCCGTTAGGCTCCTTCTTATTCTTAGGACCAACCGGTGTAGGGAAAACAGAACTTGCTAAAGCTTTAGCAGAAGATTTATTTGATTCCGAAGATCATATGGTACGGATCGATATGAGTGAATATATGGAAAAACATAGTGTGTCTCGTTTAGTCGGTGCGCCTCCAGGCTATGTTGGCTATGAAGAAGGCGGCCAATTGACCGAAGCCGTTCGCCGGAATCCGTACACGATCGTTTTATTAGATGAAATCGAAAAAGCTCATCCTGACGTATTTAACATTTTGCTTCAAGTCTTAGATGACGGACGTTTGACAGATTCTAAAGGCCGTGTCGTTGATTTTAAAAACACAGTCTTGATCATGACCAGCAATATTGGTTCTCAATTACTGCTTGAGGGTGTGACACCTGAAGGAACGATTCCTGAAGAGGTAGAAGAACAGGTGATGACGATTTTACGTGGAAACTTTAAACCTGAATTCTTAAATAGAATCGATGATACGATTTTATTCACTCCTCTAAGCTTGGATAATGTCAAAGGAATCATTGAAAAAATGACAGAGCAGCTTTCTAAGCGTTTAGAGCATCAAGAGATCGAATTGGTGATTTCTGATGAGGCGAAAACCTGGATCGCTGAAAGTGGTTATGATCCAGCATATGGTGCTCGTCCTTTGAAACGATTCATTACAAAAGAACTAGAAACACCACTAGCGAAAGAAATTGTTTCTGGCAGAGTATTACCAAAGACAAAAGTAACGATCAGTCTATTAAACAATCAATTAGTCTTTGAAAACGAAGTATTTGAAGAGTAGATAGTGTGAGTTGGAGGTATAGAAAGAACGTTGCATGATTATACCAAGTGGTATCTTCACCAGTTGAATTTAAAATGCAGGAGAAAGTAAAATGCTACTTTTTTCCTGCATTTTTTCTGGTCAATGAAGTGTTTCGACTGTTTGAATACAAAATGATTGCGAAAAATCATTTTTACTATAAAATAATGAAGAGTAGAAGATTGGAGTGGATATTTTGGAGAAAATGAAAGAGCGTGTCGTTATGCTTGGCGATGCAATCATAGCAATTATTATTACGATCATGGTCTTAGATCTGCCGATAAAATTAAATCAATCTGGGAATATAGAATTAGAGCTATTATTTCGTTCTGTAGGCATTTATTTTATTAGTTTTTGTTTTGTAGGCAATTTTTGGTATCAAACTGCACAAGTTTTTAATCTCGTCAATAAGATCAAGAATAAAGATTTTGTTGTTTACATGATCCTGATGTTTTTTCTTTCCCTTGTACCAGCATTCACTAGATTGTTGATTGAAGATACGAATCGGGAGATCGTCCTCATGTATGGACTGTTGACTTTTATCGTTACTATCTTTTTACAAATCTTACTTAACTCGCTGGAGCAACAGATCAATGAGGAAAAGAAAGTGAAAGATGGGGTCCAACGAAAGATCAGATTCAAACATAGAGGAACTTTTATTTTTAGAATTTTTCTTTTAGTGTTAGCTTATTTTTATCCTAAACTAGGACTTGTTGTGTATCTTGGTTTACCAATTTTTGGCTTTTTACAAAACATCGTCACACATGAGGAAGATATTTATGTCGATCAAATGAATGACGAACAAAGAAAATATTATTTTCAGTCGCAAAGTCAGCCTTGGGATAATGGCTTTCAAAAATATGCTGCTTTATTGCGTTCTTCTATGAATAATGCCCAAGGTGCGCAAAAAGATCCAGAATGGTGGCATCAGTTCAATCATCAGTGGCAGTCAGACGTAGATCGTAAAATTACAGAAATAGATCAAGAACTAGCAAAAACAGATGATCCGTCACAAAAGCAATACTTAAATCATAAAAAAGAAAAACTGGAAAATCAGAGAAAGCAAATTGACGATTATGCAAAAATGATCTCAGACAAACACCAAAGACCACGAGAGTCAAAAGAGGGATGATATGGAAAAAAAGAGCAGACGTTTGGATGAACAGCTATGTTTTTCCTTACAAACAGTAAATAAGCAATTTAATCGAATGTATGCAAAAGCACTCAAACCATTTCAGTTGACCTATCCGCAGTATCTAGTTTTACTTGTTTTATGGGAGCACTCTGATCAACGGATCACTGACCTAGGAGAAAAACTGGCACTAGATACAGGAACGTTGACGCCGATGCTGAAAAGAATGGAAGCAAGTGGATACATTCATCGCAATCGTTTAGCTAAAGATGAACGGATCGTGATTATTTCTCTTTCTGAAAAGGCAGTTGAATTAGAGCAGGAAATCTACGAAAAAGTAGAGAGCTGTTTGACACAGTTGAATGTTGAAGAAAATGACTATTTTTCTTTGATCAAACAACTCAATGAGCTAAGTGGACAAATTGCACAGATCGATCATAAAATATGATAAAAAAGGGACTGGAACTTTTATGTGCCAGTCTCTTTTAATTTTGAATACACGATGGAAACAGAAGGAAAGCTGTTGAAAATCGAGTGAACTATTTGAAGCAAAATAATGTACTTCCCTGAAAATGTTGTGTACAATATAATTGTATGAAATGTAAATAAAACATCTATGATTTGGAGGAAGAGAATATGAAAAAAATTTATTCAACAACAATTATCAATACGGGTGGAAGAGAAGGTGAAGTATACTCGCCGGATAAATCATTCAGCTACGAAGTAACATCACCCGGTCCGCATAAAGAGAATAAGACCAATCCTGAGCAACTATTTGCTGCAGCCTATAGCTCTTGTTTCAACAGTGCTTTAGAACTTGTGATGGGACAAAAGAACATCCACTCTAAGAGTACAGTAAAAGCAACTGTTTCTTTGTTTAGTGATGAAGAGACTGGCTTCCAAGTTGGTGTTGTCTTATCTGTCAAAATCGATGAGGTAGATCATGCGACAGCCGTTGAATTAGTCAATACAGCACATCAAGTATGCCCATATTCAAAAGCAACAAAAGGGAACATTTCTGTAGAGTTAGAAGTAGAATAATTAGTTCACACAAATAAAAGAGAGCTTGAAACAAAACTAGTTTTTAGTTTCGTTTCAAGCTCTCTTTTTCTAAAAGTTTAATAGCAGTGATGTAGCCGCCGCGTCATAAGACTCCACTCTTTCACTTGAAAGGATTCCTGTTTTCTTGTAAATCGATGTCACAATAATAACTCCTTTTTTTAGCGTGAAGCATTATTTTGTTTTTCTAAACGCATATGCTTTAAAATAATCAGGATCATTACGTTTGATAAAACTATAAAAAGTTAAAAGCAATGCACCAATTGTATTGGTCAGTAAGTCACCCATTGTATCCATCAATGCAGCACGACCGATGTATGGTTGCCCAGCTTCAGTCATATACCGCTGCAAATTCATATTCCCGATAGAATCACATAAAAACTCCCAAAATTCCCAAAAAACACCACACAAACCAGCAAAAGCAAAGCCCATTACAATAAAAAGCCAAGGACTGATCTTGGAAAAATCAGCTTCTCTCAAGCAATAGCCGATAATCGCATAACCAACAGCTACCAATAAGATAGGGCTGACTGCATGTAGAATTTTATCCCAGAATGGCACGATGATGATCAATCGTAACCCTGTACCAAGGAACACAGCGATCCAAAGAAAAAACCAATAGTAAAGCCGAACCATTTTTGGGAAAATCAACCCCGTGAATCGTGTAAAAATAAAAGGAACAAAAATCACTGCGATCCCTGCAATCATTTCAACAGTCAATAGTAGGTATTGTTCTTTAGGCTGAACGACAAAACTTTTGACGATATTTACCAGTAAAGTAATGAAGCCAAATGCGAGTAAAAAATAGAACAACCGCTTTTCTTGTTGATCTTCAAATTCTATTTTCATAAAAAAACCTCCCGATTTATATGTGCTCTATTTTTTCAGATGTTCTTCGATCAAGGATAGAAACGTCTGCTCATCAGTTGCCACTGTTCCATTCAATTTTAATAAACCTACTGTGTAGAGATTCAAGTAGTGAAATTGATTTTCAGCGGTGTCACTTAAAGCATCTAATTTTTTTTGATTATCTGCCCCTTGCTGCCGTGTATCTGTATATAATCCAACCATTGGAATATTTTTGGCATAGGCTACACCAATTTCAGAAGCGACACCAGGATCGATGACAGCGCCATCTAGAACTGCAACCAACAAATCACTTTCAAGGACGCGTTCGGTATCAGCGAGAGCAATCATTTTGCTGTCAGCGTAAGCAGTTTTATCATTGATTGCACCGTTCTCCTGAGGCAGATAGACCTCTATTTTATCATCTAGAGCACGGATGTTTTTGACCAAATAGTCATTATAAAGTAAGTCTGCTTTAGCAAACATGGGACCAGCAAAATAAATTTTCATCTTATACGTTCCTCCAATAATTGTTTATAGCTACTCGTTAAAAAAGTGACTCAAAAATAATCGCTAAAATAAGCTTCCTGATCAGGAATGATCCGTTCCAACGAATGCAATGTTTCTTTATCAGTGATCAGACGCTCGATTCTGTGAAGATAGGTTGGTCTGCGATAATTCATCAAAAGACAAGTCAATGTTTGAATATCGATCGTTACAGGCTGTCCTAAGGGTTCATCGGAAATAGTGACTTGATCTTCTTCATCCCACATCAAACTGAAAATGCCATTGTTCCATTCAGCCACCGGATCACTGACTACGAAGTAAAACGGCTTTGCAGTACTTGAATAAGGATACGCTTGAAGCATTTCTTTGACATCAACGATTCGCGCCATGTAGTAAGGTTCGATCGTCTCTTTGATTTGACTATCCTCAAGTAAAAAAGCGAGGGGCTCATTTTTATAAATATCACCAGTAGCCCAATAGATCATTGAAAAATGAGCGGATATGAAGTTCCATAAGCCATTTCTGGCTTCCTGATTGATATAAAACATTTCTTTGATGTGAAATACTTCTTCAGCGACCCAATAAAACAAGACACCTAAAGGCTCCTGATTTGCGCCATAATACACGGCGGCTGTTCGTTCCTCTTCATTTTCAAAGCGCCAGTATTCTTCCCAGTTGAACTCACTGCGAATCAATGCTCCGTGATTCTGACGGGCAAACTTTGCATAAACCGAAAAAACATCCTCATGATCTACATTGACCCGCTCTACCATTCCAGGAACAGCCACTTGTTTGGGCAGCTGTGTGTCACGTATTTTAAATGACAGCTTGTCAGACATGATTTCCCAGCCTTTTCTACGATAGTAAGGAATATTATATGGATAAAGATAGGAGATCCATTGTTTATCCTGCCGCATGTTTTTAAGGGCTAGATGGATCAGATCCTGCATCAATCCATGATTAGCATACTCAGGATAGGTACCGACACCAGTGACTCCGCCCATTTTGAACAAGGTACCATGGATATTGACTTCACAGGGATAAATAGCGATTTGAGAAATCAACTTATCTTCGTGAAACCAGCCAAAAACTTTTGATTGTTCCAAAATTGGCTGTTTGGATTTAATCAATTCTTTTTTACTTTCATAACCGCTTTCTTCTAAATCTGCTTCCGTAAATTGGAAAACATAGCTCAATAACTCATTGAACTGATCAACATATTTTTCATCAACAACTTTTAACTCTAAATTTTCTCTGAACTCTTTTTGGTCCATTTTTCCATCTCCAATTAATTTTCTATCCTCAGTATATCAAAAAAAATGGAATATACAGAGTATTTGCTTATTAAAAAAGAATTAAGAGGCAATCGATTGGCTTAAAAGTATGTTACTCTTTGATGAAAGGAGATGATGTAATGAAAAAGAAGCTTTATTTATTACGGCATGGTGAAACGGAATTCAATAAAAAAGGGATCTATCAGGGGATTTTAGATTCTCCATTGACGGAAGCGGGCGTACAGCAAGTTCAGGCGAATGCTTTTTTGCTCAAACGAAAGTTGGCAGATGTTCAAGACCAACAGATTCTTTTTCTATCAAGTCCGTTGGGAAGAGCTATTCAAAGTTCAAAGCTAATACAGCAAATATTAGATCGCAAAGAATTGACTATAGTGACTGACGAGCGTTTGAAGGAAGTTGATATCGGTGAGTGGAATGGGAAGAATAGAGAACAGATTCAAGCACAACAGCCAGAGCTTGAGTCAAATACTTTTAATTGGTACTTTAAAGGACCAAATGGCGAAAGTCTCTCAGATGTAGCAACTCGTTGTAATGAATGGTTAGCTGATTTGGAAAAGGCTGAGGAAGAACATGTGATCATCATGGCTCATGGACTTCTTGGGAGAGTACTGCGAGGCTGTTTCTCAAAGCTGAAAGAAGAAGAGTTGTTAAGTTTAGAAGTGCCGCAAAGAGGCTTTTTTTTATTGGAAAACCAACAGTCCATCTACGTGACAGACCATTTTGACGAATACGAGTAGATTGATTCTAGTATAAGTCGTTTGATTCATGGGAAAGTTCTTTAATTCTAGGTGAAACCTTGTTATAATGGTAAGTGCTGATTGAAAATGATCGGAGCTAAGAGTCTTTGCTGAAGGTATTGAAAAAGCAAAACTGATTTAGCTGTTTATTAAAGAAATGAGGACAATAAATGAATATAAATGAAATGAAACAAAGACAAGAAAAAATTCGTAATTTTTCCATTATTGCCCATATTGACCACGGGAAATCGACGCTTGCCGATCGTATTTTAGAAAAAACAAATACGGTTACATCAAGAGAGATGCAGGATCAATTGTTGGATTCTATGGATCTTGAAAGAGAACGGGGAATCACGATCAAGCTGAATGCAGTCGAGCTTACGTATACCGCAAAAGATGGCGAAACTTATATTTTTCACTTGATCGACACCCCTGGACATGTGGATTTTACGTACGAAGTATCTCGTAGTCTTGCTGCCTGTGAAGGTGCGGTTTTAGTTGTTGATGCAGCCCAAGGGATCGAAGCTCAAACATTAGCTAATGTTTATTTAGCGTTGGATAACGACTTAGAAATTTTACCGGTGATCAATAAAATCGATTTACCAGCGGCAGATCCCGAACGTGTTCGGACTGAGATCGAAGATGTGATCGGAATCGATGCTAGTGAAGCAGTTTTAGCTAGTGCTAAAGCAGGGATCGGTATTGAAGATATTTTAGAGCAGGTCGTAGAGTATGTGCCAGCACCAGCTGGCGATTTAGATGCACCGTTGAAGGCATTGATTTTCGACTCTGTTTATGATAGTTATCGTGGTGTCGTATTGAATGTTAGAGTCATGGACGGCGTAGTTAGACCAGGTGATAAGATTCAGATGATGAGCAATGGTAAAACGTTTGATGTAACCGAAGTCGGCGTCTTCTCACCAAAAGCGGTTGCTCGTGACTATTTGATGGTCGGTGATGTCGGTTATATCACGGCCAGCATCAAAACAGTACAGGATACTCAAGTTGGGGATACAGTCACATTAGCAGAGAACCCAGCACAAGAAGCTTTGCCTGGATATCGTAAAATGAATCCAATGGTTTATTGTGGTCTATATCCAATTGACAATTCCCGATACAATGATTTACGAGAAGCATTGGAAAAACTTCAATTGAACGATGCTGCATTACAATTCGAACCAGAAACATCTCAAGCCTTAGGGTTTGGTTTCCGTTGCGGATTTTTAGGATTGCTGCATATGGATGTTATTCAAGAGCGTTTGGAACGTGAATTTAATTTAGACCTTATCACGACAGCGCCTTCTGTTATTTATCATGTCAATAAAACGGATGGCTCACAAGTCGTTGTTGATAATCCAGCTGATTTCCCTGAACCAGTAACGATCGATTCTGTAGAAGAACCTTTTGTTAAAGCACAGATCATGGTACCGAATGAGTATGTTGGTGCGGTAATGGAATTGTCTCAACGTAAACGGGGAGAATTCGTAACCATGGATTACTTAGATGATTATCGTGTAAATGTAGTGTATGAATTACCTCTATCGGAAATTGTTTTTGATTTCTTTGATAAGCTAAAATCAAGTACAAAAGGCTATGCTTCACTAGATTATGAAATGTCTGGTTATAGAACGAGCCGTCTTGTGAAAATGGATATCTTATTAAACAGCGAAAAAGTCGATGCTTTAAGCTTTATCGTGCATAGAGACTTTGCTTATGAACGGGGCAAAGCTATCGTAGAAAAATTAAGAAAACTGATTCCAAGACAACAATTTGAAGTGCCGATCCAAGCAGCGATCGGGCAAAAAATCGTGGCTAGATCAGATATCAAAGCATTGCGTAAAAATGTCTTAGCGAAATGTTATGGTGGAGATGTTTCTCGTAAACGTAAATTATTAGAGAAACAAAAAGAAGGGAAGAAACGAATGAAACAGATCGGTTCGGTGGAAGTACCGCAGGAAGCCTTCATGGCAGTTCTGAAAATGGACGAGGACGAACCGAAGAAATAGCAAGGATTTAAGAGTTTTGATCGCTACGTTAAATCAAATTTTCCCACATTTATCCCACGAGCAAATGAACTCGTGGGAATTTTTGTTTAGAACGCTGAATCTTTCAACATTTGCTCGAAAATATCAACGGTTTCAGTTTTCATTTTCTTAGTGACATGAGAATATGTATCCATGGTTGTTGCTATCCTAGAGTGCCCCAATCGTGCCTGGATCTCTTTAGGCTTTGCTCCGCTTTCTAGTATCATAGTAGCATGTGTGTGTCGGAATGAGTGGAAATTGAAGTCAACACCTGTTGCATTCCTAATTTTTTCAACGTTGTATTTAATTGAATTTGGTGTGACTGGTTGTCCATTTTCTTTCACACAAACAAAGTCACTATCAAAATAATTTTGTCCATAGAATAGTTTATTTTCTTTTTGACGATTTTTCATTTTTTTCAATAGAGAAGTGAGGGTAGAACCTAATACAATTGTTCTATATGATGCTTTTGTTTTTGGTGTTCCTATCTCATAAGAACCACCTTTTGTGCCGATCATAATTCGTTCGACGCTTAAAGTGTTTTCCTCGAAATCAATATCAGACCATTCAAGACCGCAAACCTCAGCACGCCTTAAACCTGTTTGAAATGATATCATCATAGGTAAATAAAACGGATCACTAACTGAAACATAATTTCTTATTAGTTTAAAATCTTCCATTGAGATAATTTTCAATTCGCCTTTGTCTTTCCACTCTTTCTGATCGTATTTCGGCATGGTAACGTATCGAGTAGGATCATTATTCAAATATTGATACGGAAAAACAGCCATCATAAACGCTTTGTTTAGAACTCCTTTAATAATAGCAAGGGTCTGTTTAGCGTATCCAGCTTCGAATTTCTCTATAAGTAAATCCTGTAAGGTTCCAGCTTTGACTGCTTTTAATTTATAATGTCCAATGGAAGGGAAGATATGTTTATCAAGTATATTCCGGTAGTTGTCTTGAGTGTTCTTTTTTTAATTTACCTTCACATATTTCTCGAACCAATAGTAAAATAGTCTATTACGGATATGTCAGATAAGCTCATTACGTCGCCGTTGTTTCATATTCTTTAATAGCAGCACGAAGGGGAGAGAGAGCTTTGCCTGCATAACGTTCGATTTGTTGAAGGGACCCGTTAACATAAGCGATATCTATGCGATAATACCAATTATTTCCTTTTTTTTCTTACTGATCCTTGCATGTCGATTTTCTCCCTAATAAATACGAATTTGAGATAAAAAACAAGAGATAAAACATCAAATTGTATATTTTTTCGTAAAAATATAATAGAAATACAAACGTATGTTCTTCTGGGTTTTAAATGTAAGACTCGTAAAATACGAGTCTAATAAATGAATAAGATTTCAACCTTTTGTCAGAGATATACCTTTACGAATGTATGTTCTTAATGATATTATATACAAAAGGAAGGTGAGAAGCATGAAAACAAGATCAATTTTAGTAATCACGCTCTTAGTAGTTGCTTCGATAGGTCTTACTATATTCAGTATAGTAAATGGATTTGATAACACTCTAGTAAATGTGTTAATTGCCATTACTCCTTTAATAGTATTTTATATTCAGTTTCTAGTTGAAAACATGAACAAAGCTTTTATACTGTGGAA
The DNA here is from genome assembly GCF_050499205.1 of Enterococcus sp. AZ020. NCBI lineage: Bacteria > Bacillati > Bacillota > Bacilli > Lactobacillales > Enterococcaceae > Enterococcus > Enterococcus sp. AZ020. The sequence goes on along the minus strand of NZ_JBIPAT010000001.1, from coordinate 3,557,295 downwards.
TAAAGCCAAAACGTGGATTCTAAATCCTGGTTTAGAGTGGCAGATAACTTCCTATATTGTTTATGATAGTATAGATCAAGAAAAATTACTTAACTTATTTTCTAACATACTGAGCGATCCTGACTACAAAGAGTTGGTTGGCGAAGAGATGCAAAAAGTTTCTGAAAGAGGCAACACTCTTGCAATTAAGATAGGGTTAACTTTATTTACTATTTCTGCAATAGACCAATCAACAATTAAAATTTCTAGTTCTTCCAATATAAATTATAGAGAAAGTAAGGACGTCATTAATAAACATTTTAAATATCTAAGTAGAATGATTGATATGACTTTAAATTCAGTAGCAAAAGAAAGTTCTTTCTCTCTAAAAATAAAATTTAGAAAAGAAAATCCATACTACGGTCTATATGTTCGTCGTTTAGACAATTCTGAATTATCTTCATTTATACTAAAATATAGCATAGATAATATGAAATTCGTTGTTAGTAACAATAGTATCGAAGTGACATGCAAGTCATTTGAGACCATTGAAAAGATATCATCTGACTTTCTAGTAATTAGTAATAACTAACTTAGAAATAGATCGTACACTTTAAATGCTGTCTTAATTTTTTGTATTTCACTCTCAAAATTATTATATAATACAACATTACCATGTTTAGTAATCCCTATTTTTTGGTAAATACCTCCTATGTTACTCTCAAACAGAACATAAGAGGTGTTTTTTTCTTTTAGAGTCAATTGTACTTCTTCATCAAAATTAATATTTTCACCATAATAAGCTTGAGAATGGACATTTCCACGGTTTACTTGTGACCAAAGTCCGGATAAATTTTCTGCTTTAGCTACAATTTGATTGAAGTCAATTGGGATAGGCGTAAAGTCAAATAATTTCCCTTTATTATTCTTTGTATTTTTTCTTTCTTTACTAACCTCATTTAGGAATGACTTAGCAATGTCTTTCTTAGTTGAAACAAGTAGTACATTTGCATTATTATCGTGATAAATCCTAAACTTAAAATTTTGGAAATAATATTTAAATGATCTTTCAAAAACGAAACCTTGTGTTTCGTATCTGTGATCATAATCAACATTATATGTTTTCAACTCGCGCTGATCAAAACTTATAATCTTATCAGTTGGATCTACGAATAGGTGCCCTTCACCTTCAGACATTCCTAACCCGTCCTGATCTAACATTTGCATTTGACCACCTATAGTAATACCATTTTCATAAAAAGAATTTGTTTGGGTAAACATCATTGAAATCGGCATATTGAACCTCCAGGCAAATGACTAAATTCTTTTTGTCCTTTTTTTTGTTCAGTATTAACCATTATTTCTTTATTATTCATTTTACTGCCCCCTTACAGATGTGATATAATAATTTATCATCATGTAAAGTGGTGAGTCCAATTACTCCTAGACATCAGCCAAGTGGATAGGAGTATTTTTTTGTTGATTATATATAGTCAGGAGATTAATCTCTAGTTACCATTTTTAAAAAAGAAATAATACGATCAGCTTTAGAAATTGCATCTTTCTAAACTGGAGAATCAGTTTTCGTTTTCTTAGTTATTAAATCGATATAAACTACAGGAGTATCAAAGCTATTTAGATTAATTTTTATTTTCATTTCATCAATTATACTAGTAGTTTTCTTTTTGCTGTAATAGCTCCAACAATTCTCCTCCATAAGTAAAAAGTATTAATAATATATTATACGCTTAATATCTAAGGCGTCAGCTTCACCAAACATAAACATGTAACCGTCATACTCAAATTGTAGACCGTATTTCTCCTTATATAATCGTAAAGCTTGCCTAAAATGATCAAGCGTAACTCCCAAATATTCAGAACATTCCCAATCTGCTTTAAAATCCTGTAATTTGCATTCTAATAATTTGCTAGGGTGGACTGATATTTCTGAACCAACTTGTCGAGCTAGCCGCTCTTGTTTAGTTGTTTCAAGTGCCTTTTGATCCGTAATATCATCAATTGAGGTGCAATGATGCCCAATTTCTTCGGACAATGTACTATATAACTCAGCATCAGATTGAGCAGGGTTTAGATAAATCACATTATCAATGTATAAACCTTTTTGTTTTTTCGGCATTTCCTTATCAAAAACATATTTGATATCAGGAAAATAGGACATCAAATTTTCGACATTATCCATAAAAACACCTTCTATTTTTTTCTATGTTTACTCTTAATATATGCAATATAGTCTAAAATTTCCTCCATTTCCTCGTCGCTGGTGTCCTCGTCGATATGAGCGGCTATAGTCAATTGATCGTTTTCTTGTTCATCAAAATAAGATACTGAGACACCTAATGCTTTAGAAAGTTTTTTTACAGTTTCAAAAGTAGGGTCTTTTCGCTCGCCGTTTTCTAGTCTGGAGATATTTGAAGCATTTACACCAGATTTTAAAGCAAGTTGATTAACTCCTAAACCTTTTGATTCGCGTAAATGTTTTAATTTTTCGCCAAAGTTCATCGGTCAAGCTCCTTTCTTTATCTCATAATATAGCCATTTGGCAACAAAATCAAAATAAAATTGCAAAAAGGCAACAAAAATGTTGTCAAATGACAATTTATGTATTATATTATTGTCATTCGGCAACAGAGATGTGAAAATTGAAAACTGTACTTAATGAAGCCTTCATGGCAGTTCTGAAAATGGACGAGGACGAACCGAAGAAATAGCAATCAAAAGATGGATCTCCTAATAAGGTGATCCATCTTTTTCACCCTATCTATAGACAACATATATCTGCAGATGTATAATATCTGTAAATATAGGATGATCATGCGGCTAAACTTTTAAAGGTATCCAAAAAAGGAAACATGAAATCCATTCTTTAGAGCTTAAATCATAAATAATAGGAGGAAGTAATCATGTCATTTAAAGAAGAAATCGACCAACTAAAAGAAACATTTCAACAAACTAAAAAACAAGGAAAAGCTTTAGGTGAGAAATACGCTGAGGAAGGAAAAGGAATTGGTGAAGAATATAAAAACAAAGGAAAGGAAGTAGGAAAGCAATTTAAAGACCTTTCTAGTGGCATCAAAGATCGATTTAAATAGAAAAGCAGCGGCTGTTTTATGAAAGCCGCTGTTTTTTTATGCTAGATCGTGTAGTAAACGTAAAAATTCTTTTGAAGCATTTGAGAAAACGTGTCCTTTTTTCCAGACAATATTGATGGTCGCTGTTAATGGAGGTGAACAGGGGATGAAGGTCAAATCAGTAGTTGCTGTGTTTATGATACCATCAATACAAAGTACACTGACCGTTCCTTCCTTAACTAATAAAGAAGCATTATAAAGTAAGTTGTATGTTCCAATAATATTAAAATGTTCAATATTTTCTCCTAACCACTCGGACAATTGATTATCGACAAACGATTGATTGGAAATCAATAAGGGAAGGTTATGCAAGTCTGTTGGTGATATCGTTTTTTTCTTAGCTAATTCATGACTATTATTGATCAAAATCCCCCAATGATCAGATAGAGGCAAACGAATGTATTCGTACTTTTGCTTTTCTACAGGATCGATCACCAGTGCAAAATCAAGAATCCCTTTATCGATTTTCTCTAATACATCATCCGCATTTCCACTATAAAGTTCGATACGAACATCAGGATGTTTTTGCTGTAATTCATTGATCAACATAGCAATATAAGAAAAAGCCTGTGTTTCTCCACCGCCAATAATGATTTTACCGCTGATCACCTCATGGTTACTTAAATTCGTAGTAGTTGTCTCTACCAATTGAAGTATTTCTTTTCCTCTATTTGCCAAATAAACGCCTTCCTCGGTTAGAGTGATCGATCGACTCCCGCGGGTAAACAGCCTTACACCTAATTCTTCTTCTAACTCTTTCAATTGTTTAGATAAAGCAGGCTGTGAAATATGAAGAACTTCAGCAGCTTTGCTGATCGTTTTTTCTCTCGCAACAGTTAAAAAGTAATTCAATACGCGTAGATCCATTAGATCCTCCTATAATTAAAAATTATGTCTAGCTATCACTTATAAGTATTAGTTAATCATAACATGGTTTTGTAAAATGAAGCTAGTAATAAAATAGAGAGCGAGGAATAAAAGATGGAAGTGATTAGTTTAGAAAAAAGATTGCTGGGCAAAGAGATTTTACCAGATTCACCATTATTCAAAGAAGTCCATATGATCAAAGAAAATAACGAACGATTAGTAATGGATTTGAATACACAGTATCGTAAAAATAGCGAGATGCTGAAGTATCTTGAAAAGATCACTGGTCATTCAATTGACGCGTCGGTGACTGTTTCTCAGCCTTTTTACACTGATTTTGGCAGACATATCATTTTTGGGAAAGATATTTTTATCAATAAGAATGTAACCTTTGTGGATCTTGGAGGAATCACATTAGAAGACAATGTGCTGATTGGTCCAGACAGTCGGCTGATTACGGTCAATCATTTGACTGATCCCCAAAATAGAAGAGGAGTTGCGGTAGCACCGATTGTAATCAAAAGAAATGCGTGGATCGGTGCAAATGTCTCGATCTTACCAGGAGTGACAATAGGAGAAAATGCCATTGTCGCAGCAGATGCTACTGTCACTAGAGATGTTCCTAAGAACGCAGTTGTTGTAGGAAGCCCAGCGAAAATCGTGCGTATGATCGATGAAAATGATGAATAAAATCGGTGTTAAGATGATGTTTTCGTTTTCATTACTACTCTTATTCGGTTGTAAAAATGTTCTGAGAAATGATCCATCGTTTAGCGAAGAGCACTTAGATACAAGTATGGTGAAAAACTATCCAACAGAGAGTGAGGAAGAGAAGATAGCTATTACTAAAGTTACGATCGACCAAATTGATTTTTATATTGAATGGTGTGATAATGCATCAGCTAAAACATTACAACGTATGTTCCCGCTTGAAATCATGATGGATGATCTCCACAACAATGAAAAATATTATTATTTACCAAAGACACTTCCGACAGAAGCACAATCTCCTGGGCAAATAAGTAAAGGTGATGTTATGTTGTTTGGCAAGGATTGTCTTGTACTATTTTATGAAGATCTTGAAACGAATTATGTTTATACACGATTAGGAAAAATCATTGATCCTGAAGGCTTAGATCAAATCAGTCACCAAAAGAAATTAAATGTTTTGTTTACCAGTGAAAAAATAGAGTAGTGATCAGTGCAGATGAATCAACAAAAAAGAAAGAAGTCAAAGTAATTCTAATAAAAAAATGGAATAGAGACTTTCTAACGACATGAAGAAATGAGTTTTCTGGTAGACTGATGATTCAGCTTCGGTAAAGATAATAAAGTAAAAACTAGTTTATACCAATAAAAATGGTTGTACTAACTTGTATTTTTTTCTGTCACTTATTTTAATAGAAAATATTTTTGCCAAACAGCTTGACTTAGAGTGCACTTTAAGAGGTAGACTAACTTTAGTAATAAAAAGTGTAACTTATCAAGTAGGGGGAATCATAATGGAATACGTAAAATTTGGCAACACTGGTATGGAGGTTTCGCGTCTTTGCTTAGGAGCAATGGGATTTGGTGATCCAGCAAGTGGTTTTCACGAGTGGGTGTTAGAAGAGAAGGAGAGCAAAGTTGTTATCAAGAAAGCTCTTGATCTAGGCATCAATTTTTTTGATACTGCAAATGTTTATTCTTATGGTGCAAGTGAAGAAATTTTGGGTAAAGCACTGAACGAATATGCTAACCGTGATGAAATCGTGGTTGCAACAAAATTATTTACAACGATGAAAAAGAATGTTCCGAATAGTGGTGGGCTCTCAAGAAAAGAAATCTTTCATCAAATCGATCAAAGTTTAAAACGTTTAAATATGGATTATGTCGATTTATATATCATTCATCGCTGGGACTACAATACGCCGATCGAAGAAACCATGGAAGCATTACATGATATCGTAAAATCAGGGAAAGTCCGCTATATCGGTGCATCAGCAATGTTCGCCTGGCAGTTTGCCAAAGCACAAGCAGTTGCAGAGAAAAACGGCTGGACAAAGTTTGTTTCGATGCAAAATCATTTGAACCTTCTCTATCGGGAAGAAGAACGAGAAATGCTGCCATTATGTCAAGATCAAAAAATCGCAGTGACACCTTATAGTCCGCTAGCTTCTGGTCGTTTGACTCGTGATTGGAGCGCCCAAACCAAACGCTTTGAAACAGATAAAATGGCTCAATCAAAATATGATAAAACAGCAGAGCAAGACCGAATCATCGTTGAACGTGTAAAAGAAATCGCAGAGAAATATAATGTTGAACGAGTACAAGTTGCATTGGCCTGGCTGCTTCAAAAAGAACAGGTGGTTGCTCCGATCATTGGGGCAACAAAAGAAAGTCACTTAACGAAGGCTCTTCCAGCTTTAGAATTGAAGTTGACAGAAGAAGATATTCGATTTTTAGAAGAACCCTATGTTCCCCATGTCATTGTCGGACATCAATAGGAGGAATCAAAGATGGCAAAATATAGAAAAGTAAAAGATGGTGTGATTTTTTCATCTGGCGAAAAAAATGATGCGTATGCAGATTACTTTGTTGGTCAAAGCTATCTGAAAACGTTAGTGGCTGATCCGGCAGTTTCTGTTGGCGTCGGAAATGTGACTTTTGAACCAGGCTGCCGTAATCACTGGCATATCCATCACGATGGTTATCAAATTCTTTTAGTTACCGGAGGTGAAGGCTGGTATCAAGAAGAGGGAAAAGAGGCGGTATTCTTAACTGCTGGTGATGTGATCGTCACCCACGATGGCATAAAACATTGGCATGGAGCAGCAAAAGACAGTTGGTTTTCGCATCTTGCCATCACAACAGGAACACCTGAATGGTTGGAACCGGTAACGGATGAGCTTTATAATACGTTAAACACGAACCACTAAAGGAGAGAGAAAATGAAAAAACAAACAGCAGGACGCGATCAGTTAGGAGAATTTGCACCAAAATTTGCCGAGCTGAATGATGATATATTATTTGGCGAAGTTTGGTCTCGAGAAGAGAAACTATCTGCCCGCGATCGAAGCTTGATTACTTGTGCTAGCCTACTCACTCAAGGCGCACCTCAGCTAGAAGCACATATGAAAATTGCCAAGCAAAACGGTGTAACCAAAGAAGAAATCGTAGAGTTGATCACTCATTTAGCTTTTTATACCGGTTGGCCAAAAGCCTGGTCAGCATTTTCACTAGCAAAAGAAATATTTGAAGAGTAACTGATCAGTGTACACAGGTAAGGAAAATAATTGCTTATTTTTTTACAGTGGTCTAAAAATAGAATGCGGATAAAAGTGTTTTTTCTTTTATCCTGCATTCTTTTTGTTTCTTATTGAATAGTTTAATCAATGATACAGATTTCCACATTAATGTGGAAGCGAAAGGTAATTTACTAGCGGCGTAAATGCCTATATACTTTAAATATGGAAAGCGCTTTCCGGAGGTGTGATGATGAAATTAACAAAACGAGAGAACCAATTACTTGATCTTTTGCTTTTACAAAATGAGTATCAGGCAACTACGTTTTTCGGAAATCAGTTATCAGTATCAAACAAAACGATTTATTCAGATTTAAAGAATATTCAGAAATACTTGGAAAAAACGAAACTAACGATCGACCGGGTACCAAGAAAAGGAATCTATTTGATTGGGAGTCATGCACAGAAAGAACATTTAAAAGCGGTATTGTCAAACGAGACGATGGTAGTTTTAGAAAATGAAGCATTTACACCTGCATATCGCCAATTAATCATATTGGCTGATCTATTGATTTACGAAAAAAGAGGGACATACGAGGACTATGCCGAGCAGTTCTTGATCAGTAAGCAGTCAATCAAGAAGGATATGGATGAGGTCTTCACCTATCTAAAGAAAAGTGGTCTAGCTGCGAAGACTGGATCTAAACAAACTGCTCAGGAAAAAGAAACGATGATTCAAAAGGTATTTAAAAAATATCTGATCGGCTATAGCAAAAAGTATCATCCACAAGCCGAACATGATCAACGAGATAACCTGACCTATTTTTCAGAGATTCTAGATCCGCAAATTGTTTATCAAGTCAATTTATTCATTGAAAAACTAATGATTCATACTGGGAAAGTATTAAATGACTATTTTGTTTACTCACTTAGACTTTCTTTATGCATTTTGTTGACTCGTTTGAACCTAGGACATCATGTTGAAGAGCAAAATGAATTTGTCTTTAAAGATTTAAAAAAGATGCAGCTTTATATGATTGCTTTGGCATTTTCAGAAGATATGAGTCAAGAGCTGAACTGCGTTTTTTTCAAACATGATATTCAATACTTATGTTCATTGTTATTTGCACATGGCGTCGTTCCGGGTGTTGCCGATCTACCGATCGATCAAAAGCTCCATATGATAACCATTGCTTTGATCGACGAAATGACACATTTGTTGAATGTCCAAGTCGATGAGGATGAACAATTGTATCACTCATTGATTTCGCACATTATCCCCATGGTTCATCGGCTAAAAAATGATATTTATGTTCGCAATCCTTTGAAAGAAAATATAAAAAGACAATATACGACTATGTTTACATTGACACAATTTGCTTCTGCCGTTTTTGAAAAGCATTATGGATTATTTTTGAATGAAGATGAAGTATCATTTTTGACGATTCATTTTCAGCTTGCATTTGAGAAGATTCAATTGACGAAACATGTTTTGATTGTTTGCGGGAATGGATTGGCAACCTCAGAATTGATCTTCAATCGTATCAAACAAAATTTGCCCGCAAGTGTCGTAATAGAGATCGCAACAGAAAAGCAGATCAAGGAAAATCCAGTGGATGATATCGATTTGATCATTGCAGCAGTACCGCTTGAAATAAGTCAGATTCCAGTACTGCATGTATCAGCGCTACCAACAGCAGATGAAGTAGCGATGATCGCCGCTTATTTATCGACTATGAGTGAACATGAAAAAACGATGACGTATTCTAAAAAGAATACGACTGTTTCTCTAGCATCATTTATTCAAGAAGAGCTGATTTTTTTGAACATGGCGTTCAATGAGAAAAAGGAGATCCTGAATTATTTGATTGAACAATATGAGCGATTGGGTTTAGTCGAGCAAGGATTCGAAGAAACGATTTTTCAAAGGGAGGAACTTGGTAATACAAGTATTGTGAGCGGTGTAGCGATTCCTCATGGTGCACCAGATACTGTGAAAGAAACAAGTCTGTCATTTATGACAACAAAACACCCAGTACAATGGGATACAAATGCTGTTCGATTGATTGTCACAATAGCGATTGCAGAAAAAGATATGGCTATTGCCAAAGATTTAGTTTCTGATCTATATAATGTTATCAATTCTAAAGAAAATGTACAACAAATAATCGAGAGTCAAAATGCTGAAGAGCTGATGGCTTATGTGAGAAGGAGGACAGCGGAGGATGTATTTTGATAGTGAAATCGCTGAATTTCAAGTTGAAGTAACAGATAAAGAGGACGCGTTTAAACGTTTGACAGAACAATTAACTGAAAAAAATTTTATTACAGAAGATTTTCTTGAGCATCTTATTGAAAGGGAAAAAGATTTTCCCACTGGTTTAGCAGTCAAAAATATGGGTGTGGCGATCCCTCATACAGACAGTGAATATGTCAAACGGTCGCAGATCGCTTTTATGTCTTTGAAAAATCCGATCACTTTTTTTGAAATGGGAACAAGTGACAAACCAGTAGAGGTTCAGATGATCTTTATGCTGGCGTTAAAAGAACCACACGAACAATTGGAAATGCTGCAAAAGCTGATCAGTATGATTCAGCAACAGGAAATCATGGAGCAACTGTATCATTGCCGTACAAAAACAGAATTTATTCAACTTATTCATCAGGTTGGCTTGGCATAAGGAAATGGGGGAAAAAACATGTTAAATGCATTACAATGGTTTGTTGATTTAGGTGCGATCGTTGTGTTACCGATCCTGATTTTTGTGTTTGGTATTATTCTTGGAACGAAGCCTGGAAAGGCGTTTACCTCAGCATTGACTGTTGGTGTTGGCTTTGTGGGGTTAAACCTAGTGATCGATCTATTAAGTTCTAGCTTAGGACCTGCAGCACAAGCGATGGTTGAGCGGTTTGGACTTAATTTGACGACCATCGATGTGGGATGGCCTGCTGCTGCAGCAATTTCTTATGGAACAGTATTAGGAAGTTTAGCGATTCCGATCGGTGTATTACTAAACGTACTCTTGATCATTTTAGGTTTAACAAAAACATTAGATGTTGATATTTGGAATTTTTGGCATGCTGCGTTTGTAGCTTCACTTGTCTATGCATTAACTGGCAATTTTGCTATAGGAATTGCTGCAACAGTCGTTTATATGATGATGATTCTTTTATTTGGAGATATTTTAGGACCGATCGTCAAGAAGTTTTATGGATTCCCAAATATCACGTTTCCTCATGGAACTGCAGCTCCGGGATTTATCTTTGCACTGCCGATGAATTGGCTATTTGACCGAATTCCAGGTATCAAGAATTGGAAAGCAGATCCTGAAACGATTCAAAAACGCTTTGGAATTTTTGGTGACTCTGCGGTAATGGGCTTTTTGATCGGGTTAGTAATCGGTATTTTTGCAGGGTATGACGTAGCTGGCGTTGGTCAGTTGGCTGTTAAAACGGGAGCTGTCATGATTTTGATGCCAAGAATGGTGGCCTTGCTGATGGAAGGGTTAACGCCGATTTCAGAAGCAGCAAATGAATTTGTTAAAAAACGTTTTCCAGGAAGAGAGTTGTATATTGGGATGGATGCGGCTTTATCTGTAGGTCATCCAGCAGTTTTATCGTCTTCTTTATTATTAGTACCAATCACTATTTTACTGGCAGTCGTTCTTCCTGGAAATACCACCTTACCGTTTGGAGACCTTGCAACGATTCCATTCTTAGTTTGTTTGATGGCTGCTGTTTTTGGCGGAAATATTGTCCGAACAGTGATTGCAGGTTCTATTTATATGGTTAGCATTTTGTATATTACTTCATGGGTCGCACCGCTTGTAACAATGTCTGCTAAAGCAGCTAATTTTGACCTGCAAGGAAATTCAAGTATTACAGCACTTGCTGAAGGCGGATTATGGACTACATGGATGTATGTTGGCTTAACAAAAGTATTGAGTTGGGGCGGCTTGGCGATCATCGGCGCTGTAGTTTTAGCAGGCTTGATCTATGTAAATAAAGTTCTCCCTAAAAAAAATAAAGTTGTTGAATAGAAAGGAAGAAATCAAATGAAAAAAATGTTGATCATGTGCGGCACAGGCGTTGCAACCTCGACGATCGTGACGAACAAGGTGAAAGAATGGCTAAAAAGTAAAGGATATGAAAATGATGTTCGTTTATACCAATCAAAAGTTGCTGATGAAATGAATCGAATCGATGACTACGATATTATCGTCAGTACAACGGTTGTTCCTGATCAAATCAAAGAAAAAGTTATTATGGGTTTACCCTTGTTAACAGGTATCGGGACAGATGAAATGTATCAAGAAATCGAAGCAAAACTCAATGAATAGGAGGACTACCCTTGTTAGTTACGTCAAAAGAATTATTTAAACAGGCACAAGAAAATCATTATGCTATTCCGGCTGCCAATTTCTTCGATCTGGATTCTGCTCGGGCTTATACAGCCGTCGCAAATCAAATGAACAAGCCGCTGATATTAGCATTCGCTCAGGCACATTTAGAGATGATGTCTTTGGAAGAAGCAGCGCTGGTCGGTAAGTATTTGGCTAAAAAAGCCGCAGTACCAGTCGTTTTACACTTAGATCATGGACAGGATGAGAATATCATAAAGCAGGCAATTGACCTAGGGTTTACTTCTGTCATGATCGATGCTTCACAAGATTCATTTGAAGAAAACGTTCGCCGAACAAAAGCAATCGTTGATTACGCTCATGCAAGAGAGGTCGTAGTCGAAGCAGAAATTGGCTTTGTTGGTTCCGGTGTGAATTACGAAAATCATGATCAAAGTGACTCGATCTACACAGAAGTCGCAGATGCTGTTGCGTTTGTAAATCAGACACAGGTCGATTCATTAGCTGTATCGATCGGCACCGCTCACGGCTTTTATAAAGGAACACCTAAAATCAGTTTTGAACGCTTGGCGGAATTGAAAGCAGCACTGCCAACACCACTTGTCTTACATGGCGGGTCGTCATCTGGAGATACCAATCTGAAACGCTGTGCAACTGAAGGAATTGCTAAAATCAATATTTTCACTGATTTTATCACAGCAGCGATGAAGGAAATCGAAGGAGTAAAACCTACAGATTATTTTGAGCTGAAAAAATTAGCGAATCAAGCGATCGAACAAACGTTAAGTCACTATTACGAAGTTTTTGAAACAAAATGAGAGGTGAAGTATAAGTGGAAAAAAGAACAATCAACCCGCCGTTTTTCTGTGTGAATCCTAAAGCCTATTTATATGGAGAAGAAGCTTTAAAATTGGCTAAAACAGCAGATGCACTAGCCGAGAAATATTCAATCGATATCTTTTTCACTGTTCAGTATGCAGATGCTTTTCGAATCGCACAAGAAACGAAGCATTTGATCATCACTGTTCAGCATATGGATAATCTGAATGTAGGGCCGGGAATGGGTTATATTTTACCAGAAGGACTTGTGGCAGCAGGTGTTCAAGCAACGTTTTTGAACCATGCTGAACATCCAGTTGGCGTAAATGATCTAGTCAAAATTATGAAGCGGGCAGAAGAGTTGGGTATTTTGGTCATTGCCTGTGCAGATTCGATCGCTGAAGCACAAGCCATCGCTACGTTGGCGCCAGATGTCATGGTTTGTGAGCCAACAGAATTGATCGGAACTGGCAAAACAAGTGATGCTTCTTATATGAAACAAACAAATGAAGCAGTCAAAAGTGTTTCACCAAATACATTAGTTCTACAAGCTGCAGGAATCAGTTCAGCGCAAGATGTGCGTCTGGCGATAGAGTCTGGTGCAGATGGAACGGGCGGTACAAGCGGAATTGTATGTGCGGCAGATCCAGAACAAACCTTAATGGAAATGGTGGAGACAGTTGCAGCAGTTCGCAGTGAACAAAGGGAGCAAAGAAAATGAAAACATATACCAAAGACTTAGTTTTGACGTCTAATGGCCAACGTGTGAGCTATCACAATATTACCGAGCAGGTAAAAGCTGCTGTAGCAGAAAGTGGAATAAATAATGGATTGTGTGTCGTTCAATCACCTCATACAACCTGCTCAGTGATTTTTGAGGAATATGTACATGATACGGATTTTAATGGAGACGAATTTCTCCAAGTAGATCTAAATCGTATCTTGGATAAAATAATCCCAAGAGAATTGTCAGAAGAAACAAATTACCGTTATCCAGGTCCAAAACATCTTGAATTTTTGATGAGCTTAGATGATCCGAATTACCCATGTGATCCGGGAACGATATTGAATGGTGATGCTCATATCCGCGCTTCACTGTTTGGGGCAAGTGAAACATTTATCCTTAGAGAACAACAGCTGCAGATCGGTTCCGTTGGCTATATCTATTTCATCGACTTCGATCAAAACCGTCAGCGTAATCGAAAATGTCAATTAATGATCCTGGGTGAATGATAAAAAAAGAATCATTACTCACTAGCTATTTCTAGTGTGGTAATGATTTTTTTATTGATTGATTTATAGATTTTTCAAAGCAACGAAAAAGAACGGCAAATACAAAAAAAGTAGATTCAATCGTTGCCATAAGCCGCGAAAAGGTATATTCAGTGTATTTAGCACAGGCAATTTTGGGGCAGCATAAAGAAGCAGCAAACATAATGAAACGATAAAAATCATCGTAAATGTCCGAACCACGAAGGAATTATTTTCCATTTTATAAAGCAGGATCAACAGAAAGGTCGCTGCCAACAAAGCTGTAAAACCGGCTCCAGAAGCATAATCATGGACAAAGGATTCAATTCCAGCTTCTAACGGATTGGTTGAACGATCCAAAATACCAGTTGTGATACAATCACCGATCGCGAAAACCGCCATCATTATTCCTAGCCATTTACTAAGAATGGGAGATGTTTGGCTAAAACGCAGATAAAAACTAGGAATTGTTAGTAAAAACAAACTACCATCAATCAGCTGCCAAAGCTTAAACATATGTCGTACTGGACTGCCTTCTTCGCCAAAATCACTGATCAGCATAGTGATAGAGTCATAATTAGGATAGTATCTAGCAAGAAAAAATGGAACGCTTAATTCGGCGATAACAACAATGACCAGTAAATAAAAACCAGATTTTTTCAATAAGTTCATAAAAAGACCTTCTCTATATAAGTTAGCTGTGCTATAGTCCATTGTAGCGGAAAATGTTTGATCTGAACAAACATTACACTTACGATCTTTTTTTACATACAATCAAAAAGATGACTAGACAAAAGAATGAGGTTCTTATGATAAAAAATAAGTTTACAGATTTTCCATTAGAAGAAGAAATAAGAAAAGCAGTGTCTGATTTAGGCTATAAATACCCAACGATCGTCCAACAAGCGGTGATTCCAGAGCTTCTGGCTGGAAAAGATTTGCTTGTTCAGTCGCAGACTGGCAGTGGGAAAACTGCTAGCTTTGGTATTCCCATATGTGAAAAAGTTGAGTGGCTTGAAAACAAACCACAGGCTTTGATTCTTGAACCTACAAGAGAGTTGGCCCAACAAGTCCAAGAAGATTTGATCAATATTGGACGGTACAAGCGAGTAAAAACGACAGCAGTATATGGGAAAGCATCATTTATCAAGCAAAAGTCAGAGCTCAAACAAAAAAGCCATATTGTTGTTGGAACACCAGGTCGTGTATCTGATCATATTTTGAAAGGTACGTTGTCCCTTGATAAGATCCGCTATGTAGTGATCGATGAAGCGGATGAAATGCTGAATATGGGATTTATCGAACAAGTCAAGGAGATCATTCAGGCTTTGCCGAAGCAAAGACAAACATTATTGTTTTCTGCAACAATGCCTGAAAAAATCGTAGAATTGAGCCAAAACTATTTATCAGAACCGAAAATGATAGCAGTTGAAGCAACTGAAAAGACCGTCCCAAAAATCCAACATGTATTTTTACCAGTTGCTGATGAGGAAAAATTTGCTGCATTAGAAGCACTGACAGTTGTTGAAAATCCTGACTCATGTATCATTTTTTGTAACACGCAAGAGAAAGTAGATAATACTTACGATCATCTCGTCGACGCTGGCTACCCTGTTGGTAAAATTCATGGAGGAATGATCCAAGAAGATCGTTTTGAAGTGATGGATGCCTTTAGAAATAAACGATTTCGTTACTTGGTGGCAACAGACGTTGCAGCAAGAGGGATCGATATTGAGAATATCACTCATGTGATCAATATGGACGCTCCTTATGAAAAAGAAAGTTACATTCATCGAGTGGGGAGAACAGGACGAGCAGGTAAGGAGGGCTTGGCGTTAACCTTTTTCACAGCAAAGGATCAAGAACTGAAAAAAGAGATAGAAGCATACGGTGGGTTTAAAATGAACCAGATCAGTCTACCAAATGCGAAACAAGTCGCACGCAGCCGAGGAGCATTTGAGAAGAAAATCACTACTAAACAAGTGCTGCAATCGCCAAAAGGTAAAGCATTAGAGCAGGATATCATGAAGCTTTATTTTAACGGTGGGAAAAAGAAAAAATTACGCGCATTGGACTTTGTAGGAACTCTTACTTCAATCGAAGGAATCACTGCTGAAGATATCGGCATCATCACAATTCAAGAGAATGTGACCTATATTGATATCTTAAATGGGAAAGGCAGCATTGTACTTCAAGCAATGAAAGATCGAACGATCAAAGGGAAGCAACTCAAGGTTCACAAAGCAAGAAAGAAATAAAGCAAAAATGAGAGTGATCTTGAACGGCAAATGTTCGGAGCACTCTTTTTTTAGTTATAATTCCGAATGCTCGATTCTCTACAAATTCTTTGGAAAAATGAACAGAAATGAGTGTCTAATTTTTGCTTAAGAAAAGTGGAAGAACTAAAAATAACATCGAAAAAGAGTTAAAATAAAAATGCTGAGTCAAAACGGATTTCACCATAAAACTGCCAACGGAGAGAACAAGAATGAAAAAAATCAAAGAATTCTTCAATAGTCGTAACCTTTCAACGCTAAAAAACCGAAAACGAGTAGGTGTGATCGTTTTATTTTTGATCATTTTGATCTTTTTATTATTTACCATTCGTTTGTCTTATATTGTGATCACTGGCAAAGTTGCGGGAAATTCTTTGGCTGAGAAAACGAAAGAACTTTATGAAGTACACGAAACACTAGAGGCAAAAAGAGGCTCGATTTTTGATAAAGATGGGAACGTATTAGTCGAAGATTCCAGTGCTTTTTCGCTCTATGCGATTTTAGATAAAAATTATACAGATTTAGATGGTAAAAAGCTTTATGTACAAGAAAAAGATTGGAATGCCATTGCTGACATTTTTCAAAAAGTGGTAGGAATCGATAAAGATATGACATTAAAACAGTTAAAACCCAGTGTGAACGAGGACGGAGAACCAATCACTACAGTGGAATTTGGTACAAATGGCAAAAATTTGAACTTTGAAACGAAACGACAAATTCAAGAAGCATTAGATGATCAAAAGATTTCAGGAATTTATTTTAAAGAAGAGAAAAAACGGAGCTATCAGGTTGGCAACTTTGCTTCATACTTTATTGGCTATACGCAACAAGATGATCAAGGAAATGAGCAAGGTGTGATGGGGATCGAAGAAGCTTATAATGATCAACTCGCTGGTAAAAACGGTTCAAGAAGCTATGAAAAAAATTCTTCCCTCGGCGATGTAAAGCCAGGAAGTGTAAAAGAAACCAAACGGGAAAATGGCAGTGATATTTACACAACATTAGATAGCAATCTGCAATTCTATTTAGAAGAACTCATGGATAATGTTGTAAATACTTATCAGCCTGAACATGTGACGGCAACACTTATGGAAGCTAAAACAGGAAATATTTTAGCGACATCACAGCGTCCCTCTTTTGAACTAGATACAAGAAAAGGACTGGATGGCCCTAATCCGCGTTGGACCAATATTTTGTTGGAGGAAGTTTACGAACCGGGGTCGACCATGAAAAGTATGATGGTCGCAAGTGCCTTACAAGAACATAAATTTGATGAAAACGAACAATTTACTTCAGGCGCTATCAAGGTGGATGATACCACCATCAGTGATTGGAATAATGGTGTGGGCGAAGGGAATATGACATTTAGGCAAGGGTTAGCGTGGTCAAGTAATGTTGGGATGGTCACACTTCAAGAACGAATGCCGGAACTGTGGCAAGACTATTTAACGAAGTTTGGTTTTGGACAGTCGACTAATTTTGGTTTATCTGGTGAAGCCGCAGGGGAGATACAGAATAAAACGACTGTCGATAGAGCAATGACTTCTTATGGGCAAGGAATTTCCGTTACTCATCTGCAGATGCTGCAGGCCTACACAGCGATTGCTAACAATGGACAAATGTTGAAACCAAATATCATCAGTCGTGTTGTTTCTTCAAATGGGGAAGAAAAGCTGGTCGAGCCTCAAGTGACAGGCACACCGATTTCAAGTGAAACAGCCTCAAAAGTGTTGGAATACATGAAAGATGTAACGACAGATCCTAAATATGGCATGGGAAAAGAATATGCCATAGATGGTCTAAATGTATCTGCTAAAACAGGAACGGCGGAGTTTTTTGAAAACGGCATATATCAGAAACAAGATTATTTGCATTCTGTTGTGACGATCACACCGACGGAAGATCCTAAATATATTTTTTATATGACACTAAAAAGACCAGTATTAAATGGGACTTCAGCAAATACCATTATTTCGGAAGTAGCCAATAATTTAGTCAAACGGGCAATGGTTGCCCAGAAATAAAGCAAAAAGAGGGATAAGCTCGCGTACAATGCGAATTTATACCTCTTTTTGTTCGATTAAATTTGGTCATAGCCTATAAAATCAACTACTCTTGTTTTCTTTCAATTTTCTTATTGAATCTTCTTCTGGTGTAACATAGAGTGTTTTTTGATTTTCATATATGACGTACCCTGGTTTAGCACCATTCGGTTTATGCACGTATTTCACCTGAACATAATCCACAGGGACTTGAGCTGATAAACGATATTTAGAGTAGTATGCAGCTAACATTGCAGCTTCAAGTAGTGTGGTTTCAGATGGATCGGTATCCTTGATGATCACGTGTGAACCAGGAATATCTTTTGCATGTAGCCAAATATCAGTTTTTTTAGCAGAGCGGAGAGTCAATTGATCGTTTTGCAGATTATTACGTCCAACTAAAATCAATGTACCATCACTAGAATAGAATTCATCTGGTTTGCTTTGCTTAGACTGCTTTTGTTTTTTAGCAGCGCGTTTTTTGAGATAGCCTTGTTCAATCAATTCTTCACGAATCAAATCAATATCCATGGGGCCTGCGATTTCCAACTGAGCTAAAACAGACTCCAAATAACCGACTTCTTTTGTAGCCTGTTCAATTTGACTGTGAACGATTTTAACGGCGTTTTTAAGTTTTTGGTATTTTTGGAAATATTTTTGGGCATTTTGATTAGGGCTTAAAGCAGGATTCAATTTTATTTTTAATGGCTTGTCTTCCTCGTAATAATTCGGCAATTCCACAAATTCAGCTCCTTTAGGAACTTGTGCCATGAAAGTCGTCAAAAGTTCACCATCTCGGCGGTAGTTCTCAGCAAGTTCAGTATCAGCCAATGTTTGTTGAAGCTTTAGAATTTTTGTTTGATTGCGTTTCAGCTCATTATCGAGTTTGTGGATCAGTTCTCCACCTTGCTGTTTCACACGATCCTTCTCAGCTTTACCACCGTAAAAAACATCAAGTAATTCACTTAAGGTTCGATAAGTCGTTTGTGTTCCTTCAAGTGACTTAAACGGCAGAGGAGTAAAGTACTCTTTTTTCTCAGTTATCGTCAAGGTAGGGGTGGTCTTACTTAAAAGATCGAACCAGAAGGCTTCCCAAACAAGCATTTTTTCATTCGGCCGTTCATTTAATCGATGGGCAAGCTCATCTGCTGTGTCTCTCCCTAAGCCTTGAAATTGAGACTGAAGATATTTGCCATCCAAAACAGAAGCTTGGGATAAAATCGCAAACACTTTTTCTTTACTTGCGGAAAAAGGATTCTGAGATTCCTGTTTGGGCGGATCGATATAGTCAACACCAGGAAGCAAGGAACGATAGCTATTCTGTGAACTGCCGATATGCTTGATCGCATCCAGGATTTTTCCATTTTCTTTATTCATTAAAATGATCGTACTGTGTCTACCCATCAATTCAACGATCAGTACAATATTTTGTAAATCACCTAGTTCATCTCTTTTTGTAAAAGTAAAATGGACGACACGATCATTATTGACTTGATGGATCTGTTCTAAAATCGCCCCTTCCAAAAATTTACGCAGCATCATCACGAAATTAGGCGGTGTATCAGGATTTGCATAAGCAATGTCTGTCAGCTGGATTCGTGCATAACTCGGATGAGCAGATAAAAGTAATTTATGATTTTTTCCTTTTGATCGTATAACTAAAACAATTTCATTTTCATAAGGCTGATGAATTTTAGAAATTCGGCCTGTTACTAAGGTATCAGATAATTCCGAAACCATGGTATGTGTAAATACGCCATCAAATGACATAAACATCCCTCAATTCTATAAACATAATAGTACCATTATAACGGAGTTCTTTTTATTTATAAAGGAGTGAGGAATAAAACATAAAAAAACGAATAGGCTAGACATGGATCAGTAAATGTCTGCGTATTTTTCAAATGTTTAGTATAATGAATGGAGTACCAATTTTTAATCAGCAAATGGCTTTTATTATAAGGAGGCAGAAGTATGGTAAAAAGATTGATCAGTGCAAGCTACAGTGATGTTGCTAAGATGACTGCTCAGGAACTAAAACAGTCCATCAAAGCAAGTGAAGGGCGGACGATCCTTTCAGAGAATGTCGTAGCTGCATCACCACAGGCAGGAGATATCAGTAATGCAGAGGTAGCAGCGGCTTTTGGTGCTGATTTGATTCTACTGAATTTATTTGATTGTTTTAATCCAGTCGTACAAGGGATTCCAGGGATGTCCCTTGAAGAGGTAATGAACTACTGGCAGCATCCAGAAGAAAATCAGATCAACCCAATTCCGATCTTGAAAAAATTGATCGGGCGTCCAGTGGGTGTGAATTTAGAGCCTGTAGACGAATCTTCTCAAATGTTTAGCGAAAAACTGACGATCGCAAAAGGACGTACAAGCTCTAAAGAAACGATTCAGCGAGCAGAAGAGATGGGCGTTGATTTTATCTGTTTAACAGGAAATCCTGGAACAGGTGTGACAAATGCTGAAATTGCTAAAGCAGTAAAAATAGCGAAGGAAAATTTTTCTGGGTTGATCATTGCTGGAAAAATGCACAGTGCTGGTTCAGATGAGCCAGTTGTTTCTACCGAAGCAGTTGAAGCTTACGCTAAAGCAGGGGCAGATATTCTACTATTACCGGCAGTTGGAACGGTTCAAGGATTCTCTGAAGAAGATATGAAAGCCGCGATCGCTATTGCCAAAAAATACGATCTATTGACAATGTCAGCGATTGGTACGAGTCAAGAAAGTGCTAGTAAAGAAACGATTCGTCAAATCGCTTTGCTGAATAAGATCTGTGGAGTAGACATCCAGCACATCGGAGACGCTGGATATGGCGGATTAGCTCCAGCTGAAAATATTTACGAAATGTCATTGGCGATTCGAGGAATGCGCCATACGATCAATCGTATGGCTCGTTCAGTCAATCGATAGAGAACAGGAGTGTATTAAGCATACGGTTCGACTAAAAAAAGCAGGAAAAAACGAATTCTTCATTTTTCCTGCTTTTTTGTTTATGCATCTGTCCAAACAGTTTCAGCGATTGTTTTAACAAGCGCGATTTTTTCCCATTGCTCTTCTTCTGTTAAATGATTTCCTTCGTGGGTGGACGCGAAGCCGCATTGCGGAGACAAGCAAATTTGCTCTAAAGGCACATATTGGCTTGCTTCTTTGATTCGAGCAATAATCGCCTCAGAACTTTCTAAGTTTCCTGTTTTTGTTGTGATCAAGCCTAAAACGATTCGCTGATCGTGTAATTTTTCTAATGGTTCAAATCCGCCAGAACGCTCATCGTCATACTCTAAAAAGAAACCATCGAATGCTTGGATCGAAAAGAGATTTTTGGCAATTGTTTCATAAGAGCCATTATATAACCAATGAGACTGGAAGTTCCCTTTACAAAAATGGAAGGTAACAGCTAAATCGGCTGGCTTTTTAGCTAATGCTTGTTCTGTTACTTCCTGAAAATCCTGAAGCAATTGATCTGGATTCAAGCCATTTGCTTTGATCATTTCACGGAAACGATCATCAAACAACCCGCCCCAACTGGTATCATCCAATTGCAAGTATCGACAGCCTGCATCATAGAACGCTTGGATCGCATCTTGATACGTTTTGATCAAGTCTTGTTTGAATGCAGCCAAAGAATCATAGATCGGATTTTCATTATATTGTTTGGATAAGATCAATGAGTCTAGAAAAATCATATTCGGTCCAGGAATGGTTTGTTTAGCCAAAAGTGGTGCTGCATGGCGTTGAGTGAAACGAAAATGATCAAGAAACGGGTGGTCTTGCGAAAAAGAGAGTGGACCACTGACAAATGTCCCTTGAGCTTCAGTGGTAATTCCAAAAGCAGTTGTTTCAAAATCAAAAACAGTGATCCCGTTCAACCCTGCAATAAAATCTAAATGCCACCAGCGACGACGAAATTCACCATCTGTTACAGCCGAAAGCCCTGCTGCTTTTTGTTTTTCTATCAATTTGATGATCTCTTGATCTTCGATTTCAGTTAGCTTTTCTTTTGAGATCGTTCCGTCAGCAAAAGCTTGACGAGCTTCTTTCAAAGGCTCTGTACGTAAAAAACTACCAACGATATCATAGCGAAAAGGGATTTTTTGTTTGTTGTTTGTCATAATAATTCCTCCATTATTTCAGTTTAGTAAGTTGAAAAATACAAAAAAACCCTATACTTTCTTCAAAGTAAAGGGCGAATGCTCGCGTTACCACCTTCATTTTGGAAATCTCTCACAAGATTTCCCTCAACTAGGTACAGAATCAATTCTTCAATACCATTGCACTATATTGGGCGCACCCAGAACATGCTTACCTCAGCTCACATCTTCTTACGAAAAGGTCATTTTCCTGTAATAGCAAATTATCTCTTTTCAGCTACCGAGACTCTCTAATCAATTTTCTAAAAACAGTACTCTTCTTTTCATCGTATTCTAATTTATTTATCATTACTGAAAGTATAGGCTAGGTCAAAATGTTTGTCAACAGCTGTTTATATTTCATTCACTGATCGCTGCTTTGGCAGTTTCTAACTCGTCTATTAATTTCTGTATGAACAACTCGATTTCATTTGGAAGGACGGGATCGTCTTGTCGCTCGTTTTTTTGTTGTTGAATGAATTCAAGCCTATGGCTCAAACTATCTTGGATTTTTACTAAATAATTTGGATCATGAAAATCAGGAAGCAATGAATCTGTTGGTGCATAACTCATTGAAGATAATGGACCAAAAGGGAGAAATGTCTCTGTATTGTTTATCACGGCTTCGATGCAGGATAATGTTTGCTGCGGGCTGATTTTTTGTCCATTAAAATAGCCAGTATTTAAAACGTAACAGTCGACCGTTTGCTGTTCAAACAATTCCTTGAAATCCTGATAATCTTCTGTTAATGGATAAGCACGGAAAGGATTCGCAAAAGGCTCAATAACCAATCGATCTAAGTCTGTCTCAGGTAAGACATTCTCGGCTGTCGATCGTTTGGTCGCTAGGGTCAAACCAAAGATTGCAGCTAACACAGGATCATCGATCTTGACGATCGGTGGTAAGCTGTCATCTTTCATGATCCAATAAACAGCATCCAGCTTTTCTGGCAGATGATCCTTTCTATTAGGCGTTGCATACCGTGATTTGATCGTTCGACCGTTATTGTTTCTAATATCTTCAGTCACTAGAACTTTTTGGTGCTGTTCATTTAGAGTAACACCAATATTGTGACCAGTTAAAAAAAAGTTTATACTTGGATCTTTCATTGGATAGTCTTGTGTTTTATCGAAATAGGCAGGCTCTAAGGCAGTAGTGGAGCCATTCTTTTTAGATATGATAAAAGCATCATCATGAAGAACGGTCACATTATGCTGATTTTGATGGTCGGCTAAAGTAATCGTTGATTTACCTGAACCTGACAAACCAAAAACAGCCATAGTATATTTTTTTTCAACTAAGTTATATTGTTTTAGCCCACCATGGCAAGCAATGAAGCCATTTCGATGTGCGATCGCCCAAGCTAATGTTAAAGTAGCCTTTTTCAATTCTCCAAAATAGCGCAGTCCCAAAACAGCAGCAACATTGTGCTTGTAATCGATCAATACTAAGCCATCTGGAAAATCCGGGTGCACCCATGTAGGATCGGCATAGACATAAATATCTCCTTCCTCATAATGAGCCGAAGCAGTGTATTGCGTATGGTAAGCACTCGTTGTGGATTGGAAATTTAAGAGATAGGCATAAAGACTGTGCTCAAAGCCTTTTGGAAGTTGAAGGTGGCATTTGATCATGAAATCTGCTGAAAGTCCGACATAAACCTCGCTATGATAACAATCTTTTTGAGAACTCTGATAGATTGCTTCACGTAAAAGTCCGCTATAAAAGTCAGTGTCCACCTCAGGATCACCGATAATTCTTCTGGCCATCGCACTTCTGCCGACTATTTTTCCATCGTTTGAGACTAGGACCATTGCATCGGCTGGTAATTCGAGTTTTTCTGGCTGATAGACTGGAATGTCAGTGACAATTGTGCCCAAAGCATTTTTTGCTAAGATATAACAGTCGCTTAATCGAGTCACTTTATGAACGTTATTCCTGTAAAAACTTGTTTCAATGATGCTTCGAAAATTGGATAAAAGTGGATTTTCTTTCGTAATCTGATCGACGCTCAACTTTTCTACAGAACTCATGATCATCCCTCCTGATCTTTCTTTATGTATATTTTATCACAAAGTAACCGCTCGCAAAACTATGGCGTTAAAATTATATAATTGGTTTATTAAGTTGTTAGATTATAATTTTTTAACATAAATCCAGGAAAATATTTTATACTAGGAAAAAAAAAGAAGTAAAGGTATAATAAAGGAGAGAAGTGATAAGGGGAGAGTAAAGTGAAGAAAAATTTTATTGATGCAAAAGATGATGTTATTGATTATTTAAATAAACAGAAAAAAATGACAGCTATCATTATTGGTATCGTAGTTTTATTAATTATTAGTTTATTTTTTATGATCCCTAAAGTACAGGCAAATATTCGTGCCTCTCAAATTCAATCGATTGTGAGTCAAACCAAATTAGCAAAAAAAGCAAATTATTTAGATGCTAAAACGGCAGATCAGCAAATTAGTGAGAAAACAGCAATGACTGTTTTGTTTTCTGTTCCGAGTGGAAAAACGTATGATGCAGTAATCGATGTTTTAAAAGATACGGATCAGATGAAGACATTCAATCATAGTATTTATATCTACCCAATTGTTTATAATGCTGAAAAAATCGAAGAAAAGTATAAGCTAAAAAAAGATGAAACTACGGTGATCTTTTTTGAAAGCGGCAAAGAAAAAAATCGCTTTACTCTAGAAACTAGTCAAGATATAAAGACAACATTGATCCCTGCTTTGAATCAGTTGCCATTGTCAAGCGTGGAGCCAACGGTCCAAACACCGGCAGAAAATACAACACATTCAACTGCTGAAACAACTCAGACAACACAAGAGACACAAACGCAAGAAGTCGACGAACAAGGACAAGTGCAGGAACAGCCGACTGAAGCTGAAGTTCCTGCAGAATAATGACGTAACTACTAGAAAGAAGGGCTTACGATGAAAGAATTGATTTTGATCCTATTATTGAAGCTTGGGATAATCCAACCTGCTATGCAGCGTGTTTATGTAAGAAGTGATCGACGTGACAAGTATTAAATGGCGGACGTTGGCAACTGATTTAGTAAGAAAGAGGACTCAGATGTCTACTGAGTCCTCTTTCAATCAAAATAGCCTAAAAAAAGTCCGTATAAATGAATCGATCCGGCTAAGCCCTTTTGATAAATTTAGAAATGAAGCATTGAAATGGTATCAAGATCCGGAAAATATGCGTAATATCGTAGGAATAGAAACGATTTACAGTAAAGAGCAGATAAAGCAAATGTATCATTGGCAAAATGAGCATGGATTTCTTTACTACATTGAATATCGTGAGGGCGATTGCTTTCAAACGATCGGAGATGTCTGGCTGGCAGAGGACGATTATGCAATTGTCATCGATCAGGCATTTCAAAATCGTCATATCGGTCGTATGGTTACCAAATACTTTATCTATAAAGCGAAAAAACTTGGTAGAGAACGAATCACGGTAAGTGAGATTTTCAACTGGAATGAAGCGTCGCAAAAAATGTTTACCCATTTAAACTTTTATCCATACAAGAAACAAAAGGATAGTTGGAGCTATCGAAAGCGCCTGAAAAATCAGCATTTACGAAAAAAAAATTCAATTTAACGTTTTTTGACCTTGACGAATAAATCATAAGTAGTGTAGACTACATTTAACAGAAAAACTATAGGAGTGATTACATGATGAAGCTATCCACACCAAACAACCAATTGAATAACTCATGGCAAAACTGGCGTAGATAGTTGTATGTATGGTGCTCTCATAGATACAACGAATTAGAATTTTTTCTAAAGTTTGTATCTATGTCGGTTTATTAAAAATGATTTCTGACCGCATAGATGTTTGATCTATGCGGTTTTTGTTTAAAACAACGGCCGCTCCTTTTTAGGACTTGCTGTTGTTTTTTTGTTTAGAAAATTTCAATTTAGGAGGAGAAAAAATGAGAAAAAATCGTTTATCATTTGTAGTAGCTGCCATTATTATCTTTTTGATTGGGTCATTTTTTATAGAAAAAAGAGAAACACAAAAAGAAAAATTACCTACAGTTGGTGTGCTTCAATTTGTGAGCCACCCTGCATTAGACCAAATTTATAAAGGTATCCAAGCGGGACTGAAAGAAGAAGGTTATGAAGATGGCAAAAATATGACATTGGTTTTTCAAAACGGACAAGCTGATCAAAGTAAACTTGCGACAATGAGTCAACAGCTAGTACAGGAGAAAAAATCAGATGTCCTGATCGGCATAGCGACACCAGCCGCACAAGCATTGGCGAATACAACTTCTGAGCGTCCGATCATTCTGGGAGCGATCACTGATCCTGTGAGTGCAGGTTTGGTCAAAAGCAATGAAAAACCTGGAGGGAATATTACAGGTGTCAGTGATAAGTCTCCTGTTGATGCTCAGTTTGACTTGATCGCAAAATTAGTGCCGAACAATAAAAAAGTAGGTATCTTGTACGCTTCATCTGAAGAAAATTCTAAATACCAAGTCGAGGAAGCAAAGAAAGTTGCAGAGAAAAAAGGCATGACAGTCAAAACATATGCTGTGCCATCAAGTAATGAAATTGCGCAAACGGTTCAAGTGATGGCCAGTGAAGTGGATATGATCTATATTCCGACAGATAACACAATTGCTAATGCGATGCAAACCGTAGTGAATGAAGCTGATAAAGCGAAAGTGTCGATTTTCCCTTCTGTGGATACGATGGTCGAACAAGGAGGAGTAGCGACTGTAGGAATCAATCAATTTGATCTTGGTGTTCAAACTGGGAAAATGGCAGCTGCGATTCTTTCAGGAAAATCACAGCCGGCAACGACGCCGATTTATACTTTTGATTCAGGTGATATCATTATCAACCAAAAACAAGCAGACAAATTAGGAATCAAAATTCCTGAAAACATTCGAGAAAAAGCTAAAATCGTAGAATAGGAGTGGAAAAAATGATCGTTTCAGCAATTGGACAAGGGATGCTATGGGCAATCTTAGGGTTAGGTATTTTTATGACCTATCGAATTTTAAATTTTCCGGATATGACAACAGAAGGGTCATTTCCATTAGGCGGAGCGGTTTGTGTGACTGCTATCACTTCAGGGATCCATCCAGTTTTTGCGACATTATTAGGTGTTTTAGCTGGTATGTGCGCTGGATTGGTCACAGGATTGCTATTTACAAAAGGAAAAATACCAGTGATTTTAGCTGGAATATTAGTGATGTCAGGACTAAATTCAGTGATTCTGTATGTCATGCAGACACCCAATCTATCATTATTAAATAAGCCAAAAATTCAGGATTTCTTTTTACAATTTGATTTACCGAATTATTACGATATCGTTTTTCTAGGTGTGATTTTTCTTGTGATCATCATTAGTTTATTACTCTTTTTCTTCAATACGAATCTAGGACAGGCCTATATTGCTACAGGAGACAATGAACATATGGCTCGTTCACTTGGCATCAAAACAGATTCAATGAAAATTTTAGGTTTAACGTTATCAAATGGCGTGATCGCATTATCCGGAGCGCTGATTGCCCAAAATGATGGCTATGCGGATGTCAATAAAGGAACAGGCGTGATCGTCATTGGACTTGCATCGATCATTATTGGCGAGGTGCTTTTCGGTGAGTTGACATTTGCAGAGCGTTTGGTCGCGATCGTTGTAGGTAGTATCATTTATCAATTATTGATTTTAGCTGTGATCAAATTAGGCTTTGATACGACCTACTTGAAAATATTCTCTGCTGTGATTTTAGCAATTTGTTTAATGATACCGCAGTTGAAAAAAGCATTGAATCTTCACTTTCTACCTGAGAAGGAGGCTGAAAAATGAGTACTGTACTTGAATTGAAACATGCGACTAAAAGAATCGATAATGGTCTAAATGAAACAAAGGTCATTTTGAATAATGTGAATCTAACGATTGAAAAAGGTGAATTTGTCACTGTTTTAGGTGGAAATGGGGCTGGTAAAAGCACGCTGTTCAACAGCATCGCTGGAACATTGTCTCTAAGTGAAGGTGACTTGTTTATCAATCAACAAAAAATCACGAATTATTCTGAAGAAAAACGGGCAACTTTTTTCTCCCGGGTTTTTCAAGATCCTAAAATGGGAACAGCACCACGAATGACTGTTGCAGAAAATCTACTTTTGGCAATGTACCGAGGACAAAAAAGAAGCTTACGCTTAAGAAAAATCAGTGAGCAGCGAACATTTTTTACAAAAATCTGCAGTGAAGTAGGAAATGGACTGGAAAATCATTTGGATACCCCAACTGGCAATCTTTCTGGCGGGCAAAGACAAGCATTGAGCTTGCTGATGGCGACATTGACTAAACCAGAGTTGCTATTGTTAGATGAACATACAGCAGCTTTAGATCCTAAAACGTCAAAACAATTGATGCATCTAACCGATCAACGAATCAAAGAAGCTGATTTGACTTGTTTAATGATCACTCACCGAATGGAAGATGCGTTAGAATATGGCAATCGGCTGATCGTCTTACAAAAAGGTCGGATCATTAAAGACTTGAATAAAAGCGAGAAGGAAAAACTGACTCTACAAGATTTATTATTGTTCTTCGAAGAAGAAGCAGAGCTGTCAGTAGATTAAGAAAGAAGTCAAGACTATCGATTAGTCTTGACTTCTTTTTTATCTAAAATATTTTTTAACAGACGTTCTACGATTCCTGTGACCATGAAACCAGCTGCGATCGCTCCAGCAGTCATGATCACTTTGATAATGAAATGTATGCCGTTGACGTAGTCACCTAAAACGATACTGCGAACTGCTTGATAAGCCGGACCGCCTGGAACTAGCGGAACAAGGCTGGGGATATTAAAGATAGTCATTGGCATTTTCTTCCGTCGTGAAAAAAAGATGCTCATCAAACCGATACCAATGGCGCCGAGGAAATTTGCAAAAATCGCTCCGGCCTCCAGGTTTTTAGTTGACCAAAAAATCATCCAGCCAACAGTACCAGTGATTCCGCAAGCATTTAGCAATTTTCTTGGGACATTCGTCACGATTCCAAATGTAATGGTGCTTAAATAACTAAAAAGACAATGAATCACAATTTCCAAAATAATTTCTCCTTACATAAATAGTTTGAAAACGATCGCAATGCCGATACCGATCGAACCTGCAATAAATATCGCTTCTGTTGCCCGTGCTGTTCCGCTTAACAGATGTCCAGCTAAAATGTCTCTGAATGAATTTGTGATCGCCACACCAGGAACCAATGGCATCACAGCACCAATAATGATGTTATCGACATTACCAGCTAGATGGAAGGTCACTGCAAAATATGCGAGCAGACCAATTATAAAAGAAGCCAGAAAGTCATCTAAGAATTTAATGTGGAGCCACTCCTTTGTGAAATGAGCTACACTAAAGCCGATCATACCAATAAAGAATGTAGCTAGAAAATCATCCCAACTCCCGCCAAAAATATACATCAAGGTGCAACTGACAATACCGGCTGCAAAAATTTGCAGCGTCATCGAATATGTTGGTGCTTCAGTGTCGATATTGACTAATTTATGGTTAAGCTCAGCTAGAGAAATTTCTTGGTTAGCGAGTTGTCGAGAAAGATTATTGACAATGGCCACTTTTTCCAAATTGATACTGCGTTCAGTCACATTTTCTAATTGCGTAAAATTACTCGAGCGAAACCCCATAAAAAGACCTGTAGCAGTTACGTAGCTAACACTTTCTTTTTGGCCAGCATTTTCTGCGATGCGGTTCATTGTATCTTCCACACGATACACTTCAGAACCACTTTCTGTCATTATTTTTCCAGCTAATAAGCAAGTATCTAAAATGAGTTGTAAATTTTTTTGTTTTGATTCTTTCATTCAAAAAACTCCTTGAAGTAAAGTATGCGATAAAAACAGTGTATCACTTTTTCTATAGGTTTGAAATCATTGATTTATTAGAAATAAGCCTATTTTCTTTTTTAGAAATGTTTTTTCTTTACTCTAAGGCAAGAAGTAAAAAGGCAGTATTTTGGAATGATTATTTAAATTTTGCTTAGAATTATAAAGATATACTAAAAAAACAGAGGAAAACTCTCAGATAGTCAAAACATCCTTGCTTTTTCTCAGTAAAAGTCCTATCCTTATCTTAACAAACCAAAGGGGTCTAGATATTATGGATAAACAATGGTCACTGTATTCAATAAGCAGCTTCATTTTACTTGTATTGTTAGTAAAAACGTTTGAACGAGGGCATATTGCTTTGAGTATTTTTTTAGCGGTGCTTTTATTGGTACAAGTGACAGGATCAGTTATCTGTGTTCATCAAAAAAGACAAAAAAAAGAAATCCCATCTTCTAAATAAAGAAGTGGGATTTTTATTTTTGATCAAATCAAATCAAAATGCTTCAAAGCATGAACAATACCGCCATCCGTATTTTTCTTTGTGATATAACTTGAGCGTTCTTTCAACTCAGCTCGAGCATTGTCCATCGCAATTTTATTATCACATGCATCAAACAACGCAAGGTCGTTGATGCCATCTCCAAAAGCAAATGTCGGAACTTTTGGAAGATCAAGACTTTTGAATAGATTTTGAACACCAGAACCTTTTGAAACACCTTTTCTGACTGTATCAATAGAGTATGGACCATTTCGGTAAAACGTCATCTCAGGAAAGTGTTCCAAATAATGTTCATCGCCATCTTCTGAGAGTACTAACATCATATTAACAGTCTTATTTTCAGTGTTAAAAGGATCGATCATAGGTGGTTTTGAATGAATGAAAGCATAAGCATTTGAAACGATTTCGTTGTGTCCTGAACACCAAATATGGCGATCATTATAATAAGAAATCTCGTGTCCTTGCTGTTTGACATGTTTTTGCATCTTAGCAACTTCTTCCGGTGTGAACTCATTTGAATACACTTTCTTTCCTTCAACTTGGATCAATTGACCATTCATCACAATAGCTGAATCGATCCCGCTATCTTTCATGATATGCTCGATCTCTACTATCGTCCGACCAGTAGCGATCAAAGGTAATACTTGATTATCTTTCAATGCCTGGATGGCGGTTGAGATCTCAGAAGTAATTTCAGATTTTTCGTTCAGTAATGTGCCGTCTAAATCAAAAAAAGCAACTGCTTGAATCTTTTCCATAAATTTTCAACGTCCTTTCATGCTTAATCTTATCAAAGATTGAAAAAAAGACAAAGCTTTTTTGAAGAAAGATAGAAGTTATTGGAGCTTAGCGATTTTTAGAGTATAATATTACTGACGTTAACTATGAAGAAAAGAGGCGGTATATAAATGAATGTATTAATGATCGAAGATAATGAATCTGTATCAGAAATGATGCAAATGTTCTTTTTGAACGAAGGTTGGGAAGCGACTTTCAAATATGACGGCAAAGAAGGATTGGATACCTTTTTAGAAGCGCCGGAGAAGTGGGATATGATTACACTGGATCTGAATTTACCAACGATGGATGGGATGTCAGTGTGCCGTGAAGTTCGCAAGGTATCAAATACTGTACCGATCATTATGCTGACTGCCAGAGATTCTGAAAGTGATCAGGTGATAGGGCTTGAGATGGGCGCAGATGATTATGTGACTAAGCCGTTCAGTCCGTTGACCTTGATCGCTCGTATCAAAGCTCTTCATCGTCGTTCTGAGATCGGAGAGCATGTTGACAGCTCTGAACCTTCAGATGAAAAGTTTGATGTAACGACAGAACATTTCAAAATGAATACAAAAACAAGGGAAGCTTATCTTGATAATAAACCGATCGACGGTTTGACACCGAAAGAATTTGATTTACTGTATACACTTGCAAAAAAACCAAGACAAGTATTCTCCCGTGAGCAACTGCTAGAAATGGTTTGGGATTATCAATATTTTGGAGATGAGCGAACAGTTGATGCTCATATCAAAAAGTTGCGTCAAAAGATTGAAAAAGTGGGACCGCAAGTTATTCAAACGGTTTGGGGCGTAGGGTATAAATTTGATGATTCTGGAGTTGCTTAGATGAAATATTTACATCAGCAATTACTCGCTTTTTGGGGTGTGATCATTTTAATCATTTTGATCGTGGGGACATCTTTTACACAATTAACGAAAAAAACCTTACAGGATACGAATTATGAACAATTACAAGGCTATGCCAAATCAGCATGGCAGGCGAAAGACTCGATCAATAGAGTCCCAGGGATGACAGATCAGGATACGTGGAATGCATCCTTTCATCTATTTGAAGGCTTTTTAAGCAATCAAGATGTTCAATTCGTTTTTTATGATACGAATATGAATGTTCAATACCCACTTAATCCTGAAAAAAAGCTAGACGATACAGTGATCAAAGCTAACTGGGATGGATTGATGCAAGGACAACAGGAGTTTGCCACAGTAGATAAAGATATTTACGGAAACAAGAATGTCTCCTCCTACGTTATGCTGCCTGTGACGATGACCGATATTCAGTCGCAACAAAATACGATCATTGGCGCGTTAGTGGTTACCCAACCAGCAAAAAACGTGTCTGATAGTATGGATGCTATTACATCGAATTTATTCAAGGGTTTTATCATATCTAGTATAGTGGGCTTGATTTTGAGCTATTTCTTTGCGAGTTTCCAAGTTAAACGGATCAATCGAATGAGGAAAGCTACAAAAGAAATCACTAGTGGAAACTTTGATGTTAAATTAGCAACCCATGACAAAGATGAATTTGATGACTTAGCAGAAGATTTTAACAAGATGGCTGAGTCACTAAAAGAATCAAGAGAAGAAATAGATCGTCAAGAAGAACGCCGCCGCCAATTTATGGCCGATGCCTCTCATGAAATGAGAACTCCTTTAACAACGATCAACGGTTTGCTAGAAGGACTTCAGTATGACGCAATACCTGAAAATCAACGGGCTAATGCTATTAAATTGATGCAAAATGAAACCTCTCGTCTGATACGATTAGTCAATGAGAATCTAGACTATGAGAAAATCAGAACGAATCAAATCAGCATTGTTGTGAAAAAATTCAATGCTACAGAAACACTGGAAAATATTTTAACACAATTAGAAGCGAAAGCAGAATCTGCTAATGATCGCTTGATTCTTGAAACACACGAACCTATTGATGTTTATGCTGACTATGATCGCTTCGTTCAGATCATGGTCAATATCCTGCAAAACGCGATACAGTTTACTCAAGACGGAGAGATCCGAGTTCATTTACAAAAAGGTTATTTGGAAACGATCGTAACGATTACTGACACAGGAATTGGAATGTCAGAAGACCAAGTACAAAATATTTGGGATCGCTACTATAAGGTCGATCCATCTAGGAAAAACACGAAATATGGAGAATCTGGTTTAGGATTGTCTATCGTTCAGCAGCTAGTGAGACTGCATAAAGGGAAGATCAACGTTGAAAGTAAAGAGGGCAAAGGAACAAGCTTTACCGTTTCATTCCCGGATGTTGAAATTCAAGACGAAGAGTAAGGAAAGAGTATAATAACAAGAATAAGCTGGGTAGAGATGATCGTTCTCTTTACCCAGCTTATTTAATGGCTAAAAAAGGTTTGGCAGTATCCGCTCATAGAGGGGTCCGCCAAACCTTTTTTATGCTGTATGAATGATTTTATCCATATAAGGACTTTCTGCAATCTGAATGTCGTTCGTCAATACTAAAATCGCTTTTTTCTTTTCTTTAGCGATTTTTTGCAGCAATGGAAGTAGCTCTTGCCGCTGTCCAATCGATAATTTTTGGAAGATATCATCAATGATGATGATGTCTTTACCAAGTAATAGCAGTTGAACTAACTGGAGCTTGATTACTTCTAATGTGTTTAAATCAGATTCAGATTTAATCAGTACATCGTGTGTTAAGCCAACATAACTAAGCTGTTCTATTAGCAGAGGCTTTTTATTTTTCTCTTTGATCGATGTACCAAGAAACAGATTATCACGAATCGAGAGATAAGGGAAAAACGTATTTTCAGATAAAATAAAACCGATCGCCATCGTTTGTTTTAAATCAAATGTCTTATCGATAAGAAAGAAAAAATCAGCTTGAATACGGCTTTGATCTTCTAAAATGACTGTCATATGTTGTTCCTTAAATAATTCATTGAAACGCTCTTGCGTCCAGAAATTTTGTAAAGAAAAATCCATTTATTCACGTCCTTAATACTGAATTCTTTTTTTCAAAAATGAATAGGTAGAAATCGATGTTACTAGTGTAGTTGTACCAGTAAGAATCAAACAATTTTTTAGAAAAGCTTTGAATATGACAGAAATAGGCAGATTGGTGATCCCTAATGAAATAAAGGTAGTATTGCCATTAGCAGTCATTACTTGATTTGGTGTGCTTTCAACAACAAAATTCGGAGAAAAAAACGTAACCCGTTCAATTCCAAATTGAGCAGCTAATATAGGTTTTATCCTGATCAAAAGAAACTCATAGGTATGCTGGCAAACTAATAAAGCAAAAGCCGCGAAAAAAATCCCGATCATCAATGGAATCAGCGTTTCCAAGACAGCTTGCTTGATGATAAAAGAACGTTTAAATCCCATGATCCGCCATTTTAACATGTCTTGTCTTTTTAACCGAAGAGTCGAAAAAAGTAAAAGGCTGATAATAAACAATGCAACGACTAAGAGTACTATGTACATCACTAAGAATAGGTGAATAAATTTCTGATGGTTTTTTAAGTAATCAGATAGATTCGCCAAATCCTTTACTTGTTGATAAAATGTGTTTTCTAAATCGATGAGGTTCAAAATGCTTGTCGATAGTACGAGAAAAAGTCCAGAAAAAAGTCCAAGACTAAAGGATGTTTTTTTATGATAGGAAACACTGGCATAGGCGTAACGAATGTTTTTCAAATAGATTCACCTCACAGGAACAAGTATAAAATAAGAATATGAATAATCTATGAAAAAGGTATAAAAAAGCTTGAGTAATTACTCAAGCTTTCATGACTATTTATTTGCTTTTTGGTAATCCTGATAGGATTCTGTGTGGTATTTATCAACGGTTGATGTGTTGTTATTTTTGCTGTAGACACTCGTTGATGATTTCCCTTTTTTAGATTCGATTTTTTTCATTTGTTCCAGCTGATCTTTATAATTGTAATTATCAGGATTTACCGGCGTCAAACCGCTGTTTGTATAGAAGCGAAGAAGATCACCGTTCGTCGTTTGATCAGACATCTCAAGCTGTAAGCTTACTTTATCTTTTAACGCTTTCGTTTCCTGCAGTTGTTGTTCAGTTGGTTCACTGATCAATAGACCAGTTGCTGTATCATAGATATTAGAACCTAACATCGTATATTTAGGTGAAACATAGTTACCATTTCTAAAGGCAACTAGCTGTTCATTTTGTTTAGAGAATAGATCTTGTCCCATTTGAATATAATTCTTTGTATCGATACCCAGCAAGTGAAGTAGGGTAGGCAGTGCATCGATTTGACCGCCGTACGTATGATTGATCCCGCCATTTGTTTGACCTGGAATATGAATCATATATGGTACACGCTGCATTGTTGAATTGTCAAAATCATTCCAGGTAGATTTTGTTTTACCAACGAGTTCAGCTAAATTCTTATTACGGGAAGTCGAAACACCATAATGGTCGCCGTAAAGTACGATCACTGAATTATCATATAATCCAGATGCTTTTAAATAATTGAAAAATTCTTCAACAGATTTGTCAAGGTAATTCGCTGTAGCAAAGTAGCCGTTGATCGTTTCATCTGACGTATTTGCAATCGGGAATCCTGCTTCATCATTTGTAAATTGAGAATAAGGATAATGATTAGAAACAGCGATAAATTTAGAATAAAAAGGTTGTTGTAAATGCTCTAAATATTGAACGGACTGGTTGAAAAATGGTTTATCATGCAATCCGTATTGGAAAGAGTTATCTTCGTTAACATCATAATAACTAGCATCGAAAAAGTAATCATACCCTAAATGCTTGTAAGTTTCGTTACGATTCCAGAAATTACCGGCATTTCCGTGGAAAACAGCACTAGTATAACCAGCTTCTTGATCTAGAATTGCTGGAGCAGCTTCGAATGTATTTTTTCCGCCGACTTGAGTGAACAATGATCCTTGATCTAAACCGAATAATGAATTTTCAAACATCGTTTCAGCATCACTCGTTTTTCCTTGTCCTACTTGATGGAAAAAATTGTCGAAACTATACGTACTATTATTATGGAAAATACTGTTAAGGAATGGAGTAACTTCATGATCGACCCCATTTTCATCTTTTAACTTGTAATCGATCAGGAATTGTTGGAAGCTTTCTAAATGGATATAAATCACATTTTTTCCTTTGGCAATTCCGAATGTTTCTGGATTAGGCTCAGCATAATGACCTTTAACATAGTCAGAAACTGTATCCATGTCGTTCTCACTTGCTTCTGCTCGTACTTGGTTCGTCTGATATGTTGTGACACCATCATAAACAGTAAAAGCATTCAAGCCTAAAAATTTCACGATATAATCACGGGAAAACTGACGACCTAATAATTGTGGTCTTGCAGTTTCCGCTAAAGTTAAGTTTGCAGCAAAGAACAAAGCAGATAATAAACTCATAGAAAGAGCAACTCTAGCTCTAACTGGACGTTCATCCATTTTGATTGTTTTCGTCAGTAATAAAATACCAACGATAATAAAGTCGAGCCAGTAAATCACATCATAAGGTCTGAAAAGACGCAATGCACTTTCACCAAGACCGCTGGCAACTTTACCGGCACCAAGCATAGTATTAACAGTGATAAAATCAGTAAATTCTCTATAATAAGTAACATTTGAGAAAAGAAGCAGGCTAACTAGGAAATAAATCACCATCATAGTGATATAGGAAGCTCTTTTTCTTCTCACATACAAAGCAATTGCCAACAAGAAAAAAGTTGAAGCAATTGGATTGATAAAGAGAATAAAATATTCAAAAGCATTTTCGATACGAAGATGAAAATCGACAACATAAGCAAAAATCGACTTCATCCAAATCAGGACACCTATAAAGAGAAATAGTCCCATACGGGTATCTAAAAATTTAGGTGTATGTATTTTTTTTAAAATATTCAAAGTGAACGAATCCTTTCTACGATCAAATCTAAGAGAAAGCCAGTGAAAAGTTTTCACAAGCTTTACATATACAGCATTAATTTTACTCTGTTCCTTTAGCCCTGTCAATTTAAATCAAGAATTGGGAGCGGATTGTTAATGAAATTTTACTTTTCTTTAAAAAAGAAGCAGTAGAAATTAGTTCATCTTCAGTCAAAGAGAGGTGAGAATGATTCTTATAGGTAACGACAGCTTGATCTTTTTTTGATATACTGACGAAGAAAGAATATAATGGAGAATACTTAATTGAAAGCTAAAGGATGTAGAAAATGAACATACGAATAACAAAAAAATCAGAGAAAAAACTTAAAGCAGGCTATCCCTTAGTCCAAAAGGAAGATTTGCAGGAAACGCCACAAAAATTTTCTGCGGAATGGCTTGATTTTCTTGATAGCAAAGGAAATTTCGTTGCATCAGGCTATCTTGGTGAACAAAATAAAGGAATAGGCTGGCTAGTCAATCGGCAAGGGAGTATAGATTCCGAATTTTTAGAAAAGCTATTTTTAAAGGCGAAAAATGAGCGAGCGGTTTTCGAACAAGATCTTGGAACCACAGCTTATCGGTTGTTCAACGGTGAAGGGGACGGGTTAGGTGGTTTAACGATCGATCGCTATGATGAGTTTGCCGTTTTTTCTTGGTACAATGAAACGCTATATAATATGAAAGAACAAATCATCCAAGCCTTCAAAGCAAGCGTACCTGAGATTATCGGTGGATACGAAAAAATTCGCTTTTCAACTCAGTCTTTGCCTGAATCACAAAAATTATTCGGTAAGGATGCTCCTGAACCATTATTGGTTTTGGAAAACGGTGTGACTTACGCAACCTATCTGAATGATGGCTTGATGACAGGAATTTTTCTAGATCAAAAAGAGGTTCGCGGACGATTGATCGATGGGGCAGCAGCTGGTAAAACTGTGTTGAATATGTTTAGTTATACGGGCGCCTTTTCAGTTGCGAGTGCTATGGGCGGAGCCGCAAAAACGACTAGTGTTGATTTAGCTAAAAGAAGTTTACTAAAAACCAAAGAGCAGTTTGAAGTAAATCAAATCGACCCAGCCGAGCAAAAAATCATTGTGATGGATGTCTTTGAGTACTTTAAATATGCTGTGCGTAAAGAACTAAACTATGATGTGATCGTTTTAGATCCGCCAAGTTTTGCTCGAAACAAAAAGAAAGTCTTTTCAGTGGCAAAAAACTACGGGGATTTAGTAGAAGATGCAGTGACTATTTTAGCTGATAAGGGGTTATTGATTGCTTCAACAAATGCTGCGAACATTTCAATTGAAAAATACAAAAAAATGATCATTCAGGCACTAGATAAAAAGCATGTCCGCTATCAATTTAAAGAAACGTATCAATTGCCAAGTGATTTCAAAACAAATAAACATTTTCAAGAAGGTAATTATTTGAAAGTATTCTTTATTGAAATCAAAAAATAGCTCAAAAATAGGATCATTTGCAACTCGGGATAGAAGGAGAGGAAAGATGAGAACAGTTGATGTTAAAGGAATCAGTATTGGCAGTGGCAGTCCTAAAATAGTTGTGCCGCTTGTTGGAAAAACAGAAGACGAAATAATCAATGATGCCAAACATTTAGCAAAAATCAAATGTGATTTAGTGGAATGGCGGGTCGATTTTTTTGAACAGGTCACTGATTTCCAAGCAGTAGCAGAATTATCTAAAAAAATCACAGAATATCTTTTGGATAAACCATTACTTTTTACTTTTCGCACCAAAAAAGAAGGTGGAGTGACTGATCTCAAAGATAGCGACTATTTTTTATTGTATCAAACGATGATTCAAAGAGGCTGTCTTGAGTTACTCGATATTGAGCTATTCATGGATGAGCAGCTTGTGAAGCAGACGATTCAGCTCGCTCATTCTAAAGGCATCAAAGTGATCATGTGTAATCATGATTTTGATCGAACACCAGAAAAAAGTGAAATTATTTCTAGGCTCTGCCGGATGCAGGAAATGAATGCAGATATTTGCAAAATCGCTGTAATGCCGCAAACCTCCGAAGATGTTATTACCTTACTTGCAGCGTCCAATGAGATGAAAAAGGAGCATGCAGATCGTCCGATCGTAACGATGTCCATGGGGCAACTGGGGTTGGTCAGCCGATTGACTGGTGAGCTTTTTGGTTCAGCTTTAACCTTTGGCGCTGATCGAAAAGCTTCTGCACCTGGTCAAATCTCTGTTGTGAAACTACGCCAACTTTTAAATCTCCTGTCATTATCAAAAAACTGAGAGGTGGACTATGGGAAAAAAGAAAGCACAAAAAACAAATGCGATCCGTATTGTAGAACAACAAAAAATTCCTTACAAAGAATATGAGTTTGCGTGGAGTGAAGATCATTTAAGTGCGGAAAGTGTTACGGAAAAATTAGGCGTGACCGAAGGCAAAATTTTTAAAACACTGGTCGCTGTCGGCAATAAAACTGGACCTGTTGTTGCAGTGATACCTGGTGAAAAGGAATTGAACCTAAAAAAAATAGCAGCGGTCAGCGGAAATAAAAAAGTTGAAATGCTTCATTTGAGGGATCTCGAAGAAACTACAGGTTATATTCGCGGAGGCTGCTCGCCGATTGGGATGAAGAAACTTTTTCCAACCTACATTGCTCAAGAAGCGAATGAATTTGAGGAAATCATTGTTTCAGCTGGCAGAAGAGGTGTACAGATAGAATTAGCTCCAGAGGCCATTTTAAAGATAACTAAAGGGAAAATGGCAGACATAACAATGTAAAAAATACTGATCGAATGCTAATTATTGCATTCGATCAGTATTTTTATTTTCTCGTCTAATGGTATTTTTGTAAAGCCTGTCTTGCTAGAGTGTCAGCGCCTTTGTTTTGACTTTCTGGGATCCATTTGATCAATAGTAACGAAAAGCGTGGCTCCAATTGTCTATAAGTAGCTAAGTATGGCTGAAATAAAGGGTTTTTTGAATAATCTTTTTCGATCGTTTGAACGACCACTTTGCTATCAGAATGAATCACGATCGTCTGATCCGTATAATTCTTTTCGATCAACAGGTGAAGTGCTTGGATAAATACTCTAAATTCAGCTTCATGGTTTGAACATTCTCCTAGAGAAATATGGTGTTGTTCGTGATGTTCTTCGCCAACGATCACGATTCCTCCGCCGCTTGGACCAGGATTTCCTTTTGTTGCAGCATCGACATATATTCGTAACATAAATATCTCCTTATTTTCTTTTCGTTAAAAGTTGATGTATGTTATTATTGTAACATACTGAATTTTTACTAAGGGGTCGCTGTATGAAGAAAAGAGTCTATCATTGGCAGCCAGAATTATCGACAACGATAATTTATTGGTCCTGTACATTTGGCATTTTATTTTTAAGTTTGATTTTGATGTTGGAACACACTCGCCCTTATTTGGTGAGCAACATTGTTTTAGGCGTGTTCTTTTTCTTCGCACTTTTAGGATTGAATCGTTATTTTATTTTGAAAGATGATCAGCTGATCATTCATGCATTATTACCAATTAGACGTAAGAAAATAAAAGTACAAACGATCGAGGCTATTTTTGTTGGTCCTAAATCGATCAAAATTATTTCTAGTGAGTTTAAAGAAGGCAGCCAGCTCTATATAATGACAAAAAAAACGAAAGCTGCTTTTATTTCTCAGATTGAAACAATGCTGCCTGATCATGTGCTTATTCATGAAGACCCAAACCAAAAGGCTGGAAAGCAATAACGGAATAGCTAAATAGAATAAAGCAAAATAAAAGCTGAGAAGGACATTTCCTAGGAAATGTGCCTCTCAGCTTTTTGTTTATACTTTCTTCACGTGTGCAGCTTGGAGACCGCGTGTACCTTCCATAACTTCAAATTCTACCGCTTGGTTTTCATCTAATGATTTAAACCCATCGCCTTCAATTGCTGTGAAATGAACAAAAATTTCATCGTCTTCATTGTACTTAATAAAACCATAACCTTTTCTATTATCAAACCACTTGACGAACCCTTTTTCCATTCAAATCACGCCCCTTTATTTTCTAAAGTCTAGCATCATTATAAAGTGAAAACAAATCCTCGTCAATCTTTTGCAAAAATGCTTTTTTTACCATAGAAATAGGGAGAAAGAAAAGGTATAATGGTTAATATCTTAACGAAAAACACTTATTGTACAGAAAAAGTTCGGGAAAAGAGGGCGTAATGAAAACAGATATCGAAATTTCACAGTCAGTTCAATTATCACCAATCATTAAAATTGGAGAAAAGATCGATCTAAAAGAGAATGATTTAGAATTATATGGACAACATAAAGCGAAAATCAACTTTTCTGCCATCCAACATTTGTCGAAAAAGCCAGACGGAAAACTAATATTAGTCACATCGATCAATCCGACTCCGGCCGGAGAAGGAAAATCAACTGTCACGATTGGGTTGGGGGATGCATTGAATAAGATCGGCAAAAAAACCGTGATTGCTCTACGTGAGCCTTCATTAGGTCCCGTTATGGGGATCAAGGGCGGTGCTGCTGGCGGAGGATTTGCTCAAGTTTTACCTATGGAAGATATTAATTTGCATTTTACAGGGGACATGCATGCGATTACCACAGCCAATAATGCTCTTTCTGCGTTGCTGGATAATCACATACACCAGGGGAATGAGTTGAACATCGATGCAAGAAGAGTGATCTGGAAACGTGTGGTGGATTTGAATGATCGAGAACTGCGCCAAGTGATGGTCGGTTTAGGTGGACCAATCCAAGGGGTCCCAAGAGAAGACGGATTCGATATTACAGTTGCCAGTGAAATTATGGCGGTGCTGTGTTTAGCCTCTGATTTAGAGGATTTAAAATCTCGCTTAGGAAATATCGTGATTGCGTATACTTTTGATTTGGAGCCGGTCACCGTTAGTGATCTAGGGGTTCAAGGTGCTTTGACATTGCTGTTGAAGGATGCGTTGAAACCAAACCTCGTTCAAACGATTTATGGAACGGCAGCATTGGTTCACGGTGGTCCATTTGCGAATATTGCTCATGGCTGTAATAGTATTTTAGCAACAAAAACAGCATTGAAGCTTGGGGATTTTACTGTAACAGAAGCAGGATTCGGGGCTGATTTAGGTGCAGAAAAATTTTTGGATATCAAAGTGCCTAATCTAAAAAAAGCACCTGATGCAGTTGTCATCGTTGCAACGATAAGAGCATTGAAAATGCATGGCGGTGTTTCTAAAACAGAGTTGACAAAAGAAAACATAGCGGCTT
Organism: Enterococcus sp. AZ020; assembly: GCF_050499205.1. NCBI lineage: Bacteria > Bacillati > Bacillota > Bacilli > Lactobacillales > Enterococcaceae > Enterococcus > Enterococcus sp. AZ020. The sequence continues at coordinate 3,514,830 of NZ_JBIPAT010000001.1, read as the reverse complement.
TGGTCAAAGGATTCGCTAATCTTCAAAAACATATTGAAAATATGAGAAGCTATGGCTTACCAGTAGTCGTTGCAGTCAATGAATTTTCGGGGGATACTGAAAAGGAATTATCTACACTAAAAGAGCTCTGTGAGACGCAAAAAGTTCCAGTAGAGTTGACCAGTGTTTGGGCAAATGGACCAGAAGGCGGGATTGCTTTAGCAAATCGAGTGGTTGAATTGATCGATGAAGAACAAGGTGAATTTCGAACGATTTATCAAAAAGGGATGGATCTAGAAGAAAAAATTCAGGCGATCGTCACAAAAATTTATGGCGGAAGCGGTGTTTCATTTTCAAAAAAAGCCCAAAAACAACTTGCGGTATTTGAAAAATACGGTTGGGATCGTTTGCCTGTATGTATGGCTAAGACACAATATTCTTTATCAGATGATGCAGAAGCATTAGGACGCCCAGAAGATTTTACAGTCACAGTTCGCGAATTGGTACCAAAGATCGGTGCTGGATTTATTGTAGTATTGACTGGAGATGTGATGACTATGCCGGGACTCCCTAAAAAACCTGCTGCATTGAATATGGATGTAGATCAAGATGGACAAGCAATTGGATTATTTTAAAATAATAAATAGAAACCAGGAAAAAGCTGGTTTTTAGTTTTGAGGTGACCACCAAAGGTTGTACGTAAAAAATACAATGTTTGGTGGTTATTTTTTCCGAACGATACGTCATGGTTCTGCTCTTTATAGTAACTTCTTTCTTTTCGTGTCCGAGTTTTTGGTATATACTTCTAATTAAAGCTCAGGGAGGAATCAAAATGGATGTTCGTTGTACAAGAAATACAGGATTCTATGGAATGGGCAGCCCGATCGAACTAAAGAAAAACGGAGAAAAGTGGATTTACTTAAATCATAATCAGACAAAAGAACTGGAAGTTACAGAGGATCAGTGTACTGTTCAGGTGAGCTTCTTTCTTTTAAAAAGCGAGCCGTTGATCTTGATCGATAAAGGACAGCCAATTAGTATAGAAATAACAATGAATCCGATTTTGGTATCAAATTATGTTATAATTTTCATAGGGATGCTCTTAGTTCCTGTTTTTCATTTAAATATATTTGGTATTTTATTTTTGCTTGTAGCATACATCGTGTTTTTATTTTCTATGTTTAAAAAGGCATATATCATTAAGGAGACACACTAATGGGAGAAAGAGCTGAGTCATTTTTAGTTGCATTTAATCGAATTGAAAAATGGTTTCGTGAAGAGCTGAACAACCCGACTAATATGGGCTTCAGTGAAATGGTTCGGCGTTTAGCCAGAAAAAAGGATAGTCAAGTGCTGCACTTTCAGGATGATCTGCTGCAAATGGCTCAATTAAGGAATGCTATCGTACATGAACGAATTTCAAATGACTTTGTCATAGCTGAACCAAACGAATGGGCGGTTAGACGTATAGAAGAAATCGAACAAGCATTGATCAGCCCGGATAAGGTTTTACCGCGTTTTGCTAAAAAGGTTACGGGCTTTGATATCTCTATTTCGATCAAAGAGATTTTATCTATTGTTGCTAGGAAGCAATATTCTCAATTTCCTATTTATGATAAAGGTATTTTTAAAGGATTGATCACTGCCCGCGGATTAGGGATTTGGCTTGCTATCGAAAGTTCTCATGGAGATATTCATTTGGATGGACGCAAAGCATCAGAGCTTTTATTGACCAATTACAAAGAAAGTAATTATCAGTTTGTCGATCAAGAAACGACTGTATTTCAAGTGGAAGAGATGTTTTCTACCCAAGTTAAATTGGAAGCGATTCTGATTACCTCTGATGGGAATCCAAATGGCAATTTGCTAGGGATTATCCGTCCGAGAGATCTATACAATATTTTAGAGAAGGAATGAAGTTATTTGTTAGCAGTTTATCTTATTATCAGCGCCATATTGATTGGTTTAGATCAATGGGTGAAATATTTGACCGTTGCCAATATAAATCTTGGTGAAACGAAAGAATTTATACCTGGAGTTTTATCGTTTACGAATATTCGTAATACAGGAGCAGCCTGGAGTTTACTTGAGGGGAAAATGTGGTTCTTTTACATCATCACTATTATTGTAGTTGCAGTGGTGCTTTATATCTTGATCAAAAATATCCATGGAAGTAAATGGTTTACGATCGGTTTGAGTTTGATTTTAGCAGGTGCTATCGGTAATTTTATCGACCGTTTGCGCTTAGGCTATGTAGTAGATATGTTTCAAACTGAATTTATGAATTTCCCAATATTCAATGTGGCTGACAGCGTGCTGGTAGTCGGAGTAGCTTGTATTTTTATTTATTTGATATTGGAAGAAAAAGCAGCGAAGGACGGAAAAAATGGAGCAAATTAATGTAAAAATAAACACAGAAACTGGCCGGATCGATAAGGTGTTAAGTGATCTATTGAAAGAGCATTCTCGTTCACAAATCCAACAATGGGTCAAAGAGAACCACGTAAAGGTCAATGGTGAAATCATCCGTTCAAATTATAAAGTCAAACCATCTGATGAGATATTGATCACGATTCCTGAACCAGAAGAGTTGGATATCCAAGCAGAAAATATTCCACTTGATATTGTCTATGAAGATGATGATGTTTTGGTCATAAATAAACCTCAGGGAATGGTCGTTCATCCTTCCGCTGGTCACTCTCAAGGAACACTGGTCAATGCCTTGTTGTATCATATCAAAGATCTATCTTCGATCAACGGGGTGATTCGGCCTGGAATCGTTCACCGTATCGATAAAGACACATCTGGTTTATTGATGGTCGCTAAAAATGATCATGCGCATGTTGCTTTAGCAGAACAGCTGAAAGACAAAACGTCTCTTAGAAAATATGTTGCTCTTGTCCACGGAGAGATTTCTCATGATAAAGGCGAAATCAATGCACCGATCGGACGTTCAAAGAATGATCGTAAGATGCAGGCAGTTATTGAAGGCGGGAAGCCGGCAGTGACGCATTTTGAAGTGTTGGAACGTTTTGAAGGTTTTACTTTAGTACAGTTACAGCTTGAAACAGGGCGGACGCATCAAATTCGTGTCCACATGAAATACATTGGTTATCCAGTAGCTGGTGATCCTCTTTATGGACCTAGAAAGACGCTAAAAGGTAACGGTCAGTTCTTGCATGCACAAATGCTGGGGTTCAAACATCCGACAACTGGACAAATGATGGTCTTTGAAGCACCTTTACCTGAACTGTTTGAAAAAACTTTAGATGATTTAAGAAATAATGATTGATTTATTGCTTCAGAAAAGGTACACTGTTTGAGAAAGAAAATTGAATAATTTCTCCTTTAAGAATAGTCCCGTGAGGCTAAGAAGGAAACATGCAGGATCCAACTAGGTGCGCTTAGTCATGGTCTGTGTGTGATACATGGTATCTTTGTATAGATGTATTCCATCCTCCTACCTAAACACGGGTAGGAGGATTTTTGTTGTCCAAAATTTGTTTGGATAAACAACAAAAAAATGCTAAAAGAGCAAGCGGAAGCCCAGCCGCTGAAACAGGAAGCTCGAAGGGCAGCAAACACTAAAAATATTTTGATAAAGGAGAATAGATATGCAAGGAAAAGAAGTCGTTGATGCTGTAACGATGAAACGTGCACTAACAAGAATCACTTATGAAATCATCGAAAGAAACAAAGGGGTCCAAGACATTGTACTTGTGGGAATCAAAACAAGAGGAATTTATATTGCTCAACGGATTGCCGAACGTCTTAAGCAATTAGAACATACCGATGTTCCAGTAGGTGAATTGGATATCACTTTATATCGTGATGATATGGATGGACAAACAATGAAGGAACGCTCGCTTGAAGAACCAGAATTACATTCGTCAAGTATTCCAGTGTCATTAGAAGGAAAAGAAGTTATTTTGATCGACGATGTGCTTTTTACAGGCAGGACTATTCGAGCAGCGATGGACGCAGTAATGGATCTAGGTAGACCAAAAAAAATCTCCTTAGCGGTTTTAGTAGATCGAGGACATAGAGAATTACCGATTCGAGCAGATTACGTAGGAAAAAATATTCCAACATCTATGAAAGAAGAAATTATCGTTGAAGTGGAAGAAAAAGACGGCGCAGACCGCATTTTGATTGCCAGCGTTGAAGAATAAAACAATTGAAATAGTAAAGATAGGGTAGGTAAATTTGACATGACAGAAAAAGAATTTCGTAATGAAGAAGCAGTTTTAGACATCCACGATCGGCCAAAGCCGGCACATTGGATCGGGCTGAGCTTACAGCATCTATTCACCATGTTTGGTGCAACTGTACTAGTACCGATATTGGTCGGTATCGATCCAGGAATTGCTTTAGTTAGTTCGGGATTAGGAACCATGGTCTACTTATTCGTGACCAAAGGAAAAATTCCGGCGTATCTAGGAAGTAGTTTTGCCTTTATTGCAGCAATGCAGATGCTGATGAAAAGCGATGGATATCCGGCGATTGCTCAAGGTGCGATCACAACTGGATTAGTGTATTTGATTGTTTCATTGATCATTAAAAAAATCGGTTCAGATTGGCTAGATAAAATTTTACCACCGATCGTAGTTGGCCCTGTAGTAATGGTCATTGGATTAGGTCTTGCTTCAAACGCAGCGAACAATGCAATGTTCAACAATGGTGAGTATGATTTCAAATATATAGCTGTAGCCTTGCTGACATTAGGCTTGACGATCTTTTACAACATGTTTTTCAAAGGGTTTTTAGGACTTATTCCGATTTTACTAGGGATCGTCAGCGGGTATCTGATCGCATTAGCTTTTGGTATTGTAGATGTCGAGCCGATCAAAGCAGCAGCGTGGCTTGCTATGCCGAACTTTGAAATTCCTTTTGTTCAATATCAGCCTAAACTTTATCTAAATGCAATCACAACAATGGCGCCGATCGCATTTGTAACAATGACGGAGCATATTGGACACTTGATGGTACTAAATAAGCTGACAAAGCGTAATTTCTTCCAAGAACCTGGTTTATCGAAAACCTTGATGGGAGATGGAGCAGCGCAAATAGTAGCCGGACTTGTAGGAGGACCTCCTGTAACGAGTTATGGTGAAAATATTGGGGTACTGGCAATCACAAGAGTCCACAGTGTTTTTGTAATCGGAGGAGCAGCGGTATTTGCAGTAGGCCTTGGCTTTGTTGGGAAATTGAGTGCAGTTATCTTAAGTATTCCTGGACCTGTTATTTCTGGAATCAGCTTTGTCTTATTCGGAGTAATTGCAGCCAGCGGGTTAAAAATTTTGATCGACAATCAAATAAACTTTGATAAGAAAAAGAACCTATTGATTGCTTCTGTCATTCTAGTCATTGGAATCGGCGGTCTAGTGTTCAAACTAAATACATTTGAACTTTCATCGATGGCCTTGGCAACCGTTTTAGGTATTATCTTGAACCTGATTTTACCCGAAACAGCACGCAGTGAAGAAAAGTCTGTTTAGATTTTAAAGCATAGTCTTTTAGAAAAAGAATAGGATGTATCAGTGATAAACAGCGTCACGAACATCTTTTCCTATTTTTCTATCAAGACTAAACGAGCCCGCTACGCTTTTAATATTAAGGAGGAAAACGAATGATCATCACATCTGAACGTATTAGTCTGAAGCATCTTTTGACCGTTGAAGCACTTAGCGATCAAGAAGTTATGGGATTAATTCGCCGAGCGCAGGAATTTAAGCAAGGTGCATCTTGGCAGCCTGAGAAAAAACAATACTTTGCGACAAATTTGTTTTTCGAAAATAGTACCCGAACACATAAAAGTTTTGATGTTGCTGAGAAGAAACTCGGAATCGAAGTGATCGAGTTTGAAGAAAGCATGAGTTCAGTGAAAAAAGGTGAAACACTATACGATACTGTACTGACAATGTCTGCGATCGGTGTAGATGTGGCAGTCATTCGTCATGGCAAAGAAAACTATTATGATGAACTGATCCAAAGTAAAACGATCCAATGCTCTATCATCAACGGTGGAGACGGTAGTGGTCAGCATCCAACACAATGTTTACTAGATTTAATGACGATTTACGAGGAGTTTGGCTATTTCGAAGGTTTGAAAGTAGCAATCGTCGGTGATATTACACATTCCCGTGTTGCAAAATCAAATATGCAGATGCTAAAACGATTAGGTGCTACGATCTTTTTCTCAGGTCCGGAAGAATGGTATGACAAGCAGTTTGAGGCGTATGGCCATTATATGGAGTTGGATGAGTTAGTTGAAACAGTGGATGTCATGATGCTGCTTCGGGTCCAGCATGAACGACATGATGGATCAGAGATTTTTTCTAAAGAAGAGTATCACCAAAATTATGGATTGACTGTTGAGCGAGCAAAACGATTACAAAAACATGCAGTCATCATGCATCCGGCACCAGTCAATCGTGACGTTGAATTAGCAGATTCACTGGTGGAAGGCATCCAGTCACGAATCATTCAACAAATGAGTAACGGAGTTTATATGAGAATGGCAATTTTAGAAGCAGTATTACACGGAAAGGCTTAGGTGAGCAATTTGAAGACACTGATCAAAAATGGAAAAATCATTAAAAAAGACAATCAACTGATCTCAGCAGAAATTTGGATCGAAGATAAAAAAATCAAGGCGATCGGAACGACTTTTGATGAAGCCATGTTCGATGAAGTATTTGATGCCAAAGGCCAATTGATTACACCAGGTTTGGTGGATGTCCATGTTCATTTAAGAGAACCAGGCTTTACCTATAAAGAAACGATCGAAACGGGGAGTAAATCTGCTGCAAGAGGCGGCTTCACTACTGTTTGCGCTATGCCTAATCTAAATCCAGTACCAGATACACCAGAAAAACTACAAGAAGTTTATGACATCATTCATGAAAATGCTGTGGTCAAAGTGCTGCAATATGCACCGATCACAGAAGAATTACGCAGTGAAACACTTACAGATCAAAAGGCCTTGAAAGAAGTTGGTGCATTCGCCTTTACCAACGATGGGGTTGGCGTACAAACAGCAGGTACGATGTACTTGGCAATGAAAGAAGCAGCCTCATTAGGAATGGCGCTGGTTGCTCATACAGAAGATGAGTCATTATTGTTCGGCGGTGTGATGCATGAAGGTGAAATATCAAAAAAACTAGGATTACCTGGGATTTTAAGCTCTACTGAAGCATCTCAAATTGCACGAGATGTTGTGTTAGCTGGTGAAACTGGTGTCCACTATCATGTCTGCCATGTTTCAACAAAAGAAAGTGTCCGTGTGATTCGTGATGCCAAACGTGCAGGAGTTCACGTAACAGCGGAAGTTTCACCACATCATCTAATTTTGATAGATGAAAATATCCCAGAGGATAACGGCTTTTGGAAAATGAATCCACCGCTTCGTGGGACAGAAGACAGAGACGCCTTGATCGAAGGATTACTGGATGGCACGATCGATTGTATTGCAACGGATCACGCACCTCATGGGTTAGAAGAAAAAAATCAAACATTTTTGAAAGCACCGTTCGGCATCGTTGGCAGTGAAACAGCTTTCCAACTGATCTACACTCATTTTGTTGAAACAGGAAAATTCACTTTAGAACAAGTGATTGACTGGATGGCTGTAAAACCTGCAGAAATCTTTGGATTAGATGCAGGTACACTAACGATCGGAAGTCCGGCAGATATCGCTGTTTTTGATTTAGAACTTGAAGAAGAGATCGATGACAAGCAGTTTGAATCAATGGGTGTGAATACTCCATTCGTTGGCTGGAAAGTAAAAGGGAATACATTAATGACTTTTGTTGATGGAAAATCAGCATGGTCTAAAGGAGATGCGTAGATTTGAAGCGATTATTGATACTGGAAGATGGCACAGTTTTTGAAGGAAAAGCTTTTGGTGCTGATGTAGATGTTGTTGGTGAGGTTGTTTTTACCACAAGTATGACAGGATACCAAGAAACCATTACTGACCAAAGTTTTAATGGTCAAATCATTACATTTACTTATCCAATGGTTGGAAATTACGGTGTCAATCGTGACGATTATGAATCGATTTCTCCTACCTGTAAAGGTGTAGTTGTGAAAGAGCATGCTCGTCTAGCTTCAAATTGGCGTGAGCAAATGACACTGGATGAGTTTTTGAAACGAAAAGGAATTCCTGGGATTTCTGGTATCGATACGCGTGCCTTGACAAAAAAATTGCGGTCAGCTGGAACAATGAAAGCTGGTTTTATCGATGCAGGTGATGATTTAACACATGCATTTGATCAATTAAAAGCAACTGTCTTACCGAAAAATCAAGTAGCACAGGTTTCGACGACGAAACCTTATCCTAGCCCAGGAATCGGTCGTAACGTGGTCGTAGTGGACTTTGGTTTGAAACATAGTATTTTAAGAGAGCTATCAAAGCGTCATTGTAATTTGACCGTTTTGCCTTACAATACGGATGCGGAAACGATTTTAGAGTTGTCACCAGACGGTGTGATGTTGACAAACGGACCGGGTGATCCAAAGGATGTACCGGAAGCGATCGAGATGATTCAAAAAATCCAAGGAAAAGTGCCGATTTTTGGCATCTGTTTAGGACACCAACTTTTTGCTTTAGCAAATGGGGCAGACACTTACAAAATGAGATTTGGCCATCGCGGATTAAATCATCCTGTTAGAGAAATCGCAACTGGAAAAATCGATTTCACCTCACAAAACCATGGTTATGCGGTCGATGAAGCAACAGTAGACCCAGAGAAATTAATGGTGACACATGTGGAGGTCAATGACGGTTCAGTAGAAGGTGTCAGACATCGTCAATATCCAGCATTTACTGTTCAATATCATCCGGATGCTGCACCTGGTCCGCATGATGGATTGCACTTATTTGATGAATTTATGGAATTAATGGATGCATGGAAGGAGCAAGACTAATGCCAAAAAGAACAGATATCAAAAAAATTATGGTGATCGGTTCCGGTCCGATCATCATTGGTCAGGCAGCAGAATTCGATTACGCTGGTACGCAGGCGTGTCTTGCTTTGAGAGAAGAAGGATATGAAGTTGTTTTGGTCAACTCAAATCCTGCTACGATCATGACTGATAAAGAGATCGCCGATAAAGTTTATATTGAACCTATCACATTAGAATTTGTTTCGCGGATATTACGTAAAGAACGTCCAGATGCGTTGTTACCGACACTAGGCGGTCAAACAGGCTTGAATATGGCAATGGAGCTAGCTGCTTCAGGTATTCTGGATGAATTGAATGTTGAACTGCTTGGTACAAAATTGAGTGCAATCGATCAAGCTGAGGATCGAGATTTATTTAAACAATTGATGGAAGAATTGGAACAGCCGATTCCCGAAAGTGAAATCGTCAATACAGTTGATCAAGCAGTAGCTTTTGCAAATAAAATCGGCTACCCGATCATCGTTCGACCGGCCTTCACGTTAGGCGGCACAGGTGGTGGTATGTGTGATAATGAAGAAGAGCTTCGAATCATCGCAGAAAATGGGTTGAAATTATCACCAGCAACGCAATGTTTGATCGAAAAAAGTATTGCCGGCTACAAAGAAATCGAGTACGAAGTGATGAGAGATTCAGCTGACAATGCGATCGTAGTCTGCAATATGGAAAACTTTGATCCAGTTGGGATCCATACGGGGGATTCGATCGTTTTTGCACCAAGCCAGACACTATCTGATTACGAGTACCAAATGTTGCGCGATGCTTCCTTAAAGATCATTCGGGCTTTAAAAATCGAAGGTGGCTGTAACGTTCAGCTAGCTCTTGATCCGCATAGTTTCAATTATTATGTGATCGAGGTCAATCCTCGGGTATCACGCTCATCTGCATTAGCAAGTAAAGCCACAGGTTATCCAATCGCTAAATTAGCAGCTAAAATCGCAGTTGGACTTACTCTGGATGAGATGAAAAATCCAGTTACAGAAACCACTTATGCCGAATTTGAACCAGCTTTAGATTATGTGGTAGCGAAAATTCCTCGCTGGCCATTCGATAAATTTGAAAAAGGGGAACGTCGTCTTGGCACTCAAATGAAAGCTACAGGCGAAGTCATGGCGATCGGTAGAAATATTGAGGAATCTCTGTTAAAAGCTGTTCGATCTCTTGAAATCGGTGCATATCATAATGAGTTAAAAGAAATCGAGCAAGTGACGGATGAGTTTCTGACTGAAAAGGTTGTTAAAGCTCAAGATGATCGTCTGTTCTATTTATCTGAAGCGATTCGTCGCGGCTACACAATTGAAGAATTAGCAGAGCTGACAAAAATCGATCTCTTCTTCTTAGATAAACTTCTGCATATTTATGAAATCGAAACAGCGTTGAAAGAGAACGTCAAAGATCTTGAAACACTAAAAGAAGCGAAGCAAAACGGCTTTACAGACCGAAAAATTGCCGATCTTTGGCAAGTGACAGAACAAGAAGTCACTGACTATCGTCATAAGGAAAAAGTTTTACCTGTCTATAAAATGGTCGATACTTGTGCGGCTGAATTTGAATCACAAACACCTTATTTCTATAGCACATATGAATTTGAAAATGAAAGCCTGCGTTCTGAAAAACCATCTGTTTTAGTTTTAGGATCAGGACCGATCCGAATTGGTCAAGGAGTGGAATTTGACTATGCAACGGTGCACTCTGTAAAAGCCATTCAAGCAGCCGGTTTTGAAGCGATTATTATGAATAGTAATCCAGAGACCGTGTCAACTGACTTTTCAATTTCAGATAAACTGTACTTTGAGCCACTGACCCTGGAAGATGTCATGAATGTCATCGAATTAGAACAACCAACTGGCGTGATCGTTCAATTCGGTGGGCAGACAGCGATCAATCTAGCCGAGCCCCTTGTTAAGCAAGGAGTCAAGATCTTGGGTACATCGATCGAAGATTTGGATCGAGCTGAAAATCGTGACTTATTTGAACAAGCTTTACAAGAACTTGATATTCCACAACCGCCGGGAGATACAGCGACCAGTGCGCAGGAAGCCGTAGCTGTAGCTAATAAAATCGGTTATCCAGTCTTAGTTCGACCAAGTTATGTATTGGGCGGACGAGCGATGGAAATTGTCGAAAATCAAAAAGATCTAGAAGATTATATGGCAAATGCCGTAAAAGCTTCACCGGAGCATCCAGTTTTAGTCGACAGCTATCTTTTAGGGAAAGAATGTGAAGTCGATGCGATCTGTGACGGGGAAACAGTGTTGATCCCAGGAATCATGGAGCATATCGAAAGAGCCGGCGTTCATTCTGGCGATTCAATGGCTGTTTATCCGCCTCAAACTTTGTCTGCGGAAATCCAGCAAACCATTGCAGATTATACGAAAAAATTAGCGTTAGGGCTAAACTGTATCGGGATGATGAACATTCAATTCGTTATTCATGAGGAAAAGGTCTATGTTATTGAAGTCAATCCTCGTGCAAGTCGCACAGTACCATTTTTAAGTAAAATCACAGGTATTCCAATGGCTCAAGTGGCAACAAAAGCAATCTTAGGTCAAACTTTAAAATCTCTAGGCTATCAAGATGGACTTTATCCTGAAAGCAAGCAAGTACACATCAAAGCACCTGTCTTCTCATTTACTAAACTGCAAAAAGTTGATACCTACTTAGGGCCTGAAATGAAGTCGACAGGAGAAGTCATGGGGTCAGATGTTAGCTTAGAAAAAGCTTTATACAAGGCTTTTGAAGCATCAGGACTACATTTGCCAAGTTATGGTGCGGTGTTGTTTACGATCGCTGATGAAACAAAAGAAGAAGCATTACATTTAGCGAAACGCTTTAATGACATTGGGTATAGTCTGATTGCTACTAAAGGTACCGCTGAGTATTTAAAAGAGCACGGTTTATTTGTTAAAACAGTTTCTAAGATCGATCAAGACAATGACGAAACGGTCCTCGATCTTATTCGAACAGGTGAAGCACAGGTCGTTGTCAATACCATGGACAAAAATCGTTCTGACCTAAATCAAGATGGCTTTTTGATTCGTCGAGAAGCAGTTGAACATGGCGTTCCACTATTTACTTCATTAGACACTGCGGAAGCAATTCTTAAAGTTCTAGAATCAAGAGCTTTTTCTACTGAAGCTATCTGATTTTAGAACTCAATATATAATCTTTCAAAGGAGTAGAAAACATGAAACAGGAAATAATGACGATCGTTTCACAAAAGCAACTAGCTCCTAGAATTTTTCAAATGACGTTGACAGGTGAGCTTGTCAATGAAATGAAAAAGCCAGGTCAATTTATCCATATAAAAGTGCCCCGAGCAGACCTTCTTTTGAGAAGACCGATCAGTTTAAATCAAATCGATCAACAAGCTAAAACTTGTACGATCATTTATCGGACCGAAGGAGACGGCACTAAAGAATTTTCTATGATGACATCAGGTGATAAGCTTGATGTCATGGGCCCTTTGGGTAATGGTTTTGATGTCGATTGCTTGAATGAGGGACAAAAAGCTTTTGTAGTTGGCGGAGGAATCGGGATTCCACCGATGTATGAATTATCAAAGCAGTTGAAGCAGCGAGGCGTGGAAGTCATTCATTTTTTAGGGTATGCTTCTAAGGAAGTGGTTTACTTCGAAGAAGAGTTTCTTGAATTAGGTGATACTCGCTTTGCAACAGATGACGGTTCGTTTGGCGTGGAAGGTAATGTTGGTAATCTTATTCTAGAAGCAATCAAAACAGAGCAGCCGGATGCTGTTTATGCTTGTGGCGCGAATGGAATGCTGAAAATGATCGCTCAGGTTTTTCCTGATCAACCAAATGTTTTCCTATCTTTAGAGCAGCGTATGGCGTGTGGAATGGGCGCTTGCTATGCTTGTGTTTGTCATGTGCCGGATGATGAAACTGGGACAAAAAGTGTGAAAGTCTGTGACGAAGGTCCGATTTTCAGAGCAAGTGAGGTGGTTTTATGATGAAAAATCCATTAGCTGTAACTATTCCTGGCTTAGAGCTGAAAAATCCAATTATTCCAGCAAGTGGCTGTTTTGGTTTTGGTGAAGAATATGCTAAATATTACGATCTAGGAAAATTAGGATCGATCATGATCAAAGCTACAACACCGCAAGCTCGTTTTGGTAATCCGACACCTCGTGTAGCGGAGACGCCGAGCGGTATGCTAAATGCTATTGGCTTACAAAATCCAGGACTGGACGTTGTTATGAAAGAAAAGCTTCCAGCCTTAGAAAAGTACGACCTGCCAATTATCGCTAATGTAGCTGGCGCTTGCGAAGAGGATTATGTCGAGGTTTGTAGTAAAATTGGTGAGGCTGTCAATGTGAAAGCAATTGAACTAAATATCTCTTGTCCAAACGTCAAGCACGGGGGGATCGCCTTCGGGACGGATCCTGATGTAGCATTCCAATTAACACAAGCAGTAAAAAAAGTAACAGAGGTTCCGATTTACGTTAAATTATCCCCAAATGTTACTGATATTGTCCCCATCGCTCAAGCCATCGAAGCTGGAGGAGCTGACGGTTTTTCAATGATCAACACGTTGTTGGGAATGCGGATCGATTTAAAAACGCGTCAACCGATTTTAGCCAATCAAACAGGTGGATTATCCGGTCCTGCAATCAAGCCGGTTGCAATACGATTGATCAAACAAGTATCACAAATCTCTGATTTACCGATCATTGGTATGGGTGGAGTTCAAACAGTCGATGATGTTTTAGAAATGTTTCTAGCTGGTGCAAGTGCCGTTGGGGTTGGAACTGCTAATTTTACTGATCCGTATATTTGTCCTAAATTGATTGAAGATTTACCGATTAGAATGGCGGAATTAGGCATCGAATCGCTTGAACAGCTAATTAAAGAAGTGAAGGAGGCAAAAAATCAATGAGTCAAAGACCGATCATCGCCTTAGATTTTCCTTCAAAAGAAGCAGTCGAAGTCTTCTTATTGAAATTTCCATCAGAGGAATCTTTATTTGTAAAAGTAGGGATGGAGCTTTTTTATCAAGAAGGGCCTGAAATTGTTCGCTGGTTGAAGTCCTTAGGGCACTCTGTTTTCCTAGATTTAAAACTTCACGATATTCCTAATACAGTAGAGAGAGCGATGACTGGATTAGCTAAATTAGGAGTAGATATAACAAATGTTCACGCGGCAGGCGGGATCAAGATGATGAAGGCTGCTAAAGAAGGATTGAAAAAGGGGACCGCAGCTGGTCAGGATGTTCCGATCTTGATCGCTGTGACTCAACTGACTTCAACGAGTGAGACAGAAATGCATCAAGATCAATTGATCGATGTCTCCTTAAAAGAAAGTGTGATTCATTATGCTGCATGTGCTGAAAAAGCTGGACTAGATGGAGTTGTTTGCTCAGCACTGGAAGCAAAAGCTATTCATCAAGCAACCAGTGAGGCCTTTGTTTGTCTAACACCGGGCATTCGTCCAAGCGGCAGCGCTATAGGCGATCAACAACGTGTAGTGACTCCAAGCGAAGCAAGAAAAATTGGCGCAACATTTATCGTGGTGGGAAGACCGATCACTCAAGCCGATCGACCTTATGAAGCTTATCAAACAATCAAACAAGAATGGAATGGAGAATCGTAATGACTGAATTAGCAAAAAGAATCGCCAAAGATCTATTAGAAATTGAAGCAGTTTTCCTAAGTCCAAACGAGCCGTTTACATGGGCAAGCGGGATCAAAAGCCCAATTTATTGTGATAATCGTATTACGATGAGCTATCCAGTTGTTCGTAAAGAGATTGCACAGGGATTAGCGGATAAAATCAAAGCAGACTTTCCTGATGTAGAAGTGATCGCGGGCACAGCTACTGCTGGGATTCCTCACGCTGCTTGGGTAGCAGATATTTTAGACTTACCAATGGTCTATATCCGTAGTAAAGCTAAGGCACATGGAAAAGGGAACCAAATTGAAGGCCGCATTTTCAAAGGGCAGAAAATGGTTGTGATCGAAGACTTGATTTCAACAGGTGGCAGTGTGTTGGAAGCAGCATCTGCAGCTGCTCGTGAAGGAGCTGATGTGTTAGGAGTTGCAGCAATTTTCACGTATGAGTTACCAAAAGGGATCGAGAATTTTACTGCTCAAAACACGAAGTTAGTTACGTTGACAAATTATTCTACGTTGATCGATGCAGCGCTGGAATCAAATTATATCGAATCTACGGATGTTTCTCTTTTACAGGATTGGAAAAAAGATCCTGAAAATTGGTTAAAAAAATAAGTAAGAGAGGTTGAGACAGAAGTGTTTAATCCCGAGAAATAAGAAAGAATTCATGAAAATTGTTTTCCAAATTTTTGTGAATTCTAGCTTATTTCCGAAGGGATTGCTTCTGCTCTCACCGTTTATCTGGATTTCAGGTGTCCGGGGTTTGACTCGCAGA
Organism: Enterococcus sp. AZ020; assembly: GCF_050499205.1. Classification (NCBI taxonomy): domain Bacteria; kingdom Bacillati; phylum Bacillota; class Bacilli; order Lactobacillales; family Enterococcaceae; genus Enterococcus; species Enterococcus sp. AZ020. The sequence continues at coordinate 3,499,480 of NZ_JBIPAT010000001.1, read as the reverse complement.
GTTTTCTCCCAGACACTTTTTATTATTATAAGCTTTTGCTATTTTATGCTATACTTTGACTATTAAAAATTTAAAGCAACACGATAATAGTGAATTACATGTCTATTAGTGATAGAGTCATTCAAATGAAAAATCAGAAGGTGGGGTTTGATGAAAAATATTCGAAACATGGATGTAGAATGGGGATATACAGGAGATACAGGGCCGGAGCATTGGCATACGCTTTGTGATTGGTTTTCACTTGGAGCCAAATATCCATATCAATCACCTGTAAATCTATCCAAAACACTGATTAGTGAAAATAAAGCGAATAGAGAGATTACTTTTTTTTATAAAAATGAAGAATTTACAGAAAAAGAATTTAAAAATACCTTTCACTTTGTACCGCCAAATACAGAAAGTTATGTTATTTTTGAAGAAGAAAAGTATTATCTAACGGATATCCATTTTCATACACCAAGTGAGCATACATTTGATGGAGAACATTGTCCATTAGAATTTCACCTAGTGCATATGAATAATTCGGGAGAAAACTTGGTCGTAGGTTGTCTATTTACGATCACTAAAGAAGCGAATAAGTTTTCTAAAGATCAGAAAGCATTTATTTGGGAAACGGAAACCCATCAGCAATGGTTTGATCCATCGATTTTTTTACCTGAAAAAAAATCTCATTTTCACTATCTTGGGTCGCTAACGACTCCGCCAACAAAAGGACCCGTGCATTGGTTTGTTTTTGATACAGTTCAGAAGATGGACCATGATTTTTTCCAACGAATAGATGAAGGAATGCTGCCATTCAATAATCGGCCTGTTCAAGAACTAAATGGTCGTAAAGTTTATTTTACGGAATAAAATGGAGGACCAAAATGAATATTCAACAAATGAAATATGTCGTTGCTGTTGCTAATAATGGCAGTTTTAGGGAAGCAGCTAAAAAAATGTTTATCACTCAACCTAGCTTGTCTAACGGAATTCGTGAGCTTGAAGATGAAATTGGGGTAAGTCTGTTCATCCGAACGAATAAAGGAGCTTCTTTGACAGAGGAAGGCCTAGTTTTTTTGGAGCATGCTGAGAAGGTTTTGACCCAGATGGAAATGCTGGAGAATCGTTATCAGGAAGTCACAACGAGTGAACGGTTTTCGATTTCTTCTCAACATTATGATTTTCTTGGCGTGGTCATGGGGAATGTGATCAAGCAGTTTAAAGAGCAATACAAAAATTTTCGTGTATTCGAGACAACGACGTTAAAAGTCATTGAAGATGTAAAAAGTTATCATAGTGAATTAGGGATCATTTATTTAAATCATCAGAATCAATCGGGAATCGAACGCTATCTTGAACAAGCGAATTTAACCTATGATGTTGTTGGAAGTTTTAAGACCCATATTTTTGTGAGCAATGATCATCCTCTAGCGAAGATGAGTGAGATCTCATTAGAGCAGTTATGCTGCTATCCTCAGGTGCGTTTTACGCAAGAAGGAAGTAATTTTGCCTATTTTTCGGAGGATTTGATTGAAAATCAAGAGCAGGAAACGGTGATTTACACAAATGATCGAGGGACTTTGATGAATCTGCTGGTAGAAACTGATGCATATGCGTCTGGTTCAGGGGTTGTGACTGGATTTACAAAAAAGGAAATTCGGCTGATCCCGCTTGCCGATAGCCCAGATAATAAAATTTGTGTACTTTATCAGAAAAATAAAAGCATTAGCCAAATCGGTCACTATTTTATTCAAGAACTGAAACGATTATTCAGCTAAAGTTGCCAGTACACTCTAAATAGTCTATACTTATTTTGGTATATTTTATTGAAATAAAAGGAGTGTAACAAATGAAAAAAATGGGACAGGCAGCGCTGGTCATTGCTTTAGGATTTGTTTTATCTGCATGCGGCACAACATCGCGTGTGGAAAAAGCAAACAAAAATTCTGAAAAGAATGAACAGACTGACACATCAAAGGCACCAGTTAAAGCGTCTGAGTCAAGTAAAGCGGACGCGGAAAAGAAAACGATCGAAACTGAAAATGGAGATTTTTCTGTAGTACTGCCAGATGGTTGGGAAGAGATCGAACCTACAGAATTGAATGATGATGCGGATATTGCGTTAGAAAATGACAAAAAAATCATGTATGCAGCTGTTTTAAGTGAATCAGCTGATGACTATGATGGATTCGATAGTTTCAAGGAGGCAATCGATTTCCACCAATGGTTGGAAGTAGATGACGAAACAGAACAAGAAATCAATGGAAATGGCTGGAAAGGTACACGCTATCTGATCACAGCGAGAATTGATGGCATGCGCGCTTATTATGTGTATGATGTCGCACAATCTGATGCGGGTCACTATGTTCAGAAAATGGCTTGGACGATGAATAGCAAAAAAAGTAAGAATGGAAAAGAATTGGAAGAAGTTTTAGATTCTATTCAAGATATATCTAAATAAAAAAATAGCTTGATGCACGCCTTTCAGCTGCTTCAAGCTATTTTTTTTATCGCAATTGAGATAAGTAGTCTTTGATAATTGTTAAAACGGATGCCATTTCTTTCTGAGTGCCGATCGAAATTCTCAAATAAGATTGCAAACGCTCAATAGTAGGAAAATAGCGAACAAAAACATCTTGTTCTTCTAAATGTCGATAAAGGTCACTTATCTCGAGTTTGGGATGTGTCGACAGAACGAAGTTCGTTTTTGATGGTAGAGAATCAAAACCTACAGCATGCAGTTCTCTAATGAACCACTCTCGTGTTTGGCAAATTTTTTCTGTAATCTTGTCATAATAGTCTGTATCTTCAATAGCAGCTGTGGCCAATGTTTCCGCTAGTAGATCGACCGAATAAGGATTGAAAGAAGACTTGATACTTTCAGCAATACGGATATACTGAGGATTTCCAATAGCATAACCAACACGTAGACCAGCTAAAGAGTTCGCTTTTGATAAGGTTCTGACGATAATGAGATTTGGATGGTTTTCTAGCAAGGTAATAGCTGATTTTCCAGCAAAATCAATATAGGCTTCATCAACAATTACGATAACATCGGCAGTTTCTGACAATAGCCTTTCAATGGCTTCGAGTGGTTGAAATAGTCCAGTAGGTGCATTAGGATTGGCTAAAATAATTCCGCCGTTGTTTTGATGATAGTCATCAAGATCAATACTAAAATCTTTCTTCAATGGAATTTCTTTGAATGGGATATGAAATAAGTCTGCCCAAACTTTATAAAAACCATAAGTGATTTCTGGAAAAAGCAGTGGATCTGGACTATTGAAAAAAGCTAGAAAACAAAATGCCAGTACCTCATCTGAACCATTACCGATCAAAAAATGTTCTGGAGATAATTTGAATTTATCACTCAAGACTTTTTTTAGCTCAAAATTATCGACGGAGCTATAGCGCTTCAATGATTCTGGATTGAAATTTTTTAAAGCTTCCGTTACTTTTGGAGAAGGCGGATAAGGATTTTCATTGGTGTTTAGTTTGATCATATCCGAATAATTTGGCTGCTCACCTGGAACATAGGGTGTGATTTTTCTGAGTCCTTTCATAAACATAACTCCCTTCATTTCTTATTACTATAAAGAAGCAAAGAAGGTTTCGCAAGTGCAATCTGAGAATTTGAAAAGAAAATACACTTTTTTTAAATACAAATTTCATTTTGTAAGAGAATATGCTATGATAATTCCATTGATAAAATAAGCCGTATGAACGGTTTGGGCATTTAAATAGAGAAGGGGAGAAGTTCATGGATTTAACTAAAAGATTCAATAAACAAGTATCTAAAATCGCTGTATCATTGATTCGTCAGTTTGATGAGCAAGTGTCATCGATCGATGGAATTTTAAAACTAACGTTAGGTGAACCTGATTTCAATACACCAGAGCATGTAAAAAAAGCGGCACATGACGCTATTAATGACAATTTCTCTCACTACTCAGGTATGGCAGGGTTGACTGATGTTCGAGAAGCAGCCGCATTTTTTATGAAAGAGAAGTATGGTGTGAGCTACCAAGCGACTTCTGAGATTTTGGTAACTGTAGGTGCAACAGAAGCGATTTCGGCAAGCTTATTGGCGATCTTGGAGCCAGGAGATAAAATCTTGATGCCTGCTCCGATATATCCAGGTTATGAGCCTGTGATCACTTTAGCAAATGCTGAACCAGTGTATATCGATACGAGACCAAATAAATTTGTTTTAACTCCACAAATGATCGAAGAAGCTATGGCAGAGCACGGGGATCAAGTGAAAGCAATCATCTTGAATTATCCAAGTAATCCGACGGGGGTCACTTATACACGTGAAGAAGTGAAAGCAATTGCTGATGTAGTAAAAAAATATCCAATATTCGTTATCAGTGATGAAATTTATAGTGAGCTGACGTATGAAGACGAACATGTATCTATTGCAGAATTTATTCCGGAGCAAACGATCCTGATCAACGGATTGTCAAAATCCCATGCTATGACCGGTTGGCGGATCGGATTTATCTTTGGACCCGAAGAATTGATTGCAGAGATCATCAAGGTCCATCAGTATTTGGTTACTGCAGCTTCTACGATTTCACAAAAAGCAGCTGTTAGAGCGCTTGTCGAAGGTATCAATGATGCTTCTGTGATGAAAGAAGAATACCGAGAGCGTCGTGATTTTGTTTATGAACAAATGACAGGATTCGGGTTTGAAGTTGCTAGACCAAATGGCGCTTTTTATATTTTTGCTAAAATCCCAGACGGTTATGAGCAAGACTCTATGAAGTTTTGTGTTGATTTAGCGCAGAAACAAGCAATCGCAATCATTCCTGGTATTGCTTTTGGAAAAGAAGCAGAAGGGTATGTTAGAATCAGCTACGCGGCTGATATGAGTACCTTGAAAGAAGCTATGAGACGTATTGGTGCTTATATAAAATAAATGAGAAGCTAATAGAGAATCTTATGTAAATCGTTTAGGTTCGAGCTTTTAGAAAAGAATGAATAGTAGGATATTTATATTCTCTGTTTTTTCCAATCGCTAAAGCACCTGACTTCTGATCAGTGTTAAGGACAAACCAGTTTTTAGGCTTGTCTTTAACACTTTTTTATTTTTCACTTAAACAAAACCTTTACACTCCTTTACGAATTATTTACAAAACATTGGATTAGAATTAACACTCCGCTGTTAAACTAAGCTTGTAACTAATTGAAAAGGAAGTGCAGAAATGAAGAAACCTTTATTATCAGCAATTGTTTTGAGTGTAGGACTATTAATCGCAGGTTGCGGCAGTCAAGGCGCAGCAACTAACGAAAGCAGTAATAAAAGTAAGGAAAGCAACGATCAACCAGTTAAAATCGTAGCAGTCGGTTCAACGGCTTTACAGCCGCTAGTTGATGCAGCAAAAGATCAATTTATTTCTGAACATCCTAATTATACGATCTCTGTTCAAGGCGGGGGCAGCGGAACAGGACTCTCTCAAGTAGCTGATGGCGCTGTGACGATTGGTAATTCAGATGTTTTTGCAGAAGAAAAATCTGGAGTTGATGCGTCAAAATTAGTCGATCATCGAGTTGCAGTAGTTGGTATGGGACCTGTTGTTAACAAAGAAGTCGGCGTTAAAAACGTGACAAAACAGGAATTGATCGATATTTTTACTGGAAAAACGAAAAATTGGAAGGAACTTGGAGGCAAAGATCAGGAAATTGCTGTGATCAACCGCCCAAGTGGAAGCGGAACGCGCGCAACATTTGAAAAATGGGGACTGGATGGAGCGACAGCCGTTCAATCACAGGAACAGGACTCATCAGGAACTGTACGTCAAATCGTTGCCCAAACTCCAGGAGCAATCAGCTATCTTGCTTTTTCTTATATGGATGACTCAACGATTGCTTTAAGCGTAGATGATGTTAAGCCGACGGAAGAAAATGTCGCGGATAACTCTTGGAAAATCTGGTCTTATGAGCATATGTATACAAAAGGCGAGCCAGATAAAGAAGTCAAAGCCTTTTTAGATTTTATGTTGGAAGAAGATGTTCAAAAAGGAGTGGTCAAAGAATTAGGTTACTTACCGATCACAGATATGAAAGTTGAACGTGACGTTTCAGGAACGATCAAAGAAAAATAAATATTTCCCCCTAGAAATAGAAAAAATCAGAGAGAAAACTTGTGATCATCAAGTTTTCTCTCTGATTATTTTTTTGGTAAATAGACGGTAAAGGTCGTTCCTAAACCTAAATGACTGTCGATGGTCACTTTGCCGCCAAGTAATTCAGTATAATTTTGCACGATCGATAAGCCTAAGCCAGTCCCACCGGAATGACGACTTCGTGCTTTGTCTACACGGTAGAACCGCTCAAAAATTCGTTCTTGATCCTTTTGACTGATCCCAATTCCAGTGTCTTTCACCATAAAGTAAAATCTATCTGTAAAGCCAAAATCAATGGTGATCGTTTCATCGATTTGTGAGTACTGAACAGCATTTTCAATAAGATTTTTTGCGATAGGATAAAAAAGTTCATATTTTGTTGTATAGGTTATATGTTTTGAACCGCTGATTTGGATCGTCAGATTCTTTTCTTTGATCGTCTTGCGATAAGATCGTAGAATTTCTTCTGTAAACGGGAAAAGCTCAATGATTTGATCATCATAAGTGATATTTTTGCCATCACGAGAAAGCTGCAATATTTCTTGGATCAACTGTTGTAGACGTAAAGCATCTTTTTCCATGATTTGTAAAAACTGAGTTAATGTTTCAGGATCATCTTTCGCACCATCTAGTAAAGTTTCAGTGAAACCTAATAGAGAAGTGACTGGCGTTTTCAATTCATGAGAGACATTACTGACAAAGTCTTTTTGCATCTTTTCCAATTGTCTGACACGCGTCAAATCATAAGCGATTCCTAGCACTTGGTAATTATTACCGTTTTCTTCTATAAAACGTAAGGACATATCCAAAATGGTCTCATTCAAGCTCTCAGCTAAAGAAATCTCTTGATGAAGAGTCGTCTTTTCAGTAATTACTTGGTGAATCAGGTGGATCAATGCAGGCTCTTCGATCACATCAAAATAATCTTTGCCGACAGCATCCGGTTGGATATTCAAAATATCCAGCATTTTTGGATTGACCAACTGTAATTTTCCTTCGACATCAATAATAAAAACGCCGATCATCAGTTCATCTAGTAGTGCATGAAATTGTTCTTCAGTTGAAGTATAGGCTAAATAGGTCTGACTCATTTGCTGGCTGATAAGATTGACCGTTTGGTAAAGTTCATTCCATTCAGGAGAATCTTGGATGATCGAACGGGCTTCATCAGGGTATTTGACGATTTTTTTCAATACAGGTAAGACGGTGACTAGTGGTTCATTTTTCTGCTGAAGCAGGACAAAAACAAACCCAGTGATAATGATAAATAAAATGCCTAAAGTTAGTAAAATATACCGTTTGAATGATTGTATACTGCTCGAAAATTGGGTTGTTTCTTCTGACATACGAATGATCCCAACTAGATCGCCATTTTTCTTCACGGGAAGTGCAAGGTAGAGCAACTCCTTATTTAAAGTGGCGCTTTTACGCAGAGCAGAACCGAAGTCAGCACCTGAAAGAACCGCTTTGATCTCAGGCCGGTTTTTTCTAGAGTCATGTAATTTTGTGTCTACACTGTCATAGAAGATATCACCTGTGTTATTCATTAGACTCAATCGTTCATTCTCATCAGTCAAATAGTGAGCAACTAGTGTTTTTTCCTGAGAAGTAAAAGCCTGCTGAGTGAAAACTTCAGGAGATAACTGATCTAAAAGCAGCGTTGCTTTCTTTTGCAAATATTCTTCCTGTTGTGTCAATAATTCCTTTCGGAAAAAATAGTTCGTCAGAAAAATACTGCCAACAAAAAGAGCCAGCATCATAAGTATGACTAAAAGATATTCAAAACGTTGCCGCTTTTTCATTTTTTAGGCTCCTGAAAACGATAGCCAAATCCTCTGACTGTGACTAAGTAAGCCGGATGCTTCGGATCAATTTCGATTTTATCCCTTAAATGGCTCACATGGACATCTACTATACGGCTTTGCCCTGCAAAATCATAATTCCAAATACGATCAAGCAATGTATCACGATCGATCACACGATCTTTACGTTTGATAAAGTAAACCAATAATTCAAATTCTTTTGGTGTCAATTCGATTTTCTCACCACGAACAGAGACAGCATAGTTTTGTTCATCGACCATAATGTCTCCTATGATCAATGGTGCTTTCACAGGTTCACTAATGTCCTCTTTCTTTTCAACTGTTGGTTTCAATCGTCTGAAAATGGCTTTCATTCGTGCTAAAACTTCTCTAGGGCTAAAAGGCTTAGTTAAATAATCATCTGCACCGATTTCCAAACCGATGATTTTATCTACTTGATCATCTTTTGCAGTTAAAATCAAAATAGGGGTGTCGATTTTTTCTCTTCTCAAGGCTTTTGTAATTTCCAGCCCATCCATATTCGGCAGCATGACATCAAGGATAATAAAATCAAATTGATTGGTTGAAGCCAATTCAAAACCTACAGCTCCATCAGTGGCACTTATAACTTCATACCCGTCTTTTTCTAAATTGAAAGTTAACAATGTGACGATCGAAGGTTCATCGTCAACCACAAGCACTTTTTTCATTCGTTTAGCTCCTTTTATATGGAAAATCAATACAACGCTATTTTATCATAAATCAGCAACGATCAAAAACTTTAAGGAATGGGTCTAATGCTACATTCTGGTTCAAAGAAATGGTATAATAATAAAGATTGAAAAGAGGGGAAGAAATGATCGGAATCAGTGCATGTTTGGGTGGTATTTGTTGTCGATATGATGGTCAGTCTAAAGAACTATCTTTTTTAAAAGAATTAGTTGAAAAGAAAGAGGCAATGCCTATTTGCCCAGAGGTTTTAGGTGGATTGCCGATTCCAAGAGAGCCGGCCGAAATAACAGGTGGAGACGGTTTTGCTGTTTGGCAAGGACAAGCAAGCGTGTTGACAGTATCGGGTGAAGATGTGACCGAGTGTTTCAAAGAAGGGGCAAAAATTGCGTATCAAAAACTTCTAGAACATCAAATCGATACATTGATCGTTAAAGAAGATAGTCCTTCTTGTGGATACAGAAGGATCTATGATGGTACGTTTTCCGGAAATAAAATAGCTGGTATTGGTGTTGCGACGGCTTATTTTATTTTGAACGGGATCAGCGTTGTATCAGAAAATGAATGGCAAACAATTGTACAGCATGAGGGATCAAATGGCTGAAATGGAAATACTAAAGATTTTTGATAAAGATTATCAGCAATATGGGACAGCGACCAGAGAACGTGCGCATCGAGAAGGTTTGTGGCACGAAACCTTTCATTGTTGGTTTTATACAATGGAACAAGATGAAGTAATCATTTATTTTCAGAAACGTTCACCTAAAAAGAAAGACTTTCCTAATCAGTTGGATATCACAGCTGCTGGGCATCTTTTGGCGAATGAAACTGTTTTAGACGGTTTTAGAGAGGTCAGGGAAGAATTAGGTGTGGAGATTTTACCTGAGGAAGCAGCGTTTTTAGGTGTTTTTCCGGTGAGCATAAACTTAGGAACCTTTATCGATAATGAATTTACGAATGTTTATCTTGTGCAGCAAGAAATCAAGATAGGAAGTTTTACTTTACAGGAAGAAGAAGTTGAAAGTTTATTTTGTGTCCCGCTTTCTAAGTTAAAAAGAATGCTGGCTGATCCTACTTTAAAGGTTGCCTTAACAGGCTATCACCAAGAAAACTATCAACAAACGATCACACGAGCAGTAGTATCAAAAAAAGATTTCTGTGCAAATGCGGAAAGCTACTATGAGGCACTGGTCGAAATTTTTGAAGAAATCCAAGGAAATCACTTGAGAACTATTGACTAATTCCCTTGAAATCGGTAACCTAAAAGGGATTGAAGATAGGAGCAGCAATTATGGAAATTGAAAAAACCAATCGAATGAATGCTTTATTTGAATTTTACTCCACATTGCTGACTGAAAAGCAAATGAATTACATGGAGATGTATTACGCTGATGACTTTTCTTTAGGTGAAATTGCTGAAGAGTACGATGTCAGTCGTCAAGCCGTTTATGATAATATCAAGCGAACAGAAAAAATATTAGAAGAATATGAACGGAAGCTTCATTTGTTTTCCGATTATGTCGTACGTGGCGAGTTATTGGATGCACTTAAGAACTATGTGAGTGAAACCTATCCTAAAGATATAACGATTGCAAATTATATAGAACAAATACAAGAAGTAGAGGAATGAGAGTATGGCTTTTGAAAGTTTAACAGACCGCTTACAACAGGCAATGAGTAAATTACGTCGCAAAGGGAAAGTCTCCGAAGCAGATGTAAAAGAAATGATGAGAGAAATTCGTCTTGCGTTATTAGAAGCAGACGTAAATTTACAAGTAGTAAAAGACTTTACAAAGCGTGTACGGGAACGTGCCGTTGGTGTAGAGGTCTTAGCAAGTTTATCACCTGCCCAACAAATCGTTAAAATCGTAGATGAAGAATTGACTGCAACGTTAGGTTCTGAAACGGTGGGACTGAATAAATCCGAACGAATTCCAACAGTCATTATGATGGCTGGTTTACAAGGGGCCGGTAAAACGACCTTCGGCGGTAAATTAGCAAATCACTTGATCAAAACAGAAAAAGCGCGGCCCTTAATGATCGCAGCCGATGTTTATCGTCCAGCGGCGATCGATCAATTGAAAGTCTTAGGTCAGCAATTAGATGTACCTGTCTTTGATATGGGAACAGATACTGATCCTGTTGAGATCGTCCGTCAAGGGATGGCCTTAGCCAAAGAGCAGAAAAATGACTACGTCTTGATCGATACAGCAGGACGTCTTCATGTTGATGAAGCGCTCATGGATGAATTGAAACAAATCAAAGCAGTCGCTGAACCAGATGAAATTTTACTTGTTGTTGATGCAATGACAGGACAGGATGCGGTGAATGTTGCAGAGAGCTTCAATCAGCAGCTAGGTATCACTGGTGTCGTAATCACAAAATTGGATGGGGATACGCGTGGTGGTGCGGCGCTTTCTATACGTGCTGTTACAGGTGCACCAATCAAATTTATTGGGTCAGGTGAAAAATTAACTGATCTAGAAATTTTCCATCCAGATCGTATGTCCAGCCGTATATTAGGCATGGGAGACATGCTGACGCTGATCGAAAAAGCACAGCAGGATTATGATGAGAAAAAAGCTGAAGAACTTGCAACAAAGATGAAAGAAAACAGCTTTGATTTCAATGACTTTATCGAGCAATTAGATCAAGTCATGGGAATGGGACCGATTGAAGATCTTTTAAAAATGATCCCTGGCATGAGTCAAATGCCTGGTCTTGAAAATGTCAAAGTAGATCCTAAAGATGTTGCACGTAAAAAGGCAATGGTGCTTTCAATGACACCAGCAGAGCGAGAAAATCCTGATTTACTGAATCCAAGTAGACGCAGAAGGATTGCCGCAGGTTCTGGGAACAGTGTTGTTGAGGTCAACCGAATGATCAAACAGTTCAAAGAATCTAAGAAAATGATGCAGCAAATGTCTAAAGGTAATATGGATATCCCTGGTATGGATCAAATGCTGGGTGGCGGTATCAAAGGAAAACTTGGGAAAATGGCAATGAACCGAATGGTCAAGAAAAACAAAAAGAAGAAAAAGAAGAAAAAATAATTTAACAGTAAGCTCATTAAAAAAACTACCTGATTTTTTCAAAGTTGGGTAGTTTTTTTGTATTTTGATTTGCTGAACTGACGCTTGTCTCTATTTTAGTATAGAGTAGATCAAAATAGGATTGCTGTTTCGTTCAAATTAAGCTACAATTCAGTAAAAAAACATGAAGGTGAGGAACTCGATATTAATCTTAGTATAAAGCAACAGCTCAGTGAAACGGAGTTAAGCCAGATCAAGCTGTTAAAAGCTAGAAATCAACAATTACTTGGTGTGGAATATAAGTTAGACTTAAGTTTTTTTATGGAATCGACGGAGAAAGTCCAGCATCTGTTGCTCTGGAAAGATGAAGAGCTTTTGGGCTATACAGCGTTAAGCGGCTATGACCCTGAGGAGTTAGAGGTAACTATGATTGCAACGACTAATGAAGCAATTGCTCCTATGCATGAAGCCGCACGCATCTTTGCTCAGAAAAAAAAGTTTGTACGGTTATTATGGATCGTTGACCAAAGAGATAACTTGATTGTATCTTTCATCAAAGAAATGAAACTTTATAGCCACTCTTTCTCAGAATATGCGATGTTATTCGATAGTAAGACAGAAATCCATTCAGAAGAGTGTTCATTAGTATCAGCTGAAAAAGCTGATGCCAGTAAAATCGCACAGCTGGATGGAGAATCAGAGTTTGAGAAGATTCAGCCGATTGATGAAATCGATTTGGCTAAAACTCTTGTGCTTAAAGAAGGGAAAGAACTCATAGCCAGTATTCGACTCGAAAAAAATCAAGAAGAGTGTGGAATTTATGGCTTTGTTGTTCGAACTGACCAACGCGGAAAAGGAATCGGTCGTAAAATTTTAACAACGATTGTTTCACAGTTAAAAAGAGAAGGCTACTCACAAATTTATTTAGAAGTTGAGTCAACGAATGCAGCTGCTATGGGCCTCTATCAGTCGATCGGCTTCAAGCAAAAAGCATGCTTCGACTATTACGTTTCAGTGTTTTAAAAAATCAGTCTGGTTCTTCTCAAGAGAAAATCGCCAGACTGATTTTTGAAGCAAATAATTGCCCCTGCCAAGGTAATAGTAGTATATCATAAAAAGATGAAAACCTGTATAGATCAATAGAATGAAGCAATTTTAAGGGTGTCAAGAAAAAACTCTTTACAGCACACTTGAAATCTGTTAAACTAACATTTGTGATTAAGTTAATGGAGGTGTAATAGATAAAATGTCAGTAAAAATTCGTTTAAAACGTATGGGTTCTAAAAAGAGTCCTTTTTACCGTATCGTAGTCGCTGATTCTCGTTCTCCACGTGATGGACGTTTCATCGAAACTGTTGGGACTTACAATCCTTTGAAAGATCCTGCAGAAGTAGTTTTAAAAGAAGATTTAGTTTTAGACTGGTTGTCTAAAGGTGCTCAACCTTCAGATACAGTTCGTAACATCCTTTCAAAAGAAGGCGTTATGAAAAAACACCACGAAGCTAAATTAGAAAAGAAATAAGGTGACCGATTATGGCAGATGTGAAAGAGTTAGTTTTAACTATCGTTCGTCCATTAGTCAGTCAACCTGAGATGGTTAAATTGGAAGTAGAAGAGTCTGATGCTTTTCTAGAATATAATTTAACTGTATCACCTGAAGATATTGGTCGTATTATTGGTAAACAAGGCCGTGTTGCTAAAGCAATCCGTACGATTGTTTACAGTGTACGCGTGGATGGACCTAAGAAAGTTCGTTTAAATATCGTAGATGGTAAATAAGATCAAGGTCGTGAAAGGTAACTCATTGAGTTATTTTTCACGATTTTTTTTGACTAAAGAATAAATCTTGTGCATAATGAACAAAATGAATAAGAACGGGAGGCGTGAGTGATGAATGAACGAAATAGCTATCAGGAACAGTTAACGACAGGGATACAAGAATATTTTGAAAAAACGTCATTCAAAGCTGGAGACATTTTTGTTTTAGGGTGCAGTAGCAGCGAAATACTTGGTGGCGTGATCGGTCAAAATTCTAGACTTGATGTTGGTGAAGGGATCGTTTCGACTCTAAAAGAGCATCTGGATAAAAAAGGGGTATACCTTGCTGTACAAGGATGTGAACACATCAATCGGGCATTGGTCATTGAAAAAGAAGTTGCTGAAGCACATGATTTTGAAATCGTGTCTGTTGTTCCTGCCCTTCATGCAGGCGGCGCAGCTGCTGTTGCAGCCTTTCAATTATTTACTGATCCAGTCGTGGTAGAAAAAATCGTTGCTAGAGGGGGAATCGATATAGGAGATACGGCTATCGGTATGCATGTGAAACATGTACAGATCCCAATCAGAACAACTATCAAGGAAATTGGTGAAGCACATACGACTTTTTTGTATAGTCGACCGAAATTGATTGGCGGAGCTCGTGCTGTGTATTAAAAAAATGTACTCGGGTTGTAACTCTAAGAGTTATGTCCCAGTACATTTTTTAATATACTTTTATATCAAGCTTTTACGATCATTTTTTTCTAAAAACCTTAATATCGAAAATAGGAGAGTCAAAATTGATTTCGGCCTCGTCAATCATTAAACCTAGTAAATGATAATCTTCTTCTTCATGATGGGTGATGCCCAGCAGCTCATCATAATAGCTTTCAATACTCAAATCTCTTGGTGTATTCAACAATTCCAATAAGTTCAAAACACCTTCTGGTTCGTCTTTGGTTTGTCCTTGCATTTCTATATAAAAACCTTCAGATGTAAAATCGAGTCCAATTCGGATGTCCTCAATATCATTTGAAAAAAAATAAGTGAGAAGCTCATCTATAATACGCTTAGCTTTTTCTCTTTCTTGCATGTTGTTTCACCTTTCTGATTTGTAAAATATTATCTAGTAATGGTACCATGACAGCCGCAACAAAACCAGTAGAAAATCCGTTATTATAAAGATTTAATCCACCATGAAGGTAACTCACATTAGTAACCAATGACATATGCAGGAAACCGGCAGCAAGACCATAGTGAAAACCATAATATCCAGCGATCGGCGCCAACCCAGTGGCAAAAATTCCAGCTAGAGCTACAGTTGTCTGATCGACAGCAAAAACAGATGATAATTGTGCAGTGAAAAAGACACTGATAAGCAAGGGGAGACTATTTAATGGATGATTACCAAAAGCACTGAAGCCGACTGCTGATAGGATAGCACCAACAATGGGGCCATTAAGAGTACAATGACTAAACTGAGTATAACCGATCAGGAGCAACCCCATAAAAGCCATATTCATCATTGTTGCACCAATTCCTGAGATAAATGTAAAATCAGTAATCAATTTCCCGGAGGTGCGACTGATCTCCTTGATCCCTTTAAAGGAAAAGTGGTTAATGATAAACCCTACAATAAATATCAGAAAAAATAAAAATAACATAAAAAATAGTAATTGATTATGATAATCGTCAGATACAACGTTTTTTCCTTCGATGCTCACGCCGAACATTCTAAGTACACCAGTAAACATCATAGCGATCAATCCAGAAGTGAATCCAACATTATATAAAGAAAATCCTTGATGGAAAGTTAGAACATGAGAAGCGAGCGGCGGCAAGATCAAACCGATAAAAATACCGATAATGCAGCCTAATGGCAAAGAAAACATCAAAGGGATCGATAAGCCAAAAGTGAAAAAGCTAATGATCGGTGACAATGCACTGCCGAATAAACTAACGACAATAAATTGAGAAAAGGGCTTTTTAACAATTTTAGCATAACAAATTCCACCAATGATAATTGGAATAGAATTATACATATTTTTTCCAAAAAAAGAACACCCCGATACAGTGAACAACGCAGCTATCATAGCACCATTGATAGGGATTTTTTCTTTCTTAGCAATCAGTACACTAAATAAGGTGAGTAAACCACTATTAACAAAGGCACTGCCGAAGCTACCTAAAGCAATGTAATCAGTAAGTAAATTACTAGGAGAAGTTAAAATCCGAAGCATGCCTCCTAAAAGTGTATTGAAAGATTCACTACTCAGCCCGATCAAGATCAGGAGTAGACAGTAGCCGATCAAAAGGTAATAATTTCTGTTTTGAATGATTTCTTTCTCTGTTTTTTTATCAGTATGTAAAAAAAATGGCTGACGCGAATGCTGATCGCTGGACATGAAGACTACCTCCGTTATCAATTGATAAGTTTACTATATCCTGTCAAACTCTGATTGGTCAATCTTATTTCGTATTTCGTTTGAAAATTATCATATTTTTCCACCATATCTATAATTATTGAGAAAATAAACACTTAAAACAGTGTAAAATGTAATAATAATAAATGGAATTTAAATAAATATTTAAAGAAGCATAGGTATGGAGGGATTTTTTTGGTTAGGAAAAAAGTATATAAAAAGCAACATATTTTAGCTGCTGCCTCTGATTTACTAGAAAAAAAAAGTTTTTCTGCAATAACTGCAAGAAATGTAGCTGAGCACATGGGAATCTCAACTCAGCCGATCTACTTGGAGTTCAAAAATATGGAAGATTTAAAATTGACGCTGCTACAAACAATTTATAAATCTCTGGAGAAAGACTATTTTTCGACAATTCAATCGGACGATTTTTTAATCAACTTCGTTTTGAATTACATTGAATTTGCTAAGACAAAGAGAAATTTATTTATCGTTCTATTTGTTGAGCATCATTCATATGGCCAACAAATCAATCAGTTGACTTTGGACTTATTCACTAAAAGTTTAAAAGGAGACGAACGTTATACAGCGATTTCACCAGAAAATTTAAACAAGTTATTTATCAAAGTCTGGGTCATTGCGACTGGATTGGCCTCGTTAAGTACTTCTGGAATCATGAGCTTGAAAAAAGAAGAAATCATCGCTATTTTCAAAAATAATTGAACAGAGTGTTTATCTACTGCTGGTCTTAGAAAAAAGTAGGTCGAAGGTTGGAAAGAAAATTCATTAATTTGTCTGATTTCATTTTTTATATTTATTGTTAAAGTAGTTTTATCAAATAAATTTGGAGGAACAAAAATGAAATTAGTCAAAACGATCGGAATTTTTCTTTTACTTGGAGCAGCTGCTCTTTTTGGAGCTAAAGCATACACGCAAAATCAGTCTGGCGAGCTTCCAGGTGTATTGGATCAATTGAATCCATTGGTTACAGAAGGTGAAGTCTACGTGAAGACTAAAGAAGCCAATGAAGTCATTGAACACGGTATTGCGGTATATAAACAAGAAGCAGTAGATAAAGAAGGCAAAAAACGAGCGATCACCTTCACTGCAGATCATGAATTGATCCAAGATCGCTATTTAAAAATTTATAATAAGGGTGCCCATGTTGAAACTTATGAAGAAGTAACAAAAGACCAAGTACCGCAACAAGCACTAGATAAAATAGGTTAAAAAAGAATAGACAAAATACATTATGATGGGGATATGACGTAACTAGTTATGTCTCAATCATTTTTTTGTATGCAGAATAAGCGTTTCGGCCTTTTAAAATATGCAGTTTAGCAGGACTTGTTGCAATCAATTGCTGCAGTTCCAATTTATTTTTTGTTTCATAGTGATGATTCCACACAAACATCATTTTTAGCAAGTTTATCGTTGGAGTGTAATTTGCTTGTTCTAGCTGCAACTTTTGCTTGATGAAGCGCTTCAGAATACGATATAGGCGTATAGGATAAGGTGGGAGTAAAAGTAAAACACTATCCGCTTGAATCAATGCATCTTGAATCCAGGATTGAGTGGTAGTCCCTTCAATGATCCATTCTGGATAGTTTAAAATATCTTGTAATAGTTGTGCAGATTTCTCTTTAGAAAAGCGTTGATCTCCTTGTGGTGTTCGTTGCCAAATAAGATTGTCAAGTTCATATAGTGGAACTTTTTGTTCTTTGGCTAATTCTCTGGCAAATGTAGTTTTCCCGCTACCGACAGGACCCGCAATAACTATTTTCATCATACGTACCTCCTAATTAAGAACAATAAAGAAACCGAAGCATAACACAAGGTCATGTCCGGTTTCATTTTATCATTATTTAGCTTCTTGTAAAATGTTGATTTTCTCGATACGGATATCTTTTTTCGGTTTGTCACTTTCGTCTGTTTCGGCTGAAGCGATCTTATCGACAACGTCCATTCCTTTGGTCACTTGACCAAAAACGGTATGCTTTCCATCTAAGAATGGTGTTCCGCCTTTTTTATAAGCGTCAATGATTTTTTGTGGGTAGTCATCTTTCAATAGTCCATCAGAAACATCTTGATCATTTTGGACGATAAAGAATTGGCTGCCGTTTGTTCCGTTGCCATCAGCATCTGTACCAGCATTTGCCATAGATAGTGCACCGCGAATGTTGTATAGTTGGTTGCTGAATTCATCATCAAATGAATCGCCCCAGATACTTTCTCCGCCAGTCCCATCACCTTTAGGATCGCCGCCTTGGATCATGAAATCTTTGATCACACGGTGAAAAGTAACATTGTCATAATAACCGTCTTTTGCATGAGTCATAAAGTTTTCAACTGTTTTTGGTGCTTGTTTTGGAAAAAGCTTGATTTCGATCGTGCCTTCTGTTGTGACCATTTCAACTAAATCTTCATCTTCACTAACTTTTTCTGATAGTTGAGGTAATTCTAAAGCATTCAGGTCAACGGATTCAGATGTTTTTGTTTCTGGGCTTGAAGATGAATCTGCTTTGTTTTCAGTTTTAGATCCACATGCTGTAAAGAACACTAATGATGCTAGGAGTGTAGCAGCAGCAATGAATTTTTTGGTTTTCATAAGGTTAATTCTTCCTTTCAAAAATAGTTTACATTTCATGATAACAAATGATCGATATAACTGCTAGTCAAAATAGATTTTTTTTAAAATTTAGGAAAGGTGTAGACCACTTTTCTTCATTCTGCTATAATGAAAATGGATACATTATAATCAATAAAACTCTTAGGGGGCAGCACAATGGGAAAATTAGGCATTTCGATTTATCCAGAACGTTCAACTTTTGAAAAGGACAAAGAATATTTAGACTTAGCGCATAAATATGGATTCAAACGTGTATTTACCAGCTTGCTTCAAATTACAGAAAATAAAGAAAAAGTATTAGCAGAATTTAAAAAAGTCGCAGACTACGCAAATAGTCTGGGCATGGAAGTTATGGTAGATATCAATCCTGCTTTATTTGAACAATTAGAGATTTCTTATGATGATTTATCATTCTTCAATGAAATGGGCGCTTATGGTGTACGTTTAGATATCGGTTTTACTGGAGCGGAAGAAGCAAAAATGACCCGTAACCCTTATGGAATCAAAATAGAAATCAATATGAGTACCGGTACAAGTTATGTTGATAATATCATGAGCTATTCACCCAACACAGAGAATTTATTAGGTTCACATAATTTTTATCCGCATCGCTATTCAGGTTTAAGTTATGATCATTTTGTTTTTTGTTCTGAGAAATTCAGAAAATATAATTTAAATACAATGGCCTTTGTGAATTCACATGACGCAACGTTTGGTCCGTGGCCGACACAAGACGGCTTGTGTTCGCTAGAAGATCATCGTGATCTTGAAATTGCTACACAAGTAAAACATCTTGTTTTAACGGGCTTGATCGATGATATTTTAGTAGGGAACGCTTATGCTTCAGAAGCTGAATTAAAAGCAATGGCAGAGGCCTTCAATGCCGAATATCCATCTGTAAAAGTAGATGTTGCAGCCGATATTTCAGATGATGAAAAAGAAGTTTTATTTACTAGCCTGCACAGTTACCGCGGTGATCGCTCAGAATATATTTTACGTTCTACGATGACCCGTATCCACTTCAAAGATCGTGAATTTCCAGCGCATAATACGATCGACATGACTAAAGGTGATGTTTTGATCGACAATGTGGGTTATGGTCAATATAAAGGAGAAACACAAATTGCGCTGAAGCCAATGAAAAACGATGGTCGGGTAAATGTGGTTGGCCGTATCTCTGATGACGAACTATTTTTATTAGATTTTCTAAAACCATGGTCAAGTTTTAAATTGATCGAAAACAAAAAATAATTGAAAAATAATGAGATTGAGACAGAAGAGTTGAGCTTATTTTCTGGGCCTTCAAGTCTTAGTGCTTCAGCAGTTACAATTTGGCTAGCCGGTATGGTCGAAGCTTAGTATTTACTTTTGTTTTCACTGTTTATTCATTTTTAAAGGAACTGGGTCGTAACTTGTAGAGTTATGTCTCAGTCCTTTTTTTGTTCACTCTGCGTAAATAGCCATTCCTTTTGGTATAATAGGTAAAATGAGGTGGTAGTATTGGAGAAGGAATTAAGTATTTTATTGTCGAAGCTTCAAGGGATCGCACAGACTGGTAAACAGTTTGGCAAAGATATTTTTGATCAAGAACGATACGAGGAACTCTCGATCGTTGCTAAAGAACTCACTCACTTACTATATCCGGAGTTATCTGAACAAGAACTTATGATATTTTTCGACAAAGATGAAGGGTATGCGACGCCCAAAGTCGATATTCGAGCAGTTGTTTTCAATCAAGAAGGCAAATTATTGTTGGTTAAAGAAAAAAGTGATGATTCTTGGGCTTTACCGGGTGGTTGGGCTGATATCGGGTATTCTCCAAAGGAAGTTGCGGAAAAAGAAGTTCTCGAAGAGACAGGACTAAAAGTCAAAGCGGAACGACTAATAGCAGTTTTAGATAAAGCCAAACATGAATACCCGCCATCATTGACCTATGTGTATAAATTTTTTATACGATGTCAGCCAGCTAGTCAAAAAATCAAGCCGGGTATTGAAACAAGTGCTGCAGCTTTTTTTACACTTGAAGAAATTTACTCACTGAAACTTTCTGAAGCGCGAACGATCAAACAAAATTATGAGATGCTTTTTCATGATTACCAGCATGAAAAAAATGAAATGATTTGTGATTAAGATTGCGAAAAAGAGAATAAAACTTTATACTATTTAAGGATTTAAAAAGTGAATAATACGTTGAGAGAAATGGTGATTCTCAATGATAAAGCACTATTATGAAGTAAGGGGTCAGTAAATGAAAAAAATAGTAAAGATATTGATTGCCGTTTTTGTGGTCATCACGATCATCTTGATCGGCGCAGGGCTGTACTTCTATAATTACGCAGTGGTTCCCTCTGAAAAAGATTTTTTAGCAGGAGATACTCCAGGCACTAATATAGAGGCAAAAAGTCCAGAAGAACAGTGGTTCAAAGATGATCAAAACCGTTCTTATTGGTCAATAAAATCGGAAGATGGATTAAAGCTTCATGCCATCTATTTGCCAGCGGATGAAAAAACGGATAAAAATGTGATTATGGCTCATGGTTACATGGGAACCGCAGAAACAATGGCGAAGTTTGCAAAAATGTATCACGACTGGGGATATAATGTTTTAGTTCCTGATGCTCGCGGACATGGTGAAAGTGAAGGAGAATATATCGGCTTTGGCTGGCCGGAACGTAAAGATTATCTTAACTGGATCGACCAAATGATCGATAAAAATGGAGAAAATGCACAAATCACATTATATGGGATTAGTATGGGTGGCGCGACAGTCATGATGACAAGTGGTGAAAAATTGCCTCAAAATGTTAAGGCGATCGTTGAAGATTGTGGCTATTCTTCAGTCAATGAAGAATTGACTTATCAATTGAAAGACATGTTTAATTTACCGGCCTTTCCGTTGATTCCAGTAACAAGTATGATCACTAAAATTCGTGCAGGCTATTTCTTTGGTGAAGCAAGTTCTGTTGCACAATTGAAAAAAAATAAAACACCGATGCTATTTATTCATGGTGATGCTGATACATTTGTCCCATTTGAAATGCTGGATGAGGTGTATAATGCAACTGACGCACCAAAAGAGAAATATGTTGTTGAAGGCGCTGAACACGCCAAGGCTTATTCTATTGATTCAAAAGCCTACAAGGAAGAGGTCAATAAATTTCTAAATCAATACGTGGATTAACAAGAACTTAAATCCTTAAGTGGCTGAGATATGACTTTGATGAGTTATATTTCAGTCATTTTTAAAGTGTTAGAGAGAAGAAGCTATGCTTTTTTCTTGTGGAGACTAGTCAGAGGTCAGCATTCTTTGATATGATAATAAAAAGAAATGAGGTAAAATGAATGGAAGAACAAATAACCGATTATTTGCACTACCTGCAAATCGAACGCGGGCTTTCCCTTAACACACGAAAAAGCTATGAACGCGACTTACATAAATATAATGCCTTTTTGAAAGAACAACAACTAGACTCTTGGCAATCAGTTGACCGATACATAATTATGGAATATTTACAATCCTTGAGTAATGACAGTAATTCTTCTGCTACGATCATTCGTATGATCTCGACTTTGAGAGGGTTTCATCAATTTTTGAGACAGGAACGCCTGACAGATCATGATCCGATGCAGCATATCGATTCGCCGAAAAAAGCGCAAAAACTACCTAGTACTCTTTCGATAGAGGAAGTTACGGCTTTGATCGAAACGCCGGATACAACAAAACCATTAGGCATCAGAAATCGTACGATCCTAGAAGTGATGTATGCTACAGGATTACGTGTGAGTGAGCTTGTAGATTTAAAAATTGGCGATCTACATTTATCGATCGGTTTATTACAAACGATTGGTAAAGGAGACAAAGAACGTATCATTCCTTTAGGGGATTATGCGATACAATGGATCGAAAAGTACTTAGAAGAAGCCCGTCCTATGTTAACTAAAAAAAATCCCAATGAAACACATCTATTTGTAAATCATCATGGCAAGCCGCTTTCTCGTCAGGGAGTTTGGAAAAACTTGAAGCAGATCGTCCAAGAAGCGGGGATCGATAAAAATATCACACCGCATACCTTAAGACATAGTTTTGCTACTCATTTGTTGGAAAATGGCGCAGATTTACGTATCGTCCAGGAACTACTTGGGCATGCGGATATTTCAACTACTCAGATATACACTCATATCACAAAACAGCGAATGGCAGATGTTTATAAACAGCATTTTCCAAGAGCCTGATCAAAGTAGGTACTCTACAGAGGAAGGTGAGATCATGTTAACGTATTATAGAAAAGAACAGCGGAAAATAGCTATGGGTTTGTTGAGTTTCCACCAAAAACTGACAGAATATCGTTCGTTGTTGAAAGAAATCGATATGTATGAAAATGACGAAAATCTTCATTTACTTCTTTGGACACCGGATGGAGAACAGAATATCCAAGGAATCATAGGGATCGAGTTAGAAGATTCTGTTGGGATAGTCGTTCATGATATTTCGATCACGCCTTCTTTTCGTGGCGAAAAACTTGGCTTTGAGCTTTTGAACGAAGTGCTGGAGCGATATCCAGAGCTGAAATTATACGGCACTGCTGCCACTTCTGCTTATTTATCTAAATGGAAAGAACACAATGAATAAATTTTATGGTAAACTAGAGAGTCGAAAAAGAAAGTTGGATGATCTTGCAAGAAATGAATGTAAAGTTAGATGTATTTGAAGGACCGCTTGATCTTCTTTTACATTTAATCAAGAAACTTGAAATTGATATTTACGATATTCCGATTGCTGCTGTAACAGAACAATATATGAATTATATTCACACGATGAAAACCTTGGAACTGGAAGTGGCTGGAGAATATATCGTTATGGCAGCAACATTGATGGCTATCAAAAGTAAAATGCTGTTGCCGAAACAAGAGTTGGAAGTGACAGATGATGATGAGCTTTTAACTGGTGAAGATCCGCGGGATGCACTTGTTGCCCAATTGTTGGAATATCGTAAATTTAAATATGCAGCAGGACTTTTACATGAAAAAGAGTCTGAACGAAGTCTTTATTTTACGAAAGAGCCAATGGATGTCGATGAATATAAGGAAGACAATCCTTTGCTGGAACCCAATCAATTAAATACGATCGATTTATTTTTGGCTTTTCATGCAATGCTTGAAAAGAAAAAAAATCGACAGCCTGTAAAAACGACAGTGGCTGGAGATGATGTGTCGATCGAAGAAAAAATAACTGCGATCTCACAAAAGATGGCTCAAATCGATCGGCAAACACCAGTGAATTTTGAAGATTTTTTTACATCCCATTCAAAACAGGAGATCGTCACAACTTTCATGGCATTATTAGAGTTGATGAAAAAAGGGTCGATCCATGTTGAGCAAGAAGAAAATTACAGCACGATTTTGCTATACAATACAGCAAATGAGATCGAATCTAGTACGGAGGAAACAGCGTGACCACAATTAGTCAAATCGAAGCGATTCTATTCGTTGTTGGTGAAGAAGGAATCGGACTGGAAGAATTATCGTATTTATTAGAACTTTCTACAGCGAAAACTTACGAAGCACTGACTGCATTAAAAGAGCGCTATGAAGCAGATGATCAATCTGCATTGAATATATTAGAAGTTGGCAATCATTTTGTCTTATCAACAAAAAAAATCTTTGCGCCATTGTTGAAAAAATATGCGCAATCACCGATTTCAAATGCTTTATCACAAGCTGCATTAGAAACATTGTCGATCGTAGCATATAAACAACCAATTTCAAGGGTAGAGGTTGACGAGATCCGAGGAGTTCAGTCAGCAGGTTCCATGCAAAAATTGGTTGCACGTCAATTAATAGAAGAAAAAGGGCGAGTAGACGGCCCGGGGCGTGCAATTTTATATGGGACGACTGCCTATTTCATGGATTATTTTGGTTTAAAATCATTAGAAGAGTTGCCGGATATTCAGCAAATGGAAGAAGAAATCGCTGAAGAATTGCCATTAGATCTCTTTTTTGACCGCTATAAAGAATTAAATGAAGAAGAACAAACGGAGATCAACGAATCGGAGGAAGAAAGCTAAATGGAGAGACTTCAAAAAGTAATTGCTCATGCCGGCATCACATCCCGCAGAAAAGCAGAAGAATATATTGTGAGTGGTCGAGTCAAAGTAAATGGAAAAATCGTACGTGAACTTGGAACACAAGTTGGGAAAAGTGATCTAGTAGAAGTCGATAATGTGCCGATCTATAAAGAAGAGTACGGTTATTATTTGTTCTATAAGCCTAAAGGAGTGATCTCAGCAGTATCAGATGATAAGGGAAGGAAAGTCGTTACTGACTACTTTACTCATATCAAAGAACGCATCTATCCAGTCGGTCGATTGGATTATGACACATCAGGATTGCTGTTATTGACAAATGATGGTGAATTTTCACAACGTTTGACACATCCGAGCCATGAGGTAGATAAAGTATATGTAGCAAAGGTCAAAGGCTTAGCTAAAAAGCATGATTTTCTTCCCTTAACAAAAGGAATCAAAATCGACGGCTATAAAACTGCGCCAGCAGCTTTTCAAATCATTTCTGTTGATTTAAAGACAAATACAAGTATTGTCGAATTGACGATCCATGAAGGGCGTAACCACCAAGTGAAAAATATGCTCCAAGCAGTTGGTTATCCAGTTCAAAAACTTAAAAGAGAAAAATACGGTGATTTAACATTAAAAGGACTTCGTCCGGGTGAGTACCGTTCGTTGAATAAAAAAGAAATCAGCGTGTTGATGAACCAGTCAAAATAAAGAGAGAAGGAGTGCGGGACAAAACTAAAAAATGGTTTTGCTTCGCACTCTAAAACGTTATAAAAGGTGGAAGCAGAAGCAACTGTTTTGGTCCCCTCAGTTAATGTATACAGTTTCATAATTATTCAAAAAACAATGTGAAGCTAGCAAATTTTGTCTGAATAGATGAAAAGTTATGTGATAATATGAACATAAAGATTGATTTTTCTCAAAAAGGTTGTATACTGTAGTTGTACTAAAAAATTAATAAAGGTTCGTCTTCAGGGGCAGGGTGAAATTCCCGACCGGTGGTTATAGTCCACGACCTACTTCTTTTGAAGTAGTTGAATTGGTGAAAATCCAATACCGACAGTAAAGTCTGGATAAAGAAGATAGGGCTTATTTGAATTGGCATTTTTCAAATAAGATAACTCTACTCTATTTTCCCTGTTGGAAAATAGAGTTTTTTTGCTGTGAATCACTACGCTAGGCTTCGATCTCATCAACTTCTAAAAGTTAAAGTACCTAAAATTAATTAGAAGTAGATGATGTTATTTATGGTCTATGACCGTGTAAGATCAGGTATGATGCTTAGCAGAAGTTGTTACCGTTTTGAGTCACTTAAGTTTTTTTGGTCTTATAATTGGAAGGTCATCAAGCGCTGCTCACAGTTAAACGAGAATCTTAGTTGAAAGTGTTGGTTTAGAAAAGTTCATTTGAAGATGGGTCCTTAACAGGAGGATTTCATATGCGAAACAACAAGGTACAAAAAATGGTAAGTGTAGCAATGCTAGCAGCAATCGGGGTGGTATTACAGTTCGTGGCTTTTCCAATCATGCCTGCATTCAGTTTCTTGAAAATCGATTTTAGTGATATTCCAGTCATGATCAGCATGTTCTTATTTGGACCGCTGGCAGGAATCAGTACAGCTTTTATTAGATCTGCTCTGCATTTGTTTACAACGGGAATATCGCCGCAAAATTTTGTTGGAGATGCTACAAGCTTTTTGGCAAGCACAATGTTCACCTTGCCGATGTATTACTTTTTTAAACGAGGAAGCCACAAAACAACAAATAAAGTATTCGGTGTGGTAACGGGAATTCTTAGTCTGACTATATTCATGTGTGTGGCTAACTACTTTGTGATTACACCAATTTATTTGAAGCTGTTCGGTCTGTCGGCTGGAGAATTCTTAGGAATGTCTTTAGCGAAATACGTAACGATCGGTATTCTTCCATTCAATTTAATCAAAGGAGCTATCGTGAGTGCTGTTTTCTTAGTCCTTCACGCCAAGTTATTACCATGGCTTTCTAGGAAACAACATCAGTTAGGAAATAAAAAACCAATAATGAAATAATGTATAGATGAAAGAATCGGGGAGCATCCTCGATTCTTTTTTATTTGAAAACAAAATTATCTGCTAATGTGCTTCTTTCTGATAAAATATAAAGGAAAAGAAAGGGGCGAATCTAAATTGAAAAAATGGCAAAAACGCTTGCTTTGGATAGCAGGAGTGATTGTTGCGCTGCTGTTGATCGGTCTGTTTTATCTTAAAACGATCACCTATACGCCAACTACCTCAGCGATCGAAAGTGCTGAAAAAGCCAAAAATGAAAATGGGACTCTAGTATTTAGAGGTGATCCAGAAAAACCATCAGTGATTTTTTATCAAGGTGCTTTAGTAGAAAATACTAGTTACAGCTTGTGGGCTGAACAAGTTGCTGAAGCTGGATACTCAGTTTATTTAGTGAAACAACCGTTAAATCTAGCAGTATTAGGACAAAACAAGGCAGAAGCAGTGATCCAAAAGAACCAGTTGAGCAATTATGTGATCGGAGGACATTCTTTGGGTGGTGTCATGGCTAGTCGTTTCGCAGCAGACCAAGAGAAACAAGCTGCTCCTAAAGGTGTTTTTTTTCTTGCAAGTTACCCAGATGAAAAAGGAAGTTTAGCGAAATTTACAGGACCGGTTTTATCGTTGACGGGTTCAGAAGATGGCGTATTGAACTGGACAGCTTATGATGAGTCAAAAAGATATTTACCGAAACAGACGCTTTATGAAAAAATAAGCGGAGGGAATCACGCAGGTTTTGGAAGCTATGGCGAACAAAAAGGGGATCATCCTGCATCGATCGATAACGAAGAACAACAACATGAAATAGCTGAGCATTTAATAAACTGGCTAAAGAATATAAAGTAAAAAAATAGAGAATAACAGAATCGGAGGCGATATATGGCATCCATTTTCTGTTATTCTTTATTTTTCAGTGATCTCTATTGCACGGACAGGACATTTGCGGTACGCTGTTAAGACATTAGACTGTTCATTTTCACTGATCATTTCCTGTTGGGCAGAATGATCATGATTTAAGAGTACGATCCCATCATCGTCATAATCGAAAATTTCAGGCGCATAGATTTGACATAGCCCGCAGGCAATACATTTATCTGGAATTATTTTACATAACATAGTGACACATCCTATTCTAGCATTTAAAGAGGTGAAACAATGGAGCCGCACTTTATTTTAACGTTATTTCAGCACGGATACAAGGTTCGAACATCGACATTATATCACCTTTTAAAAGGAAAGCGAACAAGCTCCGTTTTAGTCTATGGTTTTCTTTATGAAAATCTTCGTTTTTTTCAACTGTGTCCAGAATTGTCGGAACAGGAATTCAACAAGCAGATACACACGTTGAACGAAGCTCAATTATTGGTAACAGATTTAACGGGAGAAGTTCAGATAACAACGCAAGGAAAACGATTATTATCAGAAAGCGATCAATCGATTCATTGGTTGGATAATTATCGCTTTGGCAAAACAGACGAAGAAATCTGGCGTTTTTTGCAATTTTTAGTACAAGTGACTTCTCATTTATCTTATGGAGATAAAGAATATATCCCGCTCGAGCAATCACCGTTTTATCAAGCTTTCTTAAAACGCAGAATCGCATCCGTTTCAAAAAAAGAATTGATTCAAACGATGAAAGCCGAATGGCATTTTTTACTATCACGTTTATCAAAAAGCGAAGCTGATTATTTTGCCCAGCAATTTTCTGGTTATCAGCAAATCGGCAAGATCGCCGCTCAAATACTGCAGAAAGAATCAACTCCATTTGAACAGCTTCTAATAAAAAAAGATCGGCTGCACCATTTACTCTATGAGATTGAAAATATGCCGGAAGAAACGTTTTTAAAACAATCGATTCAACCCTTTATAACAAAAAATGATAATCAGAGTATGAATCAAACAAAAAGCTACTTACATCAAGAGACTTCAATCGAAGCAATTGCACAACAAAGAGGGATGAAAAAAAGTACGATTCAAGATCATTTACTGGAACTTGCTTTAACAGAAGAGATCCCTTTTGAACACTATATTTCAAAGGAAACTTATCGATTTTTGGACCAGCTTTCCAGCCCATGTCCACAATGGATCTATCGTTCCTTAAAACAAGAAAATGAGAAACTTGATTATTTTGAATATCGGTTATATCAAATTGAAAAACTAAAAAAAGAAAGAGCTGATAAATTGCCATGATTGATCTAGAGCAGTTTTTACATGATAAATTTGGCTTTTCTACATTTAAACCAGGACAAAAAGAAGTGATCCAGCAATTGCTGGATAAAAAAGATACGTTGGCTGTTTTGCCGACAGGGACAGGGAAATCACTTTGTTATCAAATGATCGGAAAACTTACTGAAGGATTGGTTATTATCGTATCGCCTTTGCTATCTTTGATGGAAGATCAAGTGATTCAATTACAAAAGCAAGGAGAAACAAGAGGGATAGCATTAAATAGCAGCTTGAACTTTTTTGAAAAACAATATGTATTGGCTCATTTGAGTCAATACAACTATATTTTTGTCAGTCCTGAAACATTGCTGCAAAAAGATGTTCGGACAAAGCTTGCTCAAGAGACCGTGTCACTATTTGTTGTAGATGAAGCGCACTGTGTTGCTCAATGGGGGGTCGATTTTAGACCAGAGTACACGAAACTTGCTCAAATTCAGCAAGAATGTGGTTTTCCTTTAACACTAGCACTAACGGCTACCGCAACACCAGCAGTCAAGGAGGAAATCATCGCTCAATTGTTTTCTCACAGCCGAGAAGTGTCGCAAATCGTATACTCTGTCAATCGGCCGAATATTGGACTCATGGTCGATCAAACGACGGAAAAAGAAGAACAGCTGATTTCTTATCTGATGCAATTGAAACAAAAAGGGATCATTTATTGTGCGACCAGAAAAACAGCCGAAGCACTTGACCGTCTTATCAAAGAACAAACGAACTTGAAAACAGCGTATTATCATGGCGGCTTGACTCCTGTTGAACGCAGCTTACTGCAGCAGCAGTTTGTCCACAATCAACTAGATGTCTTATGTGCGACGAATGCTTTTGGAATGGGCATCGATAAACCAGATGTTCGTTTTGTCATTCATTATGACTGTCCGGATAGTTTAGAAAATTATGTTCAGGAAATCGGTCGCGCGGGGCGAGATGGACTGGAAAGTATTGCGATCTTACTTTATCAAAAAGGCGATGAATCGATCCATTATTATTTTCAATCTGAAAGTCGGATGGATCGTGAAATCCTACATGCATTGATATCTTCACTTTCTGAAAATGAACTGGCAGATTTAGAATTGAGTGAGATCCAACAAAAATGGATTCAAGGGTTTCTGGATCAAGAATATACAATTGAAGAGTTGGAACAAAGATTATTAAGAAAAGAGAAAGAACGTCAACAACAATTGAGAATTATGTTAAACTATATCCAGCATTCAAACTGCCGACGTCGATTCATTCAACAGTATTTCTCAGAGGAAGTAGAAGAAAATCATCAAAGATTCTGCTGTGATAATTGCGACTTATCCTTTGACAGTTATCAAGCACAAATAGTACAATCACCAGAAGAAAACGAAATCCTCGATCGGTGGGAGGACATTTTGATAAGATTATTTAAAGAATGAAAATAATCTTTTTTTAGACTGCAGCATAGAAAAAGCTGTGGTATAATAGCAAAAGAGAATTTTTAGGAGGAACAGATACGTGAGTAAACGAGATAAGAAAAATGGTGTACGCGAACCATGGGAGCAGTCAATTTATGATACAGAAAAGGGTGCGGGAGGTTCTCGTTCAGAAAAGCGTCAACAAAAGAAAGGAAACACAGTTTTTCTAACGATTTTAGTTATCTTATTACTATTGATCATTTCACTTCCAGTAGGAACTTACCTTTATGTAATGAGAGATAAAAAGCCTGATGCAAGTAAACAAGCGAGTCAGCCGTCATCGTCAGTTGTCGTTCAATCGTCAACTAAAAACAGCACGACACAACCTTCGTCATCAAGTGAATCTCAACAGCAGTCTACTTCATCATCAGAAGGTGAAACAGATCCAAATGGTGTAACAACACCATCATCAAGTCAAACAGAGGCTGATAGTGATTATACAGAAGTACTTTCAGGAGAAGGACCTCAACAAGTAGCTGAAAGAAACGGCATTTCTCTTGAAGAATTACTACAATTAAATGGAATGACTAGCGATGCAATGTTACAACCAGGTCAACGACTACGTGTAAAATAATAAAAAATAAAGCAGCAGGAAATGTCCCAATGTTTTCTGCTGTTATTAAGGGTCTGAAGCAAAACAGTGATCGTTTTGTACCAGACTCTTTTACTATGTGATAAACAAGGGAGCGCATTATGAAAAAGATTAGTATTGCAATCGATGGTCCGGCTTCATCCGGCAAAAGTACTGTAGCAAAGATTTTAGCTAAAAAACTAAATTATATATACTGTGATACAGGTGCGATGTATCGTGCATTGACCTATTTAGCGATCCAAAAGAATATTGATTTTGAAGATGAAACGGGTTTAGTCAAATTATGTTTGGAGCATACGATTTCATTTAAGCAAACTGATAAAGAGCAATTAGTTTTTGTCGACAACAATGAAGTAACGGAAGCAATTAGACAGCCGGATGTTACAAACGCTGTCTCGATCGTTGCGAAACATAAAGAAGTTCGAGAAAAAATGGTCGAACTGCAACAAGCGATCGGTCAAGCTGGAGGAGTAGTGATGGATGGCCGAGACATCGGTACAGCAGTCTTGCCAGATGCGGAAGTCAAGATCTTTTTGGTTGCCAGTGTTTCAGAACGGGCAGAAAGACGTTATAAAGAAAATCAGGAAAAAGGAATCACAACAGATTTTGAAACATTGAAAAAAGAAATCGAGCAGCGTGATCACCTTGATTCAACTCGAGCTGTGTCACCTTTAAAGCAAGCGGAAGATGCAGTGAAGATCGATACGACAGGTTTAACTATAGAAGAGGTCGTAGCAGCGATTGAGCAAGTTATTTTAGCAGCTAGTTAAATGCTACTTTCACCTTTACAAATCAGATAAGGATATAGTTTCTTTGTCTTTAAGCAAGAAAATTTCTTCTTCTCTGAAAGAAAAAAAAGAAAATGAGAGAAATCGCTTTATTTTTTCTGGAAAATCCCGTACTATTAAGGGAGTAGGTCAGTTTTTTACGAATTTTTGGTGGCATAGGAGGATTAGTATTCATGACAGAAGACAAACAAATGGAAAACAGCAATGAAACAATGGAAGATGTAATGAACAGCGTCCAAGAAGTAAACGTTGGCGACATCGTTAAGGGTGAAGTACTTGCCGTTGAGGACAAACAAGTGATTGTTGGTATTGAAGGCGCCGGTGTTGAAGGCGTAGTTCCCGCAAAAGAGTTATCTACGACTCAAGTAGAAGATATCAATGAATTAGTTAAAGTCGGTGACATATTAGATTTAGTAGTCATCACATCAATCGGTAAAGATAAAGAAAATGGCAGTTATTTACTTTCAAAACGCCGTTTAGATGCTAAAAAAGTTTGGGAAGAGATCGAGCAAGATTTCCAAGCCGGAAAAATCATCGAAGCACCTGTTACAAATGTTGTAAAAGGCGGTTTAGTTGTTGATGTTGGTGTACGTGGATTTGTTCCTGCATCAATGGTTGAAGATCATTTTGTAGATGATTTCTCTGAATACAAAGGGAAGACGTTGACGTTCAAAATCATTGAAATCGAACCTTCAGAAAATCGTTTGATTTTATCTCATAAAGCTGTTGTTGAAGCTGAAAAGGAATCGAAGAAAAAAGATATTCTAGCAACATTGCATGATGGTGATATCGTGGATGGTAAAGTTGCTCGTTTAACTGATTTCGGTGCATTTATCGATTTAGGCGGTATTGACGGATTGGTTCACGTATCAGAAATCGCTCATCAGCATGTCGGTAAACCAAGCGATGTTTTATCAGTTGGAGATGATGTGAAAGTCAAGATCCTTTCGATCAATCCAGATGAAGAGCGTGTTTCATTATCTATCAAAGAAACATTGGCAGGACCGTGGGAAGATATCGAAAATAAAGCAGCTGTCGGCTCTGTTCTTGACGGAGTTGTTAAGCGTTTAACTAGCTTTGGTGCATTTGTTGAAGTTTTCCCTGGCGTGGAAGGCTTAGTGCATATCTCTCAAATTTCGCATAAACATATTGCAACTCCTCATGAAGTACTGCAAGAAGGCGATGCGATCCAAGTAAAAGTATTAGAAGTCAATCCTGAAGAACATCGTATTGCTCTAAGTATTAAGGCATTAGAAGCAAAACCAGAATCTAAAGAAGAACCAAAAGATGTTGAAGATTATGAACTTCCAGAAGAAAATACTGGATTCACAATGGGTGATATCTTAGGTGATGCATTAAAAGGTCAGGACACAGACTCAGAATAATTTTTCAGTCTGAAGGTAGAGTATAAATGCTCGGTCTGATTTTTATCACCGTTTATCAAGAATAAAAATCCACGATAAAACTGTTTTCTAGTTTTATCGTGGATTTTTTTTGTTCATTGATAAATAATTCTTAAATCAGCTGGGGTATGTTCCCCATGATACTGTTTACGAAATTGATGAGGCGATTGTCCCACTTTTTTCTTGAATAATTTACTGAAATATGTTGAGTCTATATAACCGACTGTTCCTGAAATTTCAGTAATAGGCTCCTCTGTTTTCATCAATAGCTGTTTCGCTTTTTCAATCCGATAAGCAGTTAAATAATCAATGAAATTCATTCCGACAGCTTCTTTAAAGAAGCGACTGACATAGTGACGATTTAGGTGCATGATGTCAGCTAAGGTGGTCAAGTTGATCTCCTCATTATAGTGTTCGTGAATATAATCTAAGATAGTATTGATTTGTTCTTTAGCTAAAACAGTTGGTTTATTATTTAATACATCCATGAGTGAAACTTGATTTAAGGATCTGACACAACGGTCGATTGCAACTTTCAATTCATCAAAATCAACGGGTGTAAGTAAATAGTCGATGACTCCACAGCGCAGAGCCTGATGAAGGCTTTGAAAGCTCTCGTGTTCAGTCAAAATGATCACTTTGATATTCGGCAAAGTTTGAACTATTTTTCGTTTCACAATAAATCCGTCGATGTCCAAATGGTCAATCGAAATCAACAAAATCTCAGGTAAAAATTCTTCTGTGATTTTTAGTGCTTCTACTTCAGTTGTAGCTGGAGGTAGGATTTTTATATTCATGAAAGAATCGTTGATCGATTGTTGAAGCATCGATTGTTCCTGTAGATCATCACTGACAATCAATAGTCGGCACATAAACAAACCCTCATTTCTTTGTGAAATTTATTTTACAACCTTATCATACATTGAATAAGTAGCGCTTTCAAGTGTAATTCTTTGTGAAAAAATTACAGAAAAAAGTAAATATTGTCCATAATCTTCTTAAATTTGTCCCTAACAAATTGGCTAAAATAGATTAAACTCTATTTGTAAGCGTTTAAAAAAGAAGGGGTGGCCGATATGACAGAAGAAATCAAAGTAAAAGAAATCGAAACTCTTGTTGAGACAGCAAAAAATGCGCAAAAGAAGTACGAGTACTTTACACAGGAACAAGTAGATGCGGTTGTTAGAAGTGTTTACCAAGCTACGCTAAAGAATGCAGAAAAATTGGCTATAGCGGCAAATGAAGAGACAGGATTTGGGAAAGTATCTGATAAAATAATCAAGAATACTTTTGCAAGTGAACAAGTGTATGAGAGCATCAAAGATTTAGCGACAGTTGGAATCATCAATCGCCTTGAACAGGAAAAAATCATCGAGATCGGTATACCTTTAGGAGTGGTTGCTGGCTTGATTCCATCAACAAATCCAACGGCAACGGTCATTTTTAAATCATTGATTGCTCTAAAAACTGGAAACGCAATTATTTTTTCACCACATCCGAAAGCATTGAATGCGATTTTATTAGCTGCTGAAATTATTGAAAACGCAGCTGTTGCTACTGGCGCACCGGCAGGCTTGATTCAAGTGATCAAAGAGCCCACTTTAGAAGCAACAGGAGCTTTAATGAAGCATCCGGATGTCTCTTTGATTCTTGCGACGGGTGGCAAGGCAATGGTCCAAGCAGCTTATAGCTCGGGAAATCCAGCAATTGGTGTAGGGCCTGGCAATGTTCCTGTATTGATCGATCGCTCTGCAGATATTAATCATGCAATAAACTGTATTGTCAGCAGTAAAACTTTTGATAATGGTATCATTTGCGCTTCAGAACAGGCTTTAGTTGTGGAAGCATCTGTCAAAAATGAAGTCATTGAACAATTAAAAGCGAAGGATGCTTATTTTATGAATGAGGAAGAAGCGGGTAAAGTCAGCTGTTACATTTTGAGAGAGACAGGAACTCTGAATCCTGAAATAGTTGGAAAAAGTGCAGTCGATGTAGCGGAATTAGTAGGTATTAATGTACCAGCAAGTACCAGTATTTTAATTTCAGAACAGACAGAGATCGGTCGGCACAATCCATACTCTAGAGAGAAACTAACACCGATCTTAGGGTTGTATACTGTAACTTCTTTCAAAGAAGGTGTCGATACATGTAAAGCTTTACTAGCAAATGAAGGAACAGGTCATACTGCTGTTCTTCATACGACAACGGATGCGAATGCGGAAACGTTTGGTTTAGAAATGAAAGCCTCTCGTATTTTAGTCAATACACTTGGCGCTTTAGGTGCAATCGGAGCGACGACAAAACTGGCACCTTCAATGACTTTAGGCTGTGGTGCCATGGGCGGCAGTAGTACAACGGATAATGTAACAGCACGTCATTTGATGAATGTCAAACGTATAGCCTATGGTATAGAATGATCGATCATTAGAAGAATGACAGGGATAGTTGAACGGTACTGTAATTAATGACAAATGAAGTCATTTATACAGTACCGTTCTTTTTTCATCTTTAAACATATATTTCACTAGTTTTTCTTGCATCTTCGACAGGCATTAGGTAAACTAGTAAAGATTGAAAACTTGTCAAGGAGGTAGTTTGAATGGCAAATCCAACAATTGCAATTGTCGGTCGCCCGAATGTAGGAAAGTCGACGATTTTTAACCGTATAGCTGGTGAACGAATTTCTATCGTTGAAGATACACCAGGTGTCACCAGAGACCGTATTTACGCCACAGGAGAGTGGTTAGGTCGCGAATTTAGTATAATCGATACAGGTGGTATCGATCTTAGTGACGAGCCGTTTATGGAACAAATCAAGCATCAGGCAGAAATCGCGATCGAAGAGGCCGATGTCATCATTTTCGTTGCCAGCGGCAGAGAAGGCGTGACAGATGCAGATGAACTTGTAGCAAAAATTTTATACCGTAGTAAAAAGCCAATCATTTTGGCTGTGAATAAAGTCGATAACCCAGAAATGCGTAATGATATTTATGAGTTTTATGCGTTAGGATTAGGAGATCCATTTCCAATTTCAGGAAGTCATGGACTTGGTATCGGTGATGTACTGGATGAAGCAGTTAAGCATTTTTCAACTGAAATCGAAGAAGAAGAGGAAGGCATAATCAAGTTTAGCCTGATTGGACGTCCGAATGTAGGGAAATCCTCATTGATCAACGCAATTTTAGGTGAAGAACGAGTGATCGTTTCTGATATTGAAGGCACGACGAGAGATGCCATCGACACACACTTTGAATCTGAAAATGGGCAAAAGTTCCTGATGATCGATACAGCAGGAATGCGTAAACGCGGAAAAGTCTATGAAAGTACTGAAAAGTATAGCGTAATGCGTGCGATGCGTGCGATCGAACGTTCAGATATTGTTTTGATGGTTCTAAATGCGGAAGAAGGTATTCGTGAACAAGATAAAAAAGTTGCCGGTTATGCACATGAAGCTGGCCGAGGCATCATCATCGTCGTCAATAAATGGGACACGTTGAAAAAAGAAACAAATACCATGCGTGATTTTGAAGAAGAAATTCGTGATGAATTCCAATATTTGGACTATGCACCGATCATTTTCGTTTCAGCTGTAACGAAGCAGCGTTTAAATAAGCTGCCTGAGCTGATCGAAACTGTCAGCATGAACCAAAACCTACGAATTCCGTCAGCGTTATTGAACGACGTAGTGATGGATGCGATCGCGATCAATCCAACACCGACCGATAAAGGGAAACGTTTGAAAGTCTTTTATGCTACACAAGTGGCTATCAAACCGCCAACCTTCGTGATTTTCGTGAATGAAGAAGAATTGATGCATTTTTCTTACGCACGTTTTTTAGAAAATCAAATTCGAAAAGCATTCACTTTTGAAGGAACACCGATCAAAATTATTCCAAGAAGACGGAAATAGCGCATTTTACCACACTTTTTTCAAATGTACAAACAAATTCATTGAGTTCTAAAAAAAAATGACATTTTTTGAAAAAACTGGTTAAAAAGCATCAAAAACCTTGCTATTACAAGCTTCCTATGATATCGTGATAACAGAATATTGAACCAAATCAATATTTGTACGTCATTTTTGGACCACTCAAAAATGAACGTAAATTCGATATCTATTAGATATCCTATCCCTTGTGGAGGAGGTGAAATAATCCATGGCAAATAAAGC
Organism: Enterococcus sp. AZ020; assembly: GCF_050499205.1. NCBI lineage: Bacteria > Bacillati > Bacillota > Bacilli > Lactobacillales > Enterococcaceae > Enterococcus > Enterococcus sp. AZ020. Next base: position 3,462,266 of record NZ_JBIPAT010000001.1, on the reverse strand, counting down.
AGAATTAATCGAAAACGTTGCATCTTCAACTGGTCTAACTAAAAAAGACGCAACTGCAGCAGTGGATGCTGTATTTTCAACAATCCAAGAATCTCTTGCTAAAGGTGAAAAAGTTCAATTAATCGGTTTTGGTAACTTTGAAGTTCGCGAACGTGCGGCTCGTAAAGGACGTAACCCACAAACTGGTAAAGAAATTCAAATCGCTGCAAGTAAAGTACCTGCGTTTAAACCAGGTAAAGCCTTGAAAGATGCTGTTAAATAAGACAGTTCTTAGAACCCTTGATATTCAGGGGTTCTTTCTTTATTTTGGAATGATAAAAAGCTGAGATAAGTGCTGCTTCCATAATAGATGGATGTTGACAGCATTTATCTCAGTTTTTTAAGGATAAGGAATAATTAGTTATGTCAAAAACAAGTTTACCTATGAACAGTTAAAGCGACTAATTATTCAAATTAGATCGAATCACTATGCTCCTAGAAATTTGTATGTTTAAGGAGTGCGCTAAAGTCCACATCATACATTTTCTTTGAAGCAATTTTATTATAAGTTGCATATGAGAATTTTATATGCTGGAAAAAGGAATATTCTGTAGGGAAATGTGAATCAATAATGTCTGTTCTTTAAGAAACCCTAAAGAAGCATTGTTATTGGGTCAAAGTGATCGTTTGGGAAAATAGTCCCTCCCTCTTTATGTTTTCCGGCAAATAATGGTAGAATAAAGAAGAGGGGTGACAGCGATGGAGTTCACTTATGCAAAGAATGATCAAGAAACCACGATTACATATGGAAAAACCTTCGCTTCTCAGCTCAGAGCAACGACGGTGAAGGCTACACATGTTTTTTTGATCACCAACCAACGATACTATGATTTGTTTGCGGATAAATTTATTCAGTTTTTTGATGAGGGACAGGAGATCGATTGGTTTATTTGTAAGAATGATGCGCATTGCAATAATATGAATGAACTTGAAAGTCTTCTCACGTTTATCGCAGATTTTGACCAGCAACAGGACTTCTTGTTTTTAGGTATCGGAAATGAAGGAGTAATTCAATTGACTAGTTTTTTGCACAGTACCTCAGTGCTGACATCGACCTGCTGGTTACTCCCTTTATCAGTTCGTGCACTTAGTAAGAGCTTACTTTGTGATGCTGAAATAGAACTAAGCAATCATCCTGTATTAAAAAATACAGTGCTCCCAGAACAAATTATCTATGATCATACGCTGATCACAGACCATGGGGATGGAAAATTAGTGGATTTTCTGATTTTTATCCGATGCGGTATTGTGCGAAGTCATGATTATTTAAGGGTCCTTTTTAAAAACTATAATGATCGTTCAAAATTAAATCAGCAGTCATTTGCTGCTTTATTGAATGAAATGATTCATTATTATGAGATAGATGGACAAAAAATCGATCAGTTTGGTACACTATTCGAGCACGGCTTTTCTGAAGCAGCCAATGGACATCTTTTATCTAGAAATATGAAGCGTCTTTTAGGTTGTTTATTACAGTTACTTTGGGCACAGAAAATTAGTGGTTTTTCTTTTCATTATAAAAATTTTGTCATCTGGTTGATCCACTTAGGCTTTCCTGTCGATTTTCCAGAACAAATTTTGACTAGCGATTATGTGGAAGGGATTTTGACCTGTGTTGACCGAGGAGAGCGGGCACTTTTGTTAAGCGAAATCGGCAATGGGGATCAGCTTGAAAAGCCAAAAGCAGAAGACTTGTTACAGACTGTTGAACAATATAGACGAATAATAAACGAAATCAGAGGGCAGAACGATGACAACATATAGCGAAAAAATGCTACAAGCATTACATGAAGATGATTTAGCGCAAGCGCAATTGATGCTTGCAGAAGCAATTAGAAAAGATGACGATGATACTCTTGCAGATTTAGGTGAAGAGTTGTTGTCATTAGGTTTCCTAGAAGAAGCAAAATTGATTTTTGACCATTTACTATCGATTTTCCCAGATGCGGAAGGATTAAATATTCCGTTGGCAGAGATTGCGATCGAGAATAATATGATCGATGAAGCCTTTGAATATTTAGAAAAAGTAACGAAAGACAGTGATAGCTATGTTCAAAGTCTGCTTGTTACAGCAGATTTATATCAAGTGATCGGTATTCCAGAAGTCAGTGAAGCAAAATTGAAGGAAGCACAACAGATTTTACCGAATGAACCACTTATTTTATTCGCTTTAGGCGAGTTATATTTTGTAAATGGACAATTTGGTGAAGCTGTAGAAGCATACACTACTCTGCTTGAGGAACAAGTAACAGAAATTTCCGGAGTTTCGATCAATGAACGCCTTGGAAGCTGTTACAGCATGACTGGTGAATTTGAAGAAGCTATTCCCTACTTGGAAAAGGCTTTGGGAGAAGGGCAGACAGATGAGCGTCTATTTCAGCTTGCGTTCACGTATTTACAGCTGCACGAAAATCAAAAAGCTATTGCATTGCTGCAGCAATTGAGAGCTTTAAATCCTCATTATCAGTCGTTGTATCTTTCATTAGGGGAAGCGTTACAAGAAGAGGAACAACTTGAAGAAGCTCAAAGCGTTTTGACAGAAGGAATCAAAGAAAATCCATTTCAAGTTGATTTATACCATCTTGCTTCTGAAAATGCTTATCGCCTACATGATACAGAACAAGCAGAAGAGTTATTGAAAAAAGCTCTAGAACTTGGGGAAAAAAAAGATGAAACGCTGCTTACCTTAAGTAATTTGTATTTAAATGAAGAACGCTTTGATGAAGTTGTCGAAGTCGTTCAAAAGATGGAAGAACAAGGACATCCATATGCTGAATGGAATCTCGCTCATGCATATAATGAACTGGAAGAATTTGCATTGGCAAAAGTTCACTACGAACAAGCATATCAAGAACTTAACCACGAACCTGATTTTTTGAAAGAATATGCGGTATTTCTACGTGAAGAAGGTCAGTTGGAAAAAGCGAAGGAATTGTTACAGCATTATCTCCACCATGAGCCTGGTGATACAGAAGCACAATCATTACTGGATGATATAGAAGAAAGATAGGTGATGACGATGTTTGTCAATGTCTCTGATAAGAAAGAATTTTTACTTTGGTTAGTGAACAACGTTTCTTTTAGTCAAAGAGAAGTGTTATGGATCTTGAATTATTTGATCAACCATGAAGCGATTTTAAATAATGTGCATTTTGTTGAGCATGCAGATAAAGCGGTGCGAGGAATAAAAGTTACATCAAAGGAAATGGAAGACGATCCTATTATTTTATTTCTTTCAGGAAAAGAGTTTACAGATACGGATCAGATTTTCCATGAAATTCGAATGAACTGGAAAGAAGCCCTGTATATTGAATGTATATTCGATGGTTCTTGGCAAAATAGCCAATATTTATCCATTTTGGAGGATAATCCGTATGCTCGCTGGAATGAACAGGTCAGTGAAGAAATCGTGAAAAATATCAATACTTTTTTTGCTCAAGAAGAAAAACAAGCTAAAATCGACTTATTGTATAGTCAAATTGATTTAGCGTTGGAAGATGATAATTATGAAGCGTTTCTTGAATTATCAGACGAACTGAATCATTTGAAAAATTCATGATAAATATTAAAAAGAGTGAAACGAAAGGCTTGACCCTTTGCTTCACTCCTTTTAAAGTCAATTTAAGATCTTTTTCTTTTTGAATAATGTTTTAGTTGGACGGGCATAAGTAAAGCCTTCGCCAATGGCCTCATGAACATTGATGACTGAGATGAACGCTTTCGGATCCAGTTCATGAACGATTCGTTTGATTTCCATCAATTCACTTGGACTAACGACCATATAAAGCACTTTTTTCTCTCCCTGAGAGTAACCACCTTGACCATTCAAATAAGTAACACCTCGTTCTAAAATAGCCATAACGACTTCACCGATATCTTCTGTGTGATCAGAAATGACCAGCATTCCTTTTGCAGCATATGCTCCATCCAGCACAGAATCAACCACGCGGCTAAATACAAACGATACGATCAGTGTATACATCATTCGTTTAACATCGATGTAACTTAGTGACAGAACAAGGACTAAAATATCAAAAATCAGTAATGAGCGTCCCATGCTGATCCCATAATTCTTTTCTAAAATCCGAGCAATAACATCTGTTCCACCAGTGGTTCCGCCAACACGATAGACAAAACCGCTGCCCAAGCCTGCAGCTAACCCCGCAAGTAAAGAGGCAATCAACAAATCGTGATCTAGATTAACTTCGATCGGGAAACGTTGCCATAGCCATAAGAAAACGGATAAAGAGACCGTTCCTAAAATAGTATAATAAAATGAATGTTTACCAAGAACTTTGCCACCGATCAAAATCAGTGGAATATTGATGATCAGCGTTGAGTACGCTGGATCAATATGAAATAATGCTCGTAAAATCAAGGTGATCCCTGTCACGCCGCCTTCGGCTAAGTCATTTGCAATATTGAAAGTAACTAAACCAAACGCATAGAGGCAGGTCCCGGCTAAAATCAGCAAAACGTCTTTCATATAAAATTTCTTTTCTTCCATAACTCCACTCCCTAACAACTCAAGATTTAGCTATTATTCTTTATGATAAGTTGTCTATATCCAGTACTCACTTTAGCATTCTACAGATAAAACAACAAGTAGAACCTTTCCAGATCACAAAGTTTTTGATAAGATGAATAGAGTAAGAAAGGTTGCGATAAAATGAAAGAGAATAAACAGTCATTGTACTCGATGCAGCAAGAAGTCGATGCGTATATCCAGCAATTTAAAACAGGCTATTTTTCTCCATTGAGTCAGATGGCTCGTTTGACTGAAGAGGTTGGGGAACTAGCAAGAGAAATCAACCACTATTATGGCGAAAAGCCTAAAAAGGCAAACGAACAGCCAAAAACAGTTACCGAAGAATTAGGAGATGTATTGTTTGTGACGATGATCATGGCCAACTCTCTAGATATAGATTTAACAGAAGCATTTCAAAAGAATATGGAAAAATTCAATCAGCGAGACAAATATCGTTTTGAACGAAAGGATGGTCAGACAAATGATTAAAGTGTTAGTAGCAGGTTTCAAAGGGAAAATGGGCGCTACAGCGACCAAAATGGTGTTAGACCATGATGATTTTGAATTAGTAGGTGTATTAGATCCGTTTGAGGAAAAAAATCATCTGAATGAATTAGCTGAATATAAAGGGATCGATGTCCCTATTTTTAAAAATAAAAAAGAAGTAGTATCTGTTAAGCCAGATGTGTGGATAGACTTTACTATTCCGGCAGTTGCTTATGAAAATACTCGTTTTGCGATCGAAAACCACATTTCACCAGTAGTTGGAACGACGGGGTTAACAGAAGAACAACTGTCTGAATTAACGACGCTCTCTGAAGAACTTAAAGTCGGTGGGTTAATAGCACCTAATTTTGCTGTTGGTGCAGTTTTGATGATGCAGTTTGCTCAAAAGGCGGCAGCTTATTTTCCAGATGTGGAAATCATCGAGCTTCATCATGATAATAAGCTGGATGCTCCGAGCGGAACTGCACTTAAAACAGCTGAAATGATGAGCGAAGTTCGCCAAAAGAAAACGCAAGGACATCAAGAAGAAAAAGAGCTGCTTGCCGGTGCACGAGGCGCAGATTTTGATGGGATGAAAATCCATAGTGTGCGCTTGCCGGGATTGATCGCACATCAGCAAGTTCAATTTGGCGGTGTTGGTGAAGGCTTGACGATTAGACATGATTCTTATGACCGTAGCTCGTTTATGACTGGAGTCGCTTTAGGTTGTGAAAAAGTGATTCATTTAGACAAATTAGTTTATGGATTGGAAAATCTTCTATGAAATTAGAGATAGTTCCAGATGAATTTATCAAAGCATCTGATATTTTAAAAGAAATCCACTCGCATGGATATGAAGCTTATTTTGTTGGGGGCAGTGTTCGTGATGCTTTATTAGGTCAAGAAATTCATGATGTAGACATTGCTACTAGTGCTTACCCAGAAGAGATCAAGCAAATATTTAAACGGACGATCGATGTTGGGATCGATCATGGAACGGTTCTAATATTAGTAGGCGAAGAACAATATGAGATTACGACTTTTCGAACGGAATCTACCTACCAAGATTATAGAAGACCGGACAAAGTTACTTTTGTCCGTACACTAAAAGAGGATCTGAAACGACGTGATTTTACCATCAATGCATTGGCAATGACTGTCGAAGGTGAAATCATTGATTTATTTGATGGTATGTCAGATCTGAATCAGCAAATCATTCGAGCAGTAGGAAATCCGAAAGAACGGTTTCATGAAGATGCATTACGTATGATGCGCGGTTTACGGTTTGCCAGTCAGCTTGATTTTTCGATTGAAGATAATACTCTAGCTGCGATCCAAGAATTTCATTCGTTACTTGAAAAAATCTCGGTGGAGCGGATCGCTGTTGAGTTCAGCAAATTGTTATTAGGGAAAAATAGACGGGCTGGAATCTTACCATTTGTCGAGACGGAATGTTATCAATATTGTCCAGGATTAAAACAATCAGGCGATGCTTTACTAAGGTTTGCTGATTTCCCAGAACGAAGGATAGAGACGGAAGCACAAGCGTGGACATTACTGATCAAAACGATCGGGCTAAAAGAAAATGACCTGCGCAGCTTTTTAAAATCATGGAAGCTTTCCAATCATTTACTTCAGGAAGTACAACAATTATTATATGGTTTAGAGAAACGTCTCGTTGCTGATTGGCAAGCCATCGATTTGTTCGATTTAGGATTAGAAGCGCTCGTATCCGTTGAAAAACTATTGTTTTATTATAACCAAAAGAGTAAAATTGAAGAAGCAAGTAAACTATATTTAAGTCTACCTATCCATGATCGGAAAGAGCTAGCCATTACAGGCAATGACCTGATGAAGTCTTTTGACAAAAAGCCTGGAAAATGGTTGGGTGATCTAATTCAAACGATCGAGAGAGCGGTTGTTGATGGACAGGTTGAAAATACGCGGGAAGCTTTACTTTCTTTTGCAAAAGACAATCTTGAGAAGGAGTGAGCGCTATGGAAAAATTTTCTAAGTCGTTTATTGTCAGTCAAAAAGATACTGCAAAAGTGATCGGATCAGGTGATCTAGATGTTCTTGCAACACCTGTATTGATCACGATGGTTGAAAATACAGCCAAAGATTTCTTGGCTAAAGAATTGACACCAGAAGAAACGTCAGTCGGTACGATGATCAGTGCGAAACATTCAAGACCTTCAAAAGTAGGAGCTGAAATTTTCGTTCATATCAAGGTTGAAACAAGGGGGAAATCTAAAGTCGATTTTTCTTTTGAGGTTTTAGACAATGAGCAAGTCGTAGCTTCTGGAACACATCAAAGAGCTGTTATCTTAACAGATGTATTTTTAAGCAAATTAGCGCTTTCTAAATGATGAAGCGAATAGAGTGACCTAGTTTAAAAGTTATGCTAAACTTAAAAATGTATAAAATATTTTAGTAAGGAGACTTATATCATGAGTAGAGAAATGACAGGATTGAAGTTTTATTTTAGAAATGGTGAAACATGGACGATCGGACGCCGCTTTATCGGAGACCTATGGATCAAACAAATTACAACAAGTTTTGGTCGCATCCACGGAAGCGAATTTATGGAAATCCATCCATGTGAAGGCTTTAAAATCGAAATTTTCCAAGAAGGGGATCATGTTCAAACACATGACATCAACCTTGGTGGATTAGAATTAGGTATGTTCGCCCGTGCCTTAAAATATGAAGATATTGAACGTATGGAAATTTTATACAAAACAGGTACACCTGACTTAGTATACTTCCCATACAAAGACAAAACTGACGAAGGTTTAGACAACGTATACCAATCAACTAAAGTCAGCGAAAAAACAAAAAGCTTGTATATCGTGATCGATCCAACACAAACAGTTGATGATGTTTATGGTGAAGAGCTTTAATAGTAAATGATCTAATGAAGAGGCAAATCTCATAGTTTTGCCTCTTCATTTTACGATCAGAAATAATTAGAAAAATAAGAAAATTCAGATAAAATGAACGACAGTTTTAAACATGCCCGAAAAAAATTGTTGACACTTGTAAATTTGAAGTATATACTAAGAACAATTCTTAAATAAATCAGTTACGGAGTGATTCATATGACAAGCATGAAGCATAACCAATTACAACTGAATAATTATTACTTTAGCTATTTTAGATGAGTTTGTGTTCATGAACATTGTGGATGCAAACAGACGTGTTTGTATCTATGATGGCTAGGGAATTTTGAGATGACTTTCAGCCGCGTAGATGAGAAATCTATAGTGGCTTTTATTTTACCTATTTTTTTGCAAGGTGTTCACTGTAGATTTTTCTGAAAATTTACGTGAACCCTTTTTTTGTTGAAAAGATTGTTAGAGGAGGAGATGAGTTGGGCAATAAAATTACAGGAAATACGAGGTTGACTGCACTATTTGCCACACCGGCTCGACATAGTGTTTCGCCAATGATCCATAATACAGCATTTCAGGCATTAGGGATCGATGCTGTATATCTAGCTTTTGATGTTGGGACAAGTAGTCTTGAAAGGGCGATCGATTCAATCAAAAACTTAGATATGCTAGGTGCCAATTTATCGATGCCGAATAAAATTTTAGCGGTTGATTACATGGATGAGTTAAGTGAGTCGGCCCGATTGATCGGGGCGATCAATACGATCAAAAATGACAATGGTCGACTAATTGGCCACAATACGGACGGTATCGGCTTTTTAAAAAGCCTAACAGATATGAATGTCAATATTATTGGTCAGAAAATAACCATTCTCGGAGCAGGCGGAGCGGCAGCGGCTATCATAGCACAAGCAGCCCTGGATGGAGTGAATGAAATTGCCGTATACAATCGCAAAAGCCCTTCATACGAAAAAGCTCAATTGAAGTTAAAAGCCATCGCTGAACAGACGGGTTGCAGTATTATTTTAAATGACTTGGCTGACGAACAAGCTTTAGCTAAAGATATCGAAGAAAGTATTTTACTGTTAAACACAACTTCTGTTGGGATGAAACCATTAGAAAAAACGACGCCTATTCAAGATTTTTCAGTTATCCCATCCGATTTAGCAGTCTATGATGCTATTTATACACCAAGAGAAACTGAATTTTTAAAGCAAGCACGATTACGTGGTGCAAACACTGCAAATGGCTTGGGAATGCTGCTTTATCAAGGAGCAGAAGCATTTAAAATATGGACTGGACAAGAATTACCTATTGAACTAGTTAAACCCATTATTGAGAATATATAAAAAGAACGAAACTAGAGGAGAGAATTAGAATGATCGTAATCATGAAATCAGAAGCAACGAAAGCACAAATTAAATCAGTGATTGAACGCGTAAAAAAAGAAGGACTTGAGGTCCATTTAAGCGAAGGAAAAGAACAAACGATCATTGGATTGGTCGGAGATACACGTAAAATGCAAGATGTAGCGTTTAACAGCTATGATGGAGTAGAAAATGCGGTAAGAATTTCTTTGACCTACAAACTGACAAGTCGTGAGTTTCACCCAGAAAATACAATAGTCGATGTAGATGGGGTAAAAATCGGTGACGGAAGCATGACAATGATGGCTGGTCCTTGCTCGATTGAAGGGCTGGATCAAATCCGTGAATGTGCTAGAATCGCTAAAGCTGGCGGCGCGACTATTTTGCGCGGAGGTGCTTTTAAACCAAGAACATCTCCATACGCATTCCAAGGCTTGGAGGAAGAAGGGCTAAAATACATTCGTCAAGCAGCAGATGAACTAGACATGAAAGTCATCACAGAAGTAATGGATGAAGCGCATATCGATATGGTAGCTGAATACAGTGATATCTTACAGATCGGTGCCAGAAATATGCAAAACTTTAAGCTGTTAGAAGCAGTTGGGAAAACAGGAAAACCGATTGGTCTGAAGCGCGGGATATCTGGTACAATTGATGAGTGGTTGAATGCTGCTGAATACATCGCAGCGCAAGGTAACTTTAATGTGATTTTCATTGAACGTGGGATTCGGACATACGAAACAGCTACACGAAATACGTTAGATTTAAGTGCGGTGCCGCTGATCAAAAAATTGAGCCATTTTCCGATCATCGTCGATCCTAGTCATGGGGTAGGTATTTGGGATCTCGTTCCGCCAATGGCTCGTGCAGGTGTTGCAGCTGGTGCTGATGGTTTGATCGTTGAAATCCATCCAGATCCAGTCAATGCTTGGTCAGATGGTCCACAATCGCTAAATGAAAAAACATACATGCGTATGATGAAAGAAGTGCATATCATGGAAAAAGCGATGAAGGAAATCAATGCATTAGACTAATCCAAAAAAAGAAGGCAGAATGTTCCAAGACGGTCATTCTTCCAATCAAATACAGGAGTTGAACGAAAATGAAATTGACTGTAACCTTACCAAATCATTCCTATGATTTGACGATTGAAAAGGGCTTGTTGACTGAAATAGGTTCATGGGCTGCGACTATTTGGTCTCCACAAAAGGTTGTTATCATAACTGATACGAATGTTCAGCCTTTATATGGAGCTCAGGTTGAGACAAGTTTGAAGAATGCCGGATTTGAAGCAGCAACGTTTGTTATAGAAGCTGGAGAGCAACGCAAGTCGTTAAAAGTCGCTGCTGAGCTATATGACTTTTTAGCAGAGGAAGGTTTAACTAGAAGTGATGGGATCATTGCCTTAGGTGGAGGTGTGGTCGGTGATTTAGCCGGATTTGTAGCATCGACTTATATGCGCGGACTGCACTTTTTACAAGTGCCGACTACTTTGTTGGCTCAAGTTGACAGCAGTATCGGCGGCAAAACAGCAGTCAATACATCTAAAGCAAAAAATCTAGTTGGAACATTTGCTCAGCCAGATGGCGTTTTGATCGATCCAGACACCTTGAATACATTGGAAGTCCGTCGCGTTCAAGAAGGAATCGCTGAAATCATCAAATCTGCGGCAATTGCTGATAAACAACTTTGGCAGCAATTAGCTGCTTTAAAAGATGAACACGACTTATTAGCCCATGCAACTGAAATTATTGCAGCTTGCTGTAAGATCAAGAGAAAAGTTGTAGAGGAAGATGAGCTTGATAACGGTGTACGACTGTTGCTAAACTTTGGACACACGATTGGTCATGCATTGGAAAATACAGCTGGTTATGGTAAGTTGACTCATGGAGAAGGAGTAGCTATCGGGATGCTTCAAATTACTCGTATAGCAGAGCAAAAAGGGTTGACACCTGTAGGGACAACGGAACAATTGAGCCAAATGATTCAAAAATTTCATTTGCCTACTTCATCTAAAAATTGGGACAAACAAGCACTGTATAATGCATTGACGCATGACAAAAAAACACGCGGCGGGAAAATCAATATTATTTTATTAGAATCAATTGGCGAAGCTAAGATCGTTCGTATGCCGATTGAAGAAATGAAGAGTTATTTAGACTAGGGAGGAATAGATATGCGTTTTATTACTGCAGGAGAATCTCATGGACCAGAATTGACAGCAATCATTGAAGGTTTGCCAGCCGGTATGCCTTTATCACCTGAAGATATCAATTTTGAATTGGCACGAAGACAAGGCGGATATGGGCGCGGCGGCAGAATGTTGATCGAAAAAGATCAAGTGAAAATCACATCTGGTATTCGACATGGCAAAACACTGGGATCGCCAGTGACGCTAGTCGTTGAAAATAAAGATTGGAAGAACTGGACCTCAGTTATGTCTATTGAAGAAGTGACTGAAAAAGAAAAGAAAATTCGTCGTGTCAACAAACCAAGACCAGGACATGCAGATTTAGTTGGCGGAATCAAATATCAACATGACGATCTTAGAAATGTTTTAGAGCGTTCCTCAGCGCGTGAAACAACGATGCGTGTCGCGATCGGTGCTGTCGCCAAAAAGTTGTTGAAAGAGCTGGATATCGAGGTAGCTGGTCATGTGGCTGTTTTGGGCGGGATCAGAGCTGAAATCCCGGAACATCTGACTGTTTCTGAAATCCGTGAGCGCTCCGAACACTCAGATGTTCGAGTGTTAGATCCTGAGGTTGAAGAAAAAATGCGAAACTTGATCGATCAAACTAAGAAAAACGGAGATACGATCGGTGGAGTTGTTGAAGTCATTGTTGGCGGAGTGCCGATTGGTTTAGGAAGTTATGTCCAATGGGACCGAAAACTAGATGCTAAAATTGCTCAAGCTGTTACGAGTATCAATGCTTTTAAGGGTGTTGAATTTGGTATCGGTTTTGAAATGGGCAATCGTCCGGGGAGTCAAGTCATGGATGAAATCGTTTGGGATAAACAAACTGGATATACTCGGACATCAAATAATTTGGGCGGTTTTGAAGGCGGAATGACCAACGGTATGCCGATTATTGTTAGAGGGGTGATGAAGCCGATCCCAACGCTCTACAAACCATTACAAAGTGTCAATATCGACACGAAAGAGCCATACAAAGCAAGTGTGGAACGCTCTGATAGCACCGCTGTCCCAGCTGCCAGTGTTGTTTGTGAAGCTGTCGTTGCAACAGAAGTTGCTCAAGCAATGCTTGAAAAATTTGGCAGTGATGCCTTTGAACAAATGAAAGAAGAGGTTTCAGCATATCGTCGTTATACTCAATCGTTTTGATCAAAAAATAAGTGGAGAGTGACACGATATGAAAAAAAGAGTAGTAATTGTTGGATTAGGATTGATTGGCAGTTCTATAGCATTGTGTATCAAAAAAATACATCCTTCAGTAACGATCATTGGTTTAGACAAGGAAGAAACTTCGGTGGCTTTTGCTTTGAAAAGGCAGATCATCGATCAAGAAGCGGATTCATTAAAAAAAGCAGCTGCCAAAGCGGATATAATTTTTTTATGTACCCCAGTCAAAAGTACTTTAACACAACTAGAAATTTTAAGTAGTACAGAACTTAAAAGCGGTGTGGTGATCACAGATGTCGGCAGTACAAAAAAAGAAATCGTAGCTAAAGCCCGATCATTAGGACTAGATTCTTTTATTGGCGGTCATCCAATGGCTGGTTCACACAAGTCCGGAGTAACAGCAGCTGATGAAGATTTATTTGAGAATGCCTATTATATCCTCACAAACTCAGATCAAACAAATGCAAAGAATGTTCGACAATTGCAGGAATTACTGCAGGGAACCAGAGCAAAATTTGTTGTTTTAACAGCAGAAGAACATGATCAAATCACAGGGATGCTTAGTCATCTTCCACATATTATTGCTGCAGGTTTAGTGAACCAAAGTAAGCAATTTAATGAAGAACACCCTCGGTCTAAGCAATTAGCTGCAGGTGGTTTCAGAGATATTACGAGAATTGCTTCATCAGATCCGCAAATGTGGACAGACATTTTATTAAGTAATAAAGAAGCGCTGTTGGACTTGATGCATCTTTGGCAAAAGGAAATGACACAAGTGGCTGACTGGATCGCTTCTGAAAATTCTGAAGCTATCTTTCAATTTTTCTTTGAGGCAAAAGAAACGAGAAACCAGCTGCCTGTCCATAAAGAAGGGGCGATTCCGGCATTCCATGATCTGTTTGTAGATGTACCGGATGTTCCAGGTGTGATTGCTGAAATCACGGGCTTACTAGGAAAAGCGGAACTGTCATTGATCAATTTAAAAATTCTTGAAACACGAGAAGATATTTATGGTATTCTACAATTGACGTTTAAACGACAAAAAGATGTAGAAGCAGCCAAAGAGTATATAGAAAAACAAACAAATTATTTATGTTATGAAAAATAAGTATGAAAAATAGTTAAATCAAGGAGGGATATTTTGGAACTAGTAGTGAACCAGATTGGATTGAATGGAGAAATCGATATACCTAGCGATAAATCAATTTCTCACAGAAGTATTATGTTCGGAGCGATTGCAAATGGGAAAACAACGATCAAGAATTTTCTGCGTGGTGATGATTGCTTAAGTACACTAAAAGCCTTTCAAAATCTTGGTGTTTCGATTGAAGATGATGGTGAAACAATTACCGTTCATGGAAAGGGAATTTCCGGTTTGACCCAAGCAAAAAAAGCAATCGATGTAGGAAATTCTGGAACAACGATCCGCTTGATCACCGGAATTTTAGCTGGAACAGATTTCAGTACGGAATTATTCGGTGATCACTCCATAGCTAAGCGTCCGATGAATCGAGTGATGCTCCCTATCAATCAAATGGGAGCAGAATGTTCTGGACATGATGGTACAGAGTTTCCACCGTTGACGATCAAAGGCACAAGAACATTGAAACCCATTCATTATCAAATGCCGGTTGCTAGTGCACAAGTCAAGTCAGCTATTTTATTTGCAGCACTGCAGGCGCAAGGTGAGTCAGTAATCATTGAAAAAGAAAAGACGCGAGATCACACTGAGGATATGATTCGTCAATTTGGCGGTGAGATTGCAATTTCAGGCAAAGAAATTCGCATTAAAGGACCGCAAAAACTGACTGGTCAAGAGATAAATGTCCCAGGAGATATTTCATCCGCTGCTTTTTTCCTTGTTGCAGGCTCCATCATTGAAAATAGCCGAATCATTTTGAATAATGTCGGATTGAATCCAACTCGGACGGGTATTCTTGAGGTCATTGAACAAATGGGTGGTAAACTAACCGTAGAAGAAACTGGTAATAAAGAAAACAAAGCGGGCAAACTGATTATTGAAACAAGCGATTTAAAAGGGATCGAGATCGGTGGAGAAATCATTCCTCGTTTGATCGATGAATTACCGGTTATTGCTCTTTTAGCAACACAGGCACAAGGAACAACGATCATTCGCGATGCGGAAGAATTAAAAGTCAAAGAAACAAATAGGATTGATGCTGTAGCAACAGAATTGAACAAAATGGGGGCTTCGATCGAACCTACTGATGATGGATTGATCATCCATGGAAAGACACCGTTACATGGGGCAAAAGTGACTAGTTACGGGGATCACCGAATCGGGATGATGTTACAGATCGCAGCGCTTTTAGTTAAATCTGGTACTGTTGAACTTGAAAAAGCAGAAGCCATTTCCGTTTCTTATCCAGCCTTTTTCGATGATTTAAACAAGTTGTATCAATAGGCGGTGATATAAATGAAAGGTATCATTTTAATAGGATTCATGGGGTCAGGAAAAACGACCGTCGGAAAATTGTTAGCTGAAAAAACAGGAATGCAGCACGTCGATTTCGATGAACAGTTAGTTATCGAACTGGGAATGACGATTCAGGAGTATTTTGGCCTTTATGGAGAAAAAGCCTTTAGAGATCAAGAAACAAAATTATTGAAACGTTATATCGATCATGAACAAATCATTTCTACTGGTGGCGGTATTGTTTTAAAGCCAGAAAACCGCCAATTATTGAAACAATTGGCGCCAGTCATTTATCTAAAAACAGAACCAGAAACTTTTCTTTCCCGGTTAAAAGAAGATCAGGAAAATGTACGGCCTTTGATCTTATCAAAAACAGCGGAGGAGATCCAAGAAATTTTTGAACCACGGATTCCTTTTTATGAAGAAAGCGCAAGTCTGATCATTCCAACAAGTGATCGAACACCAGAAAGCATTGTTCAAGAGATTCTAGAAAAAATATAAGTAGGTGAGCAAATGAGAGTGGGTTTTTTAGGACCAGAAGCTTCTTTTACACATAATGCAGCAAAAACAGCTTTTCCACAAGAAGAATTGGTTCCTTTTCATTCAATTCCAGCCTGTATCAAAGGGGTCGAATTTGGCGAAGTCGATCTTGGCGTTGTACCAATCGAGAATACGATCGAGGGCTCTGTCAATACAACAGTAGATTATCTGTTTCATCAAACGACGATTCCAGTTGGCGGTGAAATCGTTCTGCCGATCTATCAACAATTTATGGTCACTAAATCAAACCAACACGATTGGCAGCAAACAACACGGATTTTGTCTCACCCGCAGGCGTTAGCTCAATCACAAGAATTTATCCGGATGTATTTTCCGAATGCTCGATTAGAAGCAACACCTTCAACCGCTTATGCTGCGAGTTTTGTGGCTGACCATCCGGAGCAAAAAATGGCGGCGATCGCACCGAAAAAGTCTGCAGAAACTTATGAACTTGCTGTTGTTGGGGAAAACATTCAAGATGTAGCAAGTAATCAGACACGTTTTTGGATCTTGGGTGCTGAAGATGTTCATTTGCCGTTGGCTGTCGAAAACCAAAAGATGACTATTGCTGTGACGATGCCGAATAATATGCCGGGTGCACTGCATAAAGCACTTTCCGTATTTAGTTGGCGAGAGATCGATCTGAGTAAAATCGAATCTAGACCTTTAAAAACAACCTTGGGGGAGTATTTCTTTCTTATCGATATCAATATCCAGCAACCACGATCATTGATTGACTATGCACTTGAGGAACTGCGTTTAATGGGTGGAACGGTCAAAGTATTCGGTAACTATAATGTTCATTTGATAGAAGGTGTATAAAAGATCTGCAAAGGTCTTTTTATTTTTTTGTTAAAATTTTAACGAAGCATTAGGCTTTTAGTGTAAAATAAGGTATGCTTGTTAGTGTTGTAATATTTAAGTGAGGTGGAAATGATGAGCCGAGTGGATCGTTATAAACATATCCATGAAAAAGCAAAACCAATTGAAGAGAAAAAATCATTCAATCCAAGAAAAGAAAAAAATTCCAGTGATGAAGCATCCTACAAGGAGTCCGAGTCATTTAAAGAACCGGAAATAGAATCACGTTCAAATGAACCTATGGATCAACCGAATGGAAAGAAACGTTTTTTTAAAAAAGAAAAGTCGCCTAAAAAACCAAAAAAGAAAAAAAGGTTTAGTTGGCCGAAGAGAATTTTACTTGTATTGCTATTATTGATCGTATTAGCTGTTGGCTTCTTTTTCAAAGGTAAGTCTTATGCTGAAAATGATACTTCTCTTCCCAAAGAAGAACTTGAAACATTTAATGGAGTGAAAAGCTCCAATGGTGCTCACAATATTTTGATTTTAGGAAGTGATACACGGGGAGAAGATAGCGGTCGTGCAGATACGATCATGGTTCTGCAGCTAGATGGACCTTCTAAAAAACCTAAGTTGGTTTCTTTCATGCGTGACACCTTTGTTGATATTCCAGGCTATGATGATAATAAAATCAATGCTTCTTACGCTTTAGGTGGTGCAGAGTTAGTTCGCCAAACCTTAGCCGAAAACTTTAATATCCAATGTAATTACTATGCAAAAGTCGATTTTCAATCATTTGAAAAAATCGTTGACTCGATGTTTCCTAGCGGTGTCAAAATAGATGCAGAAAAAGATTTGAATTTAGATGGTGTCGATATTGCTAAAGGCAGTCAGAAGATGGACGGGCATACATTATTACAATATTCACGCTTTAGAATGGATGAAGAAGGTGACTTTGGCCGAGTTCGTCGTCAACAACAAGTGATGACGGCAGTGATGGGACAGTTGAAAAATCCATTAGCATTATTGCGTACACCAGAATCGCTTGGCCGTTTAGTAGGATATATGTCAACCGATGTTCCAACTAGTTTTATGATCAAAAATGGTCCGTCTCTTCTTTTAAAAGGCGGCAGTGGCATCGAAAGATTAACAGTTCCAGTGGAAAATTCTTGGCAGAACGTCGATTACGATTACGCTGGCAGCGTGCTTCAAATCGATCCAGATATGAACCGTGCAGCTGTACAAAATTTTCTTGATCAATAACTATTTTATTTAAATATCAGGTAATCTATGCTATATTTATAATATCGTGTAAAATTAGTGAAACGAGGTTACAGAATGAAAATCGCTATTGTGACAGATAGTACCGCTTATTTACCTGAGCGAATTAAGAATTCACCTGATTTGTTTGTAATACCGATCCCAGTCATTTTGGACGGTAAAATATATAACGAAGGAATCGACATTGAAGCAGATGAATATTACAGCTTATTGAATAGCAGTAAAGAATTCCCAACGACGTCTCAGCCAGCTTTAGGAGAAGTCATCGATTTGTATGAAAAGATTGCAGAAAAAGGCTACGATACGATCATCAGTATTCATCTTTCTGCTGGAATTTCTGGTTTTGTCAATACATTGTTTTCTTTGACAGATGCAGTGAAAGGAATCACTCTTTATCCTTATGATTCTAAGATCACAAGTGTGCCGATGGGCCATATGGTAGAGGTCGCACTTGATTTAGTTCAAGAAGGCGCTAGCCTAGAAGAGATCTTTGCACGATTGGATATTATTAGAGATAATACTTACGCTTATCTGATCGTTGATGATCTAAATAATCTAGTTCGTGGCGGACGTTTGACAAATGGAGCAGCACTGATTGCCGGTTTATTGAAAATCAAACCGATTTTGACCTTCGAAGAAGGGAAAATAATCCTGTTTGAAAAAATCCGTTCGACTAAGAAAGCTTTTGCTCGAGCGGAAAAAATTATCGGTATGCGTGATAAAGAAATTGATCGTCCAGTAAAATTATATGTGATCCATGCAAATAATTTGGCAGTCGCTGAAGAAGAAAAAGCAAAGCTTGCAAAACAATATCCTGATGCAATTATTGAAATCGGTCATTTTGGTCCTGTTATTGGGACACATTTAGGTGAAAAAGCAATTGGTTTATGTATCTCAGCTCAATAATAATAGGTGACATAGGATGAAGTAAGACGGATCGATCGTTTTACTTTATCCTATGTTTTTCATATAATTCAACAGATAATGAATAGTATGTTAAAATAGAAGACAGATCCTATTTTTTAATAAAAATAACGGTTCGATAGTCATTTTTCTTTAAAAGTAAGGTATACTTAAAGAAAAGGAGGCGAGTGGATGAATCTAAATGAAGAGCGGTTACAGAAAGAAAAAATGAAGCAGGTTCAACTGCTCGCTGCGTATTACCAGGTGATCAACCGTTTGCCCCTTGGAGACGAGAGAGACCAGATGATCCGCGATATACTCGCATGTAAAGATAGAATAAAAAAAATCAATCAAAAATTAACAGAATTAAATAATAAAGAATAGTCTCTGATGTAGGCGGTTATTCATCAAAAAGGAGCTTGATTTGATTATCGACTTTTTCACTGTAATACTTTTCATTTTTGTCGTACTTTTATACGTTTATTTGTTTTTAGTCAGAAAAAGTATTCTGATCAAAAGTGTGAAGAAAAAAATTATTTATGTTCTTATCAGTATAGTCAGTTTGCTGATTTTATTTTTGGCTTTAAGTGTTGAACAAACTCTTGATCAGCGGATTCGCAGTTTTCTTGTGATTTTACTTGTCTTAAGCTTCTTATTAGATGCAAAAGGCTTTTCAGATGATCGCTTGATCTTAGGACCTTTTGACCGTAAAGGGATAGAGTATCATGAGATCAACAAGATGGCTTTGTTGTTAAAAGAAGAAGAAATTTGGTTGAATTATTTCAAAGATGACAGGAGAGGTCCGATGTTGAAATTTTCTATTCCATTAGAAGAATTGCTGACCTTTCTCTCTGGGCGATTGAATGAAGACGCAGAAATCAACATACTTGTTGATGAAAATCAATAAGTAATAGCCAAGTAAAGGTGAAATCGCGTATGCAATAAGGTACGTCGTTTTCACTTTTATTAAATTATTAAGAGAAAAGAGTAAAAGAACTTTCCTTTTCAAAATAATGATCAATTTTGATAGGTATTTTCCGAACAGTTTGCTATAATGTGTCAGAGAAATTCTGAAAGGAAGTATCATTGTGCATAAAGAAATAGAAGAGCGGCTTGCTGAATTACGTGAAAAATATAAAGCGTTGCCGCCTGAGAAAAAAGCAGAGCTGGAGCGCCATATTAAGAAGAAAAATTTCCTGAACTATAAGAAGATTGAGCACATTAAATCTGATTTGCTTCGTTTGGAAGCTCGACGTGCACAACTGGAACTTTGTGATAGAGAAAAAGAACTAGGCTTGATCGAGAAAAAAATCAGCTGTAAAAAAGAGAAATTACTTCGTTATTTAGGAAAACAAATCGATCAATAAAACCATTAGTCAAAGGGGGATACAAGATGGAGTTTGTCTATTTAATTATTGTATTTGCTTTTGCTATTACTTTTTCTAATGTCTTTAACCGGATCTTTCCGATCATTCCGTTGCCGATCGTACAGATCATCGTGGGTGTACTGATCGGAATCACTGAGATCGGGCATGAAATCGTATTTGAACCAGAAATATTTTTAGTAATGATCATTGCACCTTTGTTATTTCGAGAAGGTGAGAGAAATGATATTTCATCTACACTGAAAAATTTTAGTGTGATCTTGTTTTTAGCATTCTTCGGTGTGCTGATCACACTGATCAGTGTTGGCTGGGCCTTACATATAATTCTACCAGCGTTGCCGATTGCAGCGTGTTTTGCTTTGGGAGCAGCGTTAGGACCTACGGATGCCGTGGCAGTTGGTTCGTTATCAGGGAAAATTCAAATTCCGGAAAAAGCGATGCACATTCTTGAAGGTGAAGGATTGATCAATGACGCGTCCGGCGTTACTGCCTTTCAATTTGCATTGGCTGCGTTGCTTACAGGCTCATTTTCTGCAGCAGATGCAGGAATCATGTTGATTGTTTCAAGTATTGGCGGTGCTGTCGTTGGTGCGATTTTAGTGATGATCAAAAGACAAATAGTTATGATATTAGAAAAAGCATCAGCAAGAGATGTAACTGGGTATTTATTATTAGAATTATTACTGCCATTTTTAGCTTATATGGTAGCAGAATTATTCAATGTTTCAGGAATTATTGCTGCGGTAGTCGCTGGGGTCATGCAAGCTGCGACTTTCAAAAAAGTATCGTTATTTGAAGCAGAACTTTCTAGTGTGTCTGAGACTACCTGGGGCACGATCACATTTACATTGAATGCATTAGTCTTTTTATTTCTTGGGATCGAGTTATCTCAAGTATTTTCACCGATTTGGAATAGCGAGACCTATTCAAACAGCTTTTTGATGCTGGTCATTTTACTTTTGAGTGTAACGTTATTTGTTGCGCGCTTCCTTTCGATCGTCTTGATTTATAGTGTAAAAAAAGGAATCAAAAATCTTTGGCAATCTATGAATGAAATGTTGATTTTAACGTTTGGCGGTGTAAAAGGAACCGTCAGTCTAGCCACTATTTTTATTTTACCGATCACGATCAATGGACAAACGTTTGAAGAACGTTCCTTACTATTATTCATAACGGCCTGTGTCATTTTAGTTACACTAGTTGGGGGGATCTTAGTATTACCTTTTCTGACAGATTCAGAAGAAGTAGAGGAGATAAATCCTCAAGGAATCACCTTGTTGCAAGAAGTGATTGAAAAACTGAAAGTTATCAACAAAGAAGATCCGCATGTAGAAATGAACGTGGTCATTGAGAATTACCAAGACCGCTTAAAAGAACTGTATACCAGTCAACTGCCTTCTGATCAGAAACAAGAAGTCCAGGAACTGCGGGCCTTGATCGTTTCTATTGAGCGTGATGGATTGGAAGAAAGTTTTCGTCAAAAAGAAATTGGCGTTGACGGCTATCGCCTTTATGCCCGTCTGATTTCTAGAATGGAACGCTCCATTGCGCGACAGCTTCTTTCAATTATTGGTTTTTGGCTGTTGTTCGTCCGGCAAATCGTTGCTTTTTTCGTTCATCCAAATTTTCTTTTTGCACGTAAAAATGAAGAAGACAGACGAGAGCTGCAATCAGAAGAATTAGAAAATGTCCGACAAGTTTTCTTACAAAATACGGAAGTTATTTTAAAGAGTTTGGATAATTTAAAAGGTGTTTATGACGATGAAATCATCCGTTTCTTCATTGATAGCCGCCTGCAATTAGCACAGCGTTTAGAAGATGGAACATTTATCGATTCCTTTATTGTTCATTCTCAATCAAATTATGTCAAAGAGCTATTGATTGGGTATCAAGAAGAACGAAAAGTGATCGATGAATATGAATTATGTGATAAGATATCTTCAATAGAAGCAAACGAGTTTAGAAAAAATGTTAATTTACTAGAATCGTATTCGATCAATGATGTTTCTAATACGATCCCATTTAGAAAGTTAGCGAAAAAATTAGAAAAAGAAGCTGAGTGAGAAAACAAGCTTCTTTTTTTTGTTTATTTTTGATACAATAAGCAGGATGAAAAGGGTGTGAGCAAACAGATGAAAGAATTAAAAGTGACAGAACTAACCAAAACATATGGGGAAAAAACATTATTTGATCATATATCCTTCCATATCCACGAAAAAAATCGTATTGGTTTGATTGGGACGAACGGAACTGGTAAAACTACTTTATTAAATATATTAGCTGGTAAAGATAGTGGAGATGGTGATGTTCAAGCAATCCAGCAACCAAATGATTATCAAATCGGCTACCTTTCTCAAGATCAGCTCTTTGATCCAGAATTGACAGTCGTGGATGCTATTTTCCAAGGAGAAACTCCGATTATTCAAGCGGTCAAGCGTTACGAGCTGGCACTTATTGCTTTAGCAAAAGACGGCAGTAGTGAAGCTGCTCAAAGACAATATGCTCAGGCCGAAGAATTGATGAACAAAGAAGATGCTTGGACAGCAGATACAGATGCTAAAATCATTTTACAAAAATTGGGAATCGAAACACTTCATAAAAAAATTGGAGAATTATCCGGCGGTCAAAAAAAGCGTGTTAGTTTAGCACAGGTATTGATCGAGTCACCAGATCTACTGATTTTGGATGAGCCGACCAATCACCTGGATTACGAAGCAATCAGCTGGCTTGAAAGCTTTTTGAATGGTTATCGCGGAGCCATCTTGATGGTGACACATGATCGTTATTTTCTCGATCGAGTAACCAATCGAATTTTTGAGCTGTCATTTGGACAATTATATGAATATAAAGGAAATTACGAAGCATATATTTTAGCTAAGGCTGAACGTGAGCGGATCGAGGTCGATCAAGAAGAAAAACGAAAACAACTATATAAACAAGAGCTTGAGTGGATGCGCGCAGGAGTTCAGGCTCGTGGAACCAAACAACAAGCTAGACAAGATCGGTTTCATGATCTTAAGGAAAACTTGCATCAGGTCAATCAAAAAGGGCAATTAGAGATCGATATCGCTGGACAGCGGCTTGGGAAAAAAGTACTTGAAATAAAAGACGGAAATTATTCAATTGAACAGAAGGTTATTTTAAGGCAGTTTGACCTTCTAGTACAGACAAAAGACCGCATTGGGATCACTGGAAAAAATGGTGCAGGAAAATCAACTTTGTTAAATATCTTAGCTGGGCGTCTACCTTTGGATAGCGGTCTCTATTCGATCGGTGAAACAGTGAGACTAGCATACTACACCCAACAAAATGAAGCCATGGACCCAAATCAGCGGATGATTGCGTATCTTCAAGAAGCTGCTGAACAGGTACAAAGAAATGACGGCAGCAGCATTGGAGTCGCTGAACTGCTTGAACAATTTCTTTTCCCGCGTTTTATGCATGGGACCATCATAGGTAAGCTCTCCGGTGGAGAAAAGAGACGTTTGTATTTATTGAAGCTACTGATAGGACAGCCAAATGTTTTGCTGCTTGATGAACCGACAAATGATTTAGATATCGACACATTGACAATTTTAGAAGATTATATTCGTACATTCAAAGGTGCAGTTATTGCCGTATCACATGACCGCTATTTTCTTGATAAAACAATGGAAAAACTACTTGTCTTTGAAGGAGAAGGGCAGATAAGTACGTATTTTGGTTCGATGAGTGATTACTTGACACAAAATAAGGAATCTGCTAAAAAAACAGTTAAATCTGAGCCGAAACAAGTTCAGGTGACCGAAAAAAAAGAAAAAGTAAAATTGACCTATATGGAACAAAAAGAATGGGCTACAATTGAAACTGAAATCAGTGAACTAGAAAATCGTTCAGCTCAACTTGGAGAAGAGATGAATCACCAAGGAGATGATTTCACAAAGCTTCAGCAATTGCAGGCAGAATTGACGTCTGTTGAACAACAATTAGAAGAAAAATTGGAACGTTGGGAATATTTGAGTGAATTTGCAGAAAATTAGGAGGCAATAACGATGGAAGAAGCATACTTAGCGCTGGGCCGTAAAATTTTAGAAGAGGGTCATGTAAAAGAAGACCGGACTGGAACTGGAACCAAAAGTATTTTTGGTCATCAAATGCGTTTTGATTTATCCCAAGGGTTTCCATTGCTTACGACAAAACGAGTTCCTTTTGGCTTGATCAAAAGTGAGTTGTTGTGGTTTTTAAAAGGAGACACGAATATCCGCTACTTATTGGAGCATAATAATCATATTTGGGACGAATGGGCTTTTGAGCGATACATCAAAAGTGAAGACTATCAAGGGCCGGATATGACTGATTTTGGTCGTAGAGTGTTAGTGGATGACGAATTCAAAATAAGCTATGAGGCTGAACATAAAGCGTTTTGTGAAAAGATCGTATCAGACGACGAATTTGCAGCTAAGTATGGAGAACTTGGTAATATTTATGGTGCACAGTGGCGGCATTGGGAAACAAAAGACGGTGGATTTATCGATCAATTGAAAAATGTCATTAAGATGATCAAAACAATACCAGATTCTCGTCGATTGATCGTTTCTGCTTGGAATCCAGAAGATGTACCGTCAATGGCTTTGCCACCCTGTCATACCATGTTTCAATTTTATGTGAATGATGGTAAATTAAGCTGTCAATTATATCAACGTAGCGGGGATGTTTTTCTAGGAGTACCATTTAATATTGCTAGTTATGCGTTATTGACTCATTTGATTGCTCATGAAACTGGCTTAGAAGTTGGGGATTTCGTTCATACACTAGGTGATGCGCATTTGTATACAAATCATGTTGATCAAATGAAAGAGCAGCTATCGAGAGAGCTTCGTTCATTTCCTACACTTAAATTAAACCAAGAGAAAGAATCTGTTTTTGATTTTGAAATGGAGGATATCGTGATTGAAGGATACGATCCTCATCCAGCAATCAAAGCACCTATCGCCGTCTAAGATTTGAAAGGAGCACCTTATGTTAGCAGCTATCTGGGCACAAGATGAACAGGGAACGATCGGAAAGAACAATCGATTACCATGGCATCTGCCGAATGATCTAAAATTTTTTAAGCAAATGACGGAGGATAATACAATCGTCATGGGAAGAAAAACTTTTGAAGGGATGGGAGGTCGTCCGCTGCCTAATCGCCAAACGATCGTTATGACGAGGGACAAAGACTATCAGGCTTCCGGTGTTATTGTTGTTCATGATATAGACGAAGTATTGGCCTATGCCCAAGAATTTTCAGGAATTACGTTTATTGCTGGAGGTTCCGCAGTCTACGAAGAATTTTTGCCGTACTGTGACGTTTTATATCGTACAGTGATCAACCATACTTTTGATGGAGATTCAGTATTTCCAGAAGTTTCTTGGGAGGATTGGACATTGATCAATCTTAGCCCAGGTGAGCAGGACGAGCAGAATCATTATCCTTATCAATTTGAAACGTATCAAAGGAAAGTCTGCCCAGAGCAGGAAAATTAGAAAAAGTTAGCAGATCTTATAAAAAGATCTGCTAACTTTTTTATTAAATATGATTGCGATATAAACCAACAACTTTACCAAGGATACTGACATTAGGCAGAATAATTGGTTCTAATGCGTCATTTTCAGGTTGTAGGCGAATATGGTCTGTTTCCTTAAAGAACCGTTTGCATGTCGCTTCATCTTCATCCGTCATCGCAATAACAATGTCCCCATTTGCTGCAGCACTTTGTTTACGAACGATGACTTGATCGCCGTCTAGTATTCCCGCATTGATCATACTTTCTCCGCGGATCGTCAACATGAATAGGGAATTTTCTTCGGATTGTAAATCAGGAGGCAATGGGAAAAAGTCAGATGCCTCTTCAACAGCCAGAATTGGTTCACCGGCGGTAACTACTCCTAACATAGGAATGACGGATGGCTTGATGCCGATTTTTTCTAAACCTTCAGCAGTCAACTCGATTGCTCTAGGCTTTGTTGGATCTCGTTGGATCAACCCTTTTTTCTCTAAACGTGCTAAATGTCCATGAACGGTAGAGGTAGAAGAAAGATCTACTGCTTTTCCGATTTCTCGAACGGTTGGGGGATATCCTTTAAGTTCGACTTGCTCATATATATATTTTAATACTTCGACTTGTCTTGTATCTGTACGTTTCACCAAAACCCGCACCTTCTTTCAATTTATAAATTTAGTGTACCATAGATTTCTTCAGGAATCAAACAAGCGTTCGTATTTTTTATTGAAAGTATTATTAAATGTGAAAAAAGGGGTGAGAACATGGTTTTATCTAGAATATAGTTGTATTTTTATAGCACATCTTATAAGATAGACATGGAAAGTAAACTCTTATTTCTTATGTAATTACTATTTTAATTTTGATGACCTTTTACTAAAGGAGGACAATGAATGCTATCAGCAGAAAAAATGAACCGTATCAACGAGCTTGCTAAAAAAGCAAAAGAAAGCGGATTATCAGAAATTGAAAAAGAAGAACAAAATCAACTTAGACAAGAATATTTGGCTACATTCCGCAGCGGTATGCGTCATCATATCGAAGGAATGAAAGTTGTAGACCCAGAAGGAAAAGATGTGACCCCGGATAAATTGAAGAAAATCCAAAAACAAAAAGGGCTGCATAATAGAAAATAATTTCAGTTTTTTTTACTGAAAGTAATTGCTTTCATAAAAGAAATACGCTAAAATGGACTTAATAAAGGTAAAAAAAACCTAAATAGGAGATGATTTTTTTGTTCGACAACACTGATCAATTAGGCGTCAATACCATTCGTACCTTAAGTATCGAAGCGATCCAAAAAGCTAATTCAGGGCATCCTGGATTACCAATGGGGGCAGCACCTATGGCCTATGCACTTTGGACAAAACATTTAAAAGTAAATCCTAAAACTTCAAGAAACTGGGCTGACAGAGACCGGTTCGTTCTTTCTGCTGGTCATGGTTCGGCGATGTTATATAGTTTGCTTCATTTAGCAGGCTATAACCTTTCTATCGATGATTTGAAAGGGTTCCGTCAATGGGAAAGCCTAACTCCTGGTCACCCTGAAGTCCATCACACAGATGGTGTTGAAGCAACGACTGGTCCATTAGGTCAAGGTATTGCGATGGCTGTAGGAATGGCAATGGCTGAAGCGCATACTGCTGCAGTTTATAATCGTGACAGCTTCCCTGTGATCGATCACTACACTTATGCACTTTGCGGTGATGGTGACTTGATGGAAGGTGTTTCTCAAGAAGCAAGTTCAATGGCTGGTCATATGAAACTCGGTAAATTGATCGTGTTATATGATTCAAATGATATTTCATTAGATGGTCCAACGTCTAAAGCATTCACTGAAAATGTTGGTGCACGCTATGAAGCTTATGGCTGGCAGCATATCCTCGTAAAAGATGGAAATGACCTAGAAGCTATTTCAAAAGCAATCGAAGCAGCCAAAGCTGAGACTGACAAACCCACATTGATCGAAGTGAAAACAGTGATTGGATTTGGCTCACCTAAAGAAGGAACTTCAGCTGTTCATGGAGCACCCCTGGGAGCAGAAGGTATTACTGCAGCGAAAGCAGTGTACGGCTGGGATTATCCAGATTTTACAGTTCCAGATGAAGTTGCAGCACGTTTCAAAGAAACGGTAGTTGATGAAGGCGAAAAGGCTGAGAACAAATGGAATACAATGTTTGAGAACTATACAAAAGAACATCCTGAACTAGCAAAACAATTCAAACAAGCTTTTGCTGATGAACTTCCTGAAAATTGGGATAGTGAGTTGCCAAGTTATGAAGTTGGAACTAGTGCAGCAAGTCGTGTGACTAGTAAAGAAACGATTCAAGCTCTATCTAAAGCTATTCCTAGCTTCTGGGGCGGATCCGCTGATTTATCGGCTTCAAATAATACAATGGTTGCTGCTGAAAAAGATTTTGAACCTGGACAATATGAAGGTCGCAATATTTGGTTCGGTGTTCGTGAGTTCGCTATGGCGGCGGCTATGAACGGTATTCAGCTACACGGAGGAAGCCGTATTTACGGAGGAACATTCTTTGTATTTACTGATTATCTCCGTCCAGCAGTTCGTTTAGCAGCTATCCAGCATACACCTGTGACGTATGTTTTGACACATGATTCAGTTGCGGTCGGAGAAGACGGCCCAACACACGAGCCTGTGGAACAATTGGCAAGTATTCGCTGCATGCCTGGTGTCCAAGTTATTCGCCCAGCAGATGGTAATGAAACAGTTGCAGCATGGAAGATCGCAATGACAACAAAAGATGCCCCTACTATTTTAGTATTGAGCCGTCAAAATTTACCAGTCATTGAAGGCACTAAAGAACATGCAGGTGATCTTGTTAAAAAAGGTGCCTATGTGATATCAGCTCAAAAAGGAGCGAAACCTGAAGGTATTTTGATTGCAACAGGTTCTGAAGTTAATTTGGCAATCGAAGCGCAAAAATTGTTGTCAGAACAAGGAAAAGATGTTTCAGTTGTTTCAATGCCAAGTTTCGACTTGTTTGAAAAACAATCAGATGAATACAAAGAATCTGTTCTCCCTAAAGAAGTAACTAAGCGAGTAGCAGTTGAAGCGGCTTCTTCATTCGGTTGGGAGCGTTATGTCGGCACTGAGGGTACAACAGTAACGATCGATCATTTCGGCGCTTCTGCACCAGGTGATCTAGTCTTAAAAGAGTTTGGTTTCACACCAGAAAATGTTGCTGCCAAATTCAACTCCTTATAATTGCTAAATAAAAAAAGGGCTGAGACAGAACGGTCAACTTCCGAGAAATAAGAAAGATTGACTTCTGATATTGCCGTTTTCAAAAGTTAAAGAGACTAAAACGCAACTCTAAGAGTTATGTTTTAGTCTCTTTTTTTGTTTGATCAAGTTTGTGTAACAAATGTAATGAAACAGCAATGAGCAGAAAGTTTTTCTACTTTATTAATATTTTTCTCAGAAAGCTATCAGTGAGCGTTTTATTCAATAATTAGTCATAAATATAAAAAACACAGTGTGAAAAATGTAAAACAAATGACAATAAAATAATAAAACAAACATTTCAACAGGATTACACTAGCTTTAAATATCTATTTTTCGAATCTAAATGATTGTTTATAAAAAAAACTCCTAGTAGAATGATTGTACGATGTTCTATTGAGGAGGAACAAATGGATGGACAAGAAAATGACAAGAAGTAGCAGGCATCAACTTAATGCGAAGCAACGTAACAGCAAAAAAGCTGCATCGGTGATTGGAACGTCATTAATATTTTTACCAATTGCTGGGAATTTACTTCCATTAGGTGCGCAAGCGACAGAGTATGAACAACAAGAAGCGGTTTCTCAACAAGCATTTATTGATTCTATTGGTTATTCAGCTGCTTCTGTAGCTAGTTCGAATGATTTATATGCATCTGTTATGATTGCCCAAGCTTTGCTAGAAAGTAGCTACGGTACATCAGGCTTAGCATCGGCGCCTAATTATAATTTATTTGGAGTGAAAGGTAGCTATGGTGGACAAACTGTCTACATGCCTACGAAAGAATATCTAAATGGAGAGTGGGTCACTCTTACCGAACCATTTAGAAGTTATCCTTCTTATGCAGATTCATTTCAGGACCATGCTAATGTTCTTATGAGCGCACACTATGCGGGTGCTTGGAGAAGCAATACGACCAGCTATATGGATGCTACAGCGGCTTTGACAGGACGTTATGCGACTGATCCCAATTATGCAGATAAATTAAATTGGTTGATTTCTACTTATGGATTAACAGCATACGATTGGGGCTCCTCTGAAACTTCGGTGACTGCAACTGATCAATCGACGATTGGCCAAAGCACTGAAACAGCAACTATTTCAGGACAATCTTACACAGTTGCTTCAGGAGATACCTTATGGGGGATTGCAGAAAACTTCGGTGTTTCTGTTGATCAACTGATGGCAATGAATGGATTATCTGCTGAGTTGATCACTGTTGGCCAAACTTTACAAGTATAGCATACAAAAAAGCAACAGCTTCACATATTCTGTGAAGCTGTTGCTTTTTTAACGTTTTCCTGAGCGTAATTCTTCTAAACGTCGTTGTCGATTTTTGGTCAAGTCCTTGATTCTAGGCCTTGGTAATATTGCTTCAGGAACCGTTGTTGACTCCCTTTTATATGTTTGCGGATCATTTGGATCAAATTCTTTTAAATACTCGATTACTTCTCGAACGATTTGAGTTGGGGTTGAGGCCCCAGCGGTCACGGCGATCGTCTCAACATTCAAAAGCCAAGCGGGATCTATTTGAGAAACATCCGAGATACGATAAGCATTGACACCTGCTTGTTCGATCGAAACTTGAGCTAATCGATTACTATTGTTGCTTTTAGGATCTCCTACAACGATCGTCAGGTCACAACCCTTCGCTTGTTCGACAACTGCTTCTTGTCGAACTTGTGTTGCTTTACAAATATCTTTGTGAATCAACACATTGGGATATTTTTCTTTGATCAAATCCATTAAATCACTGACGTCCCATTGGCTCATTGTTGTCTGGTTCGTAACAAAAATCTTATCAGCAACTAATTCTAAATGTTTGATTTCATCGCTGTTTGATACTAGATGAACATGTTCAGGAGAAACACCGAGTGCTCCTTCTGGCTCTGGGTGATTTTTTTTACCGATGTAAATAATTTCATAGCCTTCAGCGACTTTCTCAGCAATCAACTCATGAGTGATCATCACGTCAGGGCAAGTCGCATCGATAACCGTCAAGCCTTTTTCAATAGCCATTTCTTTTACTTTAGGGGATGTTCCGTGAGCCGTGAAAATAACGGTCCCTTGATCGACTTGCGCTAAAATATCTTCACGATTTTCACCTTCTAATGTATGGATACCAATACTTTCAAAGGCATCAGTGACATGCTTGTTATGAACGATCATTCCTAAAATATAGATAGGGCGAGGCAAGCTTTCATCAAGAGAAGCATTTCTGGCAATGACCATAGCATCAACAACGCCGTAACAATAGCCTCTAGGACTAATATTTACTATTTTCATAAATAAAATAACTCCTATTTTTAAGTTTTTACTATCTTTACTACTATACACTATTTTTATTAAGTTTGTCTTAAATGATAAGAAAAGGGATTAAGGGTAACTATTTAGACAGCAATTATATCATAAAAAATTGGTTGCTAAGGCTATTCAAACGTAGTTTAATGAAAAAAAACGAGAAACCCATTCATAATGCTCGTTAAATACTTGCAAAATGATAGCCATACGAAAAAATATGAGCTATTATAAAATTACCAAGTCTCATAATAGAAAATGGAGGAATAGCTAATGACTCAAATTTTTCATTCAGTTACAGAATTAATCGGAAAGACACCCATTGTCAAGTTAGGTAAAATTGTTCCTGAAGATGCCGCAGATGTGTTTGTGAAACTGGAATTCTTTAATCCTGGTGGAAGTGTCAAAGATCGAGTTGCACTTAGTATGATCGAAGCGGCTGAAAAAGATGGTCATTTAAAAAAAGGGGATACGATCGTAGAACCAACAAGCGGCAATACAGGTATCGGCTTATCGATGGTCGGTGCAGCTAAAGGGTATAAAGTGGTCATTGTCATGCCTGACACAATGAGTATTGAGCGTAGAAAGTTGATGCAGGCTTATGGTGCACAGCTATTATTGACTCCAGGATCAGAAGGGATGAAAGGCGCTATTGCTAAAGCTTCTGAGTTAGCAGAGCAAGACGGTTACTTCATGCCAATGCAATTTGAAAATCCAGCAAATGCACAAACTCATGAAAAGACGACTGGAAAGGAAATTCAGGATGCTTTTGGCCCTTCTGGGTTAGATGCTTTTGTGGCAGGCGTTGGTACCGGTGGGACGATCACTGGTGTTGGAAAAGAATTGAAACGTGTGTACCCAACGATCTCCATTATTGCAGTAGAACCTTCAGAATCTCCTGTTTTAGAAGGCGGTAGTCCATCTCCTCACAAAATTCAAGGGATCGGTGCAGGCTTTGTACCGAAAATATTAGACACAGAAATTTATGAACAAATTGCTGCTGTTCCAAGTGAAACGGCTATGGAAACAGCACGCCAGTTAGCCACTCAAGAAGGTCTATTAGTTGGGATCTCTGCTGGTGCAGCAGTTTACGCTGCGATTGAAAAAGCAAAAGAATTAGGCAAAGGGAAAAAAGTCTTGACTGTTGTTCCAGATAATGGCGAACGTTATCTATCAACAGCACTATACAATTTTCCTGAATGATTGATCATTTAAAAGAATGAACACGCAAAACGGGGTGCGTCTATATATTTTGTCAAAAAGCAAGTATTATTTCTTTTTTATGTGGAAAATTGAAATAAAAGCGGGATTTTCCCGCTTTATTGCTCAATTATTCTTGTCAAGTCAGATTAGAAATAGTATTATTTAAGAAAGAAGACTGGAGGGGAACAAAATGGACAATGTATTGGTTAAAAATGCACTTGAAGAGCTAAAAGAAGCCAATATCCGTATCACTCCTCAAAGATATGCGATTTTAGAATATCTAATTGAGAATCATAGTCATCCGACAGCTGACGAAATTTACCGCGCTTTGGAAGATCGCTTTCCGAATATGAGCGTGGCAACCGTATATAATAATTTACGATTATTCACAGATATTGGATTCGTTCAAGAGATGAACTATGGAGATGCATCCAGCCGTTTTGATTTTAGTTCTAAAAAACACTACCATGCGATTTGTCAAAACTGCGGCAAGATCGTTGACTTTCATTATCCAGGATTGGAAGATGTAGAGATGGCTGCTAGTAAACTAACGGGCTTTGAAATCAATGAACACAGATTAGAGTTATATGGTTTGTGTCCAGAATGCCAAGCCGCTGAAAAGAAATGAGTGAAAAAATGAGATCGATACATACTGAAAAAGCACCCAAAGCGATAGGTCCTTATGTTCAAGGAAATATTATCAATGGATTATTGTTTGCTTCCGGTCAGGTTCCTTTAGATCCTGAAACAGGAGAGGTCGTGGGAGCAACGATAGAAGAACAAACAAAGCAAGTATTGAAAAATATCTCAGCAATTTTAGAAGAAGCAGGTAGCGATTTTGATCATGTTGTTAAGACGACTTGCTTTTTAAAGGACATGAATGATTTTGTGCGGTTCAATGAAGTCTATGCTTCAGCGTTTTCGGGAAAATTACCTGCTCGTTCTGCAGTTGAGGTAGCCCGCTTACCAAAAGATGTTCTTGTAGAGATAGAAATTATTGCAGCTGTTAATCAATAGCATAGCGTTTTCACAAGTTGAGGAATGAAATATCCTCAACTTTTTTTGTTGTTAAATCAACGATTATGAGATTGTCTATTTAGATTATGCTGTGAAAATGATTAAATGAACAATAGTTTGTGAAAAAATATGTTTGTGATTCACAAGCAAAGAACTCGAAACTCGCTCCTTGCTTTGTTATATTTTAAGTAGACCAGTGTAAAGTACAGCTTATATTGGTGAAAAATTTAACTTGAAAGAAGGGATTTACAAAATGAAAGTCGTAGTCGTAGGATGTACGCATGCAGGAACAGCTGCAGTCAAAAGTATTTTAACAAATCACCCAAATGCGGAGGTAACCGTTTATGAACGAAATGATAATGTATCATTTTTATCATGCGGTATCGCTCTATATGTTGGCGGGGTAGTGAAGGAGGCTGATAGCTTATTTTATTCAAGTCCTGAAGAACTAGCGTCACTAGGTGCTACAGTCAAAATGGAACATGAAGTCGAAACCATCGATGTTGATCATAAAACAGTTACAGCGAAAGATTTAACAACTGGGACTGTTGAAACAGTTTCATATGATAAATTAGTAATGACCACAGGTTCTTGGCCGATCGTACCTCCAATCAAGGGCATTGAAGCGGAAAATATTTTATTGTGTAAAAACTTTAATCAGGCGAATGTTATTATCGAACGTGCCAAAGATGCGAAAAAGGTTGTCGTAGTAGGCGGTGGTTATATCGGTATCGAATTGGTTGAGGCTTTTGTAGAGTCTGGTAAGGAAGTCACTCTAATCGATGGTTTGGATCGTATTCTAAATAAATACTTGGACAAACCTTTCACTGATGTATTAGAAAAAGAACTTGTTGATCGCGGTGTGACTCTAGCGCTTGGAGAAAATGTTCAAGAATTTAAAGCTGATGCGGCTGGTCATGTGAATAAAGTAATTACTCCTAGTCTAGAATTTGATGCTGATATGGTAATTATGTGCGTAGGTTTCAGCCCTAATACAACGCTGTTGAAAGATAAAGTTGATATGTTGCCTAATGGAGCAATTGTTGTAGATAAGTTTATGCGCTCAAGCAATCCTGATATCCTTGCTGCAGGGGATAGTGCAGTTGTACACTATAACCCAAGCAGTTCGACAAATTACATTCCTTTAGCAACGAACGCTGTTCGCCAAGGGATGCTCGTTGGGTATAACCTAGTTGAGCAAAAATTAGCGTATCGTGGTACTCAGGGAACTTCTGGTTTATATTTATTCGGTTGGAAAATAGGTTCAACTGGGGTCACTTTAGAAAGCGCGAAAATGAACAATTTAGAAGTAGATGCAACTTTATTCGAAGATAATTATCGCCCAGAATTTATGCCAACGACTGAAAATGTTATGATGGAATTAGTCTACGAAAAAGGAACAAATCGAATTGTTGGTGGACAATTGATGTCTAAATATGATATTACACAATCTGCCAATACATTGTCATTAGCAGTTCAAAATGAAATGACTGTTGAAGATCTTGCTTTATCTGATTTCTTCTTCCAGCCGCATTTCGATCGTCCTTGGAACTATTTAAACCTATTAGCACAAGCAGCGTTAAAAGATATTGCTGAAAATCAAAAATAGTATCAAGTTTTAGAGTGCGGGGCAAAACTAAATTTTGGTTTTGCTCCGAGCTCATTTTTTTTTGACTTTTTTGAGTTTGTTTTTTTGCTTTTTTTTAATTAGTTTGAGATGCTTTATCTATATAAGAATGGGGAGATCGAATAGAATGAAAAATATAAAAGAAATTAGTATACGAACTGCTTACGCTTTCTTAGGAGTGGCTATTTTGGCATTCGGTGCCGCGACTTTACGTGTTGGTAAGGTGGGGTTGGATCCCTATACAGCTGCAAATATCGGGATCGGTAAGAGTTTAGGTCTTTCTTTAGGTGTTTACCAATTGATTGTGAATTGTATCATTTTAGTACTAGTATTTCTCTTTGGAAGAAAATACATTGGAATCGGTACGGTTGTCAATATGGTTCTTACAGGTTTTTTTATTGATTTCTATACATGGGTTTATGAAACATTTATTCCGTTTGAGATCACACGTTTTGTACAGGTGTTGTTACTATTGATTGGGGTGATAGTTTTTACTTTCGGTGCATCATTGTATATGTCTGCTGAATTAGGAAATGCTCCTTATGATGCGATTGCGCCGATCATCGTAGATAGAACACATGGTTCATATAAAATCGTTCGAATTTCGCAAGATGTCTTTTTTGTCTTGTTAGCCTTTATATTCGGCGGACCTGTTGGAATCGGTACAGTTATCAATGCGTTCTTGACTGGCCCACTGATCGATTTTTGGAATAAGGAAGTCAGCTTACCACTGATCAAGAAAAGTACGAAAGTTTAATATTTATCGTTTGAAAATCAAAAAAATGAGTCATCGTAGTTGTTATTTTTATAAAAAGAAAAATGTAAGCGAATACTAAAAAATTCAAAAGAACCAACATATTAATTGAATAATATGTCGGTTCTTTTTTTTATTATTTTTATTAAATATAAATTAGTTTAAATATAGCTTATTAACTTTGATTTAAAGGCGTTTTTAATATTATTCCATTCTTGTTTTCTACTTGATTTCTTATCTTTATTAAAAAAAACGTTGGTTTTCAGTACATATTATTTCCAAAAATATTATAAAGGTTATAAAATCCTTTGGTAGAAGCTTAAATAAATTTTTATGTGCTCACAATTTATGAAGGGAGAGTGTCTTACGGGTTTTGGAAAGCTTCTAATTGTTTGTTTTGTGTTATTAAGTCTTATAAGTAAAGAGGAGGACAATCATGAAAAATGATCAGCAAAAAAAGAAAAGCACTACAAAGTCAAAAAAGCAAAATAAATATCGTGCATTATCTTTAGTAATGACAAGTAGTTTAATCATTGCACCTTTAACTGTTCCACTATCATTTTATCTACCAGGAGGAATTACTGCTTCAGCAGCGGTTTTAGATGCCGAGATCTTATCTAATATTTCTAGTTCAAACAATAGTGGAACAAGTACGGCGAATCGTTGGGCTGCCGATGGTACTTCCAAAAATGTTGATTTTTCGATTTCTGGTAGCGAGCTAGTTGGTGCTTCAGTTGTTGCAGACGGAACGAAACAAGCAGTTTTAGCTATACCAAATGAATTACAAGGGCGTGTATCTCCTAATGGAGCAGCTCAAATCGATACTAATATAACATTAACAGTGGGAGACTTAACGTTTTTAACCGGTACATTGAATGCAGTTAATCAGCTCTCTAATTTATTGACTGATATTGTTGATGGTTCGTTAGGTAGTTTAACAGGAGTTACCTTAAATTTAACGACTGTGAATCAAAAAATTGATGCTTTGAACAATTTAGAAAATTTTGGTAGTGCATCATTTACTAGTAATGCTGTATTATCACCAGATGGATCATATATCAATGCGAACATTGATGATGGACTAGGATTAGTTCTAGCACAAAATGTTTCAACATTACTACAAGATTTGAAAGCAGCTGTAGCAGCATTAAATGCTACAGGAAGTGGCATTGCCAGCAATATCGTTGCAGCAGCTATTAATACTGCATTATTGCCAGTGAAAGGCACTGTTAATACAGCTATTGATCTTGCTTTACCGCTTGTTGGATTAGGTGGAGAAGGTGTCAATCAATTAGCTGATGCATCAGTTTTAGGCGGGACAGATATCAATATCCCAACAACGGTAATTAGCCCACAAGGCTTAACACAAAATCTAGATGCTAGATTTGTCGGAACAGTTGTCAAAGCAGATCTTATCGATGTCGCTTTGATTAAAACAGCAAATGGCGTATCTGATATTTACTACGCTGGAACAGCAGCAGCTGTTGCCCCTCCAGTTATTACAAATACAACTGGAACATCTACAACTGGGTATACAGTGACAGGGACTGCAACAGCAGGAAATTCAATCGCCATCAGAAATGCAGGAGGAACAACGATTGGGACAGGACTTGTTGATGGAAGTGGTAATTTCACTGTTACAATTCCACAAGGAGCTGCAACTGCGAATGAATCGTTGAATGCGATCGCTATTGATGGAACGGATGAAAGTACACCAACAGCCTTTACAACACCAGCAGATGCAGTAGTAGTTGCTCCGCCAGTAGTTACAAGTACAACTGGCACTTCTTTGACTGGTTATACAGTCAAAGGGACAGCAACAGCTGGGAATACAGTGGATATTCGTAACGGAAGTGGCAACACTATCGCTTCAGGAGTCGCAGATGCAAATGGTGATTTCACGATTACACTTCCTTCAGGGCAAGCAACTGCAGATGAATCATTGACTGCTGTAGCGAAAGATGGAACGAATGAAAGTACACCAACTCCGTTCAAAACTCCGCTAGACGTCGCTTTAGTCGTTCCGCCAGTAGTTACAAGTACAACTGGAACATCTGCAACAGGTTATACCGTTAAAGGTACTGCAACTGCAGGAAATACAGTTGATATTCGTAATATTGGTGGCACAACGATCGGTACAGCAACAGCAGACAGTAACGGTGACTTCACGATCACGATCCCTCAAGGTGAAGCTTCCGCAAACGAAGCACTAACAGCTGTAGCAAAGGATGGCGCAAATGAAAGCTTACCAACGCCGTTTACAACACCGGCAGATGCAGTAGTAGTTGCACCGCCAGTGGTTACAAGTACTACAGGGACATCTGCAACAGGTTACACCGTTAAAGGTACAGCAACTGCAGGAAATACAGTTGATATTCGGAATCTTGGCGGTACAACGATCGGTACAGCAACTGTAGATGCTAACGGCGACTTCACCATTACTATCGCACAAGGCGATGCAACAGCTCTTGAACCATTGACTGCTATAGCGAAAGATGGAACGAATGAAAGCTTACCAACAGCCTTTACGACACCAGCAGATACAGTAGTAGTTGCCCCACCAGTGGTTACAAGTACAACAGGTAATTCAACGCTTGGCTATACAGTTAAGGGAACAGCTACTGCAGGTGATACAGTTGATATCCGGAATCTTGGCGGCACAACGATCGGTACAGCAACTGCAGATGGGAATGGTGATTTTACTGTTACGATCCCTCAAGGACAAGCAATGGCTCTTGAGCCGCTGACTGCAGTAGCCAAAAATGGTGCAAACGAAAGTTTACCAGTATCGTTTATCACACCAGCAGATCCAATTGTGGTTGTTGCCCCTCCAGTTGTGACGGATACAACAGGTACTGCTGCAACTGGCTATACGGTCAAAGGAACTGCCGAAGCAGGTGCAACCATTGAAATCCACAATATTGGTGGAACAACAATCGGTTCAGGTATTGCTGATGGAAATGGTGATTTCACCGTTACGATCCCTCAAGGACAAGCCACTGCAAATGAAGCTTTAACTGCAGTAGCTATAGTGGGAACTGACGAAAGTTTACCGACAGCATTTGTGACACCAGCAGATCCAGTCGAAGTTACAGCACCAACTGTTGATAGTGTCACAGGGACTTCAACAACGGGTTATACGGTCAAGGGAACTGCATCACCTGGTGATTTTATCGAAATCAAGAATACAGGCGGAACCGTCATCGGTACCACTCTCGTAGACGGCAGTGGCAATTACACAGTTGTGATTCCGACAGGACAAGCAACGCCAAATCAACAATTAACAGCTGTAGCAAAAGATTTAGATGGCAACCAAAGCCCAGCAACACCATTTACTACCCCAGCAGATCCAGTCGTTGTCACAGCGCCAACAGTAGATAATGTAACAGGAACCTCTACAACTGGATATACAGTGACAGGTAAAGCAACAGTCGGAAATACTGTTGAAATCAGAAATACTGGTGGTACAGTCATTGGGTCAACGATTGCTGATTTAAATGGCGATTACACAATTGATCTTCCAATTGGTTCTGCCGCTCCAAGTCAACAATTGGCAGCTGTAGCAAAAGATTTATTAGGAAATCAAAGTACAGCAACACCATTTACTACCCCAGCAGATCCAGTAGCTGTCACAGCACCAACAGTAGATAGTGTAACAGGTACATCATCAACAGGCTATACAGTGACAGGTACGGCAACACCAGGAAACACTATTGAAGTGAAAAACACAGGTGGTACAGTCATTGGTTCTGCAATAGCAGATGGAAATGGTGACTATACAGTGACGATTCCAGCTGGATCAGCGCTGCCAAGTGAACAATTAACGGCAACTGCAAAAGATGCAGATGGTAATACAAGTCCAGCTACACCATTCACTACTCCGGCAGATCCAGTTGTTATTACAGCGCCAACAGTAGATAGCGTAACAGGAACTTCTTCTACTGGTTATACTGTAACTGGTACAGCACCAGCAGATAGTACAGTAGAAGTGAGAAATACAGGCGGCACAGTCATCGGTTCTGCAACGGCAGATGCAAATGGTGATTACACTATTACAATCCCAACAGGGGCTGCATCAGCAAGTGAACAATTAACAGCAACTGCGAAAGATGCAGATGGTAATACAAGTCCAGCAACACCGTTCACTACTCCAGCAGATCCAGTTGAAGTTACAGCACCAACTGTTGACAGTGTCACAGGAACTTCATCTACCGGCTATACAGTGACAGGTACGGCAACACCAGGCAACACTGTAGAAGTGAAGAATACGGGAGGCATGGTGATCGGTTCTGGTTTAGCAGACGGGAGTGGCAATTACACAGTCACTCTTCCAACAGGCTCTGCAGTGCCAAATGAACAATTAACTGTAGTAGCAAAAGATGGCAGTGGTAATCAAAGTCCAGCAACACCGTTCACTACTCCAGCAGATCCAGTTGAAGTTGCAGCGCCAACTGTTGATAGTGTCACAGGAGATTCATCTACTGGCTATACAGTGACAGGTACGGCACCAGCTGGTAGCACTGTAGAAATTACAAACGCAGGTGGTACAGTGATCGGTTCAGCTACAGCTGATGAGAATGGTAACTACACAGTAACGATTCCAGCTGGTTCTGCTACACCAAACGAACAACTGACTGCAACAGCAAAAGATGAGGACGGCAATTCAAGTCCAGGTACTACATTTACGACCCCAGCAGATCCTGTAGTCGTTGCAGCACCAACCGTAGATAGTGTCACAGGAACTTCATCTACCGGCTATACAGTGACAGGTACAGCACCAGCTGGCAGCACTGTAGAAATCAAAAATAGCGGTGGTACAGTGATCGGTTCAGCTACAGCTGATGAAAACGGCGATTACACGGTAACAATTCCAGCTGGTTCTGCTACACCAAATGAACAATTGACTGCAACTGCGAAAGATGCAGATGGTAACACAAGCCCAGGTACTACATTTACGACGCCAGCAGATCCTGTAAATGTCCTTGCACCAAGCGTTGATACAGTAACAGGAAGCTCAACTTCGGGCTATACAGTGACTGGTAAGGCAACAGCAGGAAATACAGTTGAAATTCGCAATACGAATGGAACTGTGTTGGGAACAGATGTAGCAGATTCCAACGGAGACTACACAATTGTACTTCCAGTAGGTGCTGCATCTGCTAGAGAACAATTGAGTGCTGTAGCGAAAGATGGAGCTGGTAATACAAGTTCGGCTACACCATTTACAACGCCAGCAGATCCTAAAATAAATATCGC
The DNA here is from genome assembly GCF_050499205.1 of Enterococcus sp. AZ020. Lineage (NCBI taxonomy): Bacteria > Bacillati > Bacillota > Bacilli > Lactobacillales > Enterococcaceae > Enterococcus > Enterococcus sp. AZ020. The sequence continues at coordinate 3,421,317 of NZ_JBIPAT010000001.1, read as the reverse complement.
TCCGCCGATTATTTTAGACGTTGAAGGAACTTCACTTACTGGATATACTGTTTTAGGTAAAACGACATTTGGTAATAAAGTTGAAATCTACAATGCAGACGGTGACCTATTAGGACAAGCAGTAGCTGATGGAGAACTTCCAACAGATACAAATAGAGCAGCTGCAGAGGGAAGCTTCACGATCACTATTCCAATGGGAATGGCTTCTCCAAATGAACAGTTGACTTCAATTGCAAAAGATAACGCAAATAACGAAAGTGTTCCTACATTATTTGAATTACCTGCAGATCCTGGTGCAACTGTTTCTGCACCAATTGTAAATAATGTTACCGGAACATCAACAACTGGTTATACAGTAACTGGAACGGCTGACCCTGGCAACACTGTCAATTTATATAGTGATGAAGGTATGTTGGTAGGTGCCGGCCAAGTTGATGAAAACGGAAATTACACAATCGCTATCCCTAAAGGTATGGTATCACCTAGAGAAACAGATACGGCCGTTGCTTTTGATGAAGATGGTAATCAAAGTTTACCAACTGAATTCTTAATCCCAGCCGATCCTGGATCAGGAAATGGTAACGGGAATGGTAATAACAACAATGGCAACGGAAATGGTACCGGCAATAACGGGTTGAACAATAATGGTTCTGGATTGAAGACTCTAAGCTCTAGCTCTAGAAAAGACCTCCCTAACAATGGTGAGATCGTAAACAACTGGGGCTTAGTAGGCGCATTATTATTAGGCGCACTAGGAATCTTTGGTCTTAACCGTAGAAACAAAAAAGAAGAAGAATAAATAAAGGATCATTTTATACTTCCATAAGTTACATGAGATGAAGATATAATCTTCATCTCATGTTTTTTCTATTTGGTATGTAAAAACTGTATGGGATTCATATAGGTGACTAAAGAGTATCAGCTATTATATTTATTTAAAAGACGGCGTTTAGCAATAAGTAGCTTCCTTTATAGCTGTTTATAGCGTAGAATAGATTTACATAATAAGAAAGGGAGGAATATGTGTATGCCGATTCGAGTGCCAAAAGAACTGCCAGCAATTAAAGTTTTAGAGAAAGAGAATATTTTTGTAATGGACGAAGATCGCGCCATGCATCAGGATATTCGTCCATTACAACTTCTTATTTTAAATTTAATGCCGAAAAAAGATGAAACTGAAGTTCAATTATTACGTTTGTTGAGCAATACACCTTTACAGATCAATGTTGATTTTTTGCACATGAGTAGTCATATAGCGAAAAATACTTCTAAAGATCATTTAAAACGATTTTATCATCGATTTGATGAAGTTAAAGAAAATTATTACGATGGATTGATCATTACCGGAGCTCCTGTGGAACAGTTATCTTTTGAAGAGGTTGATTACTGGTCGGAGTTGTCGGATATTTTTAAATGGAGTAAAACTCATGTCTTTTCAACGTTTCATATCTGTTGGGGAGCGCAAGCAGGTCTGTATTATCATCATAATATCAACAAACATCAATTAAATAGAAAATTATCTGGAATCTATCTACACGATGTGCTCGATTCAACTTGGAGTATTATGAAAGGCTTCGATGATATTTTTTTTGCTCCTCATTCTCGTTATACAACTATTCAAAAAAAGGACATAGAAGCGACGGTTGAGCTGGAAATTTTGGCTGAATCACAAGAAGCTGGTATTTTTTTAGTAGGAAATAAAAACAACCGAGCTTTCTATGCAATGGGGCATTTGGAATATGATAGAGAAACTCTAGAACAAGAATTTAAAAGAGACTTAGAGAAGGGGATCGGCCCAAATATTCCTGAGCATTATTTTCCTAACGATGATCAAGGAAAAACGCCTCAATTGCGTTGGCACATGGCTGCGTCGTTGCTTTTTTCTAATTGGCTAAACTATGCAGTATATCAAAATACACCTTATGATTTATCAACTTTATCCAAAGAACAAGCGCAAGAGTAAGAGATTGAATAGCAACTGATTCAGGGGAGATCTCTGCATCGGTTGCTATTTTTAGTTACAATAAAATTATTATGTTCATTTAGTTAGCTACATATTCTCATTTAATTACACTTAATTGAGAATATATATATAAATGACTTGTTTTATAAGCTATTTATATGATACTATTTATTATATAATAAATAGTATTGGAGGAATAGAAGTATGAAAGTTATCGTTTTAGGTTCATCCCATGGAGGTTATGAAGCAGTAGAGGAGTTGTTGATTTCTCATCCGGATGCAGAAATTCAATGGTACGAAAAAGGGGATTTCATTTCTTTTCTCTCTTGCGGAATGCAGCTTTATCTAGAAGGTAAAGTTAAAGATGTAAATTCAGTTCGTTATATGACAGCAGAAGGTATGGAAAGTAGAGGAGTCAACGTATTTTCAAATACAAAAATCACTGCGATCAAACCTGAAGATCACTATGTTACTGTGAAAGATTTAGTAACTGGAGCTGAGCGTACTGAGCAATATGACAAGCTTATTATCAGTCCTGGAGCTGTTCCATTTGAATTAAATCTTCCTGGAAAGGACTTAGATAATATTTATTTGATGCGCGGCAGAAAATGGGCAATCAAATTAAAACAAAAAACCGTAGATCCAGAAGTAAATAATGTGGTAGTGATCGGTAGTGGCTATATCGGAATCGAAGCAGCAGAATCATTTGCAAAAGCTGGCAAAAATGTTACTGTCATCGATATTTTGGATCGACCACTAGGCGTTTATCTCGATAAAGAATTTACAGATGTATTGACTGAAGAGATGGAAGCAAATAATATAAAAGTAGTAACAAACGAAACAGTTCAAAGCTATAAAGGCGATGGGCATGTTCAAAAAGTTGTCACAGATAAGGGGGATTATGACGCTGATCTAGTTGTTGTAGCTGTTGGTGTTCGTCCAAATACAGAATGGCTGAAGGATACCCTTGAACTTCATCCTAATGGATTGATCAAGACGGACGAATACATGCAGACAAGTGCTCCGGATGTATTTGCTGTCGGTGACGCAACCTTGATCAAATACAATCCTGGACAAACAGAGGTAAATATTGCATTAGCTACGAATGCTAGAAAACAAGGTCGCTTTGCAGTGAAAAACTTAGAGGCTCCTGTAAAACCATTCCCAGGAATTCAAGGTTCATCAGGACTAGCCGTATTTGACTATAAATTTGCTTCAACTGGTATCAATGAAGAGATGGCCAAAAAACTAAATAAACAAACGAAATCAGCATTAGTGGTTGAAGATTATTTAATGGACTTTAATCCGGATAAACAAAAAGCGTGGTTCAAATTAGTTTATGATCCAGAAACAACACAAGTTTTAGGTGCGCAATTGATGTCTAAAGCCGATTTAACAGCAAATATCAATGCCATTTCCTTAGCAATCAAAGCGAAAATGACGATCGAAGATTTAGCTTATGCAGATTTCTTCTTCCAACCTTCATTTGATAAACCTTGGAATATTATCAACACAGCAGCCTTAGAAGCAATGAAAAACGAAAGATAACATCAATAGCAATACAAAAAAACTGGAGCTTAACTTTACTTTCAAAAAGTTTTGTTTCAGTTTTTTTACTATACATTTATTACCTGAACTTAGTTGTTTTAAAAGAATAATTTCATTATAATTAAAAGATTCGAATAAAAAGTCTTTTTGAACTTTCCGGAATACTCCCCTTATTTTGAAAAGACTTTTTCTGAAAAGTCAGACAATATGGAAGAGGATTCATATTTCACGAAGTTAAGGAGTGAAAAAATTGATTACTAAAACTGCCTTGAGTCATAAAGGGGATTATTGGATCAACATTGCAACTGATGACAAAGAAACACTAACAAAATTTTATCAAGAATATAAAATCGATGAAGAAATCGTCGCTTATTCATTAGATAAAAATGAACGAGCGCATTTAGATTACGATAAGAACACGAATACGTTTGTACTTATTTTTAATGTACCTAAGCTTGAAAAATCGATGATCATTATGAAACAGTTCCGAAAAGTGCCTGATTTCTACAAAGATCACACATGTTATAGACGGAAAAAGTTTTAGTAAAAGAGCGTTGGGCTGACAACAAGATCGTAATTTACACTTCAGCATTGGAACTTTTAACTATTTTGAAGCCACAGGTTATTACGAATATTAATCAATAAGAACTAGCTAGCATCGATTGAAGATCAAGTTCAAGAGTAGTTTCATGTTTTAATTAATGATGTTATTGAAAGGTAGTGATAATTGTTTAATCAAAACTACTTTGTATAATGTATAAATGTTAAACTGCTTTTTGAACTTCTAAAGGGCTTTTTTTGTTGACAAGTATATATATATAATATATGCTTTGCATATACCATATGTGAAGGGGTTGAATAAAACGGATAAGGTGAAATTTTTAGTTTCTACTCCGGCAGATATTCATGCATGGCTTAAGGTGACGGCAGCAGCAAAAGGCATTTCAGTTAATGCGCTAGTCAATGTCATTTTGTCTGAGAAGAAACAACAAGAAGAGAACTAGCAAAGCGTAGCGGTTCATTTACAGTAGGCGACTTGTGCTAAGCTTTTTGCGCCTCAGCGTGCTAATTTTGGTTAATGACTTATAAGGCTGAGGGCACCAAAAAACAAGCACAACAAAGGGGTTCCTGCTGTCAATGATTGCGGATTTCGGTTTTAATGCAGTGCTACATTTAGAATTTTTTAGTTAAGGCATTTTTGTTCTGGACAGCGCGGACGCACGGAGCTGCTGCACCGCGCGCCTGCACTGTCTGACAAAATGCTTTCTAAAAAGCTAATAAGCATGCTTAAAATAAATACAATAATGCAGGAGGTTTTTTTATGCTTAGTGTGGTTAAGAATGAGTTTTTACTTGATGTACTTGAAATGATTCAGGATGATATTATAGATCCTTGCAGGGTCATAGAATTCAAGTTAGAGTTTTACAGGAACAATCAAGAGTATATGTCAGAAGATTCAGCAGAGGGAATTTTAGAGGCATCAGAAGAGTTCTTGGATCTGTACAAGAAGAATTTGAACGATCTCATTATAAAATTTTTTGAAATCGAAAAACGAGCGTTGGAATCTCAAAGCCTGGTAAGCAAAAAAGAGAATCACAACACTCGAACAACTTACTAATATTGTAGCATTTTTCTGTTCTTTTTTCCAACAAAGGAAGAGAAGTGGATACATATGAAAATCAATACTTTATTGCTTGTTTTAACGTTATTTGATATACTATTTTATAAGGAGTTTTTCGTCTGATCCCCAACGTGAATATTTGTTATTTAATGTATTGAATGGGGGCTAGTAACACCCCCCTACACTGTACAAAGAGTATACTTACTAACCCCTTGCGGCTCTAAGCTTCAAGGGGTTTTTTGTGCCAATAAAAAAAGTTTAAAAAATTTTTTTATATTCAGTTATTCCAGATAATAAAGACGAAAGTATGACGTTGTCTAAACTTATTCTAAACTGGAGTAAAGTTACTTTGTATAATGTATATTATGTTAACTGGAATGAAATAAGAAATTATCACTCAAGCACCTTTTACATATTCGCCTAAGACCCTATCAATCCAGACAAAAAAACTGAAAGAGTGCGAAACAAAACTGATTTTTAGTTTTGTTTCGCACTCTAAATCTTAATAAACGGTGGAAACAGAAGCAACTTCTTCAGTTTAACTATAGAATTGGTGATAATAATCTTGAGAAATTTTGCTTAAATCGTAACCAATGGGACTGTTCTCTGATCATCTCATCAGTCAGTAAAAGACTTTGCTCTATGTCTTCTTTGAATATTTGAGTGAGCTTCCAAGAAAACTTAGTGTCGTAGATAAACGTGCTTACTTCAAAATTCAATGCATAGCTTCTGATATCTTGATTTGTGGTGCCGACCATACAGATTTCATTGTCGATGATCATTGTTTTTGCATGTAAAAAACCGTTTTGATACAGATAAATTTTTATGCCGCGTTTATGAAGATAGTTTGCATAGTACTGAGTTGCGCGATAAATAAACGGATGATCTGGCATACATGGAATCATGATACGTACATCGATTCCAGATCGAACAGCAATCAGCAGCGCATTGATCATGCTGTCATCTGGTATTAAATACGGTGTTTGGATCCAAACCGATTTTTCGGCCGCTAAAATCATTTTTATAAAACCGCTTTTTAGAATTTCTTCTTCTGAATCAGGTCCATCAGAAACGATTTGCAATGATAAATCTTCTAATTGATCAGCAGCAGAAAGTTGGAAATACTTATCTAAATAGTCCATTTTCTTTGTTTTATCTGCAACAGACGCATTCCAATCCATGATAAAAATCTCCTGAAGAGAAAAGACTGAAGAACCGACAATTCGAATATGTGTATCTCGCCAGTAACCAAATTTTTTACTTTCACCCAAGTACTGATCACCGACATTAAAGCCGCCAGTCCAGCCTATCTTTCCATCGATCACAACGATCTTACGGTGCAAATGATAGTTTAGCCGGGTTTTACTGATCATATTTTTTGAGGTTATAAAAGGTGCGACATTTCCACCGGCAGCAACAAATGAAGCAAAGAATTTTTTATCAGCACCAGGTGAGCCCCATGGATCATAGATTAAATAGACCTCTATCCCCTCTTTTACTTTTTCCTCCAATAGATCAAGAAATGTATTACCAATCTTATCGTTGAAAAAAGAATAATATTCGACATGAACCGTTTCTTTTGCTTTACGGATATCATCAAATAAGGCCTCGAATTTTTCCTTACCGTCCGTATAAAGCTGTATACTGTTGCGCTTGCTTAAAGGCGATGAATCCATATTTCTGAAATAGCGATTCAGTACACGTGCATCTGTCAATAAATTGATATTTAATCCGCTATCAGCTTTTAAATTATCTTTATCAACAATTTTTTTGATTTCTGCTATTTTTTCGTTATCATAGTCAGTTAATTGAAATACTTTTTGCCCATCGATCCCTCTACCGCAAAAAAGATAGATAATAAAGCCGATTCCTGGTAAAAAAATCAAGGTCATGATCCAGGCCAAAACACTGGAAATACTTCGCGGCTTTCTAAACACGGTAATAAGTGCTGCTGTTGTATTTAATAACAATAAACCCACAAGTATGAGGATAAAAATTCTCATCTAATTTCATTTCTCCCTTATACACATAATACATTGATTATAGCAAAAAGTATCTCCTGCTCCAACATATAACACTCTGATTTTTCATAATCAATTTTGAATAAAATAGAGCATAAGTTTTTTTCTTTAATTTTGTTCAACCTATTTAATTTCAGTGAATAGTGTACTATAATATGCAGATATCTTTAATTGAAAAGAGGAATTAATCGGAATGGATGTCAAGATGCTTGCAACTATCTTTTTTGTGAATTTTTCGTATATTACTTTGAACACTATCCGCTTTATGCTGACAATGAAAGGTTATCGTTTGATTGCACCATTAGTCAGCATGGCCGAGATCACGATTTACGTTTTAGGCTTAAGTATGGTATTGAATCGTTTAGATGAGCCAATCAATTTAATCGTGTACGCTTTAGGGTATGCAGTCGGAATCAGCGTTGGAATCAAAATCGAAGATTACTTAGCTTTAGGCTATATCATGGTTACAGCGATCTTGCCTTCTTCTACAGAACAACTGAATTTACCGGAGATATTAAGAGAAAACGGATATGGTGTGACCCAAAGCTTTGGTGCCGGTCGTGAAGGTGAACGAATGATTCTTGAAATTCTTTCTCCTCGCAAAAATGAACGTAGTTTGTATAAACTGATCAATGAAAAAGAACCTAGAGCATTTATCATTTCTTATGAACCTAAGTTTATTTCAGGTGGTTTCTGGACTAAAAAAGTACGTAAACGAAATAGTTAAGTAAAAGAGCAGGATCTATTCTACTTTAGATGCTGCTCTTTTACCTAATCGATTTTAAAGTTTACATAATATTTTTATAGGTAACTTAATATTTTAGGTAGTGTAAAAATTCTATCTCAGGAAAATAATAATGAAACAAGTAAGAATATAATTGTTTCTTATAGAATATGCGTTCATTATCGTCTTTGATATTTTCCCAAAGTGGCGGTAAGATTTTTTTGAGTTCGTCTAGTTCGTCTGCTGTCGCTAAACTACCATTTTCTAAGATGGGCGAAGTCAAAGAAAAAGTGGTATCAGCTCTTTCTTGCAAGTCATTTGTGATTATAAGAGTCTCCTGGAAAATATTTCTCTTCATTTGTTTGGATTTTGACCTGAGACTAGAACGTATCACTTTTAGTGCTTGAGTGATGAAATAATCAATGTCAACATCTCCGATCAATTGCTCTATTGGCTTGAATGTGTCTGGTAAAGCCGTTCTTTTAGAGAGTAGAGAAAAATAGTCGGCTAGAGAAAGCGGAAACGTATCTTCCAGATGAAGAGAAACAAATTGTAGCTTCTCATTCCCCTCTTCTACTTTTTTCACGAAAGTAGCCGAAGAATCCGCCATTTGTACACCAAAAAAATAGTTCGTATCGTCATCAAAGAATACCGACCATAAAACTTCGCCAAAAAACTGGTCTTGGTTGCTGGATTTTTTCATTAAATCATCTAAGAATAATTGGGTAGAAGCTGGTATCTCTAGGCGATTTTGCTGAGAAAAAATCGGTATGGATAAATAGTAGCGTCGATTTACTCTTTGGATGATCCCCTGACTGATCATTTGTTCTAAATAGAGTTCTAAATTTTCTGTTGTTGGAATAGTAGCTTTTAACTGTCGTAAAATAAGTTCTTGTTGCTGATTGTGTATCAAATGCTGCATGATTTCTTCAAATAATGGTGTGGAAATCAACTTGTTGAGCTGTGCAGTGTTTTCTCTTTTATAATAGTAGATTACCTTTTCCAAAGCTCGACCACGCTTTCTTTTTATAATAAGAAAGAGCTTAGAAAATAACCCGAAGAGTTATATCCCAAGCTCTTTCATTGATATGTCCAGATTAACTAAATACTTCAGTTAATTGAGGAACTACTTGTTTTTTACGCGAAACGACACCATTTAAAAATGCACGATTGTTATCCAAGGTTACATTGAAAGCTGATTCTACTTTATCTAATGACTCTCCGATCACTAGTAATTCAGAGTCACTATTCAAAATATCTGTGATGATCAGAACGAATAAATCATATCCATTCGTCGCATTTTCATTTTTCATAGCTGCTTCCAGCTCTTCTTGGCGGTCTAAAACTTCATTCAGGTCAACGGTATTAACTTGAGCGATTCGGACGTTTTTAGAGCCCATTGGGAAGCTTTTAGCATCTAAATCCAGTAAGACCTCAGCTGATTTGTCACTTAGATTCGTTCCGGCTTTTAACATATCTAGTCCGTAGCCATTCAAGTTTATTTCTGCAATATCTGCTAGCTCGTGAGCGGCATCGATATCTTCTTGAGTACAGGTTGGTGACTTAAATAATAAAGTGTCAGAGATGATCGCTGATACCATCATTCCTGCGATTTGTTTTGGTACAACAATGTTATTTTCTTTAAATAGCTTTAAAACGATCGTACTTGTACAGCCGACAGGTTCTGCACGATAATACAATGGATCAGCTGTCTCGAAGTTTGCGATACGATGATGGTCAACAACAGCTAAAATCGTTACATCTGCAATATCTGAAACGCTTTGCTGAAATTCATTATGATCGACTAACATCACTTGATTCGTTTCTCCAGCTGCACTCTCGATTACCCGAGGTGCATCTACGTTAAAATAATCTAAAGCATATTGTGTTTCTTCACTTGGTGCACCTAAAGCTACAGCTTCAGTATCTTTTCCAAGTTCTTTTTGTAAATAGGCAAAACTGATCGCTGCACCGATTGCATCAGTATCAGGATTTTGGTGTCCAAAAACAAGAATTTTTGACATTATAAGGGTTCACTCCTTCTTTTTTCTTCATTATTAATAATAACAAAAAATAGAAAAGAAACAACAATATTTGCTGCACTTTTCTATTTTTAATACTTATCTCGTTGCATATCCTTGATAATCTGCAACATGTAATAGTTTTTTTGCGTTAGTCACACGCTCTTCTGTTGGTGGATCGATTCCTTTTAATGGATAGTCTAACCCTAATTCGTCCCATTTATATTTACCCATTACGTGATAAGGTAAAACTTCTACTTTATCGACATTTTTAAGGGTTTTGATAAATGAATCTAGGCGAATCAAATACTCATCATAGTCACTACGCTCTGGAACTAATACGTGTCTGATCCAAACTGGTTTTCCAATTTCAGAAAGATACTGAGCCATTTCTAAAATATTTTCATTTCCTAAAGAAGTCAATAATTTGTGTTGTTCATTATCGATATGTTTGATATCGAATAATAACAGATCAGTATAGTTCATTAGTTCTTGAAATTGGCTGAAAAATGGTTCTTCTCTTGTGAAAGGTTTCCCACAAGTGTCGATCGTTGTATGTATGCCTTTGTCTTTCGCTTTTTTAAATAAGTCTGTGAGAAATTCCAGCTGTAGTAATGGTTCACCACCACTGACAGTGATTCCTCCCTTTTCGCCCCAATATGAACGATACTTGATAGCTTCTTCTAATACTTCATCCGTTGTAACTTCGCGGCCGCCTGAACCTATTTTCCATGTATCAGGATTATGGCAAAATTGACAACGCATGCGGCACCCTTGCGTAAACACGATGAAGCGGACACCAGGTCCATCAACCGTTCCAAAATTTTCTGTAGAGTGGATTCTACCAATTACAGGTGTCGTCATTTCGATTCCTCATTTCTTTTTTAGAAAAAAGGGATGACACGAGGTCACCCCTTCAATTGTATGTTCTTACAGTCTATCGTGTGAAGTTCTAGAAATAACGTCTGCTTGTTGCTCAGGAGTTAAGTCACGGAATTTCACGGCATATCCAGATACACGGATCGTTAAGTTTGGATATTTTTCTGGATGTGCTTGTGCATCTAAAAGCAATTCATTTGTGAATACGTTAACGTTCAAGTGGTAACCACCTTTATCGAAGTAGCCATCCATTACGTTACGTAGATTTTCGATTCTTGTTTCATCATCTTTACCTAAACCGTTAGGATTGATCGTTTGTGTATTAGAGATACCATCTAATGCACTTGTGTACTCAAGTCTAGCAGTTGAGTTAAGTGAAGCTAAAAGACCATTTTTCTCACCTAAGAATTTACCATCTTGATAACTTGGGTTAGCACCTGGTGCCAATGGTTTACCTGCACGACGTCCATCTGGTAAGTTACCAGTTGCTTTACCGTAAACTACATTAGAAGTGATTGTCAATAATGAAGTTGTTGGTCTAGCGTTACGGTACGTATGTTGACGTCTGATTTGAGTCATGAAGTACTCAAGGATCCAGTTAGCCATTGCATCTGCTTCTTCATTGTCGTTACCATAAGTTGGGAACTCATTTTGAGGAACATAATCAACCGCTAAGCCGTCTTCATCACGAATAACTTTTACATTACCATGTTTGATAGCCATTACTGAGTCAGCAGCATGTGAAATACCTGCGATACCAGTTGCAAATGTACGTTGTAAGTTACTTTCCATGAAGGCTAATTGTGCTGCTTCATATGAGTATTTATCATGCATGTAGTGGATAACATTCAATGTATTTACATACAATTCAGCTAACCAATCCATGATGTCTTTGTAACGATCGATAAATTCGTTGTAGTCTAAAGTATCGCCAGTCATTGGGCGGAATTTAGGAGCTACTTGCATTTTTGTTTTTTCGTCCACACCACCATTGATCGCGTAAAGCACAGCTTTAGCTAAGTTGGCACGAGCACCGAAGAATTGCATATCTTTACCCATAACTGTTGCAGATACACAACATGCGATCGCACAGTCATCTGATCCCCAGTTAGCACGTAATAGATCATCATTTTCGAATTGGATCGAAGAACTTTGTTTTGCGATTTTAGATGCAAATGTTCTGAATCCTACTGGTAAATGAGATGAATACAATACAGTTAAGTTTGGTTCTGGTGATGGTCCCATGTTTGTTAAAGTATGCAGGATACGGAAATCATTTTTAGTTACTAATGAACGTCCATCCAAGCCCATACCAGCGATCGATAATGTCGCCCAGATTGGGTAACCAGAGAATAATTGGTTGTATTCTGGTGTACGAGCGAATTTAACCATACGTAGTTTCATGATCAAGTGATCGATCATTTCTTGCGCTTCAAATTCAGTGATCAATCCAGCTTCTAAATCACGTTGGATATAGATATCTAAGAATGCAGAAATACGTCCGATAGACATTGCTGCTCCATTTTGTGATTTGATTGCACCTAGGTAACCAAAGTATAACCATTGGATTGCTTCTTTAGCATTTGCTGCTGGTTTAGAAATATCAAAACCATAAGTTGAAGCCATTTCTTTAAGATCTGCCATTGCTCTGATTTGTTCAGAGATTTCTTCTCTTAAACGGATAACATCGTCAGTCATCACTTTGTTTCCTGTGTTGCTTAAGTCTTTTTTCTTCTCAGCGATCAAGAAATCCATACCGTATAAAGCAATACGACGGTAATCACCAATGATACGTCCACGTCCGTATGCATCTGGAAGACCTGTGATGATTTTGTTTTTACGAGCTGATCTCATTTCTGGTGTATAAGCATCGAAAACACCTTGGTTGTGTGTTTTTCTCCACTCAGTAAAGATTTTAGACATTTCAGCGTCTACTTCGTAACCGTTTGAAGTTAAAGAGTTATTCGCCATGTTGATACCGCCGAATGGCATGAATGCTTGTTTCAAAGGTACGTCAGTTTGTAGACCTACGATTGTTTCTTCTTCTTTGATCAAATACCCAGGTTCATGAGAAGTGATTGTTGCAGGAATATTATTGTCCATGTCGTACACACCATTTTGTTCATGCTGTACTTCAAATAATTCCTGTAATTTTGTCCATAATTTGTCTGTGCTTGGTGCGATCGGTTCTAGGAAAGAGTCATCACCTGTATACTCAGTATAGTTTCTTTGAATGAAATCACGTGTATCTACTGATGTTTTCCACTTGTCGCCTTTAAAGCCTTTCCATTGCTCCATTGATGGGCCTCCTTAGTATGCTGTTGATTAATGTAACAGCTTTATGTGATTAGTATAACACATCGCTATTTTTATGCAAGCCTTTCCTTATTATATTTTGAGCGAAATCGCTATTTTTTTTAATAAAACAGTATGAAACGTTGATTTATAGGGATTTAATATTTGTGATATGATTAACGAACTAGAATCAGTTTTATATAAAAAGTAAGAAATCTGTAATACAAAAAGCTAGAACTGTATTAGTACAGTTCTAGCTTTTTTCTAATTCTATAGAACAGAATTGATTTATTCAGTCTCATCTTTTTCAGGCAACTCTGCTGTATGCATTTCATGGACTTCTAGGATTTCTCCATCTTGTTTCTCATCCAACATAAATGAACCATTAGAAGTTCTGTCGTTAATTGGGTATGTCTGAGAATCAATCGTATATTGTTTGCCGCTTTGAGTAGTTACTAAAAGCTCTAGCGTACTGCTTTCTGACATAAAGCTCACACGATGTGGATTTTTCTTTAGTTCCCTTAAGACCATCAGTCCTCGTTTTGCTCTACCTAACTGTGTGAGTTCTTGTGCAAGCATTCGCTTGATACTTCCACGCTGCGTTAAGATCACGACCGGTGTATCTCCTTCTTGATAAACTAATAGACCGTTGACCACATAATCTTGGTCTTTTAAGTTCATCGCTTTTACCCCAGCAGCTTTTGCTCCGACGACTGGCACCTCTTCTAATGGATAACGGAGGCCAAATCCTCGATGACTAACTAAAAAGACATCCAAGAGCTTTTGCTCATTCGTCAAATAAACATTGACGATTTCATCTGTATCGGATTTCAGTTTCATACAGTTTGTTGGTCGACTCTTATAGGTTCTCCAAGGTTCAAAATCAGTCATTTTTGTTTGCTTGATCATACCTTCTTTTGTCATGAAAACAAATGTTTTTGTCGGTGACAGTTCTTTATAGGTATAAACAGCGATGATCGACTCATCTATCGACAGATTTAGAATCGTTTGAGAAATGTGCTCGCCGATTTCTTTCCATCTTAGATCTGGTAATTCATGGACCGGACGATAAATCACATTCGCTTTATTAGTGATCAATAAAACATGATCCAACGTATTGACTTCACCGGTATAGAGCAGGAAGTCCCCTTCCTTCATCCCGATTTCTTCCGGCTTGGATGCACTGTAAGAGCGCAAACTGCTCCGCTTAATGTAGCCTTCATGTGTTACTGTGACTACAACATCTTCTTGAGCAACCAATACTTGTGTATCGATCTTGATCTCTTGGATCTCATTTTCGATTTGAGTCAAACGTTCATTTCCATATTGCTTTTTGACCTCGCGAAGCTCTTTTTTCATGACATTGAACAATTCTTTTTCATCATTCAAAATAGTTGTCAATTCAGCAACTAAACGACTAAGTTCTTCCGCTTCTTTTTCAAGCTGTGTAATATCTGTATTTGTTAAACGATACAATTGTAAAGTAACGATTGCTTCCGCTTGTGCTTCTGTAAACGCGTACTCTTTCACTAAATTGTTTTTTGCATCTTTTTTATCCTTTGATGCACGGATCGTTTCAATGACCTGATCAAGGATCGATAAGGCTTTGATCAAACCAGATACGATATGTTGACGGGCTTGCGCTTTATCCAATTCAAACTGACTGCGGTTTGTGATCACTTCTTTGCGGTGCGCAACATAGCTGTCTAAAATACGTTTGAGCCCCACTTGATGCGGTGTCATGTTATCGATGGCAACCATATTAAAGTTGTAATTGATTTGCAATTCAGTATTTTTAAAAAGATAGTTCAAGATTCCTTCAGCGTTGGTATCCTTTTTCAACTCGATAGCGATCTGCAGCCCCGTTCGGTCACTTTCGTCACGAACTTCGGCGATCCCCTCGATTTTTTTATTCAGACGTACTTCATCGATTTTTTTCACTAGTGTCGCTTTATTCACTTCATAAGGAATTTCAGTGACGATGATCTGCTGTTTACCGCCTTTTAATGGTTCGATTTTTGTTTTCGAACGGAGAATCACTTTTCCTCGTCCTGTTTCATAGGCCTTCTTGATTTCTTCTTTTCCTTGCAGAATACCTCCTGTAGGAAAATCAGGTCCTGGGATAAATTCCATTAATTTTTCTAATGAAGCATTTGGATGATCGATCAGATAGATCGTTCCATCTATGATTTCGGCTAAATTATGCGTAGGGATCTCCGTCGCATAACCTGCTGATATCCCTGTGGAGCCATTGACTAACAAATTGGGATATTTTGCGGGTAAAACTGTTGGTTCTTTTTCTGTATCATCAAAGTTCCACACAAAGTCGACGGTGTCTTTTTCGATATCTTTCAGCATTTCTCCACTTAATTTTGATAAGCGGGCCTCAGTATAACGCATGGCTGCAGGCGGATCACCATCCATACTTCCATTATTCCCGTGCATTTCGATCAAAACTTCACGAAGTTTCCAGTCTTGACTTAGACGAACCATCGCTTCGTAAATACTGCTGTCTCCATGGGGGTGATAATTCCCCATGATATTTCCGACAGATTTTGCTGACTTTCTAAAACTTTTTTCAAATGTATTGCCATCTTTGTTCATGGAAAATAAAATTCTGCGCTGAACTGGTTTTAATCCATCACGAATATCTGGCAGGGCACGCTCTTGAATGATATATTTGGAATATCTTCCAAAACGATCGCCCATTACTTCTTCAAGAGTCAGTTCTTGAACTTCTTGGCGTTTTTCCACATTCATCACTCCCTACTCTAAATCGAACAAACTGATTTCTTCAGTTTCTGTCTTTTTTTGTTCATTTTCTATTTTTTTCTCTTCATCCAAAACGTCGTTTGAAATGGAAGGTGCAATCTCTGTTTCGCCATCTTTACGGTCTAAAATACTGCCGTCTTCTTCTAAAGTGAATTGAACATGACGTTCGATCCATTTTCTTCTCGGCTCTACCTTATCTCCCATAAGAGTGGTAACACGACGTTCTGCCTGAGCTGCATCATCGATACGAACTCGAATCAACGTACGAGTTTCAGGGTCCATCGTTGTTTCCCATAACTGATCTGCATTCATTTCACCAAGACCTTTGTAGCGTTGCAGCATATAGCCTTTACCAACTTGTTCTGTTACATTTGCAAGCTCTTCGTCGGTCCACGCGTATTCAGTGATCGCTTTTTTACCCAGCCCTTTTGAAACCTTATACAACGGAGGTAAAGCAATATAAACTTTGCCTGCTTCGATCAGCGGCTTCATATAACGATAAAAGAACGTCAATAACAAGACTTGGATATGCGCACCATCGGTATCTGCATCGGTCATGATAATGACTTTATCATAATTGCAGTCTTCAACTGAAAATTCAGGACCAACACCGGCGCCGATCGTATAAATCATCGTATTGATTTCTTCGTTTTTGAGAATATCCTGCATTTTTGCTTTTTCTGTATTTAACACTTTTCCTCGAAGCGGCAAAATTGCTTGGAATTTTCTATCGCGGCCTTGTTTTGCAGAGCCGCCGGCAGAATCTCCTTCGACTAAGTAAAGTTCATTTTTCTTAGGGTTTCGCGATTGAGCAGGTGTTAACTTACCGGATAAAAGAGACTCCCCTTTTTTCCGTTTCTTTCCATTTCTGCTTTCTTCACGTGCTTTACGAGCGGCTTCACGTGCTTCACGTGCTTTGATTGCTTTACGAACTAATTGCTGACTCATTTCGCTATTTTCTTGAAGGTAGAAGCCCATTTGTTCACCGACAACATTATCCACTGCATTTCTGGCAAGAGGTGTACCTAATTTTTCTTTTGTTTGACCTTCAAATTGCAAGAGATTTTCAGGTACACGAATAGATAAAACTGCAGCCAAACCTTCACGAAAGTCACTGCCCTCAAGATTTTTGTCTTTTTCTTTCAATAGACCTACTTTACGAGCATATTCATTATATGCTTTCGTCATGGACGTTTTCATCCCGACTTCATGAGTTCCGCCATCTTTTGTTCGGACATTGTTAACAAATGACAAAACATTTTCTGAATAGCCATCGTTATACTGATAAGCTAATTCAACTTCGATCCCTTCTTTTTCACCAGAAAAATAAACAACTGGGGTCAAGGTATCTTTCTCTTCATTCAAATACGAGACAAATTCTTTGATTCCTTCTTCATAATGGAAGACTTCTTCTTTAGGTTCTTCTCCTCGCAGATCAGCAAGTGTGATTTTTACCCCTTTCAATAAGAAAGCAGATTCACGTAAGCGTTCCGCTAATGTTTCATAAGAGAAATGGATCGTAGAAAAAATCGTATCGTCAGGTAAAAAAGTAACAGTTGTCCCGTTCTTTTTATTTGTCTTCCCGATTTTTTTCAATGTACCGACAGGCTTCCCGCCATTTTCAAAACGCTCTTTATATTCAACACCATCGCGGACGATCGTTACTTCCAGCCATGAGGATAATGCATTTACAACGCTGGCACCTACTCCGTGAAGTCCACCGGATGTTTTATAACCGCCCTGTCCGAATTTTCCACCTGCATGTAATACGGTAAAAATTACTTCTACAGTTGGTATTCCTGATGCGTGCATCCCTACGGGCATACCACGTCCAGAATCGACGATCTTTATACTATTGTCTTTTTGAATGACTACATTGATTTCATTTCCATACCCTGATAATGCTTCATCGACGGCATTATCTACGATTTCATACACTAAATGATGTAATCCGCGGCTATCTGTTGAACCGATATACATCCCTGGTCTTTTACGTACCGCTTCCAAACCT
The DNA here is from genome assembly GCF_050499205.1 of Enterococcus sp. AZ020. Classification (NCBI taxonomy): domain Bacteria; kingdom Bacillati; phylum Bacillota; class Bacilli; order Lactobacillales; family Enterococcaceae; genus Enterococcus; species Enterococcus sp. AZ020. Next base: position 3,403,462 of record NZ_JBIPAT010000001.1, on the reverse strand, counting down.
TCTAAGACTTGGATGGAGGCGTCATTGTATTCATTGTTTACCTTTTTCGCCAAAGAAAAAAACTCCTTATACTTGAATTATAGGGCCCTTAGCCACATCATTACAATAATACTCTAAAAACTCTCAAAAAAAAAGAGCTTTCCTATTCGGTAACTCTTTCTTAAGATCATTTGTGCTTATTTCGGCATTTTAGCGAGTTCGATCTTAATGCAACGATTCATTATGATAGCATTTCTTCCTGCTTTTTTCAATAATTCCGCAGCTTCTTCACTTTCTAGCCCTAGTTGTGCCCAAAAAACTGTCGCATTTGTTTCTAAAAAGTCACGGGCAACTTCTGGTAAGAATTCACTTCTGCGGAAAATATCGACAATATCGATTGAGCCAGGGATATCCTGAAGTTTTTCATACACATATTCACCAAGGATTTCTTGCCCTGCCAAGACTGGATTGACTGGAATGATTTCATATCCATATTCCTGCAATAATTCTGCAATTTGGTAGCTTGTTCTATCAGGCTTATTACTTAAACCGACAACTGCGATTCGTTTCGCTTCTTTCAAATAAGTAAAGATTTGTTCTTGTGATGGATTTTCAACAGACATCTTTGTCACCCTCTCTTAATTTCGCTTCTTTCTTATTATACAACGAATAGTTAATTATTGTTAGCTGTTTCTATTCATGATAAAATATAGGCTAGCTTGAACAGAAAGAGGTCACTTGATGAAATTTATAGTATTATTGATCATTGCCTATTTATTAGGTTCGATTCCGTCTGGCGTTTGGATCGGAAAACTTTTTTTCAAAAAAGATATTCGCCTTTTCGGGAGCGGCAACACTGGAACGACCAATACGTTTAGAGTATTAGGGAAAAAAGCTGGAATCACTGTTTTATTGATGGATATTTTAAAGGGAACTTTAGCAACTAGTTTACCACTCTTATTTTCTTTGAATGTCAATCCGTTGGTTTTCGGTGTAGCAGCTGTATTGGGACACACATTTCCAGTTTTTGCGAATTTTAAAGGTGGCAAAGCTGTTGCAACAAGCGCGGGGATGATTTTAGCCTATAGTCCAACATTTTTTGTTTATTCTGCATTGATTTTTATTATTACATTGTATATTACCAGTATGGTAAGTTTGACTAGTATGGTTAGTGCTGTGTTGATCACATTATCAACGATCATTATTCCTTTCGCGATCCCACAGATTTTGCCGAGATTTGACTGGTTGCTGACTTTGATCGCTGTGGCATTGACGATTTTTATTTTTGTCCGCCATAAAGACAACATCAAACGAATCAAAGAAGGAACAGAAAGCCGTGTGTCCTTTGGATTAGGTGCAAAAAATAGTAAATAAAAAAAGCCAAAGCTCGAGCGTATTAGGTGTTCGTCTTTGGCTTTTTTTATTATTTCGCTGTTAGTGTATAGTGTGTCTTAAATATGCCTGAGCTATCAAGCTGATTGATGCCGATTTTATCAATAAGATTCCCTGTTGCATCTACACCATCTGCAATTCCGCACCACGGCTCGATACAGACGAATGGGGCTTCCTTTGGATAAGGAGACCAAAAGCCGACATAAGGCATGTCAGCATAGCTTAAACTAATGCTGTGTGGACTTTCATCCGTTGCGATCGTAAAGGTATTGACTCCTTTTGTTTCAAAAATGATCGCATCCTCTTTAAATAACTCTCTGCGCAAATCTAGACTTGTATTTGTCTGTCCAAGTGTCTTGTGAGCAAAATCAGCATAAGGACCACTTAATGGGATTTGAATGCGTGACTTTTGTGGTGAGAACCCTAAATAATAATCATCGAATGATAAGTTCTTTTCTAAAGGCACATTAAAAGCTGGATGACCGCCAATCGAAAAGTACATTTTTTCATTGCCAGTATTTTCAACCTGATAGTTTACAGTAAGATTGTTTTCTTCTAAGACATAAGAAAGAATCAATTCAAAATCAAAAGGATAGACTTTCTTCGTTTCTGCTGAACTTTTAAGCGACAAGGAAACTAATTCTGTCCCGTGTTCGAGTACTTCGAAAACTTGATCTCTCGCGAAGCCATGCTGTCCCATCGGATAAGACTTGCCACCATATGTGTATCGATCATCTTTCAATCTACCTACAAAAGGAAAAAGAACAGGTGCATGACGTCCCCAGAAAGCTGGATCTCCGTTCCAAATATATTCGATATCACTTTTTTTAGATTTTAAACTGATCAATTCCGCTCCGTCTTCTGCAATCGTTGCGATCAAAAATTCATTTTCAATTTGTACAGTCATTTGTCATGCCCCCTACTAGTTCTCTTTTTCTAGCTCTTTCATGAATTGCTTATTCAAGACTTTCAAATAAGTCCCTTTCATCCCTAACGAACGAGATTCAATGATTCCGGCAGATTCTAATTTTCTCAACGCATTAACGATCACTGATCGCGTGATTCCAATCTCATCTGCAATACTTGAGGCTGTCAAACGACCTTCTTCCCCATCTAAAGCTTTGAAAATCGCATGAACAGCTTTCAGTTCGCTATAAGATAGCGTGTTGATCGCCATTTGAACAGCGGTTGCACTGCGAACACTTGCTTCGATCGATCTGGATTGTTGATACAAGATCTGCATGCCAACAACGGTCGCACTATATTCAGCTAGAACTAGATCTTCATCATCAAAAGACTGTTCCACTCTCGCCAAAATGATCGTCCCTAAACGTTCTCCTGCCCCAAACATCGGTACAATCGTTGTCAATCCAAACGGATATTTTTCGCGCCATTCCACAGGAAAAGCTGTCAGATCACTTGTAATGGAAATATTTGCTTCTGTTTTAGCTAAATTGTCCGCTGCATCTGTATAGCTTTGAGGAAAGCGTTTTTCTTCAAACATATGTTTGACACGTGCATTATTGACATCTAGTTTTTCATTATACCCTAACAGTACGCCCTCACTGCTGATGATGTAAGCATTGCTATCTAATACGTCCCCTAAGATCATTGCCATTTTATCGTAAGGTAAATCAGCTTTTTGATCAAACGTATTCTTTTGCTGTAATAATTTGTTAATTTGACGCGTTTTTTCTAATAAAGTAGTCATTTTTACTCCTCCTAATTTAAAAACTATCAAGCTTGTTTTAAAAAGATGTCCGAAGAACGTTTACTAGGATCAAAGAATGTAGCGGCTTAAATCTTCGTTTTGAACGATGCTGTTCAATTTTTCGTTCACGTAGGCTTCTGTGATCGTAATTTCACCCATTTGCATATCTGGTGCTTCAAATAACAAATCCTCTAAAAGACGCTCTAAAATCGTATGCAGGCGACGTGCTCCAATATTGTCCGTGTCGCGATTGACATCAAAAGCGATATCAGCAATACGCTCTATTGCTTCTTTAGTGAAAATAACTGTTACATTTTCTGTTCCGATCAATGCTATATATTGTTTGATCAACGCGTTATTTGGTTCAGTCAGAATCCTAACGAAATCTTCAGCGGTTAAATCATCTAGTTCTACACGAATCGGGAAACGCCCTTGCAGTTCCGGGATCAAATCACTTGGTTTTGATAAATGAAAGGCACCCGACGCGATAAATAAAATATGATCTGTTTGGATCGGACCGTATTTTGTATTGACTTGTGAGCCTTCAACGATCGGTAAAATATCACGCTGTACTCCTTCGCGTGACACTTCTCCAGAATTTTGCTGGCTTTTTGACGTGATCTTATCGAATTCATCAATAAAAATGATCCCGCTACTCTCTGTTAAACGAATCGCTTCGCTGTGAATATCAGCATCTTTGACGATTTTAGCTGATTCTTCTTTGACTAGCAGTTCTTGCGCTTCTTTTACAGTGACTGTGCGCTCTATTTTTTTCTTTGGTGACAATGCCCCTAGCGTTTCGTTTAGATCGATCCCCATTTGCTCCATCCCTGCATTCATTGCCGGCATATTTTTCTTAGGTTCATCGATTTCGATTGTAACTTCACGATTATTCAACAGTCCTTTTTCTAACTGCTCAAGAACGGTTTTTCGGTTGATTTTGATTTCTTCCGTTACTTCTTCTTGTGTTTCCTGTGGCTGTTGTGCTGCTGAGAACATTTGCATCATTTGTTCAAATTGATTAGTTGATGCTTGTTTTTGTTCTTTTTTGATCCCAGGAACCAATACTTTTACCAGACGATTATTCGCTTTTTTTAGCGCTTGAGAATAGACTCGACTGTATTGTTTTTTTTCGACGATTTGAATGGCATTTTCTACTAAATCGCGGACCATTGATTCCACATCACGACCTACATAGCCAACTTCCGTGAATTTAGTTGCTTCAACCTTTATAAATGGAGCATTGACGATTTTAGCCAAACGTCGAGCGATTTCAGTTTTCCCGACCCCGGTAGGACCAATCATCAGCATATTTTTAGGTGTGATATCCTGCTGCATTTTTTCATCGAGCTGCAGACGTCTGTATCGATTTCTTAAAGCAACAGCGACAGATTTTTTAGCCGTTTCTTGGCCAATGATATATTCATCTAATTCCTTCACGATTTCTCTAGGTGTTTTATTCAGTTCATTCATAGCTAGAATCCTCCATCTATAATTCTTCTACAATAATATTGTGGTTTGTAAAAACACAGATATCTGCGGCTATATTCAATGCATTTTCCGCAATACTTTTGGCAGACATCTCTTTATCACCGTAATGTTTCATCGCTCTTGCAGCGGAAAGTGCGAAGTTGCCACCTGAGCCAATAGCTAAAATGCCATCATCTGGTGTGATCACTTCTCCTGTTCCGGAAACTAAAAGCATTTCCTTTTTATTCATGACGATCAACATTGCCTCTAACTTTTGCATAGACTGCTGTGTACGCCATTCCTGAGCGAGCTCAACAGCTGCTCGAGTCAGATTTCCATTATATTCATTCAATTTACCTTCGAATTTTTCTTCTAAAGTAAATGCATCTGCAACGCTGCCTGCAAAACCGACAACGACCTCATCATTATAAATTCTACGAACTTTTTTAGCCGTTCCTTTCATCACGACAGATTCGCCCATCGTAACTTGACCGTCACCAGCCATCGCGAATTTTCCATCTTTTTCAACCGCACAAATCGTTGTTGAGTGAAATTGTGATTCAACCATGATAGTTCCTCCTAAATCAAAAGCTCACACGCTTTTGTTGTATTATAGATCCACGCCTTTAAAGCAGCTAATATTTTTTTGCTAAGCTCGAGGGTGAAATGTTCGATAATTTTTTTGTAAACTTTCTTTTGTTACATGCGCATAAATTTGAGTTGTCGATAAATCCGAATGTCCTAAGAGCTCTTGGACGGTTCTCATGTCAGCGCCATTATTCAGCAAATGGGTGGCAAAGGTATGCCGCAGCATATGGGGGTGGATATCCCCGTTTAGCGTGCTTTTCTTGATCAATTGATTCAACACATATTCGATCCCTGTTGATGTGATCTGATCCCCATGGTGATTGATGAAAATAAATGCATGATCTTTCCCGTGTTTTTCCATCAAAACTTTTCTGCCATGTTCAAGATACTCTTTTAATGCATCTTGAGCGAATGAGCCGAAAGGAACATAGCGATCCTTGTTTCCTTTCCCATGAATGAGTAATACATTTGCAGAAAAATCCACTGACTGGAGCGTTAAGTTAGCGCATTCACTCACACGAATACCCGTTCCGTATAAAATTTCAAGCAGTGCCTGATTTCTTAAGTCCAGTGGTTTTGTTCCCTTAACACTCTCAAAAAGTGCATCCATCTCTTTTTCATAAAAGAAACGAGGAAGTCTCAATTGCTTTTTTTTCATATGAACATAGGAAAATGGATTTTCTTTGATTACTTCATTTTTAAGTAAAAATTGATAGAATGAGCGTAAACTAGCAATTTTTCTACTGATCGAATTGCGACTGTATTTCTTATCGTACAGAAAACTTAAGTATGTACGAATATCCAAATGATCGACTGTTAAATAATCAGCGTCTCCAGAATTTTTCAGGAAATCAAAAAAATTTAGAATGTCTTCTTCATAGGCAATTCGTGTTTTTTCAGAGTAACCGCGTTCGACGATCAAGTAAGTTAAGAACATCTCCGGCCAGTTTTTTTGCTGCATAATTTTCCCTCCATCAAATTACAAGGTAACTTTAGCATAACCATTTTGAAAAAACAAATGAATTGTCAGAATTTAATTAATATTTTCAAATTTAGTAACAATTTATTCATATTTGAAGATAAATAACTCGTGTTTTATAAGGGAAATCTAATCTGTAACAAGTCAAAAAGCAGACAAAAAAAGCTAAGGTACAGAATGTTTCCACCCTAAGTACCTTAGTTTTTAGTTACTAATCGACAAGATCAAATTCTTTTTTTGTCTCAGCCAATTTTGTTAATGCTCTATTGGCAATTGCTTCATAACGCTCTTTTTTATCACGAATTCGTTCAGGCATCTCAGGAAAGAGACCGAAATTAGCATTCATTGGTTGGAAATGCTTGCCTTCTGCATGAGTGATGTAATAGGCCATACTGCCAAGTGTCGTTTCTCTTGGGAAGACAATAGGCTCTTCCCCTTTAGCTAAACGCGCTGCATTGATACCTGCCAATAAACCACTAGCCGCACTCTCAACATATCCTTCAACACCAGTCATTTGACCTGCAAAAAACAGGTTCTCTCTCTTTTGAGATTGATAGGTTGGTTTTAAAAGCTTTGGTGAATTCATGAAACTGTTTCGATGCATCACACCATATCGCACAAACTCAGCATTTTCTAACCCAGGAATCATTTGGAAAACACGTTTTTGCTCTCCCCATTTTAAATGAGTTTGAAATCCAACTAAATTGTATAAAGACGCTGCTGCATTATCTTGACGCAATTGAATCACCGCATACGGACGTTTTCCTGTTTTAGGATCTTCAAGTCCTACAGGTTTTAAAGGTCCAAATAGCATTGTTTTGATTCCGCGTTTAGCCATTACTTCGATCGGCATACATCCTTCAAAGAATTTTTCTTTTTCGAATGTTTTTAACGGAACGACTTCAGCAGAAACTAATGCTTCGTAAAAAGCAGTGAATTCTTCCTCTGTCATAGGACAGTTTAGATAAGCTGCTTCTCCTTTATCATAACGTGATTTCAGGTAAACTTTATCCATATCGATCGTTGCTTTATCAACGATCGGTGCAGCTGCATCATAAAAATAGAAACCATCTGAACCATTGAATTCTTTGATTTGTTCTGCCAAAGCTTCTGAGGTCAAAGGTCCTGTTGCTACAATAACGATTCCTTCTGGTAATGCAGTGATTTCTTCATTTTTTACAGTAATTAACGGATGTTTTTTGATTCGATCTGTGATTTCCTGAGAAAAGGTATCTCGATCGACTGCCAAAGCTCCTCCTGCGGGAACTGCCGTTAAATCAGCGCTATTGATTATAATTGAGTCTAAACGGCGCATCTCTTCTTTTAAAACCCCTACTGCATTCGTTAAATTATTTCCTCTTAAGGAATTAGAGCAAACTAACTCAGCAAAATTTTCAGTCTGGTGAGCTGGTGTCTTTTTTACTGGTCGCATTTCATATAGAGTAACTGGCACACCCGCTTTGGCAACTTGCCAAGCAGCTTCACTGCCAGCTAGACCGGCGCCAATAACTGTTACAGAAGTAGTAGTCATTTAGATCCCCTTTTCTTTTATATAGATACAGAAACAATTGACTTTAAAAAAGTAATTGCTTCTGTATAATTGATTATTTTATTTGTAGTCAAGATAGCTATTTTTGAACATTTTCTTCGTAATCACCATTGATACAGACAACTTGTTTTCCGCCTTTGACTTTCTTTTCAACAAGATACTGACCACATTTTGGACATGGACGTCCAATTGGTTTATCCCAAGAAGTAAAGTCACATTCTGGATAACGGCTGCATCCATAGAACAATCGGTTTTTCTTAGATTTACGTTCAATAACTTGGCCTTCATTACAAACTGGACATGTTACACCGATTTCTTTAACGATGGCTTTAGTGTTTCGACATTCTGGGAAATTGCTGCATGCATAAAATTTTCCGTAGCGTCCTAGTTTGATGACCATTGGGTGTCCGCAAAGGTCGCAGTCAAAACCAGCTGGCTCATCTTTGATTTGGATTTTTTCGATTTTCTCTTCTGCGTTGGTCAATTCTTTTTCAAATGGTTGGTAGAAGCGGTCCACAACTTCCACCCATTTTTCCTGCCCAACGCCGATTTTATCCAAATCCCCTTCCATTGATGCAGTAAAATGGACATCAACGATTTGCGGGAAGAATTCCACGATCAGAGAATTAACGATTTCACCAAGTTCAGTTGGCTCAAAACGTTTATTCGTTAATTTAACATAATAACGTCTTTGAATAGTTTCCAAAGTTGGTGCATACGTTGATGGACGTCCCACTCCGTTTTCTTCCAATGCGCGGATCAATGTTGCTTCACTGAATCGTGCTGGAGGTTGAGTGAAATGTTGTTTTGGTTCGATATCAACAGCCTTGACTTTATCTCCTTCAACTAAATCAGGAAGAATATTTTCTTTGTCTTCTTTTCCGTCATCTCGACCTTCAACATAAACTTGCATGAACCCTTTGAATTTCACTTTTGCACCGTTTGCAATGAAAATCACGCCATTTTGCTCAAGGGTTACTTTCATTGTATCCAGCACTGCTGGTGTCATTTGACTTGCAACGAATCGGGACCAAATCAATGTATACAATTTAAGTTGGTCTTTGTCTAAGTATTGCTTGATTTCATTTGGTGAGCGCAATACACTTGATGGTCGGACAGCCTCATGGGCATCTTGCGCCCCTTGCGAATTTTTTGCTTTACGCCCGCCGTGTGCTGAAAATTCACTGCCGTAATTTTTTTCGATATATTCTGCAGCTTCTTCTTTCGCTGAATCCGCGATTCTGGTTGAGTCGGTACGCATATAAGTGATCAAACCAACTGTTCCCTGTTTTCCTAAAGCAATTCCCTCATATAGCTGTTGGGCAACCATCATTGTTTTTCTCGTTCTAAAATTCAATTTTCTAGCTGCTTCTTGTTGTAGGCTACTCGTGGTAAAAGGTAATGCTGGATTACGTTTACGTTCTTTTTTCTCAACTTTGGTAACATCATAATCTTTTCCCGTAATTCTAGTGGTCACTTCTTTGACTGCTTCAGCATTAGGTAATTTTTTCTTCTTTCCATCCACACCCCAAAAATTCGCTTTGAATTTTTTCTTTGCTTTTTGGAAATTTCCATCAATACTCCAGTATTCTTCTGGAATAAATTTACGAATATCATTTTCACGATCAATAATGATCTTCAATGCAACAGACTGAACACGGCCGGCACTTAAGCCTTTTTTGACTTTACGCCATAGAATTGGGCTAAGTGAATAGCCAACAAGACGGTCTAAAATTCTACGAGCTTGTTGCGCATCTACTAAATCTAGGTCGATCGTTCGAGGTTCTTTGAACGCAGCTTTGACAGCTTCTTTTGTAATTTCGTTGAAGACAACTCGGTTTTTGTCTTTCAGATCAAGGCCGAGAAGGTAAGATAAATGCCAGGCAATTGCCTCTCCTTCTCGGTCCGGATCGGCTGCGAGATAGACTTTATCAGCTTTTTTAGCAGCAGCTTTTAAACTTTTGATTACATCGCCTTTACCTCTGATCGAGATATAGTGCGGTTCATAATTATTTTCAATATCGATACCCATTTTACTTTTTGGTAAATCACGAATGTGTCCAACACTGGCAACTACCTTATAATTTTTTCCTAAATATTTTTCAATCGTTTTGGCTTTAGCTGGGGATTCTACAATAACTAGATATTTATACGCCATTCAACGTGTGGCTCCTTTCGGTTTTTGTGTTTCTTCTATTATATATATCAAAATGTAGAGAACTCACAAATCGTACTTCATCATATCTATTCATCACAGGTTTGTCAAGGATTGATAGTATTAAATTGAAAAATTTTGGATTTCTTCAAGGATATCTTGAGGGCAAATCGTACACTTTGCACCTTCTTGAATCAGTGTATGACAGCCATCAGAACGCAAATCTAGTGAATTTCCCGGAACTGCAAATACTTCTCTTCCGTATTCTAATGCTGCTTGTGCAGTAATTAAAGAGCCACTTTTTTTACTGGCCTCGATCACACATGTACCTAAACTGATGCCTGCGATGATCCGGTTTCTCATTGGAAAATGGTATTTTCTTGGCTTTGTTCCGTTAGGATACTCACTGATCACTAGCTGTTCTGCCATCATTTTGCGTTGAACATGAGCTGTTTCTTTTGGGTAGCAATAGTCTAGTCCCGTTCCGATCACACCGATCGTTTGACCTGAATGATGCATTGCTATTTGATGGCTCACACTATCTATTCCCTTAGCTAATCCACTGACGATCGTCAGCCCATGTTCAATCATTTTAGGTACTAATTGCCTAACGACATTTATTCCATAAACAGAAGAAGATCTAGCGCCAACAAAAGATAAACAAGGATTCTTTAAAAGAGCGATATTTCCTTGGTAAAATAATAAAACTGGACAATTATAGATTTGCTTGAGATACGTTGGATAGTCATCATCTAAAATTGTAATAAAATTATGCTGTTCTTGAAAAGATCTTAGGCTCTTATCTTCTCTAGTCCAATACTCCCAAGAGTGTAAAAAAATCTTCTGATAGGTTCGGATTTCAGCTATGTGAATAATCTCTTCTTTGGAGAAATCAGCTATATTATTATAATTCATTGAAAAATCTAATACTTTTAGCATTCCTAGATTGCCTATGCCTTTACATACCGAAAGTTTAAAAAATAGTGCCCGTTGTTCTTCATTCATAAAAAAACCTTCCTTTGTGTATACTTGTTATAGTAAGTATCCGCAAAAAAAGGTCTTTTTTATTTTTTAGCAAAAATCTTTTATTGGAGCAAAGGTCTTTCTATGAATTTTACAAATTCCCAGCTCCTTGATCCCTTGTAAATGCTCTTTTGTTCCATAACCAGCATTTTTTTCAAAACCATAACCGGGATACATTTTGGCATAGTCCTCCATCAATCGATCACGAATAACTTTTGCTACAATACTTGCAGCTGCAATCGAAACAGAACGTGCATCTCCTTTTATGATATTTTCTTGAGGGATCTTGACATCCAAAGTCATTGCATCTATCAACAAATAATCAGGAATGAAGCATAGATCTTCTAATGCGATTCCCATTGCAAGTTTAGATGCCTGATAGATATTGATTTCATCGATTTTATTGTGATCAACCATGCCAATACCGATAGAAATAGCTTGATTTTGAATTTGATCATAAAGCTCATCTCTTTTTTTAGCAGATAACTTTTTAGAATCATTAACACCAAGCAATTGAAATTTTTCTGGTAAAATAACCGCTGCTGCAACAACTGGTCCAGCCAAAGGACCTCGACCAACCTCGTCGATTCCTACGATCAAACGATGTCCTTGTGCGCGGGCATTCCTTTCAAACACTTGCATCTCATCTAAAAGCGCTATGTCCTTTTCATGTCGTTGAATTCTGCGTTCCCATTGCTTGAGAGCTTGTTGTACTCCGCTGCGCTCATCTTGCTGCCAGTGCTCAATTCGTTCGTCATCTCTTCTATCAATTTCAGCTAAAGCCATTTTTATTTGTTGAATCGATTCAGCTTTCATCATTTATAGCTCCTAATTCTTCCCAACGATCTAATGTATAAGGTCCCAATTTACTGCTTCGGATCTCCTGGATGATCATTTCACTTGCTCGATCGTAATCATCACGGTACCCACGTTTTTGACTGATCAGCATCAAAAGCTCCGCAGGTGGTAAAAAAGTTTCTTCTTCAGTTAGACGGTATCGTTCAATCAAACGCTCAGGATAAAAACGAGAAAAAAACGACAAACCATAAATGGCTAAATCATCTAAATGAAGAAGTTGATCCTTGATTGCTCCCGTCAATGCCAATTTTTTTCCAATTTCCTGATCTTCAAATTTAGGCCACAAAATACCCGGCGTATCTAAAAGTTCTAGCTCCGTTCCTGAACGTAGCCATTGTTGTCCTTTGGTAACACCCGGCTTGTTGCCTGTTTGTGCTATTTTTTTTCCGACTAATCGATTCATCAGCGTTGATTTCCCGACATTAGGAATCCCAATGCACATGGCACGGATCGCGCGAGGCTTCAGTCCTTTTGCTCGTTCACGTTCGATTTTCTCTTTCAGAGCCTTTTTGGCTTCTGGAACGATTTTATTGACTCCTTTATTCTGCTGAGCATTGATAATCAGGGTATGGTAACCTTTTTCTTGAAAATATTGTTGCCATTTTTGATTCTGCTCCTTATCTGCCAAATCTCCTTTATTCAATAAGATCAATCGAGGTTTTTGCTGAACGATTTGATCCATCATTGGATTGCGGGATGAAAGCGGTAATCTCGCATCAATCAGTTCAAATACGATATCTACGTATTTGATTTTCTCTGATACTTCTCTTCTGGCTTTTGCCATATGTCCTGGGAACCACTGTATTGTCATTTTATCACCTATCTTGGTATAAATTTCATGTGTGAAAATGGGTAGTACACAAATTGCGCTTTGCCTAAAATATACTTACTTTCGACTGCTCCGAAAGAACGGCTATCCTTTGACATCCGACGGTTATCACCTAGTACAAAGTAATGATCTTCAGGCAGCACCTTTTCTGTAATCAGATCACTCAAATCAAAATTGGTCGTGTAAGGAACCGTTTCATGATCTTTTTTCAGATTTTTTTCTAGGAAGGGTTCTTCTACCGGAGTTTCATTCACATAAAGCTGATCGTTCTCATAGCGAATTGCATCCCCCGGCAGTCCAATGATCCGTTTAATATAAATCGATCCATTCGGTAATTTAAACACAACTACATCAAACCGCTTGATCGAAGTGAACTTCTCCATCACGATCATATCCCCTTGATTCAGTGTTTTGGCCATTGAACTTCCGTCAACCGGAACAGGAATCAAGAAAAAACCTCTCAAAATAAAAACTAAGACAACAGAAGGAATGAGTAATTTCATGAAAGAAATAAAGTAACCAACATAATTTTTCTTTTGATTCATCTTCCCCATCCTTTCGTCTATCTTATTATAAAGGAAGAACATTAGAAAAAGCGACTATTTTTATAGAAAAAAATGAATCCTTTTGCAAAATAAAGTAAAGGTGTGAAAAAGGTAAAATATCGTTTGATGAATCACCCCAATTCACACCATCATTTTTAATTTTTGTTTCGTTCTTCCTGTAATTCTTTGATGCCTAAATCATAGGCTTGATCATTTTCAACAATTTTTTTCGCTACTTCTTTTTCGATATGATCTGCAGTTTCGTTATCTACTTCACCAGTAGCTGGAAGACCGTTCTCAGTTTGAACAGCAGCTACAGCATTTTTCGTTTCTTCAGAAAAATCACTGCTTTCGGCATTTACTTCATATCCCAAAGCTTTTAATAAAGCATTGAGATTTTTGACAACAGAGGAAGAATCGCCTATTTTCAATGTTTTGTCTCTAGAAATCGGAGCTAGATAGGCATAGTCAGGGTAATCTGCTTTGATCGTTGGCTCTAATCCTTTTTCATGAATCCACTCACCTTTAGGCGTCAACCACTTCATCACAGTCAATTTGATCTCACTTTTATCGTTCAAATTCTTCACTGATTGGACAGTGCCTTTGCCGAAGGTTTTCATCCCAATGATTTTTTTATTTCCAGATTCTTTTAGAGCCGCTGCGAAAATTTCAGAAGCACTCGCACTGCCTTCGTCCACCAAAACAACAGTTGGCTCTTTTACTTTAAACCCGTCATCTAATTCAGAAGAAGCCGTATCTTCACTTGTATTTCCCTGCTTATCTTCAAATTTCACGATAGTTTGACCATCTTCTAAGAACATACTGGCCATCTGTTCCACCTGATCCAATAAGCCCCCAGGATTTTGACGTAAATCGATCACGAAGGAGGTTGCCCCGTCTTTTCTTAATGAGATGATCGTATCTTTCAACTCTTGGTATGTATTTTCACCAAAGGAAGAAATTTTGATGCTGCCGATCGTTTTATCTTTGGCATCGATTTCTCCCTTAACAGTTTCGATCGGGATCGTATCTCGTTTTAATTTTAGCTCAAAAGTTTCAGAACCACGAGTGATGGTCAAGCGGACTTCTGTCCCTTTTTTTCCTCGTATTTTACTTACAACTTCAGTGAGTGTTTTTCCTTTTGTTTCCTCATCATCCACTTTGATGATTTGATCGTTTGCTTTGATTCCTGCCTTTGCAGCTGGAGATCCGTCGATCGGTGCTTGTGCCACAGTAGGTAGTTCATCGGTCATGGTCATGGTTGCACCAATTCCCTCAAAACTTCCTGAAAGACTTTGATCCAGTTCATCTGCCTCGGGTTCATTTAAATAGCTGGAATATGGATCGTCTAACGCTTCTGTCATTCCTTTTAGTGCACCATCTACTAGCTTTTCTTCATCGACCTTTCCGACGTAATTTGTGACAATTTCGTTGTAAAGAGCGTCAACTTTTTTTAGCTCACTGCTTTGCATTGGACGATCTGCAAGTTGTTTTTTATATTGGTGATCAAAATAAATATAACTACCACTTCCAACAAGAAACGCGACACATAAAATTGAAATTATGTACTGATAATAAGGCACTTGTCGTTTCTCTTTCATAGCGTTCTCTCCTTCCTGCTAATTTATACTGCATGCATTCCAGTGTAACATGAAAAAAAAGCAAGGAAAAGTCTTCCCCGCTTTTTATTTGTTGTTTTCTAAGTATTTTTCCCACAACTCATCAAAAATGAGCATATTGCTTATATAATCTACATTCATTTCCAAGTAACTGGATATTTCATGATAATCCTCAGATTGTTTTGGGAATTGAATGTCTTTTGCAGCGTCATTGGCAAATTGACTTTCTGCAGTTTTTTTAGGAGCTCGTAAAGTCATTAAGTAATGGTAGAAACTTCTTCTCATTGATTCACCAATTTTCTTTTATAAAATTTGCTCGATTTGCGTGAGCATCTTCGTAGCGTTCAGGGTCTTTTTGATAAAAATCTTGATGATAGTCTTCGGCAGGATAAAAAGTGACAGCCGGTTCGATCTTTGTAACTATAGGATCATCAAAGCGTCCGCTTTCCGCTAATGCTTTTCGACTTTGTATCGCAATTTCCTTTTGCTCATCTGTTGTGTAAAAAATCACTGGTCGATAATTGTCCCCGCGATCTTCGAATTGCCCAAGAGCATCGGTAGGATCTGTTTGCTGCCAGTATATTTCTACTAATCGTTCATATGACATGATTTCAGGATCAAATTCAATCTCGACAGCTTCAGTATGCCCAGTAGTATGACTCAAGACTTGCTCGTAAGTGGGATTAGGCACATGTCCTCCTGTATACCCAGAGGTAACCGAAAGAATGCCAGGTTGGGTATCGAACGGCTGGATCATGCACCAAAAACAACCTCCAGCAAATATTGCTTTTTCACTCATAATTAATCCTCCTTACTTGAAGTATCTTTTGGTAGATAGATGTTCATTCGAATATCATCGTCCACTAAATTGATTTTTTCTGCTCGAATAAACAGGCCGTTTTGCATTCTAAACTGATCTAAACGCAGCAAAATAGTACTGTCATCCGGATTTACCTCTACCCAACTTGGTAGCTTATAATCTCGCTGAACAAACTTCAAGATCTCTTTTATTGGTAAACCTAGCGTTCCAATTGATAAACTTTTAGCCTTTAGTTGAACATTGCCATCATTCATCACAAATGGATCGAAATAAAGGTTGAATTCAATTGGATAGCCTAAAACTTCAAAAGTTCCGTTCAACATAGCTTCGTTTTCTAAATAAAATTTATAGGTAATGTCAGAATCCTTTTGAAAATCACTAAGGAAAAAATCGATCAATGCATTGACCTGTTTTTTATTTGATTGAATAGCAATTACAGGTGTTCCCTCTTTAGCAACCAGTTCAGGAACCGGTTTATAATTAGGCTCACGAACTTGAGTGATTCTTACAAAAATAAAAGCTAAACTTGCAATAATAGTACCAACTAAAATAAGAAAAGCGATCTTCCAACGATTCATTGGCGTTTGCACGTCTTTCTTTTGTTTTCTCTGCTTAGCGTCTTTTTCCTTTTTAGAAGTCTCTTGTTCATTGTTCATCTTGTTCACTCACTTCCTTTTTCTAGCCATTTATTATTTGTTTTGACCATTTCATCACGAATCGCACTTGCCATAAGTTGATAACCCAAATTATTTGGATGGAATCGATCTTCTTCATAAAGAGCATTGTTTTTGATATCACGATTTTCACTTGACGAGGCAGTCTGATCAGCACTAACGATCCCAACCTGGTCGTCTACGCCTTTATATAATAAATCATTGATTGGAATAAAATAAGAATTCCCTTCAGCTTCAACGATTTCTTTAGTTCCCTCATTCCAATTATCTACGATATCTTGCATCTCAGTGATTTCAGGAAAATAGAGATAAAATGGATTATAAATGCCCACTACATAAATAGGTGCCTCTGGATTGTATTTACGGATCTCCGCAAGTAACTGTTCCACTTGGCTCTGATATTTTTTGAGAGGCTTTTTGAAAGAATCTTGTGTTAGACGAAAAACGTCTCCTTTAATGACTTTCATCAAATCATTTCCGCCAACTGTTAAAGAAATCAAATCGGCAGAAGCTAATCCTGTCTGGATCTCTTCTTTTTTCTTGATTCTTTTAAGAATTTGGTCGCTGCGGTCGCCATTTTTACCAAAATTATCTGTTTGAACACCATTCAAATGATATTCTTCTTGTAAATCGTTGGCAACTAACGGAACAAAACCGCCAGAGTTAGTTAAATCGCCGATCCCTTCAGTTAATGAATCACCTATCGCCGCATAATGTATCACTTCTTTTGTCGCTCTTTTTTCTGTTTTTTGGTCACCAGTTCCTAAAATCGGTTTCGCTTTAGGGATTGTGATCATCAGGAGCAAGAAAACGCTGATGATCGTGGCAAAGAAAATTGCAAAGCTTCGCCAGTTTTTTTGAAAAAAATAGTTCATTCTATCCCTTCCTTTACATAAATCAAATGAGGTAGGATTGCTACCTCCAAACGGTCATTTAAACTTACTATTAATCGCTATGATACACAAAATCAGACTGATTTTCTATGCTTTTATATCACTTTCATCAGAAAACTAGAAAAAAGTGACTGAGCGATAACTTGTCCAGTTATTCCTCAGTCACAAATTTTCTGAAGTGGTACAGCTCAAAAAATTGTTCGTCTTACATCTTAAATAATTCTAAATCAAACTAAAGCTAAGTGTTTGATTGCTAGTCTGTATAATACATGATGGCAAAAGCACCTTTACCTGTATGTGTCGCGATAACAGGGTTAGTGTGCAGCACAGGAATATCCATATCAGGAAACAAAGCTTGTAAACCTTCTTTGAACCCATTCGCTAACTCTAAACCATCAGCATGTGAAATACCAATTTGGCGTACATTGGATAATTGACTTAATTCATTTTTAAGTTCATCAAACCATTTGTTGAAGGTTTTTATTCCTCGACCTTTAGCCACTGGAATCAATTCTGTATGTTCAAAGTCCATGACCACTTTCATATTGAAAATATTCGACAAAAGCCCTGTTGCCCGACTAATACGACCACCTTTAACCAAGTTATCTAATGTAGAAATCCCGATAAATAGTTTGGTATTTTCTTTGACATGATTGATCTCAGCTAATATCTCAGGAAGGCTTGCGCCATTTTTAGCAAGTTTTGCAGCTTGGATCACTTGGAATGACAAGCCTTGATCGGTAAAATCACTATCGATAACTGTCACTTTACTGGTACTTAGATTGCTGGCTTGGCGCGCAGCTTCAACTGTACCACTTAGTCCTTTAGTCATGTGTATGGAAATTATTTCACTGCCGTCAGCCCCTAGACGATCATAAAGCTCAACAAATTCGCCAATTGGCGGTTGGCTTGTTTTAGGCAAAGATTTAGCTGAAGCCATCAGTTCCATGAAGTGTTCACCTTCCAAATGATCATCGTCAGCGTATACAACACCATCGATCATTACAGATAAAGGCATCATTTGAATGTCTAGTTCATCTCGTACACTTTTCAACATCGTACAAGAAGAATCCGTCACAACTTTAACATTTGTCATAATTTTATCACTCTTCCTTTAAAAACAACCCCAATTCGTGGTAAAATACTTTTGAGGCTTGAATGTCTGTTTATAGTATAACAGACAAAGAAGTATTTTTCACCAAATTAAAATGAAGGAAGTTGATTTCTTGGAAAAAGCAAAATTCTCCAGAAAATACATGATTTTAAATGAAGTCCTCAACGCAGTGACTCATGGCATCGGTGCCGGCTTGAGTATTGCTGGACTTGTGATTTTACTCGTCAAAGGGGCACGTCTTGGCTCTGCAGTTCATGTTGTCTCCTATGCAATCTATGGATCAACTTTGATTTTATTGTTCCTGTCATCGACGTTGTTCCATAGTCTAATTTTTACGCGAGCAAAAAAAGTCTTTCAGGTTTTCGATCATAGTTCGATTTTCTTACTGATCGCAGGTAGTTATACCCCCTTTTGCTTATTAAGCGTCAAAGGTTGGCTGGGCTGGTTATTGTTCGTACTGATTTGGTTGATGGCAATCAGCGGTGTCGTTTATAAGTCTCTTACACTACACAAGCAAGAGACCGTCAAAAATATTTCTACAGTGATTTATATTATCATGGGTTGGCTTTGTTTAACCGCAGCTAAACCACTATATGATTCTTTAGGATTCACAGGAACTGCATTATTGGTTGCCGGCGGTGTTTCATATACGCTAGGAGCAGCATTTTATAGTTTAAAGAGTGTACGATTTATGCATGTGGTTTGGCATCTGTTCGTTATGTTGGGTGCTGGCTTTATGTTTTTCTCTATTCTATTCTTCACTTAAAAATCATGTACAGCTTATCTTTTTACACCACGAATCAAAAAAGTTCTTCTTTTATAAAAAAAGAAGAACTTTTTTTGCATTTATCTCTTTACAAACCGAACAAACATTCGTATAATAACTATACAAACATTTGTTCGATAAAAAATTATGAGGTGATTAAGAATGAAAGCTATTCGTCGTGGCGGGTTATTATTTGTTGTATTGATTATTGGTATTTTCTTAGGAACATTAGGGTTGCGTTCAGCTTTACTTATCGTTAGCCCTCTCTTTATTATATGGTTTATGTTATGGGATGAGAAAAGATATATTCATACTCGAAAAAAAAGTGAACATCAACGGTATGTCTATCGGAAGTATCCATAAAAAATAGTACGATTCGTTGTGTTTATAACTAAAAAAGATGTTGAAGTAGACCACCTTTACGGTCAACCCTTCAACATCTTTTTGTTTTATCAATACTCCATCAATGTAACAATTTCATAGTCACTGATTTTATCTCGTCCATGAAGATCCATTAGCTCGATCAAGAAAGCACAGCCAACAACGATTCCACCCAAAGATTCGATCAATTCAACTGTTGCTTTGATCGTTCCGCCAGTTGCTAGTAAATCATCGCAAATCAAAACACGTTGTCCAGGCTGGATCGCATCTTTGTGAAGCGTCAATGTATCTGTTCCGTATTCTAAATCATAAGTAACTTCGATTGTTTCGCGTGGCAATTTGCCTTTTTTACGAACTGGAGCAAATCCTACACCTAATTCATAGGCGACTGGACAGCCTACGATAAAGCCTCTAGCTTCTGGTCCTACGACCATGTCTATTCTTTTTTCTTTTGCATAATCAACGATTTGCTTTGTTGCTTCACGATACGCATCTCCATTTGCCATCAATGGTGAGATATCTCTGAAAACGATGCCTTTTTCAGGGTAATCGGGAATACTAGCAATATAATCTTTCAAATTCATTTTTATACTTCCTCCTCATTCCACAGCCATTGTTGTAATGTCTCACGATCGCTGTATAACAAAAATTCTTCTGTTTTGATTCGTTTTAAGCGAGTTTGATAAACTGTACTCTCTGTCAATGGATGATTTTCAGGTTTTTCAACTTTTCTTAAAACACCGTTTTCTATTGTAACAAATCCCAAGTCAAAAAACACCTGAATCATAAAAATTAATAATTTTTTTTGAATATTTAGGTATTGCGCTACATTATCCAGCTTATACCGAACATCGACTTGTTCTTGTTGTTTAACGAATTTGAACAATTGCGCGTATTGCTCCCTTGTGCCCACACCATTTAAATAAGCTTCTTCTGGTGAAATGCCCATCAAATATACTCGTTCAATCTGTCCCTGCAAAGTAATTTGCTTGATCAATGAGTGATCATCCGGACAATCAACAAATACTAGTTGTTCAATTTGATTTGTTTTGATCGTTTCTAAAATATCTTCGAGGTGACTAAACAACACTCGATTTGCTGCAGGATTATCGATCAATTTTTGATTATTTTCGTTAAAATAAATAAATAGAGTGTTAGTGACAGGTATTTCTTTTTGACGATTATTTTTTCCTCTCAAGTCAAATAACTGCATACCATCAACGGAAAAATCATTGACCATCAATTGCGGTTTTTTATTGCCATTCCATTCGTTGATCGATAATTGTCCGGAGATGTTCGTCTTCCCTTGCCCTAGTTCATCGATTTGGCTGCCCATCTGAAAGGCAATTGCATCTAATTTTGCACTAGATTGAACTAATTGGAACTTAAGATGACTTTTATCCGCACCGATTTGCTTGCTCTGCTCGATGGAAACATCTTGGAATAGGAAGTTAGGAACAGGATTATCCGTACCGAAGGGAGCCAAGATTTTCAATTGCTGAATAAAAGGTAGTGTAACCTCTTCTATTTTTAATGTTTCATCTATCAATAGTTCTTGCCCTTGAGAAAGATCAATTTGCTTTACTTCCAGATAATTCAGCAAATGTTCTTTTACTTTAGAAATATTTTCAACAGGTAAAGTCATTCCAGCAGCCATATGATGTCCGCCAAAATGCGTGAACGATTCACGAATCTCATTTAGAGCATCAAATAGATTCAGTGCTGAAACACTTCGCCCAGATCCTTTAGCCAATTCATTATGCTCATCGATCGTCAAAACGATCGTTGGCTTTCCTGTGTCCTGCATAATTCTGCCGGCAACGATCCCCAAAACCCCTTCATGCCATCCTTGTTTTGCAAGAACGTGAACTGAATCAGCAGGATCGATCAGCTCAAAGGCTTCTTTTGTGATCCTTGATACGATTTCTTTTCGTTCTTCGTTTTGGCTATTGACATACATTGCGATCTGCTGCGCTTCTTCTTCGTCAAAAGTCGTCATCAGCTCAACACCAGGTGCCGCATCACCTAATCTGCCTAACGCGTTTAAACGAGGACCAATGGTAAAACCAATATTTTCTTCTGAGATACTTTCTTTTTTTAATTCTGCTAAATGAATCAACATATCTAGACCGATTCGTTCACCCGTCTGAATCATTTCAAGACCCATTTTTACAAGAACTCTGTTTTCGTCTGTTAAAGAAACTAAATCAGCGATCGTACCGATCGCAACTAAGTCTAAAAACTCAACTGGCAACTCTCCTAACAAGGCTGTAGCCACTTTAAATGCAACACCCACCCCAGCTAGATCACTGAACGGATATGAGCCTTTAGGATGTTTTGGATGAATAATAGCAAAAGCATTCGGTAAATCTGAAGGCAATTCGTGATGATCGGTAACGATCACATTGACTCCTTGAGTTTCAGCGTACTCAATCGCTTCATGCCCAGCAACTCCATTATCGACCGTTACGATCAATTGAACGCCTTCTTCTATTTGCTCTTTAAAGACAGACAAATTTGGACCATAGCCATGCTTAAAGCGATTCGGCAAGAAATAATCCACTTCGCCACCAATCAGCTCGATCGCCTCTTTCATCACAGTCGTACTTGTGATCCCATCGGCATCATAGTCACCATAAACTAAAATTTTTTCACCTTGCGCAACAGCATCTTGAATTCTAGTAACAGCTTTTTCCATATCGTACATCAAAAAAGGATCATAAAGATTTTCTATCGTTGGACGTAAAAAAGTTTCTAAGGCTTCCGCAGACTGGACCCCGCGATGCCATAGAATCTGTCCTAATAAGGGATTGATTTTTTCATTTGTTAGTATTTCTGTAAACTCTGCCGGCAATTCGCTCTTTTCTTGCAATCGCCATGCATATTTTGCTTTTTTCACGTCACCACTCCTAACCAAGTAATTATAACAAATTCAAACGGAAAACTAAAGAAAGTCTCTCATTTTATGCAAAAGAAAAAAGACTGGACAAGCGGCTCATCGAGCAGTCTGATCAGTCTTTTTTGATGTATGGATCAATTATTTCTCGGCTTAGTGAAATGATCGACACGGCTTCCTACAGATTCAGGATCAACAGGTTCAGCCGTATTCATTGAAAGGGACGCTTCATATTTAGCTTGTAATTCTGCCAATTGATTTTCATAGCTGCGTTTGATTTCTTCCACTTCTGCCTGCGTTGCTTGTTCGCTATCATTTTTATAGGTTTCAATCGTTTTTTCAAGTTCTTTTACTTGTTTTTTTTGTTTCCACATCGTTGTTGTTGATGTCAACAGACCAATTAGCGCTCCTATAATTGCTGATCCTAAAATCGTTAAGATCAAAGGACCTGAGATTTTTGCGACTCCGAAATTAACAGGAACTGTCTGACTGTTCAAAACTGCAAAGACCACGATAATAAGAACTAAAACAAGGCCAATCACTACTCGCCACTGATTTTTCATGTATTTTCCTCCTACTTCTTATTTAATAAACCGCCAGCTAAAAAATCACCAATGTGCGGGAATAACGCATACAGACGATATGCCCCCTCCATAGCCAATGGCCGATTGATTTCTCTTTTAAAAGTCCCCATCGCTGAAACGATCTCTTTCGCTAACTTGTTGGGCTCTAATACAAATAAATCAACTGATGCCAAATAATCTCCAGAAGGATCTGCCTTATCAAAAAATTCTGTTTTGATCGGACCTGGGTTAACGGTCGTTACAGAAATTCCTAAAGGTTTTAATTCTAAGCGTAAAGCATTGGAAAAACCAAGTACAGCAAATTTTGTTGCAGAATATATCGTTGATTTCGCTGTCGCCATTTTTCCTGCCATAGAAGCGATATTGATGATATGACCTGTTCCTCTTTCAGCCATCTGTAAAGCTACTTTTTGAGTGAAAACCATCATTCCTAAGACATTCACTTCAAACATATTTTTAGCAATAGCCAAATCTGTTTCTAAAAAATTCTCAAAAATACCAAAACCAGCATTGTTGACCAAAACATCGATCGGTCCAACTTCTGCTTCGATTTTTTCAAATACGGCATCTACATTATCCGGATCAGCAATATCTAGTTGAAATGAGTATGCTTCATTCCCACTCAATTCTTCACACATTTCTTTGACTTTGCCGATTAGATTGATTCGGCGAGCGCACACCACGACGATAGCGCCTTTCTTAGCTGCCTCATAACAAATCTGCTCACCTAAACCAGCAGAACCACCTGTTACAACGACCACTTTATTTGTTAAATCCTGTCCTTTAAACATCACTTATCCCCCTCATCCTTAAACGGTATATCGATGATATCCATATCTTTCACGATTTTTGTTTTTTGGAAAATTTCTTTGGCTTCATTTTCCAGTTGAATAATATCACCAGTTAAATAGCGGGCACTAATATGAGTCAAGATCAACTTCTCAACATTCGCATTTAGAGCCACCTGTGCAGCTTGATGACTTGTAGAATGGAAATAGGCCTTCGCCATCTTTTCTTCTTCTTTATTGAACGTACTCTCGTGAACGAGAATATCAGCATGGTCAGCTAATAACACACTATTTTTAGTTTTTCTAGTGTCACCTAAAATCGTTACTGTTCGTCCTTTTTTTTGTTCTCCAACAAAATCTTTTCCGTTGATTTCCTGTCCATCCGGTAATGTGACCGTCTCTCCGCGTTTGATTTTCCCGTAGATCGGACCAGATGGGATATTTAAAGCTTTTAGTTTTTCAACTTGTAGTTCTCCCTCGTGATCTGCTTCGACGATTCGAAAACCAAAACTAGCGATTCCATGATCTAACGGTAAACATGAAACACTGAATTGTTTGTCAGAAAAAATAGTACCGCCTTCTTTATCGATCTCAATAATCTTCAATTCGTAAGATAATCGCGTTTGTGACACTTTTAGTGCTGTACGTACAAATGAAGCAATTCCAACAGGACCGTACAGTTCTAGTCGTTCATTCCCGCCTTGAAATGAGCGGCTGCTCAATAACCCAGGCAGACCAAAAATATGATCACCGTGTAGATGAGTAATAAAGATTTTCTCGATTTTTCTAGGGCGAATATTGCTTTTTAAAATTTGCAGTTGTGTTCCTTCTCCGCAATCGAATAGCCAAACGGCATTTCTTTCGTCTAATAACTTTAATGCAATGCTGCTGACATTGCGGTGTTTTGCTGGAACCCCAGCACCTGTACCTAAAAATTGTAATTCCATCGGCTTCCTAACTTTCTTTAAACTTCTTCTTTATTTTAGAAGAAAGTGCTCGCTTTAGCAAATAATATTTATTTTACAGGAAAACGTAGTGTGACGGTCGTCCCTTTCGGATTAGTATCAGTCAACTCTATTTTTCCTTGATGTTCGTCTACGATCCACTGGGCAATAGCTAAACCTATGCCGTTGCCTCCTGTTTTGCGATTTCTTGATTCTTCTCCGCGATAGAAGCGCTCAAACACCGCCGCTTTTTTATCATCAGGAATACCGATTCCTGTATCACTGATTTTGATGATCCATTCACTATTTTTTACAGTAGAAAAAACGATGATCCGCTCTCCCGATGACGTATATTTCAAAGCATTGTCCAAAAGAATGATCAACAATTGGTGGATTCTCTTTTTGTCAAAAAAGAGTTGCTGTTCTTCACCTAGATCAATCGTGAATTGTTTCTCTTCAGCAATAGCTAACTCCTGATACGGCAGTAACAATGTGTTTAGAAAGTGATTGATTTTCACAGGTGTTTTTTCTAATGTCAAAGAGTTGGAATCCGAACGAGCCAATAGTAATAGGTCGCTCGTCAGTTGACTCAAACGCTGTACTTCGTCCAACGAAAGTGCAATCGTTTCAGATTCTTGCATAATGGTATGATTTGGTTTTGTAAATAGTTTTTCCAATTTTGCTTGAATGATCGCAAGAGGGGTCCTCAATTCATGAGAGGCATTTTCAACAAATTCCTGCTGTTTTTTCCATGAAATCAAGATGGGTTTCATAAACCATTTTGAAAGAAAATAACTTAATCCAATCGAAAGTAATCCGAAAATGATCATACAAATGATCAAGATTTGTTTGAATCGCTCGACAGTTCCTTTGATAGGATCTGTATTCACTAATAATTGGATGTATGCAATATCTTCTTGCCCTTCTGTAGGAAGAATGATCGATCGAAACTGTAATGAACGGTCATTACTGTCTTTCGTTTGGACATTAGCAATTTTATTCAAGTCATCAGTGGATAGCTTTAATGCTTGAAAATCATAAAGCCGAGAACCCAGCTCTCTTTCGTTCAAAATTTTTCCATCTGCAGACCAGAGGATCACTTGCTGTTGGAAATTGTTTGGAGGCGGACCGTCAAACTTTCCTAACATGGGTGATTGATTTTGCAGCTGTTCTTTTTTCATCAACTGATGTTGAATAAATTTTTGATCTGTCGCCAGTCCCTCCAAATCGTTATCTACAGATTGATACATCGATGTTTGAACCAGCTGGAATACGATAACACCTAAAATCAAAAAGATGCTGGCAAAGGAAACTAAATTCATCAAGAAATAATTGAACCGCTGCCTTTTGTTGAGTTGTTTATTCATGGGCATGACCTTCAGGCACTTCAAAGAGGTAGCCTACATTTCGTAATGTTTTGATCCAGCTATCCAGTCCGAACGGTTTCATATTTTTTCTCAGATTACTCATATAAACCTCGACTACAGTTAATGTCGTATCCGATTGAAATCCCCAAATCCGATCGAAAAGCTGATCTTTAGTAATGATTCTCCCGCGGTTTTGCATAAGATAGTGCAGCAGATCAAACTCTTTTCCCTGAAGAACTAGCTCTTGCTCTTTGAAGCTTACCTGGCGATTATCTGGATCTAAACGTAAGTCAGCTACCACTAACTCATTCTTCCCATTCATTCCTAAAGAACGTCTCGCCAACGCTTGAACACGAAGTAGTAACTCCTCACGGTGAAAGGGCTTTGTCAGATAATCATCTCCCCCATTTTTAAATCCATTTACCTTATCTTCTAAACCGTCTTTAGCAGTCAAAATAAGAACTGGCGTATAAATATTTTTTTTGCGGAGTGCTGTCAGAACTTGTTCTCCAGACATTAACGGTAACATCAGATCCAAAACAATTAGATCATAAATTCCGCGCTCGCCTTCATAAAGAGCTTCCTCTCCATCATAGACTTGGTCGATTTCTCCGATTTCAGATAAAATCTCCAAAATACTATCTGACAAAATTTCATCATCTTCTACTAAAAGTATCTTAAGCATCTTATTCCCACCTTTTTACTCAAAAAAAGAAGACGAAAGCAGCATTTGTCACGTCTTCTTCATGAACTATTTATTTCAATTTGCTTTAAAAATCAATGATCCACTTTTTCGCTTGATTCTTGCTTTTTATTGCGCCAAGATCTTTCTGCTGAGTCCTTTGTTTCTTTTTCGACAGCTTTAGCATCTGAGATTTCTTGTTCCACATCTTCAAAATCTAAACGAGTGATCTCACCGCCTAATTCATTCATGATCAAATGATTCAATGGACGATTATCATCTTCTTCTGCAATCAAGATCAGTCCCGTTTCACCTTCGCCAATTTGCTTTGTGACATGTTCGAAAACGGTTTGCGCCCCTTGAATTTCTTTCGCATCCTGACTGGCACCTAAAAGGCTTCCTGCAAACCAGCCAAGTAAAATACCTAGGGGACCACCTAAAATACCGATCAACATCCCGATCATACTATTTTTTGATGTATGGTCATTACCTGTAAAATCAAGAAAATCATCGATCTTAAATTGATGGACGCCATCATTGATATGAGTGACTACCGCCATTTGTTCTCCTTTGACCTGTTTTTCTACATACAATTTTTTTATTTCTGAAAATGCTTGATACGCTTGACTTTCTACTTCAAAATGCATAATAATTACTCGTTTTGACATCGTATCCACCTCATTTTATTTGATGTCTTCATTTTATCAATAAAGTAGGAGCAAAAGCAATGAAAATCAATTACATCGGCGGTTGTCCTCCGCCCATCTGATTCCCACTGACTTCATTCCCGGACTGATCCACTGAGGTTAATACGTCGTCGATCGAAATAGAAGTTAGCTGGGTTCCGTTTGAATAGTTTCCATCTTGATACACCCCGTTTGTCATAGTCCCGGAGTCTTCCCCATCTATAGAAAGAGTGACTGTCTCACCGACTTTTAAATTTGGTGAACTAATCGCAATGTGAGAAAAATCTTTTGCTGGTGCAACTGAAACAATGGTTTTCCCTGTTTCATCCTTCACATTGATCAGTGTACCTGCAGCTTTTGTTTCGTCAAAATAAATACTAAGGCTAGCTTGAGAAGAGGAGTCGCTCGCACTCATTGCCATACCTGAACTTCCGCTCGCGATAAATGTGCCGCCGTCAATGGTAAAGGAACCATCATAGTCTAACGCTGCATTCCCACTATCCAATGGTCCGTTTACGATCAATGTCCCCTCGGTCATTCGTATGTCACCATTACTGTCGACTCCATCACCCTGTGCATCAACAAAAACCGTACCACCAGAAATCTCTATAAATTTTGTACTATCTCCAGCTCCATCTGGTCCTCCAAATGAATCCGTACCGAAAGGACCTTCTTGTTCATTTTCGTTTGCGCTGCCACCAGCTGCATTGATTCCATCATCTGAAGCTTTGACAGAAATATCCCCATCTTTGATTGTCACTGTTGCTCCTTCCAGTCCTTCATATGATTGACTGACTTTGATTTTTCCATTATTGATCAATAAATCAGTATCAGCATGAATCCCGTCATCACCACTTGTTATTGAAAACGTCCCATTATTGATGGTAACTGCTGCATTTGCGTGGATCGAATCATCTGCGGTATTTAGGTCAAATGTTCCAGAATCAACTATAATGTTACCTGCAGCTTTCAATCCTTTGTAGCTTTTGGTTGTATCGATGGCTGAATCATCATAGCCGTCAGCAGTTTGAATCGTTATATCCCCAGTAGAGATCGATAGATTTGTTTCAGCTTGGATACCATCATTTCCGGATTGAATATTGATTTTTCCGCCATCGATAGCGATCCACCCTTTCTCAGCATCTGTTGCGTTGTTTGCCTGGATACCATCTCCTTCTGACGTCTTTAAACTAAATGTGCCGTCTGCGATAGATACAGAGTCTTTGCCTTTCAGCGCATTATTTTTGGCTGTGACATTGATCGTCCCGTTCGTGATAATCAAATCATCTTTACTACGAATACCGTTGCTATAATTTCCTGTCACATTCAGTGTCCCTGAACCGTTTATTGTCAAATCATCTTTGCTGAAAAATACAGCATCGGGCTCAGTCACATCCGAAGAAGGAAAGGTGTAATTGGCTCCATCAGATAAGCTGTTGTTTGAATCATCTACTAAAGTCGTGATTACTTTTTGTGCCTGCTCAACGTAGATCGCAGAAGAAGAATCGTTTGTGATGTTCGCATTATTTAATACTAAATGAACAACTTCATCTTTTGCACTGATCCTCACCTGACCATTGTAATCACCGGAAAAAACATACGTTCCACCAGCAGTTATCACGATCGACCCGTCTTTTTCAGAAGCGCCGGAGCCGTCGATCTCAGTTCCAGAGTTCTTTAAAGTGATGTTTGTAGCTTTAGCTTCATTATAGCTTTCTTCAAAATCTTCATCGTCATATGAGCCATATTTAATTTCAGATGTTTGTGTAGCTTGTGCAACGGTCTTTGCTGCTTGTTGTGATGTATCGGTAGTTGTTTTTTCATCTGTATTTGACGCCTGACGATCGCAACCAGCAAGTGTCATCAAAATCAAGATTACCAAAGCTGAACTTAGTTTTTTTCGTTTCATGATATGCCACCTACAATTCTTCTCTATTCGTTGATACTTTTCCAAAAACGATCGTTAGATTTCCATTTCTAACACGCATGGCGTCCATCAACTCTTTTTCTTTTCGGCTGTCTTTCAAATTAATCCGGTAGCGTAATTCATATAAACTACCCATATTCGTGGTTTTAACAGAATCCAAAGTGGAAGAATAAGTGTATTTTTGAAACAAATCATCAAATAAACCAGGATAATCTAAATCTTCTGGTATCGTGATTTTGATTTCTCGTTCCGCAACTCTTTGTTTTTCACCAAAATGGATAGTATTCAACAATAATAAGAATAGAGCAATGATCACAGAAAATAGTGCAATATAGCCAACAAATCCCATACCTGTTGCTAAACCGATCCCCATTGACCAGAAAATACTTGTGATTTCTCTTGCACCACCAGCTACCGAACGAAATCTGATCAAACTAAATGCACCAAGTACTGCTACGCCTGTGCCTAAATTTCCATTGACCAGCATGATGACCAACTGTACCAAAACAGGTAAGACTGCCAATGTGATCACAAAGTTTTTGCTGTAAACATTGCGATACATGTGGACCCCTGCTACCAATAATCCTAAAAGAACCGATGTTACGATACAAATAAGCAATTGTTTAAAGGATAGATCGACTGAGCTTTCAACTAACAAACTAGACAACATGATAAAAATCCTCCCTACAATATAAATAACGCTGATACGCTTGAGCGTATTTAGAAAATGAACATGGATAGACCTCGAATGCTGCTAAAATTTCAGAGAACCATAAAGGATATGCACCCAATGCTTTTACTTCCATTAGAACATCGATTTCTGGAGCCACACGTTCGCCAAAATCAGTTATTTCTTTAGTTAAATATTCTTGTCTAAAACGGATATTAAAGTCAAAAGTGACCCGGAAGTCATGATTGTCTAAAGCAAATAATGCTCGACGATCATAGGCGATCATGACTTTTGGCTGTAATCTTTTTCGAGCAAAGAGCCAGTCGATTTCTTGTTTGATCTGTTGCTCTTTCGCTGAACTCAACTTAAGTGAATGCGGGTGTTGAATGTATCGTTTCGCAGATCGATAAGGCAATGATATTCGACGCTTATAAACAACTCCCAGAACTTTCTTTTTGATCTCTAAGAAGACTTCTGAATGCTCTTTGGGAACACCATAGCTTCTGATTCTAAATTTTTCTTTATAGGTTGGCTTTGCGATCGACTGTCTGATCATTTCATAATCTTGAGTATCGAAGTAGACAGAGATGATCGTGTGTAGTCCGTATTCATCTTCTTGCATGTAGACCTGTAGTTCTTCTTTTAATTTATGATACATTTCATAAGATAACGCATATTTTTTTTCTTTTCTTTGAAAACTATTTTTTAGTTTAACCATATTTGTCTCTCCTTTAACTGAATTCATTGTAAAAAAGGAAACATAAATAAAACTTAAAGTTGGTTGATTTATCTGGGGAAATATAAAAAATGACTGAGAAGTAATTTCAAAAGATTACTTCTCAGTCATTTGGAAATTGAATAAATGTTGATATAGCCTATAGATCGTTTAAGTTAAAAGCTCATATACTGGTGTATATTCTTTATTTTGGTCTTTTGCGACTACCTCTATTGTCAAATGATTTTTATACGTGTTTATCCCTGTGGCAATCGTTTCATTTTCTTTTGCTGCTTGAACGATCCCTTTATTAGCAATTGTTACAGCATAAGGAATCGTCGCGTTTGTTAATGCAAAAGTAGAGGTTCTCGGTACAGCACCCGGCATATTAGCAACAGCGTAATGAACAACACCGTGTTTGATATAAGTCGGATGGTCATGAGTCGTGATTTGGTCCGTTGTTTCAAAGATTCCTCCTTGATCGATGGCGATATCAACAATGACTGCACCAGGCTTCATTTGCTTGACCATTTCTTCAGTGACAAGCTTCGGTGCTTTAGCACCTGATATCAACACTGCACCAATGACCACATCCGCTTCTTTGACTTTGTTTTCGATATGATAAGCATTTGAAATCAGCGTCTGTACATTATTACCGAACAAATCATCTAATTCTGCCAAGCGATTCGGGTTGACATCCAATATAGTAACTTTAGCCCCCAACCCAATAGCGATTTTTGCGGCATTCGTCCCTGCAACACCTCCGCCGATAATGACCACTTTTCCTCGCTCAACACCAGGAACGCCGAAAAGCAGGATTCCTTCTCCACCTTTTGGTTTTTCTAAAAATTGTGCACCGATTTGAACAGACATTCTACCAGCAACTTCACTCATTGGAGTCAATAGAGGTAATGTATGGTTCAAGCTCATTGTTTCATAGGCTACAGCGGTGACATTACTAGTGATCA
This sequence comes from Enterococcus sp. AZ020, assembly GCF_050499205.1. Taxonomy (NCBI): domain Bacteria; kingdom Bacillati; phylum Bacillota; class Bacilli; order Lactobacillales; family Enterococcaceae; genus Enterococcus; species Enterococcus sp. AZ020. The sequence goes on along the minus strand of NZ_JBIPAT010000001.1, from coordinate 3,371,890 downwards.
AAGCATTCGTCAATTCAGGTTCAGGTGCAAGATGCAGATAGGTAAACAAAATTAGCTTATCATGAAAATACTGAAATTCTTGCGGCAGCGGTTCTTTGACTTTGATCACCATTTCTGATTGCCAAACTTTACTAGTATCCGCTTCAATGACTGCACCAACTGTTTTGTATTCCTGATCTGTAAAACCTGAACCAAGACCTGCTCCACGTTCAACAACGACGTCATGACCAGCATCAACTAAACTAACGATTCCAGAAGGTGTGATGGCTACTCTATTTTCATTATTCTTAATTTCTTTAGGAATTCCAATACGCATTTTTATCACCTCGCTGATTTATTTTAAACAACTAATGTCCGTTCCTTACTAAACTGTTCATATGTCTTTTCTACGGCGATTTTCTCTAGTGTTTCCACAAGTGTATACACTTCTTGATAAGTATTATACAAAGCTATTGGTGCCAACCGAATGACATTTGGTTCTCTAAAATCTGGAACAATCCCTGCTTGCTTTAATGCCTTACAGATTCGGTATGCTTCTTGATGTTCTAAGCAAACATGACCGCCACGTCGATTGTCTTCACGAGGATTTCCTACATTAAAACCATAACGTTCAAGTTTTTCATCGATCAAATACATTAAATAGGCTGTGATCAACAATGATTTTTCACGAATCTTTTCTATTCCTACTTCATTAAAAATGTTTAAGGTTCCCTCTAAAGGCGCCATAGCTAAAAAGCTTGGTGAACCGATTTGCCAACCACTGGCATCTTGTTGGTGCTCGAACTGATGCTTCAATTCAAATTGAGTCTCATCTTTATTCCCCCACCAGCCAGCTAATCCAGGAGTTTCTTTAAAATGTTTTCTATTCATGTATAGACCAGCAATCGATCCTGGTCCTGCTGAGAGATATTTATACGTACACCACACTGCAAAATCTGGTTGAACTTCCTTAAAATCCATTGGAATCGCACCGATCGCATGGCACAGATCCCACCCGATCAAGATCCCTTTGTCGTGTGCGGCTTTTGTTACTTTCCCCATATCTAATACCTGAGAACTTCTATACAACACAGTTGGCAGCAGTATGATCGCAACATCATCTGTCATTGCAGCGATGACCGCTTCTTCATCGATCAAACGACCATCAGAACTTTTGACTACTTTAACAGCTTCATCAGGGGTGTATCCACGCAGACGTACTTGACTGTCGATGGCATATCGGTCTGTTGGAAAATTTAGATCATCTACTAATATTTTATAACGATCTTTTGTTGGTTTATATAATGTACTAATGCATTGATGAATATTTATCGTTGTACTTCCAGTGATCACGATTTCATCTGGGTATGCATTGATCAATGGTGCTGATAGTTCACCTAACTTTCCAGCATAATGAAATAAGCCGTCCCATAGTTTGATGCCTTCCTTTTTCCAAGTTTCCAGCATTTTCAGCAGGGCCTCTTCTGCATCTTTGGAGGCTAGCCCCAAAGAATTCCCATCCATATAAATTTCATCTTCCTGTACATAAAAGCGACCTTTAATTTCTTTTAACGGGTCATTATCATCCAACCATTGTGCATATGCACGATCTGCTTGAAAATTATTTTTCATTGCTATCACCTTTCCTTTTTCAACGATTCCTATTTAATAAATCAATCATCGCTCTTTCAGGCTAAAACTTTTTCTCGATTCAATTTGACAAAGACTATGATCGCCAACAAAGAGAAAATTCCAATACCGCTCAGCGCATAAATCGCGAACGTCCACGATTGATTTTTTCCACTGATTTCTGTAACTATGGGTGTGCCTATAAAAATACCTATATAATAAAATAAGTTGATAAACGAGATGCTTGAACCAATCAATTGCTCTTGCTTGACCACTTTTGGTGCTAAGATCATCACACAGGATGATGCTAGACTTGCTCCGGCAGATAGAGTAAACAATTGTCCAATAAATGTCACTTCACTAGATAAAAAGGCCATCCACAATGTTGAAACAAATAATAAGAGAAATGAACAAACAATCGCGACTTTGCCTTTTCTTGTTTTATCGATCAAGTAGCCGGCTACAGCACCAAAAGGAATACCGAATAGACCAAAGTAACCTGTATACCGATTTGCCACTGTTTCTGATAATCCATATAGCTGTGTATAAATCAATGGATAAAGATTGATAAAAGCGAACAAAATGAAAGCCATCCCGCCTTGCGCTAATGCCAAAAGACAGATCGATTTATTTTTGATCGTCTTTTTAATAGTTATCTTCTCTTCTTTTTGACTTTCCTTTTCATATACTGCGGGTTCGTCGAATAGAAACAGATAAATAAACAATAAGAAAACGGCACATACTGCGATAAGCAACCACAAGAAACGAAGACCGTACAATTGAGTCAATGGTTTAAATACATTCATAGCCAACATCGAACCTAATGCTGAAAATGTTCCCCAAAGACCAGTTGCAATGCCGCTATTTCCTTTTTTAAACCAAAAATTGATCAATACGATGCCTACCATAATGATCATCGAAAACGAAATTCCCTCAATGACTCTGGAGAGTAATAATGTGAAATAGCTCTTGGAAAAATATCCCCAAAGGTTCCCTATAGCTAAACAACTCATCAACCCAACTAATAGCTTTTTCGCTCCAAAGTGCGCCACTAAAGCGCCTCCTGGAATTGCTAAAAAGATACCAGAAACTGTAAAGATCGCCATCAACCATGAAATCATCGATAGACTAACGCCAAGCTCCTGACTCAATTCATTCTGAATAGGAACCAACTTCAATTGGCTCAATGAAACGACCACTCCACCTAAATAAAGCAACAAAAATTTCAACCATTTGTTTCCCACCATAAAGAACACTCCTTCTTGGTTCCTTTTTTGATTGAAGAAACACTGCTTTTACTAGTAAAATAACTTACATCTCAAGATAGGTCTATCATAAAGGATTCTTTCTATTTTTGTATATAAAAAAAAGCACGAAATGAAAACGCATTCTTTTCAGATTAGAAATTATTCCTTCCTTTTTTTTACAATCTGAAATAGCTAGAAAAAACACGAATTATACACTATAATAATTGTACAAAATAAGTCACACAGCACTATTAGGAGGTAGATCGATGGATAGAACTGATTATAAGCTATTACAGATCCTGCATGAAAATTCACGTATTTCAATCGTTGAGCTCTCTCGTCAGGTTAATTTAAGTCGTCCCAGCGTAAAAGAACGAATCGATAAATTGGTCGAAAAAGGGATCATCAAAAGCTTTACGATCCAAACATCTTTAAATCAGTACAACGAAACAATCACCTTCTTTTCCGAACTAAGCCAAGTCACCTTGCCCCTTGAAAAGATAATTCCCATGCTAAAACAGCTGCCGCAAGTCAACGAAGTCCATATCGTCAGTGGAGAAGTGAATTATCTTGTGAAAGCTACCGTTCAAAATACCACTGAGATGAAGGAGCTGCTTGCAAAATGGATGAGATTTGCTAAAGTCAAGAGTTCAATTATCTTAGAAACTCCTATTGAAAATCACTATCATTTTGAAGTAGACAATTAAATCAAAGAGTCTCTTGAAAAAGAGTCTTTGCCTCAATGCATGTGAATAAATTCACTAAAATCATCTAAAAAAGAACTGATCAATGATCAGCTCTTTCATCTATTCTTATTCAACAAACTCAAATTCAAATTCAGCTATTCTAACGATATCTCCATCTTTTGCTCCACGTGCTCGGAGAGCTTCATCAACGCCCATTCCGCGTAACTGACGAGCAAAACGCATCACGCTTTCGTCATGTTCAAAGTTCGTCATTTGGAATAATTTCTCCAATGATTCACCTGACAAGATCCAAGTGGCATCAGGGTCACGGTCAATGCTAAATTGCGGACCTTCGGATTGGAAACCATAATGAACAGTATCTTCGACGATTTCCTCTTCATATAACGGAAATTCTGGAGTAACCTCAAGTAGATCCGCTGTTGCATTCAGCAAAGGTTCGATCCCTTTGCGGGAAATACCAGAGATAGGGAAAATCGGTAAATGATCAGCATATTCATCTGTCCGTTCTTTCTCGATCTGTTCCTTGAATTTTTTTAAGTTTTCTTCAGCTTCCGGCATATCCATCTTGTTAGCGACAATGATTTGCGGACGCTCCATTAAGCGCAAGTTATGAGAGGCAAGCTCTTTATTGATTGCCAGATAATCTTCATATGGATCACGGCCTTCCATCCCACTCATATCGATCACATGAAGGATTACTCGTGTTCGTTCAATGTGGCGTAAAAACTGTGTACCCAAGCCGACACCTTGCGACGCACCTTCAATCAATCCAGGTAAATCAGCAGCAGCAAAACTGCGCCCATCTGTTGTTGAAACCATTCCAAGATTTGGTACAAGCGTCGTAAAGTGATAGGCACCGATTTTAGGACGTGCAGATGAAATGACTGAAAGTAACGTAGACTTCCCAACAGAAGGAAAACCAACGAGTCCGACATCAGCTAAAACTTTCAACTCTAATTCGATTCGTCTTTCTTGGCCTGGTTCACCGTTTTCAGCAATTTCCGGTGCTGGATTTTTTGCAGAGGCAAAACGAATATTCCCACGGCCGCCGCGGCCGCCTTTAGCTACAGTCAAAGTTTGACCATTTTCGATTAAATCACCGATCAAAACGCCCGTATCTGCATCGCGTACGGTTGTACCCGGCGGAACTTTGACAAATGTATCTTCCGAGCCGCGCCCGTGCATTCCTTTACTCATACCATTTTCGCCCGGCTGTGCTTTAAAATGACGGTTAAAACGAAAATCCATCAATGTACGCAAGCCTTCTTCAACGATTAAAATCACATCACCGCCGCGACCTCCGTCACCGCCTGCTGGACCTCCGTCCGGTACATATTTTTCTCTACGAAAAGCTACCATTCCATCGCCGCCTTTACCGGCTTTGACGTCGATCGTTACCTGATCTAAAAACATGGACATAATTTGTCCTCCTATTCTAAAGAAATTGAAATAAACTCTTTCGATATTCATTATTTCATTCATTGGATTTAATTGATGATCGTAAAACAGCTTAGTGTTTTACTATTTTCCTCAAAAGGAAATGCTGTTTGAAAGCCTTTCTTATTGTAAAGGTTAATGCTGCATTTGTCTAGTTACTTTCGTTATTATGAGCTTAAATTAACAAATGTCCATGTTTTCTTTTTTTCACTTTTATGCTATAACAGCAAATTTTTTTGTGACCTTTATTGATCAAAAGACAAGATTTTTGACAAAAATCGAAAAAGCGTTCATGCTACAGGTATAGCGTATATCTATCTGTTCTTAACTCAAAAGGGATATTACGTTGACTGCTTTATTCATTTTATGTACTGTTTTTGTGTTCAAAATTTTGGATAAATGGTGAGAAGGTATCAAAATAGTTAACCTATTTCTTGATATTGTCTTAACCTTAACTATCAAAGGAGGAAATTTAGCATGACAGTAAAAGTAGGTATTAATGGATTTGGACGTATTGGACGCCTTGCGTTCCGTCGAATCAAAGAGGTTTCTGATGATATTGAAGTGGTGGCGATCAATGATTTGACTAGTCCGACTATGTTGGCTCAGTTATTGCAGTTCGACTCTACTCATGGTACTTATCCTGGAAAAGTAACTGCAACTGACGATTCAATTGTAGTTGACGGGCAAGAAACAAAAGTCTATGCAGAAGCTGATGCCAGCAAATTGAAATGGGTCGAAGAAAATGGTGTCGACATCGTTTTAGAATGTACTGGTTTTTATACTTCTGAAGCGAAAGCACAAGCTCACTTAGATGCTGGTGTAAAACGAGTTGTGATCTCTGCTCCTGCTGGAGACATGAAAACGATCGTATACAACGTAAACGATGATACATTGACTCCTGATGACAAAATTATTTCAGCTGGTTCATGTACAACAAACTGTTTAGCACCGATGGCCTTTTTCTTAAACAATGAGTTTGGTATTGAAGTCGGCACAATGACTACGGTCCATGCGTATACTTCTACTCAAATGCTTTTAGACGGTCCGGTCAAAGGTGGAAACTTGCGTGCCGCTCGTTCTGCAGCTGATAATACGATCCCTCACTCTACTGGAGCAGCTAAAGCAATTGGTTTAGTTATTCCGGAATTGAATGGAAAATTACAAGGCCATGCGCAACGTGTTCCTGTTGTTGACGGTTCATTAACTGAATTAGTATCGATTCTAAAAACAAAAGTAACTGCAGACCAAGTCAATGAAGCAATCAAAAAACATACAGTTGATAATCCTTCATTCGGCTATGACGACCGCGAAATCGTTTCAGGTGATGTCATTGGTACTACAGAAGGATCGATCTTCGACCCAACTCAAACAGAAGTCACTTCTGCTGGTGAATTCCAATTAGTTAAAACCGTTGCTTGGTATGACAATGAATATGGCTTTACTTGCCAAATGATTCGCTTACTGGAAAAATTTGCTAATTTATAAATCATGATCGTAAAAAAGCTCTCAAAGCAAAATAATTGCTTGTGAGAGCTTTTTTCATTGCTGAAATTATTTACGCATTCTCAGCAATATATTCAACTAAACGTTCTGTTTCATCCCAGCCTAAACATGGATCGGTGATAGATTGACCAAACACCTTGCCGTTTGCTTCTTGCCGTCCACTTTCAAGGAAACTTTCGATCATAAAGCCGCGAACCCATTGTTTCATATCATTGTTCCAAGAACGATTGATCAATGTTTCTTTGACGATTCGAATCTGCTCTTTGTATTGTTTACCAGAATTATCATGATTAGTGTCGATCACAATAAATGGATTTTTATACCCACCTGATTTGTATAATTCTACTACTTTCAATAGATCTTCGTAATGATAATTAGGAATATTTTTCCCATACTCATTTAACCCTCCACGTAAAACAACATGAGCCAATGGGTTTGAGCTAGATTCCACTTCTAATCCATTAAAAATAAATTCTTGTTTTTGTTGTGCTGCATATAAAGAGTTGAACAGTACATTTAAGTTGCCGCTAGTTGGGTTTTTCATTCCTGTAGGCTGGTCGATCCCGCTTGCCACAAAACGATGTTGCTGATCTTCTACTGAACGAGCACCAACTGCAATGTAGCTGACTAGATCCTGTACAAATTCTAAATTTTCTGGATAAAGCATCTCATCTGCTGTTGTCAATCCTGTCTCACTGATTACACGATTATGGAGACTGCGCACAGCTGCGATACCTTTGATCAGGTTACTTTCACCTTCTGGATTTTGTTGATGAAGCAGCCCTTTATAGCCGTCGCCATTTGTTCTTGGTTTATTCGTATAAACACGCGGAACCATAAAAACTTTATCCTGTACTCTTTCTTGCAATTTTGCTAAACGAGTAACATATTCCATCACAGCTTCTTCATCATGAGCAGAACATGGGCCGATCAATAATAAAATCTTTTGACTTTTCCCTTCTATGATCTCCCTCAATTCATGATCCCGAAGTGCTTTTTTCTCCGCTTGCTCTTTCGTTAATGTGGACAAAGATTTTACTTGATCAAAATCGATCGTCTTGCTTAATGCTTTAAAACTCATAGAATAACTCCCCCTCATTTTTCTAGTACTCAAACAATAAAAAAAGCCCCGCCTTTTCATTTCTGAAAAGGACGAGACGTATTGACTCGTGTTACCACCTTTGTTTACAATCAGCTCACACTCATTGCCTTAATAGGTACAAATATATACCCTGGCACAATAACGGGCGCGCACTAACCGTCACAGCCTACTTCATTCGGTGTGAAGTTCAAAGAGGAATTCGGATAATCCAAGTTTGTGCGCCTCTCAACCACCGGCTACTTTCTGTACAACTGTCTTATCTTACTAGTTCTTATCGATACTTTTATTGTTTATTGAAGCTATTGTATGAGATTCTTCAAGGATTGTCAATCATTTTTGCAAATAAACGACAAAAAGCCAAACAAAAGTATCTAAAATACACGTTTGGCTTTTTCAAATAGAACACTATTCTTTTGTTTGATTTTTCTTTTTCTGCTGACATTCTTCACAAATACCATGAAAGGTTAAGCGATGATCTTTCACCATGAAATGATAGCGTTGCTCGATCACTTGCTCGACTTCACCGAGAAGGTCCTCTTCTACTTCTTGAATATTGCCGCATTCCAAACATAGCAAATGATGATGGAAATGCTTTGCACCTTCTTTACGTAAATCATAACGGGCTAATCCATCATTAAAACTTACTTTATCGACGACCTTTAGATCCGTCAATATTTCCAGTGTGCGGTAAACAGTTGCTAAACCAATTTCAGGGCTTTTTTGTTTGACTAAAAAATAAATTTCTTCTGCTGATAAGTGATCTTTTTCATTTTCTAGTAAGACTAAAACCGTTGCTTCTCGTTGAGGCGTTAGTTTGAATCCAGATTCATGCAATTGTTGTTTCGTTTTCTTTAAAGCAGCAGTTGAATCCATAGTTGGCAGCCCCTTATTTAGAATGATTTTAAACTAGGAATGTAATTCCTAGAATTAGATTATAATTAGTATAAAATAACTGAAGAACATTTGCAAGTGATTCTCAATTAGAATGAAAAAAGATTTATTTCTCCTCTTTTTCCAATAAAATAGTAAACCCAGATTCCTGCTTGATCTTCCCTTGTTTTAGCAAGCTGCCGATTGCCCGCTTGAATTGAGCTTTGCTGATACCGAATGTCTGCTTGATTTCCTCAGGATTCGATTTATCAGTAAAAGGGATCTTATGATCAGCGGCTCTTTCTAAGAAGGTCAAAATCATCAGCGCATCATCACTAATGACTTCATATCCTCTAGGTTTCAATGAAAGATTCAGCACACCATCAGGACGCACACCAATGACTCTGCCATTTACTTTCTCACCTAAACGTGGCTCTTGATAACGTTCGGAAGGATGGATAAAGCCAATTTGAAAATCATCTGTTAGAACAAAAGTACCTGCCATCTTTAAACGATAAACGATGCCGCTGACATTTTTGTTTTTAAGGTCTTCAGTTCCAGGCTTAGCCATTGCTTTAAACAATTTTTCATCTGCTAATTCACCCCAAATCCGGTCTTTGTCATCGACTTTGAGTGCAATCATTAGTTGGTCATCTTTCTTAGGCCATAATTCGCGCATAACAGGCAATTCATCAAGAGATACTACTACATCCTTATCCTTTAAGCCAATATCGACAAAAGCGCCCAGATCTCTTCTAGTACCCGTTACCGTCCCGAAAGCAAATTGACCGATTCGAGCTGCTGGGATCACCGTTGTCATTTCCGGCTCTTGTTTTTGATTTAAGTAGCCGAATCCTTCAACTGCCTCACCGATTTCATGAGCTCCTTCTTCTTTTGCTAAACGAAAAGTGATCCCGTTTTTTTGTAAAAAGTAATATCCGTCATTTTCATCGATCACCAATGCGGTAAAAATTTTTGCTAATAATTCGTTCATAGTATGCTCCTTCTGGCCTTAGCCTAAAAAAATGCGTAGTAAAGCTACCGTTACGATCCCGACTAAAACGGTTTTCATTAAGTCTTTCGTACGAATAGCTACGAGTAAAGTGGGAATACAGCCTAATGCTTCTATTACTTTTACCCGGGGAAAACCTGTTGTCTGAGCCTCTAAAATACTCTGAAATAAAAGTGCAGTCAAGATACAAATAGGAATAAACGATAAAAATCGTAAAAACCATTTAGGAAAATCCACACGTTTTGAGATCAGGAATGGTAAAATCCGCGGAATCCAAGTAACTAATGAACATCCTAAAATAGTCAGCAGCACATAATTATTCATCACGATAATTCACCACCCCGACTGTACAACCTAATAGTGTAGAAAATAAAACAGAAAGTTCTGGGGAAAAGAATCCCATAAATAGATAAAGTGAAACGATCACCGTTCCTAAAACGATCAATGTTTCTTTGGTATGTTTTTTTATTGGATCATCCAATTGCAATATGAATAAGCCGGCAAACATCGCAACTAACGCAAAATCCAAGCCAAGTAAATTTGGATCTGGAATCCAAGTACCCAATAATCCTCCAATGACAGTGGCGAAAATCCAAGCAGCGTAAGCTGTGATATTCAAGCCGTGTGTCCATGCCGAAGAGACACGATTTTCATTATTTAAAGCTGACATCAAAACCCCATACGATTCATCTGTCAGAAGTGTTCCGATACCGATACTTGTGATCAGAGGCTCTTGTTTAAAATATGGCGCAACGGACATGCTCATCAAAAAATGACGTAAATTTACTAAAAAAGTGGTAAAGATAATTGCAGAAACTGGTGAATGTATTGCGAGCATGCCGCAAATGATAAATTGTGCACCTCCGGCATAAACCAAAATGGACATTAAAGCAATTTCCAAAATCGATAGGCCAACGTTTTTCCCAACGACTCCTGCAGCGATCCCGATGCCTAAATAGCCTAAAATGGTTGGTACACAAGCCATTACCCCTTCTTTGAATGTGTTATATTCTTTTTTTTCCATACTGTTTCTCCTTGTATTTAGCCAATCGTCATTGGCTATTTTCACCATAGGGCGTTTATCAAGACAACCAGTGATGCCTTTAAAAATGCAGAAACTCATTTTTTCTGTTTCGTGCTTGCATAAGCGCCTATATAGATTGATTCAGAAGGAAAACGAGACAAAAGTACAAAGACCTTTGCCTCATCTATTTCTTCTCAAAAAAATGATCATCTTCCAGCATTTCTTGAAGCATTTCCTTTGAACCAGCCTGTTTTAGCATTGATCGTAACTAAATACTGACCATCTCCGCCATAGAGGTTATAATAGCCTTCCCCATCAATGATTCTAGCGGGTTGTAATGAGTAATTACCTGCTGTAATGTATCCACGTTCAATACAAGTAGCAATGACTTTATCTTGAATCCCAGGTGCCCATACCCATGCTGGGTTACTCATATCGCTAACATCATTTGCATCTGCCGTATAAACAGGAGCCGTGTAAACACCATCAGCATTTGCAGGTGTGAATGTACTTGCATCTGGTTGTCCGCCATTTGCAGGTTGTACAGTATTTCCTTGCTCATCATAAACAGCTGTGTTCCCCGCTGACGACTGTCCGCTCGCTTGAGCAGATGCCGCTTGCTGCTGTGCTGCATTTGCTGTTTCTAGTTCAGTCAATGCTTGATCAGCTTTTGCCAGTGCTTCTGTTAACGGCTTACGTAACGTTTCACTCTTGACTTGATCGACTTCGGCTTTTGCAGCATTATAGGTTTCTCTTGTCAAGGCTTCAGTCGTTTGGTTATCCTTATAGACAACTTCAACTGCAGCTTTTGCTTTTTGTAATTGATCATATTGTGCGATTGCTTGATCGATTCCTTGGTTGATCAATTTGTCAAAAGCATCTTTTTCATCATATTTACTAATATCGACTTTTTTATCGGCCTTGATTGCAACATCATTTAACTTGTTTCCAGAAATAACTGGTTGATCAAATAGCTCATTGACCTGTGAAAGTGCAGCCTGCTTCGTCGTCACTTTATCATACAATGCTTGTAGTTTTTTGTGATCTTTATCATCTTTCAATGTATCTAGATTTTCTTTGATGGTTTTCGGACTAAGATTGACCATCTCCGGCTTGATAAACAGCTGTTTATCATCTGTAAAATAACTATTCAATTCTTTTTCTGTTTGAGAAGCAAGTTTTTCATTCGTTTCAGACACTTTTGTTCCATCAGAAGATTTCTTTTGTGTTTGGCTATAAGCAAACCACGATCCTCCTGCTAGTACTACGACCGCCGCCAAAATAATCGATAATTTTTTATAGTTTTTTGGTTTTGATGGTTTTGGATTGTCAGATTTAGGTTCAGCTTTACTAGATGGAGCCGCCGGTTTAGCGAAATGATCTTTAGCAGAAGACGATCCTTCTTCCCCATCTTTAAAAAAGATCGGTGCTGCGTCCATTTCGATTTCTTCCGGCTTTTTACTATTTGAAGGGATTTCAGTTGTTTCTTTCGGTAATGCTTTAGGACCGATTGGTTTTTCTTCTGGTTTAACGAATTTAGAAATTCCTTCTTTTGATGTATTATTTATCGGTTTTTCATTCTGTTTTTTATCCTCTTCTATAGGCTTCACTTCATCTTGTCCTTTATCAGTAGATTCTACTTCCGGCTCAGCCGCTTGTTCTGTTTCTTTAGAAGTCATCGGCTCTTTAAGCTCTTCATTTTCATTGGTCTTTTCAGCATTTTTTGTTTTCTCATCAGAAGATAACTCGTCTTTTATTTCTTCATTTTTATGGTCATTGATATATTGAGCTAACGCAGCTGTGTCTTCGAGGTCAGTCTTTTTCTCTTCGATTGTTTCCTCAGAGTCAATTGTGCTTTCCTCAGCAGTCGCACTTGTTTCTTCTTGCTGCTCATTGAACATCGTCATCACATGACCAATACTCATATCTTTCAATTCAGACCATTCAATATTTTCATTTTTTTCCTTATTAAGAAAACTTGAGGATGATTCTTCCTCATTGATCGTCGCTTCAGTATTCGTTTCCTCAGTTGAAATCTTTTCACTTTTTTGGTCTTCTTTAAAAGAATGACCACAGTTTAGACAGATTTCTTCTTTATTATCTATTTCAGTTCCGCAATTTGGACATTGTTTCGTCATTCATTCCGCCTCACATTCTATCATTCAAGTAAATCTAATCTACCATAAAAATGCTGTTCTTCCAATATGTACTATCTAACTTTTTTGTTACGATTATTTAAAAAAAGAGTGAAGCAAAACTAAACAAAAGTTTTGCTTCACTTTAAAACTTAGATAAACAGCGTCCTATCAGCTATTCTTATTCATTTTTAACTGTACCTACTCTTATTCTAAAAAGTCTTTCAATTGTTTAGAACGAGATGGATGGCGTAATTTACGCAATGCTTTCGCTTCGATTTGACGAATACGCTCACGAGTTACACCAAAAACTTTTCCAACTTCTTCTAATGTGCGAGTACGTCCGTCATCTAAACCGAAACGCAAACGAAGAACATTTTCTTCACGGTCAGTTAATGTGTCTAAGACATCTTCTAATTGTTCCTTCAACAATTCATACGCTGCATGCTCAGCAGGACTTGTTGCATCTTGATCCTCGATAAAATCACCAAGATGAGAATCGTCCTCTTCACCGATCGGTGTTTCTAAAGAAACTGGCTCTTGAGCGATTTTTAGAATCTCACGTACTTTTTCAGTAGGTAGATCCATTTCTGCTCCGATTTCTTCCGGCGTTGGTTCTCTGCCTAAATCTTGCAGTAATTGACGTTGGATTCGGATCAATTTATTGATCGTTTCTACCATATGCACTGGAATCCGGATCGTTCTTGCTTGGTCAGCGATCGCACGTGTGATTGCTTGACGGATCCACCAAGTCGCATAGGTTGAAAACTTGAACCCTTTACGATAATCAAATTTTTCAACGGCTTTCATCAAGCCCATATTTCCTTCTTGAATCAAATCAAGGAACTGCATACCGCGGCCAACATAACGTTTTGCAATAGAAACAACCAAACGTAAGTTAGCTTCAGCTAAACGCTGTTTCGCTTCTTGATCGCCTTCTTCGATCTTCAAGGCAAGTTCAACTTCTTCTGCTGCTGTCAGTAATTGAACGCGGCCGATTTCTTTTAAGTACATACGTACAGGGTCATTGATCTTGACACCCGTAGGAGCAGACAAATCTTCCATTTGGGCCTTTTCAGCAACTTTTTCATCTTTTTTCAGACTATGTTCACTAGGGTCGCCATTTTCATCTACAACACTGATTCCAGCGTCTTCAACTTTTTGAATCAATTTTTCCATTTCATCTGCATTCAATGTAAATGGTGTTGCTAATGTGTTTGTTAAATCATCATAAAAAACAGTTCCTTTAGGCTTGTTTTTCTTGATAAAGGCTGCCAGTGCAGCTGCATATTTTTTTTCTGTTTCTTTTTCCATGAAAAGAAGGCCCCCTTCATTTTTCCATTCAGCTAAATCTATAAATAATAGTCAAATACATGCTCTTAAACAGTTCGCTAAGAGGCTGTACGACTTTTTTGCAATTGTCTTACTAAGCCGATGACTTCAATGGATAATTCATCAACTAATTGTTTGTTGCCGATACGTTCTGCTTCCTTTTTTTGCTGTTGTTTCAAAGAAATTTGTTCTTCCAAGCTGGAATTTTGGATCACTCGTATGACATCTGCAATTTCACGATCCGAACTTTCTTCAGAAATCTTTTGAAGAGAGATATCAATAGCGAGTTTCTTCGTCGAATCTTCTTTCAAATAATCAACAAAATCAGCTAGTAAAAAATCACTATGAATACTCATATAGCTATCCAAAAGTAAATATAATTCTTGATACTGATCATGAGCAAAACTAAAGTCAGCCAGCTGCATGACCTGATTACGAATCCCCTGTTCATTCATTAAACGATAAATCAATGTTCGCTCCGCCTTTTCTACTTGAGTCAAAGGCAATTTATTTTGAGCAGATGGCATCGCTTCTTCTTCAAAAAATTCAGGTGGTTCGATCATCCCGTCTATTTCTAAAACAGGCGGCGGTACTGTTGCTTGCTGTCGTTCGCTTCTTTTGACGGAACGCTGTTGTGCTTCAAGTTGTCTCAACTGTTCTTCCAAAGAATGAAAGGATAATTGAAATTCCTGAGCGAGTTGGTTCAGATAACGGTCTTTTTCTAATGGTGACTGAACAAGTAGCAGCTCTTGGAGTAAATCATTAACATAATCCAGCTGTTCTTTTTCGTTGTTCATATTTCTCGATAAACGATGATACTGCATTTTAAAGCTGAAAACTGTCTCGCGACCATGAAGTGCAAGCTCACGAAAAGAATCACTGCCGTATTTTCTTAAATACTCATCCGGGTCAAGCTTTTCCGGGATACTAACGATACTCAACTTAAAGCGACTATGGTCACTTAATAAGGAAATCGCCCGATTGGTTGCTTCGATCCCTGCTTTATCCCCATCGTAACAAATAACAAGTTCTTGAGCGACTCGCTCTAGCTTTCGGATTTGTTCATTCGTCAAGCTGGTTCCCATCGAGGCAACACCACTAGTGATGCCGGCCTGCCAAGCAGCAAGTACATCCATAAAGCCTTCGAACAAAAAGACTGTATTCTCTTTACGAATTTCTTTACGGGCCTTATCAAAGTTAAAGAGTGTATCTCTTTTATTGAATAAGACCGTCTCAGGACTATTGAGGTATTTAGGCATATCGTCGCCAGAAAAATCTTCTGTTTTAAGCAATCGTCCAGAAAAAGCAATAATATTTCCACGATCATCATTGATAGGAAACATCACACGCTGATAAAAACGATCCAAAAATTCACCGTTGTCTCTTTGAATAAATAAACCTGATTCTTTAAACAATTCTTCGGCTGTTTGTTCATTTTGGAAAACCTGGCTTAAAAAATCTCTTTTTTTCGGAGCAAAGCCGATTTTAAATGTTTCAATCAACTCTTTCGTCAAGCCACGTTCTAGTAAATAGTTCAACGCAGGCTCGCCGATTTGCGTGTTCATCAATACATGGTGATATAAATCAGCAGCTTTTTTATGCAGTTCGATCAATTTACGATTTTGGCTATTTTCAGCTGTATCCGCATCATAAGAATTGCTCCAGTCGATAGATACCGGAATATTTTCAAGCTCTGCAACTCTTTTTACCGACTCAGGAAAACTGATTCCTTCGATTTCTTGTAGAAAATTAAAAACAGTTCCACCTTTTCCGCAACCAAAACAGTGAAATATCTGCTTGTCTTCTGCTACCGAAAATGAAGGGGAACGTTCTTCGTGGAACGGACATAGACCCATATAGTTCTTGCCGGATTTTTTCAATTGAACATACTGTCCAACAACATCAACGATGTTTGTTCGTTGCCTCACTTCCTCGATCACTTCTTGAGGAATTCTTTGTGCCACTGTTCTCACCTCCTAAAAAAAGCCAAAAGCTAATTCACGTGATAGTCAGTAAAAAAGCACTGAAACCTTCAGCGCGATTTTAAAAAGACACAATTACACATGGTTCATTGTATCATATTTAACATTATTTTCAAGTAAATTGCCTATTTATTTTCTTCACTCAAAAATCTTTTTTTATAGTTTACATAAAATAAATATGGTCACCTAAATCATGATATAAACAAAAAAAGAAGACAGATAATCAACTTATCGTTTTCTTTTCTTGTTTAATACGATATTTCCCTTAAAGTTCTGGAGTCGAATGCTCTTTCTTATCTTGAGCGGACCATAATTCTTTTGCTACAGGAATATTTCCTAATTCAGTCATATTGCTTGGTAAGATCACTGTATTAGTATCACTTTTCACCACTTCTTTAAATGCTTCTATTCCAAGATAAGCTAAGGCTTGATCATTTAAATCACTATCCTTGATTGCCTGATTCAATGCAAAAATCCTTTGTCTTTCGGCTTCAGTTGTAATGCGAATTCTTTCTGCCTCGGCTTCGGCATCGATTTTCGTACGTTCAGCTCGAGCTTCGGCGTCGATTTTTGTCTGTTTAGCACGCGCTTCAGCATCGATCTGCATTTGCGACGCATTCGCTTCAGAATCCAAAATAATCGATTGCTTTCTACCTTCAGAAATAGTGATCGTTGATTCTTTATCTCTACTGGCGGTAATCAATTTATTCATTGAATTAACGATTTCATCTGAAACTGAGATTTCTCCGATATTGATTCTATCGATAGATAAGCCGTACCCAGCAGTAATATCTTTGACACTTTCGAATAAACTCACATTGATTTCTTCCGTACCGTTTAGCACCTCATTCAAATCCATTTTACCAATGATACCGCGTAGATTTGATTGACAATCTTGAATCATCGAAGTCACAGAATCTTCGTTGTCATAAACAAATGCACGAACATCGGTTACATGGTACTTGATTGCTTCATCAACTTCCACGATTACGTTGTCTCTGGTAATCACACTTTGAGACTCGATTTCTAAAGGCGTTTGCTTTAGTGACACTCTTCCTCTAACTTTGTAAAGTACCGGAATTAGAAAATGAAGCCCTGGATCGATCGTTTTAACATATTTACCAAAGCTTTCAACGATCTTCACTTCTCCCTGCTGTACAATGATCACCATTTTTGAAACAAGTACCAAAATTAAAATAAGAACGACAATAAAAATTAAAATATTAAGGATTATCAATATAATTCACATCACTTTCGAATAAATAGTTGTTTACAGTTACAAATAATTCTGTACTAGAAAAATCAACGACTTCCAACATTGCACCCTTTTCAGGGATACCGTTGATCACACGATACATATAAGGACTGCCATAGATTCGAACGACTCCATTAAAATTATCTGTTGAAGACCGAAAACATTTTCCAATCGTTTTGCGCATTTGATATTCGCCGCTCATCATTTCCCCTCCTTATTTTTCACTCACTTTTAAAGCTCCTTGATTGTTTTACCTGCGCGTTTCATTTGATAAAATCCGATGATGATTCTTACGACAATATTTATCACCATCATCACAGCGAAGATCGGTAACGTTTGGCTAGTTAAAAAGCCGACTTCTAAAATATGGTGGAACAGCATCGCTGCAACATAAATACCGCCGATGGTTGTTACCGCAAGGAAAATCCGTAATGGATTAAACGGCAGACACGCTCTAACAACAGCCATACAACTGATCCCGATCAATAGATAATACATTAGAGTCGTTGTTTCCATTTGGCTAAACCCTCGTCCCTGAGCAATCAGGTAAACAGCAACGATGTTTAACACAACTAATACGGCATTTACAGAAGCATTTCTCAAAGCCGTAGGTAAGAACTTCCCTTTAACCTTCCGCTTATCACTTTCGAATGACAGGAAGAAAGCTGGATAGCCTTCAATAGCCAAATCGATCAACGTAATCTGGATCGGTATAAATGGGAATGCGATTGCAGTGAACATACAGATCATGGATAAAATGAATGAATAGATCGTTTTAATGAAAAAGATACTAGCAACTTTTGTGACATTGTTGACCACACGACGCCCTTCAAATAAAACATCCGGCAAGGTCGTAAAATCTGAATCCAGTAAAACCAAATTAGAAATCTGTCTTGTTGCGCCGTCTCCTTCTGCCATTGCAATACTGCAGTCTGCTTCACGCAAAGCTAAAACGTCATTTACTCCATCACCAGTCATCGCGACAACATGGTCATTATCTTTTAGTTCACGAACGATGATTCGTTTTTGCTGTGGTGTCACTCGACCAAAAACAGTATACTCATGTACTGCTTTACGAACCTGTTCTTCTGTGTCTAAAGTTGATAAATCGATATATGACTCATAACCGAACAAACCTGCTCGGCGAGCGATATTCGATACCGTTACTGGATTATCTCCGGAAATGACTTTTAAATCAATGCCTTCTTCACGTAAATAAGCTAGTGTCTCATTTGCATTTTGGCGAATCGGATCATCGATTTCTAACACAGCTAAAGGCTCTAGGTGCGGCATCGTTTGCTCATCCAAACGAATGTGTTCAGCAATCCCCAACATCAGCACACGATAGCCATTTTCCTGAGCATCTAAAACTTCTTTAGGTAGCCGTTCAGCTGAAAATAATTTTTCAGGCGCTCCAAGGTACACAGTCCCAAGCTCGGTAAAATCGATCGCTCCCCATTTTCTCTCAGAAGAAAATGGTAAAGTTTGTTCTGCACCATAACGATTTGATAAGTCAAAATGATCTCGAATCGCTTGCATCGTAATATTATTATCTGTACTTTCAGCTAGATAACTTCCTATAATCTGTGGAAAGTTCTCGTGATATTCAGCATGAAGCACTGTTACTTTTTGGACTTTCATTTTTCCTTCGGTGATCGTTCCTGTCTTATCTAGACATAGTGTATCGACATGTGCCAATGTTTCGATAGAATACATATCTTGAACTAAAATTCGTTTTTTAGCTAGCTTGGCAACACCTGTTGTCAACGCGATACTAATCAGTAAAACCAATCCTTTTGGCAGCATCCCTAACAAAGCAGCTGCTGAAGCGACGACAGACCCTTTTAGACCTGCATCTCTGATCAAAAATCCTTCTAAAAATAAAATGACACCCAATGGAATGATCACTAAACTGGTAAATTTCGATACTTTTCGAATCGAGTTTACTAGCTCTGATTGAATTGGTTTATGGACCTTTGCTTCCGCTGTAATTTTGACCGCATAGTTTTCAGCTCCGACATGGATGACTTTGGCATAGACTTGTCCACTCGCTAAAAAACTGCCGGAAAGTAGGATATCTCCACTCACTTTTTCGATCAAATCAGATTCACCCGTCAGCAGGGCTTCATTTGCCTCTGCTTTTCCTTCAATTACTTCTAAATCAGAAGGAACCTGTTCACCTGCTGCAATCACAACGATATCGTCCATGACTAATTCTTTGGTATCGATCTCGACCTCTTTTCCATCACGTACGACATGTACGCTTTCTTTGGCGACGATCGATAACTTTTGGACTAAATTTCTGGCATGAATCTCCTGATAGATCCCCATACCCATATTGACTAAAATAATTGCTAGAAAGGCTAGATTAGAATAAGCCCCAACAAAAAATAAACAGACGGCAATGGCAAAGTTCAAAAAGTTGAACAAGGTCATTACATTGTCGTAAATAATGTCTTTCGTTGATTTTGCAACATTTTCTTCGTAATCATTTTGTAGGCCTTGCCTCTTTCTCTCTTCTACCTCCGATTGAGTCAGACCCTGTTTTATATCAAAATTATTTGCCATGAATTAGCTTCCCTACTTTCTCCTTGTTAAAGATACACATTCTTTAGTTTACTTGTTAATAGAAAGAACTTCAAGAAAATCCTTGAGAATTCGTATAATTTCAACAAACGATCATTCTCAAGGATTATGTAGTTACTTATTTGAGCCATTTGATAAATTGCATGTTCATCTTGACAATATCTGCATAAAACATGTTTCCACCATTACGATATAAAAAACCACCGTTATGAAAAACTGCCTGCGGCCGATAATAACGATACATTTTTTGCTCGTCATTTCCTAATAAAGGCGCCAAAACATCTCTTGAATACTCTTCAGCTAAACGAACGGTATTTTTGCCTCCGCGTTCTTTAACAAATTCAATATAATCCAATCCAAAATTATAAGCCTGCACCGCAGTCCACTGATCACAACCAGCTGCTTCAGCCTTTTCAACTGATTGAGCTAAGTAAGCGACACCTGCGTCAATACTCTCTTTGGTCGTTCCGATCATATGTCTTTGACCATAAACACTCTCACTACTTTGCATCAGGTCGTCTGCTCTACCTTTTGATTCTGTATAAATAATTGCTAAAATCACATTCTTATATTCAGGAATATGGTTCTCCTTCACAGCTTCCTCGACCTCTGCCTCAAATGTCATCACATGTTTGACATTTTTACGAATGTCGTAGCCAAGATAACCCGCTACAATAATCAATAGTAATAATATTAATAATAGTGATCTTTTAAATAATCTCGCTAATTTGCCCATCATATCATCCAAACTTTTTTAAGGTATTACTTATCATACGTTATTCTAAAAAAAAAATCTAAATAAATGCTGAATTCTTTATTATTCTTTAATAAAAGGTTCCTAAATAAATATCTTTTCGGTTTGAAAACAAGTCAAAAACCGATATACTAAGAACGACAGGTGGGAATAAAATGAAACGAGAAAAAAGAGTGTTATCAGCAGCTGATCACAGTCAAATCTATTACGAAATTTGCGGCACCGGCTTCCCTTTATTTCTTCTTCATGGCAATAGCGGAAGCGGAAAATATTTCGAAAAACAGTTACCTGAATTCAGTCAACATTTTAAAGTGATCACCGTAGACAGCCGCGGACATGGGCGTTCTACGAATCAAAGTACTACCTTGTCATTTAACCAAATGGCAGAAGATTTACATTTGATCATGAAGCAGGAGGATATTCGGCAAGCTGATTTTGTCGGTTTCAGCGATGGTGCGAATGTTGCAATGGTCTTCACTAAAAAGTACCCCAAAGCTGTTCATCGCCTTGTATTAAACGCTGGTAATACAACCGTTTCAGGAGTCAAACTTTTTTTTAGAGGATTAACGGAACTAGAATATCTGTTAGTTCGCCTAGCTGCATTGATTAGTGAAACAGCAAAAAGATATTTGCCAGTTATTCAGTTGATGCGAAAAGATATCGATGTCTCAACAACTGATTTAAGCCAATTTAGAGCTAAGACATTAGTTATTGTCGGAAAACACGATGTGATCAAACGTGCCCATTCGATGTATCTGGCAAAAAATATTCCGAAGGCTTCATTTGTTTTAGTCCCCAGACAAGGACACTCTTTTGCAAGAAAGAATCCTGAGTTATTTAATCAAGAAGTGCTCTCATTTTTATTAGAAAAGTAGGTGTATTTAGTGAAAAAAATGCTGCAATGGTTCAAGGAACGAATCAGTTATTTTAAAATAATCTTTATTTTTTCAGTTATTATTATCATCTTGCGTGAACTTCTTACGATCAGTAAAACGATCTCATTCAATCAATTAGGTATCGTTTTTCAAGATATTCCTCTTTGGAAAATTGCTTTGATGCTACTTATTGGATTAGTCTCTGTGCTGCCGATGCTTAATTATGATGTAATCCTCAACAAAATACTAGGACAACATCCCAAGAAAAGATTTCTATTTGAAAGCAGCTGGATGATCAATACGATCAATAATATTGCAGGCTTCGGCGGATTGATCAGTATCGGACTACGCTCTGAATTCTACGGTAAAGAAAAAGATGGTAAAAGAGTTGTTCAGGCACTTTCGAAGATTTTACTATTTTTGATGTCCGGTCTTTCAATCTATAGTCTTATTTCATTTTTATTAGTAACACTAGGGCATACAAATGACTATATCCAACAATACTGGGTTTGGTTAATTGGCGGCAGTCTATATTTTCCGATCGTACTACTTGTTAGTTTTTTCAAGAAAGACAATTATATTGGGGATATCGATAGAAAAACACGTGCTGGTTTGATCTTGACCTCTTTCATGGAATGGACAGGCGTTTTAGGCAGCTTCTTGTTGATCGGCATGCTGATGGGTGTCAAAATGAATCCATTACAAATCATCCCATTGTTTATTGCTGCTTCTGTTATCGGAATCGTTTCGATGATTCCTGGGGAACTTGGTAGTTTCGACTTATTGATGATCCTCGGATTGTCTGCACTCGGTATCTCTCGTGAGGTTGTTGTTGCTTGGATCCTACTTTATCGACTCTTTTACTATATTATACCGTTTCTGATCGGTGTGATTTTCTTCATGAATAATTTGAGTTATTCCTTAAATAAAAGATATTCTGGTATTCCCAGAGAGCTTTCAACTGAAATAGCACATAAATTTGTTGTTTTCCTAATGTATTTTTCTGGAATTATGATTGTTTTATCAGCTACGATTCCTGAAGCTTTTATAGAGTTGACTTGGCTCAAACAGCTAAATCCACTTTCTTTTCGGATTATTACACAAATTCCAGCAATTTTACTAGGCTTTTTGCTCTTGATTACTGGTAGAGGCATCGCGGCTCGTGTGAAACGAGCATATTTTCCCACAATCGGATTGATCGTCATTACACTTGGTTATACCTTTATGAAAGATTTTAGCTGGGGAGTGATTTTATTTCTAAGTTTACTTTTACTTATCATTGTCTTTTCCAAGCGACAATTATTTAGAGAACAACTTGTGTATTCTTGGGAGATGATCACAGTCGATGGCGTGATTTTTCTAACGCTGACAATCTTATATATCGTGATCGGTGTCTATAACTTGCCGGCCTTCCCTCACCACAAGCACAAATTTATTTCCTTTTTCTTATTCCCGTCTGAGAAAATTTGGTTATCTGGTCTTATTGGTATTTTACTGGTCACTTTAGTCAGCTACTTATTCATTCGTTATCTCGAAGGCAAACGCTATAAAATCGGTATGCCGCTAGATGACGAACGGGCATTATCACTTTTGCTGAATTATGGAGGAAATACTGACAGTCAATTGGTTTTTCTTGGTGACAAAGATATGTATATTTATCAAAATAGTGCTCAGGAAGATACTGTCTTGATACAATTTAAAACGATCAACAACAAATGCATCGTTATGGGAGATCCTTCCGGAAATAAAGAAGATTTTTCTGATGCGATCGAACAGTTCATCAACGAAGCTGATCGTTGGGGATATTTACCTGTTTTCTATGAAGTTTCAGAAGAATGTGTAATGTTTTTACACGAGTTTGGCTATGATTTCATTAAAATGGGCGAAGAGGCTCATGTCGATTTACCAAGCTTTACTTTATCTGGCAAAAAAATGAAAAGTGAGCGGGCTGTTATGAATCGTTTCACTAAAGAGAACTATTCTTTCGAGGTTCTGTCCCCTCCTTTTTCAGATGAGTTAGTATCAGAGCTAAAACAAGTTTCAGATGAGTGGCTCGGCAGCCGCAAAGAAAAAGGATTTTCTCTCGGTTTTTTCAATGAATATTACCTAGCTCGCAGCCAAATCGCTGTAGCGAAAAATCAATCAGGAAAAATCATTGCATTTGCAAATATCATGCCGACTTACACAAAAGAAGAAGGAACGATCGATTTAATGAGATACAGCAAGGAAGCTCCCTCTGGCGTAATGGACTATCTTTTTATCTCCTTATTCCAACATATGCAAGAAGAAGGCTTAGCTTACTTCAATTTAGGAATGGCTCCCTTATCGAATGTAGGAACATCGAGAAAAAGCTTTATCCAAGAACGGATCGCTTATCTTGTTTATGAATTTGGCTCTCGCTTTTATTCTTTTCAAGGATTACGGGATTATAAAGAAAAATATGCAACTGCCTGGGTTTCACGTTATACCCTTTATTCCAGAGAAAGTTTTATCGCCTATGTTATGATCGCACTATTGATCATTGACAACGCACCTATTGAAAAGCAAAAAAATGTTCACGGGATTCGCCGTATTCTTAGAAATAGATCTCAACGTTAAGAAGTAGGCTGTAATTGGTACAAATCGTTACAGAATTACTGAATAATCTACTTTTAGACCATCATTGATCATGATTTAGAAAAAAACGAGACAAAACTGATTTTCAGTTTTGTCTCGTTTTTTACTCATCTAATGTTATCTTTATCTCTTCGTTCAAACAGGCTGTACCAGTTATTCTGACCGAATGAGCTGCCTTTTCCCCTCTGATCACATCAACTAAAACCTGTCCTGATCTGTTTACATGTTTCCCTTGGAAAACAGTGATTTCTTTTCTCTGATCATCAAGATAAATATGATTTAAAGCATAAGCTCCCATCACACCAGAAGCGGTACCAGTAACAGAATCTTCTTTCGTTCCTGAAAATGGAGATGAAAAATGCCTTGCAGTCATCATAGCAGCTTCTTTTGAAAGCACTGCAAAGGGATGAACAGAAGCTTTTGGTATCTCAGTCAACAGCTCAGGAAAACATTGTGTATCTGCTGACATTTTGTCCAAAACTGTTTCATTTTTAACCGGAACTAGCAAGGTCCATGAGCCTGTATTCCCATATTGAATCGGTAAACTTGGATCAAGATCTGTCTTTTCGATCCCTAAACTCCGACAAAGCGCTTTTTTATCTCCCGTAAAGTCGATAAACTTTGGTTCCGCTTGAGTCATCGTGATTTCACATTGTTCATCATTATAATCGACCGAAAGAAGCCCCGCTTTCGTTTCAATGACTCGCTTTTGATTTCCTTTTCCATGATATAAAGCAAAAATACTCCCCATCGTCGCATGGCCACATAATGGTGTTTCGTGTCCTGGTGTAAAATATCGTAATTTGATATCCGCATGATCACTCGAACAACAAAAAACTGTTTCATTAAAGCCGACTTTTTTCGCAATTTCCTGCATCTCTTTTGTACTATACTGATCACCGTTTAAGACAACACCTGCTGGATTCCCTTGTCCAATGACCTTAGTAAATGCATCTACCCTCAAAACCAAACACTCCATTAACGAACGCTCCCTTTTTTAGTCCATATCATATAATAAAAAAGCGTATACGTCAAAACAGATTTTTTTGACATACACGCTTAGTACGACTTTTTTCTATTTTTCTATTTCTGTCACAATCCCGGAACCGACTGTACGTCCGCCTTCACGAATTGAAAAGGTCGTTCCTTTTTCAACAGCAATTGGATGGATCAATTCAACATCGATCGTCACATTGTCACCCGGCATAACCATTTCAACATTTTCAGGGAGTTCAACAACTCCCGTTACATCAGTTGTTCGGAAATAAAATTGTGGACGATAATTTGTAAAGAATGGTGTATGACGTCCACCTTCTTCTTTTGTAAGAACATAGACTTCTGCATTGAATTTTGTATGTGGAGTAATGGAACCCGGTTTAGCAATTACTTGTCCACGTTCGATTTCATCACGAGTGATTCCACGTAAAAGTACACCAACATTATCTCCTGCTTCACCATAATCCAATGTTTTTCTGAACATTTCGATTCCAGTTACCACAGCTTTTTGTGTTTCTGGTTTAATCCCTACGATTTCAATTTCGTCACCAACGCTCACTTTTCCTCGGTCAATACGACCAGAAGCAACAGTTCCTCGTCCTGTAATTGAAAAGACATCTTCTACAGGTAGTAATAACGGTTTATCTGTATCCCTTTCAGGTGTAGGAATATATGAATCAACAGTATCCATCAACTCCATGATGGCAGCTTCTGCTTCTGGATCTCCTTGAAGTGCTTTTAATGCAGAGCCTTTGATGATCGGTGTATCATCGCCTGGGAAATTGTACTCATTAAGTAATTCACGAACTTCCATCTCAACTAAATCGATCAACTCTTCATCATCTACTAAATCTGTTTTATTAAGAAAGACGATCAGATATTTAACACCGACTTGACGAGACAATAAAATATGCTCTCTTGTTTGCGGCATTGGACCATCAGTTGCTGAAACGACTAAAATCGCACCATCCATTTGAGCTGCACCTGTGATCATATTTTTCACGTAATCCGCATGTCCCGGAGCATCGATATGAGCATAGTGACGAGCGTCTGTTTCGTATTCCACATGGGCGGTGTTGATTGTGATCCCACGTTCTCTTTCTTCTGGTGCTGCATCAATACTAGCATAGTCCTGCGGGTTTGCTAGGCCTTTTTTTCCTAATACTGTAGTGATCGCAGCAGTCAATGTTGTTTTCCCATGATCGACATGACCGATCGTGCCGATATTTACATGGGGTTTACTTCTGTCATAATGTTGTTTTGCCATAATTTACAAACCTCCTATTTTCTTCAAAGGATCAATAAAAAGATTTTTAATTGACCTTTATTGACCTTTGTAATGCTATTATATACCTATTTAAAAAAAGTACAACTTATATGCTTACTAATTGTAAGTGGTGAAACAGAAAGAAAAAAGGATGGTTTTAAGCACCATCCTTTTAATACATTACTTGTTATAAAATTGATCCATCTTACGTTCGACGTTTTCGCCGCATACATTTGCAAATTCAGCCGATAAGCGACGTAACTCTATTGCATCATCCAGGGAAAGCTCCTCTGTTTGAAATTTTTCGATCAGTCCCAACAACCGTTCTGTATTTTCCTTCATATTTTTCCCACCTTAAATTCTATCAACGACTTGCTCGATTTCCTTTTCATCATAAACCGTCAAAATAAATTTCTCTTGATAAGATCTTGTCATCTCTTTAATTTGATCGATCATATGAGTGTCACAATCAATATAAAGAATAATTGCTTCAAATCTATTTTTAGTGTCGTTTAAAAAACGTTTTAAGTCGTTAAGCGTATTATGTCTTGTCATCGTTTCATAGGCCGGCATTTGTTTTGCTCGAATAAAATTATAAGGAATCTCTCCAGAATATCCGACAACCGCAACTTTCTTACCAGTGTGCTCTCTCTTGACTAAATCCCAGACTTTCTCGATTTTTCTTGAATTCTTTCCTTTAACAATAATCATTGATCTATCTCCCTTTTCTTCATCATATTCAATCAATATGACACAAAGAAACCATAGGATCATCAACTGGCACTTCTTTGTGTCCAGCCTTATTCGCGCAAGATAATCTCCTCCTAAAAACAATTACACATTAACCATAGCATAGAAAAAAAATAAAGCAAGAGAACAAAAACATTAAAAATAAAACGAGGGTTTAAAAAAACAGCTGAACGAGATAGAATCACGACGGCTCTATCTTTGTTCAGCTGTAAATAACGGCTATTATTTTACTGTTACTTTACCAATTGTATCATTGGCTGAAGTTTCTTGACCTGATTTAGCTAGATCATAGTTATCAACAATATCTTGATTCGTAAATACAACGATCAAATCTGATTTTTTACCTGCCGCTTCAAGCGCAGCTAGATCAATCGTAGCGATCTTATCGCCATGTTTTACTACTTGACCTTCTTCAACATGAAGCGTAAATGGTGCACCTTTTAGTTCAACTGTATCTAAGCCCATGTGTAATAGTACTTCGATACCTGAATCAGTCTGGATTCCTAAGGCATGTTTAGTTGGGAAAATACTAGTGATTTTACCAGCAACTGGTGTTGTTACTTCACCATCTGTTGGAATGACTGCAAATCCATCACCCATCATTTTTGCTGAGAAAACATCATCTTGTACTTCAGAAATCGGGATAACTTTCCCGTTCGCTACTGCAAACAACTCAGTTTCTTTTGTTGTTGCGGCAGGTGTTGCTACTTCTTCTTTCACTTCAGGCTTTTTTACAAGTTCACCTGAAATTGGAGCAGCTCCATTACGGATTTTATTCATTTCGTCTGCAACGAATTGAACCTCTGTCCCAACGATTACTTGAATATTTGTATCATCAATGACTTTCACACCTGGAACGCCAGTTGCTTTGATTTTTCCTTGATCAACTTTACTTGTATCAGCCACTGTTAAACGCAAACGAGTCGTACAGTTGTCAATAGAAGTAACATTTGCATCTCCGCCAAGACCTTGATAAATTCTGCTTGCTAATACAGCGAATTTATTATCTCCATTTGTTGCAACATCTGGTGTTTCTTCGCCTTCACCTTCTTCGCGACCTGGTGTCATCAAGTTGAATTTCTTGATTGCAAAGTCGAATACTACGAAGTAAAGAACAGCCATTACCAATCCTTGAACGATCAACATGTACGGTTGGTTCGCGATTGGATTACGTAAGCTTAACACAAAGTCGACTAGTCCAGCACTAAATGCAAAACCTGCTGTCCAGTGGAAAATTGCTGAGATGAATAATGAAATACCTGTCAAAATAGCATGTAATACATATAATGGCCATGCTACGAACATGAATGAAAATTCTAATGGTTCAGTGATACCTGTGAAGAATGAAGCAAAAGCTGCTGCGATCATCAATGAAGCAGTTGCTTTTTTCTTTTCAGGACGAGCGTTACGATAGATTGCGTATGCTCCAGCTGGTAAACCAAACATCATCATTGGGAAGAACCCAGCTTGATACATACCAGTGACACCTTTTTCACCAGCACCTGACAAGAAGTTTCCGATATCGTTGATACCAGCTACGTCGAACCAGAATACTGAGTTTAAAGCGTGGTGTAAACCTGTCGGAATCAATAAACGGTTAAAGAATCCGTAAAGACCAGCACCTACAGCACCCAATTTAGAGATAGATTCACCAAAAGTTACTAAGCCAGAAAAGACAACTGGCCAAACAAAGAACAATACGCCTGAAGCAACTAACATTGCTAAAGCAGTCATGATCGGTACTAATCGTTTCCCACTAAAGAATGATAAAGCCATTGGCAATTTCACTTGGCTGAAACGATTGTACATCGCAGCTGCGATCAAACCTGATAAAATACCGATAAAGGCATTACCGATTTTCGCAAATGCAGGATCGACTTGCTCAACTGGAATTCCTTTCATCGCACCAACTGCTGCACTTGAAAGTAATGTTGTTACAACTAAGAACGCTACTAGTCCACTAAGGGCTGCTGCACCGTCTTTATCTTTAGACATACCTAATGCCAAACCAACCGCAAATAATACTGGTAAGTTATCAATGATCGCGCCCCCTGCTTTCACTAAGAAAACAGATAAGAAATTCGGATCGCCTAATCCAGTCATTACGTTTGGATCGATCCAGTAACCAATCCCCATCAAAATCGCTGCTGCCGGTAATACGGCTACAGGAAGCATCAATGAACGTCCCATTCTTTGCATGTATGCTTTCATTTTTGTTTCTCCCCTTATTCTTTTATTTGGTCATCCTCAAGCGTTCGATATGAATCGCTAGATAACCTAATTCTTCGTTTGGAACCTGATAATGAAAGTTCCTCATTAACAAAACCTGGACTTTTTTAGAGATTTCATAGCTCTCCGCATATTTCTTGCGGACCACATCTAAAATTTCATCATCCAGTACTGCATATTGATTTTGCTGAAAACGGTGAATAAACAAGCGCAAATGATTGACTAACCTAGAATAACTTAGGCTCATCTTTTCATCATGAATATTGATCTCTAATTCTTGCTCGATTAAATGAATGATTTCTGAAACGATTGTGACTTCACGGATACTTTTACTATTATCCGTCCGCCCACTGCGAGCACTATGAATGTGGATAGCAATATAACCCGCCTCATCATAGCTAAATGGGATTTCCAATGTCTGTGTTAAATATTCAACAGCCCATTGTGCAATTGAAAATTCTTCACTATAAAGAATTTCGATCTCATTTAAAAGTTTGTTGCGCACAATGATATTGTTTTGAATATTTTCAGCCGCAAAGGCAATATGATCACTTAGCCCGATATTGATATGCTCATTTAGTTTTTCACCTAAAACCATCTCAGCATGTGCAATGATTTCTTCTGTTACAAAGAAATACTTTTCGTCGATTTGTGACAATAGAACTTGCAGTTTTTTTACACCGTCTGGTTCCATCACAAACATCCGCTCCACCTGTTGCGGGAATAACAAGTCATTTTTCTTCTTGTTAAAGCCCACTCCTTTGCCAACAGCTACTTTTTCCTGCCCGACATCTTCAACAAGTACTGCATTTTGATTAAGCACCTTTTTGATTTTCATAAACATTCCTCTTCTGCAGAAGTAGATCGTCCGCATTCACGTGCCGGAGCAACAAAAAAAGCATAGAACAATCCCGTCAAAATATGAGTATATCATATTTTAAAGAAATTCTTCCATGCCTAGTATTATCCAGTCACATGAAAACGCTATTCGTTTTGTTAACAGTGATAGTTTACAAAGATATAGACCATTTGTCAATCAATTTGTTTCCTTTTTTTCAAAAAAGTGATCAAAAAAATTTTCCATTCAGAAAAATAAAAAAATCAGCGAATGTTTATATGTAAAAACATTCGCTGAAATCAGTTTACTCTTCTTCTTCGTCGGCATACTCGTCTTCATCGTCAAAGTCGTCATCTACATCGTCTTCATCAATAATAGTCAAGTCTTCTTCAATGCCAGGAAGCTCTTCTTCTTCATCATCTGAATCTGCACCGATTTCTTGAAGATCAGAGTTGTATGCTTTGATTTCTTCATCCTCATCGTCATCATCATCATAAAGAATATCGTCTTCGTCTTCATCCGTTAATTCTGCATCTTCCGGATCATCATCGTTGTAGTCGATCACGTCTTCATCATTGGCATCAATGATAAAGGCATTGACTTTCTTACGTTTTCTACGGCGTGGTTTATCTTCTTCATCATCTTCTAAACCATGTGTTACTTCTTCGTCGATAGAATCGATTGGATACCATGAGCGCAAGCCCCAACGGTTATCTCCTAGAGAGATAAAACTGCCATCAATATTTAAGTCAGTATAAAATTGTGCTAAAGAGTCACGAATTTCGCTGTCAGATTTTCCAAGATAATTTTGAATTTGGTTTACTAAATCAGAGAAATCCATCACATCTTCACGTTGTTCTAAAATTGCGTGCGCAACTTCGATCATGGATAGTTCATCTTTGTTCAACCCGTCAAATACATTAATTTCCAAACGGTACACGTCCTTTCACAGTCTACTCTTTATCATACAAAAACATGAAGAAAAAATCAATTGATTCTTACATAATTACGCAGTAAATTCTAATTCTAAATGATATTCGCCGATTTTTTCTGCTTGAGAGTACAAATCATAGTCGATTAGAATGCTTCCTGCTACCGGCTGATCTTTCAAACTAAAGCGTAGATTGCGCGTGAACGTCGTGATTTGGAATAGTCCATAAGGAGTTCTGTAACTAGTATCTAAACGCTCTTGGTAAGCAAATTTCAAACGCATCCGTAATCCTCCTGCGCGGATCAGCTGAATTTTCCCATCAGGCTCGACCTTGATCGTAACAGGTACAGGTTCCCCCTCTTCTTGCTCTTCTTTATAACGAATATAAAGTGTATCGCCAATTTTGACGATTTGACCTTCTAAATCAAAATAAAAATTCTTCTTCTCTCCCTCTTGATCGACAATTGTTTTCAATTGAATCGACACTGGTGTTCCTTGTGATAAATCCATAATGACACACTCCTTAATTTTAAAGTAGAATGAGCTCATTTGACTTTGATAGAAAATAAGAAAATCAAATATGGTACTTTATACCACGTTATGATTTTGTCTTTTTCTCGAAAAGTTAGCTCACGAAACTAGATAGTAAAAGTGGAATGAGCTCGTTCAATTTTGACAGAAAATAGGAAAATCGAAAGGTGGTGCTCTTTACCACTTTGAGATTTTATCTTTTTCTCGAAAAATCAGCTCATGAAACTAGATAATAAAAACCGTTGTTTTTTAGTTCAAACCTAGAGTGCATCGTTCATAGCAATGCTTCTGCAATTGTCTGATCGATCACCAGTATTGTACAGCGTTTACCGATCAGTAACGGCAAAATACTTTCTGCTTTTTCCTCACCAATGGCAATCACCATAACTTCTGGCATCTCAGCAAGATCTTCTATCTTGATTCCAAGCATTCGTTTGCTTATTTCATTGTTGACTGTTTGGCCATATTTGTCAAATAGTGACGCTACTGCATCTCCCTTAACTGCGGTTTGTTCGATCATATGTGCTTCCTCAACGCCAATATACCCTAATCTTTTCCAAGTAGAGCTTTCGTTCGGATTTCCAACACCAATAATTGCTAGATCTACATGTTTTGCTTGATCCATCGCGGTTTTGACTAGATCAGTCTTGTTTAAGATGTCAGCCAGTTCGATGCTTTCCGCAAGTGCAGGCGCATAAAAATACTGACAGCGGCTATTCAATTTTTCCGCTAAACGAAAAACTAAATGGTTCGTATCAAAATACAAATGCTCACTTGAAACCCCTCCGACTAGAGGACAAACTTTGATCGTAGGAAAAGAGCAATAAGGCATTTCATCGATCATATCCGCTAAGGTCGTTCCCCACGATAACCCAACAGACATATCCGGTGTCAAATGTTCTTTAAGGTACATCGAAGCGGCACTGCTGACTTCTCTTTTGATCGCTTCGGGTCTTTTTTGTTCATTTGCAGGAATAACAAGGACGTCTCGCAATTGAAATTTTTTCTCCAAGCGCAATCCTAATTCTACCACATAAGCTGATTCATCTTTGATTGAAATAGATACGATGCCACTATCTTTCGCTTGTTGGAGGATTTTAGAGACCACTGGACGAGAAATACCCATTTTTTTGGCGATAACTGCTTGTGTCAGGCCTTGTTCGTAATACATTGTTACGATCTTCAACATTTTTCTTCGATTTTCACTGATCTTCATGCTTGATCCTCTTTATAAGACATCGATTGCTCGATTGCCTGAACGAGCGAATCAACTTGAGGTGTTGCTTGTGCTTCGAGTGATTTTTGAGCCGGCATTGGAACAAATTCTCCACCTAAACGTATAATCGGTGCAGCTAATTTTGTTGCCAAATCAGATTCCGCGATAACCGCAGTCAACTCCGCACTAAATCCACTATTTTTAACAGCTTCAGTAGCTACGATCACTCGTTTGGTTTTTGCAACAGACTGAATCAATGTTTGTTCATCTAACGGTACTAAAGTTCTCGGATCGACTACTTCGACCGAAATGCCTTTTTCTTTGACCATTGCTGCTGCCTGTAACGCTTTGTTGACCATAATCCCAGTCGCTATGATCGTAATATCTGATCCCGTCAATTTTATATCTGCTACACCAAGCGGTAAATCATACGCTTTTTCTGGAACAGCTCCGCTTGTCTTATATAGTAATTTGTGTTCATAAAACATGACAGGATTATTATCTTTGATTGCCGCATGCAGCAAACCTTTTGCATCATATGCATTTGACGGCTGTACAACTTTCAAACCAGGAATATGCGCCATCCAATTCTCCAAACTTTGCGAATGTTGAGCGCCCGCACCCGTTCCCGATCCAGCTGCCGTTCGCATCACCAAAGGAACATTTGCTTTCCCGCCATACATATAATGGATTTTTGCAGCCTGATTGACTAATTGATCCATAGCCACAGTGATGAAATCTGAAAACTGTAACTCCATTATTGGACGCATCCCTGTCATAGCTGCCCCTACAGCTGCTCCTGCAATCGCACTTTCAGAGATAGGCGTATCACGAACCCGTTGTACACCATATTTTTCCTGCAAGCCTTGAGTTGCACCAAAACCACCACCATAAATCCCAATATCCTCTCCCAAAAGAAACACACGTTCATCTTGAGCTAAAGCTTCGTCAAGAGCTTCATTGACTGCTTGTAAGTAAGTGATCGTTCTCATTTATTCTCCTCCGCATAGACATGTGTCCAAAGATCATTGATTTTGGGTTCTTCATCTTGTTTGACAGAAGCAACAAGACTTGAAAACTCATTTCGGATCGACTCTTCCAGTAAACGAATATCTTCTGGAGTCATCTGATCTTGTTGGATCAATTTGGTTTCCAGCCGAACGATTGGGTCATTATATTTTTGCCATTGACGGCATTCTGCTTCTGATCGATACATTAGTTTATCCGATTTTGAGTGGCCCTTATGCCGATAAGTCAATGCTTCAATAAGTGTAGGGCCGCCACCATTTCTTGCCTTTTCAACGGCTTTAGCAACCGTTTGAGCAACTTCATCCAAATCATTACCATCGATTGTAATCCCTTCGATACCATAGCTTTTTCCACGTTCAGACAGCTGGTCGATATTGACCATCTGCTCGATCGAGCTGCTCATTCCATATTGATTGTTTTCGATAAAATATATCACCGGCAATTGCCAAATAGACGCTAAATTCAATGCTTCATGAAAGCTGCCTTCATTGGTGGCTCCATCGCCAGCATAGCATAACACTACTTGGTTTGACCCTTGCATTTGGGCACTAAGAGCTGCTCCAGCTGCAATCGGAAAACCAGCGCCCACGATCCCATTCGAACCTAGATTACCAACATCCAGATCAGCAATATGCATACTACCGCCCTTTCCTTCATTCGTTCCTGTTTTTTTCCCTAACATTTCAGCAAACATTGCACGGATGTCTGTTCCTTTTGCAATACAATGCCCATGGTTTCTATGTGTAGACACAATCCAGTCACTTTGATCAAGAATGCCGGCTCCACCGACCGCTGTTGCTTCTTGTCCTATACATAGATGCATTGTGCCATGCAGCTCTCCCTCATCAAAAAGTTGCTGGATCATTTCTTCGAATATTCGAATCTCCCACATTTTTCTTAATGCAGAAACATTATCAAGTCGACCATTCTTTTCGGTCATGCGTATTTTCGGATTCATGCACTTGCTCCTTTACAATTGTTCATCTTGTGATCATATGTAAATATATTATAGTTTTCCTGCTCCAATAGCAAGATTTTCTCCATCTTTTTTTGATTTCTTTAAGATTTTTCAACTTTAGTTATTATTTATCCGCAATGAAGCATGATTTTTCGCTTAAATCGTATATAATAGATAATGGAGGTGGATAAAGATGTTATTTCACGATGAAAAAGCAATGCTCTTTTGTATGCATTGTCAAAAAGAAACACTACATGATATTCAGTATATGAATGAAATCATTTCCAGCATCGAATGCGTTGAATGCCATAACCAGATGAGTATTGACATTGATGCGATGAATCAATTTTATCACTACTTATACGAACGCTTAGTTTCAAAACCCGGTCGCTTATCAGAAGAAGCCCGTCAAGATTTCAGTAAATTTCTTGCAACGATGCCTATGCGTATCATCAGCAAGCTAATGCGGTTTACAAATGAATATAACCAGATGAATAAAGAAGTAAAAGATTATGTTTCTCGGGTGAAGCAGGATGACGATGCAGATGAATAGTTTAGAACGTTTAGCCCACTTCGATTCTATCTTTTTGTATGATCAGCAGTGTTTGACTCAAAAAGATTATTTT
Source organism: Enterococcus sp. AZ020 (assembly GCF_050499205.1). Taxonomy (NCBI): domain Bacteria; kingdom Bacillati; phylum Bacillota; class Bacilli; order Lactobacillales; family Enterococcaceae; genus Enterococcus; species Enterococcus sp. AZ020. The sequence goes on along the minus strand of NZ_JBIPAT010000001.1, from coordinate 3,336,471 downwards.
TTGCCTTTTGCCCTAACTGATGTTCTGACGACATATACAGGTAGCCACCAACAGCCGATCATCCATTTTTGGCAGTTAGATCAAGCGATGATCCTTGGAATGAAAGACACTCGTGTCAGTGACCTTTCAGCTGGTCTGACCTCTTTAGAAAAGTCTGGCTATCATCCTGTTGTTCGTAATGCAGGCGGATTGGGCGTGATTGCAGATGAGGGCGTCTTGAACATCTCACTGATTTTACCAAATACTGCTGATAAAAAGCTGAGTATCGATCAGGGGTACACGCTGATGTGGGAATTGATAAAGCTTACGTTTGAAGATTCTACGCATAAAATCAATGCTTTTGAAGTGACAGAATCTTACTGTCCAGGCACTTTTGATTTAAGCATTGATGGGAAAAAATTTGCAGGAATTGCTCAACGCCGCGTCAAAGATGGTATTTCTGTTATGATTTATTTAAGCGTAAGCGGAGATCAACAAAAGCGTAGTGAGAGTGTCCGTGATTTTTACAAAGCAAGCTTAGGGATAGATTTCGGCAAAAATGGTTACCCACCTGTCAATCCGGCTGTCATGGCAAATTTGGAAGACTTACTTCAGACCAGACTCTCTGTTGGTGACGTCAAACAAAGGCTGCTTGATACATTAGCATCAAAAAATGAATTTACAGTAAATGACCAAGCTCTTTCTACGTTACTTCGATCAGAATGGTTTATCACTGAAACAAATAAACAACTCGAAAAAATGAAGCAGCGTAATCAACTATTAGATTAATTTTTTCAAAAATAATTTTCAGCGTGAGATAAAGCAAAAAAATCAGCTTTATTTTGCACTCTGAAACTTAAAAAAGGTGGAAACAAAAGTAGATAAACTGTGTTGCATAGTACCTACTTCACTTTGTTCCGATCACATCAATCTCTAAATATCAAAGATACTAAGAATTGAAGGACTTGGTTTTCGGATCCTGATACTTTTGTCCCATCCTCACTAAAGGAGTGAACAGATGCCAACCCCATATAAACACCAAATTTTACCGATAGAAAAAGTCTTTCGTGACCCTGTTCATAATTATATCCACGTGCAACATCAGGTAATCCTTGATTTGATCAATTCTGCAGAAGTTCAACGACTACGTCGGATCAAGCAGCTCGGCACGTCCTCTTTTACTTTTCATGGTGCAGAGCATAGTCGTTTTGCTCATTCATTGGGCGTCTATGAGATCACACGCAGAATTTGTGATATTTTCCAGCGAAATTACTCTGCAGAATATTTAGGTGAAGAAGGTTGGGATGATAATGAACGATTAGTGGCACTTTGTGCTGCTTTGTTGCATGATGTCGGTCATGGTCCCTATTCTCATACGTTTGAGCACATTTTTAAAACGGATCATGAAGCAATCACCGTAGAGATCATTACCTCACCTGAAACAGAAGTTTTCCAGATATTAAATCGCGTGTCGGCTGATTTTCCGGATAAGGTAGCTAATGTTATCAAGAAAACCTATCCTAACCCGCAGGTCGTTCAAATGATTTCGAGTCAGATCGATGCTGATCGAATGGATTATCTTCTTCGGGATGCCTATTTTACTGGAACAGAATATGGTACATTTGACTTAACCAGAATTTTACGCGTGATTCGTCCATATAAAAATGGCTTGGCCTTTGCAATGAATGGTATGCATGCTGTCGAAGACTATATCGTCAGTCGTTATCAGATGTATGTGCAAGTCTACTTCCACCCTGTTTCACGTGGTATGGAAGTGATTTTAGACCATCTGCTTAATCGCGCAAAAGAGCTATATGAAGAAGCACCAGAAGATTACCAGCTTCATTCTCAGTTATTGGTTCCTTTCTTTAAAGGAAATTATTCATTGCAGGATTATTTGAAATTGGATGACGGTGTTTTGAATACTTACTTTACTCAGTGGACGTCATTGCCAGATCCTATTCTGACAGATTTAGCAAATCGATTTTTGATTCGTAGACCACTCAAATCAGCTACTTTTTCAGGCAATCGTGATTCTGTCACAATCAGGCATTTAAAGGCATTGATCGAAAAAGTTGGTTACAATCCTCAATATTATACAGCGATCAATTCGAGCTATGACCTTCCATATGATTTTTATCGGCCGGAAAAACATAGTCATCGTACCCAAATCGAGATTATGCAAAAAGATGGTACTCTGGTCGAGTTATCTAAAGTTAGTCATTTAGTTGCTGCTTTAGCTGGTCAGACCCAAATCGATGAACGCTTTTTCTTTCCAAAGGAAATGATCGACCCAAAAAGACAGCAACATTTTGATTTATTCGATGATACGTATCGTGAATTTGCAGCCTACATTCATAACGGTGCATTAGTCGAAGGAAAACAATAATTAAAAAGAGAGATACAGGAGGAAGTTATGTCAGTCAAATTAGTAGCAATAGATATCGATGGAACACTACTTGATTCAAACAGAAAGATCACACCGAAAGTGAAAGAGACACTTCAAAAGGCCAATGAAAAAGGTATTTACATTGTTCTTTGTACTGGTCGTCCATTACCTGGAGTGAAAGATCAGTTAACTGAATTGGATTTATATGGTGATAATGATTATGTTATCACTTATAATGGCTCTTTAGTTCAAGCTACCAAAACAAATAAAATCATTTCTGAATATTCTTTAAGTTATGATGACTTTTTAGAAATCGAATTGATGTCTCGCAAAGTTGGTACTCATCTGCATACGATCGATGACAAGGCAATCTATACTGCAAATCGTGATATCGGGAAATACACTGTTCACGAAGCTTATTTAGTGGACATGCCTTTAAAGTATCGTACTGTTGAGGAAATGACACCTGATTTGTCGATCATCAAAATGATGATGATCGACGAGCCGGAGATTTTGGATAAAGCAATCAGCCAGTTGCCGGAAGAATTCTCTAATAAATATACAACAGTTAAAAGCACAGATTTTTATTATGAGATTTTAAACAAAGAAGCAAGTAAAGGAAATGCACTAGCAAAATTAGCTGATCATTTAGGAATCCAACAATCAGAAGTTATGGCTATCGGAGATAACGAAAATGACTTATCTATGATCGAATATGCCGGAATCGGTGTAGCAATGGGTAATGCGACTGAGAGTGTGAAACAGGCAGCAGATATTCAAACCAGCAGTAATGATGAAGACGGTGTTGCTGAAGTTTTATTAAAATATTTGTAACAAACAAGGAGCAGGCACATAACTCTATGAGTTATGCCCTGCTCCTTTTAAAAATGAGTCATCAGTGGAACCTATCTATTTCGATCTCTTAGTGTAATAAACTCGCTTGCCATTTTTTTACTGCCCATTTATGACTGCCGCGCTTCAACAGAGAGACCCCCTCTTCTACGCTGACCCATTCAATTCCATTTGTTTTTTCTAAAGGTTCACAAATTTGTTTCCAAGCATCTGCAACGAAAAAGTACCCAGGATTATAATAATCGGTACTGCGATGTCTTGAGTGGAAATATTCGTCCGCTTGCCCCAAATAAGAGCCGATAGCTACTTCAATACCTAATTCTTCAATCATTTCACGATCTATAGCTTCTTCTTTAGTTTCTCCTTTTTCAATTTCTCCGCCTGGTAAAAAATAGGCCCCATTTGGTGCTTGGATTAAAACAATCTCACTATTGTTTTTTCTGGAAATAATAATATAAGCACCTAACCTTTTTTTATAGACCAATTTTTCCGATTTTTCACCGAACGACGGTGTTTCCATACAAACAACTCCCTTTTCGTTTAAGTCAATTTTACATGAGAATTTTCTAATGAACAAGTATTATCTAAACTTTTCAATCACAAATCGAGGAATATTTGTGCTACTATAAGATTGTCAGTAGATTTTTCTACGATAGATTTATATTTGAAAGGATGATACCTCATATGAAAATGGCCCATACTTGTGTACGTGTCAAAGATTTAGAAGCATCTCTAGAATTTTACCAAAAAGCTTTCAATTTTGAAGAAAGTCGCCGTCGTGATTTTCCAGAACATAAATTTACATTAGTCTATCTAACACTTCCTGGCGACGGATACGAACTTGAGCTAACATATAATTACGATCATGAAGCATATGATTTAGGTGATGGCTATGGTCATATCGCTATTAGTACAGACGAAATCGAGAAACTTCACGAAGAACAAAAAGAAGCTGGTTTTAATGTTACTGACATGAAAGGTTTACCTGGTACTCCGCCATCGTATTACTTTATTACTGATCCCGATGGATATAAAATCGAAGTCATTCGTGCTCGTTAATCACTAAAGAAGAGGAGATAAAAGTCACTTCGAACAATCGGTCCTTTTTTGCGAAGTTGCCGAAGAATCTGACTTTTGGCCCTCATTTATTAAGAGTTAGTATCTAAGACAAAACCGTTTTTTAGTTTTGTCTTGGGTATTTTTTTATTGATGTCTCCTAAAGCTATTTCTATTCTTTTTTTGAGAAAGAATGATAAACTATTGCTACATGATAATAAAGGATGTGTTTATATGCAACAAATAATAGGTATTGCTGCTAACCAAATTATTCAACACGTTGATGTTTTTCACGGAAATCACGTAACGTATACTCCACAAGGATTTGTAACGGCTGTTCAGCAAGCGAACGGATTACCTTTAGTATTACCGATCGGATCAAAAGAAGCAGCGAAAGCATATATTGAAAAAATCGACAAATTATTGTTAGCTGGCGGACAAGATATATCTCCAGATTTATTTGGAGAAGAACCTCACCCAAAGCTTGAAGAAACGAATCGAAACCGTGATCTTTTTGAACTTGCATTGATCGAGGAAGCACTCAAACAACAAAAACCAATCTTTGCTGTTTGCCGCGGTATGCAATTACTCAATGTCGCTTTAGGCGGAACATTGTACCAAGATCTCTCATTATATGCAGATTGGAAAGTCAAGCATGTTCAACAGCCAACACAACCACAGTTCGCGACGCATGATGTAAACATAGAAAAAGATAGCGCTCTCTATCAACTTTTCGGTGCAAAAGCTCGGGTCAATTCTTACCATCATCAAGCCATTCACACATTAGCTGATACATTAAAGGTCAGTGCTACTTCTACTGACGGACTGATAGAAGGCATTGAGTCAATCGATCCTGTAAAACGTATTTTAGGTGTTCAGTGGCATCCTGAATTACGATTTGAAGCTGAAAGAAACGAGTTCAAACTGTTCGACTATTTCGTCAATGATCTTTAGCCATTATCACAAAAATAAAAGTACGGGACAAAACTTAGCATTCGTTTTGTCCCGTACTTTTTATTTTGCTATCTTTATTTTCGCTAACTAAAAATCAAAATTGTCAGGATCTGGACCAATACGTTCATTTGTATTCAACTGATCGATTCGTTCCATTTCATCCTTACTTAATTCAAAATCAAAAACATCGAAGTTTTGTTTGATTCGATCCTCATGCACTGATTTTGGAATAACAATAATATCATTTTGTAAATGCCAGCGAATGATAACTTGTGCAGCAGTTTTATTATGTGTTTTCCCAATTTCAATCAAGACAGGATTTTCAAGGATTTTCCCTTGACCTAAAGGTGACCACGCTTCTGCAGCAATATTATGCTCAGCTAAGAAACGACGTAAAGGCTCTTGTGTTAATGTTGGGTGTATTTCAACTTGATCGACAACAGGTTTTACCGTTGCGTCTTTCAGGAGATCCTCAAGGTGATGTTCGTGGAAATTAGAAACACCGATTGCTTTTGCTCGGCCACTATGATAAATCTCTTCCATCGCCCGCCAAGAATCTTTATATTTCCCTTCAACTGGCCAGTGAATCAAATATAAGTCAACATAGTCTAACCCTAGTTTCTCTAAGCTCTTATCAAAGGCTTTAAGAGCTGACTCATATCCTTGGTCCGCATTCCATAATTTAGTTGTAACAAAAATCTCTTCTCTAGGAACTCCAGACTGACGAATCCCTTCTCCTACGCCTTCTTCGTTTTTATAAGCTGCAGCAGTGTCGATCAAACGATATCCTGTTTCAAGCGCCCATTTTACAGAATTTACTGCTTCTTTCCCATCTTCTACCTTCCAAACGCCTAAACCTAAGCGAGGAATGATAGAACCATTAGCCAATTCTTTTGTTGTTTCAAAAGACATACATCGGTCATTCCTTTCCATATAAAATTTTTTCTTACTTTATTATACTCCTAAAGTATCCAGATGAAAAACAACTCATTTTATAAAAAGTTATGTTTTCCTAAATCGATACCTTTTATAAAAGAGTGAACAAGTTAAAAAAGAGCTTCAAATCAGCTTATACATAGACTCTCCATTATTGATCACACCTTGATCATTCTATTTTGGGAACTGCAAGTTTCTCAATCTGATGAATACTTATTAATCGCAAAGTAGCATCCATGACAACCTGCCTTTTTTTTATTTTCTGTATCTAAGCTAAGTCTTTTAAAGAAACAAAAAATCTCGAAAGTTACTTTTAACAAGTGAGCTCTCAAGATTTTATTGTAAAGTTCTATACGCTGATATTTCTGATCCAGCCTGATGGTCCTGGAATATCACCAAATTGAATGCCTGTAAGCTCATCATATAATCTTTGAGTGACTGGACCAACTTCATTTTCACTGTAAAACACATGAAAATCATCTCCAACTTGGATCCCGCCGATCGGTGAAATGACAGCAGCAGTTCCGCAAGCTCCGGCTTCTTTATATTGATCCAGCGAATCAAGATAAACATCTTCTTCTACCGCTTCTAAGCCCAAATTGTGCTCGGCAAGATGCAAAAGTGAATACTTTGTGATACTCGGTAAAATAGATGGAGACAATGGTGTAACGAAACGATCGTCTTTTGTGATTCCAAAGAAATTAGCTGAACCTACCTCTTCGATCTTTGTATGTGTCGCCGGATCAAGGTAGATACAATCTGAAAAACTTCGCTCTTTTGCTTCTTCACCTGGAAGTAAGCTTGCAGCATAATTTCCTCCAACTTTGATCGCTCCTGTGCCATGAGGTGCCGCACGATCATATTCTGAAACCACAAAATTAGTCGGTACTAAGCCGCCTTTAAAGTAAGCACCAACTGGCATACAAAACACAGTAAACAAATATTCAGGGGCTGGATGAACTCCGATCCCTTGCCCTACTCCGATCAATAGCGGACGGATATAGAGGGTTCCACCACTTCCATAAGGTGGAACGAAAGCTTCATTTGCCTTTACTACCTCTTCAACTGCTTGAATAAATTTTTCTTCTGGAACTTCAGCCATCAATAGTCTTTTGGCACTGCGGTTCATACGCTTTGAGTTCTCATCTACTCTAAATAAATTGATAGAACCATCTTTGCACCGATAAGCTTTAAGCCCTTCAAAACATTGCTGTCCATAATGGAGGGCTGCAGAGCCTTCATGTAAATGAAGAACATTATCTTCAGTCAGTTTCCCTTCATCCCACTGACCATCTTTCCACATCGATATATAACGAAAAGGTGTTTTTATATAGTCGAAGCCTAAATTATCCCAATCTAATGTCATGCAATCACTCCTTATTTTCAGAATATTGTAACATATTCCCAATCACTTTGTTAACCTTTTTACAGAAATAATGACATCTTTTTTCAATTTCAAGTATAATATGAAGAGTACAAATGGGAGAGGAATGCTTTCTCCCTTCAAAAAAGTCAAAGAAAGTTGGGTTATTATTGCTTATTTTGGGACAATCTATTTCCAGCAGTACATTAGACAGCACGGCAGATTCTACGCTTGATATAAAAGTAGCCACTGAACGAAAAGTCAATGCTCTACAGCGTTTTTGGAACGATATCAATTGGGATCACATTTTAGCTGTTGTGATTGAAAAAACGATCTATTTAGTTTTATTGATTTTACTTTTTATCGTTTTAAATCGTATTGGAAAACTATTGATCGATCGAGCATATAACAACTATAGCAAAAAGCAATCTTTTAGCGAAAGTCGTCTAAAAACTTTGCATACATTGATCATCAATGCGTTTCAGTATACATTATTTTTCTTCTTTATTTATTCTTTATTGACAACTGTCGGTGTTCCTGTAGGGTCCTTACTTGCTGGTGCTGGGATCGCAGGTGTAGCAATTGGTTTAGGCGCGCAAGGATTTATGAATGATATCATTACCGGCTTTTTCATTATTTTAGAACAACAAATGGATGTTGGTGATTATGTTCGTCTGACTGCCTTAGGCATTGAAGGAACTGTGACTTCTGTCGGTCTTAGAACGATTCAAATGAAGGCCCTTGACGGAACTGTCCATTTTATCCCCAATCGTAATATTACAACTATCAGTAACCTTTCACGCTCTAATATGCAGGTGTTGATCGATGTGCGGATTATTCCTGATGAAGGATATGACCAGATCGTTGCAGTCATCGAACAGGTAAATCAGGAGCTTAAAGAAAAATATTCCGAAAGTATCCAGTCTGGACCAACGGTTTTCGGAATGGTTGATTTAGGCAACGGAAACTTTGCTATTCGGACGACGATGTATGTGTTAAATGGAAAACAAGCAGTGATCCGAGAAGAATTTTTGGCACAGTACGTCAAAAAATTGTCAGAAGCGAATTTCTCCATACCAAATACACCGATTACTTTAAAATAGATGTTTTCGTTTTGCCGTTTATTCGTTTTAAAGTGACTAGTCCGTAACTCGTAGAGTTATGTCCTAGTCACTTTTTTATTTATCTAATGATTTTAAAAATGCAGAAATATGCTTGACTGCGAAAGGAATCGCTTCTTCTTTCGGATCGAATTTAGCTGAATGCAATCCATAAGCACTGTCTACACCTAACCAAAACATTGTTCCCGGAACCTTCGATAATAAATACCCAAAGTCTTCACCTGTCATCGCTACTCCCGCTTCATAAAACGAAACCTCTTCTTCTTGTTCCATAAAACGCATAAAACGCTCTGTTGTCACTTGATCATTGATAACAGGAACATACCCTTTTTGATCTAGAAAAACATCTACCTCGCAATTAAATGATTTTGCAATTCCCTCTCCAATTTCCCGGATTCTTTTTTGAGTCAATTGATTCATCTCATCTGTAAGTGTTCGAATCGTTCCAGAAATCGTTGCTTTTCCAGCGATCACGTTTGTAGCACTTCCTGCATTGAACGTCCCAAAAGTCACAACTGCTCCTTCTACCGGATTAACATTGCGGCTGACAATCGTCTGAGCTTGCTGCACAAAACTCATACCAGCAATGATCATATCATTGGAATCTTGAGGAAACGCTGCATGTCCGCCTTTGCCAACCAATGTAACTTGTACCTCACACGTTGCAGCAAACAACGTTCCCACTTTGGTTGTGATCGTTCCTACCGGCAGATCAGGATTGACATGCAATCCATAAAATTCATCAGGCAACCATTCTCCAAAGGCACCTCCGTCATACATCAGCATTCCTCCTGCTTCATTTTCTTCAGCAGGTTGGAAAAGGAATAAATAATTATTTTCAGGTTGCTCTTTTGCTAACTGTTCCAATAGACCTAAAGCAATCGTCATATGAAAATCATGCCCGCAGGCATGCATGAATCCCTCTCGCACCGATTCAAAATCAGAAGTAACCTCTTCAGTAATGGGTAAACCATCGATATCTGTCCGCCAACCGATTGTTTTTTTAGGGCTTTTCCCATGGATAAAAACTAAAATACCTGTCTGCCAAACCTTTACTTCTATATAGTCCTTCTCAATTTGACGGATCAACGTCAATAGTTTTTTTTGTGTTTCAATTTCTTCCAAGCCAATCTCAGGTATTTGATGCAATTGTCTACGAATCTCTATCAATCGATCATTAATCACTATTTATCTGCCTCTTTTCTATTTCATAAGACTTATTGTTCAACAAAAAAAAGAATCTGTCAATCGTTCAATTACTCTAACATTGATTGTTGAGAAAATGAAAAAGTAAGACCAAACAAAATCTCTGTTTCGTCTTACTTCGCTAGCAACTATTTCATAATATCGATTAGATCCTTTTTAGAAGCTGCTGATGCAGGCATATAACTAAATGCGATCCCAATCAAAGCTGAAATTCCTACTGCTAAGGAGATTGTAAACAAATCTGGGCGAACCGCAAACGGTAAAAATAGAGAGGTCAAAAGCCCTAAAACCATACCAAGAAGATAGCCGATCAAACCGCCAAGTAAAGTCAACGTCAGGCCTTCTGCCAAAAATTGTTTGCGAATATCTTTTTCTGTTGCTCCTAACGCACGACGAATACCGATTTCTTTTGTTCGTTCAGAAACAGAAATGTACATCATGTTCATCACACCCACGCCTGCAATAAACAATGAAATTCCAGCAACTGCAGAGATAAACAACGTTAAGTTATCTAAAATCTTACCCATTTCAGCAATATCTGATTTAGGGTTATACTGTTCATATTCTCCAACATTACGCAAACTACCATTAAAATTCAACTGCTTCAATACTTCTGCAGTGATTCGTTCCTTATCTCGTACATTTTCTACTTCTAAATTTAAAATTGATTGACTTTCCTTTTTCTTAAAGTAACGATCATAACTGTTTATCGGAAAATAAGCCAAAGGTGCTTGATTTTCCATCGATAACGTGCCATTTTTATTAGCATTAATACCGACGATCGTAAATAATTCACTGCCAACTTCAAACCCTTTACCCAATGCTTGCTCAGGGTCACCATATAATTTTTGTGCTAAGATCTCATCGATCACAACGACTTTGTTTAACGTTTCGCTGTCTTTAGGTTCAAGTTGACGGCCTTTTAATAATTGAAGAGTTGTTTGTTCTACACGTTCAACTGTTTTTGTCAGCTTCTTTTCTCTGATATGAATTTCCACTTGACGTTCAGTCATTTTTTTCTTTGGCTCGTAAAAATCTACTTTCTTAACGCCTTTTACATTTTTTATTAAATCTAAATCACTTTTTTTAAAAACTTCATTTTCAGTAAATGCATTAGCAACATCATAATAATTAAACGTTAAATTGTTGACGTTTTCGTTAGTGTTAGTCATTGACATTTTATCGATCATATCTCGTTTAAACCCATTACCGATCGACACGATCGTAATTACTGATGCAATACCGATGATTATGCCGAACATCGTCAGAAAGCTACGTTTTTTATTTTTTAAAATAGACTTTAGTGCTGTCTTCCAGAGAACATGACTTTTCATTTAATCAGCTCCTCTTCCAAGATCATGCCGTCTTTTACGCGGATCAAGCGATTGCAGTAAAAAACCATTTCTGGATTATGCGTAACTAAAATGATCGTTGCGCCTTCTTTACGATTTAATTCCTGAAATAACTGCATAATGTCTTCTGAGGTCTTTGAATCTAATGCGCCTGTTGGTTCATCTGCAATAATAAATTTAGGGGAATTGACGATTGCTCTAGCAATCGCCACACGTTGCTGCTGACCACCGGAAAGCTGTTTCGGATATTTATTGCCCTTATCCGGCAAGCCTACTTTTTCAAGAACTTCCTGAACTCTCTCTTTGGTATTCTCATAAGCTGATCCATTATAAAGCAGTGGTAATTCAATATTTTCAAAAACCGTATTATTTTCGATCAAGCTGAAATTCTGGAAAACAAAACCGACAGAACGATTTCGAATCGCAGAAAGATCTTTATCTGAAAAATCAGTGATTTCTTTTCCTTCAAAAAGATATTTCCCTTCAAATTTCTTATCAATAAAACCGATCAAATTGATCAAGGTTGATTTACCGGAACCAGACGGTCCCATGACTGCCACAAATTCCTTTTCATTGATTTCAAAGTTGATATCTTTCAGCACATGAAGTTGTTCTTCTTCCAGTGAGTAATACTTGTTTATATGTTCCAGTTTAATCATTTTCGGCCACCTGCACTTCTGCATCGTTTTTTAATGATTCATCAGGATTATCAATGATCGTCATTCCTTTTGAAACACCGGATTCTACAACTTTAGCATTATTGCTGTCAGAAAGTTTCACCTCAGTTTTTTTAGCTCGGCCATTTTTGTAGATATAAACGAAGGTTTGCTTGCCTTCGGTCACGATTGCACTTTGAGGTAAAATCAATTGAGGCTGCTGCAAAGAAACTTGGGCTGAAGAACCATAAGGCCAAGGAAAATCACCTTCTACAGTAAACTCATAGGTCGGGATCTCGCTTTCTCCGCCAGCACTTGTTTTAGGTAACTGGTTGATTGTTCCGACTTTCCCTGAAACTTCTTGGTTTGAACCGATAGAAGTGACGCTAACTTCTTGACCTGTTTTTAATTTTGAAAGATCATACTCTGTTACAGTTCCTTTAATTTGTTTTGATTTGCTCAAAACTCTTACCAAAGGAATATCTAATGACTTTTTCCCAGCTTCATTCACGATCGCAATTCCATCTTGGGTAGCTTGGACCGTCGTCACGATTTTTCCTTGCTCTGTTTCCAGTGCTGCTGATTCGTCATTCACATCAGTATTTGCTAATTCTAATGCCTGCTGAGCTTGAATCACTTCACTATTAGTAGCAGTCAATTCAGTTTGTTGCTGCTCTACCTTGCTTTTTAGTGTTTCTTTTATTTCTGGATCGGTTTCACGATCCACATCTGCTTTACTTTGGTTTAAAGCTGCTTGTGCCTCATTGTATTTCGTTTGTGCATTCGTTAAGTTTTGGGCAGCTTGTTGTGCTGTCAAACTACTTTTGTTTACTGTTCGCTGTTGTTGATCTGCCCGAGTCTGAGCATCACTATTTTGATAGTTCAGCACTACTTCTCCAGCTTTGACTTCTTGTTCATTTTTGACTGAGATCGATGCGATCGTTCCTAAAGTTTGATCATAAAAAATATCTTCGCTTTGAGTAGCGTTGATTTCTCCTTTTAGTACAAGAGGATCTAGCGGCTCCAACTTAAATGCACTATAACTCGGTTCACTATTTTTATTTGAAGAAGATAGGAAAAAATATCCTCCGATCCCTAAACTAAGAATAACGCCGCCGATAACCCATTTTACTTTTTTGTTCTTCATCATCATAATTCCTCCTACAATCTATCTAATAATGATTATAGATGTTTAATGACAATTCAAAAAGCGAATAAACGAACAGTTTTCTTACATATTTGAAAGCTTAAAAAAATAGATGAGACAGCCTAAGCGTCCCACCTATTCTTTATTTCATATCTCGTTATCATTTAATGTGGAAGATCAAAGTTTTCTCAATTCATCAAGCATCGTTGTTTTACTCTTGGTTTTAGCATCGATATCTTTGATTTTTCTAGCAGGAACTCCCGCAACAACTGTGTAGGGCGCAACATCATCGACCACAATTGCACCAGCGGCAACCACTGCTCCTTCACCTACTCTAACGCCTTCCAAAACAACGGCATTTGCTCCGATCAAGACATTGTCCTCAATTACGACAGGTTGAGCACTTGGCGGTTCAACAACACCAGCCAGTACTGTTCCAGCGCCAATATGACAATTCTTACCTACGGTTGCTCTTCCACCTAAAATTGCACCCATATCGATCATTGAGGATTCACCGATCACCGCCCCAATATTAATAATAGCACCCATCATAATGACCGCTTGATCCCCGATCTCCACTTGATCACGAATAATCGCTCCCGGTTCAATACGTGCGTTGATTTCTTTAATATCAAGCATCGGGATCGCTGAATTTCGAGCATCATTTTCAACAACGTAATCCTCGATTGCTGCTTCATTTTCACTTAGAAAAGCCTTAATATCTTCCCATTCTCCAAATAACGTTCCTGTTTTGCAATTCGTAAAAGCTTGGATCGTTTCTGGAAACGTAACTTCTTTTAGCTTTCCTTTCAATGTCACCTTGACAGGCGTTTTCTTTTTGGCATTGCCAATATAATTGATAATTTCATATGCGTCCATTAAATAACTCCCTTCAAACTTTACAGTAAAATAATCATTTTACAGATTTTTAGCTTAACAGAAAAACGAAAAAAATCAAACAACTTTTATTTCTCGATGATCCTCTTCTGATTTTGGTAAAATGATATTTTTTCGCTCTAATTCGTGAGCCATATGATTGATTGCTTTAAGTAGCTCTTTGCGCGTAATGATTCCTTTGAATCGTTGATTATCATCAACAACAGGTAAAAATGCTGCATCTACTAACAAATGCAGGATATCCTCCAGCTCCCAATTTTCACCGATCACAGGAACATTGACCTCCATCACATCTGCAACTGTAAATTCTTTCAATTTATCAAAATCAACCGAGCTGATATCAAACATTTTATCTACAACATCTGATAAACTGATCAATCCGACAAATCGGTCCCCTTTATCCAAAACAGGAATTTTTGAATACTTTACTTGTGATAAAACCAATAATGCATGACTAAGCGGATTCAAACACATTACGTTTGCAACGTTTTCCGCAGGTATTAAAAATGTATCTTCTTTTTCTAATAATAATTCTTTTACAGCAGATCCAATCATTGGAGTGCCTCCATTTCATTTTCTTTGCCACAAACTCTATTTTACCGAAAACGGATGCAAATGTCTTGAAATTCAAACTTTTTTCATAACTCTTAAAAAAAATTAAGCTTTGAACACAATTTCTTCACTTTTAAAAAAGCAAGGTGAAAACAAATCGATTGTTCAACACCTTACTGTTAGATGATCAATATTTGCTAAAATTAAACGATAGCTCTTTAAATGGCTGATGATCCCGTCCAAAATATTGAACATGGTATTTATCTTCTGTACTTTCAATGATCGCATATGATTGTAATTGGATCGGTCCTCTGGGCAGCCGAATACTTCCGGGATTCAGGTATAAAATATTGGCCCGCACTTCACAGCCGATTTCATGTGTATGACCAAATAGTGCGATATTGGCAGAAGCCTGTGATGCTTGCAAAGAAAGCGTCGTTAAATCATAACGAACGTTTGCCAGATGCCCATGTGTCATAAAAATCGTGTCCATTTCAGTTTTTTCAACAATTTTCTCAGGAAATGCCGGATCATAGTCGCAATTCCCCTTCACAACTTTAAAATCCTGCCATAAGGAATCGGTTGGTTCAAGTTCTGAATCACCGCAATGGAACATTCGATCGACTTTGCCGCGATAGGTTTCAACCAAATCCACTAAAACATCACGGTCTCCATGATTGTCACTCACTACTAAATATTTCATTGATTTCCTCCTACTTTTTCAACCAATCTTCCCATTGATCTTTTAATTTTGCGACTGCTTTAGCTCTATGGCTGATCTCATTTTTGCGTTCATCAGACAATTCTGCGGCAGTTTTTTGTTCTTCGGCTATGAAAAATAATGGATCATACCCAAAGCCGTGCTCACCTCTTGGAATCGTACCAACAATACCTGCCCAATCACCTTCAACCACTAAACTTTCCTTATGTGGCGCTGCAAAAACAAGGGTACAATGAAATGTTGCCGTTCTTTTTTCTGGCGGTATCCCTGTCATTTCATGAAGTAATTTTGCATTGTTCGCAGCGTTGTTCGTTGGTTCACCTGCAAATCTTGCAGAAAAAATCCCTGGTCGTCCGCCTAATGCATCAACGATCAAACCAGAATCATCAGCCAAGACCGGCTGTTGTAAAAGTTCAGCAATCGTTTCCGCCTTTAAACGTGCGTTTTCTTCAAATGTCTTTCCAGTCTCTTCCACATCAGGAAGCTCTGGATAATCTAATAACGTTTTTACCTGATAGCCTTTTTCTGCAAAAATTTTCGTAAATTCCTTTGCTTTTCCAGGGTTTCTAGTTGCAATAACGATCGTATTTTCCTCTACAGAATGGTTCTGTAGATCGGGTGCTAAAAGTGCTTCTTTTTGATACGCAATCAGCTCTTCGATTCCCGTTTTTCCATAAAAAAGCAATGCATTCAGCTCATCTCCCGAAAAAGTGGATTCCTCTCCCGTCCCTTGGAGCTCCACGAAATTTCCTGATTCTGTCATCACTAGATTCATATCAACAGCAGTTGCAGAGTCTTCTTCATAATCTAGATCCAAGACACAATAACCATCCTCTAAAATTCCCGCGCTGACAGCTGCCAAGTATTCTTTGATCGGATCTTCTTTTAATTCTCCATTTTTCATCAGTTTGTCTACTGCTAACTTCATTGCTACAAATGCTCCTGTAATACTTGCCGTACGTGTCCCTCCATCTGCTTGTATTACATCACAGTCAACGATGATACTTCGTTCTCCAAGTTTAGCCAGATCGACCACCGCACGTAAAGAGCGGCCAATCAGTCTTTGGATTTCCATTGTTCTGCCCGTCAATTTTCCTTTGGCGCTTTCACGAATATTTCGGGTGTCGGTTGCACGCGGCAGCATACTATACTCCGCTGTGACCCAACCCGTTCCCTGATTTCTTAAAAATGGTGGAACCTTTTCTTCCACCGTTGCTGAGCAGATGACTTTTGTATCACCAAATGAAATGACTACGGAACCTTCCGGATGTTTATAGACATTCGTCTCAATGATGATCTTTCTCAATTCTTTTGCTTGTCTACCATCATGTCTATTCATTCTTTAACTTTCCCCCTAATCGAATCTGTTTTACAGTAAGACCTTCTAAACCTAACCATTCATCCGCAATTTCTTTGAACATTTTAGCGGAACCTGTCGTATAAAATTCATGAGGTGCCTTTTCTGATGATGGTGTATTAGCAAGGTCAAAATAATCTAAAAGCATACTAACTTCTCCCACTGTCTCAGCACCTGAGTCAATCAGCTTTACTTGATTGCCCATCACATTTTGGATCAACGGACGCAACAACGGGTAATGCGTACATCCCAAAATCAATGTATCCAGCTTTTTAAGCAACAATGGATGCAATGTTTCTGATACTACCTTCTTAGCAACCGAAGAATGTGTTTCATTACTTTCAACGATCGGAACAAACTTAGGACAAGCTAAACTACTAACAAATGTTTTTGGCGCTTTTCCTTTCAATGCGTATTCATACGCACCACTTTTGATCGTACCAGCTGTTCCGATCACTCCAACTCGATTATTTTTTGTTGCTTTCAATGCCGCTCTAGTACCTGGAAGAATCACGCCAACTACAGGAATATCTAATTGTGCCTTGATAGACTCCAATGCTACAGCAGTTGCAGTATTACAAGCTATCACTAGCATTTTTATGTTTTTATCTAATAGAAAATCAGTCATTTCCCAGGAAAACTGGATAACTTGTTCGGCTGGTCTAGGGCCATAAGGGCAACGTGCTGTATCACCTAAATAAATCAACTGCTCATTGGGAAGTTGCTTTAACGCTTCCTTAACAACCGTAAGTCCTCCGACTCCGGAATCCATAAAACCTATCGCTCCACGATTATTCAAATTGATCAAACCTTTACAGTATATTTCAACATTTTTATTTTCTACTTTTTAATGTTTTATTTCAAGTTTAATTATCAAAGCTCCTCTATTATACCATTCTTCTTGATGTTTTTTTATTGTTTGTTATCCATTAACAAAAAAAACTAGCAATCTCTTTTTTCATATGTTATAATTTCTAACATTAACAAACGAATAGAATTATGATTATTAGATTAGATTAAAAAGATAAATGTGCTTAGAAAAAGAATATTCTTTCGGAGTAAAAAAACGATACCTCTATCAACTAAAGACGATAAAACGTTTTTTTACAAAATTCTATTTTGTATCATTTCATTGAAGGTAATACTTTTTCTTTTTTCTTGCACTATTCTTTTGTCCTATTCACTCATAATCTTTTGATATTCATGTGATAAATCTATACATAAAGGAGATTTGCTATGATTTCGTTGGAGCATGTAAATAAGTTTTTTGGAGAACATCACGTTTTGAAAGATGTTTCTTTAAATGTCAACGAAGGGGAAAAAATTGTTATAATCGGACCTTCTGGTTCGGGAAAAAGCACTTTGATTCGCTGTATCAACCGTTTGGAAAAAGTTAGTGATGGACATATTTTCGTTGATGGGATCGATATAACGGAACCAAAAGCCCCTGTGCAGGAAGTTCGCCAAAAAGTAGCGATGGTCTTTCAGAACTTCAATCTTTACGCTCATAAGACAATTATTCAAAACTTGACCCTAGCCCCTATCAAAGTAAAAGGTGTCAGCAAAGAAGAAGCAACCAAAACTGGTATGGAATATTTAGAAAGAGTCGGACTTGCAGACAAAGCAAATGCTTACCCTTCGCAACTTTCAGGCGGACAGCAACAACGGGTCGCCATTGCTCGGGCATTGAATATGCATCCGGAGATCATTCTTTTTGACGAACCAACATCAGCGCTTGATCCTGAAATGATTCAAGAAGTATTAGATGTAATGATCGATTTGTCTAAACAAAATATTACAATGATCTGCGTTACTCATGAAATGGGATTTGCCCGTCAAGTAGCCGATAAAGTGATTTTTATGGATGACGGTCAAATTATTGAGACTGGGACTCCTGAACATTTCTTTACAAATACACAAAACGAACGTGCAAAAGAATTTTTAAGCAAAATCATTCATAATTAATGATAAAAATAGGAGGAATTGAATATGAAAAAGATGAAAAAAATTGTAGGTGCTCTTTCCCTTACTTTATTGCTTGGTTTAGTTGTAGGCTGCAGCAGTGGAGATGATACAAAGTCAGCTGATTCATCAGGTAAAACGACAGATCTTCAGAAAATAAAAGATGCAGGTGTTATCAAAGTCGGTGTAAAAGAAGATGTACCTAATTTCGGTTATATGAATCCTGATACGAATAAAAACGAAGGAATGGAACCAGATATTGCCCGTTTGCTTGCAAAAGAGTTGACTGGCAGCGAAGATAATGTTGAATTTGTCGGTGTAACAGCTAAAACTCGTGGTCCTCTTTTGGATAACGGTGAGTTAGATATGGTCATCGCAACCTTTACGATTACCGATGAGCGAAAAGAAACTTATAACTTCACTACCCCTTACTATAAAGATGAAGTAGGCTTCCTTGTAAGAAAAGCAGATAAATTTACAGATACTAAAAGTCTTGATGGAAAAACGATCGGCGTTGTTCAATCTTCGACAACAAAAGATGCGATCGAGAAGCAAGCAAAAGAATTAGGTGTCACATTTAAATATCAAGAGCTAGGTTCTTATCCAGAATTAAAAACTGCATTAACGTCAAAACGTATCGACGCTTTTTCTGTCGACAAATCTATTTTGACCGGCTATGTGGATGATAATACTGAAATTCTCAAGGATGGATTCTCACCACAAGAATATGGGATTGCGACTAAAAAGTCGAATACTGAGTTAAATGACTTCTTGAATGAATCGATCGAAAAATGGGAAAAAGACGGAACATTAGATAAAATCTACAAAACATGGAATCTAAACTAAATCCCAGTCGATTTTATTTAGTTTTTCTGGACTTGGGAGGGAATTAGATGTTGATTATATTAAATGCCAGCCCTTTTGCTCTTTTCCGTTGGGAAGCTTTGCTTAAGGACTGGAAACTGTTTGGCGACGCCTTTCTTTATACAATTCTTCTGGCCGTCGGCTCTCTGATCGTTGCAATGATTCTCGGCATTATTTTTGGCAGTTTATCTTCAATGCATAATAAACTACCAAAAATAATCAGTAGAATTTATGTTGAGTTTTTTCAGAATACACCATTATTGATTCAATTTATCGTTGTTTATTATGGATTTCCTTTGATCAGCCCTGCTTTGACCTTTCCGACAACATTTATTGCCATTCTATGTGTTGGTTTATATCATGGCGCTTATATCTCTGAAGTTGTTCGCTCAGGGATCGGTGCAGTTCCGAAAGGACAATTTGAAGCAGCTTATTCCCAGGGATTTTCCTATGGCGAAACGATGCGTTACGTTGTTTTACCACAAGCTTGGCGGATCATGCTGCCGCCATTAACAAATCAAGTGGTAAACTTGATCAAAAATACATCGACGGTCGCTATCATTTCGGGAGCAGATGTCATGTTCACGGCAAATAGTTGGTCTTCTATCAACTTGAATTATATTCCAGCTTTTGCTTTAGCAGGGTTTTTATATTTCATTCTGTGCTTCCCGTTAGCTAAACTAGCACGAAGATTAGAAGAAAATAATAAGAAAGCTTATACCAGATAGGAGAGTGCATAAATGTCTTTTTCAGAACAAATGAGTCAACTTTTGACGGGGAATAATTTGCGCTTTTTATTCGATGGATTGAAGCTCACTCTTTATATTTCTTTTATTTCGATCGTTTTAAGTACGATTTTTGGTACTATTTTAGCTGTACTTCGAAATCAGAAAAAAGGACCTTTAAAGTTTTTGGCCAGTCTCTACATCGAGATCGTCCGCAATATTCCTAATTTACTATGGATTTATGTAATATTTTTGATCTTCAAGATCAAATCAACGCCAGCTGGAATCGTCAGCTTCACTGTTTTCACTACAGCTGCTTTAGCTGAAATTATCCGCGGTGGCTTAAATGGTGTTGACAAAGGACAAAAAGAAGCGGCACGCTCGCAGGGATTCAGCAATTTTCAAATCATTTTGTATATCGTCTTACCTCAGGCGATTCGAAATGTCCTGCCGGCAATCGTATCTCAGTTCGTTACAGTGATCAAAGATACAAGTTTCTTGTATTCAGTTATTGCTTTGCAAGAATTGTTTGGCAAGTCTTATATTTTGATGGGACGCTATGCTCAGACAGAGCAGGTCTTTATGATATACGGTCTCGTTGCCTTGATGTATTTTGTTATTAACTTTTCTATTTCTCAGTTTTCAAGATGGTTGTCTCGAAACTGGGTCTAAAACAAAAATCACCTGAGTTCAATTAGTTGGTGCAAAATTACCGAAGAAGCTAATTTTTTTAGCATCTTTTATAGAAAAGGAGCCTCATACAAAACTAAAAAAGTTTTGTATGAGGCTCCTTTTTAACTTATCTAATGCTTACATCAAATTGTTCAACTAATGCTTTTTCCACTTTTGTTAGCGATTGGTTGATTTCTTCATCTACTAACGTTGCTTCTGAGTTAACAAATGTCAGGCTGTAAGCCATTGATTTTTTCCCGTCTGCAATGTTCGCGCCTTGATATACATCGAACAAATGAACAGATTGCAAGTATTTTCCAGCATTCATTGTAATTGTTTCAACTAATGCTTGATTTGTGACAGTTTCATCTACTAAAAGTGCAATATCCCTAGAAATCGCTGGGAATTTTGTAACTTGTTGGTAGACAAACGAATGTCCGCTTACTTCAACGATCGCTTGTAAGTTCAATTCCGCAACATAGGTTTCTGGAATATCGTATTCTTTTGCAATTGTTGGATGAACTTGTCCAACAAAGCCAATGACCTTCTCATCGATTTTTACTAACGCTGTTCTTCCTGGATGCATTTCAGCGTAGTCATTGACCGCTTCATACGTCACGACATCTTTTAGTCCGATCGAATCAAACATACCTTCTAAAATTCCTTTAACTGTATAAAAATCAACAGGTGTTTCTTTCGTTTGCCAATCTTTTATCATTTGATTTCCCGAAATAGCTACTGCTAAATGATTTTCTTCATAGGGTAATTCTTGAGCTTCATCTTCGTTTTTATAAAAAACTCGTCCGATTTCATATAAGCCAACATTTGAGTTCTTACGCGCCGTGTTATAAAGAACGTCATCCAATAAACCTGAAATCAGGTTCATTCTTAACGTAGAACGCTCCTCACTCATTGGCCATTGAAGTTTTGTTGCTTCGCTTGCTCTCATCATAAATTGACTAGATTTTTCTTCTGTTGTCAATGCATAGCTAATCGCTTCACTAAGTCCGCTGCCTTCCAATAGCCCTTTTATTTTACGGACTAGCTGTTGACTATCAGTTAAGCTTCCAGCAACTGTTTCTCCTTTTGGTAATGTCGAAGGTAAATTGTCATAGCCGTAAATTCTAGCCACTTCTTCGATCAAATCCGCTTCAATTGAAATATCCCAACGTCTTGGAGGTACAGTCACTGTATATTCTCCATTATTGAATGAATAGTTAAATCCTAATGCTTCAAAAATTTCGCTGATGATTGCTTCATCTAAAGTCGTTCCAAGATATTCATTGATACGATCGATCGTCACGCTAACGTTTACTTCCTCAAGAGTGACTTTTGAACCCACACTCTTTCCTGAAACAACAGTTCCGCCTGCAAGTTTTGCAATCATTGCAGCAGCCACATCTCCCGCTTCTCCAACCGTTGCTTGATTGATTCCTTTTTCAAAACGACTGGAAGATTCGCTGCGTAAATTGAATTCTTTGGATGTTCTGCGGATAGATAATGAATCAAACAAGGCAGACTCTAACGCTACAGTTGTTGTCCCATCTGTGATTTCTGAATCTGCTCCGCCCATAACACCAGCAAGAGCAACCGGAACGTCACCATTTGTGATAACGATATTCTCGCTTGATAGCTCTCTTTTTTCACCGTCTAAGGTGACTAGCTCTTCCCCTTTATTTGCTCTTCTAACAAGGATCTTCTTGCTATTTAATTTATCATAATCAAACGCATGTAATGGTTGACCAAAAAGCAATAAAATATAGTTCGTTACATCAACGACATTATTGATTGGACGGATTCCTTCATTCATTAAACGATTTTGCAGCCAGAGTGGACTTTCTGCAATTTTTACATCTTTGATGATTCTGATTTGATACGCTGGTGCATCTTTTGTATCCATTACTTCAACATCAATGTAATCAGAGGCTGTTTCGCTCATATCTTCCATCAAGGGTTCGTCATTGAAAGAAGGTGTCTGACGATAAATCGCGCCAACTTCATAAGCTACACCGCGCATACTCAGCGCATCAGCACGATTTGGTGTAATCGATAATTCGATGATATGATCATCCATATCTAAATAAGGAAACACATCTGTCCCATTCACAGCCTCATCAGGCAGATAATAAATTCCATCCGAATAAGCTTTAGGAATAACATTATCTGAATAACCCAATTCTTGAAGAGAACAAATCATTCCATTTGAAACCTCTCCACGCATTTTTCCTTTTTTGATTTTTTGATTTCCTGTAATACGAGAACCAGGCAGAGCCACGATCACTTTGATCCCAGCTTTAACATTTGGCGCACCGCAGACGATCTGAGACAATTCTTCTTCGCCGATGTCCACTTGGCAAATCGATAAATGATCTGAATTGGGATGAGGAATGCATTCTTTGACCTCGCCCACAACAATTTTTTTCAATCCATCTTCAGGTACTTCCACACCTTCGACTTCGATCCCTGTCACAGACATTTTATCAGATACTTCTTTAGCAGAAATTTTAGAAAGATCTAAATACTCACTTAACCATTTATAAGAAACTAACATTGTCGACTACTCCTTTACCTTGAACTGATTTAAGAAACGTAAATCATTTTGATAGAAATTCCGAATATCATTGACACCATAACGCAGCATAGCAACCCTATCAGGACCTAAGCCAAAGGCAAAGCCTGTATATTCAGTTGGATCGATGCCGGACATTTTCAGTACATCAGGATGGACCATACCTGCACCTAAAATTTCGATCCAGCCAGTATGTTTACACACATTACAGCCTGCTCCGCCACATTTGAAGCAGCTGACATCCACTTCAACAGACGGTTCTGTAAACGGGAAATAGCTTGGACGCAGACGAATGCTGCGATCTTCACCAAACATTTTTTTCATCACCACTTCTAGCGTTCCTTTAAGATCACCCATTGTAACATTTTTATCGATTACTAAACCTTCTATTTGATGGAATTGATGACTATGAGTCGCATCATCTGTATCTCTACGGAAAACTTTCCCAGGAGAGATCATGCGAAGTGCACCTTTAGAAAAATCGTGTTTTTCCATTGTACGTGCTTGAACTGGAGAAGTATGTGTGCGGATCAATGTTTCATCTGTAATGTAAAACGTATCCTGCATATCACGCGCCGGATGGTCTTTCGGTAAATTCATCCGTTCAAAATTGTAATGATCTGACTCGACTTCATATCCCTCAACAACTTGATAGCCCATGCCGACAAAAATATCTTCGATTTCTTCCATTACTTGAGATAAGACATGGCGTGTGCCATGAGTCATTTGTTTTCCTGAAAGTGTAACGTCAATCGTTTCTTGCTCTAATGCAGCATTCAAAGCTGATTGTTCCAAAATTTCTTTACGTTTTTCCAGTGCTTCTGTCAATAAATCTCGGATTTCATTTGCAAAACTCCCCACGATCGGACGTTCTTCTGCAGATAAATCTTTCATGCCTCTCAACACTTCTGTGATGGGCCCTTTTTTCCCTAATGTTTCTACTCTGATTTGATTTAGTGCATTAAGGTCATCCACTTGCTGGATCTTAGTCAATGTTTCATCTCTTAATGCTTCTAACTGAGCTTTCAATGTCATTTTTTTCTATCCCTTTCTTTTGTTTAATGTTCACATTTTCATCTATCGGTAAAACAAAAAACGATAGCCCGCTCCTAATAAGGAACGAGCTATCGTGTTACCATCCTACTTCATGACAAATAGTCATGCACTCAATTTTAATAACGGCTTTCACCGGCCTGCTTTTATGGAGCAGACAAACTCCGGAAGTGAACTTCATTTTTCGATAACGTAATCTGCTTTCAGTCTATGACAGATTTTCCCTTGAACGTACCAGTGAAAACTACTCTTTTCCATCGACATTTTTTTATTCAATTGAGTATAGTTTACAAGAAGTTTGGTGTTTGGTCAACTGCATTCTTCAGCAGTGACCCATTTTTCTGCCCATTCTTGAATTTTTTCCATCGCTTGCTGCAGATCCTTACCTTTATTTGTAAGGAAATATTCTAAGCGACTGCTTTCGTCACAACGAACAGCTTTTGCAACAACACCTTCTGCTTCAAGCTCTTTTAGTCTTTCGACTAACACGCGATCACTTAATTCAGGAATCTTTTGGCGCAGTTCACCAAATCGTTGAGGGCCATTTTCTAATAGCACGTCAATGATCAAACCATTCCATTTCTTTCCTAGAATCGCAAAGGCCTTTTCAAACTTGGGGCATAGTGCAAATTCAGTTGTTTTTACTTGCTCCATTTTCCTCACCTCGTGAACTGAGTATAGCACACAACTTACAATTTGTAAGTACATCTGCTTCAATTCTTATTGATTTCTTCAATTATTTCTTCTTTGTCTAGATCAATGATGATCCCGGCAGACAGCAAGACCAGAAGCACTTGTCTTACTGGTTTATTCGTTGCTTCTACCAATGCTTTTTTATAAAGATTCAATTGTCCTTTATAGCGTTGAATGATTTTTGACACTTCAGCGGGATTTTTATGATCTTTTACATAATCCGTTTTATAATCGTATAAAATACAGGACTCTTCTTGTTCGATATACCCATCGATCATCCCGTGAATCAAAAGATCATCTTCTGTTTCTCGTGGATAATCCTTGATCAGCTCTTCTGCTTTTAACAACATAGAAAATGGTTGTTCACGAACGACGTTTTCAGGCTCAGCTAACAATTGCTTTCCTAAACTCGTCTGATAAAACGCCAGGATTTGTTCAATATTGATTTCCCTTGCTACATTTTCCTGAATGATTTTTGTTTTCACAAGTTCATTCTTTAGTCGTTCAATTGTTTCTTTTGTCGGTTGTTGCTTCAAGTCTAAAAGCTGCAATAAATAGTGTGTTGCCGTACCGATTTCCATTGAAGTAGCCCGCTGGATTTTTTCAATAAATCTCGGTTTTCCTAGCTCTCCCTCAGTCATTCGATGAACGATCAATGGGGTCGGCTGAAAGGTGTTTTTATCGCTTACTTCGATTTTTGCGATTTCTTTATTATCAGGATCTTCAAAAACACGCTTGATTTCCGAAACAGATTGATAATTGGTCGTTTTTGTTGATAATTGGTATGGGTAATGATAATCCAACCGAAGAAGAGCTTGCTTTATCCTATTTGGATCAACGGTTTGATCTATTTGAGCGTTCTCGACAGCTGTATTGGTAAATTGAAGAGCAGCAAATTGTTCTTGAATCTCTTTTTCAGTCATAAATGAAAGAGTAAAATCAGCCGTATGTGTTGTGATTCCCGCTACTTTTTCGGTCACAAATTCGGTTTGAAACTTCGCCATGCTTTGATGACGGATCAGACTCATCCCTACCCAATTCATCAAGCTGCTTTTTCCCTGAAGACGATTTTCACTAGGCAGCACTTTTGTTGTAACATCCCCGACTTTCAGCCATTCTTTCCAAAGTGCAGCCTGATCATTGTAAGAACCGACCAAATAAAGTTTTTGCTCAGCTCGGGTCAATGCAACATAAAGCTTACGCATTTCTTCTGATAATAATTTTTTCAATTTTGCTTGCTTGATTGCTAAAAACGGCAATGTATCATACAGCATCCGCTCTGTCTGATCAAGATAACGAATTCCTACACCTAACCGATCATCAAAGATATACCGTTCATTTAAATCTCCTAAATTGAATTCTTTAGTCATATCTAAAATAAAGACGATCGGAAACTCAAGCCCTTTACTAGCATGGATCGTCATGACACGAACAGCATTTTCCTCACTCAAAATGACAGGTTCAGCTAAATCTTTGTCCTTCTCCTGCATTTTTTCAATAAATCGTACAAATTGAAATAACCCGCGAAAACTTGTTTGTTCATATGCCGCAGCACGATCGACCAGCGCATACAAATTTGCTTGACGCTGTTTGCCAGCAGGCAGTCCGCCAACATAATCTAAATAAGCAGTATCTTGATAGATCATCCAAATCAAAGAAGCTAGTTGATTACGTCTTGCCATTTCCCGCCATTTTGTCAATTTTTCTGCAAATTCCATTGTTTTCAGTTGTATTTCCTGTTGCTCTTTGGTCAACTCTACTTTTTGGTTGAATGCTAAAAAAGCATCATAATACATACTTTTTTTCGCAGCTAGACGAATTTCGACTAAATCATTTTCCCTCAAACCAACAATCGGCGAACGTAATACTGCAGCGAGTGGGATGTCTTGATATGGATTATCAATGATCTGTAGAAGAGAAACCATCGTTTGTACTTCTGTTGCTTGAAAATAATTCTGTGCATCATTCACTTGAATTGGAATTCCTGCTGTTTTAAAAATCTCTAAGATCGTCAAATTATTTTTCTTCGTCGGCGTCAGCAGCACAATATCTTTGTATGTTACAGGGCGATTGGTTTTATTTGCTTTATCATAGATCATGAATTTTTGATCCACTAATTCTCTGATTTTCAAAGCAGTCATGTGCAGTTCGCCCTCTGTTTTGTCTTCTAAAACCAGCTGGCTCTCATCTATTATTGACACTTCTTCAGTTTTAGCAGCTTTTTTTTCATAAATCAATAGTTCTGTATCATAATTTTCAGCTTCTTCAAATTGATCAAAACCATGAACCAATCGCGCTGCTTCATCATAGGCAATTTGGCCAACTCGTTCATCCATCAGCTGTTCAAAAACTAAGTTCGTAAAGTCTAGTACATTCTTTCTCGAACGGAAGTTTTCTGCTAAAACAATTCTTTTTCCGTCTTTATTTTGTCCATATTGGTTATACTTCTCAATGAACAACGTAGGATCTGCTAAACGAAAGGAATAGATCGACTGCTTCACGTCACCCACCATGAATAAATTCCCCTCTGAAGCATCTGGTCGTCTCAGCCAGTAAAGAATCGTTTCCTGCAGCCGGTTGATATCTTGATATTCATCGACGAGTACTTCATCAAATTTATCCCGATAATAAGTGGATGCTTCTGTGGCATGCCAGCCATCCGCATCTTTTTTTGCCAAAATAGCTAAGGTAAAATGTTCCAGATCGTTAAAATCAACCAAGCCTTTGGCTAATTTTTGTCTACCATACGCCTCGATAAAAGCTTGACCGACTCGTGCCATTTCCTCAACAACAGGGAAGGCCTGAGCCATGACCTCTTTCATTTTCTGCGGAGATAAAGTAAACAAATCGTCAATAACTGTAGTGATCGCTTTTTTGTTTTGCTCACGTAATCCCTTTGCTTGACTGGCAATTTCTTTTAATTCCTCAACTCTGACTGTTGGATATCGTTCAAACGTCACTGTTTTTGAAACTTCAAAACCAGCTTCTAGATCATCGTCTGCTAACAGACTGCTGAATGTCTCTACAAACTCCTTTTCATTTCGAGCAAGTACAGCGATTTTTTCAAGTTTTTCTTCCCCTTCAGTCAACTGTATCATTTCCTCATAACGTTCCACACAGCGCATTAAAGTTTCCATCACTTGGGGCTTTATAAACTCTTGGAATAAGATCGAATCTCCCAGTTTACCATCTGCTCGATAGCTATCCGCCAAATGAGTAAGCCATTGTTTAGGATCAGGATTTGCTTTAGCAAATTCATAAAGTGAAAATACCAAACGTGTTAGCCCTTCGTCGCTTCGATCGTTAGAAAAATTCCCTGTCAATTGGTAGAAGGGTTCGCGGTTTTCTGCATAAAATGTTTCTCTTAACTCATCCCAAACATCTTCTTTCAACAAAAGCATTTCTGTTTCATCCGTTAACAGTCGAAACACAGGATCCATATCGATCAAATAGTAAAACCGACGAATCACCGTCAAACAAAACGCATGTAACGTACTGATATTAGCGGTAGGAAGCAATGTCAATTGACGAATAAAATGTTGTTTCTTTTCAGCATCACTTTCATTGGTAATTGCTTTTTGCAAGGCAACTTGAATTCGTTCTTTCATTTCTTTTGCGGCAGCTTCAGTATAAGTAACGATCAGTAATCGATCAATATCGGTCCCACTTTTTAGTTTTTCGATCACACGGCGAACAAGGACGGTCGTTTTTCCAGAACCCGCAGATGCAGAAACCAAAATGTTTTCATCCCCGTCAAATACTGCTTGCCACTGATTGTCCGTAAAAAGTTCATTCTCTGGACGTAAAGGAATCTCCTTACTCATCACTTCGTCCTCCTTCCTGTTCATCAAGTATCAATCGTTCCATTACTTCTTTTTTGGATAATGTTTCAATTCGGTTGTAGTTATTTTCTTTTAGCATCACATCAAAATTACAGACGCTTCTAAATGGACAGAATTTACAAGCAATTCTTTCTTTGCCTTGATAGGCAGGGTTCAATTCGATTTCACCACTTGTGATCTTATTTCCAGCCTCGATAAATTTACTGCGGTTATGGGTCAATAATGCATCTAACTCAGGTTCCGTTACAAATTTATCTTCCTGACGACGGCCAGGTTTGATCAGCTCTTTAGCGGATTCTTCGATCGGATAAAGTAAAGAACTCTTTTTTGGTTCCAAACTTTTATCTAAATTTTCTAATAGAACCGGATCATTTAGTAATAAACCATCAAATTGAAATTTCTTCAGTAGTTGCTGCTCTTTTTTATCTTCAACCTCGTATGGAAGAATCGGGTTATGGACATGAAGATACAAAGATCCCGCCGGCTTAGCCGTTTGACCTACCAAGCTTACCGCATCCATCAACGCAACGTCTAGATACGTCAGCATCTGCATAGCTAATCCATAATACGCTTCTGTGATGTTGAACTTTTTATGACTGGATTTATAATCTACAACACCTAAATAAAGAGCATCTGGTGTAACTAATTGATCCAATCGGTCGATTTTCCCGCGTACACTGATATTTCCGCCATTTTTAAGAGGTAGTTCTAGTCCCTTGATACCTTTTTGACTTGCTAGCTGCCCAAATAAAATTTCTGTTTGGACTGTGCTCATTCCACTCCGTTCACTTTGACGCTTCAATGCCCAGCTGACTTTTTTGATCGTTTGACCGAGCTGATAGCGAATATAATTCATTCGGCTTGAAGAATCTAAAATCGAAAATTTGATTTCGCCAAAAACAGAATTCAAAATTTTCTCTGTAAACTCGTTGACTTCCTTGTCTGTCAAATCAGTCAATTGTTTCTTTTCCATGATCAATAATTTGAAAAACTGATCAAGTGCTTCATGGAAAAAATCACCTGTAGCTGCTGGAGATAGTCCAAATACGTCCCGTTCCTTTAAGCCTAAACCAAAGCGAGAGAAATATTGATACTGACAACGGTAAAAGCTTTCCATTCTCGAAACAGAAGTATAGATCTGCTTACTATATAAATTTTGCGCCAGCTGTTCCTGTAGATTTTCAGGAACATTTTTGTGGGCTAAACTTTCAAAGACATGCTGCGCCAACAGACTTTGCTCTTTTTTCATCAACACTTTTTCTAAACGATCCCAAAATGTTAAATAAGGTGCTTGCGTTTCCTTTTTCTGCCGTTTTAGATTGGT
This sequence comes from Enterococcus sp. AZ020, assembly GCF_050499205.1. Lineage (NCBI taxonomy): Bacteria > Bacillati > Bacillota > Bacilli > Lactobacillales > Enterococcaceae > Enterococcus > Enterococcus sp. AZ020. The sequence continues at coordinate 3,306,229 of NZ_JBIPAT010000001.1, read as the reverse complement.
TAAATCACTGATCAATGTCCGATAAGTCCCAATATGCGCTAAGCTTTCCTGCTCATCATCTGAAATCAGCAATGCTCTCTTTTCTATGATAGACAGATTTAAATCTTTTTGGATATTCAATAAATAAGGAGACATTTTAACGTCTTTGACTGTATCTTTTACACTAGGATATGTTAGATATAAACGTTCTCTAGCCGAACTAAGCATGATATAAGCAATAAATGGCTCTTTAGCGATACTTTTTCTTGTATCGTTTAGCAAATATTGACCTTCACCAAGACGTTCACTCATAAATTGTCGTTCTTCATCTGAAAGCAATGTTTTATTTTCGATTTTTTGCGGTAAGACTTGATCAGTCAAGCCAATAACAAAAACAACTTTTGCTTGACCTGGACGCGCTAAATCAATGGCTCTTACCTGAACTTGGTCAATAGCTGTAGGTACCTTATTATAACGTAATCCTTCTAGACCGCTTGAAAAAATCGTTTCAAATGTGGATAGGTCAAACGAATCTCCACCATAGATCGTCACGTATTCATCCATCAAAGTCATCAAAGCTTCCCAAGTTTGTTCATGGTTTCTAGCTGCTTCAAGCTCTCCATTAGCAACTGCTTGATTTCGCCACATGATCAATTGCTTTTCAACGCCGCTGTGCACTAAAAAACGATAAAAGCAATCTGCAGCTTCAATCCCTGTTTTTGCTTTTTGAATGGCTTTAAAAAAAGCAGGAATGGTTTGCTGGATCATTTTACGAACGACATTTGAATCCTGTTCAATTTGTTCAGTATCATCTTGTTGATCTGATTCAAAATCGTAACGGATAAAACGCCAGTCTTTATTTTGTTCCCAATGATACCCTTCATAACCATAAGCAAGCACAACATTCTCAGTCACATCGATTTTCCTGCGCCATTCATCTCGTTGTTGTTGCCATTCTTCACTGGAAATCTCATCTTCAATAGGAAAGAATAATTCTGTTCGCAAGAATCGTAAAACATCACGATATCTGTAGCGATAAGCATTTATTGCGAATAAGGATTGAATAAATTCAACCAACGGATGCTGCTCCATCGCCATATCTCGATCCAAATAAATTGGAATATCGTTGAGTGAAAAAAGTGGTTCAAGAAGTGTCTCATAGCTATCCAGATCACGAGTCAATACTTGAATATCTTTATAACGATAGCCTTCTTCCACAACTAATCTTCTAATTTCTTTAGCAATATGATCGATTTCTTCTTTTGGCGTTTCTGCCTGCCATATCTGTAGATGGTCATTTTTGATACTTGTTTTACTTTTCTTGATTGTTTTCTCTTGCGAATCGATCCAGTAATCGCCAAGAGCTTGAAGATCTACTTCTGTGATCAATGGCTTATCATGTTCGACGATATCTGGCAAAACAGCGATATTTGATTTTCTAGCCAATTGATATAGCTGCTGATACGTCGTTCCCGTTTCATAAAATAAATCCATTGATGACGGTATTTCTACGGCATATTTTTTATCGACGACCATAGATATCTTTACTTCTCCACTTTGTCGCAATAAAACCTCGATCAGTTTTAATTCTCTCGCAGAAAAATGATGATACCCTGTGATCACAAACAAAACATGTTTAAGCTCTTTCGTTTCCAGATATTCCGCCAAATAATTGATGATCTCAGCTGACTTGATGCCATAATGACTCATAGTCTCCTCAAATCGTGAAAAGATCAATTGAATATCTTGAATCTTTAATTGTAGATCCTGTTCTTTCCCGCCTAGTTTAGTTTCTTTTAGAAAATCAGAGAGTTGCTGGATTTCAATATTCCCCTCTTTCATCTCTTGATAGAGTTCAAATAACTGTTGAATAAAGCCAGCTTTGTTGATTTCTCCACGAAAAACACTCAGTTCTTCTTCACTTTCAGACAATATCTTCCTAAACACCATAGCCGCTCCAGCTTCTGACAACACTTCTGAGCTATAATATTGTGTATTTTGAAGATAATACCAAGCTAAGCGGTAAAAACTGAACACTTGTAGACGCATTGTCGCAATCGAATCATTCGATTGGTTTTTGAGTGTTTGAATTCGTTTCAATGTATTGATTTCTTGTTCAAATTTCATATGATTGGGTACTAGATAAAAAACTTCATTTCTTTTGTCCTTTGAAAGCCAGTCCAATGAAGCTTGTATCAATTCTTCTTCCAAATCCATATCAGCTGTTCCACGTACAAATTGCAGACTCATTTTGTCACATCCTTTTTAGCTGTTGATTCTTTTTATAGTGTAGCACATAATCTTTATGACTATCATAGACAATATCTAACAAAAAAAGCCTCTTAATTAAAAGAGAGCTTTCTGTTTTTTTAGTAAGTGCAACGTATCTACTGCTCAACTTTTGAAAGAGTTCCAAAACGACTGAACGGCCATAACACAAATTTAACATCACCAGAAATATCCTTTTCGTTGATGAAACCGATCATTCTTCCATCTTTAGAATTTCTTCGATTGTCTCCCATCACGAAATATTCGCCCGCTGGAACTTTGTCCTTACCTGTGACTTCTTTCAAGGTAAAATCAAAGGTAAATGGCATTCCATCTGTCAGTTCACCTTTAAATTCATCCAAGTAAGGCTCTTTTGTTTCTTTACCATTGATATATAACACATCGTCTTTATACTCGATAGAATCTCCTGGAAGTCCGATCACTCGCTTGATATAGCTTTTTTTAGGTTCATCCGGCGCTGGAAATGTCACAATGTCATACCGTTTGATCTCAGTATTTTTCAGCGCGATCACTCGTTCACCATCAGCTAATGTCGGGTCCATCGAATGCCCTTTGACAACCACCGGGGTGAAGACAAATTGTCTTAATAAAAATAGGATCAGCGCAAAAGCTGCAAAATATAATACTGTATGTAATAGCTCTTTTGATTTCAATTTCATTCCTCCAAAAACTTGCTTTCTATAGTTTACCACAAAGGAGCAAATTCCTACACAATTCTTTCCTTTTTATGCAAATTATATTAATCCTTCTTAAGAAAAACGCAATTGTTCGCTAGAAACAGATGACGATAGCGTTAACATTTGATACACTAGTACTTGTCAATAATGGATAAAGGAGGTTGAATCAATATGTTTATCTCATTCGGTATGTTTATTGCTTTGATCATAGCAACGATCATCATGATTTTATTGATCATTTATTTAACTTTTACAAGTGGAAAAGGTCAAACGAATAAACACGACAATCAAATCAAAGCTGAAAAAGAAGCCAAGGCTCGTCTAGCTCAACATAATCCAGAGCAGACAGACACTCTTCATTCAACAATGAATACTAGTGACCTTCCAAAAGAAACACAACACGACTTTCAGCAAAACACCTATTCACAACACGAGGTAGATAATGTAGATGCCCCCGTAGAAGACGATGACTATCTTCACGTCCTGCCTTATCCCAAAGATGATGAATATAAATAACAACTAGCTAAAAATCGATCAATAAAAAAAGCTCTGTTATGCTGACACATAACGGAGCAACCAAACAGAATTTCTCTTAGCAAAAATATTATATCACAAAGTGAGGAATTCGAAAATGAAAAAAACAAGTATTATGTTTATGGGTGGTATACTTTTATTTGCACTTATGGGCTGCGGATCAACTGATTCTGGAAGCAAAGAGTCAAAAGCCAGTGAAACCAGCTCAACTACAAAAAAAGAGGAAAAGACTGAAACAACGGGCGATTTCGTTTCTTCAGCTGCAGACTCAACTTTTGATGGTACAACACTTAAAGGCAATTCATACACTATCAAAATCACAAGCAACAAAGTGATTCAACCGGGTGAACCTGGCAATGAATATGGGGAAAAACCAGTACTAGCTTTTTGGTTTGATACTTTAGTTTCACCTGATTACAAAGATGAAGCTGAGATCAATCCAAATATGGCATGGATCATGAGTTTCAAAGCTGTTCAAGATAATGATCCAAATAAAGTGAACAAGTTAAATGTTTCACCTTTACCAGATGCTCAATTTTTAGAGTCTCAAATGGCAGAAATCAAACCTGGCGGAACTGTAGCAAGTGCAATGGGTTATGAATTGACTGATACTGAGACACCTGTTACTTTAATCGCACAAGACATATTAGGAACAGAATATGGAAAAGCTGATTTTCCAGTTAACTAATTTATTTATACTTAGAAAAAGGAACGCTCAACTCATGAGCGTTCCTTTTTCAACTGAATAATAATCAAAATTATAAGCGATCGTTCAATTCTTTCGCTAATTCTTTAAAGCCTGGATTACCAAGTAGCGCAAACATTTTTTTCTTGTAAGTTATTCTTTATTAGAACTATCACAGTAGCCATAATTGGCTACTTATAGGCATTTCTATTATCTACTTTCACCATAAAAATCTTTTTATGCCACTTTTATCAAAATATGCCACCCTTTTAGATATACAAAAAAATTCCTACTTCGTATGTCTATTCAATCGGTCGGGATTTTTATTATCTTTCAAGATACACACGTTAAAGGAACAATTTCAACCGCCTTTTTACACATCACATAAAATCCACCAACAAAAAATAAATTTGATTCTAATAGAATTATATAGTATACTTTCATCACTTCAAAAAGGAGGAATATTATGGAAAAATTACTAGGGGTTACTTTGTTACTGTTAGGTCTTGGTTTTAGTACAACTGTTGAAGCCCAAGAAAAATTTGAAATCAATGAGGAAAATAGTAACTTAATTGCAGAACTTTCAGCTTCTGAACCTGCAAATAAGGACTATATTGAAAGTACAATTGACATGTATTATGAGGTAGCTTCCGAAAATGATTCTGCGGAAGATTTTAATTCCTTTTTGAATTCTGCGCTATCCGAGTTAGATAATTTTGATTCTACACAAGATGAAAAACTAGAAGACGTGATTGAGTCTTCCAACCTTTCACAAAAAAGAGTTATTACACCATATCCAACAGCAATTGCAGCTTATAAAGCAGGCATCGCTGTTGTTGATCGTATGGGACACTGGCAAACTGCAAACTATATGAGACGCGCGATTGTACCGTTAGACAAAATTGGTACTAATTACACTCCAGCAACTTATTAGAATAAAGACGATACTTGGGCAAGAATGGTAGACAGTGAAAGTCTTATGACTGCATATTACAGTCGTTTAAAAGCTGAAGCGTTCAGAGGTGGACGAGCTTCAGGATCGTTTTCAGGTACACATACTTTCCCTAGTGGACATCTTATGACTGCATTGAGAGGAGTATCTTATACCGTATCATATAAAAGACAAGCAAATGGTAACTACTTTACTACGGTGAAAGTTACTGATATATTTGACTTTAAGTGGGAAGTTAATGGATATAGTAATAATTTTGGTGTAGGTTTCGGAAATAATTATTGTGTATTTGTCCAAACATTAGGTGCCATCAAACCTTATAAAATTGAAATTGTGAGGACTATGTCAAGATAGGAGTTTATTACTGTGATTAATAGAAAAAAAATAATACAAAGCTTGTATTTTGTTCTTCTTCTAATTTGGCTAATAGGAGTTATCCTAACTTTAAATTTTCTCCCTATGCAAGATCCAGATACTTTAACATTGGATGAGAAGATTAATCTTCAAAAACAATTTTCTATTAATTACGATTTAGGGCATCTGTTTATCAAAATAAGTGAGGTATCTTTGATAACCTTAACTATTTACACAATCGTTTCTTTTCTCCTAACAAAATACAAAAAGGAAAAGCAGTCTTAATAGGTTGCTTTTTTTATACAAAAGCGAAAGAATCAGCGATTTGAAGCTGAGTATCTTTTGAAAAACGGAAAACTGGAGACGGGCAATACTCAAATTTTAGGGAATATTAGGACATAAAAATCTAACTGCCACCCTCATCTACGCTCATATAACAGCAGAAGTGAAACAGAGTGCTATGGATAAATTAGATAGTTATATGAAAACCAAAGCTTAAAAAAATGCCACCAAAGCGATTTTAGCATCTGTTTTGGTGGCATTCTTTTTACTATTATTAGAGCGCTGTAAACAGCGTCCTACAAGCGAGCGTTCAATTCTTTCGCTAATTCTTCAAAGCCTGGTTTACCAAGTAAAGCAAACATATTTTTCTTGTAAGCTTCCACACCTTCTTGGTCAAATGGATTTACGCCATTCAAGTATCCTGAAATCCCAACAGCGATTTCAAAGAAGTACATTACATAACCTAATGAATAAGCATCCATTGCAGGAATTTTTACTACCATATTTGGCACGCCGCCATCTGTGTGAGCAAGCAACGTTCCTTGGAACGCTTTTGTATTTACAAAGTCGATTTCTTTACCTTGCAAGTAGCCAAGTCCATCTAAATCCTCTTCTAATTCAGGAATTGAAACAACATGACGCGGTGTTTCAACTTTAACGACTGTCTCAAATAAGTTACGCATACCATCTTGTACATATTGACCCATTGAATGCAAGTCAGTAGAAAAGTCAGCTGCAGCTGGGAAAATACCTTTTTGATCTTTTCCTTCTGATTCACCGAATAATTGTTTCCACCATTCTGAGAAATAGTGCATTCCTGGTTCGTAGTTGATCAGCATTTCTGTTGTTTTACCTTTACGGTATAAGATATTTCTTAATGCCGCATATTGATATGCTTCATTTTTGCTTAAATCTGTCGTTGATGCGTATTCTTTACGAGCATCATTTGCCCCATTCATCAAACTATCGATATCCGCTCCGCTAACAGCGATCGGTAACAAGCCTACTGGTGTCAATACAGTAAAACGTCCGCCAACATCATCAGGAATTACAAATGTTTCCCAACCTTCAGCATCCGCTTCAACTTTTACAGCACCTTTCGCGCGGTCAGTTGTTGCGTAGATACGCTTGTTTGCTTCTTCTTTACCATATTTTTTAACTAGTAATTCTTTGAATACTCTAAACGCAATAGCAGGTTCTGTCGTTGTACCAGATTTTGAGATCACGTTTACTGAGAAGTCACGATCACCAATAACATTGATCAAATCTGCTAGATAAGTTGAGCTGATGCTATTTCCAGCGAAGAAAATTTGTGGTGCTTTTCTTTCATCTGCTGGTAATAAGTTGTTAAATGAATGATGTAAAAATTCAATTGCTGCTCTAGCACCTAAATAAGAACCACCGATCCCAATAACAACTAAAACCTCAGAATCAGACTGGATTTTTTCAGCTGCTTTTTTGATACGGGCAAATTCTTCTTTATCATAATTTTCTGGTAAATCGATCCAGCCAGTAAAATCACTGCCTGCTCCAGTTCCTTCTCGTAATGCTTTGTCTACTGCAGTCACTTGTGTCTGCATGTATTCCAATTCATGATCAGCGATAAATGGTGTCAAATTGGAATAATCAAATTGAATGTGTGACATTCCTTCTCCTCCTTGAATTTAAACTTACTACATTAACTACTTTACGTTCTTTTCCTGTATTTTTCAAGCAAATTATGACCGTCTGTACCAATTTTATGTTAATTCATTTAAAATAACGAAATTATCTCGTAACATAATGCCTTCATTGCAAGAAAAAAGAACGACCATGACCAAGCATTCGATCGTTCTTTCATCACTCTCGTTAACGTTTAGATTTTTTCTTAGACTAAACCTTGACTCAGCATAGCCGTTGCAACTTTTTCAAAACCTGCAATATTTGCACCTAAAACAAAGTTATCTTTAGCATCATATTTTGCTGCAGTGTCACGACAAGTCTCATAAATATTTTTCATGATAGCATCCAACATGCTGTCCACTTTTTCGAATGACCAAGATAAGCGCTCAGAGTTTTGGCTCATTTCAAGTGCAGAAACTGCTACACCACCAGCATTTGCTGCTTTACCAGGGCAGTATAAGACACCAGCTTCAGCTAAAACATCCACAGCTTCTAGCGTACAAGGCATATTTGCCCCTTCTGCTACAACTTTACCGCCATTTTTAACTAAGCGTTTTGCTTGCTCTACATTGATTTCGTTTTGTGTTGCACATGGTAAAGCAATATCATACGCCACATCAAAATCCCACACAGATTGACCATCATAATAGACTGCCTCTTTATGTGTGTCGACATATTTAGAAATTCGTTCACGATTTTTTTCTTTCAATTCTTTGACAAGTTCCACATCGATGCCATTTGGATCGTAGACAAAGCCAGTTGAATCAGAACAAGTGAGAACTGTCGCACCAAGTTCTTTAGCTTTTTCCATCGCATAGATCGATACATTTCCACTACCGGAAACAACAACTTTTTTCCCTTGGAAAGAATCATTTGCATCGTTCAATAGATGTTTCACAAAATAGACACAGCCGTAACCTGTAGCTTCCGTTCTAGCCTGACTACCCCAATAACCTAATGGCTTCCCAGTCAAAACACCCGCGTCATAATTTCTCAAACGTTTGTATTGTCCATATAAGTAGCCGATCTCTCTTGCTCCAACACCGATATCTCCTGCAGGCACATCTGTACTTGGACCGATATGTTTTTGTAACTCCGTCATAAAGCTTTGACAAAAACGCATGACCTCGGCATCTGATTTTCCTTTAGGATCAAAATCACTGCCACCTTTACCGCCGCCGATCGGTAATCCAGTTAAGCTATTTTTAAAAATTTGTTCAAATGCTAAAAATTTCATCACACTCAAATTTACACTAGGGTGAAAACGCAAGCCACCTTTATATGGACCAATCGCAGAATTATACTGCACACGATAACCACGGTTGACTTTCCAGTTGCCTTGATCATCTTGCCACGGTACTCTGAATTGTAAAATTCTTTCTGGCTCGATCAAGACCCCTAAAATATTGGCTTCAATGAATGCTGGGTTTTCTTTTAGAAATACCTCTACCGTTGGTAAAAATTCATCGACTGCTTGCAAGTATTCTACTTGTCCTCGATCATTTTCATGAATCTTCTTTTGAATCTCTTCCACATACTGTTTTGCTTCCATTTAATCACCCTCTCATAGTTATAATCCTATTTTAACCTAAATTCAGAAAATTTCCACAATTTTTTACTGTAAATTGCAAGAAAGTGAGAAAAAAGTTGAAAATTGTGTTAAACTACCATTGAATTGGAGGCAAATATATGAAACTTTTTGATGTTATTGTCGTTGGTGCCGGCACTAGCGGTATGATGGCTGCAATCGCCGCAGCTCAAGCAGGTAGTAAAGTCTTATTACTAGAAAAAAATAAACGTGTCGGAAAAAAATTATTGATGACTGGCGGCGGACGGTGTAATGTGACCAATAATCGACCAGCAGAAGAAATCATTTCCCACATTCCTGGAAATGGGAAATTTTTGTACAGTGCTTTCTCTCAATTCAATAACTATGATATTATGGCGTTCTTCGAATCAAACGGTACTCATTTAAAAGAGGAAGATCACGGAAGAATGTTCCCTGTCACTGACCGTTCAAAAACGATTGTAGAAACTCTTTTTAATCAGCTACAACAACTTGAGGTCACTATTTATACAGAAGCAAAGGTTGAAAAACTTTTACATAAAGAAGGTCAAATGATCGGAGTTGCGTTAGCCGATCAAAAGCTATATGCGCCTTGTGTTATTCTAACGACCGGCGGAAGAACGTATCCTTCTACTGGTTCTACTGGAGATGGATACAAGCTAGCTAAAAAAGTAGGTCACACGATCACCACACTTTATGCAACTGAGTCCCCTATTGTCTCAAATGATTCATTTATTCAGAAAAAAACACTTCAAGGTCTATCTTTACAAGATGTTTCGCTTTCTGTCTTAAATCAAAAAAATAAAGTCATTGTTTCGCACCAAATGGATCTTCTTTTTACTCATTTTGGCATTTCTGGTCCTGCAGCTTTGAGATGTTCTAGTTTTGTCAATCAAGAATTAGCTAAAAATCCCGAAGCTGCTGTCTCATTACGCTTAGATATTTTCCCGGAAAATACACAAGCTGAATTAAATAAGAGCGTCCAGTCGATGATTTCGGAGCAACCTGAAAAGTCTTTTAAAAATGCGTTGAAAAATCTGATTCCTGAGCGTCTTTTGGATTATCTATTGACAGAGCTTGAGCTGACTGACACCACAGCTAAAAAAGTCTCTGAAACACAATTAGAACAGTTCACAAAAACCTTAAAGTCTTTTTCAATAACAGCAGAAAAAACTTTGCCGATCGAAAAGTCTTTTGTTACTGGAGGCGGAATTTCTTTAAAAGAGGTCCAACCTAAAACAATGGAAAGTAAACTGATCAATGGCTTATTCTTTGCAGGGGAATTATTGGATATCAATGGATACACTGGCGGTTATAATGTGACTGCAGCTTTTGTTACAGGACATGTGGCAGGAACTCATGCGGCTGAAATAGCCGAGTATACCTACCTTCCTTTAGAAGATATTTAACTTCTAAGACTTAAGAACGATAAAAGTGATAAAAAGAATCAGTCTTTTGATTGATTCTTTTTTATTTGAATCATGGGAAAATAGTTACAAGAGGTGATATGAATGAAAATTGTACTAAAAAGACAAACAACGTGGGGATGTGTTCGTCATTTCTCTGTGTATAAAAATGGCGCTTACCAAGGGAAACTATTCAATAATTTTTCAACTGAATTAGAAGTTAATGAAGGAGATACGTTAGAGTTTAGAGAAGGTCTTTTTCGTTTTTCTCAAAAAATCAAAGTCACATCGGATACTAAAGAAGTAACCATCACAAATACAAACCAAATCCAGCAATTATTCGCTCTACTCATAACATTATTTTTGGCTATTTCATTGATTAGCCTTTCCATTGATTCTTTGAAAATTTTCTTTTTCGTTGAAATGATTTCTTTTGGAGTCTTGAGCCAATTGTTTCGTTACCGTTCTTATCGATTTAGCGTTGAACCAGAGCAACCCATTCGCTCTTTCTTGAAGAACACGATGACAACTAAAATTATTTGATTTAAATATAAGCAAAAAACTCCGATTATTTCATCGGAGTTTTTTTTAAGTCATTAATTACTTTTCATCAATTCAGTCACATAAGCAACTGTATCTGGTTGTTCTTTCTCGATTTTAGCGATCGATTCTGAGAAGTTTGGTAAATGATCTTTATGTGCGATCAATAGCTCATCTAAGAGTGTTTTAGCCATTGTGCCTCCAGGAACTAATGGATTCACTGTAAAGGCATGTAAAGCAGCTCCGTAATCTCCATCGATTGCAGCACGGATCACTGTTTCTTCCATTCCTTTCATATTTTGGATGATCCCTCTAGCTGCTGGCGGGAAAGCACCCCAATTATATGGTTCATGTCCATGAGAAGTTACCGGACCAGAAACTTCTACAACACAATCATATGGCAAATCAGTAATTGTACCATTGTTTTCTGTTGAAACGACCATGTCTGTACGTTTATCGTTATAGATCGAAGCAATCATTTCGCAAGCAGCATCACTGTAGTGTGTTCCGCCACGTTGCTCTAATTCTTTTGGCTTGTAATCTAGTTTTGGATCTTTGTATAATTCAAACAAGCGTGCTTCCGTTTCTTTTACGACTTGTGCTCTTGTTTCACCTTTTTCAAATTCTTCAACTGAATGTTTCAGCATCTCATCTTCGATGTAGTAATAACGGTGATAGCCACAAGGCAGCATACCTAAGTCTTTTAATTGTTCATAATGGAATGGTGCATCCCAAATATTTTTCAGATGACTTTCTTGTTCATTTTGCGGACCATAAATCAAATCGATCAATTCTTGAGTTCGCTCATTTCCTTCTTTATCCCATACACGGTGCCAGTGGAAATGATTGATTCCTGCAAACTTGAAGAATAAGTCTTCTTCCGGAACACCTAATTTTTCAGCAGCCTGTTTGCGGTGACCGATTGGTACATTACATAATCCAACTGTCTTTTTCCAGCCGCCGTGTTTGATTGCAGCTTCCGTGACCATTCCAGCAGGATTTGTAAAGTTTACCAACCAAGCATTCGGACATAGTTCTTTCATATCTTCAATGATGCCTAAGATCACTGGAATTGTACGGAATGCTTTAAACATACCGCCTGCTCCATTTGTTTCTTGACCTAAAACACCATGGGATAAAGGAATTCTCTCATCTTTGATACGAGCATCCAATAAACCTACACGGAATTGTGTAGAAACAAAGTCGGCATCTTTCAAGGCTTCACGACGATCCAAAGTCAAATGAACTTCCCAGTCTAAGCCAGCCGCTTTGACCATACGTTTTGCCATCTCGCCAACGATTTCTAATTTTTCTTTTCCTGCTTCAATATCAACTAACCAAATTTCTTTGATCGGTAATTCATCTTTTCTTTTGATATATCCTTCGATCAACTCTGGTGTGTAGCTAGATCCTCCACCAATTGTAGCGATTTTCAATGCATCTCTTGTCATGTGTTTCCCTCCTGATTTTTTGTTCAGAATACGTTCTGACATCGTTTACATTTATAGGATAATCTGTGGGAATGTTCCCATGTCAAGGACTTTTTATAATTTTTTTATGGTATACTTATTTAGTAAGTGTCGAGGCAATTTTTCTCCTTACTCAATTTAAACTATGAGGTGTACACACATGACGACTATCATTGATGTAGCAAAACAAGCGAATGTATCAAAATCAACTGTTTCAAGGGTCATCTCCGGAAATGGCTATGTCAGTCAAGAAAGCAGAAAAAAAGTATTGGAAGCAATGGAAACGCTCGCATATTCTCCTAATCTAATTGCACGAAACCTTCAAAGTGGTGAAACCAAAACAATTGGTTTTTTAGCTCATGGTTCTTTTGGTCCTTTGGGTGTCTTTTTAGAAAGCTTTATTTCAATTGCAAAAACCTATAATTATTATGTCACTGTCTATTTCACTGATGGCGATAAGAAAAAAGAAATCGAAGCACTCAATCAAATGAAGTACAAACAGCTTGACGGCGTATTCATCTTAACTAGAGCAAATGAATGGGATGTCATAGAATCTTATAGCATTTATGGCCCTATCGCAACCTGGCACCGAATAGATTCTGAACGGATCTATTCTTCTTATATTGATCATTATAAAGGCTATTATAAGTCATTAGAGTATCTTTTCGATCAAGGGTATCGTTCTATCGGCCATGTTTTAGGAAACGTAAAAAATCTAAATACCAAAGCTCGCTTAAAAGCGATCGATGATTTTCATGAGGAAAAGCATTTACCTATTAGAAAAAACTGGATCTTTCATGAAGAAAGCAACAGCAACAATGGGCAGTCTATTGCTGATTTATGGCATGAAATGATGGAAAAACCAACTGCAATGGCTTTTTATACTGACTTCGTAGCCGCGGGATTTATTTCAAGATTGCAAACATTAGGCTATTCTATCCCAGAAGACGTAGCAGTTATTGGATTTGATAACAGTGAAATCAGTGATTTAATGCATATTACGACGGTCGATTATTCTATCAATCATCAGGCTGAGAATTCTTTTATTTATTTATATAATCAATTAAATAAAACGCAGCTTCCTGAACGTGAAATTCACGTCAGGTTAGTCAAAAGAAATACAGTGCCAAAATATAAATCAGAAAAAAGCCTGAACTAAAACTAGTTTTAGTTCAGGCTTCAGACTGTAGACAAATACGTTCAACATTCAGAAAATAGAGTGTTGAGCGTATTTTTTATCTTAGTATCAAAATCAAAGTAAAAAAATAAAGGCATTCGCCTTTTTCTAGCCCCACAAGGCTAATTTCTTTAAGTTCATTGCAGCAAAAATCAGCCTCGTATGCACTGCGACTTTTTCCAAGGTTCGGTATTTTGTCCAGCGCATCCCGTGCTTCTCTTTTGCATCGGCAAACACTCTTTCAATAGTTTCTTTTCGTTTGCGGTATGTCTCTCGATTAAAGGACGTATGACGAAGATGTTCTGCATTTTCCAACCCAGCTTGCCAAATATGACGAGTCACTACTTTTTGATGATTTTGACTTCTTGTGCACTGCTTCAATTGCGGACAGTTCTGACAAATGTAAGATTTTGACTTATATTCACGGTATCCCTCTCGAGTAAGTGTAGAAAAATGTAAGGGGTGATTTTCAGGGCACAGGTAACAATCGTAGTATTCGTCATAGACAAATTGATTTTTGGCTAGTAACGTTCGATCACCTCTAGGTCGTGTATAAGGAAGAACAGGGTGAAGATTTCTCCGACGGAGAAATTCTATAAAAGTGGCAGTTTTATACCCAGCATCAGCAGCCACAGCGTATATCGCTGGAAATTTAGTACAGATAGAGGCAACTAAATCAGGAGCAATTTGACTATCATGACGGTTACCAGGAGTCACAATGACATCAAAAATGAATCCATGTTCATCACAACCAGTATGAGCAGAATAAGCAAATTGTTTCTCTCGTTCTCCTTTTACATAATATCCGCTCTCTGGGTCTACTTTACTTATTTTTCGTTCTTTCAGCTCACTTTCTGGCAGGAAAATAAAAGGACGCTTTCCTGCCTTGATGCGTTCCTCGTTAATTTCTTTCTCTAATTCTGATTGATAGGCCTTAGCTTCAATATGGGTCATTTCTCTAGTAAAATGGTGCTTGTTTGCATTGGCTTTGATATGAGTAGAATCCATATAGAGAACATCTTCCGTAACCATCCGAGCTTTGACAGCTTGTTCCAGTATGTAGGCAAAGATATCTTCAAAGAGTGTGGTCTCTCGAAAGCGGCGAACATAGTTTTTTCCAAAGGTAGAGAAATGTGGAATGGTTTCATTGAAATCGTAGCCTAAAAACCAACGATAAGCGACATTCGTGTCTATTTCTTTTATGGTTTGACGCATGGAACGGATACCAAAGAGATATTGAATGAAGACGATTTTGACTAAAACCACAGGATCAATACTTGGTCGACCTAAGGTCGAATAAGTTGATTCAACAATTGGATAAATGAAGGTAAAATCGATTGCTTTATCTACTTTTCGAATCAAGTGATCTGTTGGGACAAGTTCTTCCAAGGAAATCATCATGTACTGATCTCTGCCATTCATTGGGTGTTTTGTCATCATTTTTCCCACTCCCCTTTAAAACGTTTTCATACGTTAAGTATAAAAGAAAAAACTGTAGACGTCATCCCTTTTTTGGCTCTATACTTTCTGATGTTGGTGAGAAATCACTGGCATCTTTTTTAATGCAAAATAATAGAAAAGACACCCTGATATCCTTTAGAATGAAGTCGTCTAAAACCATTCAAAAAGGAGGAAATCAAGATGTCCTATACAAATCTTATCAAAAATACCTTAGATATTCTAGACTTAAATATCACTTTTAACGAAAACTGCTTAAAAAAAGAACGGGTCAAAGGAAGAATCTGTCAGGTCTTTTCTGGTACGCTCGATTATACTGCGCATATTTGTCCTCACTGTGATCAAGAAGAAAAGGAAGCAATTATCCGTTGGGGCTTTACAAGCTGTTTGATTTTACTCAACGATGTTTCGGAGTATCAAACGTATTTACGCTTGAAGAAACGTCGTTTCTTCTGTCATTCTTGTGACAGAACATTTGTTGCAGAAACGAGTCTTGTTGAAAAAGGGTGTTCGATTTCATCGAAGGTGAAGCTGTCCATTGCTGACCGCCTCCGAAACGTCACTTCTATGAGTCAAATTGCACGTCAAAAGAAGGTCTCTGTTTCCTCTGTTTACCGTGTCTTGAAACGATTTTATGAGCCAAAAAAAATCAATCGACTCACCTTACCGGAAGTTCTTTGTTTTGATGAATTCAAATCAGTGAAACAAGTCACGGCTTCGATGAGTTTCATCATGATGGATGGGCAAACCAAGCAGTTAATTGATGTTGTTGAAAATCGTCAGCTCCCTTTTCTAGAGCGTTATTTTTCACGATTTCCTTTGACTGTTCGTAAAACGGTTAAGTATATTGTTTGCGATATGTATGCTCCTTATTTTTCTCTCGTCAAAAAGTTATTCCCGATGGCTCAGATTATTCTTGATCGCTTTCATATTGTCCAACTCATCGGTCGAACCTTTTTAAAGCACCGCATTCAGAGAATGAACACCTTTCTTCATCAGGGAAATACAGAAGCGAAAAAATATCGACACTTGAAGAACTACTGGAAGCTTCTTCAAAAAAATCAATCGAAGCTTGATTTTGAAAAACGCCTTTGGCGTCCTTCTTTCCGCACCTATTTAACTGAAACAGAGATCGTTGATCGATTACTTGCGTATGATGACGAGTTGAAAAGTGGCCACACCTGTTATCAGGACTTTCTTTATGCTATACAGACAAGAGACTTTGATCGGTTTCATGCACTATTAGACGAAGATTTCCGCCGTCTTCCTCCCTACTATCAAAAGACTATTGGTACGTTTAAGAAGTACCAAAATGAAATTAAACATGCGCTAGAATTGTCTTATTCTAATGGACCATTAGAAGGTTTAAATAACCATATTAAAGTGTTGAAGAGAAATGCTTACGGGTTCCGTAACTTTTACAATTTCAAATTGAGAATTTCTTTGTGTTTTGGCACCATTCTTTTTCAAGAAAACAAAAAAACCTAGAGGAAATTTCCTCTAGGTTTCATATTCATCGATTTCATTCTTTGGATTTTCTTTACCAACATTAGTTGACAAAGAGCCAAAAGTCCATTCCCACACACGGAATGGACTTTTTATATTATTCACACACAAAATAGAATTGCTTTACAAAAAGAATCATACTAAATCATTGTGAAGATTATATGAAAAACTTGTATTTTAAGGTAGAATATTCCCCGCAGCACTATAAATCTCATACCATTCTTCTCTTGAAAGTACGATATCAGCTGCTTGCGCTATTTCTTTGATACGCTTAGTATTCATCGTTCCTGCAATCACTTGCATATTCGCAGGGTGTCTTAAAATCCAAGACGTTGCTAAACCAGTTGACGAGCAACCATACTTTTCGGCAATGCGATCCAGTATTTGGTTTAACTCTGAGAATTTATCATTTCCAAGAAAAACACCTTCAAAAAATCCATATTGATAAGGAGACCACGCTTGGATCGTCATTTGATTCAATCTAGAATAATCTAAAATACTCCCATCTCTGTCAATACTTGCTTCATCAGTCATATTAACATGAATTCCTTGATCGATCATTCCAGTATGCTTGATTCCAAACTGTAGCTGATTTGCCAGCAATGGTTGTTTGACGGTTTTTTTCAGCAATTCAATTTGCATTGGTTTTTGATTACTTACACCAAAATATTTTACTTTTCCTTGAGATTCTAATTGATCAAAAGCTTCAGCAACTTCTTCTGGTTCTACTAAAGTGTCAGGGCGATGTAATAATAAAGCATCAACATAATCCACACCCAAACGCTTTAAACTGCCTTCAACAGAAGCAACGATATGTTCTTTTGAGAAGTCAAACATTCCTTTGCGGATCCCACATTTTGTTTGGATAATGATATCCTCTCTATTAATTGCGGATTCTCTTAGAGCTTTGCCAAAAATCGTTTCACATTCTCCTCCTCCGTAAATATCCGCATGGTCAAAAAAATCAATGCCATTCTCATATGCGGTTTCAATTACTTCTGTAGGATTTTCTGCTCCATTCATCCTCATACATCCAAGAATGACCGATGCCGCTTTTAACTCACTTGTTCCAAATTGAATTTTCTTCACTGTGAAACCTCCTAAATTTGTCTTTACTTTTATAGTGTACCACAACTCTATGAAAGGGCTTCAACTAATCACTTTTTTTAAGTATTTTTCCAATTGAAAAAACTGTTTTTCACAAAATTCAATATCAATTAGCATCACTGGCCTTTCACACTGATGAAATAAATTTTGGTGGTACGTGGTCGTTAAAATAAGCGTTGCATAACCGATCGTACTGGATGTTCGAGCATAAATAACGACTAAATTATATTTGTATTGAAAAAAAGCAGTGATTCGCTTACCTAATTCATATTCTTTTTCCATGGAGAAATCTGTCATCAAACAAATGACGATCTTTTTTTCATTGTAAACCGGTGATGTAAGAGTCGATAAGATTGTGAAGTAGCGATGCACAAGTAACTCTCTCTTCACTTTTTTATAGACTGGAATTTCTACTATCAGTTCATCAACACACGTATGAATCCTTTTCAGAAACTTAGGGTACATTTCCTGTAATTTGTTGACAGAACGATTTCGCTCGAATGATAAATCAGAAACTAACTCATAAAGTAAGTGAAAAGAGAGAAAGCTTATCACACTTGCTTTGGAATGCTCGATCTTTTTCTCCCAAAAAATCTGTCGAAATTTAGTTGTTGCTATCAGCGTATTTAAATAGCAGGTTGTTTTTTTCAAAAAATGCTCTTCAATAATATAAGCTTGCATACTTGCACCATAGTAGGGTAAAAAATTTGCCTGAATCATTAAATACAGATACGCAAATTCTGAAAGAGGTATTTTTTTAGCGAAGCCTTCTTTTACAATCGTCTGAACAAAATTTGAAAAAATGGCACTTTCTTTTAAATAAGGAGACCACTCACTTTTTTGACGAATCTGATGGCCATTACTTTCGCGCCATAATGCAATCTGGATCATGCGGGAAAAAGATAGTTTCTGAAGATCGTTGATTTTAATCTGAAAAAAATGAATGATCGTTTCTGCTAATTTATCACTAGATTCTATTTCAGATGAGAGAAAGTTGCCGATGGTTCCTCGATAGACAAGCCAATAAAAATGCAAAATAAATGCCCGGATTTGTACTTCATCTCCCACAAGTTGATAACTGCCTCTTCTTAAAGAAAGTCCACTTTTGCGTAACCATAAATCGATTTTTTTTATTCGTCTTCTTAAACTGGACTCACTAATTGAAAGTCTTTCTGAAAATTCTTTCGTTTGAATAGTTGTATCGTCTATTATTGCCTTCAAAAAAATAATTTCAGGGAGCTCACACAAAAATCTAGTTAAAAATATTTCTACATAATAATCACTAGATTTTTTTAAATAATAGTAATTTATGGATTTACGACTGATCGATAACTCCGCCTCTAATTGAAATCGTTTGATAAGAAGCTTTATCTTCTTTATGTAACGCAAAATCGTTTTTGCATTTATAGATAATTTTCTTGAGAATATCTCCAACTTTTCTTTGCCATCAGCAGAAGCAAGTAATAAGAAAAGATCTAGTAATTTTCTGGCATCGTAATCAATAAGTTCTTTGTAATCCATCTCCTGTGTGTTCCCCCAATAATTAGTTTTTGATGTCTTCTACATACAAAAATGAGTCTACATAGATAAACTACGCAGGACTCATCGATTTTCATTTTTTATTCAGTTTTTGTATTAGATAATCAAATTTTTGAGTACACAAATTAGAAAAATCATTATTGCGCCGCAAATAAAAAGACTTCTTATGCGTATGTTATTCATTAAGAAGTTCCTTTAACGCCATGTATAACTTTTTAGTCGCCAACAAATAGCTGCCTTTTTCATTTTCAATTTTTGGTAGCCCCTGTCCCATAACTCTTGCGCAAATTTCAATCGGTTTTGTTCAGACGTCGTTTTTATCACAATATACATTTGAGTGATCGCTTTACGGTTCATTTTATACTTTTTACGGTTTCCACCGGTGAACCCATAAAATATTTCTACACCCTCAGATTTTTTTGTTCTAGGAGAATTTTGAACCAATTCATTGTGTGCCTTCTTGATTCTTTTTAATAACATTTCTGTATGCTGAGGATCAAACTGATGATAGATGATAAATTTATGCAAACGTGTGTATTCTATTTTAGCGATATGATTATAAAGTCGTGAAGCATAATCAAGCCCTTTATATAAAATATTCGCACTGAATGACATGTTTACCATCATCTTGTATTGCTGAACAAATGCTTCTTCTAGTTTTCGTCCGTCGTTTTGAAAAGGAACTTCTCTATTCAATTTTTCCAAAAATTCATACAATAAATAATTTTTGCGTTCTTCCAATTTGGCCGTTTTTTTCATTTTCTTCTTCCCCCTTTTTACAAATAATGAATAAATTTCGGTAAAAATAAATAAAAACAAAATGCTGAGATAGACAATTATAATTTTATGTACCAGTTTTTAAAACAAAGGAATAAACTAAAAACATTAACTAAATCAGCTCAATAGCATGTCGTGCTTTCACCTCCTTCACCAAACGAATGAAACTATTTCGGCATAAAAATAGATTATCATTTAAAAGAACAAAAATCAACAACAAATTGACAATTAAACACTACAATTAATCTTCAAAAAGTGATATAGTAGAAAAGAGAAAAAACAGGAGGTACTATCTTGAAAATAGATTTAAAAGCAGCAGGACAGCGAATCAAAGACATTCGTTGTCAGCATAATTATTCTATGGCACGTTTTTCAAAATTAGTCGGAAATTCTAGTGCCAGCACAGTAAACAATTGGGAAAAAGGCAATAATCTGCCAAAAGAAGAACGTTTAGAAAAATTGGCTATTCTTGGCAATACAACAGTAAATTGGATTCGTTACGGCAGCTTTGAAGAATATGTGATTCGTTTACTGTCTCAAAATAAATTAAAGGCTTCACTTCAGAAAGATCAATTACAACTACTGATGCAAACATTAACAAAACAGAAAATTTCTTATTTGCAAGATCTAGAAATCTTGACCACTGCCCATGAGCTATTTCCAGAATTATTTGAAACGACTTATCAAATCAAGCTCTCACAAAAAAGTAATTTAGTGATTTCAGAAGATCCTATGGTCTATAGGATCGAACAAGATCGTCAATATCGGACAGATTTTCTACCAAAGATCGATGCTTTATTTCACAAATCGATTCAGAAGCAAATCAATGATATTCTCTTATTTCAATTATTTGATCTATTAGAGCGTGCTGAAAAAAATCAACTTCTTCCTTCACTTACCCAGATTTTCTCTATCATATCTGATGTCGTGACCAATGATATTGCCTATGATGACCCTCATGAAGCAAAAATCGTGAATTATTCAGCATTTAACGATAAAAAAACACGTCAAAAGAAGTTGCCTGATAAAACAGTTCAAAAGAGGTATACTCAGGAGAAGGATACTCTTCTAGCACTTTTGGATGCCTTCTACATTGACCACAATAGAAAGTAATTTAAGGATCTTTCTATATACTTTTGTTACTGTAAAGACCTAGATGTCATATATTACAATTAGATGATAAGTTTATTTCCAGATTTTAAATTTCATCGCTTTTTATTAATCTTATGGTTCTTAAAGGATTATTCCTCGTAGATTATGGTATACTTTTATTTGTGTTATCAAAGAATATATGGTGGTGCAAAGCTAGTAGCTGGATGTCTTTTGAGCAGCACTTCTTGTTCCATTTCTAAAATATGAAAATTAAAAAGCGAGGATGTTACTTTGAAGAAGAAATTATTACTTACACTTTCATTTATATTGTTAGTCCATGCAGCGCCTATGAGCGTATCTGCTGAAGACATCGATCAAAAAATCGATAGCCAAACGAAAAAAATCGAAGAAATCATAAAAAATGAACAAGACGCTAAAGAATATTTAGCTACTCTAGAAACTGAAATCGAAACAATCGAAAATGAATACCAATCTGTGCTATCTGAAAAACAAAAACATGAAAAAGAAATGAACAAACTAAATACAGATATCGCAACTTTGGAAACAAAGATCGAAAAAAGAAATGACCAGTTAAATGCTCAAGCAAGAGTTACCCAAACAAATAATGAACAAGAATCAGTTCTAGCTGTCATTCTAAATTCTGAGTCGATTTCAGATGCTATTTCTAAAGCATTGGCAGTAAACACATTAGTCACTGCGAACAATGATATTTTGACCGCTCAAAAAGAAGATAAAGAAGAACTTGATAAATTGAAAGTTTCTTTAACTAAAACATTAGAAACGCTTGAAAAGAAAACTGCTGAGCTTGAAGAAAAAGAAGCTGCATTGACTGAAGCGAAGTTAGAGCAAAATGTAAAAATCAATGAAATTTCAGCTGCCCTTGCAACTGAAAAAGCAGAGAAAGATAAATTTGTTAAACAAAAAGAAGAAGCTGCAAAGAAAAAAGCCGCTCAATTAAAAGCGATCGCCGAAGAAAAGAAAAAAGAAGCGGAAGCAAAAGCAATCGCTGAGAAACAAGCCAAAGAATTAGCAGCAAAAGAACAGCAAGCTGCAGCAGCTTCAAAAACAACTGATTCAGAGAATACCACTACAACAGTTCCGGATACAAACACAGTTAGTACGGTTGAGACCCCTTCTGACTCTAACGACAGTCAAGAAGTTGTGACGCCACCGACTTCTTCAGGCGGCTGGGCTTCTCCTGTTGCAAGCATGATCGTAACAAGTGGATTTGGCGGAAGAGAAGATCCTACGGGGATTTCTGGTTCTTTCCATGATGGTATCGACTTTGGGGGCGCTAGCGGCACTCCAATCATGGCCTCACGCGGCGGTGAAGTCGTAACAGCAAATTACGGAGGTATGGCTGGAAATCATGTTGTTATCAAACATGATAATGGCTACTATTCTTACTACTTACACATGAGCAGTCTGAGCGTTTCAGCTGGGCAAAATGTTAGTGCGGGACAAACATTAGGTGGTATGGGAACAACTGGTAATTCAACAGGAGTTCATTTACACTTTAGTATTTCTACTGGTTTATGGAGCGGCTTTGTAAATCCTGCCCCATTCCTAGGTTTGTAATCATTTATATAAAGATAAGAATTTTGGGAAGTTCCTGATTTTCTTATCTTTTTATTTTGTGCAATTATTTAAAGTCCTGTACAGAACATGATATAATTAAGATAGATAAAGAAAGGTGATGAGTAAAATGATCAATGACTACAAAAATATTTTAGTTGCTGTTGATGGATCAAAAAATGCTGAGTTAGCATTGCAGCATGCGGTTGCAATCGCTAAAGAAAAAAATGCCACCTTATACTTGCTTTCTGTCGTTGATGAAAATGCGATCAGCCACAGCTCTTATGCATATTCAAAAGTTTTAGCTGAAGAGAAAGAAGCGATCGAAAAAGAATTATTGAAAAATATCTATTATGCCACACAACAAGAGGTCCATGATGTGATTCCTCTTGTTGAAATCGGAAATCCTAAAGAAACGATCGCAACAATCGTTCCCGCCAATCAATCCATTGATTTGATCGTTGTCGGAGCAACAGGAAAAGGACAGATTCAGGCAAATCAACTCGGTACTACTACAAGCTATGTTGTACAGTATGCACCTTGTAATGTTTTAGTAGTTAAATAATAATAAGTAAAAAACGTAGGAGCTGCTGATAAGCGCTCCTACGTTTTTTACTTATTTCTCTAGTTTAGCGATCAAAATAAAACGATGTTGAAGATTTTTGACTTCACCATTTAGTGATAATTCGTTTTGCAGCTTTAGTAACTCATCAAAATGGACTGCTACCGAAAAATTTGGGTACTCCCAAGGAATTCTTTTCATGTAGTAAATCAGTCCTTCCATATCATAAAATTTTTGATAAGGAAAAAATTCTTGACAGAAAATCAAACTGAAATTTGTTTTTTTTAGTCCTTCTCCAGCAGTCTTTAAAGACCAACTTGTATGATCTCTTTGTTCAACCATCTTCATCTTTTCTGAAAGAATAAGCCCATTTTTTTCTCCAACCTGTTGAGTGATAAATAATCCACCCGATCTCAGAACACGTCTAACCTCTCTTGGATCATAGGACTCATGACTATTTAAAACGATGTCGAATGAATCATCTGGAAAATCTAAACGATCTGTTTCATCAACATAAACGATTGTAATTCCCAAAGGTTTCAGTACCTTTTGAAGTCGCTCATAGTTAGGCAGCCACCCTTCCGTTACACTTGTTCGCTTATAGGGGTGATCAAAAGTCAATAATCGTTCCCCTCCTCCTGTTCCCATATCTAATAGAAACATTGATTCTTTTAAATATTTACGAACAAGATCATCATAAGACCAAGGTAACTCTTCTACGCTCCACCGATTCTCCATATAAGAAAAATCCCATCCGAGAATATTCTCCTGCTCAAGTGATTGCCAATATTTCTTTTGTTTTTCTTTTTTCATAACCGCTTCTCCCTTACTTAATCGTTATACAGTAAGATCAATACAGTTATTTTTCTGATAGATAAATTTTGGCTCAATACAATCTCTATCAGATCATAACTGTATTGAGCAGCTACCTCGATGCATCACTTTTCCTCCTTTCATTCTAGTAAAAAATAAACAGCCATTGAGATTTTTTAGTTGAGTATACTGATATTATTTTAGCCCATTATGATCGATCAGTTCTTTAAACCAATGTCCGCTTTTTTTCAATCTGCGCTGATCAGTTTCTAAATCTAACTGATAAAAACCATATCTATTCTTATAACCATTCAACCATGACCAACAATCGATGAATGTCCATGAATGATAGCCAAAGCAATTACTTCCTGCCTCGATCCCTTTATACAGCTGTTCCAAATGTTCTTCCATAAATTCGATACGATAATCATCCTGAATCATCCCTGTTTCATCCATAAATCGTTTTTCATCAGCGACGCCCATACCGTTTTCAGAAACATACCAAGGAATATTTTTGTATTCATTTTTGATCATCATTGCCACATCATAAAGCGCTTCTGGAAAAATTTCCCAACCGCGGTAAGGATTGATTTTTTTATTTGGCCAGTCATAATGAGCGTAGAAATCTTCTGGTGAGCTTGCCGGATGATTGACCCGTTCGGGTGCTTTAACACGGCGCGGCTGATAGTAGTTCATACCAATAAAATCGACTGTATTTTGTTCAATTTCTTTTAAATCTGTTTTTGCCGTAACTGGAAGTAACTGATTCTCAGCCAAACAATCGATCAGTTTCTTTGGAATCGTTCCTAAAACAGCTGGGTCTAAAAAGCTTTTTGTGTTCAATAAATCTGCGATTTCCGCCGCCTGTCTATCTTCTACAGACTCACTTCTTGGATAACAAGGAGAAACATTCAAAATAATACCGATTTCACCTGGATAGTTGCCATTTCTAAACATTTTTACAGCCATAGTATGCGCCAGCAACGTATGATAGCCTACTTGAACTGCCTTTTTAAAATCATTGACTGCCGGATAATGGTAGCCATACAAATAACCACATTCGACATGAACCATGGGCTCATTGAAAGTCGTCCAATACTCAACTAGATCGCCAAACAGATCAAAACAGGTCTTTGCATAAAACGCAAATGCATCTACAGATTCACGTACTTCCCATCCACCTTTTTCCATCAGCCACCAAGGCATATCAAAGTGAAATAAATTGATGATCGGTTTTACCCCATTGACACGAAGCTCCTCAAAGTAGGAACGATAAAATTCGACTGCTTCCTGATTGATGCTTTTTCCATCTGGTAATAAACGAGTCCAAGCAATGGACGTCCGAAAGGAATTCATATGAATGTCTTTCATCCGCTTCACATCTTCTTTGTAAAACTCGTACATATTTGTTGTGTGTTCTGGCCCTTGGTCTTTTTGGAATTTTTCCGGTGCTAATTCATACCACTTGTCCCATGTTGAAGGACTTTTTCCGTTTAATGAGCTGTGACCTTCTGACTGCGGAGCTGAGGTCGCTGCTCCCCATAAAAAATGTTTTGGAAATTTTTTCATCTAACCGTCTCCTAATTACCTATTTTTAATGTATCTAACACTAACTCGTAAAACATCATATTTGCTTATGAGAACCACTCATGAGCCCATTGGGAGCATTGATTGATTCCTTCAAGCATCAACTTGGGATCGTCTTTTGCTTGAATGAGCATCTGTTAGATAACTTCTTTCTCTGCCTGATCATTCGCCGTTAAAAAGATTTTTTTAAAGAAGTTGCTTTATCGTATTCTGATAGATCTTATCATCCATCAATACGTAGTTCTCTACGTCATCTACTTCATAAGCATAAACGTTTTTCCTTTGATGTTCAACAATTCTCTATTGTTTTATAGCTAATTCTATTTATCTTGCTTGCTCTGTTTAGGATCGATCTGTATAGATAGTTAAAAAGATTTCCTTTAAGTAACCTAAATCACAGCGGCAAACGATTTCACAAAAATCAGATAATTGTACGTACAACGATCGGCACTTAGACGAAATCCGAACCAAACTGAAAAAACAATTCCGATAATCTATTTTTTAAATCTTTTTATGTAATTATTACAATGTCATTCATATTGATCAGATACAAAAAAGGCCATGACATAACTCTATAAGTTACGGCATGGTCTTTTAGCAATGAGTAAACGTAGAAGTAGAAATGACTTCACTTTGTTTCGATCATCTCTCTCTAAGTATCAACATCAAGGTCTTTATTCTCAAAGCTCTATGCTTCTGGTTTGACTAGTTTTCCTTATGTCAACACTTCATATTCGGCAATCGTACTAGAAATAATCCCAGAGGATTTTGACTTTTCTCTCGACTCTTTCTTTTCTGAATTTCTTTGATGCATTTGTTTAAAAGACTGACTTTTTACCCAATTTTTTTGGTGCTCCTTTGATACCCAGCGACTTAGCACAACTAATTCTGTGATTTCTGGAGTTTCTGGCAACACTCGATACATCAACTGAAAATTTAAAAATCCTTCAACTGCTTCCATGCTTTTTTTCGTATGACCTGCAGTAAACTGCTGAATAATTCGCTGGGAATGTTCTGTTTCTGCCTGGATCGTATTCGTTACAATATACATTTATTTCCCTCCATGATCGATCTCTGTATTTTCAATAAAATAGTCATCGATGATTTCTCCTTGATCAAAATGCACGATTCGCTGGCATGTTTGGCTAAGAAATTCTTTATCATGTGAAATGATCAAAACCAAAATATCTCGCTCCTTCAACCAACGTATTGTTGCGGCAACTTCTTCCATATGCATCAAATCAAGTCCACTTGTAGGCTCATCAAAAATAATGATCTTCTTTCCAGATAAAACAGCACTGGCAATCGCGACCCGTTGTTTTTCTCCACCTGATAAGGTTTGAGGATGGCGAAAAAGCAGCGGTTCTAAATGAAGCATCGCAATGATTTGATCGATTTCTTCACTTTCTTTTGCATGTAGACAGATTTCTTTTTCTACAGTTTCAAAAAATAGCTGTAAATTCACATCCTGCATGACAACAAAACTTTCTTTGATCAGCTCTTTAGGCGTCATTGTTTTTTGATTCAATAGGATTTTCCCAGAACGCGGCTTAATGAGACCTGATATAAGTTTTGAAAAGGTAGATTTTCCTGCACCATTATGACCGATGATGCCTGTTACAGATGAACTAGCTAGCTCTAAATCAGGGATTCTTACAGAAACTGATCCGCTTCTTCGATAGTAAAAATCCAAATTTTGACAAGTTAGTACATGCTCTCTTGAAACTTTCGGTGATTCTTTTTTTATAAGAGCCGTTTGCTCAAGCGAACGCAGTCCTAACTGACGTATCTCATCAGGTGATTTTTCATTCATTTCTTGTCGTGTATATTGTGTCACGATCTCCCCTTTATCCATTAGTATATAGCGATCTGCAAGCTCTTTTAAATAGTACAAACGATGTTCAGAAACTATGATCGTCATTCCTAAATTCTTGAGGATTTGTAAATATTCTTTCAGTTTTTCAACTGTTTCACCATCTAGATTACTCGAAGGCTCATCTAATAAGAATAAACGATGTTCCAACATACTTGCAGAAGCAAACGCAATCAACTGTTTCTGCCCACCGGATAAATGAAACATGCTTCTATCTAAAAATGGTGTCAACGAAAATAATTCTGCGATTTCATCGATTCTTTCAATAATTTCTGTCCTAGGTACACCATAATTCTCCATAGCAAATGCTAATTCTGAATAAACATCATTTGTAAAAAATTGTGTTTTAGGATTTTGAAAAACCGTACCGATATCACGAACATACTGGTTAAATTCTTTCGTTAAAAAGTCGTGTCCTAAAATCGTTCCTTCTCCTGTCAGATCTCCCGTATATAATTCCGGTATCAAGCCATTCAACAGTCTAAGCAGTGTCGATTTTCCACAACCGCTTTTTCCACATAAAACAATAAATTCACCAGGCTGAACAGATAGATCGACGCTCTTGATCACTGTCTCTTTATCCTCATAAGCAAATGTCATCTTTTTTAAGTCGATCATCCAATCTTCCTCCCAAACAACATACCTAGAACAAGAAGGCCCATCAATACATAGTCCTGTATTTTTAAACGAATCTCATAAATACTTGTATGGGCTGTTGGAGTAGCCAATCCACGAGCTAGCGCAGCTGCTGATAAATCCAATGACGTATTTTCTGCTGACATCAGTACGGGAACAATGATGTATTCCATTGTTTGAAAAGGATGCATAAATAAATCTACTGTCGAGACAGCGATCCCCCGATACTTCATAGCATTTCGGATACTTTTAAAATCTTGAAAAAGAGTTGGGAAAAAGCGAAATAGTACCGTTAAAGGAATGATCAAGCCAAAAGGTATACGGCATTTTTTTAATGCTGCGATCCATTCACTGATTTTTGTCTGATTCATTGCAAAAGCTGCTGCCATAACCGTCGGTAATAAACGACGATTCCCAACCAAAAGAAAATCAAAAAAAGCTGCCGCTCCATTATCTATGTAGGGAAATAACAAATGATCACCAAGAATGAACAACCAGAAAATCGCATAGAAAATCGTTCCTTTTTTAAATGCACCATTTAAAATAAACAGTCCATATAACAAGCTCACAAAAAGTATTTCAGCAGCAAATGGTAAAGGGAACATCAGCAAAAAGCTTGCAAATAAAATCGTACATAACTTACTTCTAGGATCAAACGTTACGTATACTTTGCTCATAGTTCTTCCCTTTGGTTTTATCAAAATGCTTCACATAGATTTTTTGTCCAATCAATATACCTAAAACACTACAAACAATAACAGCGATCGTACAAAAATAAAACATGCCCGTCGTGATCGGTGTAAAGACTTTTTCGATGTAGACTGAATCTTTGCCGCGTGCAATCAATGCATCGATGTATGCATTTTTCATAAACCACAATGGCAGCACAGGACCCATCAATCCAAAACTAAAAACAGTATAACTGATCATCGTCCGAGCTTTTTGTGGTAATTTCGTTTTATATTGCAGTAAATCTGCAGCGACTGCACAAATAATACTTGGTAAGAATGATAAAGGAAAATGTCCAGATATCAGAAAAAATAATCCCATCACACTTCCCATGATCGTAATCGCACCGAATCGAGGAACACGCTGGATCACTAATAAATAGACGATTCCAGCGAACAAAGCAGTCGCACTAGGAATCAAAACATTGTTAAATGTAGGAATCGTGAATGTTAGGATCGCCAAGGCGATCGATACAATCAAAAAATAAATAGCAGTATAAATACCAATTGAAATAAAATCTTGAATTTTTAATTTTTTCATTTTTCCGGCCCTTCTTGCTTTACTATAGATAAAAATAATAACTGCCCATAGACAGGACTGTTTATTTTAAGTAGATATCGTCCTTTAGTCAACAGATCAGTTAAAAAAATAGCTGATGGTTTGTTACGTTCAAAAGGATGGATAGCCCGTCTAAAGAATCCTTGATCCACTCCTTTCCTTATTGAGTTAGTATAACACAAGCACATGATAATGAGAATCATTATCAGTAAAATTGAACTCACTTTTGATCATTGAAGTGTTCCAGCATTTTCTTCACTATCAAACGGATTCGTTACACACGCTTCAATAGCATAATAAAGACTGTCACAAATGGTTGGAAGTGGTAAACAAGCCGTTCCAGGTGCCCGATCAAGTACCTGTCCAGGCTCAAAAGGAACATGGATAAAGCCACCTCGTACATCGGGATATTCTCGATCGATCAGATATAATAGTCGATACATCACTGCGTTACAGACAAAAGTACCTGCCGTATATGAAATATCTGCAGGTAACTCATGAGCTACTACATTTTTTCTCATTGCTTTGATCGGTAGGTTCGTAAAATAGGCCGTTTCTCCATCTAACTCTAGTTTAGCACCTATCGGCTGATTTCCTTTATTATCTGGAATTCTTGCTTCGGCCAGATTGATCGCTACACGCTCAAAAGAAATGGCACTACGTCCACCAGCTTGCCCAACACAAATGACGATATCAGGCTTCATTTCTTCGAGAAGCCTCTTCAAAATAACACTACTTTTTTCAAATTCAGTGGGAATTTCAGCTTTGACTATCGTCGCTCCAGCAATTCTATCCGGTAAGAGTTTTACAGCTTCATATGAAGGATTTCTTGATTCTCCTCCAAACGGATCGAACCCAGTTACCAATACTTTCATTGTACAAATCCACTTCCTTTCAGCTAAAATACACCGATTTCTTCTTCAGTGTTTTCATATAACATTTTTTCTCCCCATCTTCCATAATTTTCCAATTTTCACCATAAATGTGTTCTAAACATCCATAATCATCATAAGAAAGAATGAATTTGTGCTCTCTCTTTTCATCACGGAATAAAAGAAAGTGCTCTTTTATTCCGTACTCTACATTTAAATCATTAATAGACTAGATCATGCTTTGACTAACGGTATAATCTGTGTGGCAATTTTTTCTAAAAAAGCTTGATCATGCTCTACTAAAAGCATGGTTGGCTTGACGGATAAAATCAATTGCTCTAACTGCTCTTGATTAAATACATCCAAATAATTCAAAGGTTCATCCCAGATATAAAATTCTGCTGGCATCGCCAAAGATTTTGCCAGTTCAACTTTTTTACGCTGCCCCATACTCATTTGCTCGATCCGATTATGAAAAACGTCTCTTTCCATCCCGAGTTTATGCAAATTATTGAGAAATTCTTGGTAATTTAGTCCTTGTGCTTCTGAGAACTCCGTCAATGTTCCTTGATTATCCTCATAATTTTGGCGGACATAGCTGATGTTCAATTTTTCAGGACGATTTATTTCTCCTGAACTTTCTCCTTCGAACTGATTCAGTAATAAACGAATGATCGATGATTTTCCTGAGCCGTTTGCACCAGTCAATGCAAGTCGATCTCCTTGACTTAAAGTGAAAGAAACAGGTTGAAACAAAGGCTCACCTTGATAGCTTAAAGCTAAGTGTTCAACTGTCAATAGGCGCTTATTGTGTCCAGGTTGATAGTTCATGGTCAATGGATCGATATACTCGATATCTTTCAATAAGCTTTCTTTTTCAGCGAGCTGTGTTTCCATCCTACTCTCGATCGATTTTGATCGTTTCATCGTACGTGCTGCCCGAGCACCGATAAAGCCTGTATCGTAAATTGCTCCACTACCTTTTTCAGAAGCTTTTCCATACTTATCTTGTTCTTTCGATCGAGACCATTCAGCTTTTTCAGCAGCTGTTTTTCGGAGACGAGTGACTTCTTTTTTTAGCTTTTCATTTTGCGCTAGCTCAAACTCATCTTTTATCTTCTTTTGTTCCTCATAAACAGAAAAATTTCCTTGATATAATTCCAGCTGACTCTTCTCGATCGATAATACATGATCAACGACGTCGTCTACAAAAGATCGATCATGACTAACAACGATAAATCCCTGACGTTTCTTTTTCAAGTATTCTGCTACTTGCTTGCGACCTGCGATATCTAAATGATTAGTCGGTTCATCGATCAGCGGAAAATGCTGATCATCAATGAATAATAAAGCTAGCAGCACTTTCGTCTGCTCCCCACCAGATAATGTTTCAAACTGACGCCATAAAATTTGCGGATCGACATTCAAAAGATTCAACTCACGTTCGATTTCCCATTGTTCAAAATCACTGATCTCCTGTAAAACATAAAAAGTCAGCTGTTTTTTATCCTTGATCGGCTGCGGGAAGTACAAAAATTCTAATTGATGGTTGATTTGTCCGCTATAGCTTAGCTTGTTCTGTAAAATATTTAAGAGCGTCGTTTTTCCCCGCCCATTCCTTCCAATTAGACCTAATTTCCAGCTGGTATCGAAATTTAGATTTGCTTGGTCAAATAAGAGTGTTCCTTGATTATCATATCCAAACGTTAGTTGTTTGATTTCAATTTTTGACATACTATCACCTCGTTAAAAAAAGCGGAAGGCTGCTTTAAACACCTTCGACACTTTTCAGAACTGGCTTACTCATTTATCTGTACACAAAAAGACCCGTACACTGAAAAATCATCGCCAATCCTGAAAATCTGCACACTGCTCCCTTGAAATACTTCAAGATACAGTCTGAATGCAGCTTCAACAAATTGACTTAATTTTTCAATGCACGGATCCCTCTCTTCGTTTTTATTGTTTTCAATATAGCATGAGGAAATATTACTTGTCAAGAACTGCCTTTTACGGATGGATAAAGTAAATAGCTCTGATACTTTTTTTTCAGAAAAAAACTTACTTTTATTATACTTTTGAAAAGATTCTATCAATCTTTCTAGTCCCATACTTTATGTGATGGTTTTGTTTTATACTGAGAGTGTAAACATTTGCAAACGGAGGGATTATTTTGAAAATAGAACATATTGGATTATGGGTTCGTGACTTAGAAGCCATGCGAACCTTTTATCAGACATATTTCAATGTAACATCATCGGAGCTTTATCATAATACTAAAACAAGTTTTCATTCTTATTTTTTGACTTTTGAAGATGGTGCTAGATTAGAGATCATGCAGCGTGAAGATGTTACAAATAGCACTGGCACCAGTGAAAGCTTAGGCTTTGCCCATTTAGCGATTTCTTTAGGAAGTAAACAAAGCGTTGATGCGCTGACGAATGTTTTAGTGCTGGAGGGCTATGAATTGTTAAGCCCCTGCCGAACAACTGGTGACGGCTATTATGAATCAGTGATTGCTGATCCAGAAGGAAATCGATTGGAATTAACTGTATAGTGAGGAGAAACGAACATGACTATTAAAGCAATTGTATTAGATATCGATGGTACTTTGTTAAATGATAAAAAAGAAGTATCAAAAAACACACGAGAGGCCCTGATCGATGCACAAAAAAACGGGATCAAAGTCGTATTGGCTTCCGGCAGACCAACTCCCGGTATGTTAAAATACGTTGAAGAATTGAAATTGGATCAATATAATGGGCTGCTTGTTTCATATAATGGCGCACATGTTTTAGACGTTTGCACGCAAGAAGAACTGTTCAGTCAACCTCTTTCTACTGAAACAGCAAAAGCTATTTTAGAACATTTAAAACAGTTTGATGTGAAACCAATGATCGCTCACGGTGACTATATGTATGTGAACGATGTTTTCGATGGTATCCTTGATCTTGGCACTATGGGTAAACAGTTCAATATCATTGAGTATGAATCTCGCGGCGGGAACTTCCAGTTATGCGAAAAAACAGATTTAGCTGCTTTTGTTGAATTTCCATTACACAAAATTTTAGTGGCTGCTCAACCAGAATATTTACAAAAACATGCCGAAAACATTTTAGCCCCTTTTAAAGATATAGTGAGCGGCGTCTTTTCTGCTCCAATGTATTTCGAGTTTACTGATCAGGGGATCGACAAAGCTCATGCTCTAGAGCAATCGCTTAAGCCTTTAGGAATCCAGCAAGAGCATATTGTTTCTTTTGGTGACGGACATAATGATTTGTCGCTCATCAATTACGCTGGAATCGGTATTGCAATGGGCAATGCGGTAGATGAATTAAAAAGTGCAGCGAACAAAGTTACAGCGACTAACAACGAAGATGGAATTGCAAAAGCATTGGCAGAGTTACTTTAAAACAGCCGTTTCAGTTTTCATTATTTATTCAACTTTTGAGTGCCGAACCAAACGTAGAAATAATGCTTGGTTCGACACTCTTTTTTACATAAATGGTCATTATCAGGTATACTGAATTTAGTAACACGAACATCATTGAAAGGTAACTGATATAATGAGCCTATTTTTTAAATTAAAAAGCTTAGATTCTTTAACTGCTAGTGAACAAACTCTCGTTGATTACATTTTAGAAACGCCGGATGAGGTGATCCACTTTTCTCCACAAGAGTTGGCAGAACATTCTTACGTGTCGATTTCAACCATTTATCGTTTGATCAATAAGCTTGAGCTTGATGGTCTGAATGATCTTAAACTCGCCTTAGTCAATGATTTAAATGAGCACCGAACGACACCGATCATCGATATAGACTATCCTATTTCTGCCGAAGACAATCTCTATGCAATGACGACCAAATTGAAAACAGTATACGAACAAACTGTACAATCCACCATCGATACAAATAATTTTGATCAAATGACAGCAAATAGTGATTTATTGAAACAAGCGAAATATATCGATGTTTATGCTTCTTCCGCAAATATTTATTTTGCTCAAAACTTTCAATTTCAACTGCAGGAAATCGGGAAACGAATCAATGTCCCCATCGATGATTACACACAAAACCTGAGTGCAGCGAATAGTACACCAGACCATCTGGCGATCGTTGTTTCATATGAAGGACGAGGTTCCAGTGTCAAAAAAATCTTAGATACCTTAAAAAAGAATCAAAGTAAAGTACTATTGATCACCTCTAAAAATAGCCCTTTACTTAAAACAAAAGTTGATGACGTCTTTCTTTTTTCATCCTTGGAGAACCATTATAACAAGATTTCTTCTTTTTCCACCCGCATGTCCTTGATGTATATCTTTGATTGTCTCTACCTTAGCTTTTTCAATCAAGATTATGAAAAGAACCTTGCCTATAAATTAGCCAACTATCAAAAGATGAATCCTAACTTGATATAAATGAAACACCCAGCTGAAAATTTACTCTATCAGCTGGCTGTTTTTTCAACTGTTTAAAACTAAACATCTACCGATTTATCAAGCCTATGTCCATTTTCATTTTTAACACACGATACACAGATCGATCCAATGCCTCTGTTGTATACACTCCTTGTTCGATTCCTTGCAGCACATAGGGAATCTGTTCTTGAAAGGAGGAAGATAGAATCAAGTCATTGCCGGCTTGCAGTGCAGCTAAACCTGCTTCTTCCTGGGGAATAAATTCGGCTAATCCCGCCATATCCATATCATCTGTCATGATCACGCCCTGAAACCCTAACTCATTACGCAATAAATCATGGACTGGTTTTGAAATAGATGCCGGCATTGTTTCATCAATACTTGTTACAATATTGTGAGACACTAAGACACTATCAGCGCCAGCCGAGATCCCTGCTTTAAAAGGTAAAAAGTCGTTCGTTTGTAATTCAGCTAAAGTTCTTGTATCATAAACGATTTCGACATGAGAATCTCGATTATTCCCATAACCTGGAAAATGCTTCAACGTAGAAACAAGCTTTTGATTTTTCAACTCTTCTACGCTTGTTTTTATATACTCACTTGTTTTACCTGCATCTAATCCTAGCGTCCGATCGTAAATAAATGCTTGAGGATCAGTAGCAACATCAGCGTCAGGGAAAAGACCGGCTTGAATACCGTAAGAGTGTAAAACAGTGGCTTTTTGCTGAATATCCCTACGAATTCCCGCTAGACCTGAAGCTTGATAAATTTCTTGGGGTGACTGAAACGCATCTGCAACTAAATCAGTTCCTCTACTTAAACGAGAAACAGTTCCACCTTCCTCATCAGAGGCAATCAATAATGGAATTTTACTTGCTTCTTGATAAGAAGCAATTTTTTCTTTTAGTGTCTCTGGCGTCTCCATTTCTACATCGCGCCCAAAAAGTAAATAGCCGCCTAAATGATTCAGTTGAATACTCTCGATCTGACCTTCAACCGGCACACGAGCTAAGAATAACTGACCGACTTTTTCTTCCAAGCTCATGGAAGCCATCAACTTTTTGATTACTTCATCCTGCGTTTTAGCTGAAGTTCTTTTTTGTGTTGAAGAAGTTGTTGTACTACTCGCCAAAGTTGTTTCTGATCGTTGACTTGTTTCCTTTTGTTCTTTTTGATTCATGACTAAAATCACTCCCAAGCTGATAACAAAAATAAGTAATAAGAGTAAGATCGCAGTAATAAATGTTCTTTTTTGATTGATAGTCGTTCCTCCTAATTTAAAAGCAGCTCATTGCTTTGATGCTGTTTATTTTCTTCATACCGCTATCACCCATCACTTTAAATCTCTATGTTAGCTTCTGCAGCGAAAGATCTAGGTGACAATCTAAGTATTCACTCCACTCATTTTAACAGTTTCTACCATTGAAGTGCCAGTCACACAACTTTTTTTGAAACGTGAACGCTAATTTTTGACAAAAAAGTAGCCGCGTGAGATGCTCTAGTCGTATAAAAATAAAAAAAGAGAGGTTGATTTTCTATGGCTACAATGGTATTTGTCAATTTTCCAGTAAGTGATGTTAAACGAGCGACAGAATTTTATGAAAAATTAGGTTTTAAAAAAAATGAAGAGTTTTCTAATGAGGAAGCAAGTTCAATGGTTTGGGATGATAATTTTTGGATCATGCTGTTGAACCATGACTTTTACAGTAAATTTATCAAAGAAAAAACAATTGCAGACGCCAGAACGACAAGCGGTGTCTTAGTATCATTCAGTATGGAAAGTGCGGATGCTGTAAAAAAATTTGGTGAAACAGCCAAAGCAAACGGTGGAGATTTTTATAAAGTTGATATGGGCATACCAGAAGATCAGATGTATGGTCTTGAGGTACAGGACTTAGATGGCAATACATTAGAACCAACTTGGATGCAAATGTAAACCAATAACTAAGATGAAAAACGATGACTCAAAAAGTACGTGACACTTAAAATCAAACTTGCTGCATCTTTTTATCATTGTATATTTTAGAGGCTGTAATATAATTAGCAATTAATTATATTACAGCCTCATTTTTCATACTATTCAACTAAAATTTTCTTCTTTTTTGCTAGACAGAATTTACTCTAAAATAAAGAATACGAGTTGATCTGTCAGCATAATTCACCTACTAAAACATCGGTCAAGTCTTTTTTATTTTTTTTGCTGAAGAACATTCACTAGCTTTCCTGGAAAAAATAAATTCGGATTGATTTTTAGCAGAGCAATCAAGAATAAAGCTGTCACAACTGCTGTTGCTAGACCGCTAATGCCATTCATAACGAATGAAAACAGCCATGGGTTCATTCCCCACAATGCAAAGCTTCCCCAGAAAATCACACCGGCAATAAAATGCCAGAAATAACGCATCAATGTCCCTAAAAATGTTGCATAACAAATGATCGACACACTCTTTTTAAACGTACCATTTTGGATCGACTGCTGTAGCTTCCCACTAAAAACGCCCGCAAATCCTGCGAAACCAAAGGCCAAAATGTATTCAATCACCACTTGAACTGGGGTCAAATAATACACTTGGGCTAACGGAAAATGAAGTAATCCCCAGATAAATGCTGAGAAAAAACCAGCCTTCGCCCCTCTTCTTAAAGCAAAAAGAGTCACAGGAATCATCCCTAAAGAAATTGAAAAACTGCTGCCGATATTTGTTGGAATAAAAGACAAAATCATGGCAATCGCCGCAACGATCGTTCCTTCGATCCACACTTGTAATTCTTTTTTTCGTTGCATAAAAAAACTCCTCCTTTAGAACAACCAATTCACAAAGGAGGAGTAAAATGCATATATTTACTCCATCACAATTCCTACGCTCGTATTAACGAACAGGTTCGAAGGGTTTAGAGTAGGTACTCAATCTCAGCCAAGGCTCCCCTTTGTGATGGGTTCTATTTAATTTTTAGTTCGCATCTATTCGACACTACAATAAGCCTATCATGTCTAGCGAAAAATGTAAAGCTTTCCATTTCGCCATATTTCCATTGGCTATAAGATACACAAAAAACATTTAGAAACTAACTATAGACGTTTTTATAATGCTTATCCTCAATTATTCAATATTCACCTTTGATCACAAAAAACGAACCGCGAATCGTACCAGCAAGCTTTGATTTTTGGCGTGCAAATTTAAATTTCCCTTCAAACTCAGCCGGGATATCGATTCCATCAGATAATTTGAATCCAACAGCTCGTTTTCCCCCGTCTTCTAACGTATACATCACGTTGACAGATAAACCATTCTCGTAAAACACATAAGCCATTTTGATTCCATCAACTTCAAAACTTGAAACTTCTAGTGGTTTATACGGAAACGTCAAATCACGTTCTGCCAGAATTTTTTCGATCCAAGCTAGCGTTTCTGGATCTTCACTTGCAGGTACTGTTACAAATTCATGCTTGTATTTATTCCAATAATAACGCGCCTCATTTGCTCGTAGGCCGGCCATTGCTTCAGCTGCTGGTGAGCTTTCAAAGCCAACTGTCGATACACTTTTAAAATCTACTTTATAAGACATGAAGGTTCCTCTTTTCTAGTTTTATATGCTTATTATAAGAAGACGATCAATTCTTTACAACTATTAGAACTGACAATTATTAATAGAAAACTATTGTAATTTCGCTGCCCTTTAACTATAGTAGACTTGTAAAACATTTAACAAGCGGAGGGGCTAAATGATGAAGATCTTGTATATATCTATCTCGGGAAATACCCGTTCCTTTGTAAAACGTCTCGTTGATTATGCCGATACTCAGCATAATGTTCAAATCAACGTAGAGGAAATCCATGAAAATTCAACGTTCGAAGATGAGACAGAACCATTTTTCACCTTCGTTCCTACTTACTTGGATGGTGGAAACGGCGTAGATAATGGTGATACCGAAATATTGACAGAAACGATGCGGGAATATTTAGATTATCATGATAATTATCGTTATTGTCTAGGAGTTGTCGGTAGTGGAAATAAAAATTTCAATCATCAGTATTGTTTGACTGCTAAGCAGTATGCAGAAAAATTTGGTTTTCCTTTTTTGGCAGATTATGAGCTGCGCGGAACACAGGAGGATATCGAACATGTCTATCGTATTTTAGTCAATACAGCTAAAGACTAAATAAACAAAAAAACTTGCGTTTCAGTTATAACTGAAACGCAAGTCTTTTTGCTTATTATAATAGTTCTTTTCTTAATTCTTCATCTGTTTTTGGTGACAAATATTTCGGCGGAATATCTAATACAGTAAATGCACCGAACTGCTCCTCCTTAGCCAAACGAACACACGCTCTCGCATAAGCGACCAAAACGCTTGCTGTAAATTCTGGATTACTTTCTAGTTGAAGATTGTATTCAATGACTTGCTTCGTATCTTCATGTGTTGTTCCAGTGTGCAACACAGTACCTCCATGCGGCATTGCCTTATGCTCTTGATCCAATTCAGCTTGGGAAATAAAATGTACTTCCGTGTCATAATCTGCAAAATAATTCGGCATCGAAATGATTTCTTCCCGGATTTTTTCTGCGTCACTGTCTTCTTCCAACACAACAAAACATTCTCTAAAATGTTTATCTCTTGTCGTCAAATTCAATGTTTCACCAGCTTTAAGTTTAGCGATGACTTCGCTATTTGGGATCGTATATTGAACAGCATCACTAACGCCTTCGATTCTTCTGAGCGCATCTGAATGTCCCTGACTGACTCCTTTGCCCCAAAACGTATTCGTCTCACCAACAGGCAAAATACTTTGTGCATATAAACGATTCAAGCTGAATAGACCTGGATCCCAGCCAGTAGAAATGATCGATGTTGTTTGATTTTCCTTTGCTGCTTGATCAACTTTTTTAAAATGCTCTGGAATCTTCGCATGGGTGTCAAAGCTGTCGATCGTATTGAATTGTTTTGTCCACTCCGGTGTTTGTGTTGGCAGATCTGTTGCTGACCCACCGCATAGAATACACACATCGATAGCGTCTTTTTTACCGTTCAATTCATCCATCTTATAAGCTTTTGCCCCTTCGGTTTGAACGGTCTCAGGTGCTCTTCTTGTGAATACTCCGACTAATTCCATATCTTCATTTTGTTTGATCGAACGCTCAACGCCGCGTCCAAGGTTCCCGTACCCAATAATTGCTACTTTGATCATACTTACATTCCTCCACTTCTCTTGAATTTGATTATAACAAAAGAAAAGATTTTTTGACAATCCTCTTAAAAAATTTCTGATTATTAAAACACATGCTTCTTGCTGATATAAACGAGCAACTTGTTTAACTTCTGTAATAACCATAAAGAATACTTTTTTCTAGAGGAAGCCGATGATTTGAAATAGATATACTCAGGAAGGTACACTGCTCCCCGGGAAAGTTTAAAAGAGCCTACTCCAGAACTCATATGAAAGACTTTTGTTTCATCAACACGCAACAATGTATAATAGGTCAACAACCGATAGATCCCAACTTTTTTAGGATAACTTAAATCATAACCTAAAATAGGAACCGTAAGCATACCATCCAATTCCCAACTCATTGTCACTCCGACTAATTTTTCATCTTCAAATATTCCTGTAAAACAGGTATTTTCCGCACTTGCCATCGATTCAATAAATGTTGGTGTGTACTGCGGATTAATTTGAGAATATTTTGTAATGTACAATTGCGAATACAGTTCCACGATACGTTCGCTGTACGCTTTAACATCAAAATCTGTACGCACATCCAAGGTTGTTTTAGCAGCTAGTCTACGGTCATTGTTAAAACTCTTTTTTTGTTTAATGGTTTGTGCTTGATGAGCGATAAACACCTGTCGAGATATAAAAGGCTGATAGTTTAGAGTAGCTAAATGGGTCATCAGCTGCTGATTTAGCAATTGATTTTGTGAACGATAGACGATCGTTTTAGTTGGGAATCGTTGCTTCAAAAGTGTTTCGATTTCTTGAAGCTCTTCCAATGAAAACTCTTGAAATAAATTTGTCGATAATAAATAATTTCCCACATAAACCGCTTCATCTATTGTTTTCGGGACAAATATTTTTATAATCTGAAACACCTTAGTTAAAATTTTTTTACCTTTTATATTGGTTAAGAACAGCTCCTCTTGCGCATAATCTAAATATTGCGCTCTTAAAGAGGTGGGATAAGTTTGGCTATCTTGGTACGTAGCATCAACAACTAGGAGAAGCTTTTGTCCGACTTCTAATGCATAACAATCAGCATTGCTGCAGTTTTCAACTAAATTGGAAAGATCATTACTTAGAAAAGTTTGAATGTAACTGTACAATGGATGTTTGGTCAAGGGACATTCAGCAAAATCAACACTTGAATATAAACGTGCTTTCATCATTCCATGTCTCCTTTACTACTCTGCTGATAGGGGTATGAAATATCATGAACTACATAATCCGTGATAGTAAGCTTTCGTTTTCTTGCTCTGATGAAATAAGACATTAAGACCCATGGCATCCACAACCAAGTCTGCCAATCGAATGCTTCAGCTAGCACATCACGTGATTGTCGATATCGCCTGAAAGTTTTTCTCCATTCACGATGATAAAGTATTTTCCCCAACCAAAGCAGTTTGATTCCATAATGTGTCTGATTCACCTCTGATAAATTGCTGCCATTTTCTTCTAGAAGACCTGCCAGAATCCGCTGACTGTCCAATATTGAGCCGAAAGTCAGGCGCGGATTACACTCGATCGGAAAAAAATTTTCTCCATCAAACATAAAGTCAAAGCTAAAAATCCCTTGATCCCCTAAATTTTCGCTTAACTGTTTGACGATTTGGGTCAATGTAGCATGTTCAAATGGAATATACGTGATACTGGCATAATTTTCTATTCCTAAATTGGTATCATATGCACAATATGAAATCAAGCGACTTTCTCGAATCATCAATGAAACACAAATCTGCTGACCAACGATTTTTTCTTGGACAATCATTTTAGCCTTTGGTTGCTTTTGGACAAGCTCAATCTCCGAAGTTATGACTGATTGACCAAAGCGAGAATACACAGGTTTTAATAATTGGCTGGAAAAGTCAATCGAATGCCCTTGATACAATTCAGTTTTTGGAGCAGTTAAACCAATATCTTTACACCAGTTGATAAAATCTAATTTATTGTGTAACTTTTCCAATAGGTCCTGAGAACCAATCAAAAATGTCGTTCCCAGCGCTCGAATTTCCTCTTGAAGTAGTCCATAGTAAAGCGTTTCTTCATTGATTGGCAGAAACAACTCGATATCAGTCACTTCTAGAAAGTTCAAAACTTCCATTCGAAAAGTTTCCCAATGAAATACAGGTGAAGCAACCACTTGGACTTTCGTAAAAATAGATGAATACGTTGCAAAAGTCGGTGAAAGATGTTCCAGCATAAAGATCTCATGACCTTGTTGCTTCAGTTTATTCCCGAAAAAAAGGGCTAACGGAGAACGCCCGCCTGATAATGCGATCCGCATCAGCGCTCTCCTCCTTTTACATTAGAAATCACACGGCGCATTTTTTGGTCTTGTTCATAGTCTAACGAAGCGACATTAATAGTGATCGTTAATGCCTTTTGTTCATCGACATCTTTTACTAATGCTTTAAGCTTTGCTTTTACAGTCTGTATGATTTCTGATTCAAGTGCCTGCGGTGAAAGTTCCAAGGTTACCTCAATTATTTGTCTCGTTTGCTGGATGCACTTAAATTGTCGGATTTCCTCACTTGAGCGTGTGATCGCATAACGAATAAAATCAGGAAAAATGACTTGTGCTTCTTTCCCTTCACCAAAAATAAAACAATCATCCTCACGGCCTTCAATTTTTTCCAAGGCTATAAACGAACTACCACAAGGGCAAGGAGTCACCCGCTCAACTAAGATATCAGTATGACGATAGCGAATCAAAGGCTGGGTAGTTCTATAAAGATCCGTGATGATTGGTACAAATCGAGTAGAATCATCTGCTAAGTACTCTTTTTCAATATAAACAATCTCTTCATTCAAATGTAGTGTCCCATGATGACAGCTGATTCCAAGAAAGCCTTCCGTTGCTTGATAGATTTCTTTTAATCGA
Organism: Enterococcus sp. AZ020; assembly: GCF_050499205.1. Lineage (NCBI taxonomy): Bacteria > Bacillati > Bacillota > Bacilli > Lactobacillales > Enterococcaceae > Enterococcus > Enterococcus sp. AZ020. The sequence continues at coordinate 3,263,439 of NZ_JBIPAT010000001.1, read as the reverse complement.
CAGGATAATCGCTGCTCAATAAATTCTTTGTCAACTTCTTCCAAAACTTCGGCAATGCTGAAAACTTCTTTTAGTGAGAAATCCAGTGATTCTTTGTCAAAAAAATGAGCAATCATTCTGAGCATCGATGGCTGCGCAACGATCACATTGGGTTTCAGTTGTTTTAACTGCTTCAAATTTTCTTCTACTGGATGCAACAAATCAAAAAAATGAAGCTGAATATTTCCTTGGTTGATCATCTCATACAAATTGTTATTGGCGCGCATGAAAAAGGCGATCACAATTGCTTGTCCACGAAATTTTTTACGGTCTAAGGCTTTATTCATCATAGCTGCAGACCACTGGACAGTCTCTTCATCGCTTACTAAAAAGACGCCTTGATTCCCTGTAGTCCCAGAGGAAAGACCAACAGAAACTGTGCCTATTTTAGGGGCAAAATCACGATTCTCTTCCGCTTGAAGAGCAACTTTTTTGGCTTGCACTAGTGAAATTCCCTTGGTATTTAGCTGGTCGAACTCTTTCATCATCACAGCCTTATTCATGATTGGAAAATCGCTGAGACTGATTTCTTCTTGTTCGTTTATAAGGCTTCTATAGTAAGGGGATTTAGACACTATCCTTTTCAAATGACGGTTTAAACGTTTTTTCTGAAATTGTCGGAACCTTTTAGGGTGCTTTATGCTTAAATATCTTTGATAGCTTACATCTAAATAGGTACTTATAAAAGGTTTAATTTTCTTGATAGTCAACGATGCAGCCTCCATTCTCTTGATCCCATCGTTTCAGCCAATTCAGTGAGTTTTGACAATGGGAAAGCACGATTGGAAGATCAGGATTTTCTTGATGAATTTTCGCTAACATCCGGATATTACGTTTCATTTCTTTATAATCGTGCACGATTAATTTAGTCACAATTTTTGGAAAACGGTGTTCGGTAATCGATTCTACATGCCAGGCAACATCAATGGCCAGTAAAACGGGGCCTTCTACTGTTTGAACATAAAAAATCGATTGTCCGACAGCATGCCCTTCCATTGGAATCGCACAAACACTGCGATCGCCAAATAGATCATATGCTTCAACTTGTAGCTCGGGTAGGTTTATTTTCTTACTATGTTCAATAAAATCCGCCTGTTCTATTGATTTAGGCATTAGCTCTGTAAAAAAGCCTTGTCTTAATTGTTGAATACGCGGCTGCTTTATTAGCCCTTCGATTTCAGAAGATATTATCAATTTCCGATAGTTCAGCTCCCCTAATCCGCCTATATGGTCCGGATGGAAATGTGATAAAATCACCCATTCGTAAGTCTGTACAGCTATAGAGCATTTTTCATTTACAGACTCTTTCTTTTCAATAAATAATTTCCCGTAGACAATTCGCGGCAGTGATGCTAAGCGAGATAAAAACTGATTGCCATAGCCTGTATCAATTAAAATCTTCCCTAGTTTTTCGTGCTCAAGTTCAATGCAATAAATGGGGTATTCCTTTTTTCGAAATGTTCCGCCAGCTTTGGTCCAAAACGGACGCTGCATCGCCTTCCCCGTTTTAATAACTGTTATATGATTGATCATCGGCGACTGATCCTTAGTAACTGTCCGCCGATCGACATTCCTGCTCCTGTTCCTAGAAGTAGAACAATCTTTTCTTTAAATTCTTCTTCTCGTTTCAACAAATACTCGAAGGTGAATGGAATTGAAGCTGCAATCGTGTTTCCAGTTTCTTCAATGATATTGATTAGCTGCTTATCTGAAAATTTAGCCAACCGTCCAGCGATCTTCATACCAGGACCACTCGCTTGATGCGGCACAACAAAATCGATAGCTTTTATCTCCACTTGAGCTTCTGCTAAAAGATCACTTAAAAAATCCGGCAATTTACGGCGCATCGCTTTGATCAATTCAAAACCGTCCATATGGAAATAGCGGTCTTGCTCATTTTCAGGAATAAAATCAGCGCTTCCTCCAGCTTTGATCTCTGCTGCATGAGCATATTCAGGATAGGTCATAAACCTTGCGCCTAAAACCTCAACATCATACTGTGCTTTGGGCTGCTTAGCTGTAGAAAAAATAAATGCTGCGCTCGCATTTCCGATTAAAGCACTGCTCTCAAACTCTTCTGGATCTAGAGCATCATCACCAGCTTCCGCAGAAACGATTAAAATAGTCGAGTATCTGCCAGTTGTAAGAAATGACTGTGCTATTTCACAAGCGCTGATGAAGCTTAAGCAGGTGGCATTAACATCAAAGCACGGAATCGGATGATCCTCTGCTAAAAAGTGTTCTGCAATCAAACTCGCTGTGCACGGAATCGGCTGCTCAAATGTACCTGACGCACAAATCAAAAGATCTAAGTCCTGATACGTCAATTGTGCATCATTTAGAGCTGCAGTCACTGCTTTTGCCGCTAACTTTGATGTTCCTTCGTCATAAAAATGACGTTTGGCAATACCTGTTCTGCGTTGTGTTTCTCCTGGTTCTAAATTGAAATGCTGATCGACTTCTGTCGATAAAACGACTCTTTCAGGCAAATGACGGCCTGATCCAACAATTGTAAATTTCATTTTTTCACCTATCCAATTTCATTTTATAGTCCGTAATATATTTTTGAATTCCTTCATCGACCGTCATGATCGGTGTATAGCCTAATCGCTCCTTTGCCGCACTGATATCTAGTGTTTGACTATAAGCCAAAATACTCACAGTATACCTTGTCAAAAGCGGTTCTTTATTCCGCTTCAAGCCATAGTAGATACCTTCTAACATGCCTGCAAAACGATAGATCAGCTGTGCGTTCAATTTACGATAGTGGACTTCTTCTCCCAAAAGATCAAAAATCCGTTCAATCAATAGTTTAAAAGGCATCGGTTCTCCATTGGTGATATTAAAAATGCTTCCTTGAATGTCTGCTTTTTCAACACAAAGCCGTAAAGCATACGCCACATTTTCGACGCAAGTGATGTCCATAATATTTCCTTGTCCCTTTCGGAATAAAGGAATACCTATCTTATTATTTACTTCCATCAATCGAGGAAAAATACTAGTATCGCCGATACCAAATAAACCTCTAGGTCGAACGATAACTAATTCGATTTGTTCTTGATAAGTTAGCAGTAGTTGTTCAGCTTCAATTTTTGTCTGGATATAATAATTCAAGTAAGACTGCTTAGACAAGTCTTTGAATGGATCAAGCTCTTTGATATCAAAATCATCTCTGCATTTTGCATAGACACTTGGTGAAGATACAAAAACAAAGCGCGGAATGTGAGCTGCAATCGAAGCTTCTATCACAGTTTTTGTCACCATTACATTTGCTTCATAAAAAGCAGTATAAGGTCCATAAACAGTTGACAGTGCAGCGCAATGAATGCAAGCCGATACACTCTTCGGCCAAACCTTCAGCACTTGTTCTCGATTCGATAAATCCAATTGCAAAGCAGTTACACCATATTTTCCCACCAACATCGCCAATTGTTTGCTATTTCTACCAACCGCAATCACATCGTAATCTTGGGCAACTAGCTCCTGTATCACATACTCTCCTAAAAAGCCTGTTGCACCTGTAACGATTATTTTTTCTTTCACTGGTTCCTCCTTAAGTGTTTCTTTTGGTTTAAACTTGATAAGTCCTTCTTCATTTTACCATAATTAAAAAAGCTAGAAACGACCTCTTAAAGATCATTTCTAACTTTCTTTTTACTATCTAGTTTTCGTCTGCTAAATCCTCAAACTGGGAATTGTAAAGCGACGCATAGTAGCCACCTTCAGCAAGTAATTCATCATGTGTTCCTTGCTCTTTGATGTCTCCGTCTTGCATATAAAGGATCTTATCTGCATCTTTGATCGTAGATAAACGGTGAGCGATAACAAATGACGTACGTCCAGCCATTAAATTATTCATCGCCTCTTGGATCAATCCTTCTGTTCGTGTATCAACAGAAGAAGTTGCTTCGTCTAGAATCAAGATCGGTTTGTCAGCTAAAATAGCACGGGCGATCGTCAATAATTGTTTTTGACCTTGAGATATATTAGAAGACTCTTCATTCAATTCCATATTGTAGCCGCCAGGCAATGTTTGGATAAAATGATGGACATGGGCCGCTTTCGCAGCAGCGTAGACTTCTTCATCCGTTGCTTCAAGACGACCATACCGAAGATTTTCCATGATAGTTCCTTTGAATAACCAAGTATCTTGTAAAACCATTCCGATATTCTTACGTAGATCGGCACGATTGAAATCTTTGATATTGTGGCCATCGATCTTGATTGCACCAGAATTGACATCGTAAAAACGCATCAGCAATTTGACCATTGTTGTTTTCCCTGCACCCGTTGGACCAACGATCGCAACTGTCTGTCCTGGTTCCACATGGGAACTGAAGTCATGGATAACGATTTTATCTGGTGTATAACCAAATTGTACATGGTCAAAGTCGACCATTCCTTCGGCTTTATCGATTTTAACTGGATTTGGTACCGTTTGATCTTCTTCTTCCTCACCAAGAAATTCGAAGACACGTTCAGCAGCTGCCGCCATTGATTGAAGCATATTAGACACTTGCGCTAATTGAGCGATCGGCTGTGTTAAGTTACGTACATATTGGATGAACGCTTGGATATCCCCAACTGTGATCGAACCATTATATGCCATGATCCCACCAACGATCGCAACTGCAACATACCCTAAGTTTCCGACAAAGTTCATGATCGGCTGCATCAAACCTGAAAGAAATTGTGATTTCCAAGCTGATTTGAATAGCACATCATTTTGCTCTTTAAATTCATTCAAAGAGTTTTCTTCATCATTGAACAAACGCACGATATTGTAACCACCGATCGTTTCTTCGACTTTACCATTGATCACACCAAGATATTCTTGTTGTGTTTTAAAGTATTTTTGTGAGTTTTTTACAACGATCATGATCAAAATAAAGGAAATCGGTACGATCAAAATCGCAATTCCTGTCATTTTAACTGAGATCGAAAGCATCATCACGATAACTCCAATGATGGTGAAGACAGATGTGATCAGTTGTGTGATCGATTGGTTCAATGATTGTCCTAATGTATCCACGTCATTTGTGATACGAGATAAAACTTCCCCAGTCGTCCGACTTTCAAAATAGTTCATCGGCATACGATTGATTTTCTCTGATATTTCTTTTCTCATGCGGTAGGTGATTTTTTGCGAAATCGTCGACATGATCCAGCCTTGGATGATCCCGAATAACGATGCAACAAGGTATAAACCTAGCATGAATAATAGGATACCACCGATTTTTTCAAAATCGATACCACCGGTTCCTTGATATTTCTTGATTAAACCATTAAATAATTCTGTGATTGCTTTGGATAAAATTTTTGGTCCCCAAATATTGAATACGGTTGAGGCGATCGCAAAGATCATCACAAAGAATACAGGAATTTTATAGGCACCGATATACGACACTAATTTCTTGATCGTTCCTTTGAAATCTTTTGCTTTTTCTACTGGAGCAATTTGTCCAGGACCACCGCCGCGACGAGGGCGGTTTTGTTTTTCTTCTGCCATTATTTGCTCCTCCTTACTCCGCTTCTTCTATGCCTAATTCAGCATTGCTTAATTGTGACTGAGCGATTTCTTGATATACTTTTGATGATTTCATCAGTTCTTCATGCGTTCCTTGATCAACGATACGTCCTTCATTTAACACGATAATGTTATCTGCATGAAGGATCGTTGAAATTTTTTGAGCAACAATGATCTGCGTTACATCTTTGATATTTTCAGACAAAGCCTTACGTAAAGCAACATCAGTTTTATTATCAAGTGCTGAAAATGAGTCATCAAAAATCAAGATCTTAGGATTTTTAGCTAGAGCACGAGCAATGGACAAACGTTGTTTTTGACCACCGGAAACATTCGTTCCACCTTGAGAAATCTCACGGCTGTAGCCTTTTTCATTCGAATCGATAAATTCTTCTGCTTGTGCAATTTGAGCTGCTTTTTTCATTTGTTCATCTGAAATATCTGCATCTCCAAATTTGATGTTTGACGCGATATCACCTGAGAAAAGTACCCCTTTTTGAGGAACAAATCCAATGATTTCATGTAGTTTATGCAAGGACATTTCCCGAATATCGATGCCATCGATTGTGATTCGTCCACCTGTGACGTCGAATAATCTAGGAATCAAATTGATGACCGTTGATTTACCAGATCCTGTTGACCCGATCAATGCGGTCGTTTGCCCTGGTTTTGCCACAAAATTGATATGATGTAAGACATCCTCATCGGCATCGCCATATCTAAATTGAACAGCTTCGAATTTCACTTCACCATTGAATTCATGGTCGTCTTTTGGTTGTTTTGGATCTTCGATCGTCGGTACGGTCTCAAGAACTTCTTCCACACGGCCTGCTGCTACATTTGCACGAGGAAGAATGATCGATACCATCGACAACATCATGAAGGCCATAACGATTTGCATTGTATAGGTGATGAAGGCCATCATGTCCCCAACTTGAAGTTGGCCCATATCCATATTATGACCACCGACCCAAACGATCAAGACAGAAATCCCATTCATCAATAGCATCATTACCGGCATCATGATCGACATTGCGCGGTTGACAAATAATTGAGTTTTCATTAAATCTGTATTTGCACGGTCAAAACGTTTTTCTTCAAATTTCTCACGCGAAAATGCCCGAATAACAGGTAGTCCAGTGATGATTTCACGAGAAACTAAGTTCACTCTATCCACCAAGTTTTGTAACGCCTTAAACTTAGGCATCGTTGTTGCTAATAAGGTTAGAACTAAAACCAATACCGCGCCGACCGCTACTCCAACGATCCAGCCCATACCAGTTCCTGTTCGGTAGACTTGGTAGATCCCGCCAATACCAAGGATCGGTGCATATAATACGATACGCATGATCATGACGATCCCCATCTGCATTTGTTGGATGTCATTAGTATTACGAGTGATCAATGATGCTGGTGAGAATTTTTCCATTTCTGTATTGGAGAATTGTAATGTTTTTTCATATTGTCCCACACGTAAATTTCGTCCGACAGACGCTGCCACGATCGAAGCGATCAAACCAACAATAATTGCAGCGACAGCAGAAATCAATGTTAATAAGATCATTTTTGAGCCAGTTTTAATAATATAATCCGTTTGAATTTGTTGTGTGTCCATATTCAACGCCTTATATTCAGCTAACGTTAATTGGATCCCCACCGTTCTAAGCGAATTTGCTCCAAGATCACCTAAGTTATCTTCTGTTTTCTTTCTAGCAGCCTCCACTTTTGCGGGCATTTCATCCGTTCTTGTTTGTAAGGAATCTGCAAGCTTCTGTGCTTCAGCCCCTTTTTCCTGTGCTTGCGCTGCTAAAGATTGAGCTTCACTGACATTGGCTGCCGCAGTAGCGGCATCTGTTGCACTTGCTGCAGCTTCGCCAGCTGCTTTTGCTTGTTCGCCTAATGCCTTAGCCTCTGCTCCTAACTTTTGGGCTTTTTCAGCATCGTTTCCGATTGCTTTATAGTCTTCGATGATTGCTTTGGCTTCACTTGCACTTTTAGAATCCTTTGCTTGAGAAGATGCTAACATCATCATAGGCAGATCAAAGACCTTAGCAAGCTTTTCTTTTGTCATTCCTTCTTGCAGATCTAGTTTATAAATGTCTACTTTTTCACCATCGATTTTTTGAGTTGTTTCTTTGTAGTTGTCCTCAATGGTTTTCTTTTCATCTTCAGTCATGAACATTTCAATTCCCTGAAGAGTTGATTTTCTGATTTTTTCAGGCGTAGAGTTTTCAAGCCCTCCTTGTTGAATACCGATATCAACAATGTCGGATGTTAAGTTTGGTAAGCTTAGATCACTATTGGCTTGTACAACTAAAAGCACAAGAACTGCGATGACCGCATACCAGTATTTGCCTAGATATTTAAAAATCTTCACTATTGGTCACCTTCCTCTTTCAGAGATAATTTTTGGGCGCAGTCAACAAATTTCGCAACGAGTTCAATGAACAGTACTGTATCGTCTTCGCCCATCATTTTGAAAATTTGAACGACTTTATCACGCATTTGCTTTTTCTCTTGTTTAGCCGCTTTCTTGCCGCACTCCGTCAAAGTAACATTGATTCTTCTACGGTCATTTGGGTCCATATTACGCTCGATCAGTCCCTTTTTTTCTAAACTTCCTAAAACAACAGCAATTCGGGCACTAGATAAATTCAGTGATTCCGCTAAATGCTTCGGGCTAGTGGGTTCACCATGTTTATAGAGAAATTTGATGACGATATTTTCACCTTGATTACTCTTTTCAAACTTGCTGAAGGCACTATTACGGTTCTCCACCATCAAACGAATAAGCTCTTGTTCAGCTTCCTCTGCGAATGACATATGACTCCTCCTTCTTTTAAAATAATCACTTTCACCGTTAATAGCTAACAGTGTTAGTAATTAATACTGTTCGATATTAACGCATATAGGTTTTATTGTCAATAGTCTTACAAGAAACAAAAAAATAAATACGTTTTCATTTTAATTCAAGGAAATTATCGACAAATTCAATTGCGTTTTCTATTTTTTTTACGTTGAATTTTATTTTTAAGCTGTTGATATTTCATAAGATTTTGACGAGCACGCTTCATTTTTCTATATCGTTTGGGCTGTTTCTTATAAAATTCTTGATGATAATTTTCTGCAGGCCAAAATTCCGTTGCTGACTGAATTTCTGTCACAATCGGCTCTTTGTATTTTCCAGAAGCTTCAAGTGCCTCCTTTGATTGTTCAGCAATCTGTCGTTGTTGCGCATTCTGAACGAAAATGATCGGTCTGTATTGATTTCCGCGATCCTGAAACTGACCAAATGCATCCGTTGGGTCAGAAATTTCCCAGTATAATTCCACTAATTCTCTATAACTGATCATGCGTGTATCAAAAATAATCTCAACTGCTTCTACATGACCTGTACTTCCTCCTATTATTTGATCATAAGTCGGATGTTCAACCGATCCTCCTGTATAGCCAGATAAAACGGAAACGATCCCACGACGTGTTTCAAAAGGCTCGACCATACACCAAAAACAGCCGCCAGCAAAAACAGCACGTTCTTGATGGTCGGCATCTAAAACGATATGTTTTGAAAAGTCATACACCTTTTCTCCAATTGGGTCGTTTGTGATTTTCGAATAAAAGTCAGCTACATCAGGAGTTAGATTGTTTCTCGTATTCAGAGGGCGCAAGGCTGCTTCAAGTTTAGCTAGCTGGTCTTTGAAATTCGCACCAGTTTCTATTTGATTCTTCGCTTCTATCAACTGTACACGTTCCCAATCACGTGTTCCGGGATTTAAAATAAGGTTATAGAGCTCTTTCATTACTTCTTCCTGATTAGTGGTCATCGCAACTTCACCTCTGGTCTTTTAATCGTGAAAAAAAGCATGTATACTAAAATAATGGCACATTGACGTTCAATTGAAATGTAACATATTTTTTTATTCTTATCTAATAAATGATTTTCTAGTATAAAAGAAAACAAAAAATGTGTATGAGATATCACCTACGGCATATCTCATACACATTTTTTACAGTCAAACTATGATTCAAGTGCTATCCATTTTCAGTTATCTCAAACACAAAGGAATTTATATCTCCCCGGTATTTTGAAATCGAATACTCGATCGGTAACTTCCCGTCTGTAAATCCTCGAGTATGGAAATAAAACAGCGGTGCGCCTACCTCAACATCCAATAAATCACTCACTGTATCATCCGCTTGAATCACATCTAGACGACGTGAAACAGTCTTGATCGGAAAGCCTTTTTCTTTAAAGATACTGTAAAGTAAATTTGTAGAAAAATCGACTTCATCAAGTTCCTTAAATAGAAATGCCGGGATGTAGGTAGTTACTAAAACTGTCGGTTTTTCTCCAGCATACCGTAAACGAATCAGCTTATAGACGTCATCACCTTCTAGAATCTCTAAGTTTTCAGCCACTTCTTCATTGGCAGCGTCTTTTTTAAAAGCAATGACTTTCGTCTTTGGAACCAAGCCTTTTCGGCTCATCTCAGAATCGAAACTTTCGATCACTTTGGTAAATTCCTGCTCGATTTTTGGGCGTTTAACGATCGTTCCTCTTTTTTTTCTCTTCTCTAAATAGCCAGCATCCACTAATGTTTGGACCGCCTGTCTTACTGTCGGTCTGCTTACTTGATATTCTTCAGCTAATTCTAATTCTGTTGGGATCAGCTCATTTTCAGCATAGGTTCCATCTTCGATCTTATCTAATAGATCCTGCTCGATTTTTTTGTATAAAGGCAAATTCATAAACTACCTCCTCGCTCATGTATCTTCATTATACAATAAATTAGACAGAAGTCTCGCGCCAATATGCTTTTGGTGTAGCGATCATACATTCAAATGGTGTATCGATCACTAATTGTTCATCGGGCAAAACGATTATACTCTGGCCTTGCTTGATCTCTTGTTCTGCGATTTTAGTTATTCCAGTCAAAACTGTGATCACTTGTGCTAAGGAGTTTTGATTTCGGTAGTTCTTTGCTAAAAGTGCTCTTCTGACAGTAAATTCTTTCACATCAAGGGTTTGTCCTAAGTCAAAATTAGCCTTTAGCACAGTTTGTTGTAATTCTAGTGTTTCAGTCGCTTGTTTTGTATGCAGTTCTCTTTTGATGCCGGAATCATCGGAACGATCATAATCATAAAAACGATATGTGATATCTGTAGACTGCTGAATTTCATAGACTAATGCGCCTTTGGTCAATGCGTGAATGGTTCCAGAAGGAATATACACGATCGATTCTTTCGCCACTGTCGTTTTTCCTAAAATCGTTTCATACTTATTCTCTTGGATCGCTGTCATAAAGGCTTGTTCGGAAGCTGCTGTTTGCCCCGCGATGATCGATCCACTTTTTGGTGATGTCAAAAAGAACCAAGCTTCACTTTTTCCATACGGCTTATTGACTGTTTTTTCAGCATAGTCATCAGTAGGATGCACTTGAATGCTCAAATCCTCATCTGCGCCAGTCATCGAAATGATCAAAGGGTATTCTTCTCCTTCAAGCAAACCAAAGGACTGTGGATTTTCTTGTACCAACTCACGTAATGTCTGTTGTTCCGAAACAACAGGACTATCGATTTCTTCGGTTGCAGATGCAGAATACACAGAACCTATTTTTCCCTCACAGCTTTCTGTTGAATAGGCTTGTAAACGAGGCGTTCCCCAAATTCTTTTTTTGGGAATCGATTTTAATATAAACATGCTTTTTCACCACTCCTAAAAAACGCCGACGGCAACACCGATCGCAGAAATAACCGTCAGTACTAAAATAACTTTTGTTGCTGTCAATTGCTTAGACGTCAATAAGTACCAAGCTAATAATACCATCGCCAACGGTAGTACCTTAGGAAAAATGCCATCCAAGACATCTTGTAAGGCTTGGACTTCTTCGCCCATTGGAATCTTTAGTTTTGTCACGAGCGCAATATTTGAAGCAGCTAAGCCTCCGACAACCATCACACCTAAAATGTTGAAGGCATCTGTGATTCGTTTCGCATTTTCGCCAATAATCACATCAATGGCGTTTACACCTAATTTATACCCATTCATAAACGCAAGGTAAGAAATCAGTACCCCAACTACGCCATACGATAAGATATAAAAGATCGGTCCTAGGGCATTCCCGCCAGAAGCTAAGCCCATACCGATCGACAATAGGATCGGTACGATGATGCCCTGAATGATCGAATCTCCAATTCCTGCTAGGGGTCCCATCAGCGTCGTTTTGATATTGATCGGCATTTCCTCTGGCACATCGCCGCCGATAGCTATCTCTTCTTCTAAAGATGCCACGATCCCATTGATCAGCTGTCCCGTTTGTGGTTCAGTATTATAGAACATTGAATGACGCATCAATAAACGTTTCTTTTTTTCTGGATCATTCTTATAGTATTTTTCAGCAAATGGCAGATAGGAATACGCCCAGGCATGCGCTTGTAATTTTTCATAGCTCATCGAAGAAAGATGGGTGAAGCCCCAACGTTTCCAAATTTGACGTAACTCTTTTTTTGATAAACGCTTCGTTGTTTGTTCCATGTCAGTTCATCCTTTCTAGAATAGATCATCATCTTCAAATACGGTAGAATCAGCCGATTGATTTGTTGCTTTAGGTTGAGCATTAGACGCATTGCCTGTTGCTAAAAAGACGATATAAGCGACAAGTGCTGCTATAAATACTAAAGCGATCATATTCAATCCGGCAAATGCCATTAAAACAAAACCAGCAAAAAAGAAAATCAAGTGCGCCTTTTCTTTGACTACGATGCTCATTAGCATAGCGATTCCTAATGCCGGTAAGACGCCGCCCAAAACAGAAATAATATCCGTTACGACCTGAGGAACGTTTGAAAGAAGCCAATTCACTAATCCTTTTCCTAAAAATATTGCTAAAAATACTGGTACTGCACGCAATAAGAAGGTCGTGATCTGAGGATAAACAACATGGTTCAAAACGATTCCTCGATCATCATTTTTCTCTGCGGCTGTTTGCGCCCGAGTATTCCAAAAAGAATACGCTGCCATTCTAGAATTGTAAAAAATAAGTCCAAATGTTTGCCCGATCAAAATAGCCAAAGTAACTGCAACAGCAGGGTCTTTAGTCGTTGCTAAAGCTAAACCGATGCCGCCATATGCCGCATACGTGATCTCACTGTTCGTTGCTCCCCCAGTGGTTAAATTGGCAATAAAAACGGCTTGAACAGCTAAGCCACAAAGAATTCCCGCCTGCACATCACCAAAAGCGATCCCTACCAGTAATCCTGCAACCAAAGGCCGGCCAACAATGTAAAAGCCGCCCGTCATGCCGAAAAGCCATGGGGTTTCGATCGCACCTAAATAACAAAAAATTCCGGTCAATAATGCTGGCAATAATAATCCTGTATCCATTTTGATTCCCCCTATCTGTTTTTCCCATTACATCCCATCATATTTGGCTTTTAATTGTTTCCAAGGTTTGATTTCATCATCCGGCAACAATTGAAATCCGATTTCGATTCCTTGCTGGTCCATATATTCGAAAGCTTCATAATCTTTTTCATCGATGGCTACTGTTCGTCCTAACACTTTTGCTCCAGCACGAGTATTCATCGGTCCAACATTGAGTTTTTTACCAAAATCAACGCCAAGCTTTACCAATTTCGCAAACGTTTGCGGCGAATTACTGATAAGAAAGAAATCCTTTTGTGAGTTTTTCCCTTTCGGCACACTTTCAACTGCTTGCTCTACGGTATAAATTCCTAATTTCAAGTTCCCAGCCGCTGCCTTCAGTACTTTTTTTCTTAAGTCATCCTGAGCGATATCATCCCCTACAACTAAGATTCCTTGGACAGGTCTTGCTTTGGTCCAGCGTGTCGTTGTTTGTCCATGAATCACTCGGTCATCGATTCTTGCTAGTGTAATTGTCATGTTGTTTTCCTCCTTTAAAAGTCGATCTCATCCTCTTGTTGTGCTAATACCTCAGTACCTTCAACAGAGCTTCTACCCGTATTGACTGCTAGTTCAAATAATTCTTCAAGCTTTCTACCGCTTTGAAGGGCGACACCTGTTTCAATCAACATTGGTAGATTCATCCCTGTCACCACTTTTACTTGCTGTGGATTTGCCAAAAATTCCCGATACGCCTCATTGAAGGGCGTTCCTCCTTTAATATCACACAGAATCAAAAGACCTTCATCAAGATGCATTTGTACAAAGTCCTGCAAACGTTTAGAGAAATCTCCAATCCCATCATCTGTCAAACAAATTGCAGAAATATCACTATTTTCGCCAGCGATCATGACATAGCTTTCCAATAAGCCAGTTGCAAAGGTTCCATGCGAGACAAGTAATAGCTTCATTTTATAACCTCCATTTATGTAATTACATTAATTCTTAACACACCCAAATAGCAACCCCTTACAATTAATATGTCAATAACTTATTTGAATATTTTTTCTCTTGACAAGAAAACCTTTTCGTTTTACACTCATTATGTAATTACATATAGGAGGGATTTACATGTCGAATTATACTATCGATGAGTTAGCACGTTTTATCGATCATACCAACCTGAAGGCTGATGCTACCACCGCAGATATGAGCAAGCTTTGCCAAGAAGCGAAAGACTATCATTTCAAGATGGTCGCTATCAACCAAGTCCAGTCGAAGTTATGCGCTGAATTATTGGCAGGGACGGATATCAATATCGGCGCAGCCATTAGCTTTCCTTTAGGACAAACTTCTAAAGAAGCGAAATTTTTCGAAACAGAGAACGCAATCAAGATCGGTGCCACTGAAATCGATTATGTAGTCAACCTGACTGAGGTCAAAGCTCAAAATTGGCTATATATCGAAGAAGAGATGGAAGGTATCGTTGCGATTTGCCGTAAAAACCACGTGATTTCCAAAGTTATTTTTGAAAATGCTTACCTGACTGATGAAGAAAAAATCAAGCTTAGTGAAATAGCTAAAAAAGTCGAGCCGGATTTCATCAAAACATCGACAGGCTTTGCGCCGACAGGAGCAACTTTCGATGATGTCAAATTGATGAAAAAACGTGTGGGTGATAAAGTGAAGGTCAAAGCGGCCGGTGGAATTCGTGATGCCGAAACGTTTAAAAAGATGATCGCCTGTGGAGCTGAAAGAATCGGAACTAGCGCAGGAATAGAAATTATCGGCGAATTGAAGAAAGAATTAGCTAAAACTGCTAAAGAGACGATTACGATTTAATCGCTCTTACGAAAAAAAGAACAACCGTCTCAATAAAAATAATTGGGACGGTTGTTCTTTTTAAACATTTTTTTATCCTTTTAATCGAAATCAGTCAAATCGATCAATTTTGATCAATCGCTCCATACCATCGATAGAAATTTTTAATAACACATTCCATTCAGCTTCTTTACTAAATCCAAGCCCGCAAGCTGTTGCCATCTCTGCCGCTTTGATCGGTGTCATCGCCGTATAAATTTCTAGAGTCTTTCTTATTTCCCTCAACTCAGGTATCAACATTTCGTTGAAGAAACCACGACCTTTGCCTTGACTCTCATCACGACAGTCCTTTAACAAGAAGAATGTATGATTTCCGCTTTGTTCCCAATTTCTTTCTCCCCAAAGATTGGGTGATTTAGTGATCCCTGTAACTTCCACAAATGCTCCTTGTGTAAGATTCCATGTATCATACTCTCTACTTTGATTACTAGTCAACATTTTGGCTATCTGTCCTTTTTTATAGATGAACTCAAAAGCAGTTTCTTGCGCACCTGTTACACTCAACTCTCCTTGATAAGTATAAACTTGCCCTGCGACTTCCAGCTCTACTTTAAAAGGCGTGCCCCATCCATTGCTCCTATCCCGATAATTATGAACATAAAACCGATAGTTTCCTTCCACACCTTCTCCTTTCGTCCAGCGAATATTTTCAACTGGATACATCGTTTCTCCACGAACATTCATATCAACATCCAGCCAACCATTTGTTTCACGTTTTCGGTTATAGAAAATATGTTTACCAGCCGGTGTCAAGCAATGCAAATCCAAATCCGTACGATTTTCCCAAATGAGCGAACAGCGGATATCATTTTCTTCATATCTGCCACCCGCTTCTTGGACACGACGCTTGATTTCACCATCTACCCCGCCGTGATAATACCAAGAGAATGGATTATCCCATTGGAAAATGCTTTTAGAGTCTGGTATATTCTCCGTCACTAAACTCATCAAACGATTCGTATCATCAACTCTAGCTTCAATTTTATTTACTTGCGGCAGAAGAGTTTCAGAAAACTTTTTCCAGGTCATTGTAGTGATCGGCCAATCAACAATCTTGACCTTTGGGATTTTCGGAATAATCCCACTAAACAATCCCATTTTTTGTTTTTCCACTTTCTTTTCAGGAGAACGCCAAATGAATTCTGGAATCTCATCTAAACGAGCAAAACGACGTTCTAACGCATCTGTTATGCCAAGTTTTTCAACTAATTTTTCTGCTTCGATCAAAGCACCTTCAGTAGGAGCCGATTGCGCACGCATATATTGTGATGGGTCCATTTTATCGTTATAGCGTCGGATCAATTCATCAGTATTTATACCTGCCTGATAATCATCAAGCAAGGTGCCGATCATCGAATTTTTCAAATGGCAATAGCCTGTTTTGGCTTTTGCTATATAACGCCACATCAAACGTTCTCTCACGAGAGCATCTTTTTCTTTCAAAATCACTTGTTGTGCTTCGTCAAACCATGAGATCATACCGATAAATCGTTCACTGCGATAAAGAGCACCTGAGTCGATAAGTGTTTTCATTATAGAAACACTATCTCTAGAATACATGTGTAAGGTAGCTTCAAAAAGTTGAAATTCTGCTTTCTTTTCCGCCATCAGCTGATTGGCTGTTTTCAAAGCAGACTTACTTACATAGTGTTTAGGCAACATCAGTGATAAGTGGCTTCTTTCCCCAGAAAATGGCGTTCCCAGCTGACGCTGATCTGAATAAAAAACTGTTTTGATAGAACTCGCTTCAACCACTTTCTTGAGTTGTGTTACTGCTGCTTTAAAATAATCAGGTACAGTTTCTGGATGCCAAAGTGCAGATTTTATTTGACCATCCTCTGTCAGAATAACTAGATCTCCATACTTTCTAATAAATGCTTTGCAGCAACTACAGTTATACTGTTGTCGACTTGATAGCTCAAGTGATTCCAGATAATGAAGCCACAAATCGTCGGTAAGCGCGACTTTAAACAATGGTTGATTCTCATAAAGCAATTGATGAAATTCTTTTTGCATATTTTCCTCAAGCTGTCTATAATGCTGATTATTATTTGTAAATTCTTGATTTTTCATTTTACTTCCTGCTTTCTATCCTTTGATGACACCTATTGTAGTTAATTTTTTGATAGGCGTGACTAGTTCTTCTTGATTTCCCATCACTTCATCGATATTTTTATACGCAAAACGACTTTCTTCTGCGACATCTGCCTTTTTCACTTTGCCAAGGATAACTTCTCTTTCTTTCAAATCAACGATCACAGATTCAACAGAAATTTCTTCTTTCGCTTTTTTACGTGAATACACACGTCCAGCTCCATGAGAAGATGAATGAAAGCTTTCTGGTTCACCTAATCCTTTTACGATATAGCTCGATGAACCCATTGCTCCAGGAATAATCCCCAACTCACCTTTTCTAGCACGTGTTGCTCCTTTTCGATGTACCCAAACATTTTGACCATAATGATGTTCTAACGCTGCATAGTTATGGTGACAGTTCACACGCATACTGTAATTCACTTCTTTTTCCAAATACTTATCAACAAAATGAGAAAAGATTTCCATTGTTTTTTCAAGCATCTGTTCACGATTCTCATAAGCATAATCCAGCGCTATATTCATCCATTTTAAATACGATTTACCTGTTTCAGTTGCTGTCGGTAAAAAAGGCAATTGATTGCTTTCAGGTACTCGACTATGCCAGATTTCGTTTAAGTTTTTCGCTACTTTATTAAAATGTTGACAAATCTTAGCACCCAAATTTCTACTTCCGGAATGAAGCATGATCCCGATATAGCCCTCATCATCTTGCTGAAACTCGATAAAATGATTGCCTCCGCCCAACGTACCTATTTGATAATACGCATTCTCTAAAATTTCTTTTGCTTCTGGAAGACTTCGATCATCCCTCATATCGATCAATGCTTGGTCGATCACTTTAGAAGATTGCTTTTCTTTATGCAATGCAAAGCCGACTGGTACATCGCGCATCACTTGATTGACGATCAATTTTAAAAGTGGTTGTCTATCATGTTCTACTTTTTGCAAATCAGCGAACAAAATATCCGTTTGAACGTAGCACATCCCACAACCAATATCCATACCAACTGCATTAGGAACGATCACATCTTTTGTCGCTAAAACTCCTCCAATCGGCATCCCGTAGCCATAATGACAATCCGGCATCAAAGCAACCCATTTAAAAACAAATGGTAATTGAGCCAAGTCCAGCGCTTGTTCTAACACATTTTCCTCAAGCGTCCCCTTAGGCAGCCAAACTTTGATCGGTGCAGCATTTTTTGATTTATCATAATGTACAAACATTATTTTCACTCCTTTTTTCGATATGTTTTGTCAGTAATGACTTAACTGAATTCATTGTAAAACACCCCGTTCATTTCAGCCTTAAAAAAATGTTGCGAACTTTGATCAGTGAATTTGCTATAATAAAATGACCAAATAAAAATAGTGAGGAAAAAAATGAGTAGGTCTTTTAATGAGTTGATCAAAGATTTTAATACGATTCGCTCGTATGCCAGAGAATTTTATATCAATGGTTTTAAACATCGAGAGGAATTTCAAGAAAAAAGTTTACGTAGCTATGATAATGAGCGCCGTCGCATAGAAAGCTTCTTAAGCGAATATACTGAATGGGAACAAACTGCCCAAGGGAAAACGATTCGACTTGAACTCAAGCAAGAACCCTTAGACACAAATCCACTCTTTAAATTATGGCAAACAAAAAGTTTCACTAAAAATGATGTTTTTCTTCATTTTACAATTCTAGATTGTTTGACAAGCTATGAGTCATTGTCCCTAACTGAATTGACAGAACTGCTTCACCAAGAGTACTTGAATCATTTTGACGGTGCACCGACACTCTCAGAACTTACCATCCGAAACAAACTGAAAGAATACAGCAGACTAGGTGTCCTTCAAGAGATAGAAAAAGAGAAGCGACTTCATTATCAGTTAGTCGCTCTTCTAAGTTTAGAGAAAAAAATGATTCCTGTTCTGCATTTTTATAAAGAAGTTCTGCCTGGTGGTGTTATTGGCCAATTTTTATTGAATAAGCTAAATCAGAAAACCGAAAATCCGTTTACGTTCAAGCATCACTTTATTGTTCACAGTTTAGATGAGGAAATTGTTTTGACCATTCTTGCTGCAATTACGGAGCACCGCTATATATCTGTTTACCAATATAATGGCAAAGAAGCTGAACTAATACCACTGTCTTTGTATGTTAGCACAGAGACCGGCAGACAATATCTAGTCGGCTTGCTTCACAAAAACTTACTTACTTCGATCAGAATCGACAATATCAAAGAAGTTATTTTGAAAGAACCTGTTGAACAATATTTAGATTTTCAAGAACAGTTTTCTGAGAAGAAAGAGACTTCTTGGAACGGAAGTTTTAATCAAAAACCTTTAAAAAAATTACGCGTATTGCTTCAGATTTTGGAGGGATATGAGGATTATTTGATGACAAGAATCGCTCGCGAACAGCGAATGGGAATTAGCTATCGAATCGATCAAAAGACAGTCGTTTTTGAAATTGAATTGATTGATCTATTTGCTATCAACCCATTTCTCAGAACATTTGTCGGAAGAATCATTTCTATTGAAAGTACAGATAAAGAGTGGGAGACATTATTTATTAACGACTTAAAGGAACTTATTGCCCTATACTCCCCTTCAAAGGAGGTAAAAATAGATGACTGATTTTTTATTTCATGAAATACATGGAATCTATTTTGCTATTGTAAAGGAAATTTTAAATCAGAAGCAAGCATTATCAACAAAAGAACTGGACCGTATCGTTCGAATGAAAGGATTTGACGAGTCTGTGATGCAGCTCCTTCCTTCTTTGCAGAACAAAAATAATCCTTGGTACTTATTATTTGAAAAAGAACCTGATTGCTGGTTTCCAATCACGAAAAATGAGACACCTAGCACATATACGGCTTTAGAACGTCGCTGGCTCAAAACGATAATGAAGGATCCTCGACTTTCATTTTTCTTAGAAGATCATGAGATTTCTGATTTAGATCAGCAACTTAAAGGAATTCAGCCACTTTTCGATTTAAACGCTATCACTTATTATGATCAGTTTAACCAAATCGATTCGATCATTGATCAGAAACAGCAGCAGCGCCATTTTAAATGCTTGATCGAAGCCATTCAGGAAAAAAGGCCTTTGTTGATCGACTATCAACGACATAAAAAAGTATCCAGCAAAATCGGTCTTTTTCTGCCCTTCAAATTAGACTATTCACCCAAGAATAATCTTTTTCGCTTAAAGGCTTGGCGTATCTTACGGACCAGCCGATTTGAAGTAACACTTAATCTTGATCGCATGCTTACAGCCCAGTTAGCTGAAGAAAAAAGAGACTATTTGGCTCTACCGATCACCTCTCGTCGAAAGCAAGCACAAATGACTTGTCAATTGATCGATAAGCGACAAGCGTTAAAACGAAGTATGCTTCATTTTGCTGATTACCACAAAACGACTCGTCGATTGGATGAGTCTCACTATGAATTGACCATTCAATATGATACGAGCGATGAAACAGAGCTGTTGATTCGGATATTGTCATTCGGACCATTTTTGACCGTGACTAGCCCAGATAGTTTTATTATCAAGATCAAAGAACGGATTGAAGCTCAAGCTAAGTTAATGGAAAGCTTTGATCAATAGAGCTAATTAAAACAGAGGAGCTGCACATCAACTGATGATGATCTCCTCTGTTTTAGTTTGTTCTTTTATTTTTATAAAAAGTAACCCTTCTCTATTTTTTAATCTTCAACGTCATCGCATTCAATGCTACAATGATCGTACTCAAAGACATCAGGGCAGCCCCGACAGCAGGATTCAAGATGATTCCCC
Organism: Enterococcus sp. AZ020; assembly: GCF_050499205.1. Taxonomy (NCBI): domain Bacteria; kingdom Bacillati; phylum Bacillota; class Bacilli; order Lactobacillales; family Enterococcaceae; genus Enterococcus; species Enterococcus sp. AZ020. Next base: position 3,242,745 of record NZ_JBIPAT010000001.1, on the reverse strand, counting down.
AAGGAGCTAAAACACCAGCAGCTAAAGGGATAGCAACGATGTTATAACCCGCTCCCCACCATAAATTTTGAACCATTTTGATTCGGGTTTGTTTCGCCAAATCAATAAAATGTAAAATATCCAGCGGGTTACTATTTGTTAATACAACATCTGCAGAATCGATCGCTACATCCGTTCCAGCTCCGATCGCAATTCCGATCGTCGCACGTGCGAGACTCGGCGCATCATTGATTCCGTCACCCACCATCGCTACACGATGTCCTTCATTCACTAACTTAGCAACGATTTTTTCTTTTCCTTCAGGTAATAAACTAGCATAAAATCGTTCGATACCTAAATAGTTTGCAACACTAGAAGCTGCTTCTTCATTATCTCCAGTCAGCATAACGGGTTCAATCCCCCGTGCTTTCAACGCGATAATAAATTCCTTCGCTTCAGGTTTTACTTGATCACCCAAAGCAATCAAACCGACTAATTGCTCTTCGATCAACAAATAGCTGATCGTATTGCCTTGTTCTTGATAGTGTGTAATAGCTGACTGATCAACTGTCATATTCAATTGACTCAACGCTTTGGCATTGATGATTTTTACCTTTTTACCTTCAACTTGCCCTTCTAACCCAACACCAGAAATATTTCTTTCATTCGCAGCTTTAAACGGTGTGATCTTCTGTTCCTTTAAGTAGTTCATGATTCCTGTAGCAATTGGATGATTTGCGCTACTTTCTAAAGCACCGATATATTGTAACACTGCTTTTTTATCTAAAGTTTCAGCAAATGTTTCCACACCAGTTACAGTAAAAGTTCCTTGAGTCAACGTACCTGTTTTATCTAATAAAATCATATCTAGATCATGAGCATTCTCAAGAGCATTGCGGTTTTTTAATAATAAGCCATTTTTAGCTGCAATAGAGGTTGAGCGGGCAACAACCAACGGGATCGCTAATCCTAACGCATGAGGACAAGCAATAATAAAAACGGTCACCATTCGTTCTAAAGCAGAAGGCAGATCACTAACAAACAACCAGACAATAAATGCTAGAATCCCAGCAAATAATGCCACATAAAACAACAATTTTGCTACCTTGTCTGATAGTGCTTCTAGTTTTGATTTGTCCGCTTGGGCTTTGCGCACCATGTCCATTACTTTCGCAAGATAACCGCTTTCGCCTGTTCCTGTAACTAGAATTGTCATGGTTCCATCTCCGTTGACAGAGCCACCGATCACACGATCCCCTACCTTTTTGATCACACCGCGAGACTCACCTGTAACAGCTGATTCATCAACAATGGAATTGCCTTTTTCAATAAGTCCATCTGTCGGCATTTTGTCGCCCGCACGAACAATCAAATGATCGTTTTCGTGGACTGCTTGTAGAGAAACTTTTTCCTCAGTGCCATCGGATCTAACTCGTGTCACCTCATCCGGCAGCAGTTCTGCTAATTTTTGCAACGCATCACTGGCATTCATCACCGCATTCATTTCGATCCAATGTCCTAATAACATGATAACGATCAATGTCGCAAGCTCCCAGAAAAAATCCATGACATGTGCATGAAAAAAGGTATTCGCAACAAACGAATATAAGCTGTAAAAGAAAGCGACAGAAATCCCCATTGCAATCAGTGTCATCATTGCTGGACTTTTCATTTTCAACTCCATTTTAGCGCCACTTAAAAATGGTTGACCACCATAAACAAATAAAATAGTGGCTAAAACTAAAACGACCCAGTTAGAACCTGGAAACGAAAATTGAAAAGGCAACTCCATTCCCATCATTGGTGATAGTATAATGATCGGAATAGCGATGATCAAAGATAACCAAAATTTTTGCTTGAAGTTCCCCATATGTATACTATGATCCATACCGCCCATATCGTGTCCTTCATGCATTGAATGGTCCATGTTGCTCATATCTTGGTCTTCATGCATCGAATGATTCATGTTGCTCATATCATGTTCAGTATGGTCCATTCCTTTCATTTCATGATCTGCGTGCATTGAATGATTTTTTCCATCACTGCCTGTACTCTTATTACTCATTATTTATCCCTACTTTCGCTTATTTCACTTTAGCTGCTTTCGCTCATTGATCAAAACCAGATTATTTATATGTTCTAAAACCTTTCGACAAAACAAGCATAACAAATACGACTACATTTGTAAACGAAAATGTTTTAATCCTCTAAAGTCAACCTCTCCTCTTTCTATTCTCTCTTAAGAGTACAACTGACGCTGCTTTTAAACAATCATTTTGAATGATCGAAACAAAAAGCTTGCATACTTATTAAAAGTAAGTTATATTTATTTCGAATTCGAAATAAAAAGAGGTGAACTCATGGATCATCAAGAAGAATCATTAAAAACATATATCGGAATTTTACGCACCGCTAGTCAACTAGAGCAATTAGCCAAAAAGGATGTTACCTGTTACGGCTTGAATATTACTGAATTCTCAGTTTTGGAATTGCTTTTCCATAAAGGAAGACAAACGACACAAACCATTAAGGAAAAGATCCTGATTGCTAGCAGCAGTACCACCTATGTCATCGACCAGTTAACGAAAAAAGGCTATGTAAAACGGCAAACAAATGAAAGCGATCGTCGAATCATCTATGTCGATATTACCGTAGCAGGAAAAACTCTGATGGAGGAAATTTTTCCTACTCATGCTCAGCAAATTACGGCTAGTTTTTCTGATATTACTATCGAAGAATTACGATCATTACAACACTTATTAAAAAAAATAAACGATTAAAAGTGAGGCTATTAAAATGAGAAAAGAAGATCAATTATTAGGAGTACATCATGTCACAGCAATGACTAGCGATGTAGAAAAGAATTATGCATTTTTCACAGATATTCTAGGCATGCGATTAGTGAAAAAAACAGTCAATCAAGATGATATCTATACCTACCATACTTATTTTGCAGACGACTTAGGTTCACCCGGTACAACGATGACCTTTTTCGACTTTCCCAACAATCCAAAAGGAACCAAAGGGACGAATTCGATCAGCAGAACTGGATTTCGTGTACCAAGCGATGCTGCTTTAACTTACTATGAACAACGTTTTAATGAATTCAATGTAAAACAGGAAGCTATTTCAACTGAATTCGGTAAAAAAGTATTACGTTTCTGGGATTTCGACGATCAAGCCTATCAATTGATTTCCGATGAAACAAATACCGGTGTCAAAGCAGGAATTCCTTGGAAAAAAGGGCCCGTCCCAGAAGAATTTGCGATTTACGGTTTAGGACCAGTTGAGATTTCCGTTTCTTATGCGGCTGATTTTAAAGGTTTATTAGAAAATATTTTCAACTTTAAAACTGTTAAGCAAGAAGACAATCGATATTTGATGGAAGTTGGCGAAGGTGGTAACGGCGCTCAAGTAGTATTGGTGGATGATACGACCAGTCCGCAATCTCAACAAGGTTTTGGCGAGGTTCACCATGTTGCATTCCGTTTAGCTGACCGCAAATCATTAGCTGTTTGGCAGGAAATTTTTGATAATCTAGGATTAGCCAATTCCGGCTATGTCGATCGTTACTACTTTGAATCTTTATATGTTCGTGTCGGTCATATACTTGTTGAGCTAGCAACAGATGAACCAGGTTTCATGGGGGATGAGCCTTACGAAACATTAGGAGAAAAATTATCACTTGCACCATTTTTAGAAAATCGTCGCGAATATATCGAAAGTGTCATCAAACCTTTCAATACCATACGCGCTTAAGGAGAATGTCCAATGAACCCGATCGATAAAATCCATCACATTTCTGCCATAGTCGGTGATCCGCAAGAAAATCTACAGTTCTATCGCGATGTTTTAGGTTTACGTTTAGTCAAACAAACGGTCAATTTTGATGACGAACATACCTACCATTTATACTACAGCAACCAATCTGTCGATAATGGAACGATCATCACTTTTTTCCCTTGGAGCAATGCGCATAAAGGACGTGTAGGCAGCGGCCAAGTGGGAACCATTGCTTTTCGTATTCCGAAGGGAACTACCGCTTATTGGAAAGAGCATCTAGCTAAACATCAGATTTCTGTAAAAGAAACGGAGCTATTTAATCAACCAACATTGGAGCTACAAGACTCTCATGATTTATCTTTGGCACTTGTTGAAGGAGTCGAAACTGCAGATTCAGCCGCAATTCTTGGATTTCACGGGACAGTGCTGTTTTCAGCTGATCCTGAGGCAACAATCAACACCTTGGTAAACGATCTCGGATTAGAATCTGCGGTAACAACTGAGAAAAGCTATTCGTTTTACACAAAAGGCACTCAAAAGCATCAAATCATCGTGCCAAAAACGGTGATGAAATTTGGTCGCTGGGGAGTTGGTACCGTACACCATATTGCTTGGTCTGTGCCCACTTACGAATCACAGAAACAATGGCAGGATTATTTATATACTCATCATTATTCGGTAACTGAGATCAAAGACCGCAACTATTTTAAAGCGATCTACTTCCAAGAACACGGAGATATCATCTTTGAAATCGCGACTGAAACACCTGGTTTTACTGTTGATGAATCTTTTGAAAATTTAGGCAAACAATTAATGATGCCGCCTCAGTTTGAAGCTCGGCGAACAGAAATCATCTCTCGTCTACCAAGGCTAGATGTTTGATCACGATATACGATGGAGGGAACAACAATGAACTATATAATAGAACAAGGCAAAGCAGATGCTCCTGTTTTTATTCTCCTTCACGGAACAGGAGGAGATGAGCATTCTCTGCTTCCGATCGGAAAAGAATTGAATGCTGATGCTACACTGATCGGGATTCGAGGAACCGTACAAGAAGATGGCATGAATCGTTATTTCCGTCGGCTAGCTGAAGGGATCTATGATGAAAAAGACTTGGAATCACGGGGAAAAGAATTAGACGATTTTATTGATGGTTTAGCACAAACATATGATTTTTCATTCGATCGGGTCACATTGATCGGTTATTCCAATGGAGCAAATATCGCCGTCAATTTGATGCTGAGAGATTCCAGATTGAAAAAAGCTATCTTACTACATCCCATGTATCCAATAAATGTAGCGAACCCAGAGCATTTGAAAAATACGGAAACTTTTATGACACTTGGAGCACATGATCCGATCGTACCAATCGAAGAAAGCCAACGTGTGCTGAATTTATTTGCGGAAAATCATGGAGATGTCTCTCATTTATGGACACAAAGTCATCAATTGACCTATGAAGAAATTAGCGAAGCAAGAAAATGGTTAGAAAATAAACATAGTTAATACGATAAAAAAATCGATTTATCCTATCTTTTTTCTAGATAGAAAGGGATAAATCGATTTTTTGTTACTCTCTTTTATTTGAATGGATTTCTATAAAGCTTTGTCATTTTTTATTTTTCATCATTTTGTATAACTCGTCTCTATCAATTAGATGAACCCCTGTTTTGTGTGCTAATTCTTTTGCAGGTTTAGTAAAGTAACTGTTCGTCACGACATACACCTCATCTAATTCATAATAACTTTTACCAGCATGTGCCTCTTGAACGGCTTTATTTCCAACATTTCTTTTATATCGTTTACACTGATATCCTATTTTCCGATCATCATTATGAGCTAGAACGTCGATTCCCTGATCCCCCTGATATTGCGTAACATTGACTCGCTGATAATTTGATTTTCTTAATAAATTGGCAAAATAATGCTCGAACTTTTCACCTGACATAGCATCGATATCACTTAATTGATAGTTCTTATTGCGTTCAACAAAAAATGAAAAAATTTTGGAAAGATAATTGATAATAATCAGCACCATTAAAAACCACATTACTTTACTCTCAAACAGCGGCTTCAAACTATTTAGCAAATCGATCATGTTCATAAATTCTCCTAACTAACTCCAATATAAAATATATTCCTTCCCTAAAGTATACTATATAGCAACAAGGATAGAAATAGATTTTTCTATATTCATCAATTAAAAAAAGGTGCCTCTTCGCTTTTTGCTTGAGAACACCTTTCATACGGCTAATAAATTATTTATTCAACATTCGATCGCTAAAAATAGGGACTGTCCGTCATCTTCAACGCTTATCTCGTAACTTCTTAAATCAATTTTATAATCAATTGATTTAGGAAGCGCTACTTTTAGAACGATTTTTTCTTCTACTCTATACCAACTTGATTTGATTTCTCCATTCTTTGTCGAAATAGTAGCAGTAAATTGATTCAATCGTTTAGAAAAATAAGGATTAATAGTAATTTTTGAAAAACCAATGGCCTCTTCTGAAATCGTAATTCCAGCTAAAGCCTCAAAATACCATTGTTGATAACTGGCAAACATAGCATGGTTCTTGGAATAGTGATCACCAACAAATAGCTCTGCCAAAGATTTGTTCCCACTACCAAGCATCTTTTTAAAGCTAATATCTGAGCCTTGACATAACCATTCTTCAATAATGTAGTCATAGCCGAATCGATGTAAACCTTTATATGTTAGGCTCATGCCGAAAATTCCAGAATTAAAGATATAGTGCTCTTTTCTAATTTTTTCAGCAAATTTCCTTGCCAGTTTTTTCGTATCCCCAATTCCTAGTTCCAAAGCAAAGGCATAGGATGTCTGCGTACCGTCACCAAAAGTATTATCCTCTTTTTGAAATTTTTGAATAACAGTTCGTTCAATCTCATTATATCTTTCTTGAAGAAACGTGCATTCTTTGTTCAAAATTTTTCTTAGATACATGTTATATTTTAAAAATAATAAAATCGTACAATACCCTACAAATAACTTGTCAGGTGTACTCAGGTTAAAATGTCCAGCAATCAATGGACTTCCATGATCTCCTATACATTTTTGAACAACCTCTTCTAATTCTTTAGACAATAGATAATTCAATTGTTTTTCTATGAATGGATATTCTTCTTCAACAACATCCTGATCACCATAAAATTGATAATGCTTGTAGGTTAGATATGGATAGACTAGCTGCCAAAGAATCGGACCTTCACCCTCTCCTGTACCCTTTGTCTGAATCCCCATATAAGGTGCCGTTTCCGGAATCCCGCCTGAATTTGTCTGGTCATTTCTAAAGTCAATGATCACTTTTCGAGCAAACGCTTCAAGGTCAAATAAGTATAAATTCGAGTCTGCCAGTGCAGCGATATCTCCACCATAACCCAATCGTTCTCTCGCACAATCTTCAAATACAGAATGAATATTATTCAATTTTGTACGTAACGCTGCTGCAAAGAGTTCATTTATATAGTCATTATCTGAATGTATCCGTCCGATTTGTTGCACATCTGTATGAACATACGTTGCTTCGATACTTAATATGTCATCAAGCGCAACGCCTTGAATTTGAACAAATCGAAAAGAGTGATAAGAGAATTTATTGTGAAACTCATTGAGTCCTGCTCTGCAAATAAGAATATCTTGTTGAATCGCTTCTTCTGGCGCTCCCTTACCTCCGTCAATTTTATGATCACCAATTTTTGCGCCAACACTACCAGCATACGAAGAGTCATAGTCAACCTTCCCATCGGTCAAACTCTCTCCATATTTCAAGCAGACGCGCTGATTTTTTTTTGCGTTTAACTTAATGTGTATAAAACCAGAAATCATTTCACCGAAATCCATGATAATCTCTTCGTTTGACTTTCTTATAGTAACTGGCAATACAGACTGAAAGCTTTTTATCTTAGGAATAAAGCTTTTTACCATTATAGCTTGTTCATTAAATGGTACTACTGTAGCCTGAACCCACGAAGAAGGGGCTTTTGTAAAATCAACGACTTCGCCTAAATACAAATTATTAACGATTCGATTCCCCTGCTTTGTTTCCCAAGTAGTGTCACTAGAAAACAAAAGTTTCCCATCTGTTTCTATATCACAGATCAATTTAGGCTCTCCAATGATTGACAATCTTTCTCTTAAATTATACTTTCCCAGTAATTTAAGTGGCGAAGGATTATACATTCCATTTCCTAGCTCAAAAGTCAACACATTTTCTCCTTGAACAAGATAACTAGAAATATCATATTCATCATAGTAAATTCTTTTTCTATAATTCGTCCAGTCACTATTTAGTTCAGCATCCCCAATTCTTTTCCCATTCAAGTAACCTATATAATAACCAAGAGCAGCAACATGTAAGCACGCTGTATCAAAATCTTGAAGCATAAATGTCTTTTTTAAAATAGTATGTGCATTTTTTTTATAATATAATTCATCAGCAACGCCATAAGCCATTGATTCTCCTTGAAGCCATCCGCCTTGAAATTGCCACTCTTTATTTTTCGTCATATCTTCTCTCACCGTCCTACATTAACTTTATGAAGCACTGTTACCTTCATCTAAAGCGGCCTCTTCCTTCATTAGCTGATTATCTGCTACCTTAACAAATGGCAGCCAAATGAAAAATACTGCGACAATACAAATAATTTGAAGAACAGCCCCCGCAATACTACCCGTAACTAGATAGCCGCTAATGATAAGTGGTGTTGTCCAAGGAACTTGAGCTAATCCCGTTGGAATGGAAACCCACCCAAAAGCAAAAGCGCTATATGAAATGACGATAGAAACAACATTGCTTAATATAAACGGAATAAAATACGTTACATTCATCATCAAAGGAATACCGAAAAGTGTTGGTTCACCAACATTGAATAAATAAGGGACACCAGCAATTTTTTTCATTTCTTTGTAGCGTTTACTTTTTGCAATGACAATGATTGCCAAAATAGAGCCAACGATCCCAATAGAAGCAAAGCTATCCCAGAAACTCTGATTGATAATATTCGTCGGCAACTCACCAGCTATTGATGCTGCTCTATTTTCATCTTGCAATACTTGAAAAATCGGTGACATCACACCACCAACAATTGAATCGCCATGAATTCCGAAAAACCAAAGTAATTGACTAAATATTTTCACTATAATGACTCCAAATAGCGACCCTCCCATCATTTTCAAGGGTGCACCTAGAGTAGCATTGAATAATTCTAATGCACTACTAGCAAAGATACCATCTATCAGTAAACGAATGATCCAGAAAAAAGTGATGACCAACAATGAAGGAATGATCGATTCAAAAGGTGCTGAAACAGCCGGTGGAACTGCTGCCGGCATCTTGATTTTCAAACCTTTAGAATCAATAAATGCATAAATTTTTGCGACTAAAATAGCGATGACTAATGCAATAAATATGGATTGTGCACCTAATGAAGCAACCTCGATCACACTTCCGCTTTCACTTTGACCATAAGGTGTCAACAAAATATATGACACAATCGAGGTCATTAATACTTGAATCACATTGATATTCATTTTCTCTGCAAGTGAACGACTTACAGCCACTAATACTAATAAACCTCCAATCCCTAGACTAGAATCACTGACTAAATTTAACTTTGCTTGCCAAATGGGCTGTTCTAACCCCGTGATCATTGTAATGAACTCGCCAACCTGCGGTATTGGAAAAAAGGATATAATCAGAAAGATCGATGCAATAAAAGTAAACGGCATATAAGCAAGCATTCCATCTTTGATCGCATTGACATAGATATTCCCATTCATCTTCATTGATAATTTCCCAAGGATATCCTGCAAACTATCAAAAAATGTTTTCTTCGTTTCCATATTTTTTCTCCCCTAACAATTTCAGATTGTGATACAATTACTCTCAAAGAGCGCGCTTTTCTATTAAGATACTCTTATTATAAAGAAAAGAAAACGTTTTCTCAATGTCATTAAAAGGGTTTAAGACTGTCAAATTTTTGGAAAAATGGAGATGATTTATATGAATTATCAGGAATTAGAGAAAACCTTGGGACGCTATTGTGTGTATAGCGGAATGGAAGATCAAGAATTATTTGAACATTTCAATAATAAATTCCTTTCTGTACCTTTCAATAACGAGCAAATGTTTGTATTTGATACAAATAGAGAATTTAAGAATCGAAACCACATTGTTTCGATCCACGAGAAAAATAATGGTCGGATTCCTATGCATATTTTTCACTATATTGTGATGACTTATGTTTATTCTGGTTCTTTTACATTAACTGTTGAAAATCAAACAGTTGTTTTAAAGGCTGGAGATATCATTATTTTAGATAAACATGTACCGCATAGTGTAGCTGCCACAGGAGAAAATGATGTTGGTATCAACATTATTCTCAATGAAAATTTTTTCTCTAATAAATTCATCAATACGTTACCCAGAGATCAACTGATCACAACATTTATGACGGAACTGATGAATCATCGAAATACGCACAATCATTATTTGCTTTATTATACAAAAGACGATCCTTTGTTGAGAAACTGTATTCAAAATATTCTATGTGAGTTTTTCGAACCGCGAATTTGTTCAGACGACATCATTGATAATTATATTATGATTCTCATTTCACATCTCTCAAGAGAAAGTTCTTACAATACAAATTTTTCTCACTACGGTGTTAAAAATCAAGAACTTGCTAACAGGATCCTTGATTATATCAATCAAAATTATCAAAAAGGAAACCTTAGTGACATGTGCCAAACACTTGGCTATAATTCGTCGTATATCAGTAAATTTATTAAAGAGTTTTCTGGTAAAACGTTCAAACAGCTTGTGAACGAACAACGAATGAAAAAGGCATTGATACTACTACAAAACAAAGAAATGCCCATTTACGAAATAGCAGAAAAAGTTGGCATCTCTAATTTGACTTCCTTTTATCAGCGCTTTAAGCATTTCACAAATTATACACCTCAAGAATATAGGACTCGGATGTAAAATAGAAACGAACGATAAAAGCGACACGTCAAACATCACTTTTATCGTTCATTTATTTGAGATTGAATCTTCTTCAGCCAATCCACATATTCTTTTTCACGATTTATACCATGATCTAAGATTAAAAAATGACCAAAATTAGCCTCTATTTTTTTCGAAGAGTCAAAAATCAGACGTTTCCTATCTTCTAAGTGAGATAGCCTTTCTTCATGAAGTTTCAACTGATTTTCTACAACCTCATAGAGAGCGGGATCAGTGGCATCTTTTATAAAATACAGCTTTACCACGAATTCATCTCTATTTACTGGAAGCTCCTCTGTGGCTAAGTTCACCCAACTATTCAGCTCAGCTCTTCCTTTTTCAGTGATTGAATAACACTTTTTCTCAAGCTTCGTCCCTGCAATCTCTATCTTATGAGAAATCAAACCATCTTTTTCCATTTTTATCAACTCTGGATATATTTGGCTGTGTTTCGCCTGCCAAAATTCACCAATTTCATTTCGAAACGACTGATTCAATTCATATCCAGTCATCGGGTTATCATTCAACAACCCTAATAATATATATCGTAGTGTTCTTTTTTTAGCCATTAGACTTCTCCTTGACAATTAGTGTCAATAATTATAACATAAATACATAAAATTAAACATGTATTTATTTACACGTTTAACTTTACATAATTAATAAGGAGGAAGAGAAATGGATATGTCTTTAGAAGAAAAGGAATTAGATGAGCTCTATACTCTAGCAGTCGAAGAACTCGCTGATACTGGAGAAAGTCTCATAGTTTGGGCTGGCGGTGATGCAGTGAATCAACAGGATACTTTAGCTAAACTATTTACAGCTAGATTCCCTAAAATACCCATTGATATCAAGGTAGAACTATCAAAGATTCATGATTTAAAAATATATGAAGAATTACTGAACGGTGACTTAACTCCAGATGTAACGATGCTTCAAACATCAAATGATTTTGAAGATTGGAAAAAACTTGGCGTTTTAGAATCCTTTAAACCACTAGGCTTTTCGCAAATTCGTGATGAATTTAAAGATCCAGAAGGTGATTTTTCTGTTTTTCGTATGTTTGCTTTCCTTCCACAATACGCGAAAGAAGGGATTTCAACAGTACCATCAACTCTTATGGATATGCTGACACCAGACTATCAAAACAAGCTGGTTCTAACTTATCCTCACGATGATGATGCCGTACTCTATGTGTACGATCAAATGATCAAAAAACATGGTGAACAATTTCTAGCTGATTTAGCCAAACTAAATCCGTTATTTATTCGCGGAACTGCCGGCCCCCCATTATTAGTGGGTAAAAATCAATTGCTTGGCAGCTTGACTGGATATGAAACAATTCCTACTCAGCCTTCCCAATCTTTTATCCCAGAAAAAGACTTCTTCATTTCTTGGGGTCAAAGAATTGCTATGTTCAAATTGACAAAGCATAAAGCTGCTGCACGTCTATTCCTTGCTTTTGTACAAAGCTACGGTTTTCAAGAATCCTTGGGGCATTATTCTGTGCGGAAAGACATCTCTTTCGATGATCAGCCGTGGATCGGCAGCCATCCAACAACAAACCCTTTAGGCTTTTACGAGTTTATGCGTGATAGAAAAACAATCGGCAGCTTACGAAAAATGATGGAGCAATATTTTGGTCCAGTACAAGGTGAATCTCCAGTCGTCGATCACAAAATGATCAAGTTAACTTATGGTGGCTAAAGAATCAAGCTTGTAATCATGCACAAAAAAGGACTGGGGCATAACTCTATGAGTTATGCCCCAGTCCTTTTTAAAACGAATAAACGTTTGAAGCAGAAGTAACTACTGCACTACGCTTCGCTTGGATCACATCAGCTAACGCATACAGTTTCATTATTGTTCAAAGAACAAAGTGAAGCTAGCAACATTCTAAGTGCTAAAGCACTAAGAGTTGAAGGCTTCGGAAATAAGCTGAAATTGCTGTAAAACACAACGAGGAACGAGTTGATGTTGCACAGTACCTACTTGGTCACAAAAATTTGAAGAACAATTTTCGTGAATTCCCTCTTATTGCTGTAAAAAACAACGAAGAATGAGTTGATGCTTTCTTGTCAAAGACTCGTCGCAGATAAACAGTGTTGCACAGTATTTACTTGGTTCTAGGAGTTGAACACTTCTATCCCATCCTCTTACTTTTTTCTGATTTATTTTAGATACTCGTCTCGAGGAACTACGTTAAAAGATTCAGCCAGCTCATTCAAGTTTTCATCTGTAATTGTTTGCTTCATTCCTCCCTGAGCACACACATAGGTATAAACCTCAGCAGCTTTTTCAGCAGTTTCAATTAAGCCAAAGACTTCATCCATTGTTTTACCTACACCATATACGCCATGCTGAGGCCATAATACTAATCTCGTCTCCTTCATTTTCTCAGCAGTTCTCTCACCAATCTCTACCGTTCCAGGAACAAGCCAAGGTATGATGGAAATACCTTCTGGAAATACAACGATACACTCTGTACACATTTGCCATAAGGTTCTGGTAAACTTGCGCTCGTCTAATTCATGAGAAAAACTCATCGCCAATAAATGTGTCGCATGATTATGCATGACAATCCGATTCTCTGGATCGACCTCTAAGCGCGCTATATGAGTCATAAAATGACTAGGAAGCTCACTTGTTGGTATCCCTTCATTTTCTAACCCCCATAATAGCTCTAGGGTTTGTCCATCTTTATTCACTCGAACGATCCCTAAGTTATCCGCAGGATTTTCTTTTACATTTTTGAAATATTTTCCCGAACCAGTAATAATGAAGTACTCTCCAGCAAGTTTCGCGGCATCAAACTTCATTGAAAATGTACGAATAACCTTTTTTGTATCTAAAAATGGCAGAATCTGCTCTTCCTTCAACAAATAGCTAACATTTCCTCCATTGCGTTCGTCCCAACCTAAACGATACATATTTGAAGTAACCTCAATCATTTCTTGAACAAAGCCGGCTTGTAATATATCTATTTTTTTCATAAGATCCTCTACTTTCTTTTGCTTAATACTGTCTGTTCGTATTCTTGTACTTCTTTCAGCCACTCCAACCCAACAGGAACATTATTGATCATACAAAAATAGTTCCAAACATCTGCAAAAGGATAGTCTTTCAATTCTTCAATCAACGCAATACGGCTTGTATAATCTCCAGATAATTCTAACTCTTTTAGCGAGCTGATTGGTTCTAACATTGCTTTTAATAGAGCTTTTTGCGTATTCCTAGTCCCAATCACCCAAGCAGCAATTCTGTTGATCGTAGCATCAAAGAAGTCTAAACCAATGACTGTTTTTTCCAACAACTCATTACGAACTAATTCACGCCCGATTTCCTGTAACTCATCATCCATTATCACAACATGGTCACTATCCCAACGAACCGGGCGGCTTACATGAAGCAGAAGGCCCGGATTGAATAGACTGAGAGAAGAAAGTTTATTTGAAATCACTTCAGTCGGATGAAAATGTCCGGAGTCTAAACAAAGAAGTTTGTTTCGTGTTAAACTATACCCCATATAAAATTCATGTGAGCCAACCGTGTAAGCTTCTGCACCAATGCCGAACAACTTACTTTCTACCGCATCCAACATATATGTCGGATCCAATTCTTCAGCAAAAATTTCATCTAAGGCTTCCAACAAACGCTTTCTTGGTGACAAACGATCGATCGGATTATCTTTGTAACCATCTGGCACCCAATAATTATTTATACTTACTTGACCTGTTTCTTTTCCAAAATATTCCGCAATTTTCCTCGAACGTTTTCCATGTTCGATCCAAAATTTTTGAACATCTTTTTCTGGTGAAGCTAGAGTAAAGCCATCTTTAAACATTGGATGAGCGAAGAAAGTGGCGTTAAAATCAAGCCCTAATTGTTGTTCTTTCGCCCAATCTACCCACTTTTTGAAATGTTTAGGCTCTAACTCGTCAAGATCAACTTTTTCCTCAGTATCTAAATAAATAGCATGCAAATTCAATTTATGCCTACCAGGAATCAAGGAATACGCTTTTTCCAAATCTTGTCTTAGCTCATCTGGCGTAGTTGCAGCACCGGGGTAACTACCCGTGACAGAAATTCCGCCAGAAAGCGCTGAATCATTCAGAAATCCATTGACATCATCTCCTTGCCATACATGAACAGAAATCTTGATTTTTTGTAATTCGTTTAGCGCCTTATCCGTATCAATACCAAGCTTTCCATATTTTTCTTTTGCCTCTAAATACTTCTTTTCAATTGTCATTATTTTTCCTCTTTTCAATAAAGCATTTATAATTTTCTAGAACTTCTTTATTTACATCGATCGGTTGATAATATGTCTGAGGAAAAGATTTCCGAACGTAGTCTCTCCCTTCTTGAACAGATGAAAAAATCCCTATCGTAACCATTTGTATCAGAATATTGCCGATTGCCGTTGCTTCACTTGGACCGGCACATACTGGCGTATGGCTTAAATCAGCTGTCAGCTGATTCAACAACTCATTATTGGAACCTCCTCCAATAATATGAAGAACTTCTATTTTAGTAGATAGTTTCTCAAGTTTTTCCAGCTCTAAAGCGTAACATAAAGCCAAGTTATCAAAGATACTTCGGGCTATTTCACCCGTCGTTTTCGGAATTTTCTGATCTGTCTTTCGACAGTAATCTTGAATCGCTTCAATCATATTTTCAGGGTTTAAAAACATTGCTTCATTGATATCTATAAACTGCTGAAACTTTGGTTCTTCTGATGCTAGATCAGCTAACTCTTGATAGCTATATTGATCATCTAATTGGTGAGATACTTGCTGAATCAGCCACATGCCCATGATATTTTTCAAGAAGCGGTAGCTGGATTCAACACCCCATTCATTTGAATAATTCTCATTATATGCTTCGACACTATGGTTGGAGACTTTTGTTTCAACTCCCAGTAATGACCATGTACCACTTGAAAGAAATCCCCAATTTTTTCTTTCTTCACTCGGTATACCTGCAACCGCCGAGGCAGTATCATGACTAGCAACATTTATAAAGGTAACTTCCGGCAAGTCAAATTCAGTAAATTTTTCAGAAACTAATGGCCCTAAAATAGTGCCGCTGTCTACTAAAGGTGCAAAAAACTCTTCATTTATGCCCAGAAGCTGCAACAACTCTTCATCCCACGTTTCTGTTTCATTATTTAAAAGCTGCATCGTGGATCCGTTTGTTTTTTCAGTCACCATCTCATCAGTGAACATATATCCAAGATAGTCAGGAATCAGCATTATTTTCTCTGTAGCTTCTAAAACTCGCTTGTCCTCGATCAAAAGCTGAAAAATAGTGTTAAAGGGCTGTATCTGAATTCCAGTTTTTTTGAACAATGTGATCAGATCCATTTTTTGTTGAAACAAATCTATCGCTCCCTGTGTTCGGGGATCTCGGTAAGAAACTGGGTTTGCTAATAATTCTCCATTTTTATCTACTAAGCAATAATCAACTGCCCATGTATCGATACCTACAAAACATTTTTGAATTCCTTTCCTTTTGAGCTTTTCTAAGCCAATCAAGATTTCTTGAATCAGATTTTTTACATTCCACCGCTGAAAACCTTTTTCTAAATGAAATGCATTTTTGAAACGATGAATTTCTTCCAAAGTTAGTTTTCCATCCAGTCGTTCACTTTTTATCACTCGACCGCTTGAAGCACCGATATCAATAGCGACAAACGTCTCCATATACTCCACATCCTTTCATTTTTTTGATTTCAAAAAAATTAGTACATTTCTTATTCCAACTGTTTACATTTATAGTATAAAAGGCCATCTACTATTTTACATCCTACAATTTTGATATATAATAGCACTATCTTGGTAGAAAGGATTTGAGAAAATGGATTACTGGGAAAAAGCAAATCACTCTTGGAGTTCAGATTCAACTCGTTTTATTGATACACCGACTCAAAAAAACCGTAAATTATTTTATTATGTACAGGAAATCGGTCAGTTCAAGGCAGCTAAACCTTATTTTACCGAGCGAGAAAATTTATCCTCTTTTCTAGTCAAATTCACTTTAAGCGGAGAAGGGCAATTGATTTACAAAAATCAAACATACTCACTTAAAGCAGGTGATCTCTTTTTTATAGACTGCAATAATTATCAGCATTACAAAACGGTCAGTTCTGAACCTTGGGAGATGGATTGGGTTCATTTTTCTGGAGGAAATACCTCTATTTTCTACAATGAGTTTATCAAGAATGGGCATCCGGTCTTTCACACTTCTGCTCCTGACATTAGGTTAAATCGAATTCATTTACTTATTGAGAAACTGCTAAAGTTGCAACAAGAACCAAACGCAAAAACTGCTTTTCAAAATTCACTGCTTCTCCATGAATTGTTAAATGAGCTCATCCTTCAAAAATACCAGCTAGATTTTTCCGATCAAGACATACCAAACTATATTTTTCATGTAAAAAAATATTTAGATGAAAATTATGTAAATAGCATTTCTTTAGAAGAATTGGAAAATATGTTTCACATAAATAAATTTCAGTTGTCAAAAGATTTTTCCAGATACATCGGGCAACCTCCAATAGACTACCAAATCAGTCAAAAGATTACCTACGCTAAGGATTTATTACGTTATTCCAAGTTGACAATCCAGGCGATTTCACTTGAGGTCGGCTTAGATAATTTTGCTTATTTTAGTCGGCTATTTCGAAAAAAGACGGGCGTATCACCTAAAGAATATCGAAAAATGGATTATCTTTTTTTAAATAGAAATGAGCGTTCTTAACAATTAAGGATATCAATAGATAATGTCCTTGATAAACTCATCATTTTAACCTAATTAATATTCTAGAAATAAAAAAACAGACTGAAAATCATAAAACATGATTTCTAATCTGTTTTTTTATAATATTGAATAAATTTTCTTCATTCAAAAATAATTGTAATAATTATTGGTATCAAGTCATTCTTCTATCCTTTATTGCGGTACATGTGCTACAACTTCAAGGAATACGTCTCCCATACCGCTTAACCTTGTATAAGCTGAACTATACCCTCTACCATTTCCAGCAGTATTTTTAGTTGCATAAGCAAAACCTGTATTGTAACTAAACGAGTCTGTCGTTGGATAACCGTAACCCGTTTGTTGGATAATCGGTCCTCGATAAGTCACATATCGATTCGTGATAAATACAGAAGAGCTCGACTTTGACCAATTTCCTGAACAATTTGATACCTGTACTTGATTACCGGAAAAAGAATAAGTAATCGTCACGCTGGCCGTTACTATCCCATTATTGCTCGTTCCAGTCTGTGATGCCCGAGTACCATAGTCGTCGGGTAATGAAAACTCAGCTTCAACCGTTCGTTCCCTATATTCATGCCCTAGTTTTGTTGTAAAAGTTTCCAATGCAGGTTTATCTGAAATTGCTGTGATTTTTACCTCTTTAGAAAGATCTTCCAACGTCTCCATATTTGTCATTCTTACCTCGACATCATTTTCTAATGCTCGATCGATTTCTGCTGCATAACCTATCTGTCCCGGAATGCAGATCAGAATTGGTAGCGAGAAAAAAACTAGAAATCGTTTATTTATTTTCCTCATTACTTTCATCTCCTCTCGCAGTTCTTGGATAGACAATACTCGTTAGTCTATATTGAGTCATCCCACTAGCTCCACCTGTAGCCGCTGAACTGGCATATGCTCTTTGCGTCCCACCGTAATTTGTCACATACCCCCAACCAGTACTATAGTAGACATAACTATTACTAGCAGGTGTTCTTTGTAAAATATTAACTCCAAAGGGTGCTGATAGAACAAATGATCGATCATAAACTGACATCAAACTGCTGTTTAGCGTCCAACTACAACCACCACCATTGATCCTTATTGTCTGACCAGAGACATCATAATCGATCAATACATAAGCTTTGGCCACACCGTATTGGTCTGAAGTGTTCGTATTTTGAGCTCTTAGATTCTGATCTTCTGGAACTGAGTATGATACTTCTATTTCTGAAATGTAGTTCTCTTCAAATGGATTGATGCTCTTTTTTATTCCTTCTCTTGTTTTTACATCAGTAATTTCTAAATTGTCCGTAAGCATTTCACCCGTAGTTAAATCCTGCATACCAATTTCTATCTCTAATCCTTCAGGCAGTTCATCCGCCTCAGCATTCAACGCTAAATTCAATCCAAAACAAACAAATATCAATGAGGATAATATAATTTTTTTCATGGTTCTCTCTCCTTATAGATTTTTAAGAAAGCGCTTTCTTCAAGTTAAAAATATCATTCTCTATCAAACATATCAATATTTTTTTATTTTAATTTTAAATATATATTTAATTTCTCACTATAATAATATTTTTTTTACATTGCGATTATTTTTTTATTACCGTATAATAAAAGAGAGGACTCTACATTTGCAAGGAGGAGATTTTAATGAAAAAGAAATCGTTTGTTTTACTAACTTCTATGCTGATAATTGCAATTGCCCTTACCTTGTATTTCACCTATCAGAATAAGCAATCAGAAAACGTTGTCGTTCATCAGGTTGAAATGAATGCGTTACCAAAAGAAGCTCAAGCATTGAATACTGCTCTAATCTCTGAAGGAGCAAAAACTCCAACATACTTTACACTCACGAATTCTTCAAACACTTCTATCTATGCAGTATTATCAAGAAAAAGAGTTTTAAGCACTCCTTCAAAAAATAATGAATTCCAAGACTTTTTACACTTTCCAAATAATAAAAATGAACAAGTTTCAAGTACGATACAAAATAATCTATTATTAGTCATCTATAACAAAGGTTCAGATTTACATGAACGTTTAACCTTTGCGAATGAAACTTCACTTTTTAACTCCACTAGCTCCAATACCGAAAAGAATTTTTCTAGCTTTATCCCTAACATCCAATCAAACACTAAAAAAGGCACTTCGTTAGGATATAGCATTTTTACAGATAATGAAGAGCTTATCAAAAAAGTCAAAAGTGATCCTAACAAAATTGAACAGTTGATCTCCGAGGACGACATTGTTTATGAATATAAGGTGACAGTCAATGAGACTCAGTAATAAATCATTTTGTTTTTAATTTAAAAAGAGGGAAAACTTATTTTTTGATAAGCTTTCCCTCTTTTTTAAATATGACAAGTCCAACCGTTTAATTTATGCGATTCATCAACGCTTCATTACGCTTCATACGTAGCTCATGATAATGATCAGGAGCAAGCTTGACTAATTCTTTAGCCAATACATCGATAATGAACATTTGGTTGACCATCGCCGCAAATGAACCCGCATCCGAAATATATTCTTTAGATGATCCAATTAAGACTAGATCGCTGATTTCAGTTAGTTTAGAGCCAAGATAGTTTGTTAATGAAATAGACTTACATCCATGAGATTTAGCCATCTCCACATTGATGATCACTTCATTCGTATTACCAGAGGTACTGATAGCAAATGCTAAATCATCTTTTGTCATCATCGTTGCATAAATACTTTGTAGTTGCCCATCTTGAACAAACTCGACCCATTTTCCTAAACGCTTCAAGCGATTACTTAAGTTCATTCCGACAAGACCTGAATTTCCCACAGCAAATATATAAATACGTCTCGCCTCATGGATAGAAGTAACAGCTTTTTGAATTTGATCCTCTTTTAAAAAGCCCATCGTTTCAGCTAAACTATCGACATATTGTTGATAGATGATTCCCTTCTCACCATCACTTTCTCTACTATCCTTTTTGATGACAGTTGCTTGATATTTAGCTAAAGCCAGCTTCAAATCTTGAAATCCAGAAAAACCGATTTTTCTAGCAAAACGAACAACCGTGCTTTCACCCACACTTGCCATTGCAGAAATTTCATTGATCGATAAATGTTCTATTTCATCAGGATTACTTAAAATCAATTGAGCAACTTTCTTCTCAGACTTACTTAACGATGGAAAAAAGCTGCTGATCATTGCTAATAAATCCATATTACGTCCTCCTCTTTATAGCTTGATTATATCAAACTCGATTCAAATCTCCAAAAGAGGAAAGAAACTGAAGCAAACGCTGATTTTTAGTTTGGTTTCACTTTTTTTAATGATCAAGCACTTTCTTTGTTTGTCATGAAAACGAATGGTAGATAAATCAAGACGCCGATGATCAATAAAACAATTTGTAACAGTGCTGCGCGCCAATCACCATTCGTAGCCAAATAGCCTGAAAGAATCGGCGGTGTGGTCCAAGGAATCAACACAGAAGTTTTAGCGATCAAACCAATGCTTGTCGCAAAATAAGCGAGCCCTGTAGTGACCATCGGAACAATCACTAACGGAATGCCTAGCAAAGGATTGAAAACGACCGGTATCCCAAACATCAGCGGTTCACTAACATTGAATAAGGAAGGAATCACACCAACTTTAGTAATTGAACGATAATCTGAACGTTTAGAGCCTATAAAAATAGCGATAACTAGACAAATCAACATTCCTCCTCCGCCCATCCAGCCGAAAGCATCTAGAAATGGTTTAGTGACGATGTTCGGTAATTCTGTATTGTTTTTCAATGCGTCCATATTTTCCTGGATCGCAGTCATCATGATTGGTTCCCCGATCGAACCTAAAATAAACGTCCCATGTAACCCAAAAGCCCATAAAAGGTTACTTAGAAAAACATAAACCAACAGTCCACCGATCGATTGAAAAGACGCAACCAATGGCGCTTGGAAAAATTTCGTAATGATCGTTGGGATATCCGTATGAGCGAACCAAACGATCATTACTTCTACAAGTCCTATGATCGTTGTAACTAAAAAGGCTGGAATCAGTACATTGAATGACTTTGCAATCGATGGCGGAACACTCTCATGCATTCTAATTTTCAGCGCATTCATTTTTGAAAATTTTGAAAGAAGGGTGACAGAAACCAAGGTTGCAACGATGGCCAAAAACATTCCCGTCGCACTTGTCTGCGCTTGTGTGAATGCTGTGGCTGTAAAGGTTTCTCCGTTACTATCTGTAACAATATTTTGAGCAGGCAAGACAAGGAAGAAAGCTATCACACCCATCACCGCACCAAACAGCCCTTCTTCTTGGTAGCTGATCGCTAATTTATAACCAATCGTCGCAGCAATCAAAATCGCTAAAATTCCTAATGAAGAATTATAAATTTGATTCCCTAAGTCCATCCAACGAGCAGCACCGCTAAAATGTTTCAACAAACCGTTGGATGGACTCAATACGAGATTATTGATCAACACCCAAAAAGAAGCAATGATCGTAACTGGTATCAAGGCCACAAAACCATCTCGAATCGCCGCAATATGCCTCTGACTAGAAAACTTATTTGCAACGACCAACATTTTTTCAACTACGTTTGATTTCATTTTATTCTCCCTCCGTCACTCTTACTTGACAGTTTATTTCAAACATTCGATTCCAAGGTGAAGACATTTCTGTAAATTCAATCTGCTTTCCTTTAAGAGATTTCTTTAAATAACGTTTTTCTAAATGATTCATTGCACTCTCGACTTTCATTAGTACCACTTCAACTTGATCTTTCAAATCAAAATAGTTTGCATCGATCTGAGGTAAAAAATTCTCAGTGACGTCCATACGAATGAGTGCTTGATACAAGATATCTTCAAATAGACTTGAATACAAATTATTCATAAGTTGTGAATGATCGACCTGCTCATCGATCATCGCCAACGCCCCTAATGCACTACCTAAGGAATTACAATTTGTATTCCATGCCTTGTAAACAGAAAGTTGATTGACTAATCCCTGTTTATCTAAAAGTTGAAGCAATTCACGATCTCCGCCATTTGCGTATGCGCTATCACATATTCCAATAATTTTCCCCGAATTTGCCGCACAAGCAATCTCATCAACAAAAGTCAAAAGATGACGATACGAGTCATAAGTGACGTCTTTATTTTCAAGCTGATCCCATGATTCCTGCATTACTTTTCCTGGAGTATTATACGCTAAATAATAATCAGCAGAGTCCTGATTTTTCGTCAATCTCATCCCCGCAGCCATTATGTGAGCTTTTAGACTTTCATTGATGATTCGATCTTCGTATAGCGGAACGATTTCAGGACCTAGTGTTGAAGAAAATTGAACGTACACAGTAGGTATTTTATTTTTATACTGATTATAGGCTCTAGCTAATAAAGTAAAACCAACTTCATCTGCCCCTGGATAAACCATGATTTGATCTTTTAAGTTTTTTTCATCAATGGCATGATAAACCTTCTTTTGATCCATTGCAGTATAGCCGTAAGCTGCTGAATCATCTTGCGGGATCACAAGAAAATCGATCACGCCTTCTTCCACAAGTCGAATATTTAAAAGATTTACGTGAACGTTGAACGAACGACGATCTTCATAATCCTTGATGATTGCCTTTGGGATCTCTTGTTTCAGATGCTCAAGCTCCAAATTTTCATCTGCATCTAAAAATTCCCTAGTTTTTTTGTCCAACAGCCAGCCATAGCGAAAAATTCGTTCACCGTATTCTTCATAATACTCCGGTTCCTCATCTGAACTATTATATTTTGGTGTTCTCATGATCAAATTGGACGCATAAATTTTTAATCGAGGATTCGTTTTCTTTAACGATCGTATTCTTTTCTCATACGTTAGCAATGCAGCTTCTTTTAACTCATGTAATCTGGAAGCAAGCAACCCTCCATAAAGAACCATTTCTGTTGATATAACGGCTGCATCACTATTTTTTGCCGCTTCATCAATAAATCGCCAAATAGCATCAAGATCACCCGACTTCTTTTTATTTCCCATCCTTTCTTTTGGCAACATCGTACACTGTATCTCTTTAGAAACTGCTGCTGCATTCAGCGGATAATCTGCATTGCACGGTCGCTCATCTAAAGGAATATAAACGATTTTCAGCATTTTTTTCACCTTCCTTTATACATTTCGTCAATGATCACTCCAACATTCTCTGCGTAAAAATCAGCCTGCTCTCTTATTGCCGCCTCTGCCTGTTGGACAGCATAAGAATTTGGTGTCACATGAAACATGGACACATCACTTTCAGCATCTCCCGCAGTATAAACATTTTCACGTTCTAATTGCAATTGCTGAATGATTCGTTCCACCGCTTGTCCTTTCGATACTTTTTTTGAAAAGATTTCTAATGAATTGGGACTAGTCATGACAATGTTGACAGCATCTTCTCCTAACTCCTCTTCGACCTTTTCACGAATTTCCTGAAATTGTTGCTTTTCTCCAAACGTAAGATAGATCGTTGGATTTTTTTCTTGTTCCAGAACAAAATTCTCCAGATTCTCAATAATGATCGATGAATCAACAAACTCCGCAATATCTTTAGGATCTCTCGGACTAGGAAAAAGACGGTTTGTAACATTAGATACTTCCGTACGTAGTCCCATACCAAAAATAATCCTGTTTAAAGTAATGATGTATTTTTTGGGGATCGTTTCATAGTACAATTGTTCACTTTTGTCATAAATCACAGCTCCATTTTGGCTAATTCGATATTCACTTTTGAAGCCTAGCTTGTCTTCGATATAGCGAATGTCTGTATCCATCCTGCCTGTGCAAACAACAAAATGTCCACCGTCTTCACAAAACTGTTTTATTTTTTCTAAACTAACTTCATCAATTGCTCCATTCGCATCTAGCAATGTGCCATCAAGGTCACAAACCAATAATTTATCTTTCATCATTTTCCATCCACTGCCTTATCTGCTGCTTCAACATAACGCTTTGTGATCAATTGCGGTCTTGTGATGATCGAGCCAACCACAACAGAAAATGCACCTAACTCAAGTGCTTTAGTCACTTGTTCTGGAGCATCTGTATGCCCTTCCATAATTACTGGTACATCAACTTGCTGAACGATCTCTTTAAGTAGATCAAAATCAGGCGTGTCCGTTTTTCTAGAATAAGATGTATATCCAGCCAATGTTGTTGACACTAGATCAAATCCATCCTTCTCCGCTTGCAATGCTTCTGACAATGTGGAGATATCTGCCATTGCTAATCTCCCTGATCGATGGATCCGTTCGACTAAATCACTTGCTTTTTCATTATCCGGTCTTGTTTGCTTCGTTGCATCTAAAGCAATGATTTCTACTGAAGTCGTCAATAGCTCGTCAACTTCTTTCATTGTTGGCGTAATATACACATCTGAATCATCATAATCCCGCTTGATAATACCGATTACTGGCAACTCTGTTTGTTTTTTGATCTCATTGATATCAGTTACTGAATTGGCTCTGATTCCCTTTGCACCACCTTCTTCAGCAGCTAGCGCCATTCTTCCCATTATAAACGAGCTATGCAGGGGTTCATTCTCCAACGCTTGACAAGACACGATCAATTTTCCTTTCAATGCTTCTAATCGGAACATTTTTTCACCTTCTTTATATTTATGGTGTAATTTTACATTATTTTCTATTTTTTGTAAATGTTTTTCTTTATTTTGAGGCTATAATTTTTAGACCCTTGATTTCTAAAGGTTTTTATCGTCTAATGAGCTTTCGAAAATAGAAAAATATAGTGGTTACAAAAAAAGTTCGAGACAAACACTAGAAAACAGCTTTGTCTCGGACTCTACTTCTTAACAAGTGATAGCAAAAACCAGATTTTCCGGCAATTTTACAATAAAGGAGCAATACGCTATGCGTATTGCTCCTTTATTGTCCCCTTAAAATGAAAAAATATATTCTCTTCTAATCTTAAACCAAATAAACTATGTTAATAGAAAAAGAAGTTTTTTCGTTCTTTCTGCTGCCTGACGCAGATTTTGTTCAGCATACATAAGCGCTTCAGTCAAAGTTGATACCTCGTTTACGATCGGAATGATCACTGATAGTCCTGCTTTTTCAAATTCGTCAGATTCTCCTTGCATCGCACCTACAAATACGAGAACGGGAACTTGATGCTTTTGCGCCATTGCCCCGATACCTACTGGGACTTTTCCCTGTAAACTTTGGCTATCGATTTTTCCTTCACCTGTAATAACCAGATCGGCTTGTTGGATTATTTCTGGTAAATGAGACTGTTCAGCGATCAGGTCCAAACCAGATACCACTTTTGCCTGCAGGATCGTCCGAAGAGCTAATCCAATCCCACCAGCTGCGCCATCACCTTCTTGTGACTCTGCTCCTTCCAATAATAATTTACTATAATGTGTCATCTCTTCTTCAAAAGCAGCTAGCTCATTGCTTTGTAGCCCTTTTTGCTCTCCAAATAAATAGACTGCTCCTTTTTCACCTGTAATCGTACTTTTTACATCTGCAGCAACGATGATTTCAAGCTCTTTTAACATCATTGGCATTTTTGGGGTTTCTACTCTGGTGATTTTTTTGAAATTACGAGGAATCGGTGAAACCAATTGATTTTGCTTGTCGAAAAATTCAACGCCTAGACAGGCTAATAAACCGATTCCGCCATCGATCGTTCCTGTTCCGCCTAAGCCAATAATGATTCGCTTGGCTCCTTTTTGTGCTGCAGAAAGAATTTGTTCGCCCAAGCCATAAGAATTGGTATTGTGGGGATGTGTTCCAGATGTCCCCTTTAAAAATTGGATCCCGCAAGTCGCTGCAGATTCGATCACAGCCGTTTTTTCTTCTTTCAGCCAACCATAGTCAGCTGTTATTTCATCGCCTAATAAATTATGACACTTAACTGATATTACTTCCCCATTAGCATTTGTTACAAAAGCCTCTACCGTTCCTTCCCCGCCATCAGCAATTGCAACTTCTGTGACCTCTAATTTTTCATCTCTAAAAACTTCTGCCACAATTTGATTCGCTTGCTTGCTCGTTAAGGAGCCTTTCATTGAATCGATCGCCGTCACAATTTTCATTTTTTCACCCTCTTCTGCAAAGAAACTGAACAGCTATATTAGCTGTTCAGATACTCATTTATTTTTTGATGCTGACTGTCACTACTTTATTTGCACCGATTTGTTCAGAATCATTTTCCAAGATGAGCTCCTCGTTTAGTTGATAATGAGCTGGTGCTTGAACATCTTTTAACCTTAAACTTTGATCATCTTTAGCTGGATTGAAAAATCTCGCTAAAAGGTGCGAGCCCTCTTCTGCTTTTTTGACTACACTTAAAATAAGTGTATCATTTTCTTGACGGAACAGCGAATAACTTGTTGGCACCTGTAACATTGAAGAGTTCAGTTTCATTGCATTATACCCCATCTGATTATAGGCTAAAATTGGTGTTAGGTATTCTTTAGCGTATTTTGCTGGATTCGCTATTTCGATCGGTTCATTCGAAAATAAAAGCGCAAACTCTAACTTAATTGTTTTCAACATTTGCGAATCAGGAGTCGCCAGTTTGATTCCTGAGGGTCTTCCTGGACGACGCACTAAATTTTCTTTCCCCAACACACCAACGCTTCTAAACAATGTGATCGCTAAGCAATCATAGTGTTCACCGATGACTTCATACTCTCTTGAGCTATTTGTTAAAACGGAGACTGTTCGCTCACTATTTGTTAATGAAACGTTCGTCAAAAATGGATAGATCGCATCCGGACGTTCATCCCACTCTTCTTTTTGCCAAAACGCCATCGCTTCATCGATCACTGATCGTTCAACTGTTCCAAATTGATTGTCTGCGATCGAAAAACTCGAAGCAATTTCTGTCGGCAATAATAGACGCATCCGATGATCTTCACATTGATTATTTACTTGAACAGACAGCTGGAGAATTGGCTGATTTTCTATCGCTTGAATGGTAAGTTCCAGCCCGATTTTCCCTGTCGCCTTTCCACTTTTGCGTTCTTCGAGATTTTTCGCTAATGACCACTCATAAGAAATATGCATCGAGCTTGCAAATAAACTATGCTCATAAGAGATATTTGCTGTGACTTCATCTTTTGATAGACGAGGTCGATCATTTTCTAAGGGTGAAAAATCATACTCATCACCATCATCCGCTATATCTTCCACTGCAAGAATATCTTTATATTCCTGAT
Organism: Enterococcus sp. AZ020; assembly: GCF_050499205.1. Classification (NCBI taxonomy): domain Bacteria; kingdom Bacillati; phylum Bacillota; class Bacilli; order Lactobacillales; family Enterococcaceae; genus Enterococcus; species Enterococcus sp. AZ020. The sequence continues at coordinate 3,214,985 of NZ_JBIPAT010000001.1, read as the reverse complement.
TATTTCGTTTATCAAGAACTGTTATTGTGCCATTAGGATTACCGAAAATCTTGAAATACTCCGTATCTATAAATTCTTTTTCAGTCAATTCCGATTTTGGAAGACTTTCTGCTGTTTCTATATACACTACTTCATAGCCCATTGCTGGTAATTTTTTTTCAAAGCAAATCGTATATTTAATAAATGGTTCATAGTTCCCGTAATGTACGATCTGTCGGTCGATCAATCCTGGATCGATTATTTCTTGCTGAATGATCTCAAAAGGAAGATTTTCCCCTCGATCATTCACTAAATGAAGAGCTGAACGTTTGGAAATAATCTCCGTTGTTACAACTTCAGTTCTTTCATAAGGCAATAGATTAAACAATATCAGTTTTTCTGAGTCCTCTTTATCAGGCGTACTCTCTGAAATTTTTCGTTGATAAAATTCGATCAGACGATCCGTACGTTCCTCAGCATTGATAAAACGTGCCATGATTTCAAAGTGCACTTTATCCGAACAACAGCAGCCGATACTATCATGTGCATGATTTTTCATGATCTCTTTCCAGATTCCTTCGATCAATCCATGATGATATTCGTGCCCTAGTGAATAAGCAATCGCTGCTAGTGGTTCTAAACTGTTCGTAAGCTTGTTTTCAATGCGCGCATTCGCTGCCTTGATATCCATTCTTGTCGAAAAAATACTTCGATGAACACGACTATATTTCCCATCAATAAATTCCCCTTTGACCGTTGGTAAGTCCGTCTTCTTCTCTAAAATATCAAACACATTCTCATAGCGGCTAAGGAAAAATTTTCTTTCGGGATATAATTCTTCAAGCGTTTGAATCACTTGGAAAATATTCTTTTGAATCGGCATTTGATCGTGACCATTTGGAATAATTTCTTCATTACTTGTTGCCCCATGATCAAGAACGCTAAAATACTTGTCCATTCGTTCTTTCAAAGCATTTTTATCTTCCGGAAGATACTTTCCGATAGCATATCCTAATGGAAATAGTTGGGTCAGAACCTCAGAACCGTCATTTCCCTCCCAATAAAATTCGGTTTTGTCTGTGCCATGACGTTCAGAAATCCCCCGCCAAAAAATCGCTCGTTGAATATTGAATCCATTTAAAATTTGCGGCATCTGCCCGCTTTGACCAAACGAATCCGGTAGATAGCCGATCATCATTGGATCACCCAATTTTTTGCTGTCCTTGATGCCATAGAGTAGATTCCTGACGATCGATTCTCCGCCTACAACTAGTTCGTCTGTTTGGCTATACCATGGACCAATGATCAGTTTTCCAGCTTGAACAAGCTTTTTGACCCGCTCTTTTTGATCTGGGCAAACTGCAAAATAGTCTTCTAAAACAGCTGTTTGTCCGTCTAATACGTAATAGGGATATTCTGGATCATTTTCTAACATCTCTAAAATTTCTGCCATATTATTCACTAATAAAATTCTAGATTCCTCTGTTGAAAAATACCATTCTCGATCCCAATGCATATGGGGCACAATGTGTACATTCTTCATAAATTTTCTCACCTTATCTATTTGCTTGTTTTCGCAATTTATGTTGTCTTGTTACAATCAATAAAATAGTAGAAACCGCCGCACCTAAAATTGCTGCACCTAACCAAATGAACGCACCCATTACACTGCTATAGTCACCTTCCAGTAAAAACATCGAGAAAATCCCTGCTCCTGGAACATTCAAACCAAGTCCCGTATAAGCAACGATCGCCCCAGTGATGATAGAGCCTCCAATAAATGAACCAATCACTCGAATCGGATCGCCCATCGCAAACGGGATCGCTCCTTCAGTAATTCCCGCTAAGCCTAATAACCATGTTTGATTGCCGATTTCTCTTTCTTGTTCAGTAAATAAATTTTTCTTCAATAAGCACGCTGCGGATAAAGAAAATGCAGAAACCATTTTAACCGAAGCAAATGTACAATAAGGAATAAAATTACCATTTGACATCGCCGCAATACAAAATGCATAAGCAGCTTTATTGACAGGTCCACCCAAATCGAATGACACCATCGCTCCTAATACAGCGCCCAGCAATAACGCATTCGTTCCTTGCAAAGTATCTAACCAACCAATCAATCCATTATTGATTGCTGCAACTGGTTTTCCGATAAGAAAAAGCATGACCACACCAACAACCAGTGAACCGATCACTGGATAAACCCAAAAAGTCACAAAGCCTGAAAAAACACCTTTAGCCTGAATATTTTTCTTCATCCAGTTCATCAAGAAACCAGCCAGTAAACCGGCCAACATCCCGCCAAGAAATCCACTATTGATCGTCATCGCAGCTAAACCACCAGCGAAACCTGGGGTCAAGCCTGGTTTATCGGCAATCGAATACGCCATATACCCTGCCAATACAGGAATCATCAAGCTTCCCAATAATCCGCCACCAAGCCCTTTTAGTAAAAACAGCCAACTACCTTCAGCTGCAGCCATCTCCTGCAACCCAAATAATTGAGTGATCAACACTGCAACCGTTGAAATCATTCCGCCTGCAATGATGATCGGAATAATATAGGAAATTCCTGTTAAAATTGCATCTTTTATCTGCTGACCAATCGATTTCTCTTGTTCATCAGTATCGTCAAAATCTGCCACATCATCTCCACTAGGTACATAATTCTCTGCCTTATCCAATAGTCGCTGAACGACTTCATCAGGATGTTTGATCGGCTCTGCCACTGTGGTATCGACTTTAGGAAGCTTCGCAAAGCGCTCCATTCCTTTAAGAGACACGTCATGAGCCAAAATAATTCCCACTGCCTCATTGACTTCTTTTGCTGTGATCCGATCTTCCATTCCTTTCGCACCTTGCTTCTCGACCCTAGCCTGATAGCCAAGTCGGTTCGCTGCTTTGGTGATCGCCTCAGCAGCCATATAAGTATGTGCGATGCCTGCAGCACAAGCTGTGATTCCTAAGATCAATCCTTTGTCCCCTTGAGAAACCGTTGTAACTTCGTCTGATTCATCCAGTAAAGTCAACATCTCAGAAGCAGTTACTGCACGCTTAAATCGTTCTAAATAATCATGATCAGAAAGTCGACCTGCTAGCTTTGCAAGAATATCTAAATGAGTGCTGCCTGCTTCTGCCTCCGGAATTGCCAACATAAAGATCAACGATACTTGATTCGTAGGATCCAAACTAGGATAATCTGCTAACGGCTCCTTCAATCTCAGTATCGCAAACGACGCTTCCTTGACTGCTGAAGATTTTCCATGTGGAATCGCCAGCCCATTTTCAAACCCCGTCACCGACAATGCTTCTCTAGCTTGAACTGCTGCTAAAAATTGCTTAGGATCTGATACCTTCCCTTGTTCATAGAGTTTTTGCGTCATAAATCCAAAAACTTCTTCACGTGTTTTAAAGGATGCTTCTAAAAAAATAAGTGCTTCTGACGTTGCGTGTGCTAGATTCATATTCTTTCCTCCTCCTTATGGCTAAACTTTAGCACTATTTAGGCTCAGAACTTTGATTTTTAAGAAAAATAAACCCCTTTCATTCTTTTGAAAGAGGTTTATGTGTAATTTTACACGTCCATTGATCTCACGAATCGATATAGGTTTCAAAAAGACTGTTCATAATGACCAGCAGCGGTGTTTTGTCTGTGATATTGTAATGATTCCTGATCACTTCAGGCGAATAACAAAATAAACTGATGTCCGCTAATCTCGCTAAAGAATTGCTGCTTAAACCTGTCAGAGATATTACCTTATGTTGATGCTCATGCGCCAATTTTGCTAATTCTAGTATTTGCTCCTTCTCTCCTGAAAGACTAATAAAGAAAAAAACTTCCTCTGTTGCATGCTGGATCTTGTGCCTTAACTCATTCGCATATGTATAGAAAAACGCCTTATCATCTATTGCATAAAAATTATCAACGACGATCTTTGCTGCATAGGCGGTTTGACCAATCGCAAAAAAATTGATCCGTTTTGCAGCTTTGAATAATTGCACGACACGCTTTTCTCGCTCAAAATCAATGAGTTCAAAATTTTTAAGTAACAGTTCTTTCTGCTTGAATGAGTTATCTGACGGCTGTTCACTTTCTCGTTTCAGCTCATTTTTCAACTCAGAATACCCAGAGTAACCTAGCTTATGGCACAACCTAGTGATCGTATTTGGAACAGTGAAAAAAAGAGAAGCAAGCTCTATGATCTTCATTTTGGAAACACTCGCTTTATTTTTAGCGATATAGGCTACAAGCTCGTCTTCTAAATCAGTCAAACGATACTCTTGATTGATCACTCTTTGCTGAAACTCCATGAACATCCCTCACCTTCAAGATCTGTATAGTATGATTATAACGAGCGGTCAATCAAATAGCTAGAATTTAATTATTTGCATTTTGCTAGGTATTTTTTGTAACGATGCAACGTTGACTAGCTATCATTTATCTTAAATAGTAAATCTATCGTCCGATTCAGTAAATTACAGAACTCGAAATGTCTAATTGATCTTGTGCCGTTCTATATAAAGAACAGCAGTTTTGATTCCCTCAAAACCACTGTTCTGTGCCAAATTATTTTTCTATAATTGCCTAGCGTTAAGCAATCTTTTTTCATTAACATGATAGTTTACTTATATCCCTCAAGTGTTCAAAAAGAGAGCAATTTTTATGATCTTATTACCTACTCGATCTCAACTAAATTAAATCAATTCGGCGAATGTAACCCTAATTTGTTCCCTTCAGTATCAATAAACAATGCAAAATAACCAATTTCATCAGCATGAGGCGTTTTTGGAACCACGATCGTGCCGCCGCTCTTCTCAATTTTATCCAGTATAACCTGAAGATCATCTCCACCATCAAGATAGCTTGTCACACCATTTGATGAAGGTGTATAGTCCTCTCCTTGCATTAATACAACTACAAGCTGTTGTCCTTCTGTTGGGAATAACCCCATTTTCAACTCTGGAAATTCTAAGTATTCAATTTCAATACCCAAACTCGATTGATAAAAATCAATGGCTCTTGAAACTTCTAGTACCGGAATTTCTAATATAGATACGAAACTTTTCATATCGACTTACCTCCATTTTTTATTTGAGATTTTACCCTAAAAGTTTAGTGTACTTTCAAATCCATCTCAACTATATTTTACTATGGCTTCCACTATTAATATTGTTCTAGATTGTGTTTTTCAAACTCGATATTAAAAGCTTTGCTACACTTAGTAAAATGGGAGGATCTTCCGGTATAGGCGGTCTTAGTTTTACTGTATAATGCTCCCCAGAGCATGCGGGAAAAGATAATTTTTCCATTACTCTTCCCCTCAAGCAGTTTTGCAAATTAAAGTAAGAAAAAATATTGGTTGAGCGATCAATAGCGCACACCAGTAAATAATATTCACCATCTGGCACGTTCTTCAACACATTCAATTTGGTTCTTTTAGTAGCGATCCCAGATATCGGTTTATGATTTGGGATCGGTGTGCGGAATAATCCGATAAAAAACAATCCTTTTTCAAAATTTTCGGGCACTTCGATCGTTACACTACAATAGGATGTATCTTGCTTTTCATAATATTCCACTGCATGATATTCATTGCTGCTTTCGAAACTTTTTACCTCAGAGAATAATTCAGTCATTTCATTTTTATATTTTTTAGGAGCACTTCCAGTGAATTTTTTAAAGGTATTCGTAAAACTGCTACTGCTCTCAAAATCTGAAATATCTTGCAGTTCAATCATTTTTTTTGGTTGATCGATCGCAGTAACTGCCTTTTCTATTTTCAAACTTGATATATATTCTGCAATGCTGAATCCATTTATTTCTTTGAATTTTCTGCTGAAATGATATTTATCATAACCAAAATGATTGGCGATTTCTTCACTGGTCATTTTTTTAGCTAGTGCTTCTGTTTTTATGAAGTCAATGATATCAGGCATCATGCTTTTTATCATATTGTTTTCTCCTTTCTTGATTTCCAGAAAGTTACTTAAATTTATTATGGTTACTGATGGGATTACGTATCGACTTCAGATATTTTTGCTACTATAACTCTCTTTTTCGTGGAGTAATTCGTTGATACTCAGTCGCTTTTTTTCATATTCGTCTTGCTTCTCAACGTTAGACTATTTAAACCTATTATATACTAAAAAAAGCTGAGTAAGTTCTACTTTAGAACATTACTTAGCTTTACAATATTTTATAAATTTAAACACCTAGAAGACCATTATTATTTAAAACAATTTTGACTAATAGCTGTATCTGAGATAATGAGACAAATATTTAAAGCTGCTTGTAGCCTTTTAAATCAATTTGATCAATAAATCCTTTAAAAGAGCCGTCCATATTCAAACGAATTCCACGTCCATGATATCTGTAAATAGTAAAACGTACTATTTTCTAACTATTTATAAAGTAATAATCATCCAATCTCAAGAGAATTTTATCTTCTATTTTTACCAAACCACTCCATTCATACATTCCTTTATCGCTGTCCATATAAATGATTACAGGCTCTAAGTTACCACAAATTTGACTAATTACTGTGCTAGAAGAATCAATCACTTTTTTCAAATTAGATACATCAAAACAATCGTCTGAAAAAAACAATATATTCTTTAATGTACTTTGTTCCAGTTCAAGAATGTCTGAATAATTACCTCTATTTGGATTTGATAATAACCACATGTTAATCAAGTCTTCTTTAGAGACTTCCGATAGTTCCTTTAACAATTCTTTGTCAAAATAAACAGTATCAATAAATGCTTCAAATTCTTGAGTATTAAAAATTAATGGCTGGTATCTATATTGACTATTCAATAAATCAGGTTGTCGCGGAACTGAAATTATATTATTTCCTAAATACTTAATCTCAGAATAAAAGTAGTCTGGTGTTCCATAATTTATCCTTAAAAAAATCTTATTTTCTACTTTACTTAAAATTCCTATCAATGAGCCATTGTGAATTAAAATATTATCTTTATAAATTTCGCACCAGTCATTATATTCACCCAGTATATTAATTCTAAATTGTGTCATTTTCTTCTCCTTTATTTTAATGAAGGGATATTCACATATTCTGGTAAACCATTTACTTTTGCAAACCTTGCCCAACCGCTCTCTGGGATAAAGGTACGATGTATGATCTTATCTCCTTTCAGCGTAATATGATATATTCCTTTCTCTCCATTTATAGTACCTTTTGCTAGGTGTTCAATTCTCCCATCCGGCCTAGTCAAAACTGGATTTGACAAAATTTCATTATCTAAATTCTTAGGAAAATCATGATAATGAGGATCCAGCTTAGCTTTTTCAAGTACACTACGGCTATAATTATAGTCTGAAGAATTTTTCTTGATAATCTGTTGGTATTTTTGAGGCAATTCACCTCCACTAACTTTCATATTACTTCTGCTCATCGTTCCAGTCGGTCTCAACGACGCTGTCAACGCCTTCTGCGAGCCGTAATCTTTCAAATTTCCATAAATAGATGGCCCCATGTTCATTAGACCAACATTCATCATGAAAGAGTTCATGGCTATATCAGCACCAGCTATTTTCGCTGCTTCTTGCAATGCAGCCATTTCTCTTTCTACTCTCGCTTTTCGATTGATCTCAGCTATTTCTTTCTGGCGTTTATCCCATGCATTTCCTATTGTAATCATCCAACGGGTATCTTTCAAGTTCTTTGGAGAAAATGTGCCGGTCTTTGGATCAAAGCCTTTGCCTCCTGAAACTTGGGCTAACCCTTGATTGACGGCAGTTTGTAAGCTTGTGACTTCTGTAAAAAGTGTAGAAGAAAAGGCATGGAAAGCGAGGAGTTTTTGTAACTGTTTTTCCAGCTTGCGTTTTGCACTTGTATAATCTGAGATTAGTCCGCTTGCTTCTCTGAGATGCTGCACACGTTCGCTAGAAACTGGCAGTAATTGTTTTATTTGATCCATTTGATTTTGCATTCCTTGGATCTGTGTTTCATATCGCTGGATCTCAGCTTCCAGTTCAGAGGATCTCAAATCGCAGCTATCTACTTGTGATACATAGTCATTGGGTAGTTTTTCGACTGCTTTTCCCGTTGCTTCTGCTACAAGGATCGCTCCTTGGATCAGCGGAATATAGACACCTTGAAAATAAGATTTGCCTGAATCGTAGGCTTGGCTTCTCAACAGGGTATCTTGAGTAAACTGACCAACAGCCGCTTGTAATACCTGAAATCCGGCCTGATAGCTTTGGCTTAACGCGCTGGCACTGCTTCCTTGTGCTTTAGAAGAACCTAAGTACATATCAATACTCATCGCTGTCCTCCTTGCCTGCTAAAACTCTCTTTTTTTCGTAATATAGCTCATCTTGACGATCTTCTATTTTTCTCTGTTCTTTATGTAATTGCTCTTTTTGATCCTCTAAATGATACAAAATTCCTTGCTGCTTCTGCTTACTTTGCCACTGCAGCTCTTTTATTTCATCCCTATCTTCTCCAATAAAATGATCCAAACGATCCATCAGCTGATTTCCTTGAAAGAAAAGTTCTTGGTAATTCTCTTCGATCCTTTGTGTATCCCGTTGGACTTGGATCATTTCGTCTAGCTCATGTTCGATTTTCCGTTCCTCTACTAATAGATCATCCCATCTTAACTGTTTTTCGTTCATACATTCACCTTAACCCACGCATCATTTTACGAATCGTTGCATCCGCTTCATCAAATTCCGTTGCCACGCTCTTTATATTATTGGCATCTGTTGCAACGGCTGCGCTGATCGTCTGTACCATAGACTGTAACTCTTTTATTGCATTTTTGGCTGCCGTATTTCCAGAAATCGTTGATTGCTCATCTGTAACGATAGATTGCTGACTGTTCAGGTCGTCCATCGCAGAAAAAATCCCTCTTGCGAGTTCTCCTGCAACTGCACTATTGCTACTAATTGGTTCCATCAAATCAACCCACTTTCTCAATAAATTGTCATTATGCTAATTATAGATTACCATAAGAGTTGTCTAGCTTTTTTTCAGAAATTTCGCGATAGATGATTATTTTTGATAATCATTTCGTTTATATAGTACTTTTTAACTGACTCAGTAGCATTTATTCCATCTTTTCGCCTGTTGAACTTCTCGAATAAAAGTGGATTTTATTGCTTGTTCGCCTTGATTCTCTCTGTCGATTTATTTATACTTAGTGTATAGAATGGAAATAAAAAAGCTGAGTAAGTCCTGATTCAGAACCTCACTCAACTTTATGACAATTTAATCCTTGGCACCTTTTTGTTTGGCTGGCACCGAACGGAAATGGTCTTGAAAACAGCAGGAACTGTCCGCACAAGTATGCCAATAGTAAATGAATCACTAGCTTTTTTGTCATGTCTCTTTTTGAGCGAAAACTTTAAAAGATTGCTAGGTTTCTTTAAGGTACTATTGACTTATTCAGGTATTGGACATTGCGCCAATGCCTTTTTTGTTTCTTTTCTATGGTTGATTTTTTCTAAAGTTATAATGTATAGAGTTAAAAATAGAAAAATAAAAAACGGCACCTTACAACCTGACTGGCATCACGTTGCAAGGCCCCGAATAGGCAGCAGGAACTGCATAATCGAGTTGCCGATAGCGCGTACCTAAGTACTCGCATATTTTATTGTACTTAATTTTGATTGATTTGACTAGGGGTATTAGTGGATTCTTTCATTTTTCTGGCGATTTCATGCGCTCTTTGACGAACTATTGCACACGATGAGGCACAGATAGGTCTAATCGTTTTTTATTTTCCTGTTGGTTTTACAAAAAAGGAATGGATGTGTAATGATGAGTAAAGAACAGAATTTGAAAGCAGTACCTTATCAGGATATTTTGGATGTGCGGAGTGAGTTGATCAAGCTTCGGTCTTGGCAGAAGTCGTTGGTTTATTTGAATGAGTTTTTTGATGGGAAGGTTACGAGGAATAAGAAGGATATGCGGATGCGGTATTATTCTTGTCAGCAGTTGTATCAGGTGTTTTCTTGGGATTTTTAGGGAGTTTTGAAGGAGAGTGAGGAGATTGTAGCGAGGATGATGCAGAGAGGGAAGATTTAAGTTCAATAAAAAAGTATATACTCTTTTCTATTTAAGAAAGTGAAGAGTATATACTTTTTTTATGAGCTATTTCATTTAGAAGAAATTAGTAATATTTTACTAGTTAAACATACGCTATTACTAAAATAAAAACAGCTCTAACTATTCTAATCTTTCTTCAAAAAATTAATCTATCATATCATCTTTAATGTCATTTTTTATCATATAATTCTTTTTGAACCCCATATATTCATCATAAGCTTCTTTAATTTTTTTTCTAGATATTCTCTCCCACTCTTCTTTTAATTTCTTATTATGAGTTTCATAATTCTCATCATCAAAATCGATATCCATTTCTCCACCAAATCCAACAAAATCATCTAGAGTTTGAACAATTCCCGTTTTTCCAGCATAACATAATTCATAGTCTGCATAAGTAAATCTTATATCTTTTTCTTTAAAATCATCAAAAGTTGCTCCTTCCTGGAATAACTTCTCTATATCTAGACCATCTTCATAAAATACTTCTAATAATACATGTTTTATTCTAGTTTCCAAAATTTAAAACTCCCTTTACCTTAATATTTATGCCCTTTAAATACATCTTTCAGTTTGATTTTACCTTTACCACCGTTTTCATATATCCCTCGGATACCACCTCTGTTATTCCCTGTACCTTTTCCTTTGATATCAAAAGCTCTTTCACCCTTCCTATTTCCTGAAAGAGCATGATCATGCAGTCCTGTTTTGTCTCCTTTTGAAAGCTTATCCAATGCTTTATCTAATGCTTTCTTCTGTTCTGGAGATAGCTTTTTTATCTTCCTTTGTACATCCTTGGGTATTTCAATCTCTACATCCTCAGCACTAGCATCACTATAGGAAATTGAAGGCGCATTATTGATTAAATCTGAAATTGATTGCCCTACCTTTAAAGCTTGAGTTCCTTTTCGGATTACGTTAAATCCCCTACCTGCTTTGCCTAAATTTCCTAATATTCCAATACCGGGCGCAAATGGCATTTCGTTTTTCATTACAATAACGTCCTCAACGTTATACTGTTCAGGCTTCAAATAGTCCTTACATTTATATAGTTGCTCGTATAATCGTGGATGGTCTTTTATTGGTAGCGGCTTTCCATTCTTCATCAAATACCATTTTTTACTATTCCCTAAATCACTACAAATGATTGTATAACCATCTAAATTACCGATCGCTTGATTGACTTCTTTCATTTTTGCTTCTTGTTTCATTTTTTCACGTTGCTTCCAACGTGTATGGATTGGTTTTGCCCATGTCATGTCTAAACGCTTCATATCAAAAGTACCTGTAGCTGGATTCCATGCTTTAGAATTTGCCACTTGTGCTAAACCTGTGTTAAATTCTTGTTGACTCGCTTCATAATCTGAAAAGAAACCAGCTGATTGACCATCATATGCATGAAACTTTTCTAATTTCTCTCGACGCTTATCAATACTTTCACAAGCATTGATATATCTACGCTCTAAATCTGGTCGCGCGGTTTTTGCGGTACTCATTTGGTAGTCTAAACGCTGTTTCAACTGCTCAAATTGATTGATTTCTTCTAAAATCAGGTCCTCATCCGTATCAATCCCACTAACTGTTCCTTGATATTCACTAAGAAACTTTTTATGTGCACTTTCCAATGCCTCACCTGTCATTATAGCAGATTGACATAACGGTGTATAAGCGATTATAAAATAACTTTTCGCTGAATCGTAGGCCTTACTAGAAAGTGGTGCAGATAAAAACAATTGAATGCTTGCTTGTAATGATGTAATAGCCTGATTTGCTTGATTGGTCAATTGAGAAGCTTGTATTGATCGTGCCTGTGCTTCACTCACGTAAAATTTAAGCCCCATTTTCTTTTGCCTCTGGCTTCTTCCAAAAAGCTTGTAGTTCTGCCTTTAGATTTTCTTCTTGATCAAACAATGTACGTTCATCTTTTTTTAGTTGAAGAAGTTGTTCATTAAATTCTCGTTGAGCTTTTTTAGCGAGATGAAGACTTTCATCTCCTCTTTCTTCAAAGAAAGCTCGCTCCTCTGCTTCACAGTTTCCTAAGACAAAATCATAAGCAGCCTGTTCTTGTTGTTCTAGCTGAAAAAATTCTTCTTGTTGCTCTTCTATGTAGCGCTGCTCTTTCCTAATTGCTAACTGATCCTCTTGAAGTTGTTCTAAACGAATCCTGAACTGATAATTTTTTTGATCAAATTCTTGTTGTTTTTGAATTTCACTCATGACAAACCTCCTGGAAAATTAAATTTTGTCAATTGAGCAATAGTTTGATCGATTCGTTCAAACTCTTTCGCAACGGAATGAATATTATCGCCCGCAGAAACAACACTAGTAGATAATGCTGCTAATCCTTGTTGATAGTTATTAATAGATTGTACAGCTGGAGCATTGCCTGAAACATTGGTGTTAGAAGCAGATACAGAAACACTTATACTATTTAATGCACTAGCAGACTGACTAAAAGAAGCCGAAATACCACCAGCAATACTTGAATTACTATTAACAGTCATTTTGTTCCTCCTTATTTAGCATATTGTCTAATTTAGTTTATCATATAATAGACAAACTATAAATATGGAAAAAGGATTAAAAAGGAACTATAAATGAATACTTATATATAACCATAAAGAAATTATAAATAGTCATACACATAAAATATTAAATGAGTGAAAATAAAGAACTTTTAATGATTCACCTAAATTAAAAAGGCTAGAAATACTGATTTAACAGTATTCCTAGCACATATTAGAGAGTTAGCCAACAGACCCTTCCAATAGAGATTTCATTAGAAAGAGTTGGAAAAAGTTAGTAAATATACGAATCACTAATGAGTAAATCGTTACTCTTAATCACTAATAATTAGACAAAGAAAGTTCAATCGTAGTTAACAACGGAGTTAAATCAAATAGCATGGGCATGCATTTTAAACCGACTAACAATTCTATTTCTTCTGATAATTGAGAAATCCATATTCTGAGTTATTCTCTACAAAGCGACGTAATATCTCCCAGTCATCTTTTTCCTCTTCAACATTTTTAGAATAGTTAAAACTAATTTCTTTATGTTTCCCAACAATAGCATACAACCTCTTTTTTAAATGTCGTGATTTTTCATCGTTATAGTCTGATCTTTTTTTCCGATTCCCATTTTTTTTATTCCCGTTCAATTTTAGACCAATACAATATCTTTTATTTGGATCAGTAGGATCATTCGAAATCAATGTGTGTATAGATGCTCGTTCAATAGCAGGTGCTAAATTAGGTTGAAAATTTGGAGGAATAAATGAATCTGTATCCGACATGAAATTTGCTTTTAATTCCTTGAAATGATCCCCATTATAGGAAGTTTCAATCTCAAAAAAATTATAAAATGCTGTAATATTCGGATAAATACTCATGTCTGTCCAACTCGGATAAACAACTAAACAATTATCCAAATCCTGATTTTTATATACGTAAATCTTTGCAATTCCATATTTACTTGTCTCCAAATCGCTTTCGACAATACTAAGAATACCAATACAATCAAATTTCTTATATCTAAATTCAAATCCACTGAAAGTCCTTTCACTCGATTTCATTTCAGAAATATGCTTTTTTAAGTTTTCCCAAACCATAAAAATCAACTCCAATCTCTCAATTTGTTAATTATCCAATACTAGATTCTTTTAGTTTCTTATCTTAATTGAAATAAGTCTGCTCAAACTCTTTAAAACCAATTACTTCAAATGGATACTCTTTAAAGAAAGAGCGGATATTTTTATTAGATAAAAAATATTTCTTAACTACGAAATTTTCCTCAAAACCTAAATTACTCATTATTCGATTAACATGTTCTTGAAAATAATTTACTCTTCTCACAAATTTCTTTGCCTTAGCTTTTCTATTTAAAAAATACTTTCCTTGATCACCAAGCGAATCCTTCATTGTCTGGCTTAAACGCATATATTTAACTTCAAATAGAAGGATTTCTTTCTTTTCTTTATTTATTACAATAAGATCATAGTCCCCAAGATCACGTGGATGATTTCCTTTTGGATCTAATTTATATAACTCTTTATCAGGGTAAACATCATAAATGGCTTCTTCAAATAATGTAGCTAAATCCATTACTATTTTATGTTCATAATACTCTTTCCACTCATCAATGGCCTTTGTTGTCTTTTCTAAGCCTACATTGTAAGGTAATATGAAACTCATCATTCCTTGGAACCAACTTTTTTTTAATTCATATAAAGAAATCGGAGAAAAAATTAAATTGTTTTCAATAAGTAATACTGGTTGAGCTGATAACTTATTTTTCCTTTTTTTCTTTTCCCATACTGGAATTACGCCATTATTATCAGAAATTTGATCGACATTTATTGTTATAAAATTGAGTACCTTAAAGAATTCTTCTATAGGCAATTCTGTTTCGAATAGAAAAAGATTGGCAATAATATTAATTGGTGTTTCAACAATATTATTAGTAACTTTAACTTCTTCTTCCTGTGCAATATCAGCCACATATGAATTAGAGTAAAGTAATGTTAATGTCGTAAATAAAGCTTTAAAAGATATTTGGGTTTCTATTTGAAATGCATTATCAACTAAATCAAGCATTTGTTTATCCATTTCATGATCTCTATATGAATAATCGCCATAGACATATCTCAATTTTTTTAATAATTCTGCATCTCTCACATATTTATCAGTTTCTTTGATTTCAAGTACATGGTCTTCTCTAATTTCTAATTTATTCCATCCACTTGCTCCATAACTTACGGAATCAGACATTGTTTGAAAATCTAGTATCCATTTCGAATATGCAATTAATTCGTCCAAGTCTTGATTGGTGATAATTCGAGCTGTGTTTATTCTGTCACAAATCAAATTCTCTTCCATTAAGTACTCAAGAACTTGCCTATACGTTTTTGATTCCTCTCTTAATTTAATTGCCTGCTCTCTAAATTCATTTAACGAATCTTCACGCAAGTAATCAATCACCTGAAACTCATTAATTCTTTCCTGATGAATATTAATTTGGAAGAGTATTGTAGAATATACATTTAACAGTTTTTTATGCAAATCGATTTTATCAAAAATTTCAATTTTTTTTATTAAATCATTACGAATCTCATTTCTAAAGCGTCTTACAACTCCTAAAATTTCAGCCTCTTCGTACTCTTTAGTCTCCAACTCCATTTTTTCTATTATTTTAGACATTATTTTCCTAACATTTTTAAAAGCGGATATCTTCGGTGAATCAAAATTTAAGTGAGGATCAATAAAATAAGGAATTTCTATTTGACTAATCGATGATGTTCTCTGCTCAGTATTACTTTTTTTAATCTCTTTTTCTAAAAGCTTTTCATCACTAAAATTTCCGCCCTTTAAAAAACTTAATATTAACTCATTTTCAAAAGATTTCTCTTTTGAAATAATGTTATCATCTACAATTTTTTCCCAATCTGGTTTTACTAACAATATTTGGGTGTCATCATCTGAATTTATAATAAGCTTTTCACAATATTTAGATTCTATAATTGTTAACTTTGTCGCATTTTTCTTCAAGACTCTTTCTGATACCAGATTAATCTCTAATATATTTTTCCTATATAAGGAAAGAATCAATTCTTTATTTTCATCTAGTTCATTTATAATAATTTCATGGAAAGACGTTATTGTTTCGACGGTTTTCTCATCCATATCTTCTATAATAAAGTAAAGTTCTTGATATACTATTGATTTATCCTTTGCTATAAAAATATCAGCTGATCCTGTTCCACCTTTAGCATTTAATGATAAATCTGATTTTGCTTCAGTCAAAAAATTCCAATGATGAATTTTTGAAAATTCAAGTCCAGCATCATAAGGATAGTACTTCATATCGCTACTAAAAAATTCTATAGTTTTTTCGACAGATTGATACGGTGGCACTACAATCATAGCGTCTAATGATCCTTCAATAATTACTTTATTCATATCCTGCCATATCTGAAAATAAGATGTTATTCCTGAAGCATTCATAATTTTTTCTGCACTTGCTTTATCATTTGAAAATTTTATAAATTCAACGATTTCGTTTATGTCAGATGCAAAATTAATTATACCCATTAGCCCTCTCATATCAATATAAGCTTCATCCGTTTTAGAAAACATCATCATTTTGGATATATTGGGTGAGATATCAACATCTTCCACTTTCTGGACAATCATCCTCATCTCTGATTCAAAACTTACTTTTATTAAATCTCCGTTAGCAGAAAATCCTGCAAGAGTATAGTTTTCATCTCTAATTCCAAGTTTTAGTGAATCTAGTAATTTTTCATTTAAATCATCTGGTACAAAAATGACAACATGACTTGTATCCCAAATCACAAAGGAATTTTCAATTACAGTTTCTAAATTTGTCTTTTTTTCAATAAGCATTACTGAAAAAACAGCTTGTATTTCTCTGGAAGATATCGGTAAAAAATTATCTCTCACCTGATTAATTACTGCACGCCAAGCTGAATCTTTTAAGTGTTCTAACGGTAAAAGTTGTTCGATTTTTTCTAAAAAGCTTTCTTTTATTACCGGTAAAAAAATTGGATAGCCATTCTTCTTTGTAAAAAAATCATATAATTCACTATTGGAACTCTTAAAATCTTGAAAGAATAATTTTAACTTGGGATTCATTAAAGATTCATAAATATCGAATACGTTCTCAAAATACTCTTTTGGGGGACATTCAAATTCTGTAGAACGAGAAAATTCTCCTAAGTATAATTTAGAAAGAATGAAATCTTCATATAACAAAATTTCTTTCCATATTGTCTTTAAATATTCATCATCTTGCACTATACTCTCTATAAAAAAACATGCTTCATAAATATCTTCAGATCCGTTACCAATAAAAATTTTTTTAAAACTACCATCCGAATAAAATCTTACTTCTCCTGTATCACTAGTGAATCCTTCAGGATAACCATAAGAATTTTTCAAGTAAGGAGTTAGATCTTGAAACATTTTTTTAAAGTCTTCATAAGTTGATATTTCAATAGTTCCAGCTTCATCTTCAATTTCTATAAAGGTTTTATTCATTTTATCTACCATACCAATATATTTTCTATTCGAAATCCATGATGTTATTGTATAGATCGATTTAGCTAAAGATATTGAATCAAATTTTTTAAAATAAGATTTTAGTTTTGAATTGTCCATATGAATCTCCTTTATAAAATAATCTTTTTATAGTTTTCATTCTATTTGTAAGCAGTTACGGGCCACATAATTTCCCCACTATAATCTAATTCCTCTTCTATTTCCTCATCAATATTGTACTGAAGGAGGTTACATTCTTTTATTAGTCTATTTATCATCAGATTTCGTAGTAACAAAATGGGTTTTGTTTGAGCCTCTGGATTTTTTAGCTGATCTATTACTTCTTCACTGGTAAAAGAAACACTATTCATAAATAAAGTCTTCACTTTCAAATTCTTTGAAAGCAAATGCTTTCCTTTATTGTATTTATACCAAAAGTATAAAAACTCCTTCATTTCTTGATGTATCACTTTTATTTTTCCTCTATCAAAGTAATCGGTATTATTTATTTTCTGCCCTATATTCTTAATAAAACTATCTGCTACTTTTTTAGGTATTACCAAGCTAGGCTCTCTAGCACAGATATAATAATTTTGAATAAAATCTAAAGGATATTCTTCATCGACTAATTCAAGAACTTTTTCTCCTAATTTGACATACTCATCGTACATATTCTGTAGTTCAAAACTATCTTCTAAGAGATAATCTAGCGTAATCTCAAAGACTGATCTTAATTTCTTACAGTTTTCTAAGGTAGGCATAGCAGCATCATTTTCCCAATTAGCTATTGTCTTTATTGAAACCCCAACTTTTTCAGCCAATTGTTCTTGTGTCATTTGCTTCTTTTTTCTTTCTTCTTTTATTTTTAAATATACTCCCATTTATCAAACCCTCCAGTCTCAAATAATTCTAAATAACCAGAAATATCATCTACAACCGCTTCTAACTCCTCTAATAAATTTAAATAGTCTATAGGGTCTCTTTTTTCTCTAATTCCCAAATATCCTGCACTATCATCATATATTCGGTTATATAATCTGTCATCAATATAGTCCAGTTCCTTTATATTAACCATCCAATCTCTACACACCTCGTATGCAGCTTTGCAAGCAAAATAATCAGCTTGCTCACGTTTTAAATAATCTTCATAACAACGCATAATCAAATCATATTTTGGTGTCACAATCCAATCTCTACTATCAACAACTTCATATCTCATAGTAAATTCTGTAATGTTTTCTACCAAGCAATATTCGCTTATTTCTTTCCCAAATTTGTAGTATTTTTCTTTATTATCAATAACTGGCTCTACATCCTCAGAAACTAAATCTTCCATTGTGATGCCATATAGTACACTTAAGAATGCTAACCCTCTTGGATCAATGGTTGAAATTCCTGATTCCCAACGTCGAATAGTATCTACCTGAAAAGTAAGTCCTGTTCCTTGCTCTATAATTTGTACTAATCTTTTTTTAGAAATGCCTCTATTTTTCCTCTCAATCTCTAGTTGCTTATTAAGAAGCATATGATTTCCCCCTTTTTTATTTTGTACATATATCTTACCAAGATAAATAAAGCTTATGAAGTAACTAAATCAGCTAAAAATACTTTAATTAGTTCTTTTTCATTAATTTAGATGTTGCAAATAATCTAATTATAAAAAAACAGGAAAGCTTTATAACTAACTTACCTGTCTTCATATAATTATACTCTCGATGAAAAACATACATAAAACTTAAATTTCGATTATCTTATCAGAAAAAATAGTCAAATAAGAATTAAATATCCCAGTAAAACAACTTCTAAATCCCTGAAAATTGAATACTAATTTTTGCTTGAAACAATAAGATTAGCTTTTATATTATTCTCAAAAAGGTCTCTGAGCATTGGTTAATCGATTATATGTTGACTCCAAACCATTTAGAATACCTGTTAAAATTCTTGTTTGCATGATATAATTCATGGTTTTTAATGCACGGGAACAAGATCTATAGTTTTCATAATACTTAAAAACTAGAATATTCGACAAAACAATCACTAAAAAAATTCTTCTCTCACAAGAAAACCTATTGTAGAACCTCTCGATATTAAGAAATTCACTATTATTAAAATTTTCCCTCTTAAAATGGAATCCTTTTTTACATCATTCAAATTCTCTTTAGAAACTCTAAGAATCATCTCCTCTAAATAGTATATAGTATTAGAATGTAATTGAGCATGAACCAAATAGTCATTTTCTGAAATTAATGTAGCTACCCATGATACACCTTCTTTAGTAAATGAATAACCAATACTACCAATAAATCTTGCTATGGATTCTAAAGTCACTGGTAAAAAACCTATATCCTTTATTACCTTATCAAAGAAGTTCAAATGTTGTATTTTAAATCCTACCCATTCTTTTTGTTTTTCACCCCAATAATTCCAAGCAAAACAATAGGTAGCAATCACTCCATCAAAATCATAGGAATTGGAACTTTTTAATACTAGTTCTTTGTATGGATTGACCAGTCTAACTATAGTTCCGTATAAATTATTCCAGATAGTCCAAAAAACCCGATTATCTTTTAATTTATCATGCTCACTTATTATCCAAGATAAATAGCTTTCAAAGTCTCTGCAAATGGTCAAACAAGGGCCTAACATCTCCATTAGTTCCATTCGTATCTTGTCTGTTGTGTGGTATGTGTATTTTGCCAACCAAACTATATATTGAACTTCTAAATCATAATTTCTATTTCTTAAATGATCCTCCTCAAACACTATTTTCCATACTGTAGGACCAAAACTTTTTAGTATCCCCCAGTGTGATTCACTGGTAATATCTAATAGCATCGTAATCTCCATTAAATCATTGTAATCTAATAAAGAATACTCAGTCTCATCTATTTCTTCCGTTCCTTTGAAAATTTTTCGAAGATATTTTTTTCTTTTTTTAACAAATTTTTCAACTGATTTAGTACTAAGCCCTTCTAATTTAATCCAATCAGTGAATTCCTTTTTAAACGATACAATCATCTTAAAAATCAGCTTTGCTTCAACAGGATTCTCGCACCACATCTTTCTAGAAAAAACCTTATAAAAATCTCTCTCTCTAGAATTGTCTACTAGTAGTGCAGTAAAAAAAGCAATACTGTAATCAAGTTTTTTTCTATAATCAATAGTATTTTTAATCAAATATGGCAAACTATCGACAATTGCAATAACACCATTCGAGATATTGTTTACGTGATTTGTATTAGTCAGTAAAGATAAATTTTCTTCTAAAAATTTTATACAGTACTCTTTTTCTTCGACTGAAAGTTGGTTTTCAAAAAACTTTAATGATACTGCAGATATATAGGCAGGAGCACTAGCTATCGTAAAATCATAAGAATACCCTTGCTTTACTTTTTCTAGCATTCTTTTCATTTCATCAATTGCTTTTACTGGTTGAGTCTCATATTCTTTGTACTTTTCAGCATCTTTTGTCCCCTTAAACTTCGCTCTAGCCCAAAGAGAAACACTTAAAAATTCGTATCTCTCATCTGTCTCCTTTTGTTGTTTTTCGCGTAATAATCTTAAATCTTCCGCCTCATCAGCTTTTAAAACAACATATTTTTTCCCCTCTATGATTTGTTCTGGTTCATCACTAACTTTCAAACGTCTTAAATCTATTCGGTTTAATGCATAACGTAATGTTGTATTATCAAGATCTACGTCCTTGCTTAACGAATCAAGACAACTATAAATCTGCTCTCTTCTTTTTATAAATTGCTTTTCATCAAGATTTCCTGATGACATTTGATAGTCCACTATTATCTTTTCTATGCTCTTTTTTCGAAAAGGTAAAGCATTTGATTTAATTCTTTCTTGATCATATTGATAGCTTGTTCCTAGTACTCCTCTAGCCATGTTAGTCATACTCTCATTTATTAATCGACTATTATCCAACGAAAAAACAACTTCACCTAAAGATATTAAACTACACGCTGTAGGAAACAATTTTTCTGGAAATGATAGAACAACACTATTTATTACAGAAGTTATTGCAACAGATTTCGAATTTCGTAAAAGGTATTCACATAGCTTATTAGCCTTATTTTCATCTACAGAAGGTATAGTATATAAAAGCCATCTTTCTAATGCCATCAAAATACAGTCTAACAGGTTAGGCCCTGATGAAAGTCCTCTATGTGCCATCCATAAGCGATTACTGCAGATTTGAACAACCTCTGTACCATCCTGCAGTTTCAAAACAACTTGGTAAGTTTCCGTGTATTCTTGATTGCTTTTAGAAATTTCGTAATTCTCTGTGATTTCATTTACAAAATTCAAAACAAAAGGAATACCTACATCAGAAACATGCTGGAGTAACATAAATGTAGGTGTCCAGAAAGCACTTGTTGGATAATAATCATAGTTTGTGCTAGACTTTAATCCAAAATCATTTTCAATACTATCTCTATCGTAAGACGTGTATCTGAAAGAGCCGTCAGGTTCATTAGTTTCATTCTTTTTCCAAAAAGCTTCACAAATTTTTATAACCATATCAGGCATAACTAAACAAGGTATATAGCTATTCACAACATTTCCTAAAAGAACTTCAACTAAGTCATTATATTTATGATTATTATCTAAATCTTTTTCTTCAAGTATTGAATTAAAAATTAATAATAATTTTTCTTTTAGCTCTGCCGAAGCCTCTAGGATGGTTTCACTTATTTTTCCTTTCAAATCTCTGTCAATCGGATATTTAAAATCAGATTCTTCTAACAAATCATAAAGATATAGCGCTATCATTCCAGCATACTTTGTTGTCACACCTCGTTTAACGTTTTTAATCCAACTTGAAACCATTTCATAAACCAGCGGTACCAACCCTTCATCCCAGTTTATTTCCGATAAATGTAAGTATACATATTTAATTAGATACTTCCATCCAGCTCCAGAGGGCTTAGTATATCGATACAGAAGAGTAACTCTTGAATCTATCTCTTCTTGAGTTAAAATTGAGGAAGCAGAGTTATAATCTATCATCTTACATGCAGTTTTCAATAAAAAAATAGATCGCACAAGTAATTCCCCATCTTCATTAAACAATTCTTCTAATAGATCAAGCGTTTGATTGTTTTTTTCAAATTCCATTAAGGTAATTAAAATTTCATCTCTCCATATTTTGTTAATTGTCTTATTTGTAATTGATTTGACAATAAACTCTGAAAATTCGTTATCTTCCGTTTCATACAATCTATCATACAACCACAATCTATAATGTTTACGCATAATCATACTAAGATGAAGTGAACCATGGAACTCAACTTCACTTCCTGTCGTATCATACAACGATGTAATCAAATATCTAGCAACTAACTCTTCATAAATATCATGCGCGAAATAATATCCTCTGTAAACGTCATCATAATCAATAACACCATCATTTTTTATATTTTGGAGTACCTGCATTTCTTGAGGAGCATTACTTGTATAATATGAAGAGCCCGTTTCTAAAATTCTTTCAAACATGGCAAAAATTGTTTTCTCACGAGCAACTGAATTAATTTCTGTATCACATGGAATTCCTTTAATTCTAGTGTCCCAAATGTGTTTGAAAAACAAATTTCTAGTCTTAAAGGAATCGTTATTTTCATGATAAGTACGTATATATATAAATAAATAGAATAGATTACACAGTAGATTTTGCATTTTTTCATTTTCGGGACACGAAATGTTACAAATTTCTAAAAAATCTTTCATTTTTTGAACTGAGATTAATTCTAATTGTTCTTCTAAATAGCTACTATCATTTAAAACATAGCTAACATAGCTATCTTTGTAAGATCGCCTAATTGTATGGATGACTTGCCAACTATGTTTCACTGCCTTATTCAAAAACAATCCTAAAACTTCGTTAGGCAGGCTGAACCTCTTTTCAGCCGAATCTATTACAATTACTTTATTTTTACTATTGTCAAATGCACTAAAAAAATCATCTAAATTACACTCACCAAACTGTCTACTAAATTCAGAAAGTGTATTAAAACCAAAATCAGTTGCTTTGTAAATAAAAATTGGAATATCATCATTATTCTCTGTGTAAAATGATTTAATAAGTCCAGATTTACCTGTGCCAGACTCACCGTATATTAATAAATGTTTTTGATCTGAACCCAAAAATTCTGAAAAAAAAGACTTAGAATATTCAATTTCCAACTTTTGATTTTCATATTCAATTGAATTATCTATTGTCTCAATTAAAGACTCGGAATGTGACTTATTTTGTTCAATGAACTGCCTAATTCCTTTTTGAGGATTAAAAAAGAAATCTCTTATATATTCTGGAATTCTAGATGAAAAAAGTATCCGTTCTATATGACTTGGAACTCTCCACTCTATACATACATCATTCATTTTGGCGTATTTTTCAATCTCTTCCTGATACTTAGGAATTTTTCTATCTTTGCTACTGCTTTCTGATAGTTCTTTGTTTACATATATAAGTATTTTAGTTAATGCTGGATTTTTTTTCTTTGCTTTATCCACCATATCTTTAAGCTCAGATACTCGGTCCGATATCTTTGTGGAAGCATCGTAGTATTTTGCTTGAAATCCAATCACTTCATTATCAAGATCAATTGGGTCTGTTTCAATACCAGCTTGATTAAAGTACCGAAACATTCCAATACTTTGATTGAATTCATGACAAAATAAAATATATGCTAAGTATTCAAATGTATACTGAGTTCGTCCAGAATGTATATATTCAAAAGTTTTCCAGTCCACTTCAACATTATGATACACTTTTTCCGCCTCCCAGATTATCATAATTAAAATTGTTATATGTCCTAAAATTCTCTAGATTTTTCTATTTATGCTATCAGAATTTAGAAGTTTATTTATTATCCATTATATCAGCAATAAAGCATTTGGCATATATTCAATTCAAAATGAACAAAATCAAAAGAATTATCTTTCATTTTTCATTGGAAATTCAATATTCCTCTTTACCCTCTGTATCGTGCTCACACTCAGCCTTGTTCTTTTAGAAACTTCTTTGTAACTCAATCCAGATTTCAACAATTCATAGGCATGCAACTTATCATCTGTTATTTTGGCTTTAGGGCGTCCTTCTCGGAAGTTTGGATTATTTCTCTTAGCAAATGCTTTCCCCTCCTGTGTGCGCTCTACGATCATGTCACGCTCCATTTCAGCTACTGATAAAATTGTACGCATTATCATCCGACCAATAGTTGTGTTTTCAATGGTACCGAGATTAAGAACCTTAATTGTTATATTTCGTTCTAACAGCGGTTCAATTACTTCTAACGCTTCTTTAGTATTCCTTGCAAAACGATCCAATTTAGTCACTACAACTGTATCGTTATCCTCTAGAATTGATAATAACTTGGTAAATTCCGGTCGATTTATTTTTGTTCCTGTAAATTTTTCTTTATACACATTTTCTTTACTCACACCAGCTTGTTTCAATTGTTCCAACTGCTCCCCTAATGACTGAGCTTTCGTACTTACTCTCGCATATCCATAAATCATAGAATATCCCCTCTTATCTTAATTATTTTCTGACCTAAGTTAATGACCATCTATCAAGATTGACACATCAACAAACAAATAGTTGGTCAAAAACTATTATGTTTCTGACCAACTAAAAAATTTATAAATCATCTTCCACTGAAATGGATTTAAAAATTTCCTCCTTCATTTCTCTACCTAAAAGTTTAGGCAAATTTTCTTGATTGATTCCTAAAACATACGGTGTTTGTATCAAAGCATAAGACATATCGTAAGTTAAAACTTCTTGTTCCGGCCTCAAATTAAGTGAATTATAGAAAAAAACTCCTTGCGGCTCTTTTTTTAGTGTCTGGTAGTAAGAAGCAATTGCAGGTGAAAATTTTCTAAGAACGTTACTTTCATTATAGCCACTAAACTTAACCGTCAACTTATCTGCAACAATTCCAACGGCTCCTTTTAAAGCACTTTGTGTACCAATAATTACCACACAACCAGAAGATCTCCCTATATTTAAAATGTTCAAAAGCAATCTTTCTGCATAATCACTTTGCTTTTTATCTAACCCATTTCGAGTATTTTCATATTCGTCCGCTAATAAAACTATTTGTTTTAGTGGAGCATGCAAATGCTTCTCGTTATATTCTTTAATGTTTTCAACTTGAAGCTCATAAAACAACCTTTCACGTCTTTCAAGCTCTTTTAAGACGTATTCAAAGACCTTCAACTGAGAGTTAATTCCAGAAGCAATAAAAGCTCCTGCTTTCTCAAATTCTATAAAATCAGCAATTTTAGAACTAGACGTCAAAAACATAGTTGTATAGTCAAAACCCAAATCGTATTGCGAAATTTGAGCTAACTGAGCTAAAATATTCTTAATTTGAACACTTTTCCCTGCTCCACTCATCCCTGCTACCCAAAAGAAATTCGTTTGAAAATTCCATTTAGCAGACAGTGATCCCATTAAACTTTCCCCAATAAAAAACTCCCCAACTGCATTATACTTATTCAGTGCATCAATACTCATTTCATAAGAAGATAGCTCTTCATTTAATAAAACTACTAAAGTAAAAATACCTCTGTCGGCATGTTCTTTAATAATCACTCGACACCTAAATAGAGCTTCAATATCTGGCTTCAATTTTTCAATGTTTTGAACCGTCTGATTTTCTATAAGTCGGCAATTTAATTGAAGGAATTTCTCTTGCCCCGAAACATTACTCACACTAAATTTCCACATTTTTCTATTTCTATACACTTGGTCTAAGAATTGCTGTGCTTTTTTCTGAGCTGATAAAGGTAAAATACTAGCTTGAATTATTTGTTCTGCTTGAAATTCGGGATTTTTTTCTGGAACAATATTCTTAATCTTTTTTAACAGTACAGGATCATTCATTACATATTCCTCCATTAGCCTTGAGTCAGCAGATAGTAGTGCTGGAATATATTGATGCAAGTATCCTTCAACACTAACATAAACATTTTTCCTAAGTGAATTATGGGCGGGTAAGAGATATAGCATTTTAAACAATTCATCTGATGAACATCCTTGTGAAATAGTTGTAGTTATCTTTTGTACATCTAGTATTTTTATCTTCAAAATACTTCGTGCTCTATCATACTCTGTATGATAGAAGTCAATTGTTACACCCAAAATCTTTTCTATCGCTTCCCAAGTCTTATCTAGTCTTAACGGGAGATCGTAATACACCTCTTTTGTGCCTACATCTTGTTCTTTTCTAATTGATTGTAGTGATTTATTAATCAAAGCTATTGTCAACTCATACCAGATAATGATCACAAGGTATGTTGCTGTGAACCAACAGAACCAAAAAATAACTTTTACACTGAAAATTGGGAACCACATCGCCACAATTTTTAAAGTAATTGATATTATAAATAATGCTGTTAGAAAGAATGACCAAAAGTTTTGTTGTGTTCTTTTTTGATACTTCAATCGATAAATTCCCCCTCCTAAAAATATACCTACAAATCTAATAAAAATTCGTATTTTAGGAATTATCTCCTTTTTTATATATTTCCAACGTTTTACTGACCTCTTCCTTTTTTCTTCCCTATTTTTATTCATTATTTTTCCCCCTTATTTTTTTTAGGTCTAAATTTTAAACTTAGTTCCTCAACAAAATCACCTTCACTAGCTATGAAGTAATACTCTAAACCTTTAAATAAAGCTGATTTCAATAGACTTTTAGACCCAGAAAAATTCTCATTTTTTTCTTTCTTAACTTCCTTCAATTCACTATTTTCCATTGAAAAATAGATATCTTGATTTTGTAAATCAACACGTTTTCCAATAGTCCCATCTTCGCTTAAAAAGATATTTTTCTTACCCAAGAAAAGGGATTTTACTTTAAACTGAGCATTGATTACCAAATGTAAATGGACGTTTGTATACTGTTTACACTGCTGCCTATCAAAAATTGTTACGGATATGGTACTTTCAGATAACGTTTTAAAATCAGCAAATAACCAAAATTGGGTTCTCCCATATAAAACAAATTTCTCTAATAGCTCCCCTCTCTTAATACTAGAAATAGACAGTTTATTTGGAGCAACATACATAAAATATGTAGGTCTTCCAGCAGTTATTGGTTGCATTTTCTCTCTTTGGATCAACGGATATTTCTTAAAATGTTGTGCCTCTTTTTTGGAATAAAGAAAGAAGTTTATTTGCTTGGTAGTCAATGCACAGATAGATAACAACTCAAAAAGTTCAGTTCTTTTTAAATTTATTCGCTGTAGCATTTTTCACACCCTTTCATTTTGATTCTAAACAAATGAGTAAAAAGACAATCACTTCCCACAGAATCGCCTGTTTTACAGTCTTTTTTTACAAGATAAGGTAAATTCATCAGAAATAAATCTTTAATTAATAGAAAATAAATCGAATATTTACCTCCAATTAATCATATCGGGTTCACCATCCAATTACAGCTATCTTCGCAGAATCTTCGTTATTTAATAAAAAAGATTTGGATTATTAGCTTCTTAAACTAAACATCCAAATCTAACCAAATATTTTATACTATGATTTCTTCTACCTTAAAAAAATTTTTTAAAAGCAACAAAACAAACTCTAAGGTATCTTCATCCTCACTGTTGATCGTATATATGTCGACTTCTTGTAATTGTATATCCACTGTCAAACCAGTAATGAATAGAGTAAGCGGACGATTTTCAACCAACCTTTTAATAATACCTAGATCAAAATAAATTGAACTTGATAACAATCTATATTCAGATTGCATTATAACTGTCTTCCCATAACTCGTATTCGAATGCGTACTCAAAAAGCACTTCACTTAAGTAGGCATCAACAATTTGACACTCTTCACTTGACCTAAAATGAATGGTCAAAGTCATAATCTCTGAAAGTGTTATTTCAATGCAAGAAGCACCAAGATAATCAATTATTATTTGTTCCGGGCTCATTTCTACAATCATATCAATAGCTCTTAGTTCTTTTAATGATAAAACATCTGTAATATCCATAAACATCTCACTCCTATTTTATATTTATATCCATAAGTTTAACGCGCTAAAAATCAATTGTCTGCGCCCAAAACAAAAAAAACAGAACTTAATTTACAAGTTCTGCCTGAAATTCATTTAAACTCAAATAACACAACATCTTCTAATGCTAGATGTTCAGCATTAACATTATATTTTGGTATATACATAAACGGAAACACTATCCTCATAATATGCAATTTGATAAAGTACTTCTCTATCAATATACATTACTTGATTTCCATATTCTTTTCTCAACTCATCAATTCGTCCCAAATAGTCTTTAGTTAAGTCTAGTAGCATATACGAATCAGTCTCTTCGACCTTTGGATAATCATAGATATTAATATATTGTTTCTCTTGATTATTCTCTAAAAAATACTTTTGGAGGAGGCCACTTCCTCCACCAGGCATTCTCCCTTTATACAACTTAGCATAAAAAGAATAGTCTTCTGACTGATTTGAAGTCCCAACAATCAAAGTATCATTATCACGAAACAAGTAATTAGCAGTCTCAATCGTTGTTTTTATAATATCCAAATTAGTTGAATAAAAATCATAATAAGTAATTTGCTTCCCATCAGCAGTTAACTCTATACTTGATTTATTTGTAGAGATATCTACAACGAATTCGTCACTCATTTTACCAATCGCAGTTAAAGTTTCCAAATCTTCTAAAGAAAAATTCATGTTAGAAATTTTACCTGATCTAGTCAACTTATATTTTCCAACAATTGTTGGAGAAGTCAAACTAAATTGCTCCCAATTTAACTGATTAGATGATTTTAAATAAGAACGCAGCTCTTCACTCTCCTTATTCTTTTTTATACTTTCTTTAGCTACATATTCTCCTAAATCCTCTTGCTCTTCAACAATTTTTGCTGTTTGAGTGAACTGTTCATAGATTTTCTTATTATATTTTTCTTCTTTACTATATTTATACAACTCACTTTCGATGCTTGCCATAACTTCTTTATCCATATTAAAATCTTTTAAAACTACATCTTTTTTCAATTCACCTGCAACAATTACTGGTACCTCAAAAAGATCATTGAGTGTATCTTTTAGCATTAACTCCTCCTCAAGTTCATTAAATCCTGTTTTAAAAATGAAACCTTCATTCCCTAAACTATTCTCTTTTATATATTCTTGAACATCTGAAAGTACTTGAGTAGCTTCTTCAGTTAAATAGCCGTCTTCATATGCTTTTTTAACCCATTTTGCAATTTTCTCTTCTTGTTGAATTTTCTGGGCTTCCACACGTTTATCATACATAGTTTTAAAAAAGAATATACTTACAAAAACCATCAGTATTGCCAATATAATAAATTGTCTTTTTTGGTTAGATTGTTTATTATTTATGTTAATTGTATCTCTCTTTTTAAACATCCACTTGTAGCTCCTTTTTAGTTAAAAATAAGGCTTAGAGTTTCCCCTAAACCTCTCTGATTCTATATTCTTACTGGTTTACCCAAACTGCATACCAACCATAACCATTGCTCAAAATTAGATAATCCCAATCACTACCATGTAGGTCATTCGCCAATTTGTAATCATCCATCGCATCCATTAACGCTGTATCATCTGTATATGTTCCTATGATACCATTTGCCACACCGGGAATTTGAGCTCCTACATACGGACCTTCTGGCACTTCTGGTTCTTCTGGATCAGTAGGGTCAACTGGGTCTACCGGATCGACAGGTTTTGCTGGGTCTGTTGGCTCAACCGGAGCTATCGGGTTTGTTGGCACTTCTGGAGCTACTACTTCGCCTCCGCTTGTTGGCGGTGTTTCTGTACCTGTAGTTGGCTCTGTTACAGAAGGGTTCACTGTTTCACCAACACCCTGATTTGGATTCACTTTATTCTCATCAGTTATAGTAGTTTCATTAATAACATTTCCCTGATTATCTTTAACTGTAACTACATCACCTTCAAAATAAATAACTCGCCCAACTGGTAAAAAATATTGTTCACCTTTAGAAAGATCAATACTGTTTACTTCAGCCAAAGTTTGAACTGTTAAATTAGTCCTCTGTGAAATCGCCCACAGTGTATCTCCTAAAACTAATGTATACGACTTCTCTCCATCTTTAATTTGTATCATATCTGGGCTATTTGGACTCCAATTAGTTGTCGCCTCTGTTTCTATTCCCGTTCCTATTACTAAGACTCCAAATAACGCGACACTTGTTAAACTAAGAAATAATCTCTTTTTCATTTTACATTCTCCTCCTTGCATGATAACTTACAAAAACATTATATCGCACATAATAGTATTTTTCCACACCAAACTAAACATTAATTTTTTTTGCACATTCTAAAGCATGGTTAGATAAGCAATCTTCATCTAAAATTTGTGATATAAACGAATGAAAGTAGGCGAGAATGATGAATGAAGAGCAAATCAAAACTTTTGCTACAATAGAAGCTGAACGAATCATAAAACACATTATTTACCTACGGAAAAAGCAAGGTCTTACTCAAGAAAAACTTGCAGAGAAAGCCAGTATTAGTCGAAATACTATAGTTCAAATCGAACGTGGCTCTGTAAAAATATCATTGGTAACCTTCTGTTCATTACTAAAAGGTTTAAATATAAGCTATTCAGTTTTCTTTAAAGAATTTGAAAATGAACAAGCATTGGTTAATGAAAGTGATACTGAAATGGTCGACTTGTTTAAACAACTGAATCTTCATCCACACCGAAACGAATATATAAAAATCATTCAATCCCTAATAGATATTAAATAGTTTTATTTTGAAAGAACCTCATCTTTTATTAAAAAGAAGTTGTTCTTTTTTACTTTACCTAAAAAGTTGTTATTACTTCTATTCAAACTATTTTTATCATCCCTAACATCCTGTTTGTTCCCTGTGTATTCTTTGTACGTTCTCTGTTCATTCTCTAGTACTTTCTATTCTCTTTACTTGCTCCTGCTTTATATTTGCTAGTAGTTTACTGTTGGTACTATTACACATATACTATTAGATACTACTTAATCGAGAACAATCCACCCCCCTCTTGTCCCCCCTCCAATTCTAAAGATTCCCCTGCACTAAAATTTACAGGTCCTTCCCAACTTGAAGTTAGACTTAGGTAAATTGAACTCGCTACTAATCTCAATTTATCAAGGTCTAATTACTATTAGGCCCTCATAATCTGAGATCAATTGCCAGTTGCCTCCCCCGATGAGTATACGCTCATCAACGACTACACAATGGTCTTTCCAACTATAACCACTATCCATTTCTGGAATCCGCCGTCCTCTTCGTTGTCCGCTTCTTTTAACGAACACTTTTCTTTTACTTGGAAATTTTGAGCTGTTTACCTTATAAATTTACTTAGGTCAATATCAATAGAATGCTCAATTCTCTATAGAATCCCACATATGGAAGACAACACCCATATGCTTGGATAGGTTATTATTGTTTTATCTGAAATTTTCCCTCTTCCAGAAATTATTCCCGGTGTGTATGCAACTAAACGCTATTTTTAATGTCAGTGGGGAGCGAGCAACCACCTTACATACAACCACTTTTACCGGTGAAACCAGCAAAGTTTTGCTTTAAGGATTACATCCTATTTAGCACTTTCATAAGTGCTTTTCAATCTTTTACTGAGATTAAAAACTATTGAAAAGCACATTCAATTTCTACTTATACTATTATCTTACCGCATTAAAATACTATATACAGCCCGTTATTTCTATTTATTAACTATTAATCTTAAATATAGCTTAATCATCCATCTTTTCTGGTTACCTAATTCCTTCAAACTTTCTCTCATTTTGCCCATATCTTTCTAAAACACCTCTTTTTTTTCAATTAATTCAAACGTTTTTTTCACCTTTTCGCTTCTTGCATTACTAGTTTGCTTAGAGCTCTTTTTTTGAACATTCACTAACTTAATAAGCTTTTGAAACTTAGCATCATTCATTTTTAATTGCTGTTCATCACTTGGTTCAAAATTCGCGCTACTCAAATGATGATTTCGAGTGAAATGAATGATATCAATAACGTCCATTTTCGTAAATTCTTCTTCTGCGATAGCAGATTCTTCCGAATAGAAAGCATATATCTTAGTTTGAAATTCCTTTATGTCACAATAAAAAATAAATGGAAAAACCTGACTAATTCTTTTTTTAAGAAACTTTGCTCTTCTCGCAATCGATATATTCTCAACTAAAAAAATCTTATGTTCTCTTGAAGATTTTACAGGAATCTCTTCATTTTCACCTGAAAGAAAGTAGACTTGCACTCCTGATTCAATTCTTGACAAATTATTCATATCTACAAATGTTGTATCAAAACAATTTGCAGATAAAAGATATGGATCTAGTAAAATTATTCTACTCTTACTTCTTTCATTCATCGTTCGAACGAAATTTAACAATTGCTGTCCTTTTTTGTATCTATCTGCAATTACTTCATATTTTTTACTTCCATTTTTAATTTTGGAATCTTTTAACGTATAATATGTTGTTGCTTTACTATCTCCATCTTTTCTCAAAAATTCCTTATCTAGAAAATCTTCTTTCAGCGGCGACTTATCAGTTTTTAGATCACAGCCAAAAATTTCGTTTATCTGGCTACAATTTAATTGAACAACTTTTAGTAAAGCCACTAATTCAGTATATTCTACTTTTCTACTATCAATTGAAATGTGTGATGTTTTCATTTCCATACCCTCCTTATGCACATTTAATGTTGGTACATTCTACTTGAATTTAAAGAATGTACCAACGTCCTCATTGCATGCCCATTTTCTAAATTTTATGTTTCTTTATCCATTCATTGACTTCCTTTTTATCGTATAACAATGTCTTTTCACCTAATATCTGAACAGGAAGACCACTTCTGCTCCACTGACGTATTGTCACCGGTGATACTCCATTTAATGCTGCAATTTCTCCTTGATTAAAGTTTTCTTTGTGAAGAATAATCATCAGTTTATTAAGAAACTCCTCAGACATCATTGCCGCATAAACACTTTCTGAAATAGTGGATAAAACTTGATTTTCTAACTTTAATTCAGTTAACTCTTTTTTCTCCTCTCTTTCTAAATTCATTGTTTCACCTCCTTACTACACCAAACAAGTAAAGTCGTGAATCAACACCTATGATCTTAATCTATCATTTTTTTTACGCTCGGTCAACAACCACGATTATATATTAGTAATCGTGGTTATATAAAAACTTGAACGTTTTAAGTTTATATGGTATAACTTAGAACAAGGAAGGAGGAGGAAGTATGAAGGAACATAGCATAAAAATAAATCTAAAAAAAATTTTAGAAGATAGAAAAATAACCATTACTAAAATGAGTGCTGATATTGGTATATCAGCCAATTCATTGGGAAAAATCATTAATGAAAAATCAACTTCGATACATTTTGATACCATTCAAGCCATATTGGATTATTTGGAAATTCCTCTAGAAGAACTATTTATTTACTCTCCACATAAATCAAAAAAAATGAATGTGACTGTTTCCAAAATAATTATAAGAGAAGTTAGTGAAAGTAGAGGCGACTTCGCGCGTGAAGAAGATTTCGATAACTATGGAGAAGTTGAATACACTGATGTGGAGAAAACCATTTGGACTGCCGAATTTTATTGCACACTAAGATACAACAAGTATAAATTTTCTTTTAAATCTGATGTTGATGTCGCAATTAATCATATAAATAATGATATCCTAAATGGTCAGATCTTCTACAATGAAGAAGACTTTAAAGAGATACAGGAAAAATTTGTACAAGAAAAAAGCTTTATAGATGAAATAAAAACAAAAATAAAAAGGCAAATTCTTGAAGAAATTGAACAAGAAATCGATCCAGAGAACAACTTATCATTAGACCTTGTTGCTGATTCAAGAATCATTTAGTTATACCTCTTCTATTGCATGCCCATGCAAACAGGAGGAAATTATAATGAAGAACAATAAAACAGATGACAGATACAAACAGTACGTTGACAAAAGAGATGGTAAAAAATATTGGAAGTTTTCGGCATACTTAGGTATTGATCCCAATACCGGCAAAGAAATCCGGACTACCCGATCACGTTTTGAGAATAAAACAGCCGCTAAGCTTGCATATAATCGCTTAATGACTGATTTTAAAGATGGTAAATACAATACTGATAAAACAAAGTCTTTAACCTTCAAAGAGTTATACCAAGAATGGTTGGAACATCACCGTCTTGAGGTTAAAGCTTCAACTGTTGCTACTAACCGTCGTTTTGTAGAAAGTCATGTATTACCTGTCCTAGGAAGCTATAAGATAGATAAAATTACTGTGTCTCAGTGTCAAAAAATAGTTGATGGCTGGCAAAAAAAATACAAACAATGTAAATATTTTAGACGGGTTACTGCTCAAATTTTGCAATATGCTGTTCGGATGGAGTATCTTCAAGCTAATGCAATGAAAAATACAGTTCCTCCAAAAACAGATACTGCTAAAGAAAAAAATTTTTATACAAAAGAACAACTAGAAATTTTCTTTAAGTGCTTAGATGAGCATATTGAAAAAGATGGACGAACCGGACTTAAAATATTGGCATTCTTTAGAGTTCTTGCTTTTACTGGTTTGAGAAAATCCGAAGTGCTGAGCCTTCAGTGGAAAGATATTGATTTTGAAGAATCCACAGCCAATATAAGTAAAACCTTGGCTGTTGATGAATTTGGTAAGATTATTATTCAGTCACCTAAGACGGAAAACTCCAAACGGAAAGTAAAATTCGATGATAAGACTTTACGTATTTTAAAACGATGGAAAATTAATCAAAAAGAATGGTACATTAAATTTGGTATTAATACTTTTGATAAAGACCAATTTATCTTTACCAATAAAAAGAATGGTCTGTACTATCCACAAGTAGCCAATGACTGGTTGAAAATGATTTTAGATAAATATGATTTACCCAAAATCACAGTTCATGGTTTTAGACATACATTTGCCAGTCTATTATTCAAAAGTGGTGTACCTCCAAAAACAGCCCAAGAACTACTTGGCCACAAAAATTTAGAAACAACAATGAATATCTACACTCACGTTACAGACGATGATATAGATGATGCTCATAACCAGTTTGCCAAGTACGCAAATTTTTAAATCGTAGCTAACAACGTAGTTAGATAGATTTTTAGGCAAAATAAAAAACTCCGAATGCTGTTAAATCAACATTCGGAGCTTCTATTATAGGTCTACCCAACAGACCCTTCCATCTCATAACTAATCAATCGATTCAACTCCACCGCATACTCCATCGGCAATTCCTTCGTAAACGGCTCCACAAATCCCATAACGATCATCTCAGTCGCTTCTTGCTCTGACAAACCGCGACTCATCAAGTAATAAAGCTGTTCTTCCGAAATTTTCGAAACCTTTGCTTCATGCTCCAACGCCACTTGACTATTATGGATCTCATTAAACGGAATCGTATCTGATTTCGATTTATCATCCATGATGATCGTATCACACTCAATATGTGAAATCGAACCAGCACTATCTTTGGCAAAGGTTACTTGTCCACGATAGTTCACTTCTCCGCCATCTTTAGCGATCGATTTTGAGACGATCGAGCTTGATGTGTTTGGTGCATTATGAATCATTTTTGCCCCTGTGTCTTGGATTTGGTTTTCGCCGGCGAATGCGATCGATAGCATCGTGCCGCGTGCGCCTTTTCCATCTAGATAGACACTTGGGTATTTCATCGTTGCTTTTGCTCCTAGGTTTCCATCGATCCACTCAACGGTTGCTCCTTCGTAAGCTTTGGCACGTTTGGTTACTAGGTTATATACATTATCTGACCAGTTTTGGATCGTTGTGTAACGTGTATAGGCATCTTTATGGGTAAAGATCTCAACGATCGCTGCGTGTAAGCTATTGCTTGTGTACGTAGGTGCGGTACAGCCTTCTACGTAGTGAACACTTGCGCCTTCATCCACGATGATCAACGTACGTTCAAATTGTCCGGTGTTTTCCGCATTGATCCGGAAGTAGGTTTGTAATGGGACATCTACGCGAACGCCTTTCGGTACATAGATAAAGGTTCCACCGGACCAAACCGCAGAGTTTAGTGCAGCTAATTTGTTATCTGTTGGTGGCACTAATTTTGAGAAGTATTTCTTGAATAAATCAGGGTATTCTTTCAACGCTGAATCTGTATCGGTAAAGATGATCCCTAATTTTTGGAATTCTTCTTTCATATTGTGGTAAACCACTTCTGATTCGTATTGGGCAGAAGCACCAGCTAAGTAAGCACGTTCTGCTTCTGGGATACCGATTTTTTCAAAGGTTTCTTTGATTTTATCTGGTACATCGTCCCAGTCGCGAGCAGGTTTGTCGCTGGCTCTTTGGAAATATTTGATCTTATCAAAATCGATATCTGATAAATCTGGTCCCCAGTCCTGCATTTTCATTTTATTGAATTGTTCTAATGATTTCAAACGGAATTCCAGCATCCATTCTGGTTCTTCTTTTTTTCGTGAAATTTCTCTAACGACTTCCTCTGTTAGTCCATCTCCCGTACTGAAGATCGGTTTCACATCATCGTGGAAACCAAATTTATATTCTTCTAACTCTGGTACGTTGCTCATTATTTCACCTTCCCTTAAATATAAGTTCGAACTAAAAGGAAACAACGTTCCTCTTGATTTGTATTTTTATTCTTTGCAGTGTAATTGTCCTGCAGTTCCTTGTCCGTCATTTTCCACTGCTTGTTCTAATGCTTTCCACGCTAATGTGGCACATTTGATCCGAGCTGGGAATTTTGCTACGCCGCCAAGCATCGCTGCATCACCGAGTTTTTCTTCATCTGATACCTCATTGCCTTGCACCAATTGGGAGAAATCTTCCGCAAGCTGCTCTGCTTCAGTTAAGCTTTTTCCGATGACTGCATCAGTCATCATGCTGGCACTTGCAGTACTGATCGAACAGCCGCTGCCGTTAAAGGCAATATCTTTGATGATATTATCCTGGATATCCAGCTGTAATTCGATCACATCACCACATGTCGGATTATTCATTTCGATTGTTTGACTTGACGCATCCAAGCTTCCATGATGATGCGGATGGCTAGAATGGTCTAAAATCACTTGACGGTATAAATTATCTAATTTAGAGAGAGCCATGTTGGAAAAACTCCTTTGTCGCTAAAATTGCTTCGATCAATCGATCCGCATCTGCTTTGGTATTATAGAGAGAAAAGCTTGCTCTAGCTGTTGCTGCTACGTCTAAATATTTCAGTAATGGCTGGGCACAATGATGTCCTGCCCGAACTGCCACACCTTCCATATCCAAAGCCGTCGCTGTATCATGAGGATGCAGTCCATCTAAATTAAACGCGATCACACCCGTATGATGCGCAGGATCTTGTGGTCCATACACCGTTAGACCATCGATCGCTAACAATTTTGGCAATACATACTCTACTAATTCTGCTTCATGTTGATGGATATTGTCCAAACCGATCTCATTGAGAAAATCGATTGCGGCACCCAAAGCGATCGCACCGCCAATATTTGGCGTTCCTGCTTCGAACTTCCATGGCAATTCTTTCCATGTACTATCATACAAATTCACAAAATCGATCATTTCTCCGCCGAATTCGATGGGCTCCATTTTCTCTAGCAATTCGCGTTTTCCATATAATACACCAATTCCAGTTGGGGCGCACATTTTATGTCCGCTAAAAGCATAAAAGTCCGCATTGATGGCTTGAACATCCACCGACATATGAGGAACAGCTTGCGCACCATCGACAACTAAGACAGCACCATGACTATGCGCTAATTCAGCTAGTTCTTTAACTGGATTGATCACACCTAAGACGTTAGAGACATGAGCGATAGAAACGATCTTGGTTTTGTCTGTGATTTGTTGTTTCGCGCTTTCCATATCTAAAAAGCCGTCTGCTGTAATATCAATGTATTTCAACGTCGCACCTTTACGTTCGGCTAATTGCTGCCACGGAATGATGTTTGAATGGTGTTCCATATAAGAGATCACAATTTCATCACCAGCTTGTACTACTAGATCACCATAGCTTTTTGCGACCCAGTTCAAGCTAGTCGTTGTGCCTCGCGTGAATAATGTTTCAGCTGTTTCTTTGGCATTGATAAAAGCTCTAACTTTTTCACGAGCCGCTTCATAATCTTTTGTTGCCCTTTCAGCTAAAGTATGCACACCACGATGGACATTGGCGTTATCATGTTCGTAATAATAAGTCAGTCTATCTAAAACTGCTTTGGGTTTTTGAGTTGTTGCTGCATTATCCAGATAAACAAGCGGCTCGTCATTTACTTCTTGAAACAAGATGGGAAACTGTTGCCGAATCTTATCTGCGTTTATCATGCATTCAACTTCCCTTCAATAACATCTACAAATTCTTTTTGGACTTCTTTGACCGGGATCGCTGTGATCACTGATCCTAAGAAACCACGAATCACTAAACGTTCTGCTTCTTCTTTGCGCAGACCACGACTCATCAAATAGTACATTTCCTCTGGATCGACACGACCAACACTGGCCGCATGTCCTGCAGTTACTTCATTTTCATCGATCAATAAAATTGGGTTCGCATCACCACGGGCTTTGTCAGAAAGCATCAAGACACGGCTTTCTTGTTGCGCATCTGCTCCTTTAGCCCCTTTTAAGATATGACCGATTCCGTTGAAGGTCAATGTTCCTTTTTCACGAATAACTCCGTGTTGTAAAATATGCCCTACAGAATGAGAGGCTTTATTGGTTACACGTGTATCGATTCCTTGTGTTTGTTTGCCGGCACTGATTGCCACAACTTTGACTTCTGAGTGAGAGCCTTCGCCTACTAAGTCAGAATCAAAATCAGCAACCACATCGCCATCATTCATAACACCGATCGCCCAGTCAACTGAGGCATCGCGCATGATATGACCACGACGGTTCATATAAGTCGATAGGTTTTCACCTAATTGATCGACTGCTGAATACTTCACTTTTGAGCCAGCTTTGGCAATCACTTCAACAATGATGTTTGCCGAAACTTTTGCTTTTCGTTCGCCGATAGTTTGGAATCGTTCTAAATAACTGAATTCACTATGCTCATCTGCAATGATCAAAACATGTTTGAAGAAGGGTTGTTCACTATCTGAATCTTGGATAAAGATCGATTCGATCGGTTCTTCGATCACGACATTTTTGGGTACATATAAGAACACACCGCTATTCATGAACGCTGTATGGAAAGCTGTCAGCTTGTCTTCGTCCATCTCCACAGCTTTTGTCATATAGTATTCTTTGACTAGATCACCATGTTCCTGCATCGCAGTGAACAGATCAGTGAAGATCACGCCTTGGTCAGCTAATTTTGCTGAAAGCTGTTCAAATGCTGTGATCGATCCTTGCTGCACGATGACTGGATTGTCTTTCATTGCATCAAAGCTAGGGATATTCATCGCTTGTGGTATATAATCGTCTGTATTTACATTAAACAAAGGCCAACGGTGAAATTTCACCCGTTCGATCTTTGGTAATTCTAAGTGTTCAGCTTTTTCTAAAGCCGCTGCGCGCAAGTCCGTCATCCATGAGGGTTCTTCGTTACGTGCTGAAAAAGCTTTGATGTCGTCAAGATAATTTGCTGTTGTGATATCTTTCATTTATCTTGTCCTCCTTACGCTTCTTCTTTGTATTCAATACCTAATTCTTCACTGATTCCAGCATAGCCTTCTGCTTCTAAACGTTGTGCAAGATCAGCGCCGCCTGTTTTTACGACACGGCCTTCCATCATGATATGCACCACATCAGGTGTGATGTAGTTCAATAGACGTTGGTAGTGAGTGATGATCAATGCGCCAAAGTTTTCGCCGCGCATTTCATTCACGCCTTTTGAAACAACTTTTAAAGCATCAATATCTAAACCAGAGTCGATTTCATCTAAGATCGCAAATGTTGGTTCTAGCATCAATAATTGTAAGATTTCATTACGTTTCTTTTCTCCGCCTGAGAATCCTTCGTTCAAATAACGTTCAGCCATTTCTTCTGGCATATTTAGTAGTTCCATTTTTTTATCTAATTTTTTGATGAACTGCATCACAGAAATTTTGTCATCTTCATCACGTTTGGCATTGATCGCCGCACGCATGAATTCAGCATTTGTGATACCAGGAATTTCACTTGGGTATTGCATCGCTAAAAATAGACCTAAACGCGCACGTTCATCTACTTCAAGTTCTAAGACATTTTCGCCATCAAAAAGAATTTCACCTTCTGTGACTTCGTAATTTGGATTTCCCATGATCGCAGCAGATAATGTCGATTTACCTGTTCCGTTTGGTCCCATGATCGCGTGGATCTCTCCTGTTTTCATGGTCAGGTTCACACCTTTTAAAATCTTCTTATCTTCGATTGATACGTGCAAATTTTTAATCTCTAAAACGGACATGTATAATTCCCTCCAACTTAAAAATAATTATTTTATCGTTCTCATTCATTTTATCCTAATTGAGAATGATAAGCAATCTCTTTACTAGAATAATTCTTAATTACTAGAGGTTTTCTTTGTGAAAAAATGGACTTATTTAGAATCTTTCTAAAGTGAATCTCTTCTTACCGTCTATAAAACAGTTAACCCAGACCTTTTTTTGATATACAAAAAAAGAAAGTTCTTCTACATTAAGCAGAAGTCCTTCCTTTTTCTTCTAAATTATTGAGGAATAATTGAGATGTATGTTCCAGTGATCTGAACTTTAGACATACTATCTATATTCGGTAACGCTGCCCAGTTAGGCACTGGCGCACGGTCAGCTTTTACATGTAAAACTGTTCCGCCAGGTAATCCTTCTGTCACGGCCATTGTCGTTTTATAAACAGGTGTTAAGCCATTCACTCTTTGAATGTTGAATGCCCAAATTTTAGTATTACCATTAAAATAAGATTCTCTTGGTGAATAGGTTCCTTCAAAATCAAAAATCCGATCCTTCACAACATAGGCTGCTTGGATTTTTTGTGTATTTGCCGTTACATGCGCATACTGGATCTCTCCAGAATAATCAGCATAGCTAAAACCAGTTGCACTCGTTCCAGAAAATACACCAGAATAGATTCGTTTCCACTCACCCTCTGAATTAAACGTGAAGGTCGCTCCTTGATTCAAATCATATTCACTTGCCTCCGCACTTGAACTAGTTCCAACAACAGCAAAACAAATTGCCATCATCGAAACAAAAAATAAAACAATATTGCTTTTTTTCATGTTAACCTCTCCTTTTTTATAAATGTGCACTAGATGAGATTATCATAAACAAACATTTAAATCAACTTAAAGAACAAAATTATTATTTTTAAATAATAAATAAATTACAACAAACATGTCTTTTTTATAGAGTATTCTGAGTAGACAAAAACAGCTGAACTACAACTTGACAGAGCGTAGTTCAGCTGTTTCTATTTTGTTTACTTATCTACTGGTTTCACTGAGCCATCCCATTTTTCAAGAATCCAGTCTTGGATTTCTTTACTATGCAACGCATCAACCAATTTTTTGATTTTATCACTATCTTTATCTTCTGAACGAACTGCAACGATATTCACATATGGCGAGTTATCTTTTTCAAGCAAGACAGAATCTTTCAATGGATTCAAGCCTGCACTGTATGCAAAGTTGGCATTGATCGCAACAAGGTCAGCTTCATCATTGTTATACGTTGTTGTTAAGACTTCAGGGTTGATGTTGTGAATAAACTTCAAGTTTTTAGGATTTTTGTCGATATCTTCAAATGTTGCTGTTTCTAGATCAACACCATCTTTGACCGTTACTAAATCCGCATCTTGTAAAATCGTGATGATTCGGCCCCAGTCTGATTCTGAGTTAGAGGTGATGATCGTCGCGCCATCTTTCAAATCCTTGATATCTTTGATACGTTTTGAGTATAAGCCCATTGGTTCGATATGGATACCGCCCGCATTGGCGAAATCATAGTTGTTTTCTTTTACTTGTAGATTGAAGTATGGAATATGTTGGAAGTAGTTTGCATCGATATCGCCTTCTGCCAAGTTTTTGTTTGGTAAAATATAATCATCGAATTGAACGATTTCCAAATCAACGCCTTCTTTTTTAAGGATTGGTTTTACTTGCTCCAAAATTTCTGCGTGTGGAGAAGCAGATGCGCCGACTTTTAAAACAGAAGATTCTTTGTCTGATCCCGCAGTTTTACTATCATCTGTTTTACTATTTCCGCCACCACATGCTGCTAAACTAACTGCAACGACTGCCAATGCTGCTAAACCGAATAATTTCTTTTTCATCTTTATTTCCTCCAATTATTTTCTATATTAATTGCTTATCGTTTGTCTGAACGTTTGACCAATTGATCACCGACAAATTGAATGATAAACACAATCACCAAAATTAAGATCGTTGCTACAAGTGTTACTGTATTATTGTTCCGGCTAAACCCTTCTTGGTAAGCTAACCCGCCAAGGCCACCACCACCGATGATTCCGGCCATTGCCGTAAATCCGATCATCGTGATCGTTGTTAACGTGATTCCTGATAGTAATGCTGGTTTGCTTTCTGGAATCAAAACTTTAAAAATCTTTTGAAGTTTGGAAGCCCCCATCGCATCAGCAGCTTCTAATACACCACTATCCACTTCACGAAAGGCAATTTCAACTAATCTAGCATAAAAGGGTGCTGCAGATACGATCAATGATGGGATAGCCGCTTTTGCACCGATCCCTGTTCCCACTAATTTCCGAGAGAAATCCATCAACAAGATGATCAATACAATATAAGGAATCGAGCGGAAAACATTACTAACAACGGATAACACACTATAGCTGATTTTCGCTAGAGGAGACTTGTTGCGGCTCAAACTATATAACAGCAATCCTAACAAGAATCCGATAATAATGACAAAAATCATTGCAACGACTGTCATAAACAATGTATCGACCGCCGCTTGTTTCATTGACTCTGGGTTCACCCGGCTAAAATTCAAGTACTTTTCAACAAATGTTTCATTCGCCACGGTGAATCACCTCCAACCCAACTTCTTTTTCTGTGAAGAAAGCGAGTGTCTTTTCGACTTCACTTTGTTCTCCTAAAACCATGACCGTCAAGGTTCCAAAGGCGCCTTCTTTCGCTTGCTGCACTTGACCTTGAACGACATTGATGTCCACTTTAAACTGACGAATCGCTTGAGAAATCACTGGTTCATTGGCATTGTCTCCACTAA
This sequence comes from Enterococcus sp. AZ020, assembly GCF_050499205.1. Taxonomy (NCBI): domain Bacteria; kingdom Bacillati; phylum Bacillota; class Bacilli; order Lactobacillales; family Enterococcaceae; genus Enterococcus; species Enterococcus sp. AZ020. The sequence goes on along the minus strand of NZ_JBIPAT010000001.1, from coordinate 3,171,612 downwards.
ACTGAAGCGTAACGACTAAACCAGCTGGATTTTCTTTGATCAACTCACCAAGTAGTTCTTCTGTGTCTTCTTTTGGTTCAAGTTCTTGTTGAACAAAACGTTTTGTGACAGCTTGTTGGGGATTTTTAAAGACTTCTAATACGTCTCCTTCTTCCACGATTTGTCCAAGCTCCATTACAGCTACCTTATTACAAATTTTACGGATCACATGCATTTCGTGTGTGATCAGTACGATGGTTAGATTCAATGTTTTATTGATTTCAAGTAGTAGATCCAATACTTCGTCTGTTGTTTGCGGATCTAAGGCGCTGGTTGCTTCGTCACAAAGTAAGATCTCTGGATTATTTGCCAATGCTCTGGCGATCCCCACCCGTTGTTTTTGGCCACCGGACAACTGACTTGGATAGGCATCTCCTCTGCCTTCTAGCCCAACTAAAGTCAAAAGCTCCTGTGCTCGCTCTTTTCTACTACTTTTAGGCACCCCGGCTAATTCTAACGGCAACATGATATTTTCTAAAATCGTTCTTGACCATAGCAAATTGAAGTGTTGGAAAATCATGCCGATCTTCTTGCGGAACTGACGAAGTTCACGATTCGCCATTTGCGCGACATTGTGTCCTTGGATGTTTACTTCTCCTTCTGTTGGCAGTTCCAAGCCATTTAACAGACGAACCAAGGTACTCTTTCCTGCTCCAGAGTAACCTACGATACCATAAATATCGCCCTGCTCAACAGATAATGACACATCATTGACGGCCGTTACTTGCCCGTTTTTACCAGAAAATTGTTTTTTTACGTGTTGTAATTCAATTAGAGGCATTTTTCCCCCTCGACTTTCTTTTGTTTTGCTTGTTTAAGTATACTATATGTTTGGTGGTATGGTTAGACTTCTCTTGGTGATCAAGCGTGTGTTTTAAACTATGGATACTTTGATTTTTTGATTCTAGTACCTTCAATGAAAGATTGGCTTGTTTCACTAGTAACGTAACTTCGCTCACTTTGTTCGCCAAGTACTGTTCAACATCTGCTCTGACCTAAACTGTTCTTTGTTTCACTAGTAATGTAACTTCGCTCACTCTGCTCGCCAAGTATTGTTCAACATCTGCTCTGACCTAAACTGTTCTTTGTTTCACTAGTAATGTAACTTCGCTCACTCTGCTCGCCAAGTATTGTTCAACATCTGCTCTGGCTTAGCCAGTCGCAGTGTTTCACAACAAAAAGCTTCCGCCCTTTTGTCTTATTTGACAAAAGGACGAAAGCTTGTCTTTCGTGTTACCACCTTGATTTACTATCATTTCACAATAATAGCCTTATACAGTACTTGAATTCGTATACTGTGGTGCTGTAACGGGCACACCCGTAATAAGTTTACTCATGCTCACTTATTCTGCTCAAAGACCATCTTCCATATCAATCACGTTGCCTATTTTCAGCAAACAAGGCTCTCTTTAAAACACTTTTGACATGTACTCTTCTTTTCAAAGCTTTCAATTTATATTGATGAAATTATAGCAACAACCAAAACACTTGTCAAACATTTTTATGCTTATACTAGCTCTTCTTCGTTAACGTTAGTTAAAACAGCGATCCATGCATTCGTTTGATTAGGGTCATCAAGGACACTTGGCTCATTTTCAGCAGCTTCATTGATAGAAGCAACCGTTCCAGTTACCGGTGAACTAAATTCACTAACCGCTTTTTCTGCTTCCACTTCGATCAAGGAATCACCTTTTTTTAATTCTTGACCCATTTTTGGTAATGTTGCAAAAGTGATATTGCCTAATTCTTCTTGCGCTTCATTTGTCAGGCCTACCTTGTATCCTTCAGCGGTTTTCAAGACCCATAAGTTATCAATGATTTTTACTTCTTCAGCCATTATTGAATAGCTCCTTCGTAATCAGATTCTTTAAATCCGTTCGCTAAAAATTGATCTCCTTTAACAAAAATCGGACGTTTGATCAACATACCGTCTGTCGCTAAAAGCTCGCTGGCTTCTTTGATCGAAAAGTCATTGACTTTGTCTTTCAAGCCTTGTTCTCTATAACGAATACCGCTTGTATTGAAAAAACGACGAACAGGCAGATCACTTTGCTCCATCCAGCTTGCTAACTGTTTTGCTGTTGGCGGATTTTCGATCATATCGATCGTTTCATAGTTGACCTGTTTTTCATCTAACCAAGCTTTTGCCTTTTTACATGTTGAACACTTTGGATACCAGAAAAATGTATACATTCTAACGCCCTCTTTCGTTTAATATTCTTCAATCACTGCTTCTTTTTGATATTTCATGGACATGATCAAACCTACGCCCAGCATATTTCCTAAAATAGATGAACCACCCTGACTAATAAATGGCAACGGAATCCCAGTCAATGGCAGAAGTCCAATGTTTGCACCGATATTTTCAAATACGTGGAACAAGATCATCATGATGATCCCTGTCGCAATATAGGCATAAAATTCATTATTCGTCTCAAAACAAACTTTGATCATGCGGTAAATCAAGATAAAGTATAGCAAAATAATAAAACATCCGCCAATGAAACCAAAGTTTTCTCCCACAACCGTGAAAATCATATCTGATTCTCTGACCGGCACATACACATCGCTATTATTGAATCCTTTACCAAATAATCCGCCTGAACCAATAGCAGTCAATGCAAGCGCTGGTTGCTGCGAACGATTTGGATCATGATGAAACGGCTTCATCCATAAGTCGATCCGTTCAAACTGATAAGACTTAAATCCAACCGAATAAAGAAACTCACGCCCTGCTGTTGTTGTCACAAGATAAATCGTTCCAGCCCCAATCAAGATAGCTACTAAAAACGTCGGTAAAATAATTTTCCAAGAAATACCTGACATCAAGAAAACGCCACTGAAAATGGCTAAGAAAACTAACATCGTTCCAAAGTCATCTTGCAGTAAAATCAAAATCAGAACAGGCAGCGTCACCAACAGCATCTTACCGATCAACCAAAAATCAGATTTCAATGTCCGATCAACGTTCTTCACATTATGCATTGTGACAATATAGGCTAACATCAAAATAAAAGCAATTTTCATCAATTCAGATGGCTGAAATGTTGTACCACCAAAAGAAATCCAGTTTTTAGACCCTGTTTGAGACTCTAAATAAGGATCATAAAACTTAAGCAATAGACCCATCATCACAAGACCAATGGCGTAAAAAATCGGTGTCAATCGCCAAAGTAACTTCGAGTTAAAATGCATCACCACAACGATACTGATGCCGCCAACAAGGTACCATAGTCCTTGCTTCATCAACATATTCCCTATCTCAGGTCGTAACGGATCATTGCTCAATGCTACATATAATGAAAGTATTCCTATGATCGACAGAAGGAAAACAGGTAAGATCACTCCGTAGTCGATTCGATTATCTAAGTTATTTAGTAATTTATTTTTATTCATTCGTCATCCCTTTTCCTTGAATCATACGCTTTTTATTATAACTTTCTATGGATAGAAAAGAAAGTGTAGACTTGAGGATTTTGGAAAAACTTTAGAGAATCAGCTTTAAAGAAGAGCGTACGAAACAGAAATAACTACTACACAATGCTTCGATCCTATCAGTTAAGGGATACAATTTCGCTATTGTTCAAGGAACAAAATGAAGCTAGTAAAATTAATTCTACATGCTAAAGCACCACAAGTTGAAAGCGTCAAAAATAAACTGAAATCCACAAAAATTTGTAGTACAATTTTCGTGGATTCCAGCTTATTTCTCAGAGTTGAACACTTCTGTCCCACACTCTCTCATTTTTACAAATATTTAATTAGAAAAAATCTTAGATTGCCTGCAGCACCTTTCTATCCATCTCACTTAAGATGCCGTCCAGCGCATTTTCCAAATGTTCGTCCAAAAGAAGCTCTACCTGTTTCTCATTTTTTGTTTTCATATAATAGTAAAGTTTCACATGGTCTTCGATCGCATTCGCTCTTCGATCATTCGAATGCACAGATAGCTCTCTAAAATAACTTAAATAGTTCTGGATGTTTTCCCTCGTATCTCTAAGTCGAAATAACTGACTCTTAGAGTAAATAAATTCGTTGAATTCAGTGAATATTGAAGCCAACTCCTCACCGTTTTCTCCCTGCTTTTGCATAAGCGACACGATTTGTTCGAACTCTTCAAAATCACGATCATTCATTTCGTGCATTGCAGTGATCGTTGCTAATCGATCCAACGATTTTCTAATGGTGAAAATTTCATACGCATCTTTGCTCGTGATTCCTTTGACGATCATCCCGCTCCCCGGCACATATTCTAAGAGGTTTTCATCATGAAGACGTTGCAGGGCGGAGCGTAACGGCGTTCTACTGATACTCACTTTGTTGCAAAGAAATAATTCATTGATCCTTGTCCCTGCTGGGATCTCTCCATTTAAGATCGTTTTTTTTAATGCTGAATACACCACTGTTTTCAATGATTTTGTGCTACTGAAGTCTAAGTTTTCTGCAACAATTTCAGCTACATCTATCATATGTGTCATTTGGTTTGCTCCTATTTGTTTTTTAGCTTAGTTTGTTTCTTAGTACCATTGGTAGAATCCCTTGATTTCGGTAATAATCGATCTCTGTTTCTGACTCAAATCTTGCACGTACTTTAAATCCAGTCACATCGCCATTTGGGTTTGTCGCTCGAACACTAATGATGTCATTTGGTTTGATCGAGTCATCGATAATGAAGTCAAAGCTTTCCTCGCCAGTCAATCCTAAACTATCTGCATCCTGTCCCTCAACAAATTGAAGTGGTAAAACGCCCATCATCAATAGATTCGAACGATGGATTCGTTCAAAACTTTTAGCGATCACTGTATTCACACCAAGCAGCCGAACACCTTTCGCTGCCCAGTCTCTAGAAGAACCCATGCCATAGTCTTCTCCAGCTAAGATAAGCAAACCAACATCCTCTTTGAGATATTTTTCACTTGCATCAAATATTGTCAAGATCTCCCCAGTTGGAAAATGTTTTGTATATCCGCCTTCTTTCCCATCGGCCAATTCATTACGTAATCGAATGTTATTCAGTGTTCCGCGTACCATCACTTCGTGATTGCCGCGTCGACTGCCGTAAGAGTTAAAAGCTTGAGGTCGCACACCGTGTTCTGTCAAATATTTACCCGCAGGTGACTGTAACGGAATCGAGCCCACTGGAGAAAGGTGATCCGTCGTGATCGAATCGCCCAATTTAGCCAATACTCGTTGATTTTTTAAAGCTTGGATCGGCTGAGCTTGAGATTCCAACGCTTCAAAATAAGGCGGATTGGCAATATAAGTCGATTTTTCATCCCACTCATAAGTCATCGATGGTGTTGTTTCAATATTGTTCCAGTGTTGATTTGAGTTAAACACAGAACCATATTCTTCTTTGTATAGGTCTGTTTTGACATAACGATTGATCAACTGTTCCACTTCTTCATTGCTCGGCATGATGTCTTTTAGATAGACTGGAGCACCTTCTGAGTCAAAGCCTAATGGTTCTGTTGTCAGATCAACATTGACATTTCCTGCTAAAGCATAGGCAATCACTAAGTGCGGTGCTGCTAGATAGCCTGCTTTTACATCAGCATGGATACGTCCTTCAAAATTACGATTGCCGCTGAGGACAGCTGAAACAAGTAAATTTTCATCTTGGATCACTTGGCTGATCGTTTCATCCAGTGGTCCAGAGTTTCCAACACAGGTCATACAGCCATAACCAATCACATCAAACCCTAGTTTTTCTAAGTACGGAAGTAAGCCAGCATCTTCAAAATAACGTGTTGCTACTTTTGAACCAGGCGACAATGATGTTTTCACGTATCGTTTCACTGATAACCCTTTTTCAACTGCTTTTTTTGCAAGTAGTCCTGCACTCAACATGATGAACGGATTACTTGTATTTGTACAACTTGTGATCGAAGCAATAACGACTGCTCCTGTTTCGATCGTCTCTTGTGTACCATCTTTATAGTTGATCGTTGCTTGTTTCTTTTCTTCTCCTGATGCTAAACCGTACCCGCTGTTCCCATTAGGCTTCGTAAGCGAATCGATGAATCCTTGTTTGACTTTTGATAGCGGCACTAAATCTTGCGGACGTTTGGGCCCTGCTAAGCTTGGTTCGATGTCGCTTAGGTTCAATTCGATGATTTCTGTATAGTCTGCTTCTTTCGCAGCGTCATAAAATAGTTGATTTTCTTTTACATAGGCTTCAATGATCGCTCGTTGTTCAGGATTTCTTCCGCTGAAATCTAAATAGTTGAGTGTTTCTTGATCGATCGGGAAAAATCCGCAAGTTGCCCCATATTCAGGTGCCATATTTGCTACAACAGAACGATCCGATACAGTCAAATGAGCGAGACCTTCACCAAAGTATTCAACAAATTTGCCAACAACATTTTTTTCTCGTAATAGCTGCGTAAGCGTCAAAGCTAAATCTGTAGCAGTCGCGCCATTTTTAAGTGCCCCAGTTAAACGAACACCAATAACATCAGGTGTCGTTAAGTAGCATGGCTGTCCTAACATTCCTGCCTCTGCTTCGATGCCGCCAACTCCCCAGCCTAAAACACCGAGTGCATTGATCATTGTTGTATGTGAATCTGTCCCCACTAAAGTATCTGGGAAAAGAAGGTTTTCGTTTTTAGTGTCTCTTTCCGTTACGACATCCGCCAGATATTCTAAATTGACTTGGTGAACGATCCCGGTTGCCGGTGGAACCACTCTAAACGAATCAAAGGATTGCTCTGCCCATTTAAAGAAACTGTAACGTTCCATATTTCGCGCAAATTCCAGCTCTTCATTTTTCTGAAATGCTGTTTTTGAACCTGCAAAATCAACTTGAACTGAATGATCGATCACTAAATCAACAGGAATTTCTGGATTGATGATATTGGGATCTTGACCAAAATCTTTCACCGCTTTTCTCAAAGAAGCTAAGTCTACGATCGCAGCTCCTCCAGTCAAATCTTGTAAAATAACTCGACCTGGTTTAAAAGGAATTTCGGTTTTTTGACTATTCGGTAAGTTCCAATCCACTAATTGTTGAACGACTTTATCTCCTTCCGCTGTTTCCTGACGTAAAATATTTTCCAGTAAAATTCTGATGGAATATGGCAAACGGGAAATATCGGCTCCCGTTTTTTCAGCCAATGCCTTTAAACTAAAAAAAGTGTACTCCTTGTTTTGAATTATTATTGTTCTTTTCATCGAGTGACCTCCAAAAAATGTTGTTTTAATATGAAAATACTTTATGATTGATAGTAAAGAAACAGATGAAAGGGGTATCTATTTCATGGAAATAAAAGATTTTGAGTATATTCGTGCAATTTTAGAATTTGAAAATTTGACCAAAGCAGCTGAATCTCTGTATATCACGCAGCCTTCTTTAAGCATGTATTTAAAAAATATGGAAGATCGTCTAGGTTTTCAAGTGTTTCAGATCATCGGTAAAAAATTTTCTTTGACCCTATTAGGTGAAGAATATCTAGCAGCCGGATTAAGCATTCTTGAAATCAAAGATAATTTCCAAAGTAAGCTGGAAACAATGTTGGAACAACGCTATGGTAAAATCCGCTTAGCGATTCCTTTATTACGCAGTTCCTATTTGCTGCCTGAAATATTGCCTAAATTCAATACGCTTTATCCAAATGTTCAAATTGAATTGAGTGAGGATGCTTCTGTTGTTCTTGAGAAGAAAATACAAGATGGGCGTGCAGATATTATTATCATGAATAAACCTGACCGTTTCTTAAATATGGACTACGAAATCGTCCGTAGAGAAAAAATATTGCTGGCTGTTCCAAGATCATTTCTTACAGCAGATCTTCTTCCAGAAAAATCTCAACCCAAATATCCCTATTTTGATTTACGACAGCTTAAAGATGAGCGGTTTATTTTGCATTTTCCCAACCAAAGGACAGGTCAAATGGCCGAAAAAATTTTCCGCTATTATCAAATCAAACCCAAGAATGTATTTTACACAAAAAATATCGAAACAGCTCTCAATCTAACAGTTGCTGGATATGGAGTATCCTTCGTTTACGAAAACCATGTAGAACACCTGAATCTAAAAGAACGCCCCTATTTCTTTTCGATCAGCCAGCCAGATGAACATTTATTTTCTACAGAAGTGCTGATCGGTTATCGTAAAAATCGGATACTCCCACCCTATACACGTGAATTTATTGACCTTTGTAAAACATTAATTTAAAAATGGCAAAGGAATAGCCCCAGTCAAGATCGCGATCGCTAATTGAATGAAGTAGCTGGGGATTCCCCATTTTAAGTATTCTTTTTGGTAATCTCCAAAGCTGACTTCTGTACGATCAACTAATACGTAAAGGAACGCCACTAAAGGACTGGCAAAACGCACAGCTTGCCCGATCAGTGAAGCAACACCAATGTTTACTGGACTCGCACCAAATGTGTACGCAATCGGTGCGATCACAGGCAAAATACCAAAGTAAAACGCATCATTCGGTAAGAAAAATAGCCCCGGTAAAGAAATCAACGCCAGTAAAAGAGGAATATAGCCGCCCATACTTTCAGGCAGTAAGGAAACGATATGCTGCGCAATTCCTTCACTCATTCCACTACCATTCAGCACGCCCATAATAACACCTGCGCCAAAAACTAAACTCACAGGTCCTAGCGCTTCCGAACCATTTGCCGTCAATCGTTGCGCTTGAAGCACAGGATTTTTATAGTTAACGATCAATGCGATACTCGTTCCAACTAAGAAGAGTATTCCACCGTTGACAGTATCCAATATCAGTAACGCCATGATGAAAATCGTCAAAATAAAGTTGAACAGTAATAGTTTGGGACGTTTCAAGCTCTCTGGATCTTCATCTAGAGAAGACATGATCGCTGTTAAATCTTCATCCGTGACAATACTTTTCTCTGCTGTATAGCCTAATCTTACACGCTCTTTTTTTCCGTAACTATAAGCCATATACGCTGTAAGGAACATCGCTCCGATCATTCCAGGAATCAAAGGTAAGAAAAATTCTTTAGGCCCAATATTCAGCACCGGCATGGCCCTAGCCATCGGTCCACTCCACGGCACTAAATTCATGATCGAATTAGGTATGGCAATCAATACTGCCAAGTAGAGCTGCCGCATCTTCATTTTTTTGAATAGAGATAAAACTGCCGCAGTTACGATCAATACAGTTGTTGTTCCGTCACCGTCTAAAGAAACGATCATCGAAATAACTGCTGTAGCTACACAAAGTCGAAGAGGATCTCCTTTTGCCCACTTGATCAAGACTTTACTTAACGGATCAAAAAGACCAACATCTAACATGATCGAGAAGTATAAAATAGCAAATAACAATAAAGTGATCGTCGGTGCGACACCTGATTTCACTTTGCCTCCGGCAAGTTGATAATATAACCCTTCATATATCCACTCAAATACATTTAAGAATGATTGCCCTGTATATCCCGCTGCAATAAACCCGAATGCCAATGGTACAAGAATCAGCCCTGCAAAAGGGGAGATTTTTTTCGAAAGTAATAGTGCCATAAATACAATAATCATCAAATATCCCAATAAAGCCAACATACTCTTTTCATCTCCTTTTTAATCTAAAAAAATACCGTACCCGTTAAAATCTTTCTTGCTGTTCTATAAGATGATATAGAACGAATGATTGTGTCACCTTCTTTTGGTTCTTCATAATCGATAGTGGTTTCGATCAAGCCATCGCCATGACCAAAGCATAATTTCGTTTGATGGTTCGACTGATTCTCTTTTCTAAGAAGCAGATTTGGAATCGTACCAGCTATCACACAAGCTGCTGCAGTACAAAGTGCGCCTGTCAAAGCAATCGTTTTGTGCGCTTTTTGCATACTCATCATTCGAACAGCTAAGTCGTAGCTATCTGATGGAATCGTTTCACCACTGACAGTTGTGTAGGTTCCAGCTTTACTCACTAAAGTCAGTTTAGGTACTCCCGGCGATTCTTTTGCGCTTTGATCTGCCGCTTTGACGAACCCTAGTTTTTCTGCTGCTGCTCCTCTGATTTTTTCCAGTAAAGCTAATCGGTCGTCACTACTATCTATTTCCGAAGCGCTTTCTTTTCCGGTCAAACCAACCCGATCTGCTTCTACAAAAACGAGAGGATTTGCTGCATCAACGATCGATACCTCTATTTCACCTAACCCTTCGATCATTAATGTATCAACTACATTGCCCGTTGGTAATAGTTTGCCAGTCATTGAACCAGCAGGATCAATAAATTCCAACTCGATTTTCAATCCGCTCCCAGGTACTCCAGATATTTTGAAGTCGCCTTCATAACTTAATTTTCCGTCAGGCGTAGGAATATGCTCATAGATCACTTTCTTTGTATTCGTGTTATATACTTTAACGGTCGTTATCGGATCAGTCGTTTTTACTAAACCGCTTTCAATTGCGAATACACCAACAGCTGAAGAAATATTTCCGCAATTCCCAGCGTAAGAGACGATCGGCTTATCGATCGCTACTTGAGCGAATGTATAATTTACATCCCACGCTTCTTTTTCTTCAGGTGAAATGATGGCAACCTTACTTGTAGTAGAGACAGCTCCACCTAAGCCATCAATTTGTCTTACATCCGGACTGCCCATTATCTTAAGAAGAACATCATCATAGTTTTCACCAAATTCAGCTAAGTCCTTTTCAAATAAAAAGACACCTTTACTCGTCCCTCCTCTATAAATACTACAATCGATTTTTTTCAATACTATCACTCCTATCTGACATCATTATATGTTTGAAAGAATCCGAAGTACAATCAATGTTTTTGATAATAACCATCAGTGATACTTATTATCAGTTACCGATAGATCAGCAATCAAAAAACAGGCAAGTTTCATTTAATTAAGAAACCTGCCTGTTTTTATTTACAATAAATCATCTATTTACGCTTCTACTATCTCTTTTGCTTTAGTTTTTTTCATTTGACTATAGCAAATGTTCAAAACTAGTCCGATACAAGCAACAACAATTGCAACATAAAACGCATTGGTAAAGCTGCCGCCGCTAGCTGAAGCCATACTAACTGCTACTCTCGGTGCAAAAAAAGCAGCTGTAGAGTAACCAATAAATACTATACCGTAATTGACTCCTTGATTGACGGGACCATAATTTTCCATAACAATCGGCGGAAAAACACCCATCACACCGCCAAAACATAATCCTAATGCAATAATTCCAATAGCAAATCCTAGCTGACTCGATAAGACAGTCAATACGATCAATGCCGCAATGATCACACTCAAAATAATATTCAATGTCTTATTTCGACCTAATTTATCAGAGACAGTTCCCCACAAAACGCGGCCAGCACAATTGCTCAATGAATATAAGCTTACATAAAAGGCGGCAGTTCCTGCACTCAAGCCAAACATCTGCTGCCCAATCACAGAAGCATTTGAAGCGATCATTAAACCAGAAAACGCTCCAGTGCATAACATAAAGAAAATCAAATAAAAATAAGGAGAGCGCAGCATTTGTTTCCAATTTTTATTGATCATTTTCCCACCACGCATCATTTCAGGTGGTGTAAAGCCTTCCGGTACATAATTTGCGGGAGCCGTCTTAATGAAAAAACTGGCGATCACGATAACGATGATATAGGCAATCCCTAATGATCGAAATGCATAAAATACATCGTTGTTTTCGATAAAATAGTTACCTATCGGAGCAGCTATGATCGCTGCTCCACCCATTCCCGCCGTAATAATCCCTGAAGCTAAACCTTTTTTATCCGGAAATAGCTTGATCGTATTACTAAGACAACCAGAATAGGCTAAGCCTTGACCAAAGCCGCCAATAAGTCCGTAAGTCAAATACAGCATTCCTGTACTTGTCACAAAACCAGTCAATAAAAAACCTAATCCAAATAATACGCCGCCAATAACGATCGCCCACTTGGCTAATCCTTTATCTGTAAGAAATCCGCCAAAAATCATAGGAATCGGACCTATCGCTGCATTTATCGTAAAAGCGAGCATGATCTCAGCCATCGTCCAGCCTTTTTCAACGCTTAACGGACCTGCAAAAACACTAAATGCATAGACTGCACCTGTACATAATAATACAGCTGTGGAAGCAATCAGCACTTGCCATCGATTTACTTTAGCATTCATTTTTACTCCTCCATATCTCTCGTTAGGTTAGTCTGTCTGTGTATCTTTTAATGCTGTTTTTCCTGCAATTCGGCCAAATGTAAAGATATCTGTCAATGAATTTCCGCCCAATCGGTTGCCTGCGTGAATTCCTCCCGCTACTTCTCCAGCAGCATAAAGTCCCGGAATAATCTTTCCTGATTTATCTAAAACATGTGTTTCAGTGTCGATTTTTAGCCCGCCCATCGTATGATGCACTGCTGGTTTTCTTGGTGTAGCATAAAATGGCGCAACTGCTACTTTTAGATCAAATACATCTTTTCCAAATTCTGGATCGTTTCCTTGATCGACATAACGATTATAGTTATCAATAGTTTCTACAAATACAGCAGGGGCCATGCCAAGTTGTTCAGCTAATCCTTCTAATGTGTCAGAACGGAACAAGGTTCCTGCCTCTACCTGACGATCGATTTTTTCTTGTGTCGTGTTGTATGCAGTCTTTTTGATTTCATCATCTGCGATCAAGTAAAACAGTCCGCCATTGTCGATCGCTGCTTGAGTCAAGGCATCTCGGCTGCCATATTCGTTCACAAAACGTTTTCCTTTTTGATTGACCATCACAAAGTTTTGCGGCGGTACCTGCAATCCACTAAACAAAGCTCCCGTTTCCGGATCAGAAACTGGCATCATCTGAGAAAAACCCATTCCAACAAGATCTGCACCAGCACTTTGGCCTAAAAGAATACCATCTCCTGTAATAGCTGGGGAATTGGATGTTTTGATATCATCATCGATTTCAGTCCAATAAGTGTTGTACTCTTTCAGCATTTTCGTGTTTGCCCCAAATCCTCCAGAAGCCAGCACAACAGCATCGGCATGAACTGTTACGCTTTGACCACCAGCTCCTGAACCAATGATTCCAGTAATCTTACCATTCTCAATAATCAGTTCATCTACAGCTGTATCTGTAATGATCGTTCCACCATTCGTTTCAACAAACGATTGAAGGGCTGAAACAAATGCATAGCCTTCGTTTTTCAACGGCTTATGTCCGCGGCGCCACAATGCACCAACTGGCATAGTCACATCCTCTGCATCAAATTCAACACCGATCTCTTCTAACCATTTAACGGAATCAAGGGCTTGATCTGTAAGGATTTTTACTAGATCATACTGGCCATAAATCACATTTCCTTCTTGGTCTGTCCGTTTTCCTCCAAGATAGGTCTGCATCCGATGGAAAATTGCAGAATCGAATAAATAACCTGTTTTTCCTTTATTTTCATTTAGATAGGCGTCGATTTGTTGTTTCAGTAATCGGAAATCTTCTATATATTCTGGATCGATCGACTCTTCATCGATCTCAGCCATTTCTCTCAGCGTATGGCTTTCTCCTGAAATCGCCTCAAATGTATTTTGCCATTCTGGATCAGCAGCATTCATCGGACCTCCTGTACGAACGGTATTTCCACCAACTGCTGGAAATTTTTCGACAACGATGACTTTCTTTCCTTCCTGAAGAACACTTGCTGCTGCAGCTAATCCAGCTCCACCAGCACCCACGACCACTACATCAGTTGTATATTCAGCATCTTCTGCTACAGTGCTTGGTGCCTTTGGACGTTTTCTAAGAACATCTGGGTTTGCTCCAGCCATTTTCACCGCTTTTGCCACACCATCGATCACACCATTACTCGTTACAGAAGCACCAGAAAGCACATCGACATTCAATGTCTGTCCTTCCAAAATCTGTGTCGGAATCCTTGTAAACACGACATCTGCAATGCCTTCTGATTCTCCAGTCGTATCAATATCGATCGACTCGATTCGATCAGTCGTCAACGTAACGACCATCGGCAGATCACCATTATGTCCCGGCGCAGTAACCGTATAATCTCCTGGTTCAAAAGTCACATCTTCTGGAACATTCAATAAATTAGCAATTTCTGTAAAGCGCATAAAACGCCAGAAACAGCTTTCCAAGAAGTCGATCGTACGCTCTTCTTTGATATTTCCTTCCTCATCAAACGCTTGATGCGCACGACCCAGCAAGAATTCATAGCCAGGCATGACAGTCGCATTGACTCCTGGAGCATCTAAAATTTGACGCAAATGAAGCTGCGCGCGAGAAGAACCCTGCACGTCATATGATGCTCCAACGATCATCACTGGCTTTCCATCAAATGGATGAAGATTAAAAGATAGCCACTCAAGAATGCTTTTAAGGGCTGAAGGGATAGAATGGTTATGTTCTGGAGTCGCAATGATGACACCGTCTGCTTCCGTAATTTTACGGTTGAATTCCTGAATGATCTCACTGTCTGATTGATCATTTGTCTCGTTAAACATTGGCACATTTGTTAATTCTAAAATTTCAATCTCTGCTTTATTACTGAAATGCTTCTGCATAAACCGTAAAAGCAGACGGTTATACGATTCTTGGGCATTTGTCCCTACGATTCCGATAAATTTCATGCTCTTTCTCCCCCTTCAGCAAGTTGCTCCCATGTAAATTTTCTATTTTGTTCCGTTTTAAAACGATGATCTTTAACTAGTTGATTGGTAATTGAAACGAATAAGCAAAACTCTTCAAAGCATTCATCCAATTCTGTTACTTTTTCTGAATAAAGCAACTCTCCATTTTCATCAAACGCTTGAAGAGAATGTCCTAGTAGGAACTCTGAACCAGGCATGATTCTTGCTTTTAGCTCTGGTGCATCTAAAATCTGACGTAAATGTGCTTGTGCTCTTGAAGAGCCAAGTGACCCATGTGAGGCACCGACGACCATCACAGGTTTATCGATCAAAGGTCTTGTTGTATACGAAAGCCATTCGATCAAACTTTTTAATACAGCAGGAATCGAATGATCATATTCTGGTGTACTAATGATCACCCCATCTGCCTCGTTGATTTTTTCTGATAATACACTAATTCCTTCTGGTGCAACCTTATTTTTTGGCTCATTAAACGCTGGAAAATCACCGATCTCACAAACTTCGATCTCTGCAGTTTCTGAAAAATGATCACGCATAAATTGTAGTAACTTACGGTTTGTCGAATGCGCTGAATTTGTTCCTACGATCCCAATAAATTTCATAATATACCTTCTTTCTAATTGTGAAAACATACACATATAAACTTAAAAAAATAGTTGGCAAATTCTGTTCAAATCAAAATGAAACAAAAAATGGGATAAAACTGAGATTATTCCGTACGTAAAATGTTTTTTATGTATGTTTTCGTTTCTATAGGTAGTGTAAATCAGAAAAATTCATTTGTGAAATATTTATTTAATTATCAAACTATAAGTATTTTGTTATAATAAAAAGAAAACGATCTAGGAGTAAAAAATGACCTCTATTTATTCATCGAACATGCTGCAGTATCTCGATATGCTCTTAAAACATGGAAACTATACAAAAGCAGCCAAAGATCTGTATATTTCTCAGCCTTATCTTACGCAAACCATCAAAAAGGTCGAACTAGAATTAGAGATCGATATTATTAATCGACAAGCTTCACCGTTACAGTTGACCGAAGCCGGAAAAGTTTATTATCACTATTTGCAATCGCTAGAAACAGAGCAGGACCGCTTTCGAAAAAAAATTTCAGCTTATGCTCCACAAGAACAGACCGTTATTCGAATTGGGGTTTTATCCAGTTTAGGGACCTATCTATTGCCTTTGTTTCTCCCCGACTTCTTAAAAAAGCATCCTGAAATCAGCATTCAGATCATCGAGTCTGTACCTGAACAAACTGAAGAAAAAATTATTGCTAAGGAGCTTGATTTTTTTATAGGACAAAATCCAGAGTCGATTTCACCAAAGCTTACTGTTTACAGTAAAGGGCCACACGGGTATTATGCAGTCATTCCTAAAACATCGAAGCTATATCAAAAAAATCAGACCATACTTAAACCAAATACACTTTCGATCAAACAGTTACTCCAAGAACCGCTGATTTTAACGACACGCGGCTCAGCAATCAGACGTCAAATAGATTATTTATTACAAAAATTCAAAATCAAGCCGACGATCCTCTTAGAAAGCAATAATATTTTTACTATTTTAGAGCTAGCGAAACAAAGTGTGGGTTTGACTTTCATTCCTGAAAGTGTTCGTATTTCTAAATTAGATGGCCCTTATAACATTTATTCTATGCCTTTAGAACTCTTGTCACTAGACTATTTCATCGCTCATTCCGCTGATAAAACGATGCGTCCGATCGAAAAAGAACTAGTCGATTGCTTTTTAGATCAGTTAGCTATCGATTTAAAGACAAAATAAAAAGACCAGAACATAACTAGATATTGACAGTTAAATGCTAAAACAAAAGCTTTAACATTTGATTGTCAATATACTTAACGAGTGATGATCTGATCTTTTGAATGACAGATCAACGATCCATCCTCTAAGATATTACGTGTTCAAGTGCTCCAGTTAATCCTTGTGTATGTGCCATACGGCCATCCGTCGTGATGACTAAACCTTCTATTTCTTTTTGCCGCGAAAGAAAAGCAATCACTTCTGCTGCTTTTTTTCCATATAAACGCGTCGTCCAAATTTCGCCATCCAGTGATAGCTTTGAAACGATCGTTAAACTAGCAAGATCCGTTTCAATGGGATAGCCTGTCTCACTGCTAAAGATATGATGATAATTTTTTCCTTGCCATTCAAATTTCCGTTCATAAATTCCTGAAGTCACGACTGACTGATTTTTGATTTTGAGCACTGCCGCATGATTTCCTCGCGGTAAAAATGGATTTTGAAGCCCAATTCGCCAATATCCATCCTCATGATGAGGTGATTCTCCAAATGTCAGAACATTGCCTCCTAGATCAATAAAAGCTGCTTTTGCCCCTTCATTTTTAAAATAATGAATGATTTGATCCGCAAAATAGCCTTTAGCTAAAGCACCAAGGTCGATCGCCATACCGGAATTTTTAAGAAAGACAGTTGTTTCAGCTTCATTCAATTCGACATTTTTGGGATCGATCAAAGAGAGTAATGCCTCAATTCTTTCATCAGATGGATGAGCAGCATTGGAAAAACCGATCCGCCATTCCTGAACCATTGGACCAATAGCAATATTTAAAAAGCTATTTTCTGCTAAGCTGTGTTGTTTTCCGATTTTTATCAGCTCAAATAAGTCTAAATCTGTTCTTACTGGAGCAATCCCTGCTTGCTGATTGATCTTCATTAAATTAGAACTTGAATCATTTGCGCTAAACCGTTTTTCATAATCCATCAATCTTTTCTGCGCCTCTTTTAAGAGCACCTCAGGATTTTCATGCTGTACCCATATTTGGATCACAGTGCCCATTAAATGGATCGTACATTTCTCTTCCCTCACCCAATCCCTCTCTTCCTATGATCAACTCACTAAATAGCAAAATAGTGAAAACAACTTCATTTTAGACTTCACCGTTTTAACTAGTAAAAGTATACTCTTTACATAAAAGTAGAGCAATAAATACTTATATCTATCAATTTCATAAAAATTATATGTTTAGTATATCTCTTATTAAATAAACTTCAGGAAAATAATCAAAAAACAGGATTTTTTTTATTAAAAATGACTTTCCCAGCGTCTTTTCTCATGATATATTAATATTGTAAATATGTTGTTCTATCGTTTCGTATAAAAAAGGAGGAAATTATGAAAAAGAAGATGTTAGGGATTTTCTTTGGTTTTGTGATGATCGTCAGTACAGTCTGCTCAATCGATACTGTAAGCGCTACACCTATTGACAACGTAACTTATACTGTCCATGGACAGGACTATGGTTGGCAAAAACAAGTATCTAACGGAACTATGGCTGGCTCAACTGGTAAAAACAAGCGGTTGGAAGCTATGAAACTCAATGTTACTGGTGACGGCGGCATCACATACCAATTACATGGACAAGACTATGGCTGGCAAAGCTGGAAAAAAGATGGCGAGCTAGGTGGAAGTACAGGTACTGGAAAAAGAGTCGAAGCTCTTAAAATTCAATTAACTGGTAATCTTAAAAATAAATATGATATTTATTATCGAGTTCATGGACAAGATTATGGCTGGCAGGAATGGAAACGAAATGGCGAGCTTGCTGGCACAACGGGCAAAAAAAAAAAGGTAGAAGCAATAGAAATTCGTCTAGTTGCTAAGACTCCACAGGTTTACTACTCTGCTCATGGTCAAGACTACGGTTGGCAAAGTCAAGTGGGTGATGGTATCACTGCTGGTACAACTGGAAAAAATAAACGTGTGGAAGCATTAAAAATCAATACAACTGGTGATGGTGGTATCAGCTATCAAGTCCACGGACAGGACTATGGTTGGCAGACTTGGAAAAGCGATGGTGCCCTTGGTGGTACTTCCGGACAAAAAAAGCGCGTAGAAGCCATTAAGATTGAATTAACTGGGAATTTAAAGCAAACGCATGATGTCTACTATCGAGTCCATGGACAAGATTATGGCTGGCAAGGTTGGAAGAAAAATGCTGAACTAGCCGGCAGTATTGGACAAAAGAAAAAGTTAGAAGCCATTGAGATCAAGCTTGTTGAAAAAGAAACGATTCCTGTTACTGAAATCGACATGAGCGTCACGAAAGCAAACTTGATCGTTGGTGAAAAAACGACAGCACCTGCTTTTGTCTACCCTAGAAATGCGACAGATAAGTCTATCACATACAGCAGCAGCAACCCTGCTATCGCGACGATCGATCAGCTAGGCAACATCACAGCTGTTGGGGTAGGTTCTACAACGATCACAGCAACGTCTCACAACGGGATCAAAAAAAGTCAAACCGTAACGGTGAGCGCAAAATCAACAATCACATTTAATTACAAAGATACAGATAACAACGTTCTTCAATCTACAACTAGCGACACACAAGCAGTCGGCACAACCAAAACATATAATGCACCATCGATCAAAGGTTATACGGCTCAAGAGCCAAGTTCCCAAACAATAACTTTTACAGAAAATGATCAGCAAGCAACATTTATTTATAAGAAAAACGAAGTAGTTATGCATACTCTTACGATCAATTATGTTTACAATAACAATACCATGATTCGATTACCTGAGATCATTGAAATTCCAGAAGGCGAAACGTATACTGCTATTGCCCCTGAATTTGATGAATGTACACTCAAAGGGGATACGTCTCAAACAATCACGAATATGAGTGCCGACCAAAGCATCACTTTCACCTATCAGATGACTTTGAAAACTGCGGGTGAACAAAATATCGAACTGGTTCTAGCCTACTTGATCAATCAATATCGATTAGAGAACGGAAAATCTGAAATGACTCATGATGCTCTTTATCAATTAGGCAATAGAAATCGAGCAAGAGAATTATCAACGTCGTTTACTCCCCTTCGTCCAGATGGAAGATCGTTTAAGACGGTGATTCAGGAAACTGGGATCGACATGGCGAAACATAACCCAACAGTCCAAGCTATTGGAAACATGACTGATGTAGGTAAGCCTGTTGCCTCAGGACATGCCGAAGATATGGCGAAAGAGATCCTTGATTTTTGGAAGAATGATCCAACAGATAATGCTGCCCTTCTTGCAGATGAGCTCAATGAATTTTCAGTGGGTGTCTATCTTTTACCGACAAATGATTTAGGGGCTCATTCAATGTACTTTGTGTTTATAGGTGGAGTTGGATCATAAAATATACATTTAATTTTATATAATGTTGAAAAGAAGCACATCGACAAAAAATCCTGGATTGATGAAAATTACTTTTCATCAATCCAGGATTTTTTTATAAAGAAGTTTCTCTAGAGCCAACGTTTACTTGTGCTTGTGCAAAAAAAGAAATACTTAATTTTATTCTATACACCATTAATTTGTCTTCTTATTTCTGTATAATACACAAGCAGACTGTCTTCTCACAAAACTGTTAGCAAAAACAGTTGATTTTTATCTTTTACTCCCTGTTTACAATCAATACACACACAGTTACTGTATATATTATTTCGTTTTACCTACTATGATATAATATTTCTAAATAAAAAGGAGGCATTATTATGAAAAAATTTTTTTAAATGGGTATTCTTGATTTTAGGAATTCTAGTATTGTTGGTCAATATTCCATTACTGCTCAGAAATATAATAATATTATTAAATTCTATTTATCTAACATCTGCTGAAAAAGAAGTTGTATTTGGAGAAATTATTGCTAATATCGGCTTACCTGCCTTATTTTTTATAGGTTTCTTTTTATTGTGTGAAAAATAAATTGCAGACGACTGCAGCTTGATCAGAAACTAGCGAAAAGGAATGCTTCTAGTTTTAAGCGCTTAAAGAACAGCAACAACATTTTCCCATTTACACTGAATATGTTAACTATACAAAACCCTCGAAACCTTAAATTTCAAAGGCTTCGAGGGTTACTTATATGCCAGCTGCAGGGATCGAACCTGTGACCTATGCGTTACGAGTGCATTGCTCTACCAACTGAGCTAAGCTGGCGACACAAACAAAATTATAAAACGAATCTGTTTTTTTGTAAAGTCTTTGGATGTATTTTCTTCAAAAATCAGACTTGTGAATTTTTTCTTCAAATGTGGTATAATAAAAGTAGTTAAGAAAGGAAGTTTTTTATAAATGTCTAATTTCGGTAACTTTAATCGCCCTGTCGTGCCTTCTTCTGAAGGGGAATTATTCACTGTTGATACTCAAGTCACTTTCTTGATGCATGGCCAACAACAAACTGGAATCATCACTAAGCAACTTAGTAATTCCGCTGTTGTAGAAATTGATGAAAACTCTGATAACACTGACTTGATGGTCAAAAGCAACGGAGTCATCGTCATCAATTACAAAAAATTACAAAAAGTCTAACTACTTCCATCCAAACAATCTTGGATGGATTTTTTTTCATAAAAAAAACCATAACAGATGTTGTGAATAAAACGAATCTGCTATGGTTTATTTTATTATTTAGTTCCGAACAAACGGTCACCGGCATCGCCCAAGCCTGGAACGATGTAGCCATTTTCATCTAATTTTTCGTCTAAAGCAGCTGTGTAGATATCAATATCCGGATGAGCTTCTTGTAACGCTTTGACCCCTTCAGGCGCTGCAACTAAGCAGACGAATTTAATGTTGCTGCCGCCGCGTTTTTTCAATGCATCGATCGCCATGATCGCTGAACCACCTGTCGCTAACATCGGGTCAACAACGAATAATTGACGAACATCGATATCTTCCGGCATTTTTACGAAATACTCCACAGGTTCTAATGTATCGTGGTCGCGGTACAAACCGATATGTCCAACTTTAGCTGCTGGAATCAATTCCAAAATACCATCTACCATTCCAATACCTGCACGTAAAATCGGTACGATCGCTACCTTTTTACCAGTTAATGTTTTTTGTGTTGATTTACAGATAGGTGTCTCAATAACGACATCTTCTAACGGCATATCTCTTGATACTTCATAGGCCATCAACATCGCAATCTCATTCACGACTTCACGAAAAACCTTTGTTCCACAATCCTTATCTCTAATGATTGTTAATTTGTGTTGGATCAGCGGATGATCGATTACTTGGAATTTTCCCATGTTCATTCTCCTTCAATAATTTATTCCTTCCTATTGTAAAACAAAATCGAGCGATTGACTAGTCAATCACTCGAATCTTTTACTTATAAAGTGGATATTTTTTTGTCAGCTCACTCACAGATGCACGAACTTCTGATAGTGTCACTTCATTTTCATGATCTTTTAAGACTTTTACGATCAATTTAGCCACTTCTACACAATCGTCTTCTTTGAAGCCGCGAGTTGTGATTGCAGGAGTACCGATTCGGATCCCGCTTGTTTTGAATGGGCTAAGTTGCTCAAATGGAATCGAGTTTTTGTTTGCAGTGATATTCACACTATCCAAAATTGCTTCCGCTTCTTTTCCATTCAAACCAAAACCAGAGACGTCGATCAATAATAAATGATTATCTGTCGAACCGCTCACTAAACGCGCTTCTGGTGCTTGATTGAAAACTTTTGTCATTGCTTTGGCATTCTCGATCACTTGTTCACTGTATTCTTTAAAGCTGATATCCAGCGCTTCTTTAAAGGCAACTGCTTTACCAGCGATGACATGTTCTAATGGTCCGCCCTGAATCCCAGGGAATATATTGCTATTGATTTTTTTTGCTAAGTCTTCATCGTTGGTCAAAATCAACCCGCCGCGAGGACCGCGTAATGTTTTATGTGTTGTTGAAGTCGTGATATCTGCATAAGGTACTGGATTTGGATGAAGGCCTGCTGCAACTAAGCCGGCAATATGAGCCATATCTACCATTAATTTTGCTCCAACTTCATCTGCGATTTCGCGGAATTTAGCAAAATCGATGATTCTAGAATAGGCACTTGCACCAGCAACGATCAATTTTGGTTGATGTTCACGTGCTAAAATGCGTACGACATTATAATCGATCACTTCTGTGGTCGGATCCACACCATAACTAACAAAGTTATAGGTTTTTCCACTGAAATTCACTGGTGATCCATGTGTTAAATGTCCTCCCGCAGACAAATCCATGCCCAACACCGTGTCCCCTGGCTCGATCAATGAAAGATAAGCTGCTGTATTCGCTTGTGAGCCTGAGTGCGGCTGTACATTCGCAAACTTAGCACCAAACAGCTCTTTTGCACGATCGATCGCTAAATCTTCAACGATATCGATAAACTCACAGCCGCCATAATATCGTTTGCCCGGATAACCTTCAGCATATTTGTTCGTTAAAATACTTCCTTGTGCCGCCATTACTCCTTTTGAAACAACATTCTCAGATGCGATCAGCTCCAAATTGTTTTCTTGACGGTCATTTTCTTTCGCGATTGCCTCCCATAAATCAGGATCAAATGTTTTATAATCCATTAAACAAGCCTCCATTTCATTCAGATGTCTCGATTGTATCATACTTAAATGCTCTCTACTCGAAAATAGAATCTTTTTTTAAAATTTTTTGGTTTGCAGCTTTTTTCAACCGGTTCATGTAAGCGATCCCTAGGCCAGTCTCCGGAAATCCCTGAGCAAAAATAACATCGATCTCTGTCTCATCCAGTGCTCTCAAACCAGCAAATAACCACTTTGTCGCTGACTCTACGGAAGGTTGCCCGAATGAAAAAGTCTCATTGACTTTTTTGGTCTCAACGATGATCTGATCATCTGCAAAAAGGCCAACTCTTTTATGGTTCTTGAATGCCCAATCGATTGCTTGATCAAACACCTCTAAACCGCCCTCAATGATCCAAACAGGTACATCTGGAGAATAATGCTTGTATTTCATTCCAGGAGCTTTAGGTGCTTCATTTTCGCTGATCAAGTGCTGATCGATCGCCACCTGTCCAATGACTGCTTCCAACTGTTCTTTCGTGACTGCCCCGGGTCGGAGTATCACTGGGACGCCGTCAGAAGAAGTCAAATCTAAAACAGTAGATTCTACCCCGATTTGAGTGGGTCCATCATCTAATATACCAGCAATTTTTCCTTCAAGATCATGATAAACATGATCGGCAGTTGTAGGACTTGGTTTTCCAGAAGTATTGGCACTTGGTCCAACAATAGGCACACCTGCTTTTTTGATCAAATTGACCGTCTGCTGATTATTCGGCATACGAAAAGCAACGGTCTGCAATCCGCCTGTAACTGTTTTTGAAAAGGCAGCTGGTTTTACATTGAAGATCATCGTTAGCGGTCCCGGCCAAAAAGCGTTTACTAATGCTGCCGTTTGCTTTGGTAAATCAGTGACGTACTCTTTGACCATCTCAAAATCACTGACATGGACGATCAGCGGATTATCACTGGGACGCCCCTTGACAGCATAAACCTGTTTGACTGCTGACTCATCCAAAGCATTGGCACCAAGACCGTATACTGTCTCAGTCGGAAAGGCAATGAGCTCCCCTTGGCGAAGCAAATTTGCCGCTTGCTCTATTTCATCAACTGTAAATAGTTTTGTTTCCACATTTTCACCCCGCTTTTTCATCTGGTGTGACTGCTACCATTCGATCATTACCAGATAAATCTTTAAGTACTCGAACGACATGTCCAGGAAAAGCCTGCTGAAATAATTCTTTCACTGCTTTCCCTTGCTGGAATCCGATTTCTAAATATATTTTCCCTTTAGGTGCTAAAATCTTCGGTGCTTCTTGTGCTAAACGCTGATAAATAGCCAAACCGTCCTGCTCTGCAAAAAGAGCTGTTTTAGGTTCAAACGTGCGGACACTTTCATCCATCAGGCGCCACTCATCATTACTGATATAAGGCGGATTTGAGATCAAAAGATCAATTGCTTTTCCTTCTAAAGGTTTTAGAAGATCCCCTTGTAGAAAATCCACTGCTGCATGTAATCTCTTGGCATTTCCTTCAGCAACTCTTAAAGCTTCAACAGAAATATCAACTGCTAGGATTTGCCAGCTTGGACGATTTACCTTCAAACTGATTGCGATTGCTCCTGTACCTGTACCGATATCTGTAACTGTCAGCGGCTCATCAAGATTCTCTTTTAGACAAAGTTCAACGAGTTCTTCTGTTTCCGGTCTAGGAATAAGTGTATGTTCGTTTACAGAAAAGCGCTGTTCATAAAAGTCAGCATAGCCTAATAAATATTGAGCTGGATAATGATCCGCTAACAAGGCTAGGTCTGTCTCAAGCTGCTGCTCTTCTTCTTCAGGCATTTCATCTTTTAAATGGATCAGCCAATCTGTCTTGCTCCAGTTTTTCCGCTCTAAAAAGACAAAAAGGATACTTTGACCTTCAATCCCTTGTTCTTCCAAAAAAGAAGAAGCCCGTTCAAGGACTTCAAAATAACGGTTACCCATTTTGCATCTCTTCTAGTTTTGAGGTTTGATCATACAGTACTAATGCATCCACGATTTCATCCAGCTTTCCAGCTAAAATTTGATCTAATTTTTGGATCGTCAAACCAATTCGGTGATCTGTTACACGGTTTTGCGGGAAATTATAGGTACGAATACGCTCTGAACGATCGCCTGTTCCCACAGCAGATTTCCGATTTGCATCGTACTCATTTTGTGCTTCTTGTTGAATTTGGTCATACACTCTGGCACGTAAAATTTTCATTGCCTTTTCACGGTTTTTGATTTGAGAACGTTCATCCTGCATCGCTACAGCAATTCCTGTTGGAATATGAGTCAAACGAACAGCAGATGCCGTTTTGTTGACGTGCTGACCACCTGCCCCAGAGGCATGGTAAATGTCCGTACGAATATCTTTGTCTTCCAGCTCAAGTTCGACTTCCTCTGCTTCCGGCAACACCACTACTGTCGCTGTAGAGGTATGGATTCGTCCTTGCGATTCCGTTGAAGGGACACGTTGTACACGGTGTGCACCACTCTCATACTTTAATTTAGAGAAAACGTTCTCCCCAGAAATCATCATGATGACTTCTTTATAGCCGCCGATCCCAGTAATACTCGCTTCCATAACATCTGTTTTCCAGCCTTGGGATTCTGCATATTTTTGGTACATGCCGAATAGATCCCCCGCAAATAATGCGGCTTCATCTCCACCAGCTGCTCCGCGAATTTCCATGATAATATTTTTATCGTCATTTGGATCTGTTGGTAATAGTAAAATCTTGATTCGTTCTTCAAGCACTTCTTTTTCTTTTTTGAGTTCTGAAAGCTCTTCTTTCGCCATTTCAGTCATTTCAGCATCCATTTTTTCACCTAATAACTCTTCGGTGTCACTGATTCCTTCGATGACTTGTTTATAACGGCGGTAGACTTCTACTGTTTCACGAGTATTCGCCTCTTCTTTTGATAGCTGCATAAAGCGTTTCGTATCACTAATGACTTCAGGGTCACTTAGTAATTCGCCCAGCTCTTCATAGCGATCTTCGATTGATTGTAACTGATCGTACATAGTCAACTGCTCCTTTTTTGTTTGATAACATTTTTATTCATTTATTTATCGTTTACTTTCCTTCTTGTTCCCCATCGATCGGCGGATGAA
This sequence comes from Enterococcus sp. AZ020, assembly GCF_050499205.1. Classification (NCBI taxonomy): domain Bacteria; kingdom Bacillati; phylum Bacillota; class Bacilli; order Lactobacillales; family Enterococcaceae; genus Enterococcus; species Enterococcus sp. AZ020. The sequence goes on along the minus strand of NZ_JBIPAT010000001.1, from coordinate 3,145,496 downwards.
AGTAGTGATTACGGCAGACTGGATAATAGGCTTCATTGCCGCCAATTTGAACTTGTGTGCCTTCATAAACGGGCTTACCGTCGATGTAATGCAAGTTCATCGTTGCTTTTTTGTGGCAGAACCAGCAAATCGTTTTTAGTTCTTCTAATTTGTCTGCATAAAGCATTAAATATTTAGATCCTTCAAAAAGCTCATTACGAAAATCATTTTTCAACCCGAACGCCATGACTGGAATATTCAGCTCATCAACCACACGGGCAAATTCGATCACGTGCTGTTTACCTAAAAATTGAGATTCGTCCACTAATATACAATATGGTCGATAGTCTAATTTTTGGATCAATTCATAAACATTGGTCTCTTTGAAAATCGGGATCGCTTCTCTTCTAAGGCCGATACGACTTGAAACGACACCAACGCCATCTCTAGTATCTAGTCCGCTTGTCATGATTACAACAGGTTTGTCCTGTTCTTCATAATTGTGAGCTACTTTTAAAATTTCAATGGTTTTGCCGCTGTTCATTGCGCCATATTTAAAAAATAATTGTGCCATTTATCCGTCGTCACCTTTCGTTTTGTTCCTCTCGTATTTTACTATAAAACTGGAGTTTTTTACAGTGGTAAATTTATGGCATATCGAACAAGAGATTTTTTTCTATAAATTTTCTCTTCCTTCTCTCCTTTGCCTCTTTTAATAATATTGGGAAATCTAAAAACTGTAGACCGATTTTACATAAAAATAGACAATAAAGAATCGATCTATCGAAATCAATTTCTTTAATGTCTATTGCATGCTGTCTTTTATTTTTCCTGTGTTCTTTTTCTAAATAATAAAATGATTGCTGTTACTGCCATTATTATCATACCAAGAATATTGAGTGTTAAGTGATCGGTTTCGCCTAATGCTGGCAGTGCATCTTTAGTCGTATCATTCTTTTCGTATCCTTGACCATTGTTCGAAGGACTTTGTGGTTTAGGCGCTGGTGAAGAAATATTCTCTTTATTTTTTGTATAGATATATGTCACTGTTTGAACCTGATTCGTGAATGTACCAGCTGTATTTCCTTGAGCTTCTTTAAATGTATAACCAGTGATCTCTTGTTTTTCTGTCGTATAGCCTTCTCCTATCTTACCTGATTTCACGATTTCATCCGCAATTGGATGGCCAGTCGTATCGACATACCTAACAATGACATCTCCAGCAGATTCAGTATTCTTTGTATAAACATATGTCACTGTTTGCAATTGATTCGTAAATTTACCGCTCACATTTCCCTGCACTTCTTTAAATGTGTAACCAGCGATCTCTTGTTTTTCTGTTGTATAATCTTCTCCTATGCTGCCGGACTTTATGATCTCATCCGCAATTGAGTTGCCTTCTGTATCAACGTACTTGACAATGACATCCCCACTGATCTCCGGCAAAATCGTTACAATGACTTCAACCGGCTTAGCATTTGCTCTAGAGTCGATCGTTGAAGATAACTTTGTATCAAGCTGTACTGTATATTCTCCAGGTTGATTAAAATCAACGTTTTCTGAAAAGTTACTCGTTATTATTACATCCGACTCTATTGGAAGTTTTGCTGCATATTTGGCATGGATATCTGAAAGAAACGTTGCTTCAGAAATGGATGTATTCGCATGATACGAAATTTCCGAATCTGCTTCAATCACAAAATCACCATAAACTGGTACGTTAAAATTGACCATCGTAAAGTAATATTGTATTTTCCATTCATTATCTGCAAAGTAAAGTTCATCAATTAGGTTATTGCTAGGGACAACCATCGTTCCATCAGCGATTTCTGTAAAAAACATCCCATTCTCTTCGTCATAGAAAATATCTGATGAAGGTGAATCAATACTCAGTTCTTGACTCACAGCTCCTTCTCGATCGATAAACGGATTTGCAATTGCATATTTATATGATGGTGTATAAGCAGTAACATCTAAATTCATAAAATTGACGTTCAAAGGAAAGCCATTATCTAATAGTTCATTAAATTGAGTCAAATCAACACTTGATTTTTTGGATGTGCCATTCGGGACTAGTGTATGTTCATTCCCGCCACTACCATCATACGTTAGCGTTTCAAGCTGCTTCAAAGGCAGTAGATACTGAACATTGTTCTCAGGATGACCGATTCCAGTGAAAATGACTAATTCAGTAAGATTAGTCAAATATTGAAATCCTTCCCAATCACCGGCAGATGCTCTTAATGTTGTGATTGTATCTAATTGCTCTTGCGTGACTTCATCGGTTGGAAGAATACCTAAATTTTCACTGATATCAGCTACAGCCTCTGGGTTTTTAGGAATCAATTGTTCCAAAGTCCCTAAAGAGTCTGCTAAGCCTTGAATCACGTTTGACTCCTGGGCATCAGCTGCTTTTTCTATTTCGTTTTTATCATCAACTAACGTTTGAGTTGAGTCTGCTAAAGGATTTTCTGTTTCATTGACTTCATTCTGTGTTTCTTGGTTTGTCTGTTCTTCAATACGCTCTGATTCCATGATCGACTGATCAGATAGGTCTTGCTTTGGACTTGTCATCATTTCTTCACTATTTTCATTATATAACGTTGAAGTATTTGATTGATTCAATGTCCCTGATTCCATAGAATATGAAATCATCGGTGCTAATTGAGTCGTGCATAATAATATCGTTCCAAGTAGTACTAAACTTTTTCTTTTCTTCACTATTCATCACCTTTACTTGATCTACTTAATTATTTGTACCTTTTCCGCCTTTTAAAGTCTCGTCGAAGAATTTGTCATTGCTGTCTGATATTCCTTCTTCTTTTTGAAATTTAGTTTCAGATGCATTCATTCCAGAAGATGATTTGATCCTATTTCCCCCAGCAATCGGCAATTTTTCTAAAATAACAGGATTCATTCCAGCATCTTTCGCTTGTAATGTAGCTGTCATGCCTGCACCACCAGCGCCAACAATTACAACATCAAGCTGTCTTTCAATTCACTGATAACTGTATAACCATTTGCAGAGGCACCTGAGGTCACTTCTTCTGTACTTTCTTTCGACGTTTTATGGCTCATCTTTTTCTCTTGATCACTGCTGCAGCCAACTGCTAAGCCCGCAAACAGTCCTAAAGAAACTACGCTCAAGACGATTTTTTTCATTGTTTCCCCCACCTCATCTTTTTTTAGACAATAGATCGTTTTTTTAGTGAAACGAATCACAATAGAAAGCAAATAGTAATCAATTAAAATAATATTTTAACGAATAAATTAAACAATCTAACTTTTTTCACAAATTAGAACGACTATAAATTGTCTTTTGATAAAATAACATGTCTTTTTTCATTTGTCTTGTTTTTCTACTTTTTTTTAATCAATTTTTTATCTATTCTAAGAAATTTTTCTTTATTTGCCCATCTTTCATTTTCTGATATACTTATCTTAATGACAGTTGGGAGGTTCGTTATGAATCGAAATCGGCTTATATGGCTGGCACAGCGAAAAGGGAAACACTTTTCAAACCATTTCTCTTCCATTCAAATTATTGTTTCATACTATATTATTATGACAGTCATCTCGTATATTCTTTTTTGCCTGCCTTTTTTTAGAGAAAAGGGCTCGCAGGTTCATTTTATAGATATGCTGTTTATGGCGATCAGCACTGTTAGTGTGACAGGGTTATCTACCTTTGATATCAATTCTGTTTTTAACGACCGCGGAGTAGTATTATTGGAAATTCTTTTTCAAATTGGTGGACTCGGGATCATGATGATTTCGACAGCTTTTATCATCTTGTCAAAACGCAAGATTTCATTAAGACAGCGTCAGTTGATCATGACAGACATGAATCAACCTAAATTGAGTGGAATTGTCCGACTGATCCGCATCACGTTCTCGATTATCTTGTGGTTTCAAGTTATTTTCGGTACATTTTTTTCGATCTACTTTTATTATGCAGGGTATTATAAAACATGGTCGAAAGCGATTTTCTTTGGCTTTTATCAATCCATTTCGGCTGTAACAAACTCTGGATTCGATGTAACAGGGGATTCGATCATTCCTTTTGCGAATGATTATTTATTTTTGATGCTCATCATGTTTTTGATTTTTATCGGCGGGATCGGTTTTCCTGTATTGATGGAAGTTCGAGAATGGATATTTTTTAAAAAGAAAAAGCGGGGATTGCCGTTTCGATTCTCTCTTTTTAGTAAAATCGCTCTACTGGCCTTCGTGATTCTATTTGTCGGTGGAACATTACTGATTTATTTGCTGGAGAAAGATCATTTATTTATCGAGATGGGCGAAGTGCAACGCTGGATCACCTCGATGTTTTATTCTATGACCACTCGAAATGCTGGTTTACAGATCAATGATTTAGGCGATTTTCAGGTGACAACGCTCATTGTTTTTTCTTTATTGATGTTTATCGGCTGTAGTCCCAGTTCTGTTGGCGGAGGGATTCGGACGACTACTGTAGCGATCATCGGCCTATACTTATACTCTTTCTTAAAAAGCGAAGATAAAATCAACGTTTTCGGACGAAGGATCGATGAGGATGATGTCAGAAAATCGATCGTTGTTTTCATGCTTTCATTAACGATGTGTTTCTTTGCCGTCTTATTTTTGACCGCAACAGAGGACCATTCGCTGATCGCAATCATTGTTGAAGTTGCTTCTGCCTTTGGAACGACCGGTCTTTCGTTGGGGATCACTTCTGATTTAACGACCGTCGGCAAACTAATGATCGCTTTATTGATGTTTATTGGACGAATCGGTATGTTGTATACATTGATGCTTTTCGTGCCAAAAGAAACACGTGATATCGGCTATGAATATCCTTCTGAAAAAATCATTATTGGATAAAAAAAGAGGGACTGGGACATAACTCTAGGAGTTACGACCCAGTCCCTCTTTAAAACGAATAAACAGCGATAAAAAAGCAACTACTACGCTTCTATCTCAACCTTTTTGTTTAAATCAAGACATTCACGATCAGATACACTAAAAACAATCCAGAGATCAGCCACATTGGTAATGACAGTTCGTTTTTCTTTCCAGCGATCCATTTTGTTAACGGATAAGCGACAAATCCAAAAGCCATTCCATCAGAAATGTTCATAGTAAAAGGAATCAAAACGATCATCAGCATTGCGGGAAAGTAATCACTAAAATCACTAAAATTTAATGACTTGACTTGCTGGATCATTAAAAAGCCTGTGATGATGATTGCTGGAGCTAACGCAGAATCAGGGATATAGGAAAGAAAGGGTAAAGCTAACAAGGCTAAAAAGAAACAGATTCCGCTCGTAATGGCAGTCCAGCCTGTTCTCCCACCTTCTTCGATCCCAGTCGCACTTTCTGCTGCTGCAATAGTCGGGCTCGTTCCAAATAGACTAGACAACAGTGTAATCAAACCTGTGACGCGATAAGCACGCAAATACTTATCCTCATCTGCTTCCGGCATCAAGCCTTTAAGAATCCCCATCGATTCAAAAATCAGAATCATCGATAAGGCAAATACACCGAGTAAGAAACTTTTTGACAGCATTGAACTGAAATCAAGTTCTAGAAAAATTTGAGAAACATTTTTTAAACTGCCTAAAGAAAAATGTTCTGTTGGATCCACTAATCCTAAAAGATTAGCAACTGCCGTCACAACAACGATCCCTATAAAGAAGCTGCCTTGTATCCCTTTGATAAAAAGAAATACAGTCAATAATAGTGAAAATAATGTCAAAATCGTCAAACTGTCATTCAGCGGCGCTAATTGTGTAAAGGTATGCTCCCCTCTTAAAATCAAATGTCCCTTTTCTAATCCAATCAGCACTAGAAAAAAACCAATACCAACTGTTATTCCAGCTTTCAACGTTTCAGGAACGATTTCTGCGAATAACTTACTCAACTTCGTAAAGGCAACGATCAAGTATACGACCCCTGCACAAAAACTAACAGCTAATGCTTCCTGCCAGCTCAGCCCCAAAGAAAGAACTAACGTGTATGTGAAAAATGAATTTACGCCCATCCCTGTCGTCAGTACAATTGGTGCATCTGCTATCGATCCCATCAAAATCGAACCAATGATCGAAATGAAGATCGTCCCAAAAATCGTCAGTTCCTTCGGCATTCCCGCTTCAGACAAAATGACTGTATTCACCATGATAATATATGAAATAGCAAAAAACGATGTTGTTCCCGCAACTATTTCACGTTTGAGCCCTTCTTTAGTCAGCTTTTTTATTCGAAACATATAACTCCTCCTAATAGTCCATAAATCAAATCTCTATGTATCAATATAATTTGGTATTTTTTACTTAAATGATCGAACATAAGGATAACACAATGGAAACGTTTTTTTCAGGTTTCTGATAAATTTTTTATTTTTGGCAAGAAAAAAGGAAGAGATAAAAATCACTGAAGAATCTGACTCTTGGTCATTATTCATTAAAAATTAAAGTCCGGGCAAAACTATTTTCTAGTTTTATCCGGACTGTTTGGTCTTCAGTTGTACGAAGCTTTATTTCTTGATCTGGCTCACTAATTTTACATAGTTTTCTGAACGGTCTTCCGCGTCTTCTTTTGTTTTCGTCAAAAGATGCTCAACTACTTCTTGATTATCTTTGATCGTGTGTAACGCAGAGAAACGAGTTTGTTTTTCAAGGAAGTCTCTCATCTTACTGAAATCAGCTTTTTTGTAATCGATGATCATTGGGTCTTTGCCCTTTTCGATCAGTTGCGGATTGTAGCGATACAATTGCCAATAACCAGATTCAACTGCTTCTTTGGCTAAAGATAACGTTTCGATCATTCCGCCTTTCACTCCATGATTGATACAAGGAGTGTAACCAATGATCAAAGATGGACCCGGATAACGTTCTGCCTCATCGATCGCTTTGATCGTTTGCATTGAATTTGCACCAAGTGCGATTTGCGCAACGTAAACATTGCCATAGGTCATTGCCATCATACCTAAATCTTTTTTAGAGGTTTGTTTTCCTCCAGCAGAGAACTTCGCAATTGCTGCAGCCGGCGTTGCTTTGGATGTTTGTCCACCAGTATTCGCATAAACTTCATTATCCATGACAAAAATATTGACATCTGCCCCGCTAGCTAATACATGGTCGATTCCGCTGAACCCAATATCATACGCCCATCCATCTCCACCGACGATCCATTGGCTTGTTTTGACGAACAAATCACTTTGCTTATAGATTTGTTCTAATAATGGATCTGATCGATATTCTTCACTTAACACAGCTGCAAGTTTCGTTGCACGCTGCTGTGTTCCTTCACCTTCTAAGTAATGCTCATGCCAATCTTGAAGTAACGCTTGAAGATCTTCCGAGCCTACCTTCTTATCGATAGCCTCCTGAACTTGGTCAGCTACATATTGACGCTTCGTGTTATTTGCCACATACATACCATAACCATATTCTGCATTATCTTCAAATAATGAATTGCTCCATGCAGGTCCTTGCCCGCATTCATTTGTCGTATATGGGGTAACAGGCGAAGAACCACCCCAAATAGAAGAACAACCTGTAGCATTGGCCATCATCATTCGATCACCGAACAGCTGAGTCAATAACTTGATATATGGTGTTTCACCACAGCCTTCACAGGCCCCGGAAAATTCCATCAACGGTTGATTGAACTGTGAACCTTTTACAGATAATTTGCGGACAGGATTTTCTTTTTGCTGTAACGTCATCGCAAAAGCCCAATTGATTGCTTGTTCTTTTTGTTCTTCGTATGGTTTCATTAGGATCGCTTTTTCTTTTACTGGACATGCTTGAACACACAAGCCGCAGCCTGTACAGTCCTCTAAAGAAACTTGTATACGGTACATTAAGCCGTCAGCGCCGCGCATTTCTCTCGCTACGAAGCCTTCAGGTGCCTCCTGCATTTCTTCTTCATCTGCTAAAAACGGCCGGATCGCAGCATGTGGGCAGACAAAGGCGCACTCATTACACATCGTACATTTATCCATTTGCCACTCTGGAACTTCTAATGCAATGCCGCGTTTTTCGTAGGCTGCTGTTCCCATTGGCATCTCACCAGTTTTCATGCCGTTATCGATCAAATCTCCAACAGTCAAGTCATTTCCTTCTTGACGATTGATCGGTTGTAAAATATTCGTGATATATTTTGGCAGCGTTGGATCGACTTTTTCTGGTTCAACTTCGATCGTTGCCCATTCTGCCGGAACCTCTACTTTTTGTAAAGAATCAAACGTACCATCGATCGCTTGGTAGTTTTTCTCAACGATCTCCATTGATTTTTTACCATATGTTTTTTTAACTTCTGCTTTTAATAATGGTAGATATTCGTCGCGTGACATCAAATCTGTGACTTCAAAAAATGCGGTAGACATCACCGTATTGATGCGCCGTCCCAACCCAACTTCACGAGCTAGCTCCACCGCATTGATGATATAAAACTGAATATTGTGTTCTCCAATATATTTTTTTAGTTTAGCTGGTAATAAACGATAGACTTTTTCCTTATCCCAAATCGTGTTGAGTAAGAAAGTCCCGCCATCTTTTAATCCTTTAAGCAAATCATAGTTATGGATATAAGAGGCATTGTGACAGGCGATAAAATCAGCCTGCTCTACTAAATAAGTGGATGTGATCGGTTCTTTACCAAAACGTAAATGAGACATGGTCAATCCGCCAGATTTTTTTGAATCATAACTAAAATAAGCTTGGGCATATAAATCGGTATTATCACCGATGATCTTGATTGCTTGTTTGTTCGCACCAACCGTTCCATCTGAACCAAAGCCCCAGAATTTAGCTTGGAAAGTTGTTGGAGCCGTTAAATCTAACGTTTCTCCCTGCGGTAATGAACGATATGTCACATCATCAACGATCCCGATCGTAAAACGTTGTTTTAAATCGGCAAATGGCAGTAATAAATGATCATATACTGCTTTGATTTGATTTGGTGTAACGTCTTTCGAACCTAGCCCATATCGTCCGCCAATCACGATTGGACGACTCTCATGTTGATAAAGCGCACTTTGAACATCTAAAAGCAATGGCTCGCCATCTGCACCAGCTTCTTTAGTTCGGTCTAGCACAGCTATCTTTTGAACGGTCTTCGGTAATTTTTCTAATAAGTTTTCTGTTGGGAATGGGCGGTATAAATGAATATTGATAAAGCCGACTTTTCTGCCTTGCCCATTTAGATAATCAACTGTTTGCTGGATCACTGGTGAAGCCGACCCCATTGAAATAATGACTTCAGTCGCATCTTCTGCACCATAATAATCTGTCAAATCATAAGAAGTGCCTCTTATTTCGTTGATTTGCTTCATATATTTTTGAACGATCGCCGGCATCGCTTCATAATTTGCATTAACAGTTTCACGTTGTTGGAAATGGATGTCTGGATTTTGAGCCGTTCCTGAAACAGTCGGATGATTCGGATTCATCCCTCTGCGGCGGAAACGATCAACAGCATCTTGATCCAGCATTCCTTTTAAATCATCGTACTCAAGAACTTCGATTTTTTGTAGCTCATGACTCGTTCTAAAACCATCAAAAAAGTTAACGAACGGCAAGCTCCCTTCGATACTCGCTAAATGAGCCACAGCAGATAAATCCATTACTTCTTGGACACTTGATTCTGCCAGCATACAAAAACCAGTTTGACGAGTGGCCATAACATCCCCATGATCACCGAAAATACTTAATGCACTTGTGGTGATCGCTCTAGCTGCCACATGGAAAACAGAGGGTAAAAGTTCTCCTGCGATCTTATACATGTTAGGAATCATCAGCAGTAGCCCTTGTGAAGCTGTATAAGTCGTTGTCAATGCTCCTGTCTTCAATGATCCGTGAACCACACCGGCTGCACCAGCTTCTGACTGCATCTCGATGACCTGAACTTTTTGTCCATATATATTTTTCAACCCATTTTCAGCCCATTCATCTACTAATTCTGCCATTGTAGAACTGGGTGTGATCGGATAAATCGCTGCCACTTCCGTAAATGCATAGGAAATGTAAGCTGCTGCTGTATTCCCATCCATTGTTTTTGTTCTTTTCATGTCTTTTCACCTTTTATCTTTCCTCAGACTTTTGTTGTTGCGGGTATTTTCTTTTGTTCCTGGACATATTTATCCATTTGAACTGCGGCAACTTTTCCGGCGCCCATCGCCAAAATAACTGTTGCTGCTCCTGTCACGATATCTCCGCCGGCAAAGACGCCGGGAATCGATGTTTCTCCCGTTTTTGGATCCGCTTCAATATAACCCCATTTCGTCAACGCAAGTTCTGGGAAAGTGGATAACAACACTTTGTTGGATCCTTGACCGATTGCCTCGATCACTGTGTCAGCTTCGATAATAAATTCACTATTTTTGATTGGAACTGGTCTGCGTCGGCCTGATGAATCAGGTTCGCCTAATTCCATTTTGATACATTTGACTCCTATTAGGTTTCCGTTGCTGTCGCTTAAATATTCGATTGGATTAGTAAGCCAGTGGTAATTGATCTCTTCTTCAACAGAATGGTGATATTCTTCGATACGTGCCGGCAGTTCTTCCAACGAACGACGATAAACGATGCTGACATTCTCTGCACCCATCCGTTTAGCTGACCTTGCTGCATCCATCGCAACATTTCCCCCGCCGATAACAACAACATTTTTCGACTTTTTGATCGGCGTATCATATTTAGGAAATTCATAGCTATGCATCAAGTTGATTCTTGTTAGGTACTCACTAGAAGAATAGACGCCGTTTAAAGAGGTTCCAGGGATACCCATGAAATTAGGAGCCCCAGCGCCTACCGAGATATAACACGCATCAAATTCTTCCATGATCTCATCCATCGTGATCGTTTTTCCAACGACAACATTTGTTTCGATTTTGACCCCTAATGCTTCAATACTTTCGATTTCTTGTTTTACGATTCTTTTTGGTAAACGAAATTCTGGAATGCCGTAGGTCAACACACCACCTGCATCATGGAGTGCTTCATAAATCGTAACCTCATAATTCAGTTTAGCTAAATCACCTGCTACAGTAAGCCCTGACGGTCCTGAACCAATCACCGCAATTTTTCCGATGATCGGTCTATCGTTCGATGTCTGCTTTGAAAAATCTTGATTTTCCAAAGCCCAATCAGCAACTAAACGTTCTAATTTTCCAATAGCCACAGGTTCAAAATTTTTCGCTTTGCCTAATTTACAAACTTCCTCACATTGTTTTTCTTGAGGACAAACACGACCGCAAATTGCTGGTAGGTTCGTATATTTTCCTAAAACGTCTGCAGCTTCCTGCATATCACCTTCTTTGATCGCTAGTATAAATCCTGGAATATCGATCATTACAGGGCAACTGGCAATACATGGAGCATTTTTACATTGAAGGCAACGCTCTGCCTCTGCTTGACCTTCTTCGATCGTATATCCTAAACAAACTTCCTCAAAATTCGTTTTGCGAATTTCCGGCGCTTGTTCTGAAATAGGTGTTTTTGTTCTGCTTTTTCTCGCCATTAGTTTGTCACCTGCGCTTTTTCATAATCCGCCAGACACGTTTCTTCTTCTGCTTTATATTGTTTCATGCGATTGATGAATTCATCCCAATTGACTTCTGTTCCTTTGAACTCTGGTCCATCGACACAAGCAAATTTGATGCTATTATCCACCGTAACACGGCAGCCTCCGCACATCCCCGTTCCATCGATCATGATCGGATTCAGGGAAACATAGATAGGCAAGTCATGTTTTGATGCGGTTAGTGTACAAAATTTCATCATCAAGCTTGGTCCAATCGCCCAGCTACAATGAACAGGCTCCCTTCTAATCACTTGCTCCATCGCTTCAGTGACTAGACCTTTCATACCTAAAGAGCCATCGTCTGTCGTAATGATCAACTCATCCGAAAACTGTTCGCATTCTTCTTGTAGAATCACTAATTCTGCTGTTTTTGCGCCAAGAATCGTAATCACACGATTTCCAGCTTTTTTCAGCCCTTTGACGATTGGAAAAATCGCTGCAATCCCTACACCGCCACCAACGATCATCACTGTCCCATAATTTTTGATCTCTGTAGGCATGCCTAGAGGACCCGTTAAGTCTAATAAATTACCACCAGCTTTTAATTTTGACAGCTCGGCAGTCGTCTTGCCAATGACTTGAAAAACCAAACGGATCAGTCCTTTTTCTGAGTCTGTATCTGCAATCGTTAAAGGAATTCTTTCACCGACTTCATTGATGCGTAAAATCACAAACTGACCAGGTTGCGCTTTTGAAGCGATTCGTGGCGCTTCGATCCAAAAATCAAATTCATTTGTTGAAAGTACTTCACTTTTGGTTATCTTATACATATGCTTTACCGTTAATGAATGAATTCATTCATTTTTCCTTCTTTCATATGATTTACAAGCTTTATAAACCTGCTGTCAATTCAGTGACAAACTTCTTCAATGCTTCGACATCTTCATCTTCAGCGTTATTTTCGATTTCGACTGTTTCTGCTACTTTTTTTGCGCCTGCTTTTTCCAACGCTTCAACGAAATCATGAGCGGATTTACAGAACAAGTCCCCATATTCCCGATCTCCCGAACCAACGACACCAAAGATTTTTCCTGATAAGTCTTTATCTTCCAGTTCATCAAAGAAATCTTCAAACTCAAATGGTAATTCTCCATCTCCATAAGTATACGTCGCGATGACACATGCATCTGCGTCATCAAAAAAGTCTACATCTACCTCTGAGCACTCTTCTCTTTCAACCTCAAAGCCTGCGTCCTGAACAGTACTTTCCAAAATTTCTGAAATCTCCTCAGTGTTTCCTGTCATACTTGCATAAACGATTTTTACTAGTGCCATATTTGCTCATCCTCTCATCTTTTTTACAAAATATTTTAAAGTATAAAAGCTGAACGAAACCCCTTTCATTTCTCTCATACTTATTATCAAAAATATGAATTATTCTACTAGCTTTTAATCAAATTACCTTTTTCACATAATTAAAAATCCAAATAAAACGCTTTCTTTTTTGAAGACGGAAAGAATCAAAAACTTCACTTATACTATACCATAAACTCAATGTTTAAAACAATAATTTTTAGGTAAAAAAAATAATTTTTAGATGGCAAGATCAATTCTTAAAAGTGATATCAAAAAGAGCGTCTCTACAGCAACTCCTTTTGACGTCCTATCAACAGAATTGCATCTAAAACAGCGCCGCCTAATGCTCGTGCTTTATCTGAAATAGTATAGCAATCGACCTCTTCTGTCTCTCTCGGGTCGACATCTGCACATTTTAAACCTTTTTGACAAATTACTTGATCTGAAATCAAGCCTCTTAAAACACCTTTTAAAGGTGAATGTACTGGCTGGTCCCCAACATAAAATAGAAGTTCATCCTTTTGAACGCTGTCTCCAATTTTTTTTATATGCTTTACTTGACCAGAGGCTGGGGAATGAATCACTCGCTCAGCACTTTTTCCGCCAATTTCACCTGGAATGCCCGTATTTGCTAATGCACTTCCTTCAAAATAAAGTCTTCCTAAATAATGACCTCTCATCGTCTCTACAACTACATCAACATCCTCTGATGCAGAAAAACCAGGACCTAATGCAATCGTGATCGGCGCCATCGATCGATTCGTTCCGATATTTCGTTTCGCTAAAATAGCATCAACTAAAATCAACGGTTTTAACTCATTCAATGATTCCGCTTTTGTATCCACTAATACAGGTAAATAGCCATTTTTCCAACACTCATGACATTCATTTTTTGATTCAACTAGCACGGCTTTCATATCTTCAACGTGCTGTTTTTTTTGAAAAACTGCATTACACAAAGCTACAGTTCGTCTAATTGCCAAGGGTTTTTCCGCTTCCAAGATAACTACCTTGAACCCTGCATGGTACAATTTTTGAATGATACCAGTAGCAAGATCGCCACCGCCACGTACAGCAACAAGCGTTTCAGCAAATGTGTCTGTCATTTTTCCCATAGTACGACTCCTTTTCCAGATTGAACATTACAGGCGATAACTTTAGTCAGCCGCTTCATCAACATGCACGGCAGCAAGGATAAAACTTTTTTCGCCTGATTTAATTGTTCTGAGGTTTCTACCTGATTGATACATAAAATACGATGACCGCGACTCTTTGCCCAGAGACCTTTGGGACTGGAAATAACCTCTGCTAATGTCTCCTCGCAAATCACCTCTCCTGTTTTAGTTCCAGTAGCTCTCAAAAATAAGGGCAAGCGATGGACAGTTGTCTCATCGATTTTTTGATTTAAAACAGAAATCGGAATCAGCCCGATCGTCACAGTGGTCTCAGGGATGACCACTGGCTCAAAGGTTTCCCAGCCTTTCAAAGGCAATTGTTTTGAGCCGTCTGCTTCAAGAAAAATTTTATCGAAGGACGGAAAGCTTTGCTGAACTATACTAGGCGGCGAACTTAATTTATGTGCACCCAGCATATGTGTTCCAGCTAATGTGATCCCTCTACCATCAGTTCCTACTTTAGAGAAATCTTGACAATAGAAAAAGTCGTACAGCTGATGAAGCGGATAGCCAATTTTCGTCGTCGTACTGACTAACACTTTTTCGTGACGATAGCAGTCCGCTAAATACCACATCAAGCTTGTTTTACCGCCGCTTCCAATCAGTGAGATCACTTGTTTCCCCTGAAATGCAAAGCAATCGTTCAATCGTTCCATTCCCTATAGCTCCTTTCGTTATTTTGTTCTTCAATGATAAAAATTTTTTCAATTGGTAAGTCAGCCTGTGATAAACACTGTTGTCCTTTTTCAACATAAGAAGCGTCCAGTCGTAAGCAGATCCCGCAAAAATCACCCAGACTTGTCGGCAATGCCATAACAGAAACTGGGATCTTATGTGCGTCCAAAATTTTTTCACTATGGACAGCATAATGCGTATTTTGAAAAGTCAAAAGGTATTCCATCTTTACACCTCTTTTACTAAAAGTTGATCACTTTTTTTGCTTGAGCCATCACTTCTGTGATTCCATACATATTAGTGATTTCACCGATTGCTAAGCTTTTTTTGATTTGATAAAAGTCCAGACAAGCACCACACGTGCTGATCTGCGTTCCTTTCTCTTCCAGTCTATGCAGATCCTTCAAAGCATTTGACCCTTTATTTGTCAGATATGCTCCACTATTGAAAAACAGTAGATGTTCTGGTGGTGTCTCTAGTTCTGTCAGTGAGTAGATAAAATTTTTAAGTAAAATTTCGCCAAGATCAGGATCTCCTTCACCCATCGTTTTTTTTCCAAAAGCAATCACAAGCTCCTGGTCGGGCTGCTCTGAATCTGCTTGTATTTGTTTTTTAGGTACAGCAATTTGAACAGTCCATTCTGCTTCGTTCACCTGTTTGATCTTAGCCTTCAATTTTAGGCCGTGGACCATTTTTTCTATATTTTTAACTGCGACCTCGTTATCGACCAGTATTTCGATCGATCCACCTTCTGCTTGAATTTCCCGAATGGCCTTTTTGGCTTCAATGACTGGAATTGGGCAGGGTTTTCCTAAAGCATTGATTTTATTCATTTTGTATCCTTCTTTCTTATAAAATAAGCAACGGCTGCTCTGTGATTCTTTCACAGACTTCCCCAATAATGGCAGCAACTGGGTCTTCTTTTTGGATAGCGGCCAAGCAAGCCTCTGCTTGTTCTGGTGCTACGCTCAACAAAAGTCCTCCGGATGTTTGCGGATCAAATAATATCTCTTGAAAAGCTGGTGTAATAGCGGATAGATCAATTTTATCAGCCATAAACTGGCGATTTCTTTGTCCAGCAGCTGTCGCTAAAAATTCTTCTGCATAATGATACGCTTCCGGCAATAACGGCAGTTGCTCTGTGTCTATGACGAGTGTTACATGTTTGTCTGCCATCTCTGCAGCATGAACTAATAGACCAAAACCAGTGACATCCGTACAAGCATGGACTGCAAAATCCTGCATTTTTTCAGCAGCATATTTATTCAACCGCTCCATCGAGTCAATAGCCGCTTGCTCTGCTTTCTTTGAAGCAACCTGTCCTCTTACAGCTGCTTGTATCAAGCCTACACCCAATGCTTTGGTCAAAATCAAGATATCTCCAGGTTCTGCTGTGTTGTTACGGATGATTTTTTGTGGATCGATCCTTCCCGTTACAGCCAAACCATACTTCGGTTCATGATCATAAATCGAATGTCCTCCTGCCAAAGATGCTTGTGCTTCCTTCAGTTTTTCGGCTCCACCATATAGAATGTCTGAAAGCATCTGCTTGTCCATCTTTTCAGGAAAGCAAACCAAATTCAGAGCAAACAGCACCTCACCGCCCATGGCATACACATCACTCATAGCATTTGCTGCGGCGATCCGGCCAAAAGTTTTAGGATCATCGACCATTGGAGAGAAAAAATCAACTGTAGAAATCAGTGCCGTGTCTTCTGAAATTTGATAAACTGCCGCATCATCAGATGAGTCAAAGTCCACTAATATGCGTTTGTCCGTAAATGTTGGTAAATGATTCAAAAAGCCGGCTAATTCATTTGGTCCTATTTTAGCGCCGCAGCCTCCTGATGTACATTGTGATAAAAATTCCATCGGTCTCTCCTTACTTTCTATCATTGAGATAAAATTTTTTCTAATGCTGATAATGCATAATCGACTTCTGCTAGCGTTGTCTCCCAGCCAAAGCTAAAGCGAACAGCTCCTGTCTTGAGTGACCCTGCTGTTTCATGAGCCAATGGTGCACAATGCAAGCCTGATCTCGTAACGATTTGAAACTCATCAGCTAATCGTTGAGCAAGCTCACCGCTATCTATTTGGGGACTAACGAGGGAAACAACAGGGACTGACCGTTTTGCATCTTGGCATCCCAAGATTTCAACCGGCATTCCTTTGACGCCATCTAAAAATCTTTTCGTCAACAGTCGTTCATGCATTAAAATTCGGTCTAAACCAAGCCGCTGTATTTCTGTGACAGCACTTTTCAAGCTAATGATCCCAAGCGTATTCAAGGTGCCCGGCTCAAATTTATCTGGTAAAAATTCCGGCTGTGTCAATAAATGAGAAGCACTGCCCGTTCCTCCTGTCAACCAAGGATCGATTTTCTTTTCTATGTCTTTTCCTAAAACAAAACCGCCGATTCCAGACAGCCCCATTAGGCTTTTGTGTCCTGTAAACGTTAAAATATCTATTGCCTGCTCTTTCATATCAAGCGGTAAAAAACCGGCCGTCTGTGCACTATCCAAAACCGTGATGATCCCGTGCTTTTTGGCTTTTTCAAAACATTCTTTAATAGGAAGTATCGTTCCTAAAACATTTGAGGCATGGGTCATCACCAGCACCTTCGTTTCTCCACGAATAGCCATTTCGATCTGCTCAGGATCAAAGCTACCATCTTTCGCACATACTAAATGTGTAACAGCAACATTTCGTTCCGTCTCAAGAAGATGCAGTGGTCTGGTTACTGCATTATGCTCCACCATTGTTGTCAATACATGATCCCCTAGTTTTAGTAAGCCATGCAATACCATATTCAACGCCATCGTCGCATTAGATGTAAAAATCACATGCGCTGGATCTGGGGCATGAAAAAAATCAGCAAGTACTTGGCGTGCATTAAAAAGTGCACCAAGATCGCCTAAAGCATTGACGTTGCGGTTTGTATTTGTACTATTATTTTCTTTTAAATATGCACAAAGCTCATCGATCGTTGTGTCAAATTTCTGGTTAGAGGTTGCCGCATAATTTAGATAGACAGGTAGTTTCATGATCGTGTCCTTTCATCTACTTTATTGGCGATCAGCTTTTGATAATCGCTATATGTATCAATGTCCGCTAACCGATAAGGTTCGTCGACTGGCACCTGATGCCACGCATCAGGATATTTATTTCGGACCTCACGACCGCCAGTACTGCCTGAAACCTGTAATAAATCTGTCCGAAATCGCTTCCCGAAAAAGATTGGACTACTTGGTTTTCCTTCTAATGTAACTGGAAAAACAATGTTTTCTGTGGTATATGCTGCTAAAAGCGGTGCAAATAAGCTTTCATCCAGCAAAGGCTGATCTACGGTCAGATAAAGGTAACCAGCTCCAGAAGCAAATTGTGTCCCTAAACGTACGCTGGTGCTTTGACCTTGGTCAGCATCGTGGTTCAACACAACTTTGACGTCTTCAGGTAAAGATATGCCTGCTAGATTTTCAGGTGAAATGACTAAAATTTGTTCAAAAAAGCCAAGCTTCTTCGATAACAAAAGAACGTGTTCCAAAAAAGTTTTTCCCTGATATTCAAGGAATAGTTTATTGGTGCCCATTCTTTTTGAAAAACCAGAGGCCATAATGATCGCACTGATCTTTAGCATCACTTTTTTCTCCTTTACGTCTGTTTTACAAAAAAGAAAAAACGCATCCAACTCTTTCAAATAGATGCGTTTTTTCGCCTGTTATGAGCGATTTTCCCAGCACATCACAGTATTACTTTTTTACTTTTTCTTTTTTTGATAGAAGGTATCTTCCATTGGTAATGTCGGACGCAGCTTACCGTCCAGTGCATAATAAGCACCCGCTAATGCAGGAGCCGTCGGAATCGTTGCTAATTCTCCAACTCCTTTGATTCCGTAGGCCAAGCCGTCATGAATATTATCAGCTTGAACTAAGATCGTTTCGATCGGCGGTACTTGTGCCGCGTTCAACAAACCTAATGTGGCATATTTTGCTTTTACGTACCCATCTTCCATCGCAAATTTTTCTGTCAGCGCATAGCCCATGCCCATGACGATCCCACCTTCGATTTGGCCTTCCGCAGCTTTAGGATTCACAACTTGTCCCATGTCATAAGCAGCAACAAATTTCTCGACTTTCCCTTTTTCATCTAAAATCGCCACTTCAGAAGCATAGCCATAGCCAGCATGACTAACAGGATTCGTCTTATCATTGATCAATGGATCTGTTTTAGCAGAATATTCACCATAAAATTCTTGCCCTTCTAAATCTGATAACGAACGTCCCATATCCAGCTCATAACGTAACTGCATGGCAGCTCTTCTTGTCGCTTCACCTGTAAATAAAGACTGACGAGAAGCAGTTGTTGTGCCGGAATCCGGTGTACGACGAGTATCTGGTGCTTCTGCTATGATCATTTCCGGTGGTAGATTCAGTGTCTCACAGGCCACTTGCGTGGTAACTGTCGCCATCCCTTGTCCGATACATGCTGCACTCGTTCTTACATGGACTTTACCGTCTTCTACTGAAACAATACAACGACCAACATCGGACAAGCCAACACCGATCCCGCTGTTTTTAAAGAAGCAGGAAATACCAGCAATTTCTGCATTTTCGTATGCTTCTTTGACTTCCAATAAGGTCTCTTTTAATGCAGCATTATTTGACACAAGCTGTCCATTTGGTAAGGAGTCTCCTGGTGCTACAGCATTTTTATAGCGTATATCCCATTGCGAAATCCCTACTTTTTCTGCCAGTAGATTTAAATTACTCTCAATTGCAAAGGCCGTCTGACAAACACCAAAGCCGCGGAACGCTCCAGCTGGCGGATTATTCGTGTATACGGCAAAACCTTCAACATCGATATGTTGATATTTATAGGGACCTGCCGCATGAGTGCATGCTCTTTGCAAGACTGGACCACCCAACGAAGCATAGGCTCCAGTATCTGAATAGATAACAGCTTTCATTGCCGTTAGATTTCCTTCTTCGTCACAGCCAGTTGTAAAGTCCATCTCCATTCCATGACGCTTCGGATGAACCATCAAACTTTCTTGGCGACTAAGCAAGACTTTCACAGGTTTCTGTAAACACCAAGCTGCAAGTGACGCATGATGCTGGACGCTCATATCTTCTTTTCCGCCAAAGCCGCCGCCGACTAATTTTGCTTGGACATGAACTTTTTCTTTTTCTACTCCAAGCATTCTTGCAACTTCTCGTTGTTCATCATAAATACTTTGCCCAGCACTATAAAGTAAAATTCCGTCTTCACCTTCCGGCATTGCAATCGCACATTCCGGCTCCATAAATGCATGTTCATTGATCGGTACAGAATAATGTTGGGTGACGACATGAGCAGAAGCAGCTAGCTGTTCATCTGCATTTCCACGAACAAGGTGCTCATGAGATAGAACATTGCCTTTTTCATGGATCAATGGAGCTCCTTCAGCTAATGCTTCTTCACAGGTGACCATCGGTTTCAGCTCTTCATACTCAATTTCGACAAGCTCTTTGATTTCTTCTAATGCTTCTTTGTCTTTAGAAACGACTAACGCTACTGCATCCCCCACATAACGTGTGATTTCTCCTTCTGGAATCATTACATCCCAATCAGATATAAATTCCAAGTGACCGATTTTATTATTTCCCGGTACATCTTTAGCAGTCAGTACCGCTTCACACTCAGGATGCTCTAAAGCTTTGGATGTATCGATATTCAGGACTTTTGCTCTTGGGTATTTACTACGGATCGCAGAAGCATGCAGCATACCTTCGACTGTGATATCATCTACATAAAGCCCCGTACCTAAAGTCTTCTCAACCGCATCGACACGTTTGAAGTCTTCACCAAGTTTGCCCGTTGAAGCTTCTTCTGGTATGCTCAAATCTTCACGAAACATTTTAGCAGCTAATTGGATCGCTTCGATGATTTTAACATAGCCAGTACATCGGCAAATATTCCCTCTAATTGCTTTACGAACCTCTTCATCGCTTGGTTCTTCTTTTTTGTTCAGTAAGCCTTGCGCTGAGATCACGATTCCCGGTATACAATATCCACACTGAACTGCGCCCATTTTCGCAAAAGCATATGCGTAAACATCTTTTTGTCTTTGACTGATTCCTTCGATCGTGGTGATTTCCTTACCTTCAAGCTTTTCCAAATTGAATAAACACGCTTTGGAAACCCTTCCATTAATCAGCACTGAACAAGCGCCGCATGAGCCTTGGTTACAACCATCTTTCGTTCCGGTCAGCGATAGATCTTCCCGTAGAAAGTCCATCAATTTTTTGTTTGTGCTGCAGGTTTCAGGTTTGCCATTTACTACGAATGAATACATTTTTTCTTTACACCCCAATTTCTATTATAATATAGCTTTTTATCACTATGATTATAACACAAATTGTTAAGCTAAAAATTATTTTTTAGCAAAAAAATAATTTTATTTAATTCTGCTGCAAAACAATCTGTGCAGCGCCGATCGCACCAGCATATTGAGAAAGCTCCTGATCGTAATAGACCGCCATCTTCGTATACTGTCCAATCAGTTTTGCCATCGTTTGACTATGAGATAAGCCCCCGGAAAAAAAGATCGGTCCTGTTTCTGGATTTACTTGCCTTAATTGATTGCTGATTCGGCTGGCGATCGAATGAAGAACACCTAAAGCAATATTCTCTCTTTTTTCACCTTTTCCGATCAAACTGATCACTTCAGATTCTGCGAAGACAGTACACATGCTGTTGATTTTTACTGGTACTGCATGCGCGACAAATGGATCGATCTGCTCAATTTTTTCACCTAACGTTCTCATCAGCACTTCTACAAAACGTCCAGTGCCAGCCGCACATTTATCATTCATACTAAAATCCAGCACTCTGCCAAACTGATCCATTCGAATCGCTTTGCTGTCCTGACCGCCAATATCGATCACATTTTTGATGCCGTCTCTCAAATAAGCGGCTCCTTTTGCATGACAAGTGATCTCTGTTACAATTTTGTCTGCCTGGATCAATTTCCGTCCATAACCTGTTGTAACAATAAACGTTTCTGGTGTATTACCTAATTCCGTAAAAATTTTTTCACTAGCTACTTTGGGGTCACCAGATGTTGATACGAGTTTCTTTTTTTGAAGTTTACCATGTTCAAAAAGAACGCCTTTAGTAGTTGTAGAGCCACTATCTAGACCAATCACTCGCATCGCTCTACTCCTCCAGCATTTCAATGAATGCGGCAACACGTGTATTGATTTGCTCGATATCTGCTGTCGAATAGTCCGTTTCCAAATAAAGATATGGAACATTCTTTTCTTCTTGGCAAAAACGGCGAACTTTCAATGATTCAATCGAATAGGGATGACATGACTGCAATACCATATCCAGCACGCCGTCAACTTGATATTCATCAATCATTCGATCCAGCAAATCAAAACGACTTGTATTATTCGACATACAGGCACAGCCAATATCGATATACTTTTCAGCTAACGCTTCATAGACATCTTCTTTTTCTTCATCGACTAATTTTTCCACCGCTTTAGCTACTGTACAATTTTCAAATCCTACGATCGTTCCACCGTTCTCCTCGACTGCACGGATAACTTTTTCAGTTACTCCGCCCATGGGAGAGCCTGTGATCAAAATGCGCGGCTTTCCTTGTGGCTGGTGTTTTTCAGGATACTGATCTTGAATAGTATTCGTTGTTGTTGTCAGTTTTTCGATCAAGCCCTCTTTTTCAAATGTATAATTTGCTCCGTACATCACCTTGAAAATTTCTGATCCTTCGATTGCTGGCGGATTTAATTTTCCTAGACCGTAAAAATTTTTGCGTGCTTCACGTTCTCTGTTTTTTAAACGGATCGCCTGACGGATTTGTTCCTCCGTAATTTCTACATCAAGAAATTCCTCCAGCTTTTCTTTGAAACGAACGATTTCATCTTTCCATAAATTGAAAGAAGCAGCTGAATTACGCATATTTGGTAATTGCATCAAATATAGCGGTTTAAATTCTTCCATATATTCATACATTTTTTTCTTGCCATCACATGTCGTTTCACCCACAACTAAGTCAGAAAAGTAAAAGAAAGGACATTTATCTGTTTTCCCAAAACCGTAACTTGATTTGATCAACGGGCAGAGATTTCTTGGTAGATCTTCCTCTGCTGCTGCGATGGTTTCATCTGAAGTAGAACATAAGCTGATTTGAACGGCATTTGCTGCTAAGACTATTTCTTCCGGCATAAATGTACAGTAGACACCGATCACAGGAATTCCTTGTTCTTTTAATTCTTTGACTTGAATGAATCCTTGACGACGTGCTTCGTCAAATTCAGTAAAAATTTCTGGGAGTTCTGTTTTGATCTGCATTTTTTTCCTCCTTACATAGATGCTATTGAGCGTTTTCTAAGACTGCTGAGATCTGATCATTTGTCGGTTTTACATGATAAAATAGTTCATAAAACTCTGCGACAGCTTGCTTGATATCAAGCTGATATTGCTCTGGATAAATCAATTGACCTAGCCATTGGATCCCGATGATTCGATTGACTGACGGTGGCGAACCTAAGAAATTATATGGCGCTGTCGGAATTTGGTACACTCTATTTTCTTTGACAGCAGTCAATTCTTTCCAAGACTCCTCTGTGGTGATCTGCTTGTAAACATCTTTTGAATCTGCAAGAATATAATCTGGCTGCCATTGGATCAATTGTTCCATCGAGACAACACTTCCAGCACCTTTAGAAACAATATCCACACCGACTGCAGCATTTTTAGCGCCTACCTCATCAATGACCTGAGCATGAAAAGAACCTTCAGCATTTGTATTTAAACCAGCATTTCCAGAAGCGTAATAAACACTTTTTTGATCTGCAGCTTTCAAGCTTCCTTTGACTTCCTTCGCTTGGGCCAATACTTTTTCACAATATGCACTTAACTGATCTGTTTCTTCTGTGTTGCCGAGCAACTCACCGATTTTTTGATAGGCTTCAGGTAGATTGCTCAGATTTGCCTCAATAAATATCGTAGGAATGTCTAACTGATCCTGTAATTTATCCATATCTTCTTTGACCGTTTTTTTAGCTTCACCGATATCGATCACAACATCTGGTTCTGCCGCACTAAGGGCTTCCATATTCAGACTGGCATTCTTACCGTAAAATTGACCAAACTCAGGTAAGGACTGGTATTTTTGATCAATAAATTCCTTTGATTCAGTTGAAAATGGACTCGCCAATCCAACTAACAAATCTGGTGAACTTGTATATAAAACAAGTTGTGCTAATGGACCAGAAGGAGCGATTTTTTCGATAGTATTTGGTATTTCCACGTCTCTTCCGGCAGAATCAGTAAATATTCGGGTCATCTTTTCTGACTGTGAACTACTGCTTTTACTGTCATTTGTTTGATCATTCTTGCCTGCACACCCTGTTATTACTACCGAGAGTAGCATAAGGACAACTAGCTGAATTGTTTTCTTTTTCATTCTTTCTACGCCTTTCTTTTTTCGATCATGACGGCATGACCGTATTTACTGAGTGGTAATCGCTCAGATGATTTTTTCGCTTGTAATTCAGTCAGAGTATTTTCATAAATAGTTCCTGCCAGTATGTCTATACCATGGTTGAACAAGCTGTTACTCAAAGGACAGCTGGAACCAACTAAAATGGTTTGTGCGTGTTCTGATAACTCCAATAGTCTAGGCAATGTTTTATTGATGATCGTTGAAGCGGTGATGTAAACAGTCGTCATCTTAGGAAGTAAGAATTCACATGCACTAGCTGGATAATCACCAATTCTAGGCTCTAATTCAAAGATGCTGATATTTTTGCTAAGTTCTGGATAACGATCGACAAATGGAAAATGGCCGATCATACCGATTTTTTGCTGATTGGGGTTTTCGATCAATCGATCAAAAGCATCTTTATGGTAGATTTTCTCTGTCTGAAACTGCTTTTTCACTTGTTTATTATCATTAAAAAAGCTATTGATTGCCGCTAATCCAAAACTGGCCTTTTCAAAATCCCAGGACTTAACAAGTGCTGCAACTTCTTGTAACTCCATCTGCTGATAGTATTCAAGATCCTGGTATTTTTTGGAAAACTTCATCGCCGTTCCAATCGTTTGATCATTGACCGCAAATGTCCAGCGTTCAGTTTGCGCTAGATCAGAAATCTTGATTCCAGAAGGAATGGCTTCAATCAATTCATCATATAGTTTCCACATGGTTCTCTCTCTTTCTAGTTGATCGTTCTCTTTTTAGGCAAACAAATTCGTTGCTGCTCCATTTCCAGCTCTCTCACAATGACTGGCACCTGATAAATTTCCTCCAATCGTTGGCTCGTCAATACCTCTTTTGGTGCTCCTTGAACAAGCAACTTTCCTTCTTGTAAAATCAATACCTGATCCCCATACTGCAATACATGATTAGGGTCATGAGTGGCCTGAATAATCAAATAGCCTTTTTTACTAAGGGTTCGAATCATCTCCAGCACCATGATCTGATTGCCATAATCCAAATTTGCACACGGTTCATCCATGATGATGATTTTACTCTGTTGAGCAACTGAACGGGCAATGATCACTAATTGTTGTTCGCCTCCGCTGATTTCAGAAAACAATTTCTGCTTTAAGTGTGCAATGTTCAAATCAACTAATGCAGCTTCTGCCAAATCATATTCCATTTTTCCAGGTTGCTGAAAATGGTTCAAACGAGAGGTCGTCCCCAACAAGACCATTTCGAAAACGGTAAATCCTGTTTGTCCATTTTGGGTCTGAGGAATATAAGATATGCATTTGGAAAGTTGACTTCTTGAGAAATGCTGAAGCTCTTTTCCTTCTATCTTGATCACTCCCGAGGTTGGTTTTACTATGTTCAGTAAGCATTTAAACAATGTACTTTTCCCAACCCCGTTCTTTCCTAGTAAACAAACGGATCGTCCGCAGTCCAACTCAAAAGAGATGTTCGTTAATATTTTTGATTTTCTATACGAAAAATTTAGATCTATCACTTGCAGCATATCGATCCCTCCAAAATCAAGCGTTAACAGCACGACTACTTTTAGCAATCAGAATAAGAAAAATCGGTGCACCAATAAACGAAGTCAGTATCCCGATCGGAATTTCACTTGTCGAGAGCAAGCGAGAAAAATCATCAACAAACAACAAAAATGTGCCGCCTAAAATAGCACTCACAGGAATGCTATAGCGATGATCGTTCCCTATAAGCAGACGTGAAAAATGAGGAACGATCAAACCGACCCAGCCAATCAAACCGCTAACAGAAACTGCAGCCGCTGTGATCAGTGTTGCCGCTGTAATCAAAACAATTCGTAATTGTCTACTGTTAACACCTAGGCTCAAGGCCTCTTCCTCCCCTAAAGAAAGGACATTCAAACGCCAGCGCAGTAGAAAAATCGGTATCATACCAACTAAAATAAGCGGCACAGCAAAATGAAGATCCTGTATTTTGATTGCAGATAGACTGCCCATCAGCCAATAAGTGATTGCAGGAAGTGTGTTGGTTGGATCACCGACCAGTTTTAAAAAAGAAACAGCAGACGAAAACAACGAACCGATCATCATCCCAATCAAAACCATGTTCAACACAGACTTACTTTTTAGCCAACGGTTCAATAGCAACACCACTGCGACAGCCAGTAAGCCAAAGAAAAACGATAACGAAATCACTTGTTCATAGGTCAATGAAAAGAACAATCCGACTGCAGCACCAAAGGCTGCTCCTTGTGAAGCACCCAAAATGTCTTGTGATATCATTGGATTTTGGAACAAAGCCTGATAGGTCGCACCAGCAACTGAAATGCCACTGCCGATCACTGCCGCCATAATAATTCTAGGAAAACGAATCTTAAATAAAATGGTTTCCACTTGAGTACTCCAAGTCTGCTCCAGCGGAATTATCTTATTGATCACTGCGCGCAAAAAATCAGTCAGCGTGATCGGATATTTTCCCAGTAAAAAGGAGACGATCAGTACAACAAAAAAGAGAAGGATCGTTCCCAAAAGTATGATTTTTTTGTGCCTAGATAATGATTGTCGCATCTCCACTGTGTCCACTCCCAAAAGAGGCTTTTATTTTTCTGCCCGCTTGATGATCAACTCTCCAGCAACACTTATTGCAAGCTCTGCCGGTGTTTCTGTTTTTATTTTTAAGCCGATCGGCATATTGATCCGATCGATCTCCTCAGTCTCGAATCCACATTCTTTCAACCGTTTGATCTGTATTGCTATTTTATGCTTACTTCCCATCACACCGATATAGTATGCGTTTGTCTTCAAAACTTGCTTCGACACTTCAAAATCGAATTGATGCCCTCTTGTCATAACAACAACATAATCTTCTTCGGTGATCTCGACTTTATCCATGATATTTTTTAGATCGAGTACAACACATTGGTCTGCCTCCGGGAAATATTCTTTTGTTAATAATTCGGGACGATCATCCAGTACAACACAGTAGAAGTCTACTGTTTTCAGTACAGGAACCAACGCTTGTGCAACATGTCCACCGCCGAATATATATACTTTCCCAGTGTTTATAAGAGATTCGACTAAAAATCGCTTGTCTGAATCAGAAACAATCGTCATTCCTTGTTTAAACATAAGCTTCTGAAGTTCTTTCGATTCCTCATTATAAAATCCAGTTTCACGACTATAAAAAGTTAAATGATTCGACGGTTGTTCACCTAATTCAGAAATCAGCCAACACGGTCGATTCTCTTGGTAGTGCTGGTTAAACTTCTGACAAATGACACTAACACTTGGTTCCTGGCAATCAATAAATTGAAAAAGTACTTCTACATTGCCGCCGCAAACCATGCCTAAGTCTGCAACATCGTTCGGCGCTAAAATAAACGTCTCAATTTTTGCTGCTTTTGTTTCCAGCACTTCCTTTGCCAGCTGTTCCGAACGGAATTCAACAGCACCACCGCCGATCGTTCCTGCAACCCGCCCGTTTTTATCGACCAGCATTCGTGCCCCTTCTCCTCGCGGTGTTGAACCAGAACTTGCAATGACTGAAACTAAAACAGTATCATTTTTATTCTTGATTGCCTGAGACAATCGGTCAAAAATCTCCTTCATGCTTTTTCCTCCAACTTTTCTAAATCCTCACTGAATATTTCATTAAAGTATTGATTCGTGATATGATAGGTCTTTTTTTGAAAAAGTAAAAATTTAGCAGTCAAGCGTTTTCCTTCTCTTGTTACTACAGACCCTCCGCCATTATTTCCTCCGACACTTTTATGCACCAATGGATAGCCTAATTCCTCTTCCGCTTTTTGAATCATTCGCCACGCTTTGTTGTATGACATTTTCATCTGTTTGGCTGCGGTATTCAAAGAGCCGGTTTGAGAGATCCTTTGGAGCAACTCGACAACACCTGGGCCAAAAAATATCCGATTCATACGCAACTTCAAATTCAGTGTGTAATTGAATTTTTCTTTTTCCTCCATATCGTCCCCTCCTTTTTTGATCATTTTCGTTATCCTCAAGAAAGATAACGGCTACCAAAAAAAATTACTCTTTCAAAAAAAGACGTAGCTTATCTTCTAGCAAGTCTTGATTCTCTTGCGTCAATGACATGATTTTTCCATTAGCTTTAATAATTTCTTGTTTTAATAATTCTCGTTGATGACTGATTTCAAGTTTCTCTAATGTATGCTGCTTTTGGTTTTGATAATTTTTTTCAGACTTAAATACCCCTAGAATTTTTTTTGATCGTCGAATCGTTGTCAGCAGCTCTTTAGTGAATTTGTCTGACAAGAGCTCTATTCCACCGATTTCATCTAAAAGTATTACTTGCTCTGATCGTCTCGCTTTACGAAGCAATTCACAGCCAAATTCTTCAAAAACCGCTAGATTATGATAACGTTTTCCATCTTCAGTATAAATAAAATAATGATCCTCATTGCTTTGAGAAGCTTTTACAGACGTAGATAAGTCCATTGCTGCCCTTAGTTCAAAACCAGTAATGTTTCCCAGTGCATCCCACCTTCGCTCGACATAGAACCCGCCGACTGGAATCGCCATTTCTTGTAATATTTTTTGCAGCATCGTCGATTTCCCGATAAATTTATCCCCCTGTAGAAAAAAATGTCTCATTCTTTCCTCCCTTTATATGCCCATTATTCCAATTGGTATTGAGGCAAAAATCAACTTTTCGCCTCAATCCATTTATTACCTTTAAGGAGAAAATCCTTACAGTTACTCAAGCGCTACTTCTTTTTCTTCTTTCAAAAGCACATTTAAGAGCACTGCAACGATCGTTGTTAAAATAACTTCTGAATTGCCAAAAATCGTTGTCACCCAAGGCGGAAATCCGCTCAAGCTACCAACAGATAATGTCACACCTATTCCAAAAGCTAAGGCAATTCCAACGACACCTGTATTTCTTGGTGTTAATTCTTGAGAGGAAATCATCCGAATACCCGTCATTGAGATCGAAGCGAAAACAGAAATCGTTGCCCCGCCGATCACAGCATAAGGAATCGTTGTCAAGATCGAAGCGACTTTTGGAACAAATCCTGCGACCAACAGAATGACAGAAGCAAAAACCATCACATATTTATTGATCACTCTTGTTACAGTTACTAACCCAACATTTTGACCAAAAGTAGCGACTGGAACTGAACCGAAAAAACTGCCGATAAAGTTTGAGAAACCGCTTCCCATAATTCCACCGGAAAGCTCTTTATCCGTTGGCTCGCGATCCATTGCACCAACAGTTGTAGCTGTAAACTGACCGATCGCCTGCACGGCATCGACAATAAACATGACCACTAAAGTCAAAATTGGAACGAGTTGAAAATCAAGCCCAAAATAAAGCGGTGTGATCACCTGAAACACTGATGCTTCTTGTACAGGGCCAAAATCGACCATCCCTAAAACTAACGATACGATATAACCAATGATCATTCCATTTAAAATGGACGATAATTTTAGAAAACCTTTAGAAAAATAATTAAAATAAAAGACTACTGCAAACGTCAGTAACGCAACCAGCCAGTTTTGAGCAGAACCAAAATCAGGACTGCCGGCACCACCGGCCATATACTTGATCGCTACTGGAAATAGAGATAATCCAATACTCAATATAACTGTACCAGTAACTAGCGGAGGAAACAATATCCGAATTTTTTTAATCGATAAACCAACTAAAATAACCAAGATACTGCCGACTAACTGTGACCCAAATATTGCGGCAATACCGAAATCTCCCCCAATAGCCATTAGAATCGGTACATAAGCAAAACTCGCTCCCATCATCACAGGCAGTCTAGAACCAACCTTCCCAAAAATCGGAAATAGCTGGATCAACGTAGCGATTGCTGAAAAAATCAGCGATGTCTGAATCATGATCGTTGTATCACCGGAATCTAGATTACAAACTTTGGCAATCATGATCCCTGGTGTAACGATCCCGACGACTGCTGCTACGACGTGTTGTAAGCCCATCGGAACAGCTTCTTTGATCGATAACTTGGCATCGTATTCGAACAATGCCTTTTCTTCCTTTTCACTCATAGGCAAGTTTCCTTCTTCTCTTTTTATTTTAAAAAGGACTGCACTTAACGAGTCTCAAAAATCCGCAACCCTTTTCTTTACGAAAGTCTTTCAAAAATCAATTTTTGACTGCGATTGCTTCTACTTCAAAAAGTCCGTTTTTTGGTAACTCACATACTTCTACACACGAACGAGCAGGAAGAGTGTTTGAGAAGTATTTTCCATAAATATCATTTATTTTAGCAAAATCTGACATATTCTTTAAAAAGACCGTTGTTTTTACCACATGGTCATAGGTCATACCTGCTTCTTTAAGAATAGCTCCTAGATTCGTTAGTGCTTGTTCTGCCTGTTGTTCAACTGTTTCCTTCATTTCACCACTTACAGGATCAAGTCCTAATTGTCCGGAAATGTATTGTGTCTGTCCTGCGAATACAGAATGTGAATACGGTCCTACTGCTGCTGGTGCATTTGCTGAATTGATCATTTTATTTGTCATCTACTTCACTCCTATTCCTATTTGAATTCGTTAGTTTCTTTATTGTTGAATGGTTGTTCCTGTCTTACCAAGAATCCCATCTTTCGCTTTTTCTAAAAGAGTGATCAACGTTTTACGTCCTGGTTTTGATTCTGCAAATTGAATCGCTGCTTCAACTTTCGGCAACATCGATCCAGGCGCAAACTGACCATCTTTGGCATGTTGCTTCATTTCATCGATCGTAACATTCGTTAATTCTTTTTGTGTTGGTTTACCAAAATCGACACATACTTTTTCAACAGCTGTCAAAATGATCAATAAATCAGCATCTACCAATTCTGCTAGTAATTCACTACAAAAGTCTTTATCGATCACTGCTGGAACACCGCTCAAATGATTGCCTTCCTTAACGACTGGAATTCCACCGCCGCCACAAGCAATCACTGTTTGGCCAGACTTGATCAATGATGTGATCGTTTCAACTTCAATGATTTCTTTTGGTTTTGGTGAAGCAACGACTTGGCGATAGCCTCTACCTGAATCTTCAACGACTGTTACGTGTTTCTCTTTCACTAATTGATCGGCTTCTTCTTTAGACATAAAACGTCCGATCGGTTTTGCTGGACGCTCAAAAGCTGGATCATTTGGATCTACACCGACTTGAGTGATCACCGTTGCTACAGGCTGTGTGACATCACGGTTTAGCAATTCTTCCCGAAGAGCATTTTGTAAATCATACCCAATATAGCTTTGACTCATGGCTACGCAGACCGATAATGGAACTGTTGGATATTTTTCAGGATTGCTTAAGGAAAGTTCTTCCATCGCTAATTGGATCATCCCAACTTGAGGACCATTCCCATGTGATAAAATCACTTCATATCCTGCTTCGATCAAATCCGCGATTGCTTTTGATGTTTCTTTGACTGCGGTCATTTGTTCTGTTAAATTATCCCCTAAGGCATTTCCGCCAAGGGCAACGACTACTCGTTTTACCATTCAATCATCCACCTTATCGTTTCGATATTTTAGTAAAAAAGTAAGATGCTTTCTCTTCAATAAATCCTGTCAATGAGTGTTAAGAAAAATCTGAATTGTGCATGAAGTGGTCAGAACCTGTGGACAGCAGATTCGTCTCAAAACAACTTTTTCTTAACCGATAGCCAATATAAATGGACTTGGAAAGGTCTTATTATCATTTCAATGGTATTTCTAAAAGAGAGCAAATTATTTTACTAATAACTATCATCATTGATAGAAAAAGCATCTCACTTCATGCCAATGATCTTTACACCGTTTATTTTACTTCTCTCGGTGTCGCTTTTTGTTCAAGCTCTTTCAATGTTTGTTGCGGGCTCTTCACTTTACTTAAGAAGATCATTGCCGCAATGATATATGGTTTGTAACTAGCTTCTTTGTATAGAGGAACACGGTAACGATCAAAGACAGAGGCAGCTACTTCTCCTTCTTCACAGCTAACACCAGTGATATCAGCAGGCAAGCAGTGCATATATAATGCTTTGCCGTCTTTTGTCGTTTTCATCAATTCTTCCGTACATTCCCAATCTTTATGGTTGGAATTATCTGCTAATAATTCTTTTTCTAGCGCATCGATCCCAGCTTGATCGCCTTCACCGTATAATTGTGTGCGTTTTTCCATCGCTGCAAATGGTGCCCAGCTCTTAGGATAAACAACATCAGCATCTTTGAACGCTTCTGCCATGCTATTTGTTTTCGTAAATGAACCGCCTGATTCAGCAGCATTTTTCTTCGCCACTTCTTCTACTTCCGGCATGATCTCATAGCCCTCTGGATGAGCTAAAACAACGTCCATCCCTAAACGTGTCATCAAACCAACGATTCCTTGAGGAACTGATAATGGTTTGCCGTAAGATGGAGAATAAGCCCAAGTCATAGCGATTTTCTTGCCTTTAAGGTTTTCAACGCCGCCAAATTCGTGAATCAAATGAAGTGCATCTGCCATCGCTTGTGTCGGATGATCGATATCACATTGTAAATTGACTAATGTCGGACGTTGTTCTAATACGCCATCCTTATGTCCTTCTTGAACAGATTCAGATACCTCATGCATATAGGCATTTCCTTTACCGATATACATATCATCCCGAATCCCAATGATATCTGCCATAAATGAAATCATGTTTGCTGTTTCACGAACTGTTTCACCATGAGAAATTTGACTTTTTCCTTCATCTAAATCTTGAACTTCTAATCCTAAAAGGTTACAAGCAGATGCAAAACTAAAACGAGTTCTCGTTGAGTTGTCACGGAATAAGGAAATTCCTAATCCGCTATCGAAAATTTTCGTAGAGATATTGTTTTCACGTAAATAACGTAGCGTATCAGCTACTGTAAAGACCGCTTCTAGTTCATCACGTGTTTTTTCCCAAGTTAAGAAAAAGTCATTTTCATACATTTTATCAAATTCTAATTTGTCCAATTTTGCAATATATTCGTTAAAAGTTTCCATGTTATTTCTCCCTTTTGATTAGTAATAGCGAAAGGACCGCCCTGATGTCCTTTACTCATCAGGACGATCATTCGATGATTCCTATTATTTTTTTTGAGACTCACTTTCTTGCGAGATAACTTAGTTGTTTTCGCAATAAACACTTGGCAATGCAGCATAAACTGCTGCACAACGAACCAAATCGTCTTTCCATGTTTTTTCATTTGGCGCATGTGCTTGTGCTTCGGCACCAGGTCCGAATCCAATACATGGAATGCCGTTACGGCCCATGATCGATACACCATTGGTTGAGAAGGTCCATTTATCAAGAAGCGGACGAGCTTTACGCATTTCAATAGTTTCTTTTGAGCCTTCACGTTCTTCACCGTAAAGATTTCTGTGTGTTTCCATCAATGCTTTCGTTACACCATGGTCTTCTGGGATCACCCATGTTGGGAAGTAACATTCGATCGGGTAAGACAAGCCTGTGTAAGATGGACGATCATAGTCATACATTGATACAACAACATCATCACCATATTTTTTAACTGCCGGTAATTGACGAATCTCTTCTAGACAGCTTTCCCATGTTTCGCCTGCAGTCATACGGCGGTCTAATGAAACAGTACAACCATCAGCAACTGCACAACGGCTTGGAGAAGAGTGGAAAATTTGCGAAGCTGTAACGGTTCCTCGACCTAAGAAACGAGCTTCTTTCCATTCTGGATTGTATTTTGGATCAAGCATGCGAACTAAACCTCTGATCGCTGTACTTTCTGTGTCGCCATTATTATTCAATGCACGCACATCTTGTAAAATATCTGCCATTTTATAAATCGCATTGTCTCCACGTTCGGGTGCAGAGCCATGACATGAAACACCTTTAACTTCAACTTTGATTTCCATACGTCCACGTTGCCCACGGTAAATTCCGCCATCCGTCGGTTCAGTTGACACAACAAATTCTGGACGAATGTTGTCTTCTTTGATGATATATTGCCAACATAAGCCATCGCAGTCTTCTTCTTGCACAGTCACTGTAACTAATGCTGTATATTTTTCAGATAATAGACCTAAGTCTTTCATGATTTTTGCACCGTAGATAGCAGAAACGATCCCGCCCTCTTGGTCAGAAGTCCCACGACCACCGATTTCTGTATCTGTTTCGTATCCGTCATATGGATCAAATTCCCAGTTGCTCATTTCACCGATTCCAACTGTATCCATATGTCCGTCAAAAGCAATTAGCTTTTTACCAGTTCCCATATATCCTAATAAGTTTCCTTGAGGATCAACTTCGACTTTATCAAATCCTAGTTTTTCCATTTCTGCTTTCGCACAATCCATTTTTGCGCCTTCTTCAGCACTTTCTCCCGGAATCTTTACAAGATCACGTAAGAACTTGATCATGTCTGCTCTGTAACCTTCTGCTGCTGCGTTAATTGCTTTGAAATCCATTTACCATTACCCCCATAAGATTTTTTTATAATTATCTGGATCTGTATCGCCTTCTGTTGAAAACATCAAGACGGTAGAATTTTCATCCAGTTTCAAGACATCACGTAATTCTTTGTACTCGGGATCTTTCATAGCAGTTGCTACTAAGCCCATTGCTACAGCTCCTGATTCTCCTGAAATCACTTGCGGATCACCTTTTAATGGCGCTCCGAGCATTCTCATTCCTTTTTCTGAAACCCAATCTGGTGCTGAAACAAAAACAGACGTGTGATTTTCCAAAATATCGAATGAAATCGTATTTGGTTCACCGCAGGCAAGCCCTGCCATGATCGTTTGTAAGTCTCCTTCAACAAAACGAATCTTGCCGTCTTTTTCGATCGCCGATTTATATAAACAATCTGCAGCTTGTGCTTCAACAACGACCATGGTCGGAGGATTATCCGGATACAAATTGGCGAAATACCCAACGACTGCCCCAGCCAAGCTTCCCACACCTGCCTGAACGAATACGTGTGTTGGACGCTTATTTCCTACTTCTTCTAATTGTTTAGATGCTTCTAAAGCCATTGTTCCATAGCCTTGCATGATCCAGGTCGGGATTTTCTCATAGCCGTCCCACGCAGTATCTTGGACCATGACACCGTTTTCAGTTTCTTCAGCCATTTTATTAGCCATCCGAACGCACTCATCATAATTCACTTCTTCGATCGTGACTTTGGCGCCTTCTTTTTCAATGTTTTCCTTCCGTGTTTGTGTTGAACCTTTCGGCATTAGCACAACTGATTTTTGCCCTAATTTATTTGCCGCCCAGGCAACACCACGCCCGTGATTTCCATCAGTTGCTGTAAAGAATGTTGCTTGACCGAATTCATCACGCAGCTTATCAGAGGTTAAAACATCGTAGGTCAGATCAGATACATCTTTCCCTAATTTTTCTGCAATGTAATTTGCCATCGCAAATGAACCGCCAAGTACTTTAAAGGCATTCAATCCGAAGCGATAGGATTCATCTTTAACAAAGAAGTCTTTTAATCCTAAATATTCAGCCATATTTTTTACTTCAGCCAATGGCGTTTGGCTATATTGCGGAAAACTCTGATGAAAAGCCAACGCTTTTTCAATCGAATCCTTCGACATCAGTGATAAATACTGATCGTCTGTTTTAGGCATTTCATTTGCCGTCCATTTTATTTTTTCCAAAAATGTTCCCCTCCGTATTTATTATTTAAATCAACATGGGTTGATTGATTCCATTACTTATTTTGACCGATCGTTCTAAAAACAAATCGACCTTTTTTCTCTTTGAACATCTGCCCCTCTTCAGCAACTTTTTGCCCTCTAAGATAGACAGAACGAGCAGCTCCTTCTGTTTCAAAACCGTCATAAGGGGTATAATCCACATTTTGCAGCTGTGTCGCCGCAGAAATCACACCTGATTTTTCTGGATCCCAAACAACGATATCTGCATCACTGCCTCGTTGGATCACACCTTTTTGCGGATACAATGCAAACTGCTTGGCAATGTCTTCCGAAAGAAGTCCCACCATACGTTCTAGGGTGATTTTATTTGCTGCTACGCCATGGGTATAAATCAGTTCCGGCCTTGTTTCTACACCAGGCATCCCATTTGGAATTTTACTGAAATCAGTTCTTCCGATCGTTTTTTGTCCTTCGAAATTAAAGCTGCAATGATCGGTAGAGATCGTATCGACTGTCCCTTCAATAACACCTGTCCATAAAGCCGCTTGATCTTCTATCGAACGTAACGGCGGTGAGCAAACGTATTTAGCTCCCTCAAAATCCGGACCATCATACAGATGTTCGTCCAAAACTAGGTATTGCGGACAAGTTTCAACATACACTTTTTGCCCTCTTTCACGGGCCCGGCGAACAGCTTCCAGAGAACGTTTTGTGCTAAGATGCACAATATTCACTGGCAAATCTGCTAGATCAGCAATCATTAGATAACGCTCTACCGCCTCTGCTTCAACAGAATCTGGTCTCGTTAGCGGATGATAATGAGGACTTACTTTTCCTTCTGCTACAAATTTAGCAATCATTTCATTGACCATGTCGCCATTTTCACAATGGATACCAAGCATGCCGCCAAACGTTCGAATTTCCTGCATTGCTTCAAAAATTTCAGCATCCTTTGTTCGTAGATTATCGTAAGCCATATACATCTTGAAAGAAGTGATTCCAGCATCGATCATCTCTTTGATCTCTGCTTTGATTTCAGGATTCCATTCAATGATCGACATGTGATACGTATAATCACATGAACTATTTCCTTCAGCTAAATGATCCCAAGCAGCCAAGCAGTCTTTCAACGAACTGCCTTTGCTTGGTGTGGCCATATCGATAACGGTCGTTGTTCCCTTGGCAACAGCGGCTTTACTGCCTGTGTAAAAATTATCAGCTGTCCCCATCGAACCTTTTCCATTATTCAATTCTAAATGCGTATGCGCATCGATAAATCCCGGTAGTAAAAAACATCCTGTGACATCTTCTACCTCGGACTCACCTATTGCTAAATTTGTTCCCATTTCAATGATCGTTTCACCGTCCAGCCTGACATCCAGCTGGCGACGATCGTTTGCGGAGACTACAACTCCGCCTTTCAATAGAATAGACATATTTTAACCTCCATCGATTCAGAAGTTGTTTTTTGGGCAACTCATGTCTTTTTACATTTGCATACAATAATCATAGCTTTCGATCATCGTATCCATCAATTCAATTAAGTCTTCCGGAATATCAAGGCCAGCCTGATCCAAACGAATAGTTGAAACATTGCCCCATAAACGAACCAAGCAAGCTTTTTCTCTCGGATCGATCACATAGAATCCGGAGTTTGTACTATCGTTGAAATCAGCTTCGGTATTAAACAATGTGAATTTGTCCTTGTATGGTGCACTTGCGTAGGGACAGAAGGTTTCACAGTTACCACATTCATTACACATCCGATCTACATGGACGATTTGCGGTTGCCCTTTCACTGTTACAACGATATTGGCGCGGTTTGGACAAACATCCATACAAGATTCACAAATCGTTGAACATTCCAAGCAATTTGAAGCTTGGCCGCACAATGCTTCATTTGGTTCAAGAATGCCGCGTTTATTGCGAACTGAAGCAACATCGCTGTTCAAATTTGTTTGCTCATAATGTTCATTATGGATTTGGCAAATATTGCTGGCAGCTTTTGTCGCATCTGCAATTGCTTCGACGATCGTTGCCGGACCTAAATTCGCATCACCGATCACGTAAACATCTTTTAAATTTGTTTCAAGTGTTTCTTGATTTGAAACAACCTTTCCATACTGATCAGTTGTAATACCGATCGATTGGTAAAAATCAGTATCGACTTTTTCACCAACTGCCGCAATCACTGTATCTGCTGGAACCTCTGTGAATTCACCTGTACCGACTGGTCTACGACGCCCCGAAGCATCACGTTCACCTAAACGCATTTTTTCACAAGTCAGTATACCGTTCTCTAATTTAACTGGTGATAATAACTCTAAAAATTCTACGCCATCTTCCAAAGCAAAGTACAATTCTTCTTCATCCGCCGGCATATTTCGTTTGTCACGACGATAAACGACAGAAACTTTTTTCACGCCTGGCAGCGTAGTGGCTGCTCTTGCGCAGTCCATCGCTGTATTTCCTCCGCCGACAACGACGATTTGTTCACCGTATGGATTGACTTGAGTGTTTTCTCTATTTGCTTTTAAGAATTCAAGTGAGTTTATTGCCTCTCCAGATTCAAGTCTCAATTTGCCATGTTTCCAGGCACCGATCGCATAAATGACATTCGTGTAGCCTTGTGCTCTCAATTCTTCTAAACTTGGTGCCGCTTGTCCTGTTTTAAATTCTGCGCCCATGAATTTCGCCATTTCAACATCATTTTGAACAGATTTCATTGAAATTCTGAATTCTGGAACGATCTGACTACAAACACCGCCGATCATATCAGCTTTTTCAAAAACTGTTACCGGCATTCCTTCACGAGCAAGTAAGAAGCCAGCCGAAATTCCAGCAGGTCCCCCACCGACAACTGCCGTTTTAACAGCATTTTCTTTACGAACCGGTTTCGTCATCGAAGCCATTAATTCATCATAAGCATGCTCAGCAGCTTCCAGTTTTGCTTCACGGATCTTGATCGAGCCTTCATAGAATTGACGTGTACATTTCGTCATACATGGATGAGCACAAATCGTTCCAGTGATGAATGGTAACGGATTCTTATCAACGATCACTTTCAGTGCTTCTAAATAGTTGCCTTCGCTCACATAACGGAGGTAAGCCGGAATATCCTGATTGATTGGACAGCCGCCATCACTTCGACATGGAGCTGTATAACAGTTTGTCAACGGAACAGTTGTCCGAAGCTTAGGACTTTCTGGTAATTTAATCGATTTTTTATAGCGACTTTGCGTTTTTGCTTTCTCAACGATTCGCCCTAATTTTTCCAAGTTTACTTGCACATCCGTTGGATAATCCGAATCACCCAATAAATTGGCCACCTGATTCATTCGTTGATAACCGCCCGGCTTTAATAATGTCGTTGCCATCGTGATCGGCCAAATCCCAGCATCAAAAATGTCTTTGATGTTAAAAATATCTGCTCCGCCAGAGTATGAAATTTGCAGTTTGCCATCAAAGGCATCTGATAATTTTTTGGCAAGAGAAATACTTAATGGGAATAATGACCGCCCGGACATGTACATTTCATCTCCTGGAAGCTCATCTTCTGCGATCCCCACAGGAAATGTATTCGTGATTTTCACACCAAAGTTCAATCCTTTGCTGTCTGCTAATTTTTGCAGTCGTTGCAGCATCGGCACTGCATCTTCAAATTGCAGATCTTCTAGGAAATGATGATCATCAAACACCATATAATCAAAACCTAAATCGTCCATTGTTTGACGTGTGTATTCATAACCAAGCATCGTTGGATTACATTTGATGAATGAATTAAGACCTTTCGTTTCCAATAAATAGGTCGTGATTCGCTCGATCTCATCTGATGGACAACCGTGCAATGTTGATAATGTGATGGAACGACACACGTTTGGACTGATGCTGTCAATATATGCTTTATCAATATGCTTGAACTGCGGCAAATACTTATACGCAGCTTCAATACACTCTGCCCAAATCGGTGTGCCTTGTGCATCTTGCATATCGGTAATATATTTATCAATTTTCGGAGACTGAATTCCTGCTAAGTCATATCCAACACTCATGTTAAAGATAAACCCGTCCGGATCGCCCAATCCCAATTCTTTACTCAACAGTTTTAAAATAAACCATGCTTTGACATATTCATCATACGCTTGCGGTACTTTTAATTCTGTCGACCATTCGACGTTATAACACTCATCAGCCGCAGTAATACAAGGTTTACTAACAGGCAAATCCTCTCCATCGATGATCTGTACTGTTTTCACTTCAAAAAAACGTGAACCAGTTAAATAAGAAGCAATGATGTTTTGTGATAATTGCGTATGCGGTCCAGCAGCAGGACCACACGGTGTCTCCATTTTTTCACCAAAAAGCGGAATTGTTTTAGTTGGGTCTGCTTTGTAAAACTTTCGTACGCCGAAAATAGTTGATTCATTTTTATATTCGTTTAAAATCCAGTTCAATAACCCATCGACCGAGATCGGATGCATGATGTCACTCATGTGTGTCACTCCTTTTTTAGTTTTCTGCTTTGTTAAGATCAGCTTGAACAAAGGGCCCTCATTTAGCTAATTGTCTCAGTGTTCAACCTGAAAAGAGTTTCTACGCTAATTCATTATTAACGATCAACCGTTGATTCTGTTCCAAAGGCTTTGTGCTTGCGCTTGTGCATCATGCCAAATTTTTGCTTCGTCAACCCCTTGAACTTCACGATTTCTCATACGAATCTCGCCATTGATGATCGTATCTGTTACAGCTCCGCCATTCATTCCAAAAAGAATATGAGAATTGTAATTATCTTTTGTCATCGGTGTCGGGCCTTTATAATCTAAAACGATCACGTCTGCTACTGCGCCTGTTTCTAAAACCCCTAGTTTCTTTTCAAAGTAGCGATTCGCCATTTTAGGATTATTATTGAAAAGCATTTCAGGAATTTCTGCCCAGGCAGCATTAGGATCTGCCAAATGATGCTTATGGATGATATTGCCTACTTTATAGGATTCAGTGACATCATTCGTATAGCCATCTGTTCCAAGCCCCATTAAAATACCATAGTCATTAAACATCCGCATTGCTGGCGGACACCCAACTGCATTGCCCATATTTGACTCTGGATTCGTCACGACCATAGTGTTTGTGTCTCGTAAAATCTCCATTTCATGAGGACCGATATGAATACAGTGACCTGCCATCGTTTGTTTGCCTAAAATGCCAAGATCGAAGAGACGATTGATGATTGGTTTCCCATGTTTTTTCAATGAATCATAAACATCTGCAATATCTTCTGCGATATGGATATGATAGCCCACGCCTTCTGGAGTATTGGCAGCACAGTGTTCTAACGATTTATCTGATAAAGTGAACGCTGCATGCATGCCCATCATTGCTTTTTGCATATCATCATTTCTGGCAGCACTCGCTTTGATAAAATCAGCATTCTCTTTTACTGCTGCCTTCATCTTCTCTTCCCCATCTCGATCAGAAACTTCATAGCATAAACAAGTTCGAACACCTAATTCATCTGCTGCGTTTGATAGTTGTGTTAAGCTTCCTTCAATCGCGCCATAGCTTGCATGATGATCGAAAACCGTTGTGACCCCATTTTTGATACTGTCCAGATAGGCAATTTTTGCACTATGATAAGAGTCATCTAAATTCAACGTACGATCGATCCGCCACCATTGTCCTTCTAATATGTCCATAAAATTCTTTGGATGATACCCGTTGATGCTCAAGCCTCTGGCAAATGTGCTGTAGATATGATTATGCATATTGATAAATCCCGGCATGATCACACCGCCTTTGGCATCTATGAATTCAGCCTCTGGAAATTCTTTACGCAGATCAGCTGTTGAGCCTACTTTTTTGATCGTCGTTCCCTCAAGTGCTACACATCCATCGTCATAAAAAGTTCCTTGTGCATCTCTGGCAATCAACCGTCCATTTCCAACTAATAACATCATTGCTCCTCCTATAAGTTCAATTTTTTAATTTTCCACAAATAAGTAATCGCTTACAAAATAACTAGTTCAACTATTCACGAAAGTATAAATAGTTGGCTGTTCGATTTTTTTCTGTTATTCTAAAAACAGATGAAAGCGTTCGCATCATTGCTTTCAGCAAACTATTTCCTCTAACTCGAGTAAATTATACCACTTAACCTAAAAAAAAACAATGCTACCTAAAAAATATTTTTTAGTGCATCGTGACCATTGTCTTGTATTATAAATTGGCGCATGATATTATTACAAACAGAAACTGATAAAAGACTTTCCTTTGTTTATTGGAGTACATATATTCGTTCTTGATTTTCGTATCTAGGGCTTATAAATCAAAGAACTATCTTACTTATCGAGTTTTATTATTTTATACACATTAGAAAGGAGAACCTCATGCTTTCAGATGAAAAGTTAATTTTTCTTACGCAAGTTGCCAAAGCCTTGGCAGGTCAGTTTGGCGAAAACTGTGAAATAGTGATCCACAAAATCAATGAAGACAATGTAAACAATACGATTGTATCCATTGAAAACGGTCATGTTTCTTCCCGTCAGCTTGGAGATGGTCCTTCTCAAGTCGTTCTTGAGGCATTGAAAAAAGATCCAGCTGATTTAGTTGACCACATCAATTACCTAACAAGAACTCACGACGGACGAATCTTAAAATCAAGTACCATTTATTTTAAAGATAAATCCGGAAGCTTAGACGGAATTTTTGCGATCAATTATGATATCACCTCTTTGATCGCGGCTGAATCTACCTTAAAATCTTTGATTTCAATTGATGAACAAGAAGACAGCAACAAAGAGCCAGATTATATTCCTCAAGACATCAACGAACTTTTAGATGACCTGATCGAAGAATCTGTTAAATTAGTGGGCAAACCTGTTCCGCTTATGACCAAAGATGACAAAGTAAAGTGTATTCAATTTTTGAATAATAAGGGCGCATTTTTAGTCACAAAGTCTGGAGATAAAGTCGCTAATTTCTTTAATATTTCCAAATACACGTTATATAGCTATATCGATGCGAAATAATCAAATCTGGTGGCTGGTAGATTCCTTTTTTAAAGGAACGACCAGTCACTTTTTTTATACGTTAGTGTAAATTCTTTATATTATAGTAAGAAAAAGCAAAAGGAATTAATTTTTTTTTTCAGTTGTGTTATTATAGATTGAGTTTATTGTTGTCTTTAGACACGAATAATTGAGACAAATTGGAGGTCACTTTATGGGAATCAGAAGCCATGCAGCGATTTTTGCTGGAAAAACTTCTCAATGGTTATTACAAACATTTTTTAAAGGCGGCAGCAGCTACCCTGGAAAATTAGCATTAAAAATCGATCCTAAAATTTTAGATACATTAGCAAAAGACTATGAAATCATCGTTGTCACAGGAACAAACGGAAAAACATTGACGACAGCTTTGACTGTTAATATTTTAAGACAAGAGTTCGATCATGTTTTGACGAATCCAACTGGGGCAAATATGGAACAAGGCATCGTTTCAACCTTTTTATCTGCCAAAAATAAAGGAGCAAAACAAAAGTTTGCTGTTCTCGAGATCGATGAAGCCAGCTTAAGCCGTGTAACTAAATATATTGAACCAAAACTATTTTTATTTACAAATATCTTTCGTGATCAAATGGATCGCTATGGCGAAATTTATACAACGTACAAATTGATCGTAGATGGTGCTGCGCAAGCACCAAACGCACCGATTTTATGTAATGGTGATTCGCCGATCTTCAATTCTATTGAAACGATCAATCCTAGAAAATATTATGGCTTTAATCACCAGCCAGATGAAGAACAGATGGCGCATTATAATACAGACGGCTTGCTTTGTCCTAAGTGTCATCATATCTTGCACTACAAAATGATCACGTATGCGAATTTAGGAAAATATTATTGTCCAAATTGTGACTTCCATCGTCCAGAATTAGATGTTCAATTAACTGAGATGGTTCGAATGGATAACGTATCTGCCGATTTTGTGATCGATGGCGCAGAATACAACATCGCAGTTGGCGGAATGTATAATGTGTATAATGCTTTAGCAGCCACAGCAGTAGCTGAACACTATGGTGTTGCACCTGAGAAAATCAGAGCAGGCTTAAGCTATGATGAAAAAGTTTTTGGCCGTCAAGAAGTCATCACCATCGAAGGAAAACAATGTACCTTGATTTTGGTGAAGAATCCTGTAGGTATCAATCAAGTTATCGATATGATGGGGCTTGCCCCTTACTCCTTCTCACTGGTCTCATTACTTAATGCGAATTACGCAGACGGAATCG
This sequence comes from Enterococcus sp. AZ020, assembly GCF_050499205.1. Taxonomy (NCBI): domain Bacteria; kingdom Bacillati; phylum Bacillota; class Bacilli; order Lactobacillales; family Enterococcaceae; genus Enterococcus; species Enterococcus sp. AZ020. The sequence goes on along the minus strand of NZ_JBIPAT010000001.1, from coordinate 3,101,400 downwards.
ATGTGAGCTGGATCTGGGACGGAGATCATGAAGCATTGGCTACAATGGACATTCCAGAGGTGATTGCAGGTGGCGACCGCCATCAGGATATGGCTCTGCGTTTAAAAGTTGCGGGCATTCCAGAGGATAAATTAAGAGAAATCCCTGCGATAGATGATGTAATTGCTGCGATCAAAGAGCTGCCAACAGAACATGTTTACATTTTAGCAACCTACACAGCAGTTTTACAGTTACGAAAATCATTAGCTGCTCAAGGCTATATTCAAGGAGGAATGAATGGTGCCTAAAGAATTAGTTGTTTGTCATTTATACGGAAATTTACTGAATACCTATGGTGATAATGGAAATTTGTTGATGCTTAAATACCTTTCTGAAAAAATGAATGTAACTTTTCGTTCGGAGATCGTCAGTGTTTATGAAGATTTTGATCCAAAAAAATATGATTTAGTCTTTATTGGCGGAGGTCAAGATTTTGAACAGCTGATCATCTCGGATGATATTCAGACAAAAAAAGAGACATTAACAGAATATATCGAGAATGATGGCGTCATGCTGGCGATCTGCGGCGGCTTCCAATTACTTGGGCATTATTATATGGGTGCTAAAGGGGAAAAAATCCACGGTATTGGTGCCTTGGATCACTATACATTAAGTCAAGACAATAACCGTTACATTGGGGATATCGTTATTCATAACGAAGAATTCAACGAAACATATTATGGTTTTGAGAATCATAATGGCCGAACCTTTTTGGGTAAAGGTGAGCGTCCGCTTGGAAATGTTGTTCAAGGAAAAGGCAATAATAATGAAGACGGTTCTGAGGGTGTCATCTACAAAAATGTCTTTGGCTCTTACTTCCATGGTCCGATCTTGGCTAGAAATGAAAATCTTGGTATCCGATTGATCAAGACAGCTTTGGAAAAAAAGTACGGAGAGCCTTTTGAGATTCCTCATAAAATGATCATCAACTAAATTCAGTTAGATAAATATATTATAATGTTCAAAATCCTCTATGCATATTTTGAAAAATAAAAAAACATACATTTCTTTTAATTAAGAGATTTGTATGTTTTTTTGCTTCAAACTATAATTATATAATTAGATGTACTTAAAAAAAAGAAAACCATTCACGTAACAGAAAAAAAGAATGAGAGAAAGAATAATCAAAAAAATTAACTGAGGTACACGCAATTTCCTAATGATTCCAGTTCTCTTTGTGTTTACTAAATCGTTCCCGCCGTTAATTAGTAACGTTGACCACAAACCAAAGAAAATCACATCCAGCCATTCTTTGTCTACTAAAGAAGTAATCACGACCAAAGCAAAAAGGATTCCCCAAATAATAAGAGCATTGCCCAACAAACGAAATAAAAAAGGCGTTCTATTTGCTAAATCTACTTTCTTTGGTTCATTTTTCGCTAAGACTTCTTTTTGATCTAAAGAAGATTTATCTTCGTTTAACTTAACGCTTTGTTTAGGTGATGAATGAAGGGTATTTCGTTTATCAGTCATTACCTTATTTATTTCGTAAGTACTTCTGCAATACTCACAAATGAAATAATTACCCTTTCTGACTAGTTCATTACTACCACATGCTTCACAAATTATTTTTTTCATTTTTCCTCACTTTATATTATCAATAAAATCACTATCAACTTTTAAATATAAAATTTCCTCAGTCTATTTGTTAATTTCAAAGTGAGAAAATTTAGTCGTAAAAAGGAGTAGGTCATAACTTTAAGAACTACTGCGACTCACTCCTCCTAAAAACATATAGACAGTGAAAGCGAAAGATCCCTCATATTAACTTCTACTAAAAAATCAACTAATTTAATACTCCATTACTTTTAAACATTCTCACCAGGCTCAGACGCAATGATCGTAACATCACCTTCAATACGCCATTTTTTTATATCACTTGGTAGAATAAAACTGCTGCCTTTTTTCAACTCATAGCTTTCAGCTTTCATTCCATCTTCATTTTCGATGACCAAATTTCCAGCACCATCAATGACCGTAGCCAAAGTGTACGGCGCATTTTTCGCTAACTTCAAGATACCTTTCACTTGCCATTCATAGACATTGAAAAATGCTGTCTTTAAATAGGTAACGATGCTTGATTGTCCTTGATTTTGCTGCTGAATAGTTAATTGCGCATCTTTCGCCGGAACTGTGGTCACGTCTACTGATTGCTGAATATGCAATTCACGCGTCTGACCTTGATCGTCTTTTCGATCATAGTCATATACACGATAAGTCGTATCACTACTTTGTTGTGTTTCTAAAATCATGATGCCTTTACCAATCGCATGGATCGTTCCGCTTGGGACATAGAAAAAATCTCCTTTTTTTACAGGAACCTTCCGCAATAAATCATCCCAGCGACCTTCTTTGATCAATGTTTCAAGTTCTTCACGAGTCTTCGCGTTGTGACCATAAATGATCGTTGAACCTGGTTCTGCATCGATAATGTACCAACATTCTGTTTTCCCTAATTCTCCTTCATGAGCCAAACCATAGGCATCATCTGGATGAACTTGTACAGATAAATCATCCTCTGCATCTAAAATCTTCGTCAGTAAAGGAAATACATCTCCTTTAGCATTACCGAATAATTCACGATAGTTGGTCCATAGATCATCAAGTTTCTGTCCTGCAAATTCACCATTTTCCACGACGCTTACGCCATGAGGATGCGCACTGATCGCCCAGTCCTCTCCAATTTTGTTACTAGGCAGATCAAAACCGAATACGGTATGTAAACGATCCCCACCCCAAATTTTTTCTTGAAAAACAGGTGTTAAAAATAAAGGTTGCTGCATTGTTTGAGACTCCTTCCATTTTTGCTCGAATTTATTATACCACTAAAAAGAAAGCGATTCATCTTTGCTTGTTATTTTTCTTTTAAATATATTTGAATCAGTTCATCGCGCTTTTGAATATAGTCTGCTCTTCGATCGATCGGATGAACACGATTTGAAAGAAAAATAAACGCTTCTTGCTTTAGGACATCAATCAATAAAAAGGTCCCAGTATACCCTGTATGGAACAATAACGGTCGCTTCTCCTTGTCATCTTTTAAATCCCAACCTAGTGAACGGTGTCCTTTTTTATCGGGTGTTTGATCCGATAAAAGTGAGACAATCGTTTCTTTTTTCAACAATCTTCTAGAACCAGCCACCCCTTGTCTCAGATACATGCCAACAAATTTTTTTAAGTCAGCTAAATTTGTAAATAATCCAGCATTTCCGGCATGTTCAGCTAAAACCAACGCTTTTGGATCATGAGTTTGCCCACGTATAAGTCCTCTAACTGGATGCTTTTCAGTTGGGACAGTTTTCAAAGCCTCTTTTGGTAAAAAGCAACTGTCATTCATATCCAAAGGCTCTAACACTCGCTCTTTAAAGATAACGATAGCATCCTTACCTAACAAATGTTCCAACATGAAGCCTAGAAGTATCGTTCCAGTATCTGTATAGGCTACTTTTTTTCCAAGCTGATCGCCAGACCGAACATGATAGTATGCTTCCCGCAATTCTTCTTTGGATAATTCGTCACGGTTCTCGATGTAGCTTTGAATATCTGATGTATGAGTCAATAAATGTCTGATCGTTATTTTTTCATCATTGAACACTGGTAAATAGTTGTTAAATGGTTGATCTAGATCGATCAGGCCTTCTTCCAATAATTGAAGAACAACCGTCGTAGTACAAATGACTTTCGTCAAAGAAGCCACATCAAAAAGCAGTGAAGGCGTAAGCGGCTCTATGCTTGGAATGACTTGAGCACTGCCCCACGTATAATCTTCACTGTAGCCGTTTATGATAAATGAAAAGCTCGCACCTGAAAACGTTCCTTGATTCATGAGCTGTGTGATTTTTTCTTTTGTTCTATTGTACATCTTATTTTCCCTCTTAGTTTCTTACAAACCACCATTCAATATTACTTGGATCGTAAATAGTTAATATCGTTCGTTTATTATCGATAAAAAATGCCTGATTTTGTTCTTCCAAGTGCCCTTTCAAGCGGATCATTTCATCTTCCTGATCAACATTCAGCACAAAAAAATCGATCCCTAAAGTATCTTTTGTTGTTGCTTTTTTGTTTGACTGTTTTGAATGCTCCAAATGAATAAAAAAATTATGATCATTGATCGCTAATGTATCTTCACTATCTGATTTAGGAACCATCCCTAATACTTCTTGATAGAAATGATAGTGTTCTGACTTATCATCAACATATAATTTCACTCGATCCAATCTGACTTCTGGAGACAGATTCGTGTATAAAACTTTACTAGATTTGATCAAATGCTGAATATCCAGTTCCTGCAATGACGTTTCCGTCTGCTTCGTTTCATCATTATACGTAATGGCGATATCATTGCCTTCAGGATCACTTAAAAAAACACTTTTTCGACCATTTTGCTGAATGGCGCATGTAATTGGATAATCATGAACCGTAATTCGCCGCAAAAGACTGCTGAACTCTTCCAATGTTGGAATCAACAAAGAAAAACAGACAGACTTCTCAACTACTTCCACCTGTTCAGATTCCGTTTCTTCTAATATAAGTAATCGACTGTCTCTTTTCAGAGAACCAAAAATAGACAAATTATTTTCTTCTAATTTTAACACAAAACCCAACACATTCTTATAAAAGCTGACCATCGTTTCTACATCTTTTATCCGAATTGCAACCGTTTCTACATAGACATCTTTCGATAGTATAAATTTCTCCATTCGACTTCCCCCTCCGAATGTCTCCTAGAGTTTATTTTATACGTGTCTCCTGATTTCAGCAAGCAAATACGCTTATCAATAAAGGTCGTACAAAAAGCATTTTTAGCACTAAACTACTTTCTTTATAAAAAATAAACTTGCCTAGTCATGTTTTTTTATGGACTCTTCGACGATGTGAGCTAAACTCTTCACAACACAATCAAATGGCTGGTTTGCATCTATAATGAAGTGTTGAGGATAGTGGATGATTTTTTCTTTATTTTTGATTTCTTGATCATATAAAGCAGAACGTTCCTTAATGATCTCAGGCAAATCTCCTCTTTCCTGTAATCGTGTCATCACATTCTCTTTAGATACTTCAAAAAAAATCGGAACCACCATCGGTTTAAACAGCTTTTCGATCGCCTCAAATCCCTGAAAGGTTAAAACATCATACGCACAATGTTTCGTTGTTTTACGCAACAGTTCATCAATGCCCACTCCGTATTTTTGTCCATTATAGGTATCATATTCTGCTAAAGCATTTGACTGAATCAAGTTCTGGAATTGTTCTTGTGTTTCAAAATAGTAATCGACTCCCTCTTGTTCTCCCAGCCTCTTTGGTCGGGTCGTGTGAGAAATCACTTTATAATCTTTTGGAAAAACAGCTTCTGCAACCTTTGTTTTTCCAGAGCCGCTTGGACCGATAATAATAAAAAATAGATGTTGTAATGAAGGCTTTGTCATTGTTTTTCCTCCTTTGAAAACTTAGCACAACTATACAATAACTGAACGATTGCTTCAACTAAAAAAAGCAGCCGACCATAACTTGAAAAGTTACAGTTCAGCTGCAAGAGTATTAATTTAGATCCTGACCATTTGTTTCAATGACTTTTTTATACCAGTTAAACGATTTTTTCTCATAGCGATTCAATGTTCCTTCGCCATTATCATCTAAATCTACATAAATAAAGCCATAACGTTTGCTCATTTCACCCGTCGATGCACTAACAAGATCAATACATCCCCAAGGCGTATAGCCCATTAGATCAACACCATCTTTTATTGCATCAGACATCGCTTCAATATGACGACGCAGATAATCGATACGATAATCATCTTCTACATAGAAGTTCTCGTCAACCTTATCGATCGCTCCTAAGCCATTTTCAACGATAAATAGTGGTTTTTGGTAACGGTCATACAATTCATTCAATGCAATTCTCAAGCCTTCTGGATCGATTTGCCAGCCCCATTCACTTGCTTCTAAGAATGGATTACGTACACCACCTAGTAAGTTTCCAATCACTGTGTCTTCTTCTTCAGCTGTCTCATTGACTGCTGATGACATATAGTAACTGAAACCAATATAGTCTACCGTATATTTCTTCATCAATTCCAAGTCATCTGCGCCCATTTCTAATGCAGAAACACCATATTTTTCAAACATACGTTGTTGATAAGCAGGATATTCACCGCGAACTTGTGCATCCGTACAGTAGAAGTTGAATTCCTGATTTTGAGCTAAGGTCGCCATTTGATTGACAGGATTAGCATCGATACTGTAAGTAGTTGCATAAATGATCATACATCCGATTTGCATATCTGGATTGATTTCGTGTCCGATTTTCACTGCTTTAGCACTTGCTACAAACTGATTATGCCATGCTTGGAAAACATTTTGATAATCGCCGGCTCCAGTCGCTTTGACCATTCCCTGGCTAAGTGCTGGAAAATGGAAAGCAGAGTTGATCTCATTGAAGGTCATCCAATATTTTACTTTTTTACCATAACGATTCAATACGACCGTTGCATATGTTTCAAAGAAATCGATCAACTTACGGTTCTTCCAGCCGCCATATTCTTTAGCCAAATGTAATGGCATTTCGTAGTGAGAAATCGTCACAACAGGCTCAATCCCATGCTTCAAACATTCTTCGATCACTTGATCATAAAACTTCAAGCCAGCTTCATTTGGCGTAGACTCGTCTCCTTTAGGAAAAATTCTAGCCCAAGCGATAGAAAAGCGATAACATTTGAACCCCATTTTTGCAAATAGTGCGATATCTTCTTTATAGCGGTGATAATGATCGATGCCACGATGATTTGGGTAAATATATTTATCCTCATCGATCTCCCAATTAAAGGTATCACTGCCTAACACTTGAAAACGCTGCTTGCCACCAGGCATCGCATCTGCAACAGATAATCCTTTACCATCTGAAAGATAGGCTCCTTCTAGCTGATTCGCTGCTGTTGCACCGCCCCATAAAAATCCCTTTGGAAATGCAGTAGTTTTGTTTGACATATAATCGTCCTCCTTAAATTTATAAGCGTGACAAGCCCATTTGATCCTCGTTAGAAAAAATAGAGCCGCTTTCAGCCTGACTCTATTTTTATCCGTTTTTCCTTGATACTACTTCAAATAGCCAAAAATCTTTTTAACGAACCACTGCCAGGAAGTCTTCACCATGAAGCACTTCTGTTTGGTTCATATCTAACACATCAAGAAAATCAGCACTATTTGTTACAACGATCGGCGTAACAACTGGGTGTCCAGCTTCTTTGATTTTATCGATATCAAATTTGATCAATAAATCACCTTGTTTCACTTTATCCCCTTGTTTTGCAAGTATTTCAAAGCCATCACCATCCATTTCAACAGTGTCCATGCCAATATGCATCAGCACTTCCGCTCCATCAGTGGTAGTAATACCAACTGCATGCCCTGTTGGGAACAACGTAGTGATTTCTCCATCTGCCGGAGCATAAAGTTCACCGACTGTTGGTTCAACTGCAATTCCTTTACCTAAAGCGCCAGATGAAAACACTTGATCTTCTACTTTATCTAAAGGAACGATTACACCTGTTAATGGACTGGATAAAACAATTTTATCACCTTTTGCAGCTGTTTGACTTTCTTTTGTTTCTTGTGTTCCAGCTGCTTCTACTTTGTCATCAAATCTCAAGATAAATGTTAGAACAAAGGCAACTACAAAGGCGATGGCCGTTCCGATGATCGCTGCGATCATACCTGATGTATCTTTTGTTTCTTGCGGAATAAATCCTGGTAAGCTCAATAAGCTGATCAACCCAAAGACAAAGTTTTGAACATGACTAAAGCCAATATATGCACCACCGATCGCACCACCGATACAAGCGGCGATAAATGGTCTTTTCAGAGGAAGTGTTACACCATAAACAGTTGGCTCAGTAATTCCAAAGACAGAAGTCATTGCAGATGATAATGCTAAACCTTTCAATTTTACATTCTTTGTCATGAAGAACACAGCTAAAGCTGCGCCACCCTGTGCTAAAACAGCTGGTAATAACATTGGCGCCATTGTATCAACACCACCGCCTGCTTCAGATAAGTTTAGCATCATGATCGGCACAAAGCCCCAGTGCATCCCAAACATTACGAATACTTGCCATAAACCACCCATTACAGCACCTGCGATAATTGGACTAAAACCATAAATACCATTATAGCCTTTACCTAATAGATCACCTAAAATTGTACCGATCGGACCGATCGCAATAAATGTTACTGGCGCCATTACCAAGAAAACTGCTAATGGAACACAGATAATTTGCAAGAATGACGGAATAACTTTTTTGAAAAAGCGTTCAACATAGCTTTGTACGAACACAGCCAAAATAATTGGAATAACTGAAGACGTATACGCACTTGCACCAATAATCACTGGAATTCCAGCAAAGCTCAAAGTATTACCTGCTAGTGCCGAAATACTTGGATGAACTAACGCCATCGCTAAACAGACTGCCAAAAATTCATTTGTCTTAAATTTCTTCGCCGCCGTGAATGCTAGAAGAATCGGTAAGAACGTAAAAATACCATCAGCGATAGAAAAAAGCACTACATAGACACCAGATTCTGCTGTCAACCAATTCAATGTGAGCGCTAAAGTCAAGAATCCTTTTAAGACCCCAGCTCCTGCCATTGCACCTAAAAATGGTGTAAAGATAGAAGAAATAATATCGATCAACTGATTAAAGATATTTCCTTTAGGTCCTTCATCTTTAGAGTCACTATTGTCCCCTAAACCACTGTGAGCCATCAATTCCTTATAAACATCACTAACATGACTTCCGATAACGACTTGATATTGTCCACCGCTTCTAACAACTTGAATGACATCTGGATCTTGATTTAGCTTATCAGTCGCTGCTTTCTCCTCGTCTTTCAATTTGAAACGTAAACGAGTTGCACAGTGTACAACGCTATTTACATTCTCTTCTCCGCCAACCATCGATAACACGCGTTCAGCGATTTCTTGATTTTTACTCATAATCATTTTCTCCCTTGCTTATTTTTATCAGGCTAAGTGCTCTTTCTCATTAAATGAAAAGAGAACCGTCCATATTTTTGATTTTTTTATATAAAAAAACCTAAACTGAAAAAACAATACTCGCCTATACGTAAAGAAAAGATACGTATAGATGAATCGTTTGTTTTTTCAATCTAGGTTTTGCCTGCTAATCAGTAACAATCCGCTATGATTGAAGGTTTTTGATGAAACTACTTTTTATCTCCAACCACTCGTTGGATATGTATGGTTAGATAAATTTGTTCAGCCTTATCGATCGGCTTTTGATATGTCTTAACTAGATAATCATTGATTCTTTGTACCGATTGAAATGCTTTCGGATACTTACTTTGAATCAATTCATAGAGAAAATCATCTTCTTCATCGTGCGCTTCATTTTGCAGATAGCGTTGTGCAAAATACTGCAGATGTGTCACGATTCGTTGATAATTCAAGGAATCTTCGTCAAATGGTTTCCCAAAGTAACGGCTAATGATCGTCAGGATATCCCGTACCATCTCAGTAGCTGACATGGTCACTTCCATATTCCCGTTTGCTTGTTCACTATTGACGATATGAAAAGCAATGAATCCTGCTTCACTCTCAGAAAAATCAACAGCTAATTTCTCTTTGATCAACTCTACACCTTTTTTAGCGATCGCAAACTCTTTAGGATAAAACTTTTTAGTCTCAAACATCAATGGATTGGGCATTTCCAATCCTTCTTTTGCCCGCATGATCGCATAATGGATATGATCCGTCAACGTCAAGTAGATATTTGAAGAGAGCTCGATCCCTAAATCAGCTTCTGCCATATCAACGATCTTTTTAACGACCTCGACTTCCTCCATAGGAATATCTGCAAATAATTGCTGAAATTGTCCTGAGGTAACAGAATCTTTTAGAACAAACTCTTTTTCAATAAAGGTTGGATCGATCAAGTCTCCAACTTTTTTTTGAAATGCTAATCCACGGCCCATACAGACAATTTCTTCACCTGATTCATTTTTTGTCATAACGACATTGTTGTTTAAAATTTTTTCAATATACATGATGAACCTCACTTTTACAAATACAAATGAAAAAAACCTAGAATCCGCCCACTACTACAAACTTATGGAAGATTCTGGTTTTGCCTGCCGAACAGTAACAATCCTTAATGCATGCTTAGCATACCATTATTTTAAAATAGATGCAACCCTTTTCAAAAAAGGAATTGAGAATTTTTTTAGAATCGAATAAAAAATACGCTGTTCCATTTAAGAATATGACTCCAAAAGAGATCATCCACAAAATAAAGATTTATGGCTGCTCAAACACTCGATGTTTTTTACCAAAAAATCATATACAAACAATTTTTATATAATTTTCGCAAAAATATTGATTTTCTTACTTTTTATTAGTAAAATAAGTCTTGTTTACAAATAAAGATACTTAGGTATTTAAAGGAGATTTTATATGTCAAAATTATTAGTTGTCAAAGCACACCCGCTTACAAAAGAAGAATCACGTTCTGTACGTGCATTAGAAACTTTTTTAGAAAGCTATAAATCAGAAAATCCAGCGGATGAAATCGATGTTCTTGATGTTTATGCTGATTATGTTCCTGAAATCGATGAAGAATTATTATCTGGTTGGGGAGCATTACGTACTGGTACAGAATTTACAGCTTTAAACGAAAGCCAACAATCAAAAGTAGCACGCTTCAACGAGTTGACTGATCAATTCTTAGCTGCTGATAAAGTTGTTATTGCAAATGCCTTATGGAACTTAAACGTACCTACTCGTTTGAAAGCATGGGTCGATACGATCAACGTTGCCGGCAAAACGTTCAAATATACAGAAGAAGGACCAAAACCTTTAACTGAAGGTAAAAAAGCTCTACACATCCAATCAAATGGCGGCTTTTATGAAGGACAAGATTTCGCGTCACAATATGTTAAAGGAATCTTAAACTTCATCGGAGTTTCTCAAGTCGATCAATTGTTTATTGAAGGAATCGACCATTTCCCAGATAGAGCAGAAGAATTATTAGAAACAGCAATGAACCAAGCAACGACTTTAGGTAAAACTTTTTAAAATAAAAAGAAGAGCGTGGGACAAAACTAAAAATCAGTTTTGTCCCACGCTCTAAATTCGAATAAACGGCGAGAAAAAAGCAGCCCCTTCTTATTGCTGTAAAACACAATAAAGAATGAGTTGATGCTGCACAGTACCTACTTGGTTCTCGGAGCTAAACACTTTTATCTCAGCCTCTTCTTTTATTCTTCTTGATTTTGTCCCTCTTCTTCATGATACAAACTTGATACATCTTTATACCACTCAAAAATATGCGTAATGATAACTTTAGCCGCAGCATAGACTGGAATACCTAAAATCACTCCTACCACACCAAAAAGCTTCCCTGAGGTCAATAAAACCACTAAAATCGTTACTGGATGAATATCCAGCTGACTACCTAAAACAAGCGGTGAAATCACACGGCCCTCGATCGTTTGTTCAATAACAAAAACGACCAAAACTTTTACTAACAGAACAGGACCGCCTACGATCCCCAAAAATATAGCCGGAATCATTGCTAAAAATGAACCAAGATATGGAATCAAATTTAAAAATCCAGCTGTGATCCCTAACGTGATCGCATAATCAAGCCCGATGACCGAAAACCCTATAATGAACATCACCGCAACTGCGAACGCAACCGTCAACTGCCCGCGAATATAAGATGACACTTGTTCATTCACTTCACTCAAGACCCTCAATGTTGGCTTACGCATTTTATTCGGTAAAAATTTCATAAGATAAGGAGCCAACTGTTTGCCGTCCTTTAGAAGATAGAACAAAATGAATGGCATCGTAACGATTGCCACAAAGACAGTTGCTACAGCGCCCACAAAACTTCCTAATCCTTGAACGGTAAACGTAGAGATATTGCGGATCACATCTCCTAATGAATTAGTCAATTTATCGCCCATATCCTCTAACTGTGTACGGAATTGTGCGAAAAGCGGATCACTTAAAATTTCCTGCATCTTTTTATCGATCGTTTCGATATATTGAGGAAAATGATTCCCAAAGCTAATGGTTTGCTCTTGTATTTTTGGAACAATTACAACTAATCCCCAAATGATCAATGCAACAACGATAATGAACAAGCCAATGATGCTCCAAATCCTTGGAATCTGCTTCTTTTCTAAGAAATCAACTACTGGATTCATTAAATAATACAAGATACCTGCCATGATCAATGGTAGGCCGACGACACCAATAAATTGCCAGACTGGTGTAAATAGGTAGGAAACCTTAGTAAAAACCAAAATGATCAATAAAATCAGCAATACGATCAATAAAGCTGTGACCACCTGATTATTCAAGAACCAACGCCAAAACCACGAAAGGCGTTTTTCTTTGACCTTTTCATTTTTCATTTAATCACACTCCAGAAGACACATAGTCAATTGTTGTTCCGATCTGAATCTTCGGAAGCGTTGTTGGATCAAGATATAAACCATTGACAATAGGATCTTCCTCAGGTATATCAGTAAAAACTAAAGTGACATGGGCAATGCTGTTTAAATTTTCATTCGCATATGACCCCACATAACGAATCGTGTATTCCTGTTCGTCAATTTTTAGTCGGTCTCCTTCTTTCATTTTCAATGATCGTGTTTCTTGAAATTTTTGAATTACGGAATATTCTTTTAGTCCTTCTGTGGCACTTTCACCAAATAGAATGATCATTGGTTCTTTTTCATCCAAGGCTTTTGCACCAATTTCGGTAACTATTGCTTTCATCACATAATCTTCCCTTCATCTAGTATTCACTTTTAATTATAACATAGAACATTTTTTCTAAATCACTATTTTGAACTAAAACACGATTCTTATTTTCTTATCACTTTTATCTAAAACGAAAAAAATCACCACAAACAAAACGTTTGTAGTGATTCATTATCAAGATTTAAAAAAGTCTAGAATATGAGCCCAAATTTCTTCTTTAAATACATCTTTAGGATTTCCTCCACCGATCACACCGTAACCGATCATCGTACCGGCAACAAATAAAATGATCACTAAAGAAATCACAACTAAGACTTTCAACAAAGTCACTATTATATAGCGTGTCGAACTCATATTTTTTTCCCCTTTTAAAGAATTGCAGATAGATTTTTTTCAACAACTTTTTCGTCATTGACACGTTCCACTTTTGCTCCAAGTTTTTGAAGTTTTTCATGGAATTTATAATAACCGCGGTCTAGATACTCTAGATGAGAGACACGAGTGATCCCTTCAGCACGTAAACCAACTAAAATCAATGCTGCAGCTGCACGTAAATCTGTTGCTTCGACAGCAGCTCCTTGTAAACGTTGTGTCCCATTGATGATAGCAACATTTCCATCGATCTTCACGTCTGCATTCATACGTTGCATTTCTTCAAGATGTTGGAAACGATTTTCAAAAACAGTTTCAGTAATAACACTTGAGCCATCCGCTACCATTTGCATCGCTGTCATTTGTGCTTGCATATCTGTTGGGAAACCTGGATGAGGTAAAGTTTTAACATCAGTTGGTTTGATCACTTTAGGACCAACAACACGTAAACCGCCTCTTTCTTCACGAATCACAGCACCCATTTCAGTCAATTTAGAAATCAACGGACGGTTGTGTTCCGGAATAGCTTCTTCGATCAGTACATCCCCTTGTGTCATTGCCGCAGCCACCATGAAAGTACCTGCTTCAATACGGTCTTGGACGATCGAATGTTCAACAGAATGAAGTTTTTCAACGCCTTCGATACGCATCGTTTCAGTCCCAGCACCAATGATTTTCGCACCCATTTTATTAAGGACATTAGCTAAATCAACGATTTCAGGTTCTCTAGCCACGTTTTCGATGATCGTAGTACCTTTTGCTTTAACAGCCGCCATCATGATATTTTGTGTTGCACCAACACTTGGAAAATCTAAATAAATCGTGTTTCCTGTTAATTCTTCAGCAATGGCTTCAATATATCCATTTTTCTGGATGATCGTCGCACCCAATGCTTGAAATCCTTTTAAATGTAAATCAATTGGGCGTTTACCGATGGCACAGCCACCAGGCATTGCTACTTTAGCATGCCCATTACGAGCCAATAATGGCCCCATAACGACGATCGATGCTCTCATTTGGCTAACATATTCATAATTTGCTTCAATGCCTAACGGTTGAGTCGCATCTATTTTAACTTGGTTTAATTCTTCATTGAAATCAATATCTACATTTAAATGTTTAATTACTTGGTTCATTGTAAATACATCAGAAAGAATCGGTACATTATTTAATGTCGTTGTTCCTTCTTCTGCTAATAGGGTCGCTGCTAAAATAGGTAATACTGCATTTTTAGCCCCTTCGATCTTCACAGTTCCTTTTAATTGGTTACCACCATGAACAATAATTTGTTCCATTTTGTTCCCCCCAAAAAAATTAGAATTGGACGTCTCGATCCAAAATCTTTTCTATTATACCACTATTTTATAAAAAATAGTACCTTTTCTTTTTATTCTTCATTCTTATTGGAAAAATACTATGAATAAATTACGGCACAACGCAATAAATTCTAAGAAGAATGAACTGACTGTATAACCGATCACAATTGAAAATAACACAATCAGCAAACGCACCTGATTCGTCAAATGCGCTTTAAAAAACTGCTCGATCCGAATAGACTGCATTGCCCAAAAACTTACATAAATAAACAGCATGTGACAAATGATCCGAATCAACGCATCGATTCCATAAAATTGCATAATACACTCCTTAAATTAAAAGCGGAATGAGCCCGCTTAGTCTCGACTAGAAAATAGGAAAACATGACTGAGGCGCTTTTGGCCTCATTCTGGTTTTATCTTTTTCTCGAGAGACTGGCTCATGCAGCTGGATAACAATAATGATCAACACTTTCTTACGAAAGTCTTGTACTGTTCATCATCAACTTAAATACTTTCGTTGTGATTCTCAGCAAAAGCGGAACAGTCTCATTCAGCTCTGACTGAAAAATAGAAAAACATGCCTGAGGCGCTTTTACCTCATTCAGGTTTTATCTCTTTCTCGAGAGATATAGAGCTTTTTCCCACAAAAATGTTCATCACTAACTTTATTTTTTAATAATATGTATCTCTCTAACTAAGTAACATAAAACCAGTTTATCACAAATCAGCAAAAACAAAAAATAATGTTTCTTATTTTTTAATTAATTACTTTTTATCTCTCAAATATATGTATACTTTTAAAACAAGAAAAAGTCTAAGACAAAACGGCTCTATACTTTCTGATGTTGGTGAGAAATCACTGGCATCTTTTTTAATGCAAAATAATAGAAAAGACACCCTGATATCCTTTAGAATGAAGTCGTCTAAAACCATTCAAAAAGGAGGAAATCAAGATGTCCTATACAAATCTTATCAAAAATACCTTAGATATTCTAGACTTAAATATCACTTTTAACGAAAACTGCTTAAAAAAAGAACGGGTCAAAGGAAGAATCTGTCAGGTCTTTTCTGGTACGCTCGATTATACTGCGCATATTTGTCCTCACTGTGATCAAGAAGAAAAGGAAGCAATTATCCGTTGGGGCTTTACAAGCTGTTTGATTTTACTCAACGATGTTTCGGAGTATCAAACGTATTTACGCTTGAAGAAACGTCGTTTCTTCTGTCATTCTTGTGACAGAACATTTGTTGCAGAAACGAGTCTTGTTGAAAAAGGGTGTTCGATTTCATCGAAGGTGAAGCTGTCCATTGCTGACCGCCTCCGAAACGTCACTTCTATGAGTCAAATTGCACGTCAAAAGAAGGTCTCTGTTTCCTCTGTTTACCGTGTCTTGAAACGATTTTATGAGCCAAAAAAAATCAATCGACTCACCTTACCGGAAGTTCTTTGTTTTGATGAATTCAAATCAGTGAAACAAGTCACGGCTTCGATGAGTTTCATCATGATGGATGGGCAAACCAAGCAGTTAATTGATGTTGTTGAAAATCGTCAGCTCCCTTTTCTAGAGCGTTATTTTTCACGATTTCCTTTGACTGTTCGTAAAACGGTTAAGTATATTGTTTGCGATATGTATGCTCCTTATTTTTCTCTCGTCAAAAAGTTATTCCCGATGGCTCAGATTATTCTTGATCGCTTTCATATTGTCCAACTCATCGGTCGAACCTTTTTAAAGCACCGCATTCAGAGAATGAACACCTTTCTTCATCAGGGAAATACAGAAGCGAAAAAATATCGACACTTGAAGAACTACTGGAAGCTTCTTCAAAAAAATCAATCGAAGCTTGATTTTGAAAAACGCCTTTGGCGTCCTTCTTTCCGCACCTATTTAACTGAAACAGAGATCGTTGATCGATTACTTGCGTATGATGACGAGTTGAAAAGTGGCCACACCTGTTATCAGGACTTTCTTTATGCTATACAGACAAGAGACTTTGATCGGTTTCATGCACTATTAGACGAAGATTTCCGCCGTCTTCCTCCCTACTATCAAAAGACTATTGGTACGTTTAAGAAGTACCAAAATGAAATTAAACATGCGCTAGAATTGTCTTATTCTAATGGACCATTAGAAGGTTTAAATAACCATATTAAAGTGTTGAAGAGAAATGCTTACGGGTTCCGTAACTTTTACAATTTCAAATTGAGAATTTCTTTGTGTTTTGGCACCATTCTTTTTCAAGAAAACAAAAAGACCTAGAGGAAATTTCCTCTAGGATTCATATTCATCGATTTCATTCTTTGGATTTTCTTTACCAACATTAGTTGACAAAGAGCCGACAAAACTAGAAAACAGTTTTATCCCAGACTTTTATTCTTAATGAAGAATATGCTATTACGTATGTTTAGATACATTGATCCGATTGATCGCTCGATGTAAAGCAACTGTTGCTCGGCGCAATTCATCTGTATTAGCATTTTCTTTCGCTTCTTGAATCATTCGTTCAGCACGCTGTTTTGCTCTCTCAGCACGGCTAACGTCAATGTCTCGTTCACGTTCCGCACTATCTGCGATGATCGAGATAACGTCATCACGAACTTCCATGATACCGCCATTTACTGCGATCCAATCGACGTGAGTGTCGGAATCTGTTCTTTTCACACGAACCTCGTCTATCGCTAAAGGAACAATGATCGGCGCATGTTTTGGCAAAATACCGATCTCACCATCCGTCGTTTTAGCCACAACGATCGTTGCTCGGTGATCATAAACTAAACCATTAGGAGTAACCACATTTACAGTTAAACAGTCCATCTGTGTTCCCTCCTTCTAGTAATTCAACGTTTTCGCTTTTTCAATGACGTCTTCGATCTTGCCGACGCTACGGAATGCTTCTTCTGGTAGATCATCATATTTTCCATCAAGAATTTCTCTAAATCCTCTAACAGTTTCAGCAACTGGCACATAAGAACCTGGCTGACCAGTGAACTGTTCTGCCACATTGAAGTTTTGTGATAAGAAGAATTGAATTCGACGTGCGCGTCCTACCAAGATTTTTTCTTGATCTGACAATTCATCCATCCCTAAAATAGCGATGATATCTTGCAATTCACGATAACGTTGAAGCACATGCTGCACTTCTGTTGCAACTGCATAATGCTCTTCACCAACAACTTCCGGCGCTAAGGCACTCGATGAAGAAGCCAACGGATCAACCGCAGGGTAGATTCCTTGCTCCGTCAAACGACGTTCTAAGTTGGTTGTTGCATCCAAATGGGCGAAAGCAGTTGCTGGAGCTGGGTCAGTATAGTCATCGGCTGGCACATAAATCGCTTGGATAGATGTAATAGAACCCTTTTTAGTTGAGGTAATACGTTCTTGCAATTGACCCATTTCAGTAGCTAACGTTGGTTGATAACCAACGGCAGAAGGCATCCGGCCTAACAAGGCAGACACTTCTGAACCCGCTTGTGTGAAACGGAAAATATTGTCGATAAACAACAATACGTCTTGTCCTTCCACGTCACGGAAATACTCAGCGATCGTCAAACCGGTCAGTGCTACACGCATCCGTGCACCTGGCGGCTCGTTCATTTGTCCAAACACCATCGCTGTTTTTTCAATAACACCGGAATCTTTCATCTCAAAATAAAGGTCGTTCCCTTCACGAGTTCGTTCACCTACACCCGTAAATACTGAAATACCGCCGTGTTCTTGGGCAATATTGTGGATCAATTCTTGGATCAAGACGGTTTTACCTACTCCGGCACCCCCGAAAAGTCCAACTTTCCCCCCTTTTAAATAAGGAGCCAACAAATCGATTACTTTGATCCCAGTTTCCAAAATTTCATTACTTGTGCTAAGTTCATCAAAAGCAGGCGCTTTTTTATGAATACCGCTACGTTCTGCTTCTTCAGGGAATGGTGCTTCTAAATCGATAGTGTCACCTAACACATTAAACACACGTCCTAATGTTTCTTTTCCTACAGGAACTGAAATTGGTTTACCTGTGTCGATAACTTCCATTCCACGTTGCAGACCATCTGTTGATTCCATAGCGATCGAGCGGATAACACCATCGCCCAATTCCAAAGCAACTTCTAATACAACTTTTTGTTTTTGTTCGCCGTTTTTATAAACGACTAATGCATTATTGATATCTGGTAAGGATTGATCTAGTGAAAATTCCACGTCGACAACGGGACCAATAACTTCAACAATCTTTCCTGAACTCATGTCTTTTCCTCCGTTTCGTTTATAGAGGTCATGAAACTATCACTTTGGCAAGAGCAGTTGGAGCACAAGATAACTAGCCGCTTTTTGGCTATTTAGCTTGTGTGAAACTGTCGAAGCGCCTGATAGTTTTATACCGTTTATAGAGGTCACAAAACTATCGCTTTGGCGAAAGCAGTTGGAACACACGATAACTAGCCGCTTTTTGGCTATTTAGCTTGTGTGAAACTGTCGAAGCGCCTGATAGTTTTATACCGTTTATAGAGGTCACAAAACTATCGCTTTGGCGAAAGCAGTTGGAGCACAAGATAACTAGCCGCTTTTTGGCTATTTAACTTGTGTGAAACTGTCGAAGCGCCTGATAGTTTTATACCGTTTATAGAGATAGTGTTTCATACTACTTATTCTAGTGCTGCTGCACCAGCCACGATCTCTGTGATTTCTTGAGTGATTGCTCCTTGTCGAGCTCGGTTATATGAAATCGTTAAATCACTAATAATATTTTGAGCATTATCCGTTGCCGTTTTCATTGCAGTCATACCAGCAGCATGTTCCGCTGTTTTGGCATCGATAATGGCTCCATAAATCAAGCTTTCCGCATATTGAGGCAATAAATTATCAAGGATCGCTTCTTTTGAAGGTTCCAATATATATTCTTGCTCATAAGTTGTTGCTTCTTCCGGATCTAAATCTGAAATCGGCAGCATCTTTTCTACTCGAAATTGGCTTGTCAGTGAATTGATGTGGTGATTATAACAAACATATAATTCATCAAAAACTTCGTTTTCATACATTGATGTTGCTGCTGAAACGATTTTTCTGACCTCATCAAACGTTGGTTGATCAGTCAGTCCGCGCAATTCATACGCAACATTGATGCCGCGAGCCTTGAAAAAATCAGCTCCAGTTCCGCCAATTGCAATCAAAACAAATTCTTCTTGTGAGTCGTGATCATCACTCATCATTTTCATCGTTTGTTTTAAGATCGAACTATTATAACCACCAACTAATCCTTTATCAGAGGTGATAACGATGTAGCCGGTCTTTTTCACTGGACGTGCTTTTAACATCGCATGATAGTTCAGATCCGAAGAATCTTCGGAATCAAAGTTGTCTAAATCATCAAGGTCATTCAACTGTGATGCAACAAGATGAGTAACGATCGAACGGATTTTGGACGCATATTCTTGAAAGCTTCTAGAAGCCGCTTCTGATTTCGTCAGCTTTGCTCCTGAAACCATCTGCATCGCATTTGTGATTTGACTGGTTTTTTTAGTAGAAGCTATGCGTTGTTTGATTTCATTTAATGAAGCACCCATTTCCTGTCACCTCTCTTATGCGTTTTGAATGGATTCAAGGGTATCTTTTGCTGTTGAACCCTCAGAATTAGCAGCGCTGAAGATTTCTTTGTATTCATTTATTGCAGCATCTAAATCTTTTGACTCTGGAAGGTCTTTGGTTGTTCGAATGGTTTCAAAAATTTCTGGATGTTTACCATCTAAATAATCAAATAATTCTGATTCAAAATCTAAGATTTTTGCAACGCTGATACTATCTAAAAATCCGCGAGTCAGCGCGTATAAAATCACGACTTGTTTTTCCACGGCTAATGGTGCATGTAATTTTTGCTTCAAGATTTCGACTGTTCGACGGCCACGGTTTAATTTTGCTTGTGTCGCCGCGTCTAAATCAGAACCAAATTGAGTAAAGGCTTCTAATTCACGATAGCTGGCTAAATCTAAACGAAGTGTTCCAGCAACTTTTTTCATTGCTTTGATTTGTGCTGAACCACCAACACGTGAAACGGAAAGACCCGCATCTACGGCTGGACGAGTCCCAGCATAGAACAAATCGCTTTCTAAGAAGATTTGACCATCTGTGATCGAAATTACGTTTGTTGGAATATAAGCAGAGATATCTCCCGCTTGTGTTTCTACAAACGGTAAAGCGGTCATTGAACCGCCGCCTAATTCATCACTTAATTTAGCTGCACGTTCTAATAAACGTGAATGTAGGTAGAAAACATCCCCAGGATAAGCTTCCCGACCTGGAGGACGGCGTAATAGTAAAGAAAGTTCACGGTAAGCAACCGCTTGTTTAGATAAATCATCAAAAATGATCAACACATGCTTGCCGTTGTACATAAACTCTTCACCCATGGCAGCACCTGCATAAGGCGCAATATATAATAATGGTGCTGGTTGAGAAGCACCGGCAGTGACAACGATCGTATAGTCAAGTGCACCAAATTTTCTCAAGGTTTCGACTTGATTACGAACTGTGGATTCTTTTTGACCGATAGCAACATAGATACAGATAACATCTTGCCCTTTTTGGTTGATGATCGTATCGATCGCAATCGATGTTTTCCCAGTTTTACGGTCACCAATGACTAACTCACGCTGACCGCGGCCGATCGGTACAAGCGCATCGATCGCTTTTAGTCCTGTCTGCATTGGTTCGTTAACGGATTTTCTTTGCATAACGCCTGGAGCTGCTGCTTCAACAGGACGTGTTTTATCTGTTTTGATTTCACCCAGCCCATCGATTGGCTGACCTAAAGGATTAACGACACGACCGATCATTGCTTCTCCAACAGGAACTTCCATGATTTTTCCAGTACGTGTTACTTTATCTCCTTCACGAATGGTTTCAAAATCACCTAGAATAATGATACCGACATCATTTGTTTCCAAGTTTTGCGCCATTCCATATGAGCCATTGGAAAATTCAACTAATTCTCCGCTCATCGCATTTTCTAAGCCGTGTGCACGGGCGATCCCGTCACCGACATATGTGACAGTCCCAACTTCTTCAACTGCTAATTCTTGTTGATAATTCTTGATTTGTTCCTTAATCAAGGCACTGATTTCTTCTGCTTTGATAGCCATTCAATTCACCTCTTTATTGTGCTGAACGTTATTTTACTAACAATTCTTGGATTCGTTCTAGTTGTTTTTGGATACTGCCGTCTATTACTTTATGATTCGCTTCGATCACGACACCGCCAATGATTGCCGGCTCGATCAGATTGATCAGATTTGCTTGTTCGTAGCCTAAAAGTGCTGCAGCTTTTTCTTCCATCCGTTGATGTTGTTCTTTTGATAAAGGAACAGCCGTTAACACGGTTCCAAGTAAAAGACTCTTATGCTCATCATATCTACGTTCATACTCATCGATCATCAATAACAGATCATTCATACGTGAGTAATTATAAACCACGTACAAAAAGTTTTTCATCGTCCCATCAAATCCGCGGATCAACTGATTCATGATCTCATCTTTTTCATAAGGTTCAAGACGAGCATCGCTTAAAATCTCACCTAAATCAGGAACTTCATGGAAAATTTCCCTTAACGTTAGTAAATCATGATAAACATCATCGGCTTCTTGCTTTTCAATTGCCAACTCGAACAAAGCTTTGCCGTAACGTTTACCTACTGTATATTTATCTAACTTCATCTGACTTACCTAAGCCTTCAATATAGGAATCGATCAATGCTTCATGAGCATCTGGCGTCAATTCTCTATTTAAAATTTTCTCTGCAATTTGTAAAGATAGGCTCGCTACTTCATCCTTTACAGAGGCTAACGCTTCATCATGTTCTTGAGAAATATCTTGACGTGCTTTTTCTCTTAAACGTGATACTTCATTATTGGTTTCTGTTAAGATTTTTTGGCGGTTCTGATCTCCACTCTCTTTCGCATCTTTGATGATTTCTGCTGCTTCGGATTTAGAAGAAAGTAATTTTGCATGACGTTCTTCTTCCATCTTAGCTGCTGCTAGTCGAGATTGTTCTGCAGAATCTAAATCGTTGGCAATTTTATCTTCACGTTTTTTCAACATTTCGGTGATTGCTTCCCAGGCAAACTTCTTGATCAGAAGCATCAAAATAAGGAAAGCACCACTTACGACGATCATGGTTCCAAGTGTTGTACTTGGGGTCGCTTCGCCGATAACTAAATGGTTCAGCATGAAGTATCAACTTCCTTTCTCTGCAATTCTCGGTGGTGATTGTGTTTTACTTTAAACTGACTTGCACTTTACCTAAAACACATTTTATTGAATTTTATTAATAGCTCATTTGTACTTTTGTTATTAATAAATAGTTATTATCGTTTTATTCGTCAGCTGCTTAGTCCCATACTTTTTATTTGTTCGTAGTTCTAAGCTTTCTGATTCCTAATTGTGGCTTGGAAAACGGTAGGTGAATTCTAGTGAGGCTACTTTGCTTACCAAGGACAGCTAAACAATAGTTTTGATTTAGCAATCGCTGTGAGTCCTAGTTTGGTCACTTCGCTCACCTTCGTTCGCCAAGTACTTCTCAACATCAGCTCTGCTTTTAGCAATCGCTGTGTTTCATTGTAAGGTTACTTCGCTCACCTTCGTTCGCCAAGCACTGCTCATCATCTGTTCTGTCTGCTAAAGCAGCCAGTCACAGTGATTCGCAGCAAAGAAAGCAGCACGCATTCTCTCAAACTTTGTGCGCCCTGCCTTCTAAGAAATTATTTGAACACTAATAACAATGCAATAACTACACCTAGAATTGGAACCGCCTCGATTAAAGCTACCCCGATAAACATTGTTGTTCTTAATTGGCCAGCCATTTCTGGTTGGCGTGTCATTGATTCAAGTGTTTTAGAGATAACCTTTCCGTTACCATATGCTGCCCCGATTGCTGCTCCGAAAACTGCGATTGCAGCTGCGATATAATTTAATCCATCCATGTTGTTTTCCTCCTAAAAATGATTGTTTTTATTATTTATTCTTCGACTTCAACTTTATGAGCCATGTAAACCATTGATAATGTAACAAAGATAAATGCTTGGATCGCTCCGATAAATATTGAAAATGCCAGCCAGATCATCTCTAGCGGTATCGCTAAGGGAATTGCCCACAGACCTGTACTTGAAACAATACTTGCGATCAATCCCAGTAAAACCTCTCCGGCAAAAATATTACCGTATAGACGTAATGCCAATGTTAATAAGTTCGTAAATTCTTCCATGATCTTGATCGGCATCAAAAATGCTACTGGACTCAAAAAGCTATTTTTAAAATAACCTTTCAAACCAAATCGACTCACACTAAAGAAATGAGTCAATACGATCATGATCAATGCTAAGGTCAAGGTAACTAATGGATCGGCCGTTGGGCTCTTCCAATACGTATAATCACCAATCACAACTTTTGTCACCAGGCCAATAATATTGGCAACCAAGACAAACATAAACATTGTAAATGAAAGTAGGTGAAAATTCGATACTTCTTTACTTGGCATATTGTCGGTAATGATCCCCCGAACAAAATCAATGAGATACTCAATCACATTTTGCTTGCCTTTTGGTTTCATTTGAAGATTTCTTGTGCAGAAATAAACGATCCCAAAGACAATGACACATGTCAACAGTACCATTAAACAAATGGTGCCATCAAACCAAATTGAAGGTCCACCAGACCAAAATGGCCCGACTTTGAAGAGCATTGTCTTCTCTTCCAACTTATTTCACCTCTTTTCCAACAAACTTATAAGAAGCGTCCTTTGCTTCTCTTTTTTAATCACACGTATCATACCACCATCAATGAATAATATCAAAAAAAATCTATGAAAATAAGACACTTCTTTTGATCTGACAAAAGATTAAAAGAATAGGGTCCTAATGGTATCTGACGGCATGAAGACGAGTTACTGAAAAAACGATGAAAACTCATCAGTGCCCTTACACTCTATCAAATTTTCCGCATAAGATAAAGCAAAGAAATGAAATATGCGAAAAAGAATAAAATAACCACTTAAAAGCACTTTTTCTATCAAAAAACAACAAAAAATTTAATCATTTATCGCAAATTATTTTTTAATGTACGATCGATTTCCCGATTGATTTCTTTGCGTTTTAAGTCTTCTCGTTTGTCATATTGCTTTTTCCCTTTAGCAAGTCCGATCAAGACTTTCGCATAGCCGTTTCGAATGTAAACTTTCAAAGGAATGATTGTGATTCCAGTGTTTTTCGTTTCCGTCATCAATTTCGCGATTTGCTTTTTATGCAATAATAGTTTTCTCGTGCGCAAAGGATCGTGATTAAAGATATTTCCCTGCTCATAAGGACTGATATGCACATTGAGTAAATAAGCTTCGCCATTTCTGATACGTACGAAACCATCTTTCAAATTGATGCGGCTATTGCGGATCGACTTGATTTCAGTTCCCTGTAAAACCATTCCTGCTTCCATTGTATCAACAACAGTATAGTCATGCCTAGCTTTTCGATTTTGGGCAATCAATTTGCCTTCTCCTTTTGGCATAGCTGTACCTCCAATTTCTTATTTTTTCTTCGTTTTTTTGCCTTTACCTTTTTTCTTAGCAACTTCTTTATAAAAAGGTTTCTTACCTTTTTTCTTGTTTTTCTTTTGGGTAAATGGTTTCTTATCACGACCACGCTCCCGATCTTTACGATCATCACGTCGTTTACGACCATCTTGCCGTTTCTTTTGTTTAGGTGCTTCCAGTTTCTCAACTTCTTCTGCTTCTAAAAATTCAAAATCGATCTCACGTGTTTCCGGATCGGCCTTTTCTACTCTAACCTTAACTTTTTGACCGATCTTCAAGGTCATACCTGTATGTTCTCCAACGAGCGCCATATGGTTTTCGATATAATGGAAATAATCTTGTTTCAAGTTGTTGACGTGAATCAAGCCTTCGATCGTATTTGGTAATTCCACAAAGAAACCAAAGCGAGCGACTGAACTGATGATCCCTTGATATTCTTCACCGATCTTATCTGCCATAAATTCAGCTTTCTTCATTGCATCGACTTCGCGTTCCGCTTCAACTGCGCGTCGCTCCATTTTTGAACTATGGTCTGCGATATCAGGTAAATGTTGTTCCCATTTTTCTTTTAGTTTTTCAGAAACATTTCCTTCATAGCTGCGGATCAAACGATGGACGATCAAATCTGGATATCGTCTGATCGGTGACGTAAAATGCGTATAGTATTCGGCTGCTAGACCATAGTGTCCATAATTATCCTCAGAGTAACGTGCTTGCTGCATACTGCGCAACAGCATTGTATTGATAACTGCTTCTTCAGGTTTATCAGCTACTTGCTCTAATACTCTTTGAAGATCCTTTGGTGTGATATCTGTTTTTGTTCCCTTGACTAAAATTCCTAAAACTGCTGCAAAATCGAAGAATCGCTGCATCTTTTCTTCTTTCGGCTGTTCATGGATCCGATAAATAAACGGTAATTTAAGATCATGGTAGTGCTTCGCCACTGTTTCATTAGCAGCCAGCATGAAGGACTCGATCAAACGCTCACCAATACCACGTGTTCGCAATAAGATGTCTTGTGGATGCCCCTTGGCGTCAACCAATACCTTAGCTTCACGATCTTCAAATGAAATCGCTCCTCGTGTCTCCCGCATTTGTTCAAGTATTTGGTGAAGTTCACCCATTTCCTTAAACATAGGAACTAACTCTTTGTAGCGCTCCATTGTTTCAGGATTTTGTTCCTCTAGAATCTCATTGACTGCTGTATAGGTCATTCGCTCGGCAGTTTGAATCACACTTTGGAAAATATCATGTTTGACTACATGACCTTCCGGCGTGATCTCCATTTCACAGCTCATCGTTAGACGAGGAACATGTGGATTCAATGAACAAATACCATTTGATAATCGTTGAGGAATCATCGGTATTACACGATCTGTCAAATAAACACTTGTTCCACGTTCATAGGCTTCAATATCAAGTTCGCTGCCTTCTGTTACATAGTAAGAGACATCAGCGATATGAACACCTAAGAAATAATTCCCGTTTTCTAATTTTTGAACAGTGACCGCATCATCTAAATCTTTTGCATCTTCTCCATCGATCGTTACGATCAATTGATCACGCAAATCTCTGCGTCCCTTTATATCATCCTCTGAAATAGCATCTGGTACTTTATCTGCTTCGTCAATGACAGGATCTGGAAAGCTTGTTGGAATTCCATGGGCAACAACGATCGATAAAATATCCATGCCTGGATCGTTTTTATGTCCAACGACTTTTTTGACCAATCCTTCCAAACTTCTTGGGTATTCTTTCTCAGGATAATGTGTCACTTCGACGATCACAATGCTGCCGTCGACTGGTTTGATTCCTTGGGCTGCAATATTGAAGGTTAGTCCTGCCATCTTTTTATCCTTTGGCACTGCATAACCATACAGATCAGTTTCACTGACTTCTTTGTCATCATAAGCGATAAATTCGCCTACGACTTGAGTGATCGCTCTTGTTTTGATCTCGACGATTTTGCCTTCTGCTCCGCGATCAGAAAAAGGATCCGCAGTTTGAACAATATCGATCGCTACAGTGTCCCCATCCATTGCAAAATTGACTGCTTCTTTTGGGATATAGACATCCGCTTCTTCCGGATCGATCGTCACAAAACCAAAACCGCGTTCATTCGCACGAAAAACGCCTTCGACTGTTACATCCTTTTGCGGCAACTTGATTTTGCCTTTTTTAGTAAATTCTACGGATTTTTCCCGTTCCATTGCTGCGACTGTTTGAACCAGCAGTTTAAAATCTGCACTTTTTTGCAGCTTAAGTCCCTCCGCAATTTCTTCCATAGAAAAGCTTTTCTTACTATGATTTTCCATGAAAAACAGGATATTCTCCTTGATTGTTTGTTTTGTCATTCGTTCTCCTCATTCCAAGACAGTGTGTTTAAAAATGCTGCCACGTCTTGTTCTAATTGTTTATGTTCTGGTCCAACTGTTACAGCATGTCCACCGTTTGGATACCAGTTTAATGTAAATCGTGTTTGTGTGAGTGCTTCAGCACTTTGATAGACACCTGTTGCATCAATCATTTCATCATTACCAGCTTGAGCCATAAAAAATGGCACCTCTACTTGATTCAGTTTTTCAGCTGTTTTAGTGGAAAACTGTTCAATATCTGCTAGCTGTTCGTGAGAGTCAGCCTTGATGTTGGTTAAGCGGTCGATGCGCTCATCTTCTGGAACACCAGCAATACTCAATACTTGCTCCGCATACAAAGCAAAATTTTCAGGTACATTGTTTTTGACTGGAAAAATCGGTGAGCAGAAAAATCCTCCCCCGATCACACCTTCTAATTGATCTGCTAACGCTGCTGTTGCGAAAATCCCGCCCATTGAAAGGCCAAAAACAGCGATTTGCGCATAGCCTTTTTCTTTTAAAAATTGAAGAGCATTTATTGTGTCCTGCTGCCAGTCTGCTGTTGTTTTTTCCAAAATATTTTCCGGATCAAACGTTGCATGACCGGAAAAATTTGGTGAGTACACCGTGTAGTTTTCTTTTTCTAAATAGCGACTAAGCATACGCATGTCATTGCTGCTTCCTGAATATGCGTGCAGTAAAAGAACTGCACGAGGACCATTTTCGGTAAATAATGGTTTAGGTAGATTTGTTATTTTCATTCTCTGATTCACCTCATCCTCATTTTAGCACATTATCGGCTGAAAACCTTATGAAAAGAAAGGTCGCTGACTTTTTTCCTTTGCTTTTTGAGGAAATAAAAAAGTCCCTCAGTCAAATGAGGGACTTCAAAGGTCTTACTTTGATGATAATAATACTAAGACAAATAATAGTAACATCCAAACAGCGCCAATCACTGCTGTCGCTCTTTGCATCACAGCTTCAAAACCACGAGCTTTTTGTTTGCCGAAAAGTTTATCTGCTCCACCTGTAAAGGCACTTGCTGCGCTATTTTGTTTGCTTGGCTGCATCATTACAGCAATGACCATCACTACTGACAAAATGACTACAAGTGTTAAAATAAAATTATACATAGTTTAATTCTCCCTTATTCACAAAATACATCTACTATACTTTAGCATAATTCTTTTTTAAATACTAGTTAAAATTGAAAAATCCTCTGTCTTTTTGTCGGAAAAAAGTCTAGGAGACCACTCATTGAGTCGCATCCTAAACTTTTAATTGATGGATTCTAAACATCAGAAGAATCTCTATTTTTATTACGCTCTTAAAACATCTTTATATTCTGGCTTTGTATCAAATTCTTTTTTTGCGAATGGACATAACGGAATAATTTTTTTCCCTTCTCGACGTGCTTTTTCCACCCCTTGATAAACTAATTTTTCAGCTAGTTTTTGACCTCTGTACGCTGGATCAACAAATGTATGGTCAATGATCATCATTTCAGTGCCTGCATCTGACCAAGTCATTTCGCCAATTTCTTGGTTTTCATCATTATATAAAGCAAAACGCCCTGTTTCTTCTTTGATTTCCATTCTTATTTTCCATCCTTTCGAATATACTTTAATGCCCCGCTTGGACATGTATTGATTACCTGAATATCGTCTTCTACGCCGCCATTATCTGCGATGATCCAAGGACGACGTCCTACTTCAAATACATCAGGATTGCCCCGCACACAATTACCAATGTGAGCACAAATATCCTTGCTATAGTATATATCTAATTTTTCTCCCGAGTATTTACGATACCCTTGGTCTAAAAGCATCTCCTCTGTTACATTTTTTCCATCGATTTTACTGCCGTCCATCGTTTTTCCTCCTCATCTAACAAGCACTACTAAAATTTGATACATGTTTTTTAGCCTCTTGTTACTGAAATTAGATAACACGCTTTATCTATAGCTACATTTTAACAACTTAAAACCAGCAAGGCAACTAATCGTTCCTACATCAATCATTTCTAGCCCGTAGTGAAGAAAGGATCGACACAGTATCTACCACTTCCTGCAACACTGCCCCAAATAAAGCTGGAATCACTCCTGTACTAGCGATCAGCATCAAAATAGTACAAATAGCAATACCGATCAATACAGATTGCTTAGCAATTTTCATCGTATCTTTTGAGATTTTAACCGCTTTACTGACCTTTTCTAAGTCATCTTTTAAAATAACTGCATCTGCCGTCTCACTTGCAGCACTTGACCCATGAGCACCCATCGCGATTCCGATATCTGCAACAGCCAAAGAAGGTGCATCATTGACACCATCACCTACCATGATCACTGGACGACTTGATTCTGGCAATTTTTTCAACACGTCTATTTTATCTTGAGGCAAACACTCTGAGTGAACTTCTGTAATGCCGACTTCTGACGCGATCTCTTCGGCAATTTTCTGATGATCTCCAGTCAACATCAATAAATGACTGATTTGAAGCTTTTGAAGTTGGCTCATCGTTTGCTTAGCTTCTAGTCTAACACTATCAGTGAAAGTGATATATCCTAAATAGTGGCCATTCATAGAAACATAGATAGCTGTTTGCTCTGGGATATCTTCTATTATATCTTTTGAAACGAACGTTGGCTTACCGACAAGAATCGTGTTTCCTTCAATAATCGCTTTCACACCAGCACCAGTTGTTTCCTCAAGGCTCGAAACCTTTTTCAAGCTATGACTTTTTGATGCATAATTGACAAGCGACCGTGCTAAAATATGACTTGATTCTTGTTCAGCACTCGCTGCTAAAACAAGTAACTCATCCTCAGCAATAGACCCTAAAGCAACAACTTGTGCGACAGAAAGTTCTCCTTTGGTGATCGTGCCAGTCTTATCAAAAGCGATTGTCCTTGCATCGGCTATTTTTTCTATAGAAGTTCCAGTTTTTATAACGATCCCATTCCTGCTTGAACGGTTCATGCCGGCAACTAAAGCAATCGGAGCTGCTAAAATCAACGGACATGGTGAAGCAACAACTAACACTTCTGCAAATCTAGTTGGATTCTTTGAAAAAAACCAGGCAGCTCCAGCAATCACATAAGCGGCAATCGTAAAAGGTACAGCATAGCGGTCAGCCATGCGAACAAAATGTGCAGGCTGCGTTTGGGACTCTTTAACCAGTTTCACAATCATTTGATATTGACTATCTGCGGCTGTCTTTTCTGCTTGGATCGTCAAAGAACTTTCTCCATTGATAGAACCCGACATCACAGAATCGCCAAGATTTTTGTTTACCGGACGTGATTCACCGGTCAAAGATGCTTCGTCCACCGCTGACTTGCCTCTCAAAATTTTGCCATCGACTGGTATGATTTCTCCTGGTTTCACGACTAGCTCATCACCAATTTTGATTTGCTCGACACGAATATCAGATAAGGAATCATCTAACAGCCGATGAGCTATTTGAGGAGAATGATCCAAAAGCGACTTCAATTCTTTATTCGCACGCTTTGCTGCATAGTCTTCCAAAGAATCACCACCGGTCAACATGATCAGAATCATCAAGCTTGCCCAATACTCACCGACGGCCAATGTGGCAACAATTGCTGTGATTGCTAATATATCCACGCCATAGCGCCCTGACTTTAGCGTGCGGATCATCTCTATCAGCATTGAAAATGCCATAATCGAACCCGTTATTAAAATAATACCAAATGCAAATGAAGGTTGATGAAGAATAAATTCAAATAATAAAGCTAGTATTCCTGTGCTGATCGTGATCAGTAATTTTGTCAAATGTTTCATCGTAGCCACGCCTTTCACAAAAGATCTCTTTTAGTCAAGAATACCCCCAAAGAACAATAGAACAAAATCAAAAGGCTTAAATGAAAATGATTGTCATTCTTTATTAAAAACAGCAAAAAAATAACCTGGACATTTTACTCTCCCAGGTCATTTTCAGCTTAAATCACACGTTTTTTCTTTTTGACCTTTCTATTTTCTTTTCTCTTCTCCACTTCGTAAACCACTCTAGTCATCACCAATGAAATGTAATTGAAGATGGAACGGCTACCTAAAACAAGTGGTAAGTAGAAGAACACGTTCCTTGTGAATAAGGAGGTCAGCATGAAAAATTCTCCAAAAATCAAGAAGCAGACTAAGAATGCTGCAATCAGCAATCCGATCATGATTTTCTTTTTCAAATCTAAAGGTCTTGCTGCTCTGAAAAGCACTTGAAAACCAACGCATCCAGTTAAAAGAACACACATCGTAGAAACTTCTTGATGCGGCAACCCAAACCAAATTCCAGCCAATTGTAAAATCAAAATATTAAAAACAACTGTCAAAGCTCCCGGCACCGAAATTCTAAGGATATTGGTCAAAAAATGACCTTTGATCCGCTTATAATTTGGCTCTAGCGCTAAAATAAATGATGGAATACCAACAGTTAACGTATTGATCGGTGTTAACTGTAACGGAGCAAATGGATACGGCAATAATAAGAAAATGAACGTCACTGCAAGAATGGCAGAATAGATCGTTTTGACCATATACATCGATGCCACACGTTCAATATTATTGATAACACGACGGCCTTCATTCAATACTTGGATCATGGAACTAAAGTCTGAATTCAGTAAAACGACATCTGACACAGCTCTAGCTGCATCGCTTCCACTAGCCATTGCCACACTAACATCTGCTTCTCTTAAAGAAAGAATATCATTTACGCCATCACCTGTCATACACGTCGTATGACCATTTTCTTTCAAAGCTTGGATCAGTTCCCTTTTTTGATACGGTGTTACTCGACCAAAAACTGTTGTTTTTTCAACCAGCTCATTAAAATTTTCAGAATCAGATACTTTACTCATATCAACAAAGTGTTCAGCTCCTGCAATTCCAGCTTGTTTGGCAATCTGAGAAACTGTGATTGGATTGTCACCAGAAATAACTTTTAGAGTAACATCCTGTTTCGCAAAATAAGAGAAGGTATCTGCAGCATTTTCTCGTAATGTATCTGCGATAATAAAGATAGCTACCGTTTCTTTTTCATTTGGCAGGATCGGACCCGTTAACTCTTCATCAGAATGAATCAAAATCAACACTCGATCGCCTTGCTCATTATAAGGCGCAAGTCTTTCACGAAGTTCATTCGGCAGCTCCGAATAAATGAATTCAGGAGCGCCCATTACAAAAGTCCCTTTTTCATTAAATGTAATGCCACTCCACTTTCGATCAGAAGAAAACGGCATGACTTTTTTTACTGCCCATTCAGCTTGTTGCTGAGGAAATCTTTTTCTCAGTACTTTTGCAGTTGCATTTTGATCGGACAGACCCGCCATCATCTCGCTCATCGCGCGCTCGATCTCACTCGAAGGAAAACCCGCTAATGGAATCAGCTCCTTGAATGTTAATGTTCCATCGGTGATCGTCCCTGTTTTATCCAAACAAATCGTGTCGACACGTGCTAGTGTTTCGATACATGCTAAGCGCTGAATCAGCGTTTGCTTCCGCGCCAAATTTGCTGCACCTACGGCAAATGCCACACTAGTCAAAAGCATCAATCCTTCTGGTATCATGCTGATCAATGCACCGGATACGCCTAAGACTGTTTTAGGAAATGAGTGTGTTGATTGATATTGAGACCAAAATAGCAATACTCCAATAGGCACGATCGCAAAAGTCAGTCCTTTAATCAAAAGGTTTAACGAATTCATAAGCTCTGATGTTGATTTTTTCTCTGTTTTTGCTTCTTTAGACAACTTGGAAACAAAATTATCTTCACCCACAGCTGTGATTTTGACAAAACCTAAACCAGAAGTGATAAAGCTCCCGCTCATGATTTTATCTCCATTAACTTTCAGGATCTTATCAGACTCTCCAGTTAACAGCGATTCATCAACCTCCATACCTTCTCCATGAAGAACGATGCCGTCAGATGGCACTTGATTGCCTAATGTCAAAACGAGAACATCACCTAAAACAATGTCATCTTGAAAAATCTTTTTCAATTGCCCTTGTCTTAGCGCTAAAACCTCTGTTTTATTGACGATCGATAGCTTATCGATCGTTCGTTTCGCATGAATTTCCTGAAAAACACCAATTGCTGTATTGATGATGATGATCCAGAAAAAAAGCGCATTTTTAGGATATCCTACAGCAAAAACAGCGATTGCCAGAAATAAATTAATGAAATTAAATAATGTCAATGAATTATCCAAAATGATCTGTTTCGTTGTTCTGGATAGATCTTCTGTTTCATTATTGTATTTTCCTTCAGCATAGAGTGCTTCGACTTCTTGGTCGGATAGCCCTTTGATCGTCTCTGGAATCCTTATATCTTCAGTAGTTATTCCTTGTTGTTTTTCTTCTGATGAAAAAAACGTTTCATTATCGATATCTCTTTTTTTCTTAAACAATTTTTTCATAGTTCACCCAATTCACTTTCCTCTGATGTTTATACTTAATTAATTGTAGAATACTTTTATCATAATTACTGGTTATAGCTTTAAGTTTACACTTTTTTTAATCAATTGAACAAGAATGGCCCTTTCTTACTCTATTCAAAGTGTATTTAACATCATTTTCGTGGATCATCATTACTAAATCCAAATAGGAAGAATTTTTCCAGCTCCCACTATTTATCTCGTTTCTTGTTATTAATAATATAGAAACTAAAAAAAGCCTCACTCTATCGGCAGTGAAACTTTTTACAGATTACTTAATCCGCATGGTTCTTTATTGTGATAATTATTCTGAACCTAAATACTTTCAAAAATCAAGAAGACTAAAGATCATTTGTCTATTGCCATAACAAAATAGAAACTTCGATAAATCGAGATTTCTATTTTTCTCATTTCAGCGGTACACTTTTGTAGAAAGTGCCATAATATGTTATAAGATAGCTACTTTTTGAGATTTAGGGTTAATCTACTTCAGATGCCTTGATTAAAATACCTGTAAATGTTTTTCTCTCTATAGTTTTTGATAAAAGTAAAATCAGATGTCCTTCAATGAAGAAAAACGTTGGAGTAATAAGATCTCATTTCCCGGAATTTTTAACATAAAAATAAGGAGAATACTTGAGAAGTTTCTACTCAAAAAAATTGAGATAATATATAAACATAAAGGAGAAACGTCTAGCTCTAAACAGAGCTAGACTGTTAAAACTTTCGAAAGTTTTAGGTGGAAGCGGTATTTCAATCCACTAGCTCTAAACAGAGCTAGACATCAATTATTGAAACTAATGAGAAAGAGCGGATAATTTCAATCCACTAGCTCTAAACAGAGCTAGACGCGGTGGAAGTAGTGGCAGTGGCTTTACTCTTGCTATTTCAATCCACTAGCTCTAAACAGAGCTAGACAGCAAGAAATGATTCATCATTAGATAGGTTAGTAGTATTTCAATCCACTAGCTCTAAACAGAGCTAGACGAAATGCGCCAACTAGTTAAGAAAATTGGTGATAAATTTCAATCCACTAGCTCTAAACAGAGCTAGACGAAATGCGCCAACTAGTTAAGAAAATTGGTGATAAATTTCAATCCACTAGCTCTAAACAGAGCTAGACTGTTTGAAAACACTACCGAATTAATTTATCTAGATTTCAATCCACTAGCTCTAAACAGAGCTAGACGTATAAAATCACCTCCTTGTTAGAAAGGACTTGGGATTTCAATCCACTAGCTCTAAACAGAGCTAGACTCCGATGATCGGATCATTTTTTCCATATCCTAAGCATTTCAATCCACTAGCTCTAAACAGAGCTAGACAGGAAAAAGCAGAAGCGAAAGAAAAGGAAGAACTATTTCAATCCACTAGCTCTAAACAGAGCTAGACAAATCTTTCTTAGTAAAAATTGCCATGTATATTTTATTTCAATCCACTAGCTCTAAACAGAGCTAGACACCTTTCAACGATGATACAAAAACAGGTGAACTATTTCAATCCACTAGCTCTAAACAGAGCTAGACCAGATATATCTATTTTGTTAGGCACTCCAATGTATTTCAATCCACTAGCTCTAAACAGAGCTAGACATGGGGGTTCAACCGTAGTCTTACCCGTCAATCCTATTTCAATCCACTAGCTCTAAACAGAGCTAGACTTGCTTTGTCTGAACTGAAGTGCCAACCTTGTGCATTTCAATCCACTAGCTCTAAACAGAGCTAGACTCAATCGACACCTAGATGAGATTGACAAAGAGCATGATTTCAATCCACTAGCTCTAAACAGAGCTAGACTTTTTATTAAAATGTTCATAAAGCGCCAAAGTTAAATTTCAATCCACTAGCTCTAAACAGAGCTAGACTGTGAATAAAGCAGAAATAGATTACATATCTGCTAGTATTCACCTTAAATTCTTCTCTCACATTAAAATTCCATGAGAAGAAGAGCGATTACAACCAAATTATCTCGATTTTTTTGGTGCGAATCTCTCAGTGATTTCATGTGCACTTATGATTCGCACCAAACACGAAACAAACTACAATGTACTATTATTTCCAAAAATCATCAAAAATCGTAATTGGCATATGGCGTTTGTGTTGCGTTTTTTTATACCAGTTCTCGATCGTCTCTTTTGCTTTTGCAGAAACCTCTTTGCCTTCCACATAATCATCAATGTCATCGTAAGTCACACCTAAAGCGACTTCATCCGCTACTAATGGCTTATCGTCTTCTAGATCTGCAGTTGGGATTTTTAAATAAAGTTCTGCTGGCGCACCTAATTCTTTCAACAGAGCTTTGCCTTGTCGCTTGTTCAAACGGAACAATGGTAAGATATCTGCTCCACCATCACCATATTTCGTGTAAAAACCAGTAATATTTTCTGCAGCATGATCTGTTCCTATTACAGCGCCTGATTTTTCACCTGCAATAGCGTATTGTACGATCATCCGTTGACGAGCTTTCATATTGCCTTTGTTGAAATCACTTATTGAAACACCCGTCTCACTCAGTGAAACCACACTCGCATCAATCGCCGGTTTAATATCTACTCGCAAGGAAATATCTGGTTTGATAAAATCCAACGCCTTTTTGGCATCTGCTTCATCTGCCTGTTCGCCATATGGTAAGCGAACGGCAATAAATTGATAAGAATCATCTTTGGTTTCTATGCGCATTTCTTCCATTGTAAGCTGTGCCAATCTTCCGGCCAAGCTTGAGTCTTGACCACCGCTGATTCCTAACACCAGCGTTTTTAAAAATGGGTACTTATATAAATAGCTTTTCATAAAATCGATACTCTTACGAATTTCTTCTTTAGGATCAATTTGAGATTTTGCACCTAATTCTTCGATGATCGCTTTTTGCAAAGAATCCATGAAACATTCCTCCAATTTATTTATTTTCTGTTAGTGCCTTTACATCAACACGGACTTTTTCAAGTAGACGCATTTTATGATTCCAACATTCTGTCGATAGATCTACTGGATACTTTTGCGGATTAAGATCTCGTTTGTACTCTTCCCATAATGAATCGAGATTTTCTTTGGCATAATGCTTGATTTCTTCCAATGTCGGCAGTTCATACACTCTTTTTCCTTCAACAAAAATATCCTGCAAGACTGCTCTTGCTTCAAAATTTCTAACTGTCTTGTTGATAAATGTATGCACTGGATGGAACATGTAAATTTCTTCCTGTTCGCGCGGATCTTCGTCCCATAAAGTGACATAGTCGCCTTCAGACTTTTTATCTGACTTACGTGTGATCCGCCACACTTGTTTTTTCCCTGGCGTAGTCACTTTTTCCGCATTGCTTGAAAGCTTGATCGTGTCTTTCATCTTGCCATCTTTATCTTCGATCGACACTAACTTGAACACCGCTCCTAATGCAGGCTGGTCGTACGCCGTGATCAGCTTAGTTCCAACACCCCAAACATCGATCTTAGCTTTTTGCATTTTTAAACTCAAAATCGTATTTTCATCCAGATCATTTGAAGCGTAAATTTTTGCTTCGTGGAAGCCAGCTTCATCTAACTGCTCACGTACACGTTTAGAAATATAGGCCATATCCCCACTATCCAAACGAACACCAAGAAAATTGATTTTATCACCCATCTCACGTGCTACACGAATCGCACTTGGCACGCCTGACTTCAAGGTATCATACGTATCAACTAAAAAGACACAATCTTTGTGGGTTTGAGCATAAGCCATGAACGCATCGTAATCATTACCATAGGACTGAACAAGTGAATGGGCATGTGTTCCACTCACAGGGATACCGAAAATTTTGCCTGCGCGCACGTTGCTCGTAGCGTCTGCACCACCGATAAATGCCGCACGTGTTCCCCAAATAGCCGCATCCAATTCTTGTGCTCGACGTGTCCCAAATTCCATCAACGGATCATCACCAATCACTGACTTGATTCGAGCTGCTTTTGTGGCGATCAATGTTTGAAAATTGACCATATTTAATAAAGCTGTTTCGATCAACTGACACTGAGCTAATGGTCCTTCAACCTGGATCAAAGGTTCGTTATTGAACACTAGATCGCCTTCCAAAGCGGAACGGACCGTACATTTAAATTCAAATTCTTTTAAGTAGGTCAGAAAATCTTCTGGATAATCCTCTACTTCTCTAAGATACGCAATATCTGTGTCAGAAAATGTTAGATTCTCTAAATAATCGACTAGTCGCTCCAATCCGGCAAAAATTGCATAGCCATGGTTAAACGGCATTTCTCGAAAATAACATTCAAAAACAGAATGGATATCTGCACGTCCTAACTTCCAATATGTTTGCATCATATTGATTTGATATAAATCAGTATGTAACGTTAAACTATCATCTTTATAAACTCGCTTCATCTCACCATGCCATCCTTTACTTTTTATAAAACATTATCCTTTATTATAACAAAACTTCATTATTTCAACCAAAAACTCGTTTTACTTCTTAAGAAGCCTTGTTCTTGAAAATCAAAAACTTGCTAAAGAAATAATTTAATACGATCACGACGACCTGTGTGACCATCTTAGCCCAAAAATCAGAAATATGCAGCCACTCGATCATCAATACCATCAGAGCCATATCAATGACAAACGATAAAATACGATACCAGTAAAATAGCAGCATTTCTTTAAAAAATGCTCTCAAATCAACATGCTGACTTGCAAAAACAAAATACTTATTTGTAAAAAATGCAAACAAGACAGATAAGAACCAGCCAATCGTATTACTGATTTTATAATCAATGCCAAAAAGATCTTTACAGATAAAAAACACAACAATGTTAACAACTGTTGTTGCCACACCAAAAACTAAATAAGAAATCACTTCTTTATATTTATGAAATAACTCTTTCAATTTTCACTCTTCCTTTCATTGTGCTTCTATTTTAACAAAAATGGAAACGAAAGCCTACTGATTTTCTATTTTTTAGTTATAAGCGAATCGTTCATTCGTTGATAAAGTAAAAGCACCAAAAAGGGCAATCGCTATTTTCCCTTTTTGGTGCTGCTCATTTGTACTTACTCAGCAGAAACATTTTTTTGAATTACAATGATATCCTTTCTAGGTGCACTAAAAGAATAACCTGCTTCTGTCATTTTATTTTTTATGCCGATATGTACATCGACATCTTCTCTTGTTGCATTCAAAAGTCTTTTGATCACAAAGTCAACTTCCGCTTTTGCAATTTTTTTCTTCGTATTGATCATGATGATGTCGATTTTATCATAGGCATCCGCATAAACGATCTGTGTTCGGTCTAGTGCATATAATTTAAAAAACTTGATTGCTTTAGAACCAAAAACAAACTTTGTGATATTTGGATAAAAATATTCTAAATTCAAATTTTTATTTATTGGTGTTTCGATCAATTTCATATATGTAGCTCCTTTTCAACTATCCCTGTCTGATTAACCTTACATAAATTTTACTCTTTCTTTGCTTATTTGTAAATCAGAGATTTTATATGTTATTGTAAATAAAAGACTTGACCTTCACGTTAGGTAAAGGTTTATGCTTAGTTACACAGGAGGGAAAAAGATGGAATATACAATCAAAAAAGTTGCTGAATTATCCGGAATCAGTACACGAACATTACGCTACTATGACGAAATCGGCTTATTGAACCCTGCGCGCATCAATTCTTCCGGTTATCGTATATATGGTACAAAAGAAATCGATCGTCTTCAGCAAATTCTTTTTTACCGCTCGCTAGAGATGAAGCTTGAGGATATCCAAAAGTTGTTAAATGATCCTAATTATGATCCTCAAAAAGCATTACAGGAACACTATGAGCAGCTTTTAGAAAAACGAACGATGATCGACCATCTGATCCTGACTGTAGAAAAAACGATCCACTATCAAAAAGGAGAGATAAATATGACTGATAAAGAAAAATTTATTGGCTTTAAACAACAAAAACTAAAAGAAAATGAAGAACGATACGGTAAAGAAATCCGTGAAAAATACGGAGAAAAAACTGTAGCCGCTTCAAATAAGCAGTGGCTAAATTTAAGTGAAGCTGATGTTGAAAAAATGGAGCGCATTGAAAAAGAAATGTTTGATGCTTTGAAAATAGTCATACAAACAAACGACTATCAATCGGATGAAGCAAAAGCCGTATTTTCAAAACACAGAGAATGGCTGAAGATCACTTCCCCTAACTATTCTGTTGAACTGCACAAAGGACTAGGTCAAATGTATGTTGGCGATGAACGTTTTGCTGCTTATTACAATGATCGTATTGGTGACAGAGCTGCCGAAACATTGAATCAGATCATCCAAGAGTTTGCGAAATAGGAACAGATAAGAACAATGTACAAATCAAATGCAGAACAGTACTTCTAAATCAAAAACGGCTAAGTCAAATCATTAGAGTAAAAAACGAGCACTACGCAAATCGTAGTGCTCGTTTTTGAAAAAATGGTCAAAAGCTCTGACTTTTGACCACTTTTTTTATAGTATATTCTCTTTTCGCTCAAATTTAAGCTCTTTTAGTATGCTCAAGGCTGTATCAGCAGGTAAGTTCAGTTCATCAGCATCCTTGAAACTCAGGCTGATCGAACCGTAATTCTCCTCTGATTCAAAATAATACACCATCATTTGACCTTGTTCAGCATCTTGTTTTGCTTCTTCACGATATTCAGTAATAAAAAAATCTTCATGAATTTTTTCCGTTTTTTTATCGACCGAAGATTCAGCTCTCGTTTGAGCTGCCTTTTTCAAATACTCGGAAAAACTACCGTATGTAGCTTTCTCTATCATGCTAACATCGATAAAATAGGTTTCGCTCATAAACGATTGATATGAATATCCATCTTCATCAGCAATATCCATAAAATAGCCAGATTGATCATGAAGTTCCTGAGGCAGCGTTAATGTGACAGTCTCATTTCCTCTTGATATGTCCATTGACTGAATCATCGTTTTTTGTTCATCGTTATCGAAATCAGCCTCATCACGTAATCTATTTTCAAGAATTGAAGAACCATTATCGTTAAAATAAGTTTTTGCTCCAAAATAGACCACAGCACTCGCTAGAACTATACCGATCAACGTCAAGATAATTGTACGAATCCTTCTTTTTCGACGTTTCGCCAAGAAATTAGTATTCTTCAACACTTCTTTTTTATAGCTGTCTGAGTGTGTGATCGCTGTAATATCATAGTAATAAAAATGCAGCGGCTGCTCAAATCTAACTTTATCTGTTTCATAGTTGAAACCTACTAGTAATGTATATTGTTTGATAGCCGAAGGAAAATTACGAATATTTTTCTTGTTTAATTTGATCAATTCGCCCTGGCTATCTAAAAAATAATAGGCCTGATTATCTTCTTGGGGCGCACTTTCCTGCATCACCGGAAACGCCTCGATCAATTTTTCTGGAATTTCCTTAAAATAGCTTTCAAAGGAAGCTTCTTTTAAAAAGCGAAGCAAATATAGCAAGCCGACAACTTCGCTAATAAAAATAAGTACTAAAATCCCCCTCAAAATAGCAGTTGAAACACCTATCCCTGTGACAGTCAAAAGCATTAAAGCAATCAGTCCAAATATATACAGCTGATAGCTCCTTTGATAAAGTTGTCGGATCCCTGATTTGTAATAGTCAAGATCGCGATGAATCTGTTCTTTTATATTTTCCATTCGTTCTCCTTTTACCAACATAACTATTTATTTTATTAATTCTTCAAAAATAAATTTTCCCACGCCTCCATCAGCGCAATCGCCAATCACTCGATCACATTGTTCTTTGACGATATCCAACGCGTTATCCACTGCAAGCGAAACATCAACAGCTTCCAGCATCGCCAATACCAT
Organism: Enterococcus sp. AZ020; assembly: GCF_050499205.1. Taxonomy (NCBI): domain Bacteria; kingdom Bacillati; phylum Bacillota; class Bacilli; order Lactobacillales; family Enterococcaceae; genus Enterococcus; species Enterococcus sp. AZ020. Next base: position 3,059,686 of record NZ_JBIPAT010000001.1, on the reverse strand, counting down.
AGCTGACCGCATCTGGATAAGCACTCATAAATTCATTGATCGCATAACCTTTGCTGCTTTTTGGATCGACCACTTCTAGACACTGCGTAAATGAAGAAAAGACAAACGCGGTGTCGCTCCCCAATAATCTACGTAAATTCTCATGTTCGGCATCACTTGCTTCCATCAATTCGATCTTCATTACTTTCACCTCCGGATGCTCCACTAAATAAGCCAACGGATCTTCTACATGATCGCATTCTGTTTTAAAGAAGTTTTCTTTAAAATCCATGATTTGTTTTCCAAGGTCTCCCATTGACGCAAGTTTTTCTCTCAAAGCTAAAATATTATCTTCATAATTCTCTACTGGTTTTAAAATGATTCCTTCGTTCGTATGAAGATGATAAAAAATGTTGCGATCCTCCAAGATCGTAATCGCTTTTTTGCATTCATCCAAAGGCAAGCAATGGTTATACTCAACTGGCTGACCGACTAATTTGTGGCCACCACCATTACTGAAAATCATATCACATTCACTATCAAGCTGATTCATCAATTCTTCTAATTGCGCAAAACCACGTCCACTGATAAACACAAAATGATCTCCTTGTTTTTGAAGCGCATAAATTGCGTCAAAATTAACTTGCGGAATTTCTTGACCCATCTCTTGAAAAGTACCATCTATATCACAAAAAACAACGTTCACTACTTATTCTCCCCTTACAATTCATTTTCCATTTTATTCGCTTGATTAAGTATAGCATAAAGAAGACGATTATATATTTTGATTTTTTATTTTGGTGAATTGTTTCCTGTAAAAAATAGAACATATCAAAAAAGCCATGTTGATTACCTGTGTGGTAGGCAACATAGCCCTTTCGATCATTCGTTTTTTTCATTTACTATTTTCTGTTCCTTGTTGTTCTGCTTCGATAGCCAGACGACTAGAAACAACAAAGTTCCTGTTGAAATAGCAGCTGACAGTAGTTGAAGCTTTGTCCAGTAATAGGCAAAGTGAACAGTTCCTTTTCCACTCAAACGTAGCTCACTAAGGCCTGAAAAAGTTGGACTATTGTATGCTTCCAGCATTTTTCCATTCACCTTAGCTTGATAGCCTTTGTAATAAATGAACGGGAAAACGATTGCTTCTTTTGAGTCTTTTTCATCTATCTGATAATCCAAGTCGACTGCGCCATAATCAAAGGTGACATTTTCTAGTTTGATCCCTTTACTATTGCGGATCGTTTTAGGTGCTTGAATAAATTCCTGAAGATCAGTATCAGAAGGGATATATTCATTGCCCCATCCTAAAAATGTTGAAGGCAACTGCTCAATCTGATCTTTGGTAACCAACCGCTCAACATCTGCCACAAAAAAACCATGAGTAAACACAAGTACCAGAGCTATCGTCATAACACCGTATGAAAGTAATTTTCTCCAGTACTCTTTTTTTATGATCAAAGAATAATTTTCTGCGAATAACCAGCAAACACAAAAAGTAACGATCGAAAATAAGCGCCAAGGAAATTGAATCGCGTTCATTAGCGTATTATCCAATAATCTATGAGGAAAGAAACTCGTTGAGGCAAATAAAAATAAGCCTGCGATCATAAGTAATTGTTTCGTTCGTTTAGGAAAACTACTGTAATTTAATCCTAAGAAAAATAGTAACCCGATCATCAACAGCCCTATGTTATTAAACCCACTATTTCGAATAGCAATGTTCAAATAATCGACGATCGTTCCAACTTCCTGACTAAGCTGTGTTACTTGATTTGTTTGAAATGTGAATGATTGCTGTACGACTTGTTCAGCCAACGGCACGAGAAAACCTAGGCATAATAATATCGTTAGTCCAATTGCTTTAAAAAAGGCAACTAATCTTATTTTTTCACTGATTATATGACGTATATTAAATAGTAAGTAAACTACAATAAATAGACTAAAGATAAACGCACTTAATACATGGCTTAAAATCAAGGCTGACATTCCCAGAGATAACAAATAAAATTTATCCCTGTCTCCTTCAAAAATTGACCACATACCGACAAATGCTAGCGGAATAAACGTAAGGGCCAATACTTCTCCTAAAGCAGCTCTTTCCGTCAAGTCACTTAAGCGGTAAGAAGCTGTCCCATATAAAACAGCAAAAAGAAATGCTTGAAAAGGGGCTTTTTTATAAAAAAGAAAACTATAATAAGCAACCAAATAAGTTATAAAATTTATCCCTATCAAGAAAATAATATAACTATTGCTTATTGACAGACCCAATATTCTCAGCAAACTAGCCGGATAAAGGAAAATATCTGAATAAAATATTGGTGAGCCATAACCCATCCCATAGAGAAAAAAATAGTTGATTTTAGGACTATAATCTCCATTTCTTATGCCCAAAGCTAAGCCTTCGATTCGATTGAGATGAAAATAAAGATCATCCCCTCGATACATGACTTCTTTTCCTATATGAGTAAATAGCAGCGGTATGATACTTAACAGCAAAAACACAATAAATAGGAGTATTCGCTGTCGATTCCGTTCCATCTTTATCCGAGCTCACCTCTTTTCTCTCAAATCACTTATATAACGAATCATTCTTTTACTCTGTATAGTCGATGATTGCCGCATGAATTTCTCTAAATTCTCGTTTATCATTGAATCCAACTCGCAAGGTTTGAGAAACTAGTTTCTTTTCTTCCGCTTCTTCATCATTTCCATAGACGACCACTGTTTTTGAAGCCGGTCGTTTATCGACTTCTTTGTAATCTTTCTCAAAATTTTGGATAGCTAAATCAGCTTTATCCTTTGAAATATCGATGTTTTGAGCCACTTCCAATAGCAGTTCATTGAAATTGTCCTTTGGATACGTCTCTTCTTTTCCATAATTTGACAGCGCCAAGCTTTGCGAAGCTAAACGAACTTCTTTTTGCTCTTTATCAAATGAATATTTCAGATCGATTAATGCAAAAACAATTAATTCTTCTCCTTTGTAGACAGGATAATACCCGCGAACTAAAAGGTCATTTCCAGAAGCATAGAGGGAGTACTCAGCTTTCTTTGCTTCAAGGTTAGTGGTGATGATCTTTTCATCAAATAACTTTTTAGTCTGTGGGATGATTTCAGGAACCTTCACCTCAAATTTATTTTTCAGTAAGTCCAATGCCTCATCCTCTGAAATTTCTGGATAATCAAATGTACCAAAAGGTTTCTCTCGCTGTTCTTGCCAAATCAGTTGCTGATGCTCAACCTCAGCTGCATTATTTTTACCTGAGCAACCTACCGCTAATAAAAGACAAATAAATAGAGCAAGTATAAACAAATAGTTTCTGTGTTTCATTATTTATCTCCTTCCTCTGCTACAGTCGTTATGACGATCGGAATCTCATCTGCTCCTGCAAAGCGTTCTTTTGAAGGAATTAAAGTCACTTCACTTGTATCCTTCAGCTCATATAAAGACACACTTTCTGCACTGGCTCCTATCGCAATTGCTTCATTTTTTTGCTCGATCAATTTAGGAATATCCAATATCGTGTTTTCTTTTGGTAGTTTGCCTTCGGCTAAGGTTTGACCATTTTGAGTTATCTGAATTGCTTCATCCCAAATTTTAGCTGTCACATCTTGTTCACCGATATTTTCAACTGTATAGCGTAACGCAAGTAATTTTTTGCTGCCTTCTCCATTTAAATTCATCACACCAGTTAATTCGATCGAAAGGGTTTCGTTTTTAAAAACTACTTCATCTGTTTCATCAGAAGTGTCGCTTCCTGAATCACTGACTTCTTTTACAGAACGTGCCGATTCATCAATGATTTCCGCTCTTTTTTCATGACCGCCATCATTTGCTGAATAATAATTTAGCTGAAGCAGTCCGTGCGCTGTTTCAATGTAGTACAGATGCAGCCAAGTTGAACGCTTTTCAAACATTGTATCTAAGGTATATTTGTATCCTTTATATTTCCCAACCTTAAATTCTTTCATAAAAATTTCAGATTCTTTTTTATAGTTATACTGTTCTTTCAGTTCTTTTCGCATCCGCTTGCCAAAATCTTCGTCCAGCGTTACTGCTTCTTTCCTTTGACCCATGACGACTAAAGTTGAGTTACTTTTGGTATCTTGTGCACCAAATACTGCTTCATTACTGTATTTTACTTTGAAATCCGTCACTGTTTCCCACTTACTCGGTAGCTGGATCGTATAATCGATCCCTTTCGCCTCAAAAGATTCCTTTTTGTCTGCTAATTTAGCTGAACAACCACTAAAAACAAGAAGTAAGAACAACAGTAATACCTTTATTGGTTTCTTAGTCATAGTACCCTCCATTCTCAATTACTATTAAGCTTTGCTTGTTCTTTTTTATTAGTTGCCAGTTATAGAAAGTAAAAAGAAGAATACAACTGACAAATAAAATTACTCCCAGTTTAAGCCCTTGTGGAACAAAGACGAATTTGATCGTATGACTGCCTTTTGCGACTGGCAACGCAAGAAAAGCATCTTTGAAGGTCGGAATAGCCACTTTTTCTCCATCAATGTAGGCTTGCCATCCCTTATCATAAGGAATCGTCGTCAAGACCACTTGTTCTTTATCTAAATTCACCTTAGCCTCTGCAGTACGCCCATCTGTTTTAAAGTCAACTTCTTTTTCCTTCACCTTTTGAATCGCCTCTTTAAATGTGTCGACGTTTATAAACATAGCATTCGGTCTCACTAAATGGACAACCCGATCACCTGTGAAGCTGACTTCGACCTCTACTGTTTCAGCTTTATCATAGTAGCCTAAATTATAATATTGCCCCGTTCCTTCCAAACCGGCCCAACTTTCAACACCATTGACTTTCATTTTGACGTCAACCTCGGTTCCCTGACCGTACAAGCTAAGGTAGGCTTGTGAACGTGCCGGAACATCGACTGAATAAGTCAGTGTTCTCAGTTTATTAGGCATTGTTTTGGAGTAAAATAAGACAGAATCATGATCTTCAACTTGAACATTTTCTTCTTTGAGCGTTTTGATCTCAGAAAAATAGAAGAACGAATCTGTTTCGCCGGATAAATGCTGCAACAACTCTGTTTGATTGTTTACCACATCTTTTTTGTATATGCCTTTATCCGTCAGCATGCCTAAAGGTAAGGCAAATTCATTTTCATACACACCATATTTACCGACTTTTTTCTTAAGAGTAAAGCCAAATTTATCTGGATCATTTTGCGCTAAATTGTATTTGATTCCTAACAAAGAATCCATTACTAGCGTGTTATTGATATATTGGATCGTTAAATTGGTTCCTGTTGAACGAAATCCTAATTCATTCATATACATTGAAGAATGACGGTTTCGGATCGATGAAAACATTGAAACTCCGCTGTAGCCATGAATAAAACTTTCATTTCTTGAACTACTGTTGAGATTTCCTATGCGGTATAAAGTATCATTTTGCTCTTTTGTCCATTCAACTAATCGATGCACATCTTCATAGTTTTGAGTGTAGGCAATTCGTTCTGGGTAACGCCATTCAGTTGCAATTCCCTCCACTAATTTTTGAGCATTCAATGTCATTTCACCGATAAAAACAGCAACTAAAAGAAATAACCAAACTGTTTGTTTTGATTTGAAGCGATCTTTCAGTAACAAAATCAGCAAGTAAACAATCAGAAAAACGACACTAGCCAGCACAGCATTTTTATCTAAGAAATCATAACGTTTACGATTCGCTAAGAAAACGATCAGAACATAAAGAAAAATGATGCCTAAAACGATATTTAATATGCGATTACCGTCTTCTTTCGTCGCTTTTTCCAGTCCGAACCCTGCTAAAAGTAATCCTAAAAAAGAAAATAGAAAGCTAAAACGGAATAAAAACATATTTGGCGCATGGAATCCATGCCAAAATAGATTCATTGGTTCAATATAAACACTGGCGATCAAAAGGAAAAAAAGACTGCCGTATACGAGTTTATTTTTCAATTTTATTTTTGGACTAACAAAATAGAAGAGACAAAAAATCGTTCCTAATAAACCAAAATATAGAAACGGTGCACTTCCATATTTACTAGTATCATAGACACCTACCATGGTTTTGACTGGAATGTCCCAGATCCCTGTATCATTTGTAAACAAACGACTTAATTTAGTTAAGCTTTCCCCATTGTTTTTTAAATCAAGCAAGGTAGGTAAAATAGTGACCATTGAAGCTCCACCTGCTAAAAGCGAAGTGATCAAATAGGTGATCAACGTCTTTTTGTACATTTGCGGCGCTAATATAAATCGACATAATACATATAGAAAAGAAAAGACACCGATCATGAAAGCCATGTAAAAGTTTGATAAAAACAAGAGTAAATAACTGATAAACAATAATGCTGGTTTTCTTTCATCCATCAAGCGGTGAATCCCTAAAATAACTAACGGTAGATAAATCAACCCGTCCAGCCACATTTGCTGCGGAGAATACGCAACGCAAAATCCGCTTAAGGCAAAACTGACACTCAAAATCAATTTGCTCCATTGGGGGATTTTGAAAATACGATCGCTCATTACCCAAAATGTTCCGCCGATCGCACCGAATTTCAGTAAAAGGATCATATACAATGCGTCTGGTATTTGACTGTTATCAAAAAAATAAACAAGTGGGCTAAAAATACCATTGATATAGTACGCCATAAAGGACCAGTAATTCAGCCCTAAAGAGCCGTACCAAGTATATAAAAAGCTCTGTTTTCCATGTAAAGCATTGTTGAAACTGGCAAAAAAATTAGACGTTTGCGATAAAGCATCACTAGCTAAAATCGTTTTCTCACTGCCTGGATAAATTCCTAGAAGAAAATAAACAAAGCCCATGATGCTGATCGGTAAAAGAATGCTCAATAAAAATGCCCAGCCCTTATGTTTGATCCATTCTTTATACTTCATACTGCGTTTCCTCCTAGATATTTAATCTCTTTTTCAATTTATGCGCCCAGCTCGATCAAAGGGATAAAAACGGCAAACCACCGTTCCTTCAATTTGTTCTGCTTCGACCAACCCAAAGTGACGGCTGTCTTTTGAGGCATTCCGATTATCGCCTAAAACAAAATAACTTCCTTCCGGAATCACTGAAATATTGCGTAATTTTCGAGCTACTTCTTCACTAACAATCAACTTTAATGTACTGTCAGGCAACTGGAAGGCAGTTAATTGATCATTTACATCATTCCATACATCTGCCTGTTTTGGTCTTAAGTACACACCTGTTTGATCTGTCCAAAGCTGATCTCCCGGCATACCGATCACACGCTTCACGTAACTGGATTCCTCCGGTATTTCCGGATCGAAAGTGATCAAATCGTAGCGGTTCGGTGATTGACCTTTTCTCACAATGATTCGATCATTATTTTGTAGCGTAGGCAGCATCGAGCGTCCGTCAACTCGATGTGTTTTGATTTGTAATAAACCGAGAATGCACAGAGCTACTAAAAAAAGCAGAAGTCCTTCACGAATGTTCAGCCTTTTTTTAGTTTCCCGCTCCGATATTTTTTTATTTTTTGGGAGCCTCCTATTTGAAAAATGTTGACACTTTTTGATCGTAGATTGTCCTTTTCTAGGTTTCTGTGTCTGCATTTGATTGATTGCCACAGTTGTTCCTCCCATTGCCCGATTAAAATTGTGTCATGTTGTGCAGCGGCAACAGCCTTGTTTTCACAACACCAATAATGTTTTCTTCATCGATCCAGCCAAACTGACGACTATCCGCTGCGTAATGACGATTATCGCCCAATACAAAATAGCTGCCCTTCGGTAAAGCCCTAGACCCTGTCAAGGAAGCTAAAGAAAAATTTTCAGTTAATAAGCGCTCCTCTGCTTTTGCTTCATTTTGTTCGTTCACTAAAAATCGTTCGACAACGAACTTTTGATCGATCATCAATTGATCCTCTTCATAAGTAATCTCTTCTCCTGGTAGACCAATGACCCGCCTGATCATCAACTGATCGTTCACGGGATTTTTAAAATAGATCAAATCAAACCGCTTGATCTGTGCGTGCTTCCTTACAAAAAGTCGATCACCATCGTTCAATGTAGCAGTCATCCCATAACCATTGACTGTCGGCAAGCTAAAGAAAAGCCACTGTAATAGAAAAAAAAGACTCATCAACAGGAAAAAGCTGATACCAATTTCTTTGTATATTTGGTGTCTTTGCTCACTTCTTTTTCTTTTTTGACTCGTTTTTTTTCGTTTTCCTTTTTTTCTATCTATTGTTCTGGATGAAGAATGCTTCTTTTTTGCTGCAGAGGTCACCGTTGTCTTAGCTGTTGTTTGTTGCGACTTTCGGCTTTTTACGTTCTTTTTTTTGGCAGTCTGCTCTCTTATCTTTTTACGTCTTTTATGGTTTTTAACTTTAGCCTTTTGTTCCATGTTGAGTCTCCTAGTTTTTCTGTTTCAGTGCTGACTCATTGACTTTAAAGTAAGTAAAAACAGCTTTTTGTCGTTCTTTGATCTTACTTATATCTTTCAGGTAACTTTCGAGTATTTCTTTGTTTGCTAATTGTTCTTGTGTCAAAGTCGATAAGTTCATTCCAACATCTTTCATCGAAACATAATAACGAGTCAATAGCTTGGAGCCTTCCTCTGATAGTCCCACCGAAACCGGTCGATTGCCATAGGTAACCAATAATGAACTTACTTCTTGAAACTGAGGATAGACTTTATCGATACTGCCGCCTTCTTTGATGGTTGTAAGCTTTTTTTCTAAATCTTCTGTCAATAAATACCCTTGAACAACTACTTTGGCATCATCTGACGTTAAGTTCGTCAATTGATAGTATCTAGCATATGCAGCAGATCCAGCTGAAAGAAGCATGACAACTAAGAAAATCAATGAATTTCTAAAGTAACGTTTTTGACGACTAACAAGCAGCCGTCTTTCACGTACCCACCTTTTTCGTTTCACCTTATTTTTTGGTCGCCTTCTCCACTGGCCTTTTTTTAGTTCCTTTTTCGTTGCAAAGAAGTAAAATAAGCAAAATAACACAAACATAAAGCAAAGCATAGCTAAAGAAAGCAACCCCATAAAAAACCAATCTAACAGAACCATATTACTGATCCCCCTTCTTATTTAGCTGCTCTTCTTTCTTTTCTTTTTTGCTCCGCTTTTACTACCCTTCTTTTTTGTTTTTTTCTTATTATTCATCGCTCTAACAGTGAAGAAAATTGCCAAGAAGGCTATAAATACACCGCCTGCGATCATTGCAATCAGCTTCCAGTTGATCCCTCGTTCTTGGATCAGTGTCACATCTTGCGCATTGTATTTGTCTGCATCTTCTTTTGTGATTTTAAACTCTTTATCCCACGTCCATTTTTTGTCTCCGCTTGTTACTAGAATATGAGCTTTATAATCGCCTGGTTCCATCTGATCACCATTCATTTCCAATGGAAAATCGATCAGTGAGTTTGGAGCCATACGCATATCTGCGCGTTTTGTATCATAAAGAACCGCTTCTGAACCTTTCTTCGTCACTTCCATTTCAACAGTCATTCCGCTGACAAAATCTGCAGAGATATTCGAAAAATTGGCAAAAATACTATTGCGGTAATTTGATAGACCAGCGGAAACACTATTCAGCTTTAATTCTGGTGTAATCGCTGTATCCGTTTCTTGCAAGACCATACCTACTACAAAGGCATACTCGTTGATCACGCCCGTCGCTTTTTTCTTCTCTTCTTCCTCTTTTTTGCTTGGTTTTGACTTCATATAAATTCCGCCAACGATTTTACCATCATAACTGACTTCCGGCATTGTTATGTCTAAATTCAAAGGTGCAGTTTCTTTAGGTCCCAGTGTTACTTCTGTCGGACCTTTTACAATGTCTTTGAAATCATATTTTAGTGAAGCATCATTTTTTATTGACGATGGACCATATTCTAAAACACCATTTGAGTTTGTTTTAGCGCCATTCAATCCAATCGTGATCGTCTGTTCTTCCTCTGCCCGGTTTGTGAGCATGATTTGAACGGTTTGTTTTTGACCTGGATTCATCCGTAAATTGAAGTATTGCACATCTCCTTGTTGATTTTCCGGCATGATCGATTCATAGGCAAACTGCTTTTCAGCATGTGCAGGCAGGGCAAAGCCAAACAACGATACTATGTATAATCCTATTATTAGGTATAAGCTGATTCTTTTTTTCATTTGATTTGATTGTCCTTTCTCGTCCTATCACTACAATAAGCCAAGACTAAAAATGCTCAACTTCTATAGTTAAAATTAGATACAAATACTTCCTAATTATTGTTACTTCTCTAAACGAATAGGCTTATTAAATAAATGGCGGGAGCAGAAGCAACTCCCATATATTCCGATGACTAACTGACCGTGATCAGCTGAATCATCGAAAGTGATTCTTAGAGTGTGCTGCTTCTGTCCCAGCCTAAATAATTATTCGAATGGTTGATCTCGAATTATAATGGTGTTTCTGAAAGTGTCCAAGTGATTTCAGCTACATATTTACCATTCATGATTTCTTGTGCTTGGTTCGCAGGGATTTCTAATTTAACAGATTCTTCTGCTTTTTTAGCTGGATCTTCGATATCACCAAAGTAAACAGCATAACGTCCGCGACCTTTAGAACCGTTAGCTTCTTTACCATCTGTATTTGTAAATACAGCAGCAGGTGTTGATTCGTTTACTACAGCTGTTTTAATTCCTGTAGAACTTGGTTTTAAAGCTTCGTTTTCTGCATCAGCAACTAAAATTGGGTTGCCGTAAGTGATTTCAGCACCATTGATGTTTCTTACTTTACCTTTTGCAGTATCGTTGAATTGGAAGTTTCTAGTAATTTTTGCAGTCAATTCATATGTGTGATCGTCTGTTTGACGGTCATCTTTGAATTGAACCCAGTTAGCACGTGATGGCACGTGGTCAGCTGCTGTAGATGGGTTAGCTGTTGTTGGTTTCGCCCAAGAAGTTACTGCACCAGTTGTTGCAGCTTGTGAATTGAAGACTAACTTAGACATACCTTGTACTAAAAATTCTCCATCCAACAATGCAGTACTATCAGTATCTCTTGTTGATTGGCTAGATGTGTTAGGTGGTACAACACCAGAAGTATCATATGTTTCATACGATTTACTTGTAAATTCGATTTCTCCTTCGCCAACACCTGGTTTGTTTGGATCTGCCGCTTTAGTTGCCGGTCCTGCTGCTGCTACTGCCAATGCTGCTAGTAAAGCTGTACCAGCTAATTTGTGTGTTAATTTCATTTGTATTTCCTCCTAGTTTTTGTGTATATTTATGGTAACTCGGCTAATATCCAAGTTAACACCGTTGAGTAAGCGCCCGCTTCTTTTTCTGTTTCCTTAGGTACAGTTAGTGTAATCGCTTGATTACTATACACAGGCTTTTTAAAGATTGGATCTTCAATCGTATTGCCTGAAAAATCCTTTCTCAGTTCCAATGAATTTTGACGCCCATTTTTATTTTCTGCTGATGCGCCAAATATGATGCTCCAAGTTCCAGAACCTTTTTCGTCCTTTGCTTGTGCAAGGTTATACGTGTCTCCAATATTACTCATACGAATGACTTCTTTGGAAACTGATGGTGATAAAGATGCATCTGTAGTCGAATTCGTCCAAGCTTGGTCAAAAGAAATCACTGCTCCCTTTAGCTCAGCTCCGACCTTCGTTGCATGCTTAAATTGTTCCTCTTGTCTTACCTGTAATGTCCAACCTGAGTGATTGTCACGATAATCTGAAACTTGAATAAAATTTCCTCTCGCTCCAGTCTCACCGTGAAACAGTTGTGCATTGATCGGATAGACAGCTGCTTCTTTACTTATTTTTACTGTGCTGAAATTTAGCTTTGGAACAAAATCGATTCGTAAATCACCATCCGTTTGCGGTGTTTCGCCTGGATCGACCTCTATATCAGGATTTTCAGGATCACGAATAATAGAATCTTCTTCCTTAAATTGACTCAAATCGATTTCTGCTCCGCTTTTGCGTGAAGCTTCTGCGTGAGCTTGTTCCATTTGAGCTGAAAAAAAGAGAACAGTACCAAGAAAAGCAGTCATCAGTAAGCTTATTCTTTTCATTGATCAGACCCTTCCTTTCTGGTAGATTCTCGTTTTCTTTTCACTAGATAAAAACCTAGTGCAAAAATAAGAACAGCAATTCCGCTAACCGATAGGCTTTTTTGAATCAATTCTCCTGTAGAAGGATATTTTCCTGCCGGTTTTTTTGTTGGTTCTTCACTAGACGATGTTGTCTCACTTGTTTCTGATGTTGGAGGAGTACTTTCTTCTGTGAAAACAATTTCTCCGTTCGTTTTGACAGAAGCCTCTGCTCCATATACCAGTGTTGGTTTCAGCATGAAGAAACTACCTATAAAAACAAGGGAAAGTAGAACAATAGTTGCTCGTATTTTTTTTACTGTCATGTGCATGTCTCTCCTTTAATTTTTACGGGGTCTCTCCAACTGTAAATTCGATCGTTGCTTGATATTTACCTAATTTCTTCACTGTATCCGCAGGCACATCTAATTTGAAGCCTTTGCCTTTCGGATTCCAGGTTCCACTTACATCAAACTCATTACTTGTCGTATGAGTATCTGTCAATAGATCCTGTGCAGTATCCAACAAGAAACTCTTTTCATTCTCCGTCCCATCGTTGTATCTCAAAATGTTAGGAATGACTTTTTTTGATCCATCCGTATCCGTTAAAGTAAATTCTTGTGTTACTTTAGCTTGAAGTGTCCACTTTTGTTTGCTGGCTCTTGTATCCGTGATGATCAATGCTTTGTCAAGTGTAGCTTCGTTTACACGAATTGGCTTATAGCTGACTTCTTCGATCCCAAAGTTGAGCTTCGTTGGTGTTGAAGATAAAAATAGTCGGCCTTCAAATTCATACTCTACTGTATTGCCACTTGCTGAAAGTACAAATTCCTCGACTGGTGCGTTGGTTTGTTCGTAACCTGCATCTTTAATAGCCTGAATAGTATCCGTAACTGATTTGATGTTTTTCAAATTGATTGGATCTCCAATCATTTGAGTCGTATCAACATAATCAGGATATTTATCGGTCATATAACTTCCGTTGATTTTGTACTTAACTCTTAATTCAGTTGTAACAGGTACAATCGTGATTTTCACTTCAATGTCCTTTGTAACATTTTTGGCCGTCGTTAGTGTCAGCCACAACGTCTTGTCTCCTAATACAGATGTGTCGGGCAACGTATGATTTTGACTATAGGTCACTTTCACTGGTTTATCGATTAAGTTATCCGTATCCACAGAAATATTTTTCAAGAAATAATTCTCAGTTTCTGTCGGTAAAGGATTTGCATTAAATGGATAGTCCGTTTCAAAATTCGTATTTAGTGGAATTTGAATTGGTGATTTGGCTTCTGCATTTGGTATACCTTCATATAATACTTTTGCTTGCGAACCAACTTCATTGACATTTTTTACAGGCACTGATTCTAACGCCTTATTATCAATATTTAAAAAGGCATTAATATAGCTATAGTAAGCAACTGTCTTAGGACCGGCCTGTTCAAAGACCATGTAACCATTGTCCTTATCACTTTGATTAGCAGCATTAACGTATCCGTATGGTGACGTCGCAGAGCCATCAAAATTGAATTTGTCATTTGGGACAGCTATCACTTTGATATCAAATAAACTACCATTGAAATCGTTAGATGTAGAATCTTTTGCTGTCAAGATAGCCTTTGACTTCGCTGTACCATCAAAAGTGATATCAAAAAGATTCGTCTTTTTGATTGTCGTACCGTATTCATAAATTTCAATAGATTGAATATCATAAAACTCCGGAACTTCTGTCTCAAGTCTGAATTTAGTGTTTCTATTTTCTTTGGAGTTATCAGCAATTCCTTGAAGAATAGAGTACTTCAATGTCTTATAATCTGGATCAGTATGGACAGCACTGTTTCTCTCTCCATATACGATTGGTGTTGCTGGTGCAATACGAGCTAGAGACTCAGTAGAATACAAAACAGCCATTTGACCTGGCCATGGATCTGGATCATCATAATCATATCCTTGATATTCCATACTCATTTCATACGTCTTTTTTTCGAACAAATCAGTTAATCGAGTAAATGGTTGATCTACTTCTAAATCATCACTGGTCATTTCAAAAATATTATTTTCAAGCTTATAACCGATCTTTGAATCATCTGTAACATACATACTACTAAAATCAGTTGAAGAAAATGGGAGTGCAACTTTTTTGTTCACATTCACATTACTAAAGTTCCATGAACCTTTTAAATTGAGCGATTCTTTGTTATCGTTATAGTAAAATTCATAATGATAACGAACTTTATCACCTAACATAAAATCTTCTTCATGACTATATAAACCCGATCCGACCATTAAGAAGTAGCTTCCCCAAGCAGTGTCGATTGGTACATTAACCATACTATTTCGATCAGCCGCATCTACTGCAAAAAAGCGGAATGAAGGATATGTACCATCTTTTTTTTGCGCAAAGGCCATTTCATCGATGACAAACTTCATATCCACACTGCGACCATTATATAATCCAGCATTTCTAACCCAAGCACCTTTTTCTGTACTCGGATTTGTTGGATTAAATTGGTAAACCTTGGTCTTGCTTCCAGAAAAACCATCATTGATTATTGGGTTTCCAATCGGTTCATAGGTGACATTATCAGTTAATTTGAACATGAAACCATAATCTCCAGAAATTTCTGTATTAGAACCACTCTTACCGACTAAATTAATCCCATTGGCTGTTTTAATATCTGAATAGCCTGGTAAAGGTGCTGCAACAATTTTATTTCCATTAGAAACATAAAATTGAAACCAACCAGAAACTAGGGCAATTAGCCCTAGTCCTAGAAAGAGAAAAACTTTGATATGTTTCTTCATTATTTTCCTCCTTTCTTCAAAAATTAAATAAGAATCACATTACTAAAGGTAATCGATTAGATACTTCCACCAACTAGAGAAAGCTTACCGTAGTTTTCAAGTTTAAATTCTTGATCTCCAGTCAAAGTACCTGTAACTGACAATGTTTTGCTATTGCAGATCTTACCGAAGTTCACAGCAAATTCTTTTCCACCTCTGAATGTTTCTGTAGCAGGTGTTGCATAATCTCCACCTAGTTGACCCCAAGTTGAGATACGGCTAATATTTGTACCATTGATTGTTGTATTAGTTGAATAGAATAGTTTTGAATTCGCACGTTTGTTTGCTACTTCAAAGTTTTTAGGGGCATTTAAATTGATTACTGCACCCTTATATTCACTTTCGATTACTGATTTTGTGCTGTCACCAGTCACAACTAATTCAGCACCGCGATCTACATTTACTTCAGTTCCATAGTATTGTAGTTTCATTGCTGAATAGTTTCCGCCACCACGACCATTGAATTTCACTTTACTTCTTGAAGCTAAGTTCAATGTTGGTACTTTATTTACATAATCAGCACGAGGAATAAATTGGAAAGCAACTCCTGCAGCATCAACATCAAATGTTGCGCCTGTACCTACATCAACTTTTTGTACTTTATCGTAAAATACTGGATAGTAGTAATTAACTTTGCTTTGAGGTCCAATTTTTACATTTACGTTTGCATTGTCACCGATGATTGCTTCACCAGTTGCTTTTCCGTTGATCAACGCACCATTAAAGTAAAACGCTGAGAATTGTCCGTGATCTTTGTTCGCTGCAATTCCGTTATACGTAGAACCTGCTTTAAATTCTAAATCGTGAACCCAAGCATTTTCTGCACGAGTCGTGATATTGTTTGTTCCGTCAAATGTTAATTTACCTTCACTAAGGTGAACAAAACGAGCACCAGTATAAGTGACATCTTTCGCTAGTACGTCCCATCCATAGCTTGAAGGTCCGTTACCAGAACCACCTGTAAAGAAACGACCGTCACTGTCGGCACCAACGATGTTTGCATTTGTGATCGTTACAAGGTTTGTGCCTTTCTTGTTTTGTTTACCATAGATAGAGTTGTGTGCTGAATTGATTACAACACCTTGATCTGCATTACCATTGATCGTTAGATCACGGTTTGGGATATCTGTGATGTTTTTCTTGAATTGGATACTTGCATTTACATTGATTACTGTAACTGAAGGGTTTTTTAAGGCCGCTTCAAATTGTTCAATAGTTGAAACTTCTGCTGTTTCTTCTGCTGCGTATGCTACTACTGGGCTACCTGAAATTGGTGTTGGTACAGTTACTACCACTGCTCCTAGGGTCGCTGTTGCTGCTAAAGCAAACAAACTTTTTTTCAATACTTGTGTTTTTTTCAAATCTTTCTCCTCCTAAAATATGCTTTTGACGAAACCTTTTTTTGCTCCCTCCTTTCCAGAAGTAACGAGCATCCACTTCTTTTCCCGCTTGCTTCTAACCAGTTTCGCAAATTATCCTATTGACTGAAATCATAATATGCATGTCTCTACCTCCTATTTCTAACTAAAATCAAATGATTGGTTTTATCACACTAGGATGTATCATTGCCGATTCCCAGTCCCATTACTAATTAGATAAACTGCTATTCAATTCTTTAGACGTATAACATATATCCTTTAGAACGAATTGTTTTGATATACTGCGGTTTTTCAATATCGTGCTCGATTTTTTTTCTTAAATGAAAAACTAAATTCGAAACCCGATATTTTCTATTTCCATAGGTATCATTCCAAACGTTTTTGTAGATTTCCTCATATGTCATTGTTTTACGTGCATGTTTATGTAAATATTCAATCGTAAGAAATTCTAATTTCGTTAGATTTACTTCTTTGCCATCTTCTAAACAAACACTCAGATTTTGTGGATTTAATTGAAAATCCTTTACATCTCGAACCAAAGAATTTTTTGACATGCTCAATTGTGCCTGAGGTTCTTTAAAACGTTTTATTAAGTTCTTTACAGTTAATATTGATTCATCTAAATCATTGTTGTAATCAATGATCCCATCAGCTCCTAATTGAAGATAAACGATACGATTTGTTTTATTAGACTCATCCACAGATGTAAGAATCCACAATGGTAAATCTGATTGTCTTCGTATGTCCATAATCAATCCGCAAATCCAATTGATACTGGAAAAATCAATATCCTCGATAATTAATGTATCTACTTGCTTAATTGACTCAGCTTTCCCCAGAAGTAACTGATCAATCGTTTCTTTTTCTATTAATTGAATATCGCATTGAAACATATTAAGGATTTTTTTATACTTTTCACTTAACTTACCATTTAATGAAATGTATCCGATTGTGTACATTTCTCGAAGCCTCCTCACCATCATTTGTTGTTTTACTTTTTTTTCCTTTAAACAATATTTCTTTTAAATTTGAAGCCTTAAAGTTTAGAAAAAATTGATTTGCGATTATAATAACGATAAGTAAATTCATCAGTGGTCGAATGAATTTATATCGACGGCAAATTTTGATTTTATAATAGATATTTGGCTTAAATTAATTTCTTGAATGTATCAGGTATAAGAAAAAGGACGGTCAGCTCTTGTTGCTACACACTTCAAAAAATCAGTTGACCACTTTATGACGGCTAAAAAATGTCTGGCAAACAAAAAAAGAAGCTAACAAAACAAGCGATGTTTTGTTAGCTTCTTTTTAAAGTAGTTCCTGTAATTGCTTATCCAATATAGAAACAGCTGCTCTTCTGTTTTCCCAAAGCGAATCTGTGTAGGTATCTAAGGTCAATTTTATCGAAGCATGACCTAAAAGCTTACTTAAAGTGGCGATATCGATACCGCGTTCTACACACCTTGTTGCAAATGTGTGTCTTAAAACATGGAAATGAATCGGTTTGATTCCAGCTTCTTCAACAGTTTTTCGAAAACGATAACTAATCACTCGAGGTTCAGCGTAGCTATCTTTGCAAGAAATAACATATTCGGAGGTTCGTTCCTTTTTCTTATTTAATAGGTAGCTTTTCAAATTATCTGCCAAAGGAATCAGACGCTTAGAACTTTTTGTTTTGGGTTCTGCCAAGATAACCTCAGTCTTTTTCTTGTTTGTCACACTTGGGATCCTATACAGTGTTCTTCTAATGTGTATGATGTTCTTCTCAAAATCAATATCGTCCCATTTAAGTCCGCTTATTTCACCAATTCTCAATCCTGTATATAGCGCTAATATGACAGCAGAACATCCTTTCTCTCTTAAAGCGATAGCTTCTATCTTCTCTTGATCGGCCAAACTTAGTGCAGATATTTCATTCGTCGATGTAGAAGATAATGAAAGATTTTTACAAGGATTTACTAAAATACAATTCTCAATATACGCTCTCCCCAATGCACTTTTTAAAACAGTTACTATTGAATGGATCGTTGAAGATGATAATTCCAATTGAATCAGATAATTAACGAATTCCTCTATTTCACGACTTTTTAGCTGTGTTAATGCACGATTTCCCAAAGCAGGAATAATATATTTATCGATCCTTAGCCGATAACTTATATAGGTAGACTGCTTTATTCTCTTCTTCATCACAACATTCAGCCAATGATTTAGCCAATCTTCAACGCTTCCTTTATATAAACTGAGATTATTATGCGTGAAAGAATATTGAACTTTCAACTCAGCAAGCCTTTTTTTAACACAAGAATATTTTTTTCCGTAGATATAGCCATATATGATTTTGCCATGTTCGTTTCTTGCTTTGATGTATCTACCTTCCCATCTACCATCCTTCCTTTTATATATATTTTCACCTTTTCTACTCACTTGCGACACCCTCTCCGAAAAAAAAATTGACGGCTTATTTGACGGCTTAAAAATATATACCTATTTCTTTTTTGATAAGATCATAAGTATGAGTAAATTAATTTCAATAAAAATAAAACAATAACCATCTAAACCTTCGTTTTTTTAATTTTTAACACCGATTTGTTTAAATCTTTTCTCATTTTTTTCTCAATTCTCATAAAAACATGATAGAAAAATGATCTTTTTCATATAGACTGCTCATCTTTTTTGAGATAGAATGAATTAGTAGTTGAAGTTGACTTGTGATTTATTGATTAACCTGTTTTATATTTTCTTATACCTGATACATACAAGAAAAAAATTATCTAATACATATATATCATTATTATATCAATATAACTAGAAATTTCATCCTTTTTATAAAAAATATTATTTCTTTTTTTGTATAAAAAATCATAGAATTTGAAATATTCTCTCCGATTCCTACACTTATTCTTCTCTCTAACTAAAACAGTCTATCTTCCCTTCAAAAAGGTAATCGAACATGAAAAACTATGCTCTCTTCTATATAATTTGTGGTAAAATAGTGTATCTTTACTTACTATGACAGGGAGGCAGATTGTTGGCATCTAAATTTTTTACAGGCAGTCAATTAAAGTGGCTGGCGATCATTTCAATGTTGCTGGATCATACAGCAAAAATCATTTCATTTCAGCAGAACGCTGCATTGTCTGTCCCTTATGCAACAGACAGTTCTGTTATAGCAGAAGTCACCAAAACATTATTTCCTATTTTTATTACGATCGGCAGATTAGCTTTTCCTTTGTTTTGCTTTTTGCTGGTTCAAGGATTTATCCATACATCAAACCTTTCACGTTACAGTTTACGCTTATTTCTGTTTACCCTTCTTTCTGAAATTCCTTATGATCTTGCTTTTTCTAAACAATGGTTTGATTGGCAAAATCAGAATGTCTTTTTTACCTTATTGATAGGTCTACTCGTTATTACTGGTCTAAAGAGGTATCAAGGTCGCTCGATCAAAAATTATCTTATCTCAAGTGTGTTTATCTTATGTGGAATTTTTTCAGCAGAATGGCTGCATACGGATTATGGTGGTTGGATCGGTGTTTTATTGATCGTGGTATTGTATATTTTTAGGAATCATAACTTACTGAAATGTGTATTTGGCGGGGCTGTGATTTTACAAAACAGTTTATTTGGCCTGATGGCTTTTCCTTTGATTTATTTTTATAATGGGCAGCGCGGAAAACAAATGAAGTATTTTTTTTATTGGTTCTATCCTGTTCATTTATTGCTTTTGACAGCAATTCAGCAGTTCATCATTGTTCCATATTTGCTAAATATGTTCTAGAAAAATAAGTAGACCAGATGGCTGTTTTAAAGTAGCTACCTCACTTTCTACTATTTACATAAATTCAAAGAGCCCGAAACAAAACTAAACATCAGTTTTGTTTCGGGCTCTAATTTCGAATAAACATCAAGACAAAAGCAGCTAACACGCTTCGATCACATTAGCCAAACGCTTTTGCCCTAACATTTCTTCTTTGATTTTTTATTACATCATGCCGCCCATCAGTCAACTACAATTCCGGCTAGTTCAAACAGGTGTAAAATCCCGTAAAATAAAGGTGTACCACTCTTTTTTCATTAGAAAGAAAATGTGCTAGTTTACACTTATTTGGAAGTTGTGCCCCTTTTTTGCCCCTTTTCATATACCATAAAAAAATAACTCATACTACTAGAATATTTTATTTAGAGTTAATAATAAGCCAAGTATTGAAGCAACAATTGCAATGAATCCAGTAATAATCTTGTTAATGAAAGATAATTTTGCTTTTAAAATATCGTTATTATCCTGAGCATCATCAACTATCCAATTCCCTACTTTTTTTATTTTATCAATAATTTTATTAAACAATAAGCATGTCAATTTTGTAATCATAAAAGAAATTGTGTAAGTATCTATTAAAAATGTCTTTAAAAATAAATCGCTCGGAGCTTCCTTCTTGGCCTCTATAGTTTTAATCAAGTCTATCCCACCTATTACATTTAGCATAAAAAGTCCAATGATGCCTAAAATCAAAACGACTGTAAATGCTGGACGTTTTTTTATACTCAATTTATAAACAAAATATACATATAAACAAAACAATGGTATAACCAGCAACACTCCTGATATTGCTAATATCGATTTTATTTCTCCAAGATTAGTAATGTTAACAATAACACTGTTCAATATATAAAATGACGTAATAAAACATGGTATTGCGATAAGAGTTGATATTGTAAATATAAACCAGTTATTTCTAATTAAAATTTTTATAGGATTGAACATAGCCTCTATTTTTTCTGCAATCCTCACTCTTATATCTAAATTCACTTTTTTGTTCTGATAATCATTCATCTTATCAATCCATTCACCTATAATCTTCTTATTATTCATATTTACTCCTTTTTATTCAATCATACCAAGAGTAAGAAAAAAATGCTATATTAAATTATTTTCTATAAAAAAAGCAAGGTCAATCTGGTTGGCTTTACTTTCATATAGCTTGCACGTTGCCATTTTTGGCTACGGCTATTCAATTGTTGATGGTGTAGCGGATTTTTCAGCCGCCCTTTTAAGGGGAAGTAATATTCCCCCACTAGAGGACGAAACAAAAAAATAAGCCTACCTCAGTTAAGAGATAGGCTTGGTTAATTAGAATTTTACAACATCCGTAAATTTCTCAATCATTTTCAGTGCATAATTATCATGGCTATACTGCTCTTCTTTTGTTGAATGTCCTGTGCGAGTCAGCAATAAATTTGCATCTGCCAATTGTTTTGGTCCTAAGTGCATACGCTTGTTTCCGAAGACTAACCAAATTTCTTTTGTTCCATTTTTTAACACTTTGATAAATTTAAACATAATATCATCATCCTTTCCTGTTGTTGGTTTATTTGGTGTTTCTGTATTGCTGTTTGTGTTGTTATTTGAATTTCCAAATCCATGCGCTAAATCTCGTTCAAACTGATCTACAGTAATTCCCCATTGGTTTAAATATGGGTATGGATCAATATGATCACTGCTGTTATTTGGTTGGTTATAGGTGCAAAACATATGAGTTTTAATCCCTGCCAGATCCTTAGTGTCTAAAGTTAGTGGAATGCCTGCTTCTTTAGCTAACTGTCTAAGCAGATCCACATATAAACGATAATCTCGTTCAAACTCTGCTCTCGTTGCATGACTTTGGATCAATTCCACAGCAGCATAGGTTTCATAATTCCATCCGCCACCGACATCATAGGCACCGCGTCCCACTTCTGCTGTTTGGATAATACGTCCGTTACCGACCACATGAGTGTAATAACCACCGTTCAAGTCTTTTCGGTTCATATAGTCTGCTTCATTTTGTGCGGTAGAATTCGTATTGCCAGTACTATGCGGATGGATTTGTCTATAAGGCGCATTGCCTACTTGTGGCGTTGCTCTCATTTGGCGTTCAATATTCATTCTTCATCATCCTTAGTATTAATATTTTTCAAAAAATCCTCAAAAAGTTCTGTCACGATTCCCATTTTTTTGTAGTTCTCTAAGATTGATTTAAGCTCCATCATTAGATAGCCTAGATACAATACATAAATTAAACCTACGCCGACACCTCCCGGGATTAACGGGGCAAAAGGAATAAAAAACATTAACAGAACCATACTTGCAATTTTCCTTAAAATTCCATTGATTCCTACTTTACTTTTAAACTCAATGTCAGGATTGATTTTGGCTGCTAAAGTGCCACTTAAAAAATCAATCACCATTGCTACACAAATTAATGCTAAAACATAAATCGCTTTATGATCCGCATCTACTAAAAATCGCTCCAAATATTCAAACATTTCCATAATTACCACCTTTTCTTTATTTTACCTTGCTTTCTAACGCTGCCACTTTCGCTGCTAAATCACTAAACTCTTTAGCTGTTGGTTGTCGCTTCCACTCATCGCGCCAAGCACTACCACTGATCACCCTTGTATAGTTAACCCCTCCGGTATCTGTCGCATCAACTACTCCAGCTGTGGCGTTAACCATAGTAATTTTTAAACGAGTATTTGATGTTGACGGCGCGTCTGCTGTTTTTCCGGTTGCTTCGCCCGTCTTATATCCAGCTCCGGAAGCAAGTACACGATCAAGGATAGTCTCTGTATCGCTCACCTTGATAAGAGCATCGCCATTATCCTGAGTAACTTTAGATATTTGCACTTGATCAACAAACGGGATCTCGCGCCATACTGACCACACACCATTGTATAAGTTACGGGTAAATCGCCTAAAAGACGTGTTGTTAGTATGATAAGTAGTCAACAACTGATTAACTCCCGGCAACTCCCCTGATGATACAAGCTCTTGTACCTCTAACCTAAAAGCGATGTTTATTGGTGTATTTAAAACGTTAGTTGCATATGCGCTAGTACGACATAAGTAATACCCAGCTTTTGTATACTTATCTAAATCATCAGCCCCAGCATTTGGCGCAACGATAAGTATCGGAGTAAATTGATTATTTTTTGATACGTACACGTCGGACATCTTAAATTTGATTTGATACTCCAAATAGACTTGATCAATATTAATCATACTTGGTGCTGTGCCGTCACTTGGTGGTGCAAAAATTACAACATACATAAAACCATCATCTTGAATAACAACATCTATTTGTCCGCCAGTAAATTTACGGCTATTTAAATGGATTTTATCTCCTTTAGTAATCATGACGCCTCCCCAAGCATCTTTTGCCCTTGGAGCCGTTGATAGTTCATTACTTGTCGAGCTACTCGCCATTGCATAGACTCCATATGATATTAACGATATGACAGATTTAGCAACAGCGACTTTTTGCTGTTGTGTGATCGCCCCAAACGTTTCAAATATCCCCTGATATTTACGTTCAATATCCTCCACAATATTGAAATGCACACCAACTTGTCGCATCTGCTCTGCAACACTTGTTTGAGTAGTGTAGATTTTATTATCTAATTCCGCTGAATCTGCATAGGACGTTGATCCTATCTCATAGTTGAATTGGTTAGGGTTTAAAATAGCCTTACCCATGTTTGAGAACATTCTATGAGGATTTTCTACTAAGCTACCCGAAACTTTCCCGATCATAGTCGCTTTTTCATCAATGATGATTTCTTTACCCATGATAAAATTTCTAAAGTCATTGTTGGCTATTTGATCGCTGATCTCATCTGCTTTATTTTCAAGCTGATTGATCTTTTCGTTTGCAGCATCAATGCTGCCATTGATCTCTGATAAATCCCCAGCTACTTCTTGCCACGCTGCTTCTGTTTTTTGTTTTAGTTCTGTTATCACATCATCTAACGACTTAAAATAAAAATCCTCGATCTCTGGCATATTCTGATCAATCGCCGAACGTACCATCGTAAAACCATACTCAGCTAAATCGATTTGTTGACCATTTTTTAAGTCGAGATAAACGTTCATTTTTACATTACCTTGATAGCCATTTAACCGATCGGTGATGATATAAGAAATATGCCTACGGTGGATTTTTTCGACGGTGGCTGTATCTTCTATTTTTTTCTCTTTTCGATCTTGTACCACGGTTAAAAGAATTTTGACTGTTTCAACATTTTCAAAATCCAATTCTTTACACTTTGGTACCGTTACAGGAATAATCAGTTTTGAGATATCCTTATCATAAGAATAGATGACGCTCTCAAGCTTTTGTTGCTTGTGAGCGCCAAGTGTAATCTCTGCTGATGGGGTGACTGTTTCCTGTTTTAGATATTTATTTACCATCTAAGCCACTCCTTCAATTTTTCTGATTCTTAAATTGCTAGTAGTTTCTTTTCCATCTAACCCAATAGCTTTATTTTGAGTTATAACTAATTGAGTATTACTATTCCTAGTCACGCGAATTTCAAATAGATTAGCACCAGCAGAACCGTTAAATATGTCAATTTCTCTCAAGTTAAATGATTGATTTGATTCAAATTCTTGGCAAATCCTTGATATTCCATCGTCTAGCTCATACCATACTCTAATTGTCTTAAAGTGAGTCATATGTTGATTTAATGTAAGAATATCCCCTGCAGTTTTCGCTGTGCCAGCCCATACTTCTTGAATACGCGGAAGATACGTCCATCCTTCTGGATTGTATGACTGCTCGTTCGTGTGGAATGTGTAGTACCATAATCGACCTTCATACCCTTCTGTTAACCAGATTTGTTTTCGTCTTCCTACCCCTTGCTCAATCCTTAATTGAATAATTGCGCTAGTGTTACTCAACCCACCAGGCAATCCACCGAAGTCTGCGTACGTATCGTATAGTCCAGGAGGAATGTCAAAAACTGAATTATACTGTTTTAACGCTCCTTGGAGTCTAATGTTCTTAGCCCCTTTGAATACTTCTGGTGTAGCAAATCCATGAGTAAACTCACTCGCTGCCTTGTGCGCTTCTTTTTCATTTGAGCCGATATGATTTTCCACTAATAAAATTAGCTGTTTTACAGAAGGAAACAACTTCAAATTTTTTAAATCAAATTTCATTCCGTCACCCCTTAATAGGTAAATGATCGATCAGTTGCCCGACCAAATCCAAATACATCTACTTTTTTTGCTGCAGTATCTACAGATAAGACAGACCAACAATCCTCTTGAGGTGTATCAATCAATGTCGGATCGCTAAAGCCACCATTTAAGCATCGCATTTGCGTAAATTTGATACTTTCGCCAATTTGATTGAATCCCTCGTCGTGCCAGTGTCCACAAATATATCCAACTAAATTCCCCGGACCTTGACCTACAAAGCTTGCTGTAAAATCTACTAGATGATCAGGATAGACACTTTTAATCGGTACTGTTGTTCCAAGTTTAAATGCTTCAAGAATTTTAACAGCACATTCTCTGTTATCAAAAATAGTTTCGTGTAATGGACAATGACCAAACACAATGACATGATAATCGGTAGGGACTTTAAGAGCTTCATTTGCCAACCATTGAAGTTGTTCCTGCTGCATTGCGAAATGATCATGAGATCCATACTTGTAAGTACCATCTGTATTTAGCACGCTTTGATTATTATCATTTGTATTTAATCCGATGATTCGAATTTTCTTCTCAGGAAAATCTTTGTAAAAGTACAAGCTGTCGCCGTTTCTCACTTCGTCAAATAATTTTGTTTTAGTCTCATAGAAATCTTTGAATTCCTCGTTTGTAATAATGTCACCTGGCATAACTTTTCCAATGTCTCGTTTAAACGGTGGTGATCCGTTATCATGGTTGCCGAGATTTACAAATGTTGGAATTTTAGCCATTCGCAGTGCCTTGATCCCAAAT
The DNA here is from genome assembly GCF_050499205.1 of Enterococcus sp. AZ020. NCBI lineage: Bacteria > Bacillati > Bacillota > Bacilli > Lactobacillales > Enterococcaceae > Enterococcus > Enterococcus sp. AZ020. The sequence goes on along the minus strand of NZ_JBIPAT010000001.1, from coordinate 3,033,642 downwards.
TTACGCTGCTGGATCTCTGACTGCTCTTTATCCTTGATATAACAATCGGCATTATCACCGTTATAAATCGCCACATCTGCTACATCTTGCAACGACTGCATGTTAGTGAGGTGTGACCAAAAATACTGTGCATATTTCCACGACGTTGCTTCATAGCCGTAATCGGTATGAATATCCGTCATATGCAGCACGTTAAACTTTGTTTTATCAATCTTTTTCCGTAAGGTGTTTAATGGTCCTGTAAACACCGGACGGGGTGTCTCGCCGCCAATTTGCAGTGCTGCGTTTGTCTGTAGCACACCATCCAATTCTGCTTGTTTTTCTTTTACTTCATGTAATTGGTTCAAAAGTTCTCCGCCGGGATCTACACTCTCAAGTATTGCTTTATTTTCTTCAACAAATTTTTCCCATTGTTCCCGAAACGTAAGCATCGAGTTTTCGCTATCATTAATAAATTGTTGAAACATGCGCAGCAAGTCTTCAAAGGTCCAAACATATCCGGAATCTTGTAACTTACCTTTTGTGATCCCTTCGGTTACTTGATAGCTAAAATCACGAGTGCTGAACATCTCACTCCAACTATCATCACCACTTAACTTTCTAAAACTAATATACGCAGTATTTTCCCCAATCCATTGCCAGTCACGACTATCTAACGTATATTCCAGACAACCTTCTTTTGGATATACTGTCATTCGATCAGCCTGTTCAATCGGTTTGGCATTAGCGAGCTTTGTTTTATTTACAAAAAACGGGGTTAATCCTGTAAAATCTACAGGCTCCCCGTTTGCTTCTACCTCGATATCAAAAACTTGGCTATTAATATCTTCTTGCCTAATCTTTATCACACCAACTTCGTTGTTAGGTTCAGTCGTGGATAAGGTCATTTCATATTTGATCTTCAAAGTATCACTCCTAACTAAATTTAATTACATCACGTGGGTTGATTCGTTTGTCAGCACCAGAGCCACCTTGTCGAACTTCAAAATGAAGATGAACTCCAAATGCTAGCCCTGTCTCACCCATTGCTCCTAACACTGTTTCATTCGTGACTTTTTGACCGTTAGTAACTTTTACGCTGCCATCAACCATATGCCCGTAGTAGGTATAGTAACCGTCTCCATGATCAATCATGACATAGTTACCCTCTAATGCTGGGTTATTTCCGACAGTTATTACTGTGCCACCTTTAGCTGCATATATAGGTGGATTTCCACCACCAGTTGGGGCTAAATCAATACCACCGTGCATAACGCTAGTTCCGGCTCCAATGTGATCCCATTCTTGTGTAATCACGTAACCCACACGAACAGGCGACAACCAACCATCTGACGAAGGTTTCAAGTCTTTAAATTTGTTGTACCATTCTTGTGCATATCCTTGTCTTTCCGGATGGGCTACTGCAGGACGCTCAAAGTTTCGTTCAAACGTATTAGCTGCAGCGCGAGGATCAGTCATCTTTTTAAATCCATCAACACTAGTCGGTTCTACAATACCAAGCCACTGACCGTTATACATTGACCAATCAAGCAACTTAGATTGTCCAAGAATCGATGCATGACCATCTGTGATGTTAGCAGCCTTCATTAAGTTTTTGACATATTGAATACCATCTGAGGTAGCTGGAGGAACTAACGGATAGCGTGAACCATCCCACTGAACTAAACCATAACCAGGACCAACGCCACCTTGTAATGTGTCAGGGTCCATCGTTCCGCCCGTTTCTTGTTGAACATTACCCAAGATACCAGCGGCAGCTGCCTTGCTGTATCCTTTAGATAATAAATAAGCCCACAAGTCCCATGCGAACTTATCGGCTTTGCTTGTTACCTCTGGTGGATAGCCTCCGCCAATCCCTCCGCCACCGCCACCTGAACCGTCTCCAATTTCTTTGCCATTAACTGTTAATTTCCCTGTGATTTCAACATTTTGAAAAATTGCTTTCGATTCTGCACCACCTTCAATACCGTTAAAAAATGAAAATCTTCTTCCCATAAACATAGATTGTTCTTCATTCAATAAAATTCCTGTTTCGTCTTTAGTGGATATCCCAATAATTTTTCTTTTTCCATCACTGGTTATAAGTACTGAATTTCCATCAAGCACTACTGGTATGGCGTTACCATTCTCATCGTTAGCTGTTAATCGAGGAAAAGGATTTCCTTTTGTACCAATTGATCCTATATACTCTTTATCATTCCAAAATTCCATTCCTGATTTTGTTAATTCCATGATTTTCTTTTTATTGTTTACAGCCTGTAACGCACCACCTGATAGTTTCAGTTGATCACCATAAGCATTAAATGATGTCTCAAAAATGTCGGCTCTGATTTTGCCCGCTCTAATGAAATCAGCATTTAATGTGCCGTCAATTGTCCATGCATTTGTAAACGGACCGCGCCAACCAGTAGTTGAGAAACCAATTCCGGCATTGTTAATGGCGATGACATTTTTAGCAGTATCTGTGGAATCAGTGTCCATATAATAGGTAGTATGTGGATGATTTTTAGGATACTGAAGCACTGATCCGCCTTGAACACCATTGATCAAATCAGTGATATAATCAACGAACTCACTCATGTATCCTTTTTTTGTTAGAGTCTTCATTGCTTCTTGAAACTCATAATTTTGTTGTTTGTAAAAGGCGACTTGGATATCTCCAGCAATTACTTTCTTATTTTTTTCAAGTAAACTGTCATAGATGATACTGTTCACTTTTGTATCGATGTCGATATCATAAAGATTGTGGTAAATCTTGAATGTATCAAACAAACCGTAATTCCGAATCTTAGAAAATTCTTTCGCTTCCTCTGAGTCAGTCAGCTTTTCAACTTCTAATTCCATGCTGACTTTCGGCTTATCTGATCCCGGATTCATTGAGGTAAAATAGTTTTTTGCTACACGATTCAAGCTAGCTTTGTCAGTCACGCCTTGTTCTTCGGTGAACTGAATATGCCGAGCGTAAATATCAGGATAATTATTCATGTACTGGCTTTTGACTGGATCACCGTATATTCGTTTTGTTTTCCCATCATTGCCATCTTGTAAATCTGCGAATGGTAAAACTTTTGTAACGATTGATGACCAATCAAATTTTATTTTCAACCCATTCAAGTCTTTTCCGTAACGTACAGTACCTACATTATCGCGGCCACGGCGTTTTAACAGAGAAAGTTTAAATGGTTCACGCTTGATCTCTCCACCCCATAACTGTAATAAAGAACCTTGCTCACCAGCGATACAGTTCAACACGTTTCGGGCTTCAAAGACTGTATTCGAGTTTGCTGAAATATCAGAGAACAACTTCACGTCACAAGGCTCGTCCATATTAGCTTCAATAGCTTTCATTGCTTTTGCGCCGTCTGCAGATTTAATATCTACATATTGCACCTCTCTGTTGCCTAATTTGTAGGTTCTACACTGAGCGTAAACAGTTACGATTCCTAAAAAGGTATCTTTAAATGTCTGTTTGATTTCAAAAATGTGATACTCTTCCAAATCGTTTGGTTTCGCTTTGATTTGATACCCATTTTCGAAGTAATCAGAAAATCGACTATTTGCTGGATAATCTAGCTCAAGCTCATATTTTCCGTTTGCTTCTTCTGTAATGTCGCATCGAGTCGCCTCAGATAAGCGACCTAGCCCATTATGTGTAAAATCTGTTTCCCTTGGTTTATAAATGACTGGTGTCATATTTTTGTCCACCACCTCGGCATAATTTGTATTTTTTGGACGTCTCCGATCCATGAAATCTTGTTTCTTCCTGTATTTAATAGTGGATAATCCCTAAACAGTGTCTTTTCATCCTGTGAGACTATTTCATCTTTGACCTTCTTATATGATTCTTCGATAGCAGAATCGATCAGGATTTCTTCATCTACCCCTTTTAGCTCGAAAACTTGATCATTAATGTAAAAAGAAATATCCCCCGAACCAAAGATATGAATCTTAGGTTTAGAAGGATATTTCTCTGTATTAATCAATATTTTTTTGTTCGTTTTCCATGAAAGACCGACCCGCGACATCTTAAACGGCCTAAGACTGATCGAGAAATCGAATGGAATCAAATTTCCATTTCTACGCTGTCCGGTAAATTCCGGCGGAGAAGTTACGATTGCTTGATAAATGTAATGAGGATCATAATAAACTGCATAGTCTGTATAACTTCCCATATCAAGCCAGTAAGAGATTTCCTCTTCTAAAACAGATACCTCTTCTAGATTGGCAGCTTTAGCGTAACAAGAAATAGTTTGTTCGGCATTCTTGTAATATTTGAAGTCCATAACGATAGAGTCATTGCCCGGTCGTTCTCTCATTTCGACCACACGAGCAGCAGAGGGGCGTTTTGGGCGTTCTCGCATAAAAGCATTGCACTGCTCGCTGTGTTGATGATTTATTTTGAATTGACCGCGTTTAAGCTCCATTATATGCCCCTCCCTGTGGTGCTGTGTCATTGTTTCTAACCATTTCAATATATTTCACTAGCTGTCTTGCCATACTCATTAATTGTGATTCTGACATTTCACCAAGCGCTTGCAGATTAATGTTGAATGTATCTCCTGCAATATCAGTGGCGGCTTTATTGTCGTTTCGGTTCTTTTGATCAATTTTATCCGTACTATTAATAGTAGGAACTTTTGATTGAGCAGAAATTGATGGCAGTTCCACTGGAAAGTCAGTCATCTTTTTGACTGTATTGTCTAATGTACTTTGTTCTTGTTCGACACCTCTTACAACACCTAGTACGATGTTTTTACCGATCATGTCCCGCATCCAACGAGATGGTGAGTTTATTCCTAAATTCTTTTTGATTGTGTTCTTGATTGTTCCTGCTACACCTTTGATTGTTTTACCAACCTTACCAATCATTTCATTCACACCATTGATCAATCCTTGAACAATATTTTTCCCAATCTCATATAGATCAATTTTTTTCAGATCACTGAAAATATTTGCTATTTTCTCTACTGTGTCTCGGACGCTTTTTTTCAGATTTTCCCAAGCATTTTTTGCACCTTCAACCATATTGTTTACAGTATCTGAAAAGAATTTTTTAATTGCTTCCCACCCATCAACTGTGCCTTTTTTGATATTTTCCCAAGTTTGAGCAGTGTTTTCTTTTAGAGAAGCCCAACCTTCGACAAAAAAGGTTCCTATTGAGTTGGCGGTATCTGCAGCACCTTGTTTGAGGTTTTCCCAGGTAGTCGCCACACTTACTTTCAAATCTATCCAACTTTGAGCAGCATTCTCTTTCATCCCAGTCCATAAATCGCTGAAATACGTTTTTACATTTCCCCATATTTCAACAGCTCGACTGGATAAATCATTCCAAATATTAAGGAATGAATTCTTGATGCCGTACCAAATATTAAGCCCAGCCATTTTTATGTTTAGCAAGAAATTCGAGATGATATCAGTGATATATCCCCATATATTCCCCGCTGCTTCTGCGATGTTTTCCCAAACTGCGATCATATTATTTTTTGCTTCATCCCAACCATCTGAAATCAGAGAAGTAACGAACAACATCGGAGCCATAATCACATTTTTCAGAATAGTAAAGATATTTTTTGCAATATTTACGAGGTTTTTCCACAAATTACTGAGGAACAAGCCCATATGCATAAATGCATTTCTTACCCCATAGACAAGTGGTCCAATATACTGCATGATCCCGTCTGCTAATCCGCTAGCCGTGGAAGTTATGCCCTCCCATAGATCCGCAAACCATTGTTTTGTACCAGACCAAGCTTCTTTTATACTATTGACTCCGGACTTGGCACCATCTACTGCACCATTCCAGATCCCGACAGCAGCATCTTGAATCTCCTGAAATTGATTGGAAAACCAACCTGTGATATTACTCCAAGCATCCTTTATACCATCAGCAGCATTTTTGGCTGCATCTTGCAGACCTTTCCACATATCAGAAAACCATTGAATAGTGGCATCCCAAGCTTTTACAACGGCATCTGCCGCACTGCTGATTGCATCTGTGATGCCTTTCCAAATATCTTTGATTGCATTTCTAAAGCCTTCGTTAGTTTTCCAGAGATAAACAATCCCTGCAACTAATCCAACAATTAATGTCGTAATTGCTACAATTGGATTGGCTAACATAGTGGAATTTAAAATTGCTTGAACAATCGTCATCGCCTCAGTAGCCGTTTTCCAAGCTTTCATAGCGCTGTTTACTTTATTGATGACCATTAATGTTCCGATACTAGCGGCCAACGCGACAAGTACTGGTTCATATGGTTTCAATGTGTCGTATAGCTGTTTTGCTGTTTTAATGATCCCAGGTAAAGCATTAGCGAAATTGGTTAGCATTTTTTCAAGCGCAGCACCTTTTTCAGCGATAATCTCACTGATACTACCGAAGCCAGCATCTTGTAAAGCTTCATCAAACTTAGTGATCAAATTAGCGACACCACGAACAATTGCAGTTTTCATATTGGCAATACCTGTTTTGATACCAGCCGTTGAGTCTTTTGCAATTTGTTCTAGTGATTTAAGACCGCCGCCACCTTCTTTGTTAAGTTTGATCAAGGAATCCTGAAACTCTTCTACTGAAATAGTTCCATTTGAGAGTCCTTCTTTCATTTCACCTGCAGTTAGCCCCATTTGTTTGGCTAAAGCATTAAGCGCGGGACCAAGACCACTATTGATCATACTGTTCCATGTCTGTGCATCAACCTTGCCATTAGAAAATGACTGTGATAACTGAACAACGGCATTATCAACCATTTCAGCAGATCCACCGAAACCAAGAATCCCATTATTTAATGCAGCAAATATCTTTTCGGACTTCCCCAAGTCATTGGTAGAGGAGGCAATGAGTTGAACCCCTTTGATTGCACCATCTAATGGCGTGGGTAGTCCCTGAATACTTTTCTTTAAACTGTCCATCGTCTTTGATGTTTCGCCCGCAGAAAAGCCCATATTTTCAAAGACTCTGTTTGCATTATTTAAGGTATCGACCCGATTAATAGCCCCATCTAAGTTACTAGTAATCAAACCGATACCTTTTGAAATGATTTTACTTGCTCCACTGGCAAGGAAATTACCGACAAACGATGTCCAAATGCTGCCCAGAGAGCGACCGCCTTTTTGACTTGCATTGTCCACTTTACCGTCAAAATCCCCTAGCTTTTTTACAGCAGCATTCAAACCGGAAGCAAAACCAGATTCATCTAATATCATTTTTAAAACTAAATCTTCATTATTCAAAAAAGTGTCACCCCCTAGAACATCGTATTTTCATCAAGGTATTTGAGATCTTGATATTCTTTGGCACCATCACGAAACGCGAGTAACTTCATCAGTTCAGATAAATCAGTATTTTCTATTTCGTTCAGAGTCCATCCCATTTCAAACAGTTCAACTTTTAGTGCCATTTCACGATATTGTGGTGTAGACATAAAGTCAGGATGCTGTAAAAGGTCGGTTACTTTTTTTTCGTTTCTGAGTAGACAGAGTCGTATCCAACGGAAACAGAGCGTAAGAGCTGCCCAGTCATTTTTAAAATTTCTCTGGCATCCATACCGTCTAAATATTGTTGGCCAGTGAATTGACCTTCAAAAATGACTTCAGCGATAAAGTCATAACATTTGCGCAAAACTGGACGAATTTCTTCCATGTCATTTGTTTGAGTTGCTTCTTCAAGCTCTACTTGTAAAGCAGTGGCATCTTCCATGACTGATCCTGGTAAAATTTCAGCAGATTTGAATTGTTTCTTTTCATACCCACCTTTTGCTTTTTTAAAATTCAATTTGATTGTTGTTTGTAATTTACTCGCCATTATTCTGTCCCTCCATCAAAGTCAATTGGTTCTGTTACTTTTGTAAACCAGTTTTTGATTACTTCTGGATCTACATTCTCATCGTCAGAGTCTACAGACCACATATAGCCGACGCCTGGAACATCAACAAAGTTTCCTGTCCATTCAGGATGTGTATATGAAACGGTGCTGCCTTCTAAAGTTGTGGATTCGTCAGACGATAACAAGAATTGTCCTTTGTAAAAAATTGTGTAACGGTATGCGCCATTTGATTTCTTACGACGATAGGCGAAGGCTCCATCCGGTGTAATATCATCAGCAGATCGCAATACACCACCGCCGACCATTCTTCCGCCAGTCAATTCAGCTAATACTTTATTGAGATAACCGTTTGTTGTTAGCGCAATTTCAGCACCACCAAACGCAGTAAACTGATCCTGCACAACGCCATCCCCATAGTCTGGTGATGTTTCATAATTTAGGGTTGGGTTGATACTAACAGCTGTACCGATCGTCACTGGTGCTTTATACGTTGGAAATCCGGCTGTTTCATCTTCCAGTGGAAACCATGTAGGTTTCTCAACGGAAATGATTCCTACTGTACTTTTTTTCATTTATGATTCACTCCATTCAATTTGTTGTGGAAATGCAATAGTAAAACTAACATGCTGCACTCCGTCAGATTTATAAGGTAGATAATTCTCTGGAAAGAGTTGATTTCCATCGATATCTAACACATTAAAAAAAGAACCGCACTGAGCTGTGAGGTCCCTTACTAGTTTTTTATTCTCTTTGTTGTCTACAATCGCAATGTCGACTAAAAACGAAGCATTTTGAATCGTGATACCTACGTTTTCTGTTCCACCTTCTTCAATGCTGAGTACAAAATAAAGAGGTTGCTTAGATTGCATGACAGAATCTAAATAGATAGTGCCATCAGGTTTAATCTGTTTTAGAATCCCTGTTACAGTAGACAAAATTTTATCGTACATTGGCAACTATCCTTTCTTAGCAATAACAATGGCCATCTGTTTGAACCGACGTGGAATGTAAGTCATATGTGCGAGGTTTTGAGCCTTTTGCAGCATGAATCGACCTTTGACATATCCGCCGTTTTTCGTACGATGACCATCATTGATGTATTTAAAATATTTTTCGTTGTTTACTAAAGCACCTACGATTCGACCGCTTGATAATTTTCGTGCTTTGACAATACGATAACCGCGGCGCAAATCTCCTGTTTTAATAGGTGTGATCGGCACAATCAATTGATAAATCTTAGCCAACGAATCATTTACTAGCATAATCCCCTGAGCTTCAGCTAAAGGAGTCATCTTCTTAAAGTTTTCAATTACTTTTTTAGCATTTGAGTGTGTGCTGTACCCCGGCTTACTCATCTATTTCACTTCCTGACAAGTTAACTTCTAAATGGCTAGGATATGAAAAAGGCTTCTTCGCAAATAGTGTGTGCTGCTGTCCAGTTGATTGAGTGATCTGAATTCGATCTCCTTTTCTAATGTCTACCGTAGGCACGAGAAACAGCTTTTGTTCTTCATAGGTAACATTAACCATTCCAGTATTTTCTACAACAGCTAAATTGCCTGAACTACCAAGCCCACTCTGAGATAAAGCACAAGGAAGATCCTCGCTAACAACTTGATAAGATTGTTCTGTTACTCCTGTTTCAGGATCTTCATGATCATCATAGCGCTCGATTGTACATGTATCTGTATATGTCATCGCTAAAATTTCAGCTTCGTTCAAAAGAACATCACCCCGCTATTACAACCAATGAGTCGATTGATCATGGCTGCATAACCATCTAATAGTTGGCGCACAGCTTGCGAGGTGTTAGCATAGCTTATGGACGTATCACCGCGTTTTACAGCAGTAATAGTTTTTTCTGATTCGCTCTTCATTGCCTGATATAAAACCTCAGAAACGAGATCAGAGAGCTTCTCCCAGTCGATTTCCTTCCCACAAGTATTGAAGGATTCAAATTCCAATAAAATAAGATTTAACAGTGATTCGATTCGCTGTTCTTCTACTGTTGGAAATTGTTTTTTGATCTGATCGATGATTTTTTTCTTTTGTTCATCAGACATATGATCACGTCCTATACTTCGTGTACATCTGCAGCATTTTCTAAAATATCGATTGCTTTTTTGTCCGATGCTTTCACAATAAACTCACCTTTATCATTTGCTGTCACTAATCGGCGAGAGTCAGGATGAACAAAACCTACAAAATTTTTCTTTTTCAGCACTTTATAAGTCACTGTTTTTTCCTGCTTCGTTTCTGCCTGTTCTTTTTTTACTTCTTCAGTATTTTTTTCAGTTTCTTTTTTTGCAGTCATTAAAATTCCTCCTAAATTAAAATAAAAGAGATAGCTTTTAGACTATCCCTCTGTAACAGCAGCAAGTTTCAAGATTGCGCCTGAATTTGATGCAGTGTATTCAATTGTATATTCACCAACGATACCAATTCGTTTTGAATCAGTCTCTTGAGGCAATTCTCTTGCTCTCCATTCACGTAACGGGCGTAAATTAACGTAGTTAGTATCTAATGCAATCATTGTGCCATTTGGCAACGCTGGTTCTACCAAAGCAATCCCTGATCCATAGTTAGATGTGATGCTGCCTAAACGTAGTCCAAACTGAACAGTATCGCCAAATTGAGCAACCTTAGTCGATTTACCATCTACTTCATCCGTCATTAAATCCAGCATATCAGTTGAAACTAAACAAAGTTTCTCGCCCATATAACCCTTGTCATACATGATTTTGAACATTTTATCTACATCTTTACGTGTAACTGCAGTCGCAGATGCTGTATCGATCACATTTGCTGAATTGATTAGATTCATAATTCCACTAGTACGGCGACCAGTTGTACCATTTTCGTCTGCTTTAACACCAGTTAATAATTGACGGTTTAAATCAATTTTCATTTCTAAGGCGCGTTGTGATACTTGATTAGTCAATTCATTACCTACACCGTGAACATTAATGGCGTCCAAAGTCCCTGACACTGAAGTTGATTTACGGAAAATCTCTGTGAAGTTGTTAAACCATACACGTCCTGATTCTGCATCCGTATATTTTCCGCCTTCTAATTGACCAGATGAATCATCTTCATTGATATTATATTCGCGCCATTTGATTTCGGTTGACGTAGCAGGATTAGTTTTTCCTGCCCCTAATAACCAAGATAAGAACGGTGTATTAGGAATTTGTAAAGCGTTAATCATTGGAGAAATGTCTAAGTACTCCAAATTATTTGTTGATGTTTTTTTCATGTGTGTTTCCTCCTAAGATATTAAATTATTAATTCCTTGGCTTAATGCCTCCATCGGATCACCAGTAGATTGTTCTTTTTGTGATCCAGTACTGTTTTGTTGCTTATTACCAAACGCTGACTTCATTTCTAATTCTTTGATTGATGCAGCATGTTGCTCCTTGATTGTTCCTAACACGCCAGTAAATGCTTCTACTGCACTTTTGGTAAATTCTGAGTTATCGCTGACTAAATTATTCAACATGAATTTAGAAACTGATTCCTTTAAATCTCCATCAAGTTCAAGTCCTGAAATTTGTTCAGCTACAAACGCCTTATTTTCACTTGTAATGCGTAGAGCTTTTTCCGCTGCCATTTCTGCTTGTAGTTCTTCAAGTTTGATTTGATCAGGCGTCTTGTTCTTCTTAGATTCTTCATAATCCTTGATTGCATCTTGTTTGATTTTATCTAAGTTATTCTTCTGCCATGATTCGAGCTGTTTATCTGCAGCAGACTGATTCTGAGATTTAAGAAACTTCTGAGCATCTTCATTGGACTCAGCAAAGGCTTTGAAGTCATCAAAAGAAAACTCAGGCTCATTTCCTTCGCCTTCAGCAAAATACTGCAAATTCATTGGTAACAATTTCTTCATTGTTTTTCCTCCTCTGCCCCACGATTCGTCTTGCGCCCCGCATTGCATTGATATTATTTTTTACGCCCAGCATTCGGATAACCGCCCGCCATTCGTTAGTTTTATGTCATTTCGGACAAAACAAAAAGCCCTATTGCTAGGACTTCTAATTTAAAAACAACTTAACGGCTACTTCATTTTCTTTAAAATGTCATCCAGCATTTTTTCCCACTTCTTAGTCGCCTCAGGAAATAACTCATACATCATTTTTCTTGATTCTTCGTTCACAACAGTTTCCAGCATATGTGCAAAAAATTCTGTCTCTTGCATTCCGGATATCTTCCAATACTTTAATCCGTGACCAGAACCCAATGGCCCTTCAACAAATACACCTGTTGATTCCATCATGTCAGATAAAGAAGAATACATATACGGATTTTCTTCCGCCAATTTTTTATATTTCCTAACGATTGCGCTCTGATCAAAAATAGATAACTTTTTCAGATCATTAATTTGTTTATGCTTTTCACCGTTAATTTCTGATAAATCTTTATTGAATAAATTTAGTAGATCTTTTTTGATAGCATTTTTCAGCTTGTAACTAGGAATTTCAGAGATATGATCAAAATCACTACCTATTGCTTCAGCTCCCCGAGCATCAAGAAAATGTCCCAGTTCATGGAATACTTTTTGCATCGGTTTCCCATTATGACTACCTTTAAACGCTTTTTCAGACAGTTGAATTGTTTTTCCTTGTGCAGAACTTTTGCCACTTGATAGCTTATTAAAAGATAGCTGATCTCCGAATTTGTTAAGTAGTTCTTTAACACGTCCATCCTTAATTGATTCAAAACTCTTTAAGAATGCGTTGTAATTGTCCGTACCAACCATTTCCTTCATGTTTGTTTTATCAAATACTTTCTTCAATGTATTTGGTTTGTTAGGACGATTTAGAGCAATTCCCCATTCATTTTTAGCGAACTCATCTAGTAAATCCCCAAACATTGACTCATAAAGAGTGTCGATGTCTTCACCCAAATCTGGAATAGATGGTATCTTAGTACAACGGCAACGAGTATGATACGGTGGATCAATACCACCTTTTTTTATTTCCTTGCCATGATACCCCCCGCAAATCGAACAAACTCTCTCATCTTCTGCGGACCAGCTTATTGATTTCTTAACGCCAGCTTCTTCAAATGATGCATTGATACCCTCTACAGCAAAATGAGCATATTCAGTTCTGACGAGATTTTCAATGGCTCGATTAAACTTATCTTTCTCAAGTTTGAACATGTCGGAAATTGTCGGATCTTGCCGCATTGTTTTCAAAGCATCTGTAACACCGCCACCACTCGCAACTGCATTAACTATTGCTTGGCTGAGGTTTTGTTCTAATTTTGATACATTCCCCCATAATCGAGAAGAAAAGGTCTTTCCGCTCCAGGGGTAGTTTAACATTCGCTCAATTTCTTTTTTGGGAAGCGACGAAAAATCACCAGTCCCCAATATATGACCTAAAGCATTAGCATTGGTGTTGTAAACACGATTAACAAAGTCATCTAACCGATCATTGAATTTTGCATCGGCTTCTTTTTTGATCATTTCTTCTGCTAAAATGGAAAAGATGTCAGAACGAATCTGCAGCAAGCGATTGACCTTGGCATAATCATAAGCTGGGAAGAACTCATCTATAAACGCCTGATATTTCTCGTCAGAATTCATCAAAGACTTATAATTTTCCTCAATGTACTTTCTGTATTTCTCTTGATCACGCTGTTTCACATCTTCTAGAAGTTTTTGCTGGTTAATCTTATGCAAATCAGATTGAGACAGTAATTTCTCTTGGATCCGTTTTAAAGCTTCGGGAAAGATATCTGTAATCATCTTTAGCGTTTCGTTCTCTAATTTGAGACGAACTTTATCTTCTAGATCACGGCGCTTCTCCCAATATTTTAATGCTGACTTACTCAACTTGGGTGTCTTTGCCATTAGACTCACCGCCTAGATTGCTGTACTCGCCATCTGGATAGGTTTGACCTTGTTCAATATCCATCATCTGCAGCTCATAATCTACATCATCAACGAATGGAATCTGAGTCATGATTGTGCGCTTAGAGACATATGGTGCTAGTTTTGGCAAAGCTTCAGCTAAATATCCGATATCTGTTGGTAACGAACGTGAGAAGGTGAAAATAATCTTTTTAGGATCGATTTCTTTTTTATCTTTTACTTGGATGAATGCTGCTAAAGTTTCAGCAGTCTCTTTTAACCCTTCGCGGAAGAACTGTTCTTTCGTGTTAGTTTTAGCCTCTAGAGCAATGATCTGCCACTTTCGTGCCTCACCGGATGAGTTAGACTTGAATACCTCATCATTGAAGTCGATTGCCTTTGTGATTGTGTAAAACTGACGTTTGAGCAAATCTAAGTGATATTCATTAAAGTCCTTATTGATATCTTTCGTTACATACTCAACTTTAGAATTAGGATCTTTCATGTTGATGATACCTAACTGATCCATCATGCGCTTTGCTGATTCTTCATCCAGTTTCGTTCCAGTAACCATCATATAAGCAAGTTTGAACTGCTCTACTTCATTTTGTTGATCTGAAACACTGCGATCGATTGCATCAGATATTTCCTCTGCAACCTCGAAATCACAATACCTATTTGTATTGTTCTTGAATTCTGACAGATAGATATTTTCAAGCGGATTTTTTACTTTGTCCATCAACTTAAACTTATTAGTAATACCAATAAGACTACTATCGATATAACGATCATACGTTTCAATTTCATTTTCGGTTACTACTTTCATTTCTTGGTAGAATTTCCGCTGCATCGTATCATATTTTTCACGAATGAATACAGCGCCATTCTGATATCTTTCAGCGAACCAAGGTTCAATGTTAGATGCCCACAGTTCCCATGATTCACCTGCTTTCACAGGTTCGAGCAAACGAAAGGCCACTCCAGTTGCTCCTTGATAGGTAGCAGATTCGGAATCAAGCATTGAAAAACGAAGATTATCAACCATGTCTGCGAGGATGTCAAATTCTTCTGGTGTTTTTGAATGATTCAAATCATTTCCAAGAAAGAAATCTTTTGCGCGTTGAATAATTGTTCTTCTCTGTTCTGATACGTCGTAGTCCCATTTAATTGGAATACCAGTGAAATGATTCACTGCCTGATCTACAACGATGTTGTACATACCAGCATGAAGCTTGTTATTCACTTTGATAATGTTTGTTTTTGGCTTTTGTCTGTCATCGATTTCATTCTTCTCGCTTGTATAAGCTAAATACTTCCGTTCTCGATCATTAAAGAATGGCTGCATATCTTCCATGAATCCGTTAGGATCGAAAAGACCTTCAGCCAATTGCGTTGCATATTTCGTTCGTATTCTTTTATAGTTTTTTAATGATAATTTATTATAAAGCACTGTTCCACCCCCTAATATTCAAAGAATTCAAATTCATTAGTTGTCATATCCTCACTAAACGCATAACGTGTAGCATCAATTGTGTGATTGTCCTTATCCTCAAGCCTTGGCTTAGGATTGCCATCTTTATCAGTTTGATAGTCAATATTCTCAAATTCTTTAGCGATGTTTGGTGTTCTTAATGGGTCAATGCAGATGAAATCTAAGTCATCCAGCCATTCCTCACCATATTCCACAGAGTCTGGACCCTTATTAACGCCCTCAATCCTTTTGATATTATGTTCATCAGATAACTCCGCTATCGATTTAGGCTCAGCAGAATCAGCAAATATCTCATCAGATTGATAACCTCTAGCATGTAACTCTTTGGCTAATTCTCGGTTACTGATCTTAACGCCGTATATCTCATCTATCGCATAAATGCCATTTTTCTTTTTATCGTAATGCCAACGAACAAAAGCCAGTGGATCAGTTGCATACCCAAAATCGACAGCGTTTCGAATATTATCAAAGTTAGCAACCATCTCATCTGTGATAGAACCTGCTTCTACTTGTAAATTGTCAAACGGTACTACACCAGAGCCGATTGCTTCACCCAAGTATTCCCAACGATATTTTAAAGGCTTTCTCTCTTTGACGTTTTCAGCCTCTTCAATGAATTTCTTAGATAGATGAGGATTTGTCAGATATGTTGAATGATGTACATAAGTATTCTTATCAATGAAACTACTTTCGTACTTCTTATTTACCCATGATTGACGACGTTTAGGCGGATTGTATGAGTAATAAAAGCTATAATCGAAAGGATAGGCTTTCTTCCTGTCAGCCTCACTAGTGATTTTTCCTTCTAACTCTTCACGTAGAATAGAATTCTCAATCGAAGTGACTTCATCCTCGCTTTTAAACTCTGCCAATTCTTCAAACCAAGCGATTGCCAACGGGAAATCTGCATCTTTGATAGATTTTATTTTGTCTGGATCATCAGCACCCATGCAGTAGATCTTATTACCTCTTGGGCGATAGGTGATTTCTAACCTTGAATCAACAAAACGAAAAAGATGCCGAACGCCTAAAACGTTAGCAGCACCTTTAAAGTTTGCATATACTGATTTTAATAATGTATTTTGAACCTTACGAATTCCAACTGCAGAAACGGGGTACTCCATAATATCCACTAGGATTCTCAGAGGAATATGAAACGACTTACCAGAACCACGCCCGCCTTTTAGCACATGCCGCAGATGCTCTTTACATCTCGACACAATCCAAAATTCTTTGAACGGTTCTGTAATGATATCTGAGATTTTGACTTGATTCGCTGCCATCAGACATCATCCACAATCGTAACGCCAATATTTCCAGCGATATCAACTTTATCAGTGAACAGCGCATGACGTTTGCCCAGTAGTTCTGCAGCTTTCAAGCGATCCTTAGCACCAACCTCAACCCCGTCGTATAATCCTTTTGAAGTAGCCACTGTCTCAGTCTGTTCCCCCCGCATTACTGCCGTTAAATACTCCAGTACCTCTTGAGCGTCTGCAGTGCGTTCGTTATGCATGATTTCGAGCTGCTCATCTATATAAGTTTTAACCTCAGCATTTCTAAGCAATCGCCCAGCATTAGTTGCTGCCGTTGTATCCTTCTTAACAGCTGGATAAGCGACTTTGTATGCCCTCGTACCATTGAGATCTTTTAAATACTCATCCGCAAAAATCCTTTGTTTCTCTGTCATTGTCATGTTATTCACCTTCTTTCTTGCAATATAAAAAGCCACCGCAATGCGATGACTATTTTCTTTATTTTGGTATTACTAAACACTCATTAGATTCTTTAATGTAAGTATCAACATAGATTTCAGACTTATCACCATTGTGCGTGATTTCGTATAGCGGCGCACCTTTTCCAGCATAGGAAAGAATAGCTTTATTATTTTGTAAAGTTTTGCAGGTCCAAACTACAAAAATACTATCTCGTTGCGCTCCTTTTGATTCTACGATATCAATACAATTTTCAATAAAGTTTTGATTATTCATTTGATCACTCCTAATTATTTTCTGTTTCAAACTGAGATAACAGGACTCGAACCTGTGACAACCTGATTAACAGTCAGGCGCTCTACCAACTGAGCTATACCTCAATAAAACACCCACAGACAAGAATGTGTAAAATAAACTCTATGAGGGAGAGTTTTCACCATCCTTATTTTCAATTTTTGTTGTTAGCCTGTGAGTGCTTAGTGAAAACAGGTTCCCTCTGGCATGTTTAAAGGAGTCAAATTATGAAAATTGGAGTTCTCATGTTTTTTTGGTTGTTTTTCAGGTAACCTACTTATTTCACGTTATCATAGTAACACGGAAAATGTGGTTTTGTGGTGCATCGATTGTGCGTGAACTGTGCATTATTTTATTTCTAAAGCTTCCACTCCATATAATAAAATTGAGAATTCGTTTATCGCATCTTTGATTTGTCGGTTTGCAGTAGTTCGATCCACATCGTAATACTCAGCAATTGCCTCATCACTCATCTTACGCCCAAAGTATTTTTTCTCGATTAGTTTATAGCCACGACTTCCTGTCTCCTTGCACATTTTTTCATATTCGTTCAGACAGATATCTACATGATGCATAATTTTCACCGTCTTGGCTCTGTTCTGCATCAATGCACTAAGAGTTAAATACTTGTGATTCCAAAAAGTATCTCTATCCTCTTCAAGCTGATCCGCAACAGTTTGTACATGTGCTTTCAATTTATCAAAATTTTTCAGAAGCAATCGTGTATTATGAAAAGCATACTGTCTCATTTTTTCAAATTCATTTTGCTGCTCTTTGGTCAATTTCATGGTGATTTTTTCCGCTAGTATATCTAGCTGCTCATCTGATAACTCAGTAATCTTACTCAATATGATTACTCCTCTCTTTCTTTTTCTTTCCAGTAAAGTAAATGACATAGCGACTTAATCCAATTCGCAAGTTCTGCGATAGTTATCTGTATGCCTAAACCGACCAATAAAAATGCATACACAAAGGCTCTAAATTCATAGCCGCAGAACATGTTCAAGATCGCAGAAATGAATAGTAATATCATTAGAATCTTATCCCATTGCTTATATATTTTTTTAATCATTCCCTGTCATCCTCCTAATGCACTTTTATAATTTTCTTCTTGAACACCAATCAGAACAGTTAGGAATCCTAACACCACTGGATGGTTATTGTATTTATTTCCTAAATAGCCAAGTGTTTGAATGAGCCAGTCCCAATATTCATCGGTAGTAATTGGATGCTGCAATCGAATAACATTAGAAGCCTCCATCCATTTCTGTATATCTGTAAAAACGTCAGCCCAATTCATTCTATCTCCTCAATTCTGATATAGATTCCTGGTACTTCTGCCCAAAATTTTTCAGCGACTAAGCTGACTACATAAGAATCATCTTTCCAGAAATTCAATTTCGTTAGGCAATCTTGAATCAGCTTATTACTGTTATCTAGATCAGGCTTAGTATATTTGTACTCACCATTCGTATGATTGCCAACTAATGGAAAGCACCATTTGATCATCATCCGAACGGGTCCATCAATTCGCTCTTTCGGAATATGTTTAGATAGATGAGCCATTAACTTTGTTCGTGCATCCTTTAGATCATCCGGCTCATAAAACACTGGCTTATTTTTTACCACATGAACTTTCTTTTGCTGATGAGTGGTTTCTGGCGGTATCATGTGTAGAAAAAATTCAATCATTTTCATTCTCCATTTCCTGTTATTTTATTCTAGTACATACCTTTTCTTTTTCCTCTGTCGCCTCCAAATTTTGTCACGCTGTATTCTATTGTCTACTCTATCCCTTGTAAAGGGAGAGTAGACAAGAATAGCGGACAGCGGTGTGACAGGGTTTCTAAAAGTTGTCGGGGCTTGTCGGAGCTATTTAGCCCTTAACGTAAAACTTGTTTTGTCGGGGCTTGTCGGAGCTATTTAGCCTCGACAATCATTTTTCTTTATTTTTATAGATGAATCCATCTTCCGCTTTGAAACTTTCGTGTTTTTTTACTCTTGTATAAACCGTACTTCTTGCTATGTCTAAGTAATCAGATAATTGTCCAACTTCAACAGAATCTCCATTTTCACTTAAAATATTAAACGCTTCTTCCAGCTCTTTTTTCGCTTTTTCGGAACGACTCTCGTTTGATTTCGAGGTACCTTTTTTCCACTTCTCTTTTGGATTGTCTTCTAGACTAATGTCTTGCAATGAGTCATCAAGCTCATGAATCGGGAATTTGAACCATGCATTGACAGTTTTAAATCTCGGGAACTCTCGCAGTGTTCCCTCTAAACGCCAAGCGCTGCATTGTCTAGCAATTTCAACTGATCGCTGTCGTTCCTGTTCGATATAAGCAAGTGTTTCTTGATTTTGAATGGCTGCCATTAAATGATGGCCCATTTGCTTTTTACTGAACTGATCATCTAACCCAATTTCATTGTATGAAGGATTATAGTATTTGATCGCTCTTGAGTAGGTATCACACTCCGCTTGATTCTCAAGGACAATGTAACGATCCTCAGTAACGGGTAATTCAATTAGATCGAGAATAGCATCCGGATCTCTGGCGAATACTCCTGAACCACTGGAACGGTCAATTGAATTTTTTCCTCCTTGAGATCCTTTGGAGTGATGGTGACAGTAGATGACCGCACATCCTAATTCTGTGGCTATCTTATCGAATTGATTTGTAAAATTAGCCATTTCATGTGCGCTGTTCTCGTCTCCTGTAAGTACTTTATAAATTGGATCAATGACCACTGCGATGTACCCAGCTTTTTGCGCTCGTCTGATCAGCTTAGGGGCCAGCTTATCCATTGGACTTGTTTTCCCACGTAAATTCCAGATATCAATATTTGAGACATTTTTATGTCCATGACCTAATGACTTGTATATCTCGACAATACGGTTTTTCGCAGAATTAGCATCAAGCTCTAAGTTTACGTACAGAACTTTTCCTTGCTCACATGGAAAGCCTAGCCAGTCAGTACCTTCAGCAATTGCAATTACTAACTCCATTAATAGGAAGGACTTTCCGGCTTTACTTGGACCAGCAATCAACATTTTATGCCCTTGCCGTAGAACTCCCTTGATCAGTTCAGGTGCCAACTCGATTTCTTTATCGAATAAATCAGCCAAACTTTCAGGATCTGGTAGATTGTCGTTCATATCTTCAATGTATTCTTGCCATTCTTCCCATGAGCCTTTACCGATATTTTTTGCTATAAGAAACTGTTTCTTTTCACCTCTGACAAAACCCGGTAAACGAGTCAATCTAGAAGGGTTCTTATTCTGTTTGTCTACTCTTAACCCATTTTTTTCTACTATCTTATATAAGTAATCCACGCGTTCTTGGTACTGCGGATAATTGACAGCATCAATTTTGACAATTGCATGAAGACTTTTCCCACCTGAATATGTCAGAGCGACAATTGGCAACTCCAATTCTCTGAGGATCTCATGTTGCTGCTCAATTTTCATGCTGTCTGATTCTACTAATGCATAACGGAAGTCAACAACATTAGTATTTTTAGTCCCTTCTCCGTCTAATGGATTGAAACGAATCCATGCACCGCTTGCTTGATTAGGATCACCCATCACAGCACCGATATCACCGTTGTTTTTTCTTAAAGCATCAATGATCTCACCAGATGTTTTAGTGTAGACACCATTTCTAGGCAGCCATTTTTCTTGACCATCTGCCTTTGTATCTAAATAGCCATCATTTACATAACCGATAATATCCCCTGGAGCAAACAATGCCTCTAAATAACTGATGATCTCTTGTGGAGGATTCCAGTTTTTTGGCTCCTTGATTTCTTTTCCTAATACCCAATCTGTTTTTACTAGCTTATAGCCTTTGTCCACGTCTGTTGCGATGAAACTATCATTCCAATCAAGAAACGAATCATCATCAGAATAAGAGCTCTGCCAGCCGTTGTCCTTTGCTAATTGTGTGATCGTTGCACCAGTCACTGGTAAGCCTGTACCTTTGAATGTTTCCCATTTTCTGAAACATTCCTCTGGTTTATATCGGCTATCATTCTTGCTCCAATCGTCCCAATCATCAACGGAATAGCCTTCCTGTTTTAAAGCCATTCCAACATTTACCCATTCCTGATAATCCAGAGCAGACGGATCTATATGATCTAAAACTTCCAATAAATTAAAACTCATTTCAAGCACTACCTCTCAATCTTCGGTTGTTCGCTTGTGTTTTGGCATTTGCCCAACGACAATTAGAAGGTTCATAATTTCCATTGACATCTATTCTATCTATTGAAAGAGTATCATCATATCCATTTTTTAATGCCCAAGTTTCAAAACTGGCATAGTCATTTTTCCAATCAACACAAATAGTGATACCTCTACCACCGTAATTTTTAAACGCAGGACAATTTTTATTAAAGCACCGTTTTTTCATACCTGACCATATTCTATAAAGTCGATGTTTTGACCCTCCATGTTTATGATTGTTTCCACGTTCCCTTGAGTCAATTTCTAAACATCCACAACTTTTTATTAAACCATTTTTTAAATGATCACTTCGAACAGTTTTTTCATTACCGCATTCGCAAATACATTGCCAATATGCATGATTACCAACGTTATCAGAACGTCTTATAGCGGTTAACCTACCAAATTTTTTATTTTCTAAATTCAAAGCCACTGCCATTTTCATCACCTCTCTGGTCTGTATTCCGACGGATTTATTCCACTAGGTATGCGCCAACCATTCCCAGCAATTCGATCAATTAGCTTTTTTGCTCCTTCGAAGTCCCAAGTTCCAACATGTTGGAAACCTCTACCTTCTAAAAACCTGATTTGTTTTGGCGTAGTTAAGCCTTCTATTCTTCGTTTATTAAGTCGCTCTAATAATAATGAGGCCTTCCCTGCATTGTCTATTTCATCAGGCATAATTCCGAATTTTTCTAGTGACTGCAATTGATTATTTGTAGGAGGAGACATTTCAAAACCAAAACTTGGAACATAACTGGAAAGGTCTTCTGCTTGAATACTCATTTCAAATTGCAACGGATCAACTAACTTACGTTTGCGTTTTTTCATTTCAGCAAGTTGTTTAGCCAGAGCTTCCTCACGTTGAGCAATGACATCATCGGCGGCTTTTGCTTCCGCTTCTTCTAAATCAATAGGACAACCTGCCTCTTCGATATTTTCGGTCATCTTCTTGGCTACTTCTTCATTTTCAGCAATTAAATGTGCTGGATGGCAAAGCTCATGCCGCTCTGTATGCCACAAGAAATCTAATAGCAACAATTCTTCTTTCCCTGGATGTAATCGAGTACCCCGCCCAACCATTTGACTATATAAGCTACGTACCTTCGTCGGACGTAGAACAATGACACAATCGACACTCGGACAGTCCCAGCCTTCAGTTAGCAGCATAGAATTGCAGAGAACGTTGTACTTATCGTTTTCAAAGTCTTCTAACACTTCGGCGCGATCCTTACTATCTCCATTCACTTCTGCAGACTTGAATCCTTTTCGATTCAAAATTTCTGTAAACTTTTGGCTAGTTTTAACGAGTGGAAGAAAGACAACTGTTTTGCGATCCTTGCAGTATTCCAGCATTTCATCTGCAATAGATTCTAGATAAGGATCAAGCGCAGTGCCTAAATCCTTTGTTTTAAAATCTCCTGCTTGCTGCCCCACACCAGATAAGTCTAATTTAAGCGGAACAGTTACCGCCTTGATTGGTGATAGATAACCTTCTTTGATTGCTTGAACTAATGAGTATTCATAAGCTAACGAATCAAAATAACTACCTAAATTCCTCATATCTCCACGATCTGGTGTAGCTGTAACACCAAGAACATTCGCTGATCCAAAATATTTCAATACACGTTGATAACCATCACTGATGCAATGATGAGCTTCATCGATAATGATATTGTCAAAATAATCTGGTGGAAATTTCTTCAATCGTTTTTCATTTTGTAGTGTTTGGACCGATCCAACGACTACACGGAAGAAACTTCCTAATGCGCTTTTTTCTGCTTTTTCAGTTGCACTTTTAAGTCCTGTACTTTTTTCTAATTTATCGGCTGCTTGATCCAATAACTCACCACGATGAGCAAGAACGAGATTTCTATTTCCTTTTCTAACTGTATCTTCAATAATTTTACTGAATACAATTGTTTTACCAGTTCCTGTCGGCAAAACTAGAAGAGTTTTCTTGTTGCCTGCTTCCCATTCGTTCTGAACAGCCTCTCTTGATTCTTGTTGATAAGGTCTAAGCTCCAATGTTACGCCCTCCTTTTTTATTGCCAGCCATCCTGAACCATTTTCGGCTTGTACTCCTTGGTAGCCCAACCATGACCGTCACACAATTCACATTCTGTTCTACGGTATTCAATGCTATCTGGTACCCAACCAGAATCGGGTAAGCCGCTCGGATACGGAACTATTACTTTTTTCTGATAGAATCCATCACCTTTACACTGTGGGCACTCGAACGGCCTTTCAAAACTTTCGAATATTTCTTTTAATGTTGTAGTTGCGGAATATTCTCTGATCAATTGTTTTGCTTCATATGCCTTCATTAGTTTCTACCTCCTGCAGTTCTTCGGCTGTTTGGATGAGGGTAACTTTGTTAATTTCATCTAAATCAAATGGATAAAAACTGGTTTCTGATTCTGCAACAAATTGCTTTCCAACGAATCTTTCAATCTTTAAATCGCCCATATAGTAACCATTATCAAAAGGTATCTCGCTACAGTTAACCTTATCCCCCACTCGAAACTCATCCAACTTACGCCCTTTAGCAGCAAACTGCTCGGCACGCTTAATCGTTGCTATCTGTTCGGCGGTGGCTGGTTGTACATATTTCTTGTCAAGTTCAATTCTTGTATTGATTAATTTTCCTGTTTCAGTATTTAAAAACCCCGCTTCTACGATGTCCCCCATAACAGCATCAATTTTTAAGATATGCAACACATTCTCTAAACTTTTATAACTGTAATACTCCCCAACTGCAAAGTTTTGGTTGTCTACTTCTGTTAATTCGATAATCCGCATTAGGTTACTAAACTGCTCTTGATCATCGTCTGCATTGACAGCTGTTTGAGCTAATGATCTAATCTGTCGCAGTATTGTTTTCTCTGTCATTGGTTTCCCTCCTCGATAAAAGCTTCACCCATGTTTCTATCCAACAGCGCTTTAACTTCTTTAGCTTGCTTTTCGTCAAAGGCTTTTGCTTCTTCACGACTTCCAAAGCCACAGTATGCACCATCGTATTTTTTTACGTAATTTTTGTGAGTTCCATTATTCGATAAAATGTAGATTCGTTTCATTCCGCATCCTCCATCAAATCAACAAATATATCCAGCGCTTTTACTCGCCCAACTCTTAATCTTCTTTGGATCGTACCTACTGTAAATTCGTGTTCCTGTCCTACTTCTTTAAATTCTTGAAACAATTTACGCATTGCCTCAAATTGTTCTGTTGTATATGATTTACTCATTTCGCTTCCTCCTCCACTGGTTCAATCCCCAACACTACATAGCCATCTTGCTGCGCATAGTCTGTGATGTAGGTGACTATTCTTTTACAACGATCACCTGTATAATCGATGCCGTCATATTCTTCTAACACCAAAATATCTCCGACTTTATAGTCACGATCGTTAAACCTAATTTCGAACTTTTTAAATCCCGATACAACATCATCATAGTATTCGCTATCTAATTTCAGTACATGCTTTCTAGGCTCTTTTACCACTGTGTAACCGTCTTGCCACGCACGAGCGAATAATTCGCTTTTGCCTTGTCCATCTAAAAACCATTTTTTTAGTTTTCTCTTATCGTCAAAATTGCCAAAGTTTTCAAACGACATCGCTGCCCTTAAATCCCACGAGCATTTTCTGCAATGTTCAATCCACTCAGCCACAAACTCCGGCACCACAATCTTGTCCTGTTGGTTTGGTAGTGATGATCTGAGTTGTCTAAGGTCTTCAATAAATTCCTCTCTCATTTCATTGCATAAATCTAAATCTTTAACGGCATGCGATGACATTCCGTTTTCTAAAGCACGCTCGTTTCGCTCAATCTTCATTTTATTTTTCTTAATGTAATAATCTATATTTCCCATGTGTTGTGTCCTCCTTAATATCTAATATGCATTTGACATCAGACAGATTACTTGCTGTTTGCTCAGCTTGTTTTTCCGTAAATGCCTGTATTCTTGTAGTTTTGATTTTGTGTGACCAATTTAAATATTTAACCTTCCACACCTACTCCACCTCTTTTTTCTCAGAATCATAAGATAAATGCACCAGTATCCACATCCAAGCTTCATACGATTCGCTAAAATTTCCTTTAAAGAATTGGATATGCATATTTTTCCAAAGCCACCAAATATGTTTCCAATCGCTCATTTTAAAATTTATAATTCGTTTGAACATATATCACTCCCTAAAATCTATTTGAAATCACGCTATATCTTTGATACACTATTTACGAGCGATCACCGCTCGGACCTAGAGTTCTTAAGCGTGGTGCCTAGAGTTGTGGCTCTAGGCTTTTTTCGTCAAACCACTCCGGATGCTATTCTTTGCACCATTTCACATAAGCTTCGTTTTCTCTTTCTTGATAATCATCTAGCTCTTTTTCAGTCCACTGTTTATCGCAATCCTCACAATAATTTTCATAAGTTAGTTCTTCGTCGCAATTTGGGCAAAACTGGCTTTCAAAGTCCTCATACATCTACTCCACCTCTTCCACACTAATTACTTCGCTGACAAATCCCCATTGACTAACTATCTTTGTCGCATCTTCTTTACTAAGAGCAAATTGCTCTCGTGAATCAACTTCATCTTCATAAGTTAGATACGTTACTAGATACGGTTTTTCTTCAAGATATTCTTCTTCATCTAAAATGTTAGAAGCCCAAGTTTTGTCATCTGGTTCGAAATTCCCTAAATACCCATCTTCGTAATCACCAGGTATATAAGCACAAAACTTAATTGGAATTATTTCGATACACTCTTCGTGATAAACTTTGTTGTTCACTTCCACTACGTCTTGGAAAGAAGTGAATACCTCTTCACAAATAGGACAAGTTTTCATCTACTCCACCCCACTTAGTAGCTCAGGGTTTTCGTGGATCGAACCTATTACCTCAATGTCATTTATTAGCCAATATTCCCACTGATACCCATATTCAGCAGTAAAAGTTACAACACCAGTTCTTTGATGAAATCCTGCTGGACCGAAATCATGTGGACCTTTAATGATATCCCCCTCATAAATCTCAACACCGTTCTTATCATTTAGTCCGGTGTATTGCATGAGGATGATTTCATCCAAAAACCTCATGTAATTTTGATAATCATCGTTATACAATTGCGCTATCGTACAACCTTGAAACAATCCGTGACATTTCATCATTCCTCGCTCTTCATCCCACGCCCGAAACTTCGGTTTATTCATTCGGCTTCTCTCCAATCTTTAAGAAAAGACGGATAAACCGCCCTTCCAGTTTTATGCAATTATAGTAATTCGTTCTGATTCGATTTCTTCTTCTAGTGCCTTAACTAAGAATTCTCGAATATTAACGATTGCTTGATTTCTCCAAGCTCCCCCGTCTGCTTCAAAGATCGCAGCACGCGGACCGTCTTTCATACGGAATACAAATTGACTCGCTGGCTGCTCAACTTCCAAGAAAGTTCTGTACGGTGCTAATAAAACAGGATTAGGAACTTGAACGGCTGCTTGAGTGGCAACACCTTGATTGATAGTAATCGCTTGGCTAACACCATCATCGTTTGCTTGCTTGACGTTCTTTTCTGCTACATTCCCCACTACCTGCAGTAACAATGAACGATCATCCGGAATATCTACATCTTCAATTAGGCTAACGAATTTTGATTGCAACGCGATGTTAAATTCTTCCATGTCGTAAAAATTATCAAAATGAAATCTAGGAACAATTGCAGTTGCTGTTGCTAGGCATTCTCTGTCCCCGTCTTCTTCAATAAGTCCTTTTAGGTAGACTGTATGCTCATTTTTAATTTGAACAATCAATTTTTTATTGATGCGTTCAATATTCGCTTTGATATAATTCACTAGACCTGAAAGGGTATTAATTTCAAGTGGATCAGCTAAATAAACTTTAGGCACAATTTCTCTAGCCTCTCCATTGCTGTTAATAACCATCCATCGAGTATCATTATCAAAATTAACTAAACGATCCTCTGGATGAATACCTTGTTCCATCAAATATTGAATTGCTTCTTTTGTCATTGTCATTTATTTATCCTCTTTTCTCTTGTAAGTTTATGATTTGTTGTTGCTGAGATTCTTTGGCTGCTTCTTCTTTTTCGATGACATCAATTGATTCACCGACATCTGTTTTTTGTTGGCCATCAACTGGATCGATAAAAGTTTGTCCTGGTGCTTCGGATTGCAATTCACGAGCAGCAACTTTTCCGCTAGTCAAATCTTTACCCGTTAAAATAGTAGTATCAAAATCACGTACAGGCGCTAATTTCGTTGAAAAGCTACTATTTAAATTAATCACTTGGCGGTTATCATCTGGAGCGAACTCCAATTTAATGGTGATCGCTCGTTTATCCTTCGCCTTTGTATTTGGATCATGAATATTTTTAAATAATTTTTCTAGCTCGCCATCAAGTTTTTCTTGAATAGCACCATTTGCCATTGCTGACAAATTCAATTCAATTTCTTTGCTCATAATAATTCCCCTTTCTAGAACGCTCCTGGTTGAAATCCGTTATTTGGTTGTTGCGGTTGTGTTGGTTGTGTAAATGTTTGTTGCGGTGCTGGTTGTGTAGGTTGCACTGGCTGAGTGAACGTTTGCTGTGGCGTTCCTGTTTGCCCCACTGGTTTCAAGAATTCTTTGATTCGATTATTTTGACGTTCTTCTCCTTGATGCTTATAGGTGTTGATTTCGATTTTAGCGCGTCCTGCACTCCCGATAATCGTTGACCAGTTCGGATTAAATGGCTGTCCAATAACTGGCGCTTGTCCAATAGCTGAAAAGAATTCCGTTAGCTTCCATTGGAATTTTTTCATCATGTATAAACGTTCTTTTACTACAGTTTTTCCTTCTGCTCCTACTACTTCCAAAGATACTTCTGCATATGGTGCGCCATTTGGGATTTTATCACTTGATCCGTCATAGACTTTTCTTTCCATATTTGTCACAGTAAATTGGTATTCGCCGGCTGGTAAAAGAGTGAACGAGTTTTCCTCGGCCACAAAACCACCATTCCAGTCTAAAAATTCATTTTCGTTGTTCATTAATGTTTCCCCCTAAAAGTTTCTAATTTTTGTATTTAATAAATCCATTGCCTTGCTCCAGTTACTTGATAAGTAACCCCAAAGATCGGCTGGAATATTATCGAGTGGTGTGTCGGCTGGCATAAATCCGCCTTGATAAATAATTTGCATGATTTCGTCAACCGTTACTTGATCAGCAGTCATCAGATCAGCAACTGATTTCGGAATACTATCAGGCATTGTCTGTTCACGATCAGGCGTAAAATCCGGAACAGAAGCATTTTCAGTGGGAAGAGTTTCTGCAGTAGCAACTACATCAAATTGTGGATCTGGTGCAGTTTGCTGTGGTTGGCTAGTTACTCGGATAAACGCTTGTGCAATTTGTCCATAATCAAACGGCAGCTCGTCAGCTAATCCCATTCTGTTCTTAGCATCCCAAGCCGGACGATGTGTGGTATACATCATACGTTGTCCGCCAGTAGCCTTTTTACTATCTGTTTTACTATCAGTGATGATTGTTGTTTTGTAGTTAGCAAACAGAACCATGTCCGCCCATTCTTTGACTAATGGAGCTGTTTTCTTTTCAAGCTTCAATTCATATCGATCATAAGCGCCCATTTCGTCTGGTTCTTCTTTTTTACGCAGCATCGCATGAGCCGTGACCACAACGTTAATACCTGTATCGACTACATCACTCAATAAATTTAGTAGTCCACCCATTTCTTTTGCCAAAGCAACGAACTTCTTACCATAGCCCTCTGAGTCAATGCCAGACCAGCCGTTGGCATCCATTAAATGACGTTTACAAATTTCTTCTGCCCAGTCCATCGTATCGATTACCAGTGTCTGACACGGTTTATTCGCTTTTACGAATGACACTTGTTGCAATAGCATTGTCCAACTTGTCGGCTTATCGAATCGTTTTACATCCATATGCAGAGTAGAATCTTCTGTATCAATGAATAATGGATCTGGAAACTGACTAGCAAATGTTGATTTGCCGATCCCTTCTACTCCGTACAGAACAACTTTTTGTGCTTTTGGTACTTTGCCGCTTGTAATGTTCATTAAAATGCTCCTTTCCCTTCCCAAGTTTGTGGTGCTGGTGGAATAATATCTTTAACTGGTGCAGCATCTTCACCAGCTACATAGCCATCTTCAATAATGATGGAACATTCTTCACCCGTAGAAACACGAGTGGCAATTGCTTGCAATCCTTCTTGTTCTAGCCATTGACCAAACTCATTCAATGTGACCATATCCATCTGTTCTAACTTATCCAAAAGAATGAAGCCGCAGTTTGGTTTCAATTTACGAATAATCGCAGTAGATACTTTCAATTGATCAGAACCGCTCATGTTATCCCACTTCTGACCGTTATAAATCAATTCTCCATCTGTAACAGATAGCCCAGCTAGTGGTAAGTCGGCTTTATTGAGCAACTCAGTTTTCATTTGCCGTAAGTCGTTAATTTGAGCAGTTAACTTTTCATATTGCTCACGGTAATCTGCTGCATCTTCTTCTGCTTTTTCCTTATCGAGATTGATTCTGACTTTACGATTGATTTCATCAATCTCAGCTATATTCTTTTGTAGCTCTTCTGTAGATTCGTCTTGAATATCAGCAGCAGACTTTTGAGCAGTAGATAAATCTTCATACGTTTTGAAATGTTGCTCTTCAAGTTCTTTAAGCTGGTTCTTGACTAATTCAATTCGTTGCGACTCTTGCTCGTATCGTGCTGACAATTCCGCAACGTTTTGCCTTTTTCTTTGATTTTCACCATTGCGCGCTAGAATCTCTTGTTGCTGCTGAACCAATTCGGACACTGATACAAGCTCTTTCGGTGCATCAGGATAATACAACTGCTCTTTAGCAAATTTATCTTTCTGGTCAGCTATTTGACCGATTGTATGGCGTTGATTATAAACTTGCTGTTCTTCATGCTCGATTTTAGCCAACTGATCCCCTACACCAATAATTTGTAATAGTGTTTGAGCTTTTTCTTTTCCGGTTGATTCCATAAATTTTGGTAGATCAATGGCCAACTCTTCCACAAAACCATTAAGGAGCTGCTGTCCACCTTTGTTGCCTTCTGGATCAATTACTTTTAAATCGCTGTTCTTTCCTTTTCGCTCTACAATTAAGCCGTTACTCATTACGATATGCAGATGTGGTGGAATAGCTGAACCTTCTCTGTTCGCTTGGCTAGGTTTGTATTTGTTGCCCCCTAATGCCCATGCGATTGCATCTAACACACTTGTTTTACCTTGGTTGTTATTTCCACCAACGATTGTCAAACCGCTTGCTGTCGGCTCAATTTTAACTGCCTTGACACGCTTAACATTTTCTATTTCTAATTTATTTATTTTTACAGACATGTGAACCCTCCCTCTAAAATTCGTCCCACTGATCATCGTGTTCCTTTTCTTGATCTTTCTTGTTCATCCTTTTTAGTAACGTCCATACTCTCAACAGTGTGAAGATCAGGATAATTCCAATAACTATTTTTTGAATGAAAAATCCCATACAATCACCTATTTCTTGGCATCTACAATTGCTTCACCAGTTTGAACTTCAACCCAGCCATGTTTTAGGCGTGCTTCTGCTTCTTTCAAGTTGATCAATTCAGGTGTGATTGATTCTGATAGTTTTTTATTTGCATCAGCTTCTGCCTCTGCTGACTTAACTTTTTGGTAAGCTTCACTATCTGCTTTTGTTTTAGCTGTTTGTGCATCAAGCTTGGCTTTTTCATTATCTTGACCAGCACGGATGATTCCATCGATTGATTTTTGTGTTTCGCTGTCAACTTCTGGAACGCCGACTGTAACATCTTCGACCACAAATCCTTTGGCTTCTACTGCTTTGGAGAAGTTGTCTAATAAAGAAGCTTCAACTTTTGATGAATCACCAGATAGGACGTTCAATAGGCTATATTTTGAATAGACTTCTCTTGCTTCTTTTTGTAGCTTAGATTTGAGCCACCCTTTTTCGATATCTTCTGAGGTGATATTGCCGAACTCTTTGTACATTTTTGAGGCATTCGTAGGATCTACCTTGTAATCATATTTAATGTTTACCGTAGTTTTCTTACCGTCTGATGTGGAAACTGATACATCTTTTGCTTGGATCGTTTGCAAACGGATTGGATACTGGATCACCTTATCTAAACCGACAAATTTTACACCTTGAGATAATGTGTCATCTTTAATCCCACCACTCATTGAATAACGAACACCGACATATCCATTGTCAATTTTTTCCCAAAACAGGAAGCCTCCTAGTACTCCTAAACCTACCGCGATTACTCCTGTTACTAAAATCTTTGATCCTGTGCTTTCTTGCATTTTCTAATTCCTCCTAGTTTGTGTTATAATTTTTATACGAATAATTTATTTAATGGCTTGTATCGTTTGCAGACGATGCAGGCTCTTGTTTTTGTTTTGATTCTTTTATCCATCTGCGCTGAGCAAATCGATAGATTCGATCGATTGTTTCTTTGTCTAAATTTTTCAACATTTCACTGATAGACTGAATATATGTTTCTTTTGATGGTTCAGGCATCTAAACACCTACTCTCTGAACTTCATTCAAAATTTCATCGTATTCGTGATACATATTAGTAAGCTGCTTAATCAATTTAGTATCTTGATCAGCTAAAGGTTTAGCATTTTCATGTCTGAGTAATTCAGCATAGTTATCAACTTTGTCTTTGATTGCACCTACTACTAATCTTCTTTGTTCTGGATTAAGCATTGGTTTCACCTTCATCTTTCTGAGTAGTGAAAGTAAATATTTCATAAATAGTGACTCCAAAAACATCAGCAATATCTTGAGCTAACATTAGTGATGGATTAAAACGATTGCGCTCTAACTGAATGATTGTCTGTCTACTGCATCCTACTTTGTCAGCTAACTCCTGTTGTGTCATACGTTTCTTAGCTCTTTCAACATGAATACTTGTTTCAAACTTCTTTTCTTTTGGCATTTAAATCCCTCCTAATTAATACTGAGACCAAGTGTAAAGCCCACTTTCCATCATATCTCTAATTTTTAAAGGCAAATCTAGCGCAATTACCTCTTCTCCATCAGGCATTTTCTTGATTGGATATTTAACAACTACACTCCATAAGCTTGTTTCAGGCCCTTTAGTTTCTAGGTATATCCACTCCTTTTTTTTATAATCATCAACATATCTGACTCTTAATTTACTTTTCTTGCTAGTTCCCATTTGTTCTCCTCCTAATTTAATCTCTTACGTTCAACTACGTATGAATGGAAATCCAACGTCCGAACAATGATATAAGCAACAATGACAGCTAAGCCTATCCAAATTGACATATGAGCCGTAGCGACTACGAACAGTGCCATAGGAATATCTTTCAATTTCATCGTGCCGTTAAAAATACATAGAACAATGATCATCATCCCCGCAACTACCCACAGACTTGACATAACGGCTAGAAATAGAACAAACGGCGTTTCGTCTAATGCTTTGAAAAATTTGTGTTTCATTCGTTTTCTTCCTTCCATATAAGTGATAGATTCCCTACTACCCACACCACAGCTAGAAATACGCTGCCTTGTACCTTCTCGCCTACTGAAAAGCAGATGATGGATAGGCTTAGTAGGATTAGTATTGCTGGTAGTTTCATAAGGTCTCACCTTCAATTTTTAATAAAAAATCACTAGCTGATACTTTTCGAGTTCGATATCGGTTTTCTTCCTTCCATTTTAGAAACAGAATGAAAAGAGCTAGGTTTATCCATGTGACACTGTGAGTCGGTTTTAGAACACCTTCTTTAAACTCAGGTATCTCTTCCATTTCTTTCTGATAGGTATTGAGTGTTGATCTCGATAAACCATTAAAACGTTTCATGAGCTCATCTCTGCGATCCCATTCAACTTGTACCTCTTTCCCTTCTATCTGTTTTAGAAGCTCTTCTACAGTTGGTTTCTTCATCCCTGTCACTCCTTTCAAATAGCTTTCACACACATTAGAGCATTCTAATTTGTAATACATTAGCATTTGCGCTATTATACTAATAAGAACTAACGTTCCTGCTCTGATTTTTTTAGCAAATCATCAACGGTCATACCGAGATAATCTGCAACTTTCGCTAAATTATTTATGGTAGGTTTCGCTTTGTTCCATTTAGAAATAATTCCATTTGAAAGTTCTAAATCAGCCTCTATTTTTTGAATTGATATTCCTTTTTTAGAAGCTAACTTCTTAATTTGATCATAAAGCAATTAGCTCACTCCCTTCTTTTTAGATTTTAAACAGATTTTTTTAATCTATCCTATTGACTTACCTCAGAATATAATCTAATATGAATGTATGCTAAATATACCTAAGAATTGTTGAGATTCTTGAGTTAAATCATATGTGAGATAAGTCTTAAAACCTTTTGGCGAGATTTTAGGATAGCTATATGTGTACCTTGTTTTGAGTACACATGAATATTAACATAGATTTAATTCTATTGTCAACAGTTTTATTAGAATTAAATCGGAGGTTTTATTTTGGGAACATATCAGATCATAAAAGAGCTTGCTAGATCAAAGAAAATTAGTATTGCTCAATTAGAAAGAGAATTAGATTTATCCAACGGAATTATATCTAAATGGGACAAAGTCAAGCCCAACTCAGAACCACTGTCAAAAGTAGCTGATTATTTTGAAGTCTCAACTGATTACCTTTTAGGACGTAAAAGTGAAATTGAAGAAAGTGCTCCAAAGTGGGCAAGTGATAACGATATTCTTGAACTAGATAAAATGTTGAGTTCAAATGTAAACATGAGTTATGGAGGTGAAAATTTGACCGAAGAAGAAAAACAAAGAGTTAAAGATGTATTAACAGGCATATTCTGGGAAAAGTTAGAGAAACAAAAGAAAACAAATAAATGAGGGTGACGTGATTGCAGATATCTAAAATGATGGATGATTTAAAAAACAAGTACGGTACTATGAATCCATTTAATCTGTCTGAACACATGAATATCGAAATAAAATATGTAAACTTTTTAAAAAATCCTAGAGGTCAATATACAACAATACTAGGTGATAAAGTAATCCTGCTAAGCAATTCAATTAAAGATACTAATGAGGAGTATTTTGTTTGTGCCCATGAGCTTGGTCATGCTCTACTGCATACAGACATATCAGGGTATTACTCTTTGAATAACTCGACGAAAAATAAATCAGAATACGAAGCGAGTAAATTTGCAACTAAACTGATCTACGAGTTATATAAGGAAGAACATGATTTTAAGCTCAGTAAGATTGATCTACTTTCAAAAGAATATGGACTTCCTGAAACGTTCTATTCAATCTTAGAAAATAACTAAATCATAAAGGTGAGGAAAAAAGATGAAAAAAGTGTTTATGTTAAGTATTGCTTTAATCGCATTAGCTGGGTGTGGAAATAGTTCTGATAAAAAAATCGACTCCAGCAGTTCTTCAAAAACAGAACAGTCAACTAGTTCAAGTACGAAAGAATCATCTACATCAATTAGTAGTTCTTCTACCGAAACAAGTTCTGAAACAAGTCAGACTGCTGCAGTGTTGCAAGAAACACAACAGCCAGAAAGTGAAGTAGTTGCCGAGGAAGCTGTCCCTAGTAGCGAAGAACAACCTGCACAATCTTCAGAACCTCAGCAATATATATATGATGAAGTGCAAGCTGGAGAAGGTCCGAATCAATTCGCTCAAAGAAACGGGATTAGTTTAGAACAATTATTCGAATTGAATAATATGGATGCAAGTTCAGGAATATCTCCTGGAGAACAACTTAGAGTAAAATAAAAAAATTAAAAGTGAGGGTTTTTCAAAATGAAAAAAATTAAAATGCTACTATTTGCTATGTTTATCTCGTTGGTATTGGTTGGCTGCGGATCAAAAGTAGCTGAGCCTGATTATACTGAAAAAGAAGCTGAAATCGCGTTGAATAATGGTGAGAATTTAGAAGGTAAAACTGTACAAGTAAAAGTTGCAACTTTTGTTCCAGATGGGGCATTGGGTTATACTATCCAAGCTGGGAAACACCTAAACTATATTTCCAGTGACAATCCCAACGTAAAAGAAGGCGATGAAATTGTCGTTAAGATCAAAAAAGTTGAGAATGTGCTTGGTTCTTTTGTTATGTCCTATGAAAAACAATAATTAAAATAAAAACGTACCCCTCCGACCAAGAAGCAAGTACGTTAAAAATAAAACCACAATAGGCTTATTTAGTTACGCTTATTGTATCAAAATATTAGGAGTGATACAACATGTGGATGGAAGAGTTAGACAATGGAAAGTTTAAATACTTTGAGCGTTATACAGAACCTTATTCCGAAAAAGTAAAAAGGGTTAGCGTGACATTAGATTCTGATTCAGGACGGGCAAGAAATAAAGCCGTTAAAATACTTACTGACAGAATCGACGAAAAGCTTAAAAATTATAATCGATCAGATATGAGATTCGATGAATTATACAAAGAATGGTTCAATTATTATAAGATGCATGTTAAAAGATCGAGCTGGACTAAAGTCCCTAAGATGATGAAACATATCAATAAAGTGATTCCAGGTGATACATTGATAAGGAATATTGATGAAGAACTTATCCAAAAAATAGTTGAAGAAATGTATACATTCGGGACCCTGTCTCTTAACTATACCAAGCAGACAAAAACCACTCTATCTGTCATGTTGAACTATGCACAACAAAAAAAATACATCTCTAACAATACAGCTCTACTGGTAAAGATACAACCTAAAAAGAGTGAGGAAGAAAAACGAAGAAAGCAGATGGATGAAAAATATCTAGATCAAAAAGAAGTGAAAGTAATCCTTGATCATATGAGAAAAAGAAGCAGTCGTTCGCTTCATGCTTATATTGCTGAATTTCTTTATCTAACGGGATTAAGATATGGAGAGCTTCAAGCCTTGCAGATCAAAAACTACGATGGAAAATCAATTCAGGTGAATGGGACACTAGACTATTCTTTCTTGAAAATGTCTGAAGCTGTAAAGACCACACCGAAGAATGTTTATTCTAACCGTATTGTTGAATTATCAGATCGGGCAAAAGAGATATTGAATCAAGTTATCGCTGACAATACTTTTAGACTTGGAGAACAGGCACATGATAATTATATTTTTATATCAAACAGAGGAACCCCTCTCTCTCTCCATAGTTTCAATATTATTCTTCATAAGGTAGAGGAAGAACTATCTTTCGAGAAAAAATTGTCTTCTCATATTTTTCGTCACAGTCATGTATCGCTTTTATCTGAGCTTAATGTTCCGCTAAAGGCAATTATGGAGCGTGTAGGACACTCTGACGCAAATACAACTCTATCTATATATAACCATGTTACAAAAAAAGCTAAAAAGCAGGTCATAAACAAACTTAATAGCCTATAATTTTTTTATATTTTTATGCCCCTTTATTGCCCCTTACGTAAATAAACAATCAATAAAAAGAAAAAGAACCCTTATAAAATAAGGGTTCTCAAAGAGTTATTACATCATGCCGCCCATACCCATTGAAGGATCCATTGGTGGCATTGCTGGTGCAGCTGGTTCTGGTTTATCAGCAACAACAGCTTCTGTTGTCAATAATAATGCAGCAACAGAGGCAGCGTTTTGTAATGCTGAACGAGTTACTTTTGTAGGATCAACGATCCCTGCTTCTACCATATTGACCCATTCGCCATTTGCAGCATTGAAACCAATACCTAGTTCAATATTTTTCAATTTATCGACAACAACTGAGCCTTCATAGCCAGCATTTTCAGCGATTTGACGAATTGGTTCTTCCAAGGCACGGACAACGATTTTCACGCCAGTGGCTACGTCTCCTTCAGCTTCTACTTCTGTTACTTTATTGATCACATTAACTAAAGCAGTACCACCACCAGAAACCATTCCTTCTTCGACAGCTGCGCGAGTAGCATTTAACGCATCTTCGATACGTAGTTTCAATTCTTTTAGTTCTGTTTCAGTTGCAGCACCAACTTTGACAACGGCAACCCCGCCAGCTAATTTTGCTAAACGTTCCTGTAGTTTTTCGCGGTCAAAATCAGAAGTTGTTTCTGCAATTTGATTTTTGATCAATTGAACACGTGCATCGATTCCTGCTTTTTCGCCTGCACCTTCAACGATCGTTGTATTGTCTTTATCCACAACGACCTTGCTTGCATTTCCAAGATTTTCGATCGTTGTATCTTTCAATTCAAGGCCTAAATCATCTGTGATCACAGTTCCGCCAGTTAAGACAGCAATATCTTCAAGCATCGCTTTACGACGATCACCAAATCCTGGAGCTTTCACTGCAACAACATTGAATGTTCCGCGGATTTTGTTTAATACTAAGGTTGGTAATGCTTCTCCATCAACATCATCAGCAATGATCAATAATGGACGGCTTTGTTGTAGAATTTGTTCTAGTAACGGTAAGATATCTTGGATGTTTGAGATTTTTTTATCTGTGATTAAGATATATGGATTTTCTAAAACAGCTTCCATTTTATCATTGTCAGTGACCATATATTGAGATAGATAACCGCGATCAAACTGCATTCCTTCAACGACATCTAATTCTGTTTCGATCCCTTTTGATTCTTCGATCGTAATAACGCCGTCATTCCCAACTTTTTCCATTGCATCTGCAATCAGTTGACCCACACGGTCTGATCCTGAAGAAACAGCTGCAACTTGAGCGATCGCTTCTTTAGAATCAACGACTGTTGAGATATTGTGTAATTCTTCAACAGCTGTTTTTGTTGCTAGTTCGATACCACGGCGAATTCCTAACGGATTAGCTCCCGCCGTAACATTTTTCAATCCTTCACGTACGATCGCTTGCGTTAAAACAGTAGCAGTTGTTGTACCATCTCCAGCGATATCATTTGTTTTTGATGCTACCTCTGAAACAAGCTTAGCACCCATATTTTCAAAATGATCTTCTAATTCGATTTCTTTCGCGATTGTCACGCCATCATTTGTGATCAAAGGAGAACCAAATGATTTTTCTAAGACAACGTTACGACCTTTAGGGCCTAATGTTACTTTTACTGTATCTGCTAAAATATCTACACCTCGAAGCATTGCTGCTCGTGCATCTTCTGCGAATTTAATTTCTTTTGCCATGATTTCTTCACCTCAAAATTATTTTTCTATTTACTTGATTGTATCGATTACTCAACGATCGCAATAATATCTTTTCCAGAAACGATCAGGTAATCATTGCCTTCATATTTTACTTCTGTACCGGCGTATTTTTCAAACATTACTACATCGCCTTCTTTAACATCAGCAGGAACTTTTGTCCCGTTATCTAAAACACGGCCTTCTCCTACTGCGATGACTTTTCCAGTTTGTGGTTTTTCTTTAGCAGCAGACGCTAAAACAATGCCTCCTACTGTCTTTTCTTCTTCTTGTGCGACTTCAATAATGACGCGATCGCTTAATGGTTTTAACACAATAAATCCCTCCATACTAAAATTGATCATCTTTTTTAGCACTCTTATAAGCAGAGTGCTAACTTACACTTTTTATAATACTCATTTTACTATTACTTTGCAAGTCTTTTGGTCAATTTTATAAAATATTTCTTCCCTCTTATTTTTACATCTATTAAAAGGTCCTTAGCCAAATAAAGCATTTTTTTGTTTACAACGATTTCATGGTAAAATAAAAAAAGAAAGTGAGGCGATTTAGATGAAACAACGAATTATCGGAGCTCTACTGGCGACTGGCCTTTATTTGATCATTGCAAATGTGGGAAATTTCTTTTTTGGCATCAGCCGACGTTTTGATTGGACAACAACATTATGGGAAGCAGCGTTCTTCTTTGTATTCATTTTTCTCTTATTAGGGTATCGCAATAATCGAAAATGATCTACTTTCATTCAATCAGTCCATATCTTCTCATAAAGGATATGATATACTTTTTACATTGTTATATGGAAAGGAGTTCAATTTATTTATGCTCAGAAACTTATCGATCAAAAAATTAAGCATCATTACGATTTTACTTTATTTACTAGTCTTTTTTTCACCCTATGTCTTTGTACCATTTTCTTCAGATTTAGTGATCATCGGCACAACTGTCAGCTATATTCTTGGGGCAGCAGTGATGATATGCCTATACTTCAATAATAGGAAAACAGCTACTACAATTACTGAAAATGAAGCAAAATTGACTTCTCCTGTTTTTACCTTGCTTTTAGGCATCAGCGGGATTTTTCTGGCTATGATCATCCAAACAATCGTCTTCAGTATCGAAATGGCCATCACGGGGGAACAACCAAGTTCACAAAATACTCAAAATATCATGGCTATTATTTTAGCTAACCCGCTATTTATATTGGCAACTACTATCGGCGGCCCTATCATGGAAGAATTTGTTTTTCGCCGTTCGATGATTGGATTAACAGAAAGTTATACAGGTTTTTGGATCGCTGCTGGGATCAGTTCAGCTTTGTTCTCCGTCGTGCATCAAGATGGCCATTTCTTTGTTTACTTTTTCATGGGCTTCTTTTTTGCTATTTTATATAAAATGACTGGAAAAATTTGGACATCGATCCTTGCACATTGCGGAATGAATACGCTCGTTGTCATCGCTCAATTGATTCTACATTATGCAAATATTGAATTACCTAAATAAAAAATACCTAAGGTTCCGTATCACATCGTGAGTACAACCTTAGGTATTTTACTTTTTTATTCTTCTATCTCAGTGTCGATCAATTCATTGTCATGATGCAAGAAGTAGATCAACGTTTGTAATTCATTCGTCAAATCAACATTTTGAATCAATACATCAGAAGGTGCAACCAAACGTGCTGCGGTAAAGTTCAAGATCCCTTTGACCCCTGCATCTGCTAATTGGCTGACAACTTCTTGTGCTCTTCTAGCAGGTAACGTCAAAATAGCTACTTCGATTTGCTGAACACGAATCTGCTCCATCATATCGCTCATTGGATATACGGGGATCCCGTCGACGATCCGACCAACGATATCTTCATTTACATCAAACGCGCAACTCACACGAATACTGTTACTTTGGTGGAATTTATATTTAAGTAATGCACTCCCTAAATTCCCTACACCGATCAAAGCCACATTAGTAAGTTCATCATCATTCAATGTTTTAGCGAAGAAATTCATTAAGTTCTCCACATCATAACCGTAACCACGCTTACCTAATTCACCAAAATAAGAAAAATCGCGGCGAATCGTTGCGCTATCTACTTGAACTGCTTCACTTAACTCTGTTGAAGAAACTTTGTTTTTCCCTGCGTCATGCAGGATTCTCAAATAACGATAATATAGGGGAAGGCGGCGTGCCGTTGCTTTTGGAATAATTTGGTCTTTCACAATTGTACCTCCAATATTCTAAATATAGACAAATATCCATCTCTCATGATATCAGTTATTCTCATCAAAAAGCAATCTTACAGCTCAAGAAAAAGCAATTTTTTCAATCTTTTCTAATTCCCTAAAGTGATTTTTGCAGGACAACCGGCAGTATAGGTGCTATTTTGCCTTAAACTATGCTACACTAAAGACATTCAAATAGAAATGAGGATGCCCCATGATTTTACTCCAAGCAAATCAAATCGCCCGTTATTTTGGAGCGGAAACTTTGTTTGAAAACATACAAATGGAAATCAGCACGAATAGTCGAATTGCTTTAGTCGGCCGCAATGGTGCTGGTAAATCAACATTATTAAAAATAATTGCTGGAATCGACGCTCCTGATGCAGGAACGATCGCTAAAAATAAAACGGCCAGTCTTGGCTACCTTGCTCAAGATACTGGTTTAACCTCTAATAAAACTGTTTGGGACGAAATGCTTGAAGCCTTTGCAGAAATCATCACAATGGAAAAACGTATGAGAGAATTAGAAGTGATCATCAGTGAACTTTTACCTGATGCAGCAAACTACGAATCAATAATGATGGAATACGATCGCCTTCAGCATGACTTTGCTGAGCAAAACGGCTACGGGTATGAAAATGAGATCCGCTCAGTTTTACACGGATTCGGCTTCCAAGAAGATTTTTATGAAAAAGCCATCAGTACATTGTCTGGAGGTCAAAAAACTCGTTTGGCTTTAGCTAGAATGCTGCTGCAAAAACCAGATATTTTAATTTTGGATGAACCAACAAACCATTTAGATATCGATACTCTTTCTTGGCTAGAAAATTATCTGCCAAGTTATTCAGGTGCTCTCTTGATCGTTTCCCATGATCGCTATTTTCTTGATAAGGTCGTCAATGAAGTCTATGAAATCAGCCGTCACAAAATGCGTTATTACAAAGGTAATTATTCAAAATATTTAGATTTAAAAGCTGAGCAGCTGACCAGCGAATGGAAAGCCTATGAAAAACAACAGGCTGAGATCAGTAAACTGGAGGATTTTGTCGCACGAAATTTAGTGAGAGCTTCCACAACCAAACGCGCACAAAGCCGAAGAAAAACCTTAGAAAAAATGGAACGATTGGATCGGCCTCAAGGTGATGAAAAATCAGCTAATTTTCTTTTTGATATAGAAAAAGTATCTGGAAATGTCGTACTTCAGGTTGAAGAAGCAGCTATCGGGTATGATACTCGCATTTTATCTGAACCTGTTTCTTTAGATATCCGAAGACAAGAAGCTATCGCTTTAGTAGGTCCAAACGGAATCGGAAAATCAACGCTGCTTAAATCGATCATTGGAAAAATCCCTTTTATCAAAGGTCATGCAACGCTTGGAACCAATGTCCAAATCGGATACTATGATCAAGAGCAAGCGGAGTTACATGGTACAAAAACAGTTTTAGCCGAATTATGGGATGAACATCCTACCACTCCGGAAAAGGAGATCCGAAGTGTGTTGGGCAGCTTTTTATTTAGTGGAAACGATGTTGAAAAAACGATTCCGCTTCTAAGCGGCGGCGAAAAAGCTCGCGTTGCTTTAGCCAAATTATCGATGGATAAAGAAAATTTTCTGATCCTTGACGAACCAACCAACCACCTAGATATCGATAATAAAGAGGTACTTGAAAATGCCTTGATCGATTATGAAGGTACGTTATTATTTGTTTCCCATGACCGTTATTTTATCAACCGAATTGCTACAAAAGTGATCGAACTTTCCGAATCTGGTAGTAAATTATATTTGGGCGATTACGATTACTATATCGAAAAGAAAAAAGAAGAAGAAGAATTGGCTGAATTATTAGCAGATGAAACAACTAAATCTTCGGAGACACCAAAACCTAAAAATGACTTTTATCAAAACAAAGAGCAGCAAAAAATACTACGGAACCTAAAGAGAAAAATCACTCAAATCGAAGAAACGCTAACGTCATTGGATACATCTATCGACGAGCTAGAGCAAAGCATGAATGATCCAGCGCTAGTTGACGACCATGTAAAACTAATGGCTTTAAATGACGAACTGGAGTCTCAACGTACTCAGCAGGAAACATTGCTTACAGATTGGGAAAATCTCAGCCTTGAGCTAGAAGAATTTGAAGATATGAACGAATGAAAGGCAGATGAATATGGCATCTAAACGCATGAATGTCACCAAACCTAAATATCAACAAATCGCTGTCGATGTCGCCTCTCAAATCGCTGAACAACGATTCTCAGTGGGCGATAAGCTTCACGCACGTTCTACACTGGCAAATAAATACAGCGTTTCACCTGAAACCGCTCGAAAGGCTATCAGTGTTTTAGTCGATTTAGAAATCGTCAAAGCAAAGCATGGCAGTGGATTTTATGTCCACTCGATCGAAAAAGCCAAAGTTTTCGTTGAACAATACCAAGATGTTCAATCGATCCATGATCTAAAAGAGGACTTGATCAATAGTGTAGAGAAGCAAAAAGAAGAATTAAGCTACTTCTCTGAAATATTAGATAAGTTAGTTGATCAAACAAAACGTTTTGATTCTTTCAATCCTTTGAATCCCGTAACATTTACCTTAACGGAAAAAGCTGCAAACCTTGATAGGACAATCAGTGAGTTAAACCTATGGCAAAGTACTTCTGCCACCGTTATTGCAATCAAACATGGGGAAGAATTACTTGTCTCTCCTGGTCCTTATGCAAAATTAGAAGCCGGTGATACGATTTATTTTGTTGGACATGAATCTACTTTGCAGCGCGTTCAAAACTACTTCTATCCTAGCGTGTAATCAAAATGGCTATATAGCAGCTCCTTTGGAAATTTCGTAAAAATTGGTCTTTGGCCACCGTTCATTAAGTAAGAGAGTTTGAAACAAAACTGTTATTCAGCTTTGTTTCGAACTCTCTTATTATTTTCTCATGAGATATAACAGCAATTTGACAAAGTGACTACACGATGTTAACCTAAAATGGTCACTTTTTTTCAGAAAAGAAATGATTTTCTTTTCATGAATAAAAAATTGAGTATGAATGATCGCTACAATGGACAACGTATTTGTTATCTAGCTGCACAAATCAATCCTTAAGAAAATAGGCAAATTGCCAGTGAGACAAAAAGCGTCTCAATCTCAATTTCCTAATTTTCTACAGAACTAACCGATTTGTTCCGCTTGTACTGAGAATCACAACGAAAGTATTTGAGTTGATGATGAACAGTACAAGACTTTCGTAAGAAAGTGTTGATCATTTGTGCTATCTAGCTGCACAGGCTAGTTCTTCGGAAAAAAGATAAAAATGATCTGAGGCAAAAAACACCTCATTTCATTTTTCCTATTTTTCTTTCAGAACTAAATGAGCCTGTTCCGCTTTTATTGCTATCCAGCTGTACAAGCCAGCTTTTCGGAAAAAAGATAAAAATGAATTGTGGCAAAAAGCATAACATTTCGTTTTTCCTATTTTTCTGTCAACGCTAAACGGCTTGTTCCGCTTTTAATTTTAAGGAGGAATTTTGTTTTGCCCAAGGTAAAAGTGTCACATTTAACAAAAATATTTGGTAAAAAATCCAAGCAAGCATTGGATATGATCCGAGAAAACAAGTCAAAAACGGAGATTTTGAAA
Organism: Enterococcus sp. AZ020; assembly: GCF_050499205.1. Classification (NCBI taxonomy): domain Bacteria; kingdom Bacillati; phylum Bacillota; class Bacilli; order Lactobacillales; family Enterococcaceae; genus Enterococcus; species Enterococcus sp. AZ020. Next base: position 2,989,202 of record NZ_JBIPAT010000001.1, on the reverse strand, counting down.
AAGACGGGTGCCACTGTCGGTGTGTATGATGTTAATTTTGAAGTCGAAGAAGGAGAAATTTTCGTGATCATGGGACTTTCAGGAAGTGGGAAGTCTACGTTGATTCGTTTATTGAATCGCTTGATTGAACCAACATCAGGAAATATCTTTATCGACGATCAAGAAATCGCCAAACTGGATAAAGAAGGATTACGGGAAGTCCGTAGAAATAAAATGAGTATGGTGTTCCAAAATTTTGGTCTCTTCCCTCACCGAACAATTTTAGAAAATACAGAATATGGTTTAGAAGTTCGTGGCGTTCCTAAAGAAGAACGAACAGCTAAAGCTGAACAAGCGTTGGAAAATTCTAGTTTATTAGCATTTAAAGATCAATATCCCAATCAATTATCCGGTGGGATGCAGCAACGGGTCGGTTTAGCCCGAGCATTAGCAAATGATCCTGAAATCCTATTGATGGATGAAGCATTTTCAGCTCTTGACCCTTTGATTCGCCGTGAAATGCAGGATGAATTAGTTGATTTACAAGAAAATGTGAAGAAAACGATTATTTTTATTACTCATGATTTAAATGAGGCGTTACGTATCGGTGATCGGATTGCCTTGATGAAAGATGGACAGATCATGCAAATCGGTACTGGAGAAGAAATCTTGACCAATCCCGCTAATGATTATGTTCGTACGTTCGTTGAAGATGTCGATCGTTCAAAAGTCTTGACCGCACAAAATATCATGGTGCCGGCACTTACGACCAATATCGAGATCGACGGCCCTACGGTTGCTCTGACTCGTATGCGCCAAGAAGAAGTTAGTATGCTGATGGCAGTCGACAAAAAACGTCAGTTAAAAGGAGTGGTCCGGGCTGAACGTGCGTTAGAAGCAAGAAAAGCTGGACTTCCATTAACAGATTTTGTTGACACTGAGATCACAACGATCGATAAAGATATGCTAGTCAATGATATCTTACCTATCATCTATGACTCCCCTACTCCTGTTGCAGTAACAGATAATAATAAGCTATTGGGTGTAGTTATTCGCGGAAGTGTTCTTGAAGCATTAGCAGAAACTGAGGTGAGCATCAATGAATAATTATCAATTACCAGTAGCTGACTGGGTAGAGACGATCACAGAATGGATGACAAATACATTTTCTGGACTATTCAGTTTCTTCCAATCTACAGGTCAAAGTCTGATGGATACGATCACTTCTCTACTTGTTGCAATCCCGCCACTATTGTTCATTGTATTATTAACGGTGGTTGCCTTTCTTATTTCAAATAAGAAAATCGGTCTAAGTCTTTTCACTTTGGTTGGTCTATTATTTATCTATAACCAAAACCTTTGGAACGATTTGATGAGCACAGTGACGTTAGTTTTACTTTCTAGTGTAGTATCGATCATTATTGGGGTTCCATTAGGGATCTTAATGGCTAAAAGTAATAAAGCTCAAAGTGTGATCACTCCTATCCTCGATTTCATGCAAACGATGCCTGGATTTGTCTATTTGATACCAGCAGTTGCTTTCTTTGGTATTGGAATGGTCCCTGGTGTATTTGCTTCTGTCATTTTTGCTTTACCGCCAACTGTTCGTTTTACGAACCTTGGTATTCGCCAAGTGCCGAAAGAATTAGTTGAAGCTTCCGATTCATTTGGTAGTACAGGCTGGCAGAAACTATTTAAGCTAGAATTACCATTAGCTAAAAGCACCATTATGGCTGGTGTCAACCAAACAACCATGCTGGCACTTTCAATGGTCGTTATCGCTTCGATGATCGGCGCACCTGGCTTAGGTCGTGGTGTTCTATCTGCCTTGCAAAGAGCGCAAGTCGGAAATGGTTTTGTCAATGGTGTTGCTTTAGTTATCTTAGCAATCATTATCGATCGCTTTACTCAAAATCTAAACAAGAAAAAAACAACACCAGCTAAATCGACTGTTTCTAAGAAGCAGAAAATCGGCGGTATCATCGCTATCGTTGTGTTGATCATTGGCGCTATTGCAGTTCCTTCTCTATTTACTTCAGCAAAGGATGAAGATAAAAAAATCTCATTGTCTTACGTAGAATGGGATACAGAAGTTGCCTCCACTCACGTGATAGCTGAAGTATTGAAGGATGCTGGATATAATGTTTCATTGACGCCATTAGATAATGCCATCATGTGGGAATCTGTATCAAAAGGTGAAACAGATGCTATGGTTGCAGCTTGGCTTCCCGGCACACATGGGGAACAATACAAACAATATCAATCTAAAGTCGATGATCTAGGTGAAAATCTAAAAGGTGCTAAATTGGGGCTTGTCGTTCCAGCCTATATGGATGTTGATTCGATTGAAGATTTAACAGATCAAGCTGGCAAAAAAATCACAGGGATCGAACCTGGGGCAGGAGTTGTTTCTGCAGCTGAAAAAACACAGAGAGCCTACAGCAATTTAGCAGACTGGTCTGTTGAAACCTCTTCTTCCGGCGCAATGACTGTTGCCTTAGGTCAAGCGATCAAAAATAAAGAAGAGATCGTCATCACCGGCTGGTCTCCTCACTGGATGTTTGCTAAATATGATTTAAAATATTTAGAAGATCCTAAAGGAACGATGGGAACTGAAGAAACGATCCATACAATGGCTAGAAAAGGATTAGAAAAAGACAATCCTGAAGCTTATAATATCTTGAAAAATTTCCACTGGACAAAGGAAGACATGGAATCTGTCATGTTAGCGATCAACAATGGAGCTGACCCAGAACAAGCAGCACGAGATTGGATCGATAGTCATTCAGATGAAGTGGCAAAATGGAAAAAATAAACCAAAGAAAAAAGCAACTCATCGTATGAGTTGCTTCAGACTGTAGACAAATACGTTCAACATTCAGAAAATAGAGTGTTGAGCGTATTTTTTATCTTAGTATCAAAATCAAAGTAAAAAAATAAAGGCATTCGCCTTTTTCTAGCCCCACAAGGCTAATTTCTTTAAGTTCATTGCAGCAAAAATCAGCCTCGTATGCACTGCGACTTTTTCCAAGGTTCGGTATTTTGTCCAGCGCATCCCGTGCTTCTCTTTTGCATCGGCAAACACTCTTTCAATAGTTTCTTTTCGTTTGCGGTATGTCTCTCGATTAAAGGACGTATGACGAAGATGTTCTGCATTTTCCAACCCAGCTTGCCAAATATGACGAGTCACTACTTTTTGATGATTTTGACTTCTTGTGCACTGCTTCAATTGCGGACAGTTCTGACAAATGTAAGATTTTGACTTATATTCACGGTATCCCTCTCGAGTAAGTGTAGAAAAATGTAAGGGGTGATTTTCAGGGCACAGGTAACAATCGTAGTATTCGTCATAGACAAATTGATTTTTGGCTAGTAACGTTCGATCACCTCTAGGTCGTGTATAAGGAAGAACAGGGTGAAGATTTCTCCGACGGAGAAATTCTATAAAAGTGGCAGTTTTATACCCAGCATCAGCAGCCACAGCGTATATCGCTGGAAATTTAGTACAGATAGAGGCAACTAAATCAGGAGCAATTTGACTATCATGACGGTTACCAGGAGTCACAATGACATCAAAAATGAATCCATGTTCATCACAACCAGTATGAGCAGAATAAGCAAATTGTTTCTCTCGTTCTCCTTTTACATAATATCCGCTCTCTGGGTCTACTTTACTTATTTTTCGTTCTTTCAGCTCACTTTCTGGCAGGAAAATAAAAGGACGCTTTCCTGCCTTGATGCGTTCCTCGTTAATTTCTTTCTCTAATTCTGATTGATAGGCCTTAGCTTCAATATGGGTCATTTCTCTAGTAAAATGGTGCTTGTTTGCATTGGCTTTGATATGAGTAGAATCCATATAGAGAACATCTTCCGTAACCATCCGAGCTTTGACAGCTTGTTCCAGTATGTAGGCAAAGATATCTTCAAAGAGTGTGGTCTCTCGAAAGCGGCGAACATAGTTTTTTCCAAAGGTAGAGAAATGTGGAATGGTTTCATTGAAATCGTAGCCTAAAAACCAACGATAAGCGACATTCGTGTCTATTTCTTTTATGGTTTGACGCATGGAACGGATACCAAAGAGATATTGAATGAAGACGATTTTGACTAAAACCACAGGATCAATACTTGGTCGACCTAAGGTCGAATAAGTTGATTCAACAATTGGATAAATGAAGGTAAAATCGATTGCTTTATCTACTTTTCGAATCAAGTGATCTGTTGGGACAAGTTCTTCCAAGGAAATCATCATGTACTGATCTCTGCCATTCATTGGGTGTTTTGTCATCATTTTTCCCACTCCCCTTTAAAACGTTTTCATACGTTAAGTATAAAAGAAAAAACTGTAGACGTCATCCCTTTTTTAGGACTTTGTCTACAGTCTGAGGTGAACTAAAGTTCACCTTTTGTTTTACGAAATATCACCAATAAATAACAATCGTCTTATAAAAAATATTAAGGTTCTTTATTTGCAACAAAGTAGAACGACCCATTCACTGGATTAAATGAGTAGTATGTTGTAACCGCATTTGCTCCTGTAAACCATCTCGCTGGTCCAGGATCCAAGACGTTCCCTGCTAAACCTCCGTTATAAGTACTCCAGGCTTGAGCCTCGTCTCCTACCCTTCCACTATCATTATAAGTAGACCATCTCAAAAAATTTCCAGTTCCAGTTGCTGGCTTGAATAGATATCCTGCAAATTGCCAGCCACTGCCACTAAATTTATTTGAAATATATTCGCCTCCATAAGATAAGACTTTAGGTGGTCCTGAAGCAGGTCTTGCCACACGCGGTGCTACTCCAACATCAAGTAAGTTTTTAGGAGTATTTCTGAATTTATATTTTAATTTTGCTACTGTTGTTGCATCTGGATCAGTCTCGCTGTTATAATACTCAATTACTTGATCATCACTATCATAGACAGTCATTTCTCCATGCAAAATACCGCCTTCTGGCGTTATAATTACCGATTTTTCGTTCTCCATTCCAAAAAATCTGCCTTCTATTTCCTCCTCCGTATAATACATACCCATCTCTTGAGCAAATCCTTTTTCAGAAAAAGAAAAAAGTAACCCCATACACAATAATAGAAAAAATGATAACTTTGTTGCCTGAAAATTCTTCATGATAACATCTCCAATCATTTTTTATTTAATTACAAAATCAGTATAAATGTAAGCGTTATCTTTTGTCAATAATTTATATATTTTTATTAGAAATCAATTATATTTACGTTTTAGCACTGTAGTAATAGACAGTAATTAAAGAATGGATAGCAATATGTCCGGATTTCCCCCGATAAAATTAATTTTTTACTTAACAATCAATCGCAAAATCGTCTTAAAATTAATATAGTGAAAAGATTAACATATTTTTTGACAGCGCTTTCCGAACGATGGTATTATTATATCTAGAACATTAAGTTCTAAAAAAAGTAGAGGAAGTGAGTTAAATGATCCAGAAGAAATTATTACTCGTTGCTACAGGTGCATTTTGGGTTTGTCTTGGTATGAGTACAGAAGCTTCGGCAATGGCATATGGTGGTGCTGAAAATTTTGTAGTAAGCGAAGAAGATAACAAACGAGCTATTGCAATTGTAGAAGAAAATGGTGGTTTAGACAATTGCCCTGTCCCTATTGAAAACTTAACACTTCAACAACCAAAAATATTGGCACAACCACGAGCTGTCTTAAAGACCTATGCTTATACAGCTTCTGCACCTCTTTATGGTGGGTTACAAGTCAAACCAACGGTAGAATTAGTTCCTGTGGGGTTCACCTGGGCTGACAATGGAATCCCTTGGAATGCTATTACCCAACGTGGCGGAACTACAACTTCTGGAATTTTTAACTTTAAAACAAACAATATTTCGACAACTGGATCCGCCGGGTATGGAACTGGAGGATATTTCTGGACTCAATTTAGGTCAACTGTTTATGTTAATGCAACAACAAATACTACAGTAACTTATTGGCTATCAGCTTGGGATCTTAATCATTTATTATATGGATAATTCACCAAGCATTCTTAGATGAACTCTCCCAAAAACTTGTACTGTGACTGATTTTATTTCTTGTGGGATATCCAGATAAAAATATTCAATTTCTCCCAACGATGTTGGAAATTCAATATTTAATATCAATAAACAAAGGCCATATACTTGATAAATTTTTGAATAATAACGTTCTGGCTCTCATAAAAGAAAAGGTGAAACCGTTCTATATTTTAGTATTCATTTCCTGTATAATGTTGTTTAGCGCTCACATTATTATTAATAATAATGACAAAAAATTATAGTAAGGAGTGTTTTTATGAAAAAGATATTAGGTAGTTTGGCTCTAACATTAACAATTTTAGGTATTTCGATTTGTAACACTTCGGACACTGTTCATGCAGCTGCATGGGGTGGCGAAGAAGCTTCTCAATATACTGTCTCGAAAGAAGAAAATCAAAGAGCAATTGAATATCTTGAAAAAGTTGCTCCAGAAGCTCTTGAAAATTTGCCCTTTCCTAAAGAAAATTTGACTTTAGAAAAATCTCAAACAGAAAAAGATTATGAATTATTATCATCAGTTACAAAACAAGCAAGAGCGGCAAAAAAATGGTACTCAGTAAGTAGATATAGTTCCACTCTCATTGTTTCTAATTACCTTGTTCCCGTAGGCTATACAGACAGAGAAAACGGTATTCCAATAGGCACAGTTGAATTATATGCTGGGCAATTCTGTATCCCACAAAGTATAAGAGCTACATGGTCTGTAGCAGACGCTGGTGGTTATGGTACCGGTGGTTATTGGTGGACTTTATTCCGTGCCACAGAAAATACAGTGGGTAGAACAAAAAATATTTGGTTATCTGCTTGGAACTTAGATCATTTAGTATACGGATAATAAATAGAAAAGACCAAACACTGAACAGTGCTTGGCCTTTTTTATTAGTCTTTTATTACTGTAACAAACATAATATCATCAAGGTTACCATAAGGTTCGACAACAATATGGTTAGAAATTTCTGATTGTTTTTGTTAATGACTTTCACAATTCCTACAGGTAAAGGGGTTCCCGTATCAATGGAACGAAATTTCACTCTAAGATTTCTTACATGAATTTGCAAATCCTATAAAATCAATGTTTTTAGCAAAATTAAGACCTCCAGTTTACACAGGAGGTTTCAGACTGCAGACGTCATCCCTTTTTGGGACTTTGTCTACAGTCTGAAGCAACTCATCGTATGAGTTGCTTTTTTCTTATGATCAGATAGTCTCAATGCTTTTGTCTATTCATCACTTTATAAGTTAAAATTTTTTATTATTTCAGCTTGATAAAAAATCTGCTAAACGCTCTTTATAATTATTCTTTTCAATCAAATCTCCTAATACTACCGCATCATGTGTATACGTTTTTCCTGAATAGAGCATCTCTTCATAAAGATTATAGAATGGCAGACTTGCCTCTTGCGCTCTTTTAAGTTCTTTCTCAACATCATAAGATATTCTTCTAAAATCCACATTCACAAGACAACTATCCTCTACTTCTAAAATAGCATAGTGCGCTCTTTTATCATGTTTAAAATGTTTCCAGCCATTAAAAGGTTGTCCGATCGATCCTGGATTTATGATAATTTGATCATTCGAACTATATCGTAATGTTTGATGATGTATATGTGCATAGACTGCAATATCACTTTCAATGGTAAATAATTTATCAAACTCAGATTGGTTTGAACTAGGATGCAGCTGTCCACCATAATTTATTTCTGGCAGGTTGTGCGTTAAGCTAATATTTAGACCAGCTATTTTCTTTATTCGTTGAATTGGCATTTTCTTAAAGAAATCAATGTCTGCTTGATCGAACTGTGGAATAATGATGCTGGCCAGCATCCCTACATATACATCAGTTGGATCATCGAAATCGATTTTTTTATCGACCACCTCTAAAAAGCAATCATCCCAATTCCCTCTGATCCAAGCACTTGGAGTAACCGCTCTTAAATTCTTTAGAATGTCTTTTCCACCAGGTCCTGGTAAAAATAAATCTCCTAAAACCCAGTAATCAGATACTTCTTTAAGCTCACAATCCTTTAAAACAGATTCTAAAGCAGTTGAATTTCCATGAACATCTGCCAACAACGCAATCTTATTTGTCATAACGAAGCTCCTTCAAATTTTATTCAAGATAACCAACAATTAGCTACAAAGTATACTTATATTATATCTATATAACTACAGGTTGAAAATATCAAATAATCCTAGCTACTGTTTATTCGCAAAATCAATTATACATGAATCATTCTATCCACTTGATTGGAAAGTTCACTCTCCCCAAATAAAAACAAAAGACCGCTCGGCTGGGTGACCGAGCGGAAAGGAGTTCTTTTTTACTTGAGGAGTAAAAATGAAAAAGTGTTTTGTTTGGGTTTGTTATTGGGTATGCATTAATAATACCGAGAAGATTTGAAGAAAGTGTGCCCAATTTGTTTTGATTTTCTATAGAAACATTAAGAAAGAGTAAATATAAAAAAACAGTAACATCAACTCCGCATTTCACAGAGTGCTGTTACTGTTTTTACTTATTTCGGTGTTACGTATGCAAGTGTATTAGCTGTGTTTTGGTCGATCACTCGGAAAGAGACTACTCCCAAACCAGCAGCATTCATTTCTGAAATCAAGATTGAACCATCTTTATACACATGTTCAACAAACGCTACATGTCCATAAGTTCCGTCTGCTCCAGCTACGCCAGGTTGGAAGCTGACAGCTGTACCGGCTTTAGGCTTATTTGTGACTTCGTAGCCATTAGCTTTACCAGTAGCGCCCCAATCCATTCCGTTGCCCATCGTCGTTTCTACAGAGCCGCCTAATTGAACAACACGATTGTATACATATTGAGTACAATTTCCTTCTGCATAGGCTTCAGAACCTGAGAAAGTTTCCCCAGTATAATCTTCAAAATCACTGTCTGGATGTGTATCAGCGATAATCATTCCTGATGCTGTTTGAGAAGGCTGAGCTTTATCATACTCAGTCAAATTATACTCTTCAATGAACGCATTCAATTTTTGATCATAGCTGGTATCTGTCGCATAAACACCTGTCAAAGATTTTGTTGCTTCTTGATATGTTACAGCATTCTTTTTCCACGTACCAGAATAAATCTCTGGATTAGAATCAATGCCTTCTTTCATCAATTTTGCATAATCTTCAAAGGATTCTTTGTAGCCAGGGTATTGTTTAAATGCGGCATCGATCGTATATAGATTTCCAGAACCGTCATCTTCTTGAGTAGAAAAAACGACGCTCTCACCTTTATACTCTCCTTTGATACCAAATAAATTATGGTAAGGCTGTTGACTTAATTGGCTGCCGCCTGCCCCTGTTTCTAAGATTGCTTGAGCAATCATGACAGAAGCATATAAGTCATTTTTTTGTCCAACTGCTCGTGCTTTTTCACCGATTCGGCGAATAAAGTTTTCGGTTGGCTCATTTTTTACTATAGAAATCTCTTGGTTAGGCTGAACTGTCAACCCGTTGTCTGTTACTACGGGCACTTGATCAACTGTCACCTCTTCTTCAGGAGCTGTTGGCGCAACAGGAGCAGGCTCTACTGGCTGCTCAGGTTCCGGGCTGACTGTTGGCGGCTGTGGAGCCACTGAAGAATCTGTCGTTTCAGTATTACTAGATTCTGTCGTACTTGTTTCGCTTCCAGATGTTGAAGAATCTGTCGTTGATGTGGATGTTTCCTCTGTACAAGAACTTTCAGTAGACTCAGTTGTTGAACCGTCCTCAATTGCACTCGGTCCCGACTGGCTCAATTCATCCGCATAACTTGCGACGGGAATCAAATTCACACTAAGCAGTGCAAAAATCATCTGGAATGATAGAATTTTTCTTTTCATTCACTTTAGTTCCTCTCGTAAACTGCTAAGATTCAGATCACTTGTTTTTAGTAGGATCTGTTCTTACTTTATTCGTTATTGCCTTCTTATATCTTGATGCTTAAATCAGTACCATTTTTTGCAGTTTCAATAAGTCAGCCTTTCAGCTAGCTTCTTGCCACATACTTTGATATAGCCACCTACCTTTGTTCTAAAGATCGATTTAAAGCTTCCATAAGTTGAATTTATTTTACCATAAGTAAGTGTTAAAATCTCGTACTTGACTCAAAGTTTCATAAAATTTCTCAAAAAATTCATGATTGATACTAAATATATCCTTTTTTTATGTTTCTTAATAAAAAAACTCCCACATCCAGTATAAGGGATGAAGGAGTTTCTCTTATAAACTATTCAAGATATTTTTGACGATGTTATTTTTTGTCAGCCCATTTTCACTAAGCAGCTCAGATGCAGAGTAACGGTCATGAAATGTTTTTTCTAAGCCATAGGTTTGAACTTTTACATTTTTATTGCCTAGGTATCCAGCTACAGTTTGACCATATCCTCCATCAAGCACACCATCCTCAAGTGTAACGACGAGCTTATGATTCTTTACTAAATCATCAAGCAATACTGTATCAAGACCTGAGATAAATTTAGGATTGATGATCGTTGCATTGATGTTATGCTCTGTTTCAAGATCAAGGGCAATGTCCTCTGCTAAAAAATAAAAGTTGCCTAGTCCTAACAGCGCAACTTGAGAGCCTTCTTTTGTGACATGATTTTTGAAATATTGAGCGTAATTTGTTTGATCTTTGATTCCTGTTTCTTTGACTGATCCGACCGGCACACGAATGGCTACAGGATGTTCATTTTGTTCAATCGACCAATCCAGCATCGCCAAATATTCTTCTTTTGTTGTCGGTGCCAGATAAACGATATTTGGAATATGACTTAAAAACGGAATATCAAAAATCCCTAAATGACTTTCATCATTCATTCCATGTACTGAAGCACCATAAACTAAAATCGTACCTGGTAAATCATTCAATGCTAAATCATGGGAAATCTGATCATAACTTCTCTGCATAAATGTAGAAAAAACAGCCCAAATCGGTTTTGCTCCATTTTTAGCAAGTCCTGCTGTCATCGTTGCTGCATGCTCTTCAGCAATGCCAACATCAACAAATTGTTTTCCTACTTTTTCACGTTGCTCTTTATTGAAAAGAAGCATTGGCGTTCCTGCATTGACTGCAATAACTTTTGGATCAGCCTGCATTTTTCTCATCAAAAAATCCGTTGTGATGGAATTATATGTCTCCTTTTGGCTACTAGAGGTAAGGTAATCGCCAGTCGTTAGACTAAAAGGGCCGCCGGCATGAAATTTTTCTCTGTTTTCTTCTGCAAATTTGAACCCTTTGCCTTTGATCGTGTGGATATGAAGTAACACAGGTATTTTTTTGTCTTTCACACTTTCAAATAAATCGATCAGTGCAGTTAATTCGTTACCGTCTTCAAGATAGTGATACTCGAATCCTAGCGCTTCAAAGAAATTATTTTTTGCCTGCCCATTTGTCTCACGTAACTCTTTAAGATTTTTGTAAATACCACCAAAATTTTCTGCAATAGATTGATCATTGTCATTGACGATCACAATCGTATTTGTTCCTTGCTCGACAATGTTATTCAATCCTTCATAGGCAAGTCCCCCAGAAAGCGACCCGTCACCGATAACAGCTATTACGTTATTCTTTTCATTTTTTAAATCACGCGCTTTCGCAACACCATTTGCTAAGGATAACGAGGTCGATGTGTGTCCAATCGTAAAAAGATCATGTGTACTTTCTTTTGGATTCGTGTAGCCTGAGACATCCTCATAGTGTTCTGGGGATAAAAATGCTTCTGCACGCCCTGTCAACATTTTATGAATATACGTTTGATGAGATACATCAAAAATGAGTTGATCGATCGGTGAATTAAAAACGTAATGTAAAGCGACTGTCATTTCAACCATACCTAGATTCGGTCCATTGTGACCACCATGATGACTGATTTTACGTAGTAAGGTTTCCCGCGTTTCATTCACCAAGTTCTGTAGTTCCTGATCAGACAGTTTTTTAAGATCACTTGGCTGTTGTATTGTTTCTAGTAACATAAAACTCCTCCTTTGTCTTGATTTATTTTACTACTTGAAGTTAACTTTAGGTCAAGAAAAATTTATAGTGTTTCATCGATAATTGATTTATCAGCCTGAGATTGTTTTTCTCATTGATTTTTTCATTATATGATTGTTGAACTATTCGATGTATAATGAGGATGAAAAGGAGGATAACTCGATGAAAAATAATATTACTTTTTTAGTTTCTTTGATTCTTCTTGCCTATCCTGTATTGACACTGCCCTCGCTCATTGCATCTAAACGATCTATGGGAAAATTTTTTACTGATCAGCGTTTTTTTATTTCTAAATCAGAAGGCTATGGTAGTAGCATCAATAGGAAGAATTTGATTGGTTTCTTTTCGCTTCTTCTGGCTGGATTACTTTTTCTATTTTTAAGTTTTAACTAGAATCTTTAGTGAAACATTTTCAGAAAGTTTCCTATTAGTTTTCTGTTTGGATATATTTTGACCTAATTACTTAATGAAGGAGAACGATTTTGATTTTTAAATACATACTCTTTTTTCTGTTACCTTTGCTTGGCATTTATTGTTCCTATGAAGCAAAATCGCGCGGGCAAAGAAAGTTTCAACTTTTTTGGCTTGCGTTTGCCTTACTGCCAGTTTTACTAATTTATATTTACTTTTTTTTCGGTGAGCCTGTTTAGTGATCGAGAAATATGTTATTATCTAACAAAAAAACGATTCCCAAAAAATTTGGGAATCGTTTTCCAAGATTTATCTACATATCATAAAGGGGTACTCACCATTACATTAACTCCAATAAAGGCAACATCATTAATTTCCTAACTCTATCAATGATTTTTCATACTCTTTAACATGAAAACGAATATTCGTTCGTCCTCTTTGAATAATTTCATGCCCCTCAGCTTCTAATCGCTTTTTCTGTACTTCTATTCCGCCAGGGTACTTGATATTCAATTCTCCATTCGCTTTTAATGTTCTCCAAAAGGGGGTTTGATCTTGTTCTCTTTGAACGCTCGCCCAAGCAACAATAGACACAAATATTCCAGCTGTGATTGGATCAGTAAAATCTGCTTGATTTTCTTTTGCAAAGTACTGTCGAATTTCTCCCACGGTAGTCAATTTACCAGTAGGGATTGTTTTCATTACCGCATCATAAGCAATTGGTGGCGCAAAAAACATTCTTTTCCCACCATACTTATCGATACTTTTTTGATCATTGATCACCTTTATTTTGGGCATATCTTTGCTGTCTTGCAACATTGCATTAAAGTCTTTTGTTCCTTCATTAGCCATCTGTATTCGCTCCTTTCATGTTCAATTTACCTTACTTATAAAAGAGACGCAATGAGACAGTTAAAAAAATGAAAGAAAAAAACAGACATATTCATCTTTTTAGGACTATATAAACAAACTATTTACCAAAACATTCATTTTACTTACGATACATCATAAATCGTTTCAGATTAAAGAAATAAGAATTTCATCCCCCGAAGTTTATCATGAATAGTTAATCTGTATGTTTTATTGTCATAGTCTTCCATAATAAGATTACTTTTTAATATGCCAAACTATACATTTAAGCACCTTCTACTAAATCACGTCTACTGTATCCAAAATAACCAATGAACATCAACCCAATACTAATTAAAGTAATTATCGAAAAGATCGTACCATCGAATGATTCTATCGGTATTCTTGGAATCCAGCTTTGAATCGCCGTTTTGGCAAACCAATCTGGAAGATCTAAAATACCGCCAAAATAATTCAATGCAAATGAATAGCCTAAATAGATATAAATCACCTTACCTAGCTTAGGAAACCAACCTAAAGCTAAAGCAGCACAGCCAACGAAAAATAGGACTGCTGGGAAAAAATTATATCCTGCTGCCAGAAAATCATTTAGCTGTAGATCAGATTTTCCGTCCATCGCAGCAACTGCCGCTCCTCCGAGTCCCCCTAAGGCTAGTAAAATCCCAATAGCGCCAAAAATCACAGCTAATAAAACATTTGTCCAATAAAGCTTAGCGCGAGTCATTTTAGTCACATAAAATTGACTTAGATGCTGACGGCTTTCTTCTGCAAATAGCTTATTGATGATCGCAATCGGTAAAATTGACACTAATCCTGTTAATACAACCGTGATTGTTCCGGTAAAAGAGTTTTCAATTGAGACATCTGATTGGGCAAACATTTGCTTCATCAATTCATTACTATTTAAAAAAGATTGCATATCTCCGTAAATAGAACCATAAGCAGCCCCCATAATAAGAAACCCAATCAGCCAACTCAAAATTACACCGCGATTGATTCTTAAAAACAGACCCGGAACAGACAATAAGGTTTTGCCTGCTGTAGCTTTCCCTTCAAATTCTGGAAGATAACCGCTCCCCATATCACGCCGACCTTCAAGAAGAAATGAAAGTCCTAGCAGGATTACACCAAACAGCACGCCAAAACCCAGTACATACCAATGATTTTCAGTAAAGGGATAAGTTAAATACGTCCAGCCTAACGGATTCAGCATTGAAAGATCAACGTTAGACGCATCCGTTCCCGCCCAAACAATATATAACAAACCAATAATCCCTAAAGAAGAACCTGTCGCTCCTGCTGATGTAGCCATGATTTGCGACATCACTAAGGCGATCACAGCGCCTAAAATTCCTGCTAAACCGACAGATGCGCCAAATAAGAAAGAGCCATTTATCGAAAGTGTTTCTACACCAAAGTTTGAAATCACACCACCAACCAAGACAGCCAGCAGCAGATTGATCAAAATCGTTTCAACGATTACAGCCAAAGAATTAGCCTGACGTCCGACCTGAAATGACCGAACTAACTCAGTCAAGCCTAAATCTTCTTCCTTACGTGTATGACCAACGACATGCAACACTGACATAATCATCGCAAATAACCCGCAAAACAGCAGCATTTCATGTGCATACATAGCACCTAAGGTATAATCAGCGGCTTCGGTCACCGGAGTCGGTCCGACCATTGAGATCATTGCCGGATTTTGCATGGTTTCATACATTCCGATCAGCCCTTGACCTTTACTGATCTCTTCAAAAGCTGGAACAAAGCCTGCTGAAAACAAGCCTAGACCAACAATCCAAAGAATGATTTTTTTCCAGTCACGTTTTATATATTGCTTAAACAGCACATCCCAGCGCCCAAATTTTTCTCTTGTCATCTTTTTCCCTCCTCAGCCTTCGTAGTGACGCATAAATAAGTCTTCCAGCGTTGGTGGGACTGATTCAAATTTTTGAACGCCAAGCTTTGTTGCCTCAATTAAAATATCATTGATACATTCATTGTCTGCAGAAAATGTTGCTTGATTGTTTTTGACTTTAAAATCATAGACTCCTTTTATACCAGCCATCTCCGAGATATTTCCAGCAGTGACCATTGTCACAGTTGAGCGCGTCAAATGACGCAGCTCATCAAGCGTTCCAGTTTCTACGATATTGCCTTGACGAATAATAACCACCTTATCAGCTAAACGTTCTACCTCACTAAGAATATGTGATGAAAGTAAAATCGCTTTCCCTGCATGCTTTATTTTTTCAACTTCTTCTTGAAAAACTGCCTCCATCAATGGATCCAAACCGGAAGTCGGCTCATCAAAAATATATAAATCTGAAGCAACAGATAAAGCCGCAATCAGTCCGACTTTTTGTCGATTTCCTTTTGAATAACTTTTTGCTTTTTTCTTTGGATCCAGTTCAAAACGCTGGATCAGCTCATCTCTTTTTTGACGGTCGCCGCCACCATGCAGCTTGATAAATAAATCAATAATTTCTCCGCCCGTTAAATTCCCCCACAAAGCAACGTCTCCTGGAACATAAGAAATCCTTTTATGAATATCGAAACTATCCTTCCAAACATCTTGATTAAAAATCTTTGCTTCTCCTGCATCACGATTAATAATTCCCAGCAAGGTTCGGATCGTCGTAGATTTCCCAGCGCCATTAGGTCCAATAAAACCAACGACCTCTCCTGCTTCAATAGTAAACGATACATCATGCAACGCTTGAAATTTTCCGAATTTTTTTTGTAAACCTTGTACTTTTACGATCTCTGACATAGCACTAAACTCCTTACAATTATTTTAAATAGGTTATAACGTGCTTTCCAGTTTAAAATAACCTTTTTATCTAGTTACAATAACGAACTAAAAATATTAAAAAAGTTCATATTATACCTTTTTCCATCTTATTTTAAACTAAAATTCATTTACGACTTCAATAATAGACTCTCACAAGTAGATAGTCAATCAAAATCGTTCTTTTTTTACAAACTAATTTCAATTTGATAGTTCATAACTATTACTATATAATAGAAGAAAGACTTATTTTGAACTAGAAAACGAAAATCAATATCTATTTTTGTAGAAAGTGGGAACTACTATGAATGGTTTTGAAAAACGAACCCAGGAAAAGAAAAATCAAGTTTTAGAGGCAACCTTTACTTTAATGAATACGGAGAATGGTATTGAAAACTTGACAATGGACGATATCGCCAAACATGCCAATGTCGGGAAAACTTCTATTTTCAAATACTTTGGTAACAAAGAAACCTTGATTCATGAAGTCTTCAGTTCATTTTTAAATAAGATGGGTGAATCTGCTACCAAAATTATGGCTGAAAATAAACCATTTGAAGAAACACTGATTGCGATGAGTCAAAATAAAATCAACTACCTAGAAAAAATAAACAAGCAATTTTACCTTGATTTAATGGCTTATTATACTGATAAAAGTAATCGCGAATTCTCTCTTTTGATGGAGCAATATACACAGGAAAGCTTTAGCATAATGCTTGACCTATTTCACCGTGGACGTAAGGAAGGAAAGGTCGATCTTAAATATTCAGATGAATTTCTTTTGCTTTATTTCCAAGCAATTGTGGAAGGAATCTCTAGTCCTCAGATCTATGAACGAATTCTGCCTTATACAGCTGAGTGGACAGAGCTCCTAATTAAAGGGATCGCACCAAGAAAAGAATAAACTTACCTAGCTAAACCACCAACGAATAAAAAACAAAAGCTTCTCGTATCACTTCCACTAGTATCTAAAGTAAAAATAAGCTAGAAATCTTCATAAAAATCTGCTATCTTGGCGCAATACATTTTCAAGCTACTTTTTGACTACTTAAATTTTGAAAAGTAAATTGTAACAATACGTAAAAAAACTAGCTGTATCAAATGATACAACTAGTTTCCTTCATTATAGGATAATAAAATTAACAGCTACAATGACAGCTCATTTTTCTATTGATTTAATACTACTTTAGCTGAGTTTCTCGCTATTTACGATACATCTTAAACTCTAAAAACAAATCATTATAAATCCCAAGATATTCCGCACCCAAATCCTCATACACTTCCAAGTGCTTGATCACTTCATCGCTAGGATAGAACTGTTCATCACCAGAAATCTCTTTAGGTAAAAGCTTCTTCGCTTCTTTATTCGGTGTAGAGTACCCAATGTACTCTGCATTTTGCGCCGCATTTTCTGGCCGTAACATGAAGTTGATGAATTCGTAAGCACCTTTGACATTTTTAGCAGTTTTAGGAATCACGATATTATCAAACCATAAGTTCGAGCCTTCTGAGGGAATCACATAATGCAGATGTTCATTGTTATCCAGCATTTCTGCTGCTTCACCTGAAAATGTCACAGCTGCCGCACTTTCTTCATTGATCATGTACATCTTGATTTCATCAGCGACGATCGCTTTGACATTCGTTGTCAATTTATTTAACTTGTCCGTTGCTTTTCGCAGCTCTTGATTGTTTCTACTATTTAAAGAATAGCCAAGACTATTTAGTGACAGACCAATAACTTCTCTAGCACCATCGATCAGCATCACATTATCTTTTAACTCGGGTCGCCACAAATCATCCCAATGGTTGACTTTGCTTCCATCGATAAACTTGTCATTGTAAATGATCCCTAACGTTCCCCAGAAATACGGGATCGAGTATTTATTCTGCGGATCAAACTCTTGATCTAAAAAACGCATATCGATATTATTAAGTCCTTTAAGCTTCGTATGATCGATCGGCAACAGCATTTTTTCCTTCATCATTTTTTGAATCATATATTCAGAAGGAATCGTAATATCGTAGGCCGTTCCGCCTTGTTGAATTTTTGTGAACATCGCTTCATTTGAATCAAAGGTTTCATAGTTGACCTTGTGGCCTGACTCTTTTTCAAATGCACGTATAAGATTGGGATCAATATAATCGCCCCAATTGTAGATGGTCAACGTATCGGCTCCAGCCATGCCGCTTGACTTTTCAAGTTGACGTACACCAAAAAACAAAATCAAAATGATCGCTAATATCCCAATAAACAAAGATTGTAGTTTTCTCATTTGAGCTTAGCCACCTCACTTTGCTCCTGACGTATTTTACGCATTCTTTTTGGCAGGTTATCCTGACTAATAAAGTAATAGCCGATCACAAGAATCATAGAGAAAATAAAGACAAGGGCACTCAAGGCATTGATTTCTAAGCTGATTCCTTGTCTGGCACGGGAATAGATTTCAACTGACAATGTTGAAAATCCATTTCCAGTAACAAAAAATGTCACCGCAAAATCATCCAGTGAATACGTAAAAGCCATAAAATAGCCGGCAATGATCCCTGGTGACAAAAATGGTAAAATAATATTTTTGATCACTTGAATATTATTTGCACCAAGGTCTCTTGCAGCATCCACCATCGAGTCGTTCATTTCCTGTAATTTCGGTAAAACCATCAGTACAACGATCGGGATACTAAAGGCAATATGCGACAATAATACGCTAGCAAAGCCCAAACTGATAAATCCGAGTGCTGTAAAGAAAATCAAAAAACTAGCACCGATGATTACGTCCGGAGAAACTAACAAGATATTATTGAAGCTCATCAATGTCGTTCTCGTTTTACGTCGGCGTGTATAATAAATTCCCATCGCACCAAATGTGCCAATGATCGTTGCCAGTAAAGCAGATAAAAACGCCAACAAAAAGGTATTCAGTACGATGATCAGTAAACGAGTGTCCTCGAAAACCGCTTTATAATTATCCAAAGTGAAGCCAGTAAACTGATTCATCGTATCCGTGTCATTGAACGAGTAAAAAATCAAGTAAAAGATCGGTGCATATAATAAAGCAAAAACAACGATCAAATACAGATAAGACCATTTGAATTTTTTCTTTGTCATTCTTTCACCCGCCCTTTTTTCTTCTTCTCACCAGTCAAAAGCATCACAAAAAACATCGCAACGATCAAGATCACACCGATCGTTGAACCCATGCCCCAGTTTTGAGTCACCATAAAATGCTCTTCGATCGCCGTTCCCAATGTGATCACACGATTGCCGCCAATCAAACGAGTCAACATGAACAGAGAAAGTGATGGAATAAATACTGCCTGCACCCCACTTTTAACTCCATTCAAAGATAAGGGAAAAATCACCCGTTGAAAGGTTTGAACACTGCTCGCACCTAAATCACGGCTAGCGCTGATCAATGAAGGATTCATTTCTTCAAGGGCATTGAAGATCGGCAAGATCATAAATGGAATTTCAATGTAAGTTGCAACAAATAAAAAACTAAAATCAGTAAACAAAATTTGATACGGACCCACACCTGCAAAGCCTAAAAATTGATTGATACTTCCATGAATACTAAAAATGCCAATAAATGCATAAGCCTTCAGCAAAAGATTGACCCAGGTCGGCAAAATAACCAACATCAGCCACAATTGCTTATGCTTTAATTTCGTCAAAAAATAGGCGGTCGGATAGCTGATCAACAACGTAAATAAGGTAATCAAAAACGCATACCAAACCGAATTCAACGTCATACTTAAATAAGTACCTGATGTAAAATACGTTCGGTAATTTTCCAATGTGAACTGTCCATTCATATCAAAAAAAGATTGATAAATGATCATTAAAACAGGTGTGATCACAAACAAAAGCAGCCACATCGCATAAGGAATCGAATAGATCCGACGCATTGTTTTCATTGCTCTTCCCCCTATTCCTCGTAGCTTTCTAAACGAGCATCAAAATCTTCTTCCGATTCATTGAAACGCATGACGTGAATGTCTTCCGGCTCAAAAAACAACCCAACTTTAGCTCCCTCGGTTGCCTTTCTAGTCGAATGGACCATCCATTCATTATGGTCTTCGTCATGGCAAATGATTTCATAATGAACACCGCGAAAAAGCTGCGTATCGACGGTAACAACTAATTTTCCTTTGTCTGCACTTGTAATTGTCAAATCCTCTGGGCGCAGGACGATTTCTACGGGCTCATTTTTACGCATCCCGCCATCGACACATTCAAAGCGTTTACCGACGAATTCAACCAAATTATCTTCGATCATCGTACCATTGACGATATTACTTTCCCCTACAAAATCTGCAACAAAATGATTGATCGGCTCATCATAGATATCCACTGGTGTCCCGCTTTGCACGATATGACCTTTGTTCATCACGAAAATCACATCACTCATCGCTAGAGCTTCTTCTTGATCATGGGTGACAAAAATAAATGTGATCCCCAACCGCTGCTGCAGGTCCCGAAGCTCATACTGCATATCCGTCCGCAGCTTCAAATCTAGCGCAGATAATGGCTCATCCAACAATAAGACTTTTGGCTCATTGACGATCGCTCGGGCAATCGCCACACGTTGCCTTTGCCCACCAGACATTTCGCTGATTTCTCTTGTTTCGTATCCTGGCAATTGAACCATTCGCAAAGCATCTTTGACTTTTTTCTCTATTTCTGCTTTTGATAACTTTTTGATTTTCAACCCAAAAGCGACATTATCAAACACATTCATATGAGGAAATAGCGCGTAATCTTGAAATACAGTATTTACCTGACGCTTATTAGCAGGAATATCATTGATTCTCTGACCATCAAAATAGATATCTCCTTTTGTCGCATCTGCAAATCCAGCTAAAATACGTAAGATTGTTGTCTTCCCACAACCAGAAGGTCCAAGGAGCGTATAAAATTTCCCCTGTTCAATCTCAAAGCTGACATTTTTTAGTACTTTTTCATCATCATATTCTTTCACTACATTTTCAAATGAAATGATCTTTTTTTTCACGCGCCAATGCCCCCTTGTTTATAAATAAGATTCTGTTGCTACGATCAATACACGGCTTTTCCCCTTGGCATGATTGATCAATTGATGCGGCTCTGTTGCTTGATAGTACATTGCTTCACCTTTTTTCGCCGAGTATCTCGTTTCACCTAACGTCAATGAGACTGCACCATCGATCACGTAAATAAAGGTCTCAGATAATGAAGGCTCGAACGTTTTATATTCCCCATTTTTATCAAATGTCAATAACACAGGCTCCATCTCTTTTTCGTTCGATTCTGGAATCAGCCATTTTAGTTCATAGCCGTTTTCTTCATCATAATAGAGCGTACTATCTTCATCTTTATACACGATCTTTTGTTCCAAGGTTTGCTCACTAAAAAATTGTTCTGGAGTGATGCCCAACACTTCTAAAATATTAAAAAAGGTTTCCATTGAAGGCGAGCTTAAATCCCTTTCCAACTGCGAAATATAGCCCTTCGTCAAGTCCGTCCGCTCACCAAGTTCTTCTTGGGTCAAATTTTTTTGTACGCGCAAATTACGTAGCTTTTCACCGATTTCCATCTACTCACCTCGCTTGGATATTCTAAAAAGTTTTCTAATACTAAACTAGGAGTTTAATTTTACCTTCTTTAGTATACGAATTTTTCAAAAAATAGCAACTACATTTGCTAAAAAAATTCTATTTTTTTATAGCTACTAGGATCATTTAATTAAACGCAAGAATAAAAAATTATATCAAGCTAATATGATATAATATACAGAAATCTCTTAAGAGAACGTAGTCCAACCCATTTAGTCAAAAGTTTTTAAGGAGGATAATTTAATGACAATACTAATTAGGAAAATGTCTGAGAGTGATTGGTCTGAAGTCAGAGCTATTTATCAGGAAGGCATCGAAACGGGTACTGCAACTTTTACAACGGTTGATTCAATTCCAGACTACTCCACATGGGACGGCAATCATTTGATAATTGGAAGATTGGTAGCCACTATTGAACATCAAGTGGTTGGTTGGAGTGCTTTTTCTCCAATTTCTTCTCGAAGCGTATATAGCGGAGTTGCTGAAATCAGCATTTATACTTCATCACGCTATAGAAGACAAGGAATTGGCGATCAATTAATGACAGCTGCAATTCAGGAAAGTGAAAACAATGGATTATGGACAATTCAAGCAGGGATTTTTTCTGAAAATACGGCAAGCATACTTCTCCACGAGAAACATGGTTTTAGAATTGTAGGTAAAAGAAAAAAAATTGGAAAATTAGGACCTAAATGGAAAGATACATTACTTTTAGAACGCAGAAGTACATTCGTTGGAATTGATTAATAAGAAACTATTCAACATGTACTCTAAACAAAAGATATCATGTATCAAATAAACTAAATGAGAATAGATTGATCCAAAATTTTCTTTCTTCCGCATTTATGCTTTTTCTGATGAGACGATTTTTTGAGCTAAAGAACGCGAATAGGTTGTAACCTTTGCAATATCCCTTCTAAGCTTTCTCATAACAGTTGCAAGTTTTCGCCCAATTCCACGAATGTTAAAACCAAAACCATGATAAAAAAGAGCATTTCTTGCTTGCGTATAGTAAGGTGTATATATGAAATCATAAATAAATACCTCCTAGTCGGTATAATTTGTCAACATTATTATAACAGGCTTTTTCACCTTCAATTTATAGTTTCCCACTTAAATTATGTATTTACTTATTTTAAATAAAAAAAGAACAGGACAAAAGTAATCTTTACTCTCGTCCTGTTCTTTAGATAGGCTATTGTTTCTAAATCATTGTCTAACTTATTCTTCTATTTACTCACAAGAAATCCATCTAGCTCACTACGATAAGGAATCGCTGGTTGTGCACCGTAGCGTTGGACAGTGAGTGAAGCAGCTTTTGCACCGTAACGAATGGCAGCTTCTAAATTACTGAAATCTTTTTCCAAAATAGCTGCCATCGCGCCAATAAATGTATCCCCAGCTGCCGTTGTGTCAACTGCTTTTACTGGATATGCTGGGATGATTCCCCGCTCTCCTGCCTGATCATAAAAAGCACCTGCACTACCGAGTGTGATCACGACCGTTTCTATTCCTAATCCGTGTAAAGAAGAGGCTGCATGGATCATACTCTGTTCAGAGGTGATTTTTATTCCAGTCAGAATTTCTACTTCGGATTCATTTGGTACGATCATATCCGTATTTTCTAGTAGCTGCGTAGGAATCTGTTCGATCGCCGGCGCTGGATTCAAGATAGTTTTCGTCCCAGCTGCTCTGGCTAATTCAAATGCTCGAATCGTGCTGTCGATCGTACTCTCAAATTGGGCAATGATAAAATCACTTTCTTCGATCTTATTTCTATTTTCTTCTACCTGTTCACAAGTGATTTGATTATTTGCGCCTGAATGGATAATGATACTGTTTTCCCCAAAGCTATCTAACAATACATATGCACTGCCCGTCGTTTGATCATCAAGGGTTTTGATCCCTGAGACATCGATCGTTTCTTTCTTTAATAAATCCAGCATTCGCTTGCCTGTATCATCAGCGCCAACCGCTCCGATAAAGCTTGTATTTGCTCCGCTTCGTTTAGCAGCGATCGCCTGATTTGCCCCTTTTCCTCCGCCTGATGTAAATAATTCATCTGCATGGATCGTTTCTCCATGTTTGGGCAAATAGTTCATTTTTAATGTGGTGTCTGCGTTGATACTTCCAATGACTGTGACTTTATTCATTGCCTGACCTCCTCTACTACGTTTCACTCGAATGATGACTACTTAGAAAAATAAGACATCGTATCTATTACTAGGGCTTTGAATTTTGGTAAATCGATATCAAATCCAACAAGCACATTTTTTTCTTTTTTGAAAAGATCATCATAATCAACAACTGTGCTTCCTAGCGTAAGTGTTTCGCTTGTTTCGACCTCCACATGCATCGGTAAAACCTTGAATAAGCTTGGATCGATGACGTACGCCATCGCACACGGATCATGCATATGAATCCCTTCGATATGACCTTCCTCAGCCAAAAATGGAACTGTTGTTGTCAAATTGAAAAAGTCTAATAAATCAGCCATCGTACGAGCGACTGGATTCCCGATCGCTCTGATTTCTTGAATGTCTTCTTCAAAAAGCTGTGCTTTCAATGTCACATCTAAGCCAAACATCGCTGTTGGCACGCCTGATTTCACGACAATATCGGCTGCTTCAGGATCGACATAAATATTGAACTCTGCATGCGGAGTGATATTACCGCCAAAACAAGCGCCGCCCATAAAGGAGATCAACTCGATCTTCTCTTTTAGTTCTGGATGTGATAATAAAAAGATCGCGATATTTGTCAGTGGACCAGTAGCGATGATCGTCACCTTTTCATCACTTTCTTTTAATAGCTTCGCTAGTAAGTCATTTCCGCTGATCTTTTCTGCCGCTGCTGTTGGTTCAGGTAGTTCTGCTCCATCCAGCCCACTTTCTCCATGAACATCATCTGCAATGATCAATTCTCTTCGAAGAGGTTTCAATGCACCCATTGCTACAGGAATGTCCTCTCTGTTTGCTAAAGCTAAGAGTTTTCGCGTGTTATCAAAGGTTTTTTCCGGCAATTGGTTGCCAGCTGAGGTCGTGATTCCGATCAGTTCCACCTTGTCAGAAGCTAAAGCCATCAATAAAGCCAACGCGTCATCATGTCCAGGATCGCAGTCTAAAATTATTTTTTGTTTTGCCATTTTTCTTCCTCCTATCATCTTTTTTTCTAACTATTTTTATTCTGCTCTTGAACGACTGTAGATCGTTTTTTTCGTTACCAAGAAGATCACCAAAGCGGCCAAAATGATCACACCACCGACTAAAAAGACATTGGCATAAGTTGACGCAGCACCGCTGTCTACACCGACGATACTTCCTCCAGACATCGCACCTGAAGACATCATTCCGCCGAATACAGCCACACCAACAGATCCTGTGATCGCTTGGACTAGGTCATTGACACCAAGAACACGACCAGACTCTTCCGGCGATACAGTAAGCGTTGCTGTATCAACGATCGGTGAGTAAAAGAATGACGTTCCAAAATAATAGATACATGGCGCTACAGCTAATGCCCAAACTTTGCCCATAGGAATGGCGAAAGCAATTGCGATCAATCCTAATCCCATAAAGCTCAAGGCCATAATGATGCCTGCTGAACGTCCGATCCGTTTAATAACTGGACCGCAAACAAATCCAAGAACTGCCGCTAATAAAATCGACCAAACCAATAAAGTAGAAACTTCTGCAGAATCGATACCATAAATATTCAAGCCGATCGCATTGACACCTGCATTTAATGTGTAGCTGAAGAAATAACCTACAAAAATAACGGTCATCGTTGCAATGAATGCTGGGTTCTTAAAGAACTCAGGAGTAATAAACGGATTTTTAGCTTTATTGATATAAACGATAAAAGCAATCAGTGTAACCACACAGGCTACTGCCCAAAATACATTCATATCTGTAAAGAACATCGTGACTGCTCCAGCAAATGCACCGATCAAGGCAAATCCAGCCCAGTCGATCGTTGCACCTTCTGCATGATCGTCCGGTAAGTTTTTCGCTAACGATGGAATAAATAAGAAAGAAATCAAAGGAACAGCGAATAACCAACGCCAATCGATCTTCGTTACATAACCTGCTGCTACCACACCTAGTGCTGCTGAAAATCTAAAAACAGCAACGAAAATGCCGTAGTAGATCACGCGATTTTCTTTTGCGATATATTTTGATACCAAGACTAAGAAAACAGAACCTGCTACCTGTCCGCCTGCTGATTGAAGCACACGGGCAATTACGACCGCCCAAATATTGATCGGTCCCAGTATAAATCCGATCGCAGAACCAACAATCAATAATACGACACCCAACATCGTCATCTTTTTAAATGAAACAAAATCTCCCAAAGAACCATAAATGACACAAACGATGCCCAAAACGATGCCCGGTATCGATGTGATCAATGGCGCTAAATTGGGTGTTCCCAACTGTTCGCCAATATTAACAAAAATCATACCAAATGCCTGTTGCTCAAGAATACCAAAAATAAAAATAATTAAAATCAGCGGAATCGCACGTTTTGCCATCCGATTCATTTTTTCAAATTCAGGAGTTCCTTCTCTAGGAACGGGAACGCCAATTACTTTTTCTGTCTCAGTGTTAGCTGACATTTTTTCCACACCTTTCAATCTTGACTTTATTCAACAACCAACCATTTTTACGGAGCGTTTATCTCATCCGTCTCTTTCACGCTTTCTTTTTACTAGTTCCCCAACAGTATCAAACATTTTACTCACCCCTTTCTCTTTCAAAAACCTTCATGAACGCTTCTGTCGTAAATACTGGTTCTGAAAACCCAACTCCTTGTCCCACACGCGTGATCGGAGGTGGTGTAACAAAACTTTGTTTTAATCGTTCAGGCTGTGAAAATACATCATCCACTGATCCGTCTAAAAGTACCGTTCCTTCTTTCATCACGATGATTCGTTCAAAATTATCTGCCACAAACTTCATATCATGCGTTATCGTGATACATAGCACTCCACGATGTTTCAGTTCCTGAATGATTTTTTTCAATCGTCGATTTCCATAGACATCTTGTCCGCAGGTCGGCTCATCGAAGATCAGAACCTTCGGATTCATCATCATAATAGAAGCAATCGTACAAAACTTTTTTTCAGTTGCATTTAAGTCAAATGGATGAATATCTAATTTATCCTTTAAGCCAGTCACATCTGCTACCCATTCTAGGCGTTGGTCGATGTCTTTTTGGGACATACCAATCTGTTGCGGACCAAACAACAATTCCTTTTTAACTGTTTCTAAAAATAATTGATCATCAGGATTTTGAAACACATAGCCAACCGTTTTCGACCATTGTGCTGTGCTCTTTGTCTGGATCGCTTCTCCATCGATCCATACTTCACCTGAGGTCGGTGACAAAATGCCATTCAAATGCTTCACGATCGTTGTTTTACCTGCACCGTTTTGTCCGATGATCGCGACAGGTTTTGTGCCTTCGATCGTTAAATCGATCCCTTTTAATACTTCCTCACTTGAAGGATAGCTAAAATGAAGGTTTTTCAACTGGATCTTCATATTTCAGCACCTCCTTTACCAAACGAATCGTTTCTTCTTCCGTCCATGTGATTTCTGCTTTTGTATAGCCCTTTTGTTGAAGTATTCTTGAAATTTTCACATAATCAGGCACTTCGATTCCAAGATCTGTTTGTTCCAGAAATTCAAAAACATCCTTGGGATTTCCAATCATCTGGATCTCACCTTCTGAAAGAACCATGATCTGATCCGCATTTTTTGCTACCCGTTCCATGTCATGATCCACCATGATCACAGTGATCCCATTTTGATTCAAGCGCTTCACGATAGCAAAAATCTCGTCACTTCCCATGGGGTCCAGCTGTGTTGTACATTCATCTAACACTAAGATTTTTGGTTCTAAAATGAACGTCGAGCCAAAAGCGACCCGCTGTACCTGACCTCCTGATAGCTCCAGCGGATTTTTTGAAAGAATATGGTCGATATGCATCAGCTTGGATACCATCTCCACTTTTTTGAGCATCTCTGTTCTCGGTACACCACGATTGCCCAAGCCATACGCTAACTCTTCTGCAACAGTACCCGCTGTATAGGATAATTGATTGAATGGATTTTGAAAGACTAACCCAATTCGTGTAGACAACTCAGCGATCGTCGCAGCTTCCGTTTTAAGCCCATCAATGATGATTTCTCCCGCTTTTTTCCCTACAAAATAGTGAGGAATCAAGCCGACTAGTGCATTACATAACGTTGACTTCCCTGAGCCATTTCCGCCAACGATACAAAAGAAGCTGCCCGCTTCCACCTGAAACGTCAAATTTTTCAGAGCTCTTGTTTTCGTTTGATTATATCTATACGAAAAATTATTGACTGTTACAACAGGTTCAGACATTCATTTCCCCTCCTATCTTGTTTATTTCATCCATATAGATGCTAGAATCACAAAAATTAAAAAGAGTACCAGCAAGATGTTGATGATCTTGTCTATTTTTGTCGTTTTTACTTGGACATAGCTTGTTTGCTTGACTCCTTTAATACCAAATCCTCTTGTTTCCAGCGTCATTCCTCTTTCTTGTGCATCCGTCAGCGAAGACATGATTACAGGACCTAAAAGCGGCAAGTAGGCCTTGATCCTTGCAACTAACCGTCCTTTGATCTCGACGCCTCTCGCTTCTTGCGCTTCTTGGATCACATTCATTCTCCGCTGCATTTGCGGTACGACATTCAACGTTGCTAAAACCAAATAGCCTGCTTTGGGCGGTAAGCCGCTATTCGTCAATGCTGCAACTAATTTTCCTGTCTCAGTCGTTTGATTCATCAAATAAAATGACCCTAGAAATACTAATAATGTCGTCACTATTTTTAGCGCATATAGCACACCTTCTAAGCCTAGCTCAGCAAAGCCAAAATCAGCAATGACTGTTTTATTATTTACGCCGTAAAAACCCTGAATAAAAAGCAGCATCAAACTGATCGGCAGCCCGAAGCCCAGCATCAAACGAGTAAACGGTTTCAGTAATTTCCCTAAATAAGCAATGAAAAATAAACAAATAATAAGTCCAAACCCTAACCATAATTTGGGAAATAACAGCGTACCTAATCCAAAACAAAAGACAGCAAGGATCTTCGTCAACGGATTTATCTTTTCGATCATTGTATCTTTTTCTACAAAGGTATTTGACAGCTTCATATTCTCCCTCCTAAACTATTTTCGTTCTGTCCCTTTTCACTACCAATCTTCTTCTAATTCATCTTCGTTCATTCCAAGTGCATATTGGCTTAAGAAACGTTTTGGAATCTTTTGTACTAGAAGATAGGCGATCAGAAAAACGATCCCTTTATCGACCAAATTTTCGATCATCGATGTCGATAAAACCGATAGAATGATTTTCTTAGTCGTTGCAATCAATGCAGCTGTAAAAAGTGAACTGCCATTAACACCTGTTGCACCGCCGTATACAAAAATCGTGATCATCGAAGCAGATACCGTATTTGTGAAGGCGCATACAATCCAAGTCAAAATTGCTCCCCAAACATTTCGAAACAACCCCGCTTTGACCATAAAGCCTGTGACAAGACCACATAAAACACTCACGACGGAATAAGGAAAATAAACTGGATTAGCCACTAAAGTTAAAAACACATTTGTCAAAAAACCGCATAAAGCAGCAACCCAAGGTCCAGAGAGACAAGCAATGATGATCGTTCCAATCATATCTAAAAACAAAGGCAGCTTTAACGCTGAGCATAACGTTCCGCCAATCAGGTTGATGCCTACAGCTATGGGAATGAGAACTAACGATTTCGTCGTGAACTGCGCCTTGATTCTATTTAGAAAACTTCTCTGCTTCATGACATGACCTCCGTTTCGTTCAGAATTTATTTTTCTCGAATAAGGAAAACTTTTTCGGAAAACGTTTTCTCTAAGTAGAAATTAACATCGTTTGCTTCTTTTGTCAACGCTTTTTTGGATTTTGATCAAAAAGATTTTTCTCCTCATTCACAGAATACTTACGGTTGACTTCCATGAATTATTTATCTATGATGTAAGCATAATTAGACGCTTCATTTTGATAGAAAGAATTAGCATTTTTTTCTTATTTACTATAGATGAACCACCTTTTGATCACTAAACGAAATGAGGGAAATAATCATTATGAATATAAAAGACATCGCCAAATTAGCTGGTGTTTCTGTTTCTACCGTATCAAAAATCGTCAACCAAAAAGACCAAAGTATCAGCCATGAAACAAGAGAACGCGTGCTGAAAATCGTCAAAGAATATAATTATGCACCTTATGCTTCTTCTGCAGGTACCCCAGCAAAGTCATGGCTATTAGGCGTTTTACTCCGGTCTTCCACCTCATTGGATGCGACGTTAGACGGGATCATCCAGACCGCTCAAAAAAATGGCTACAGCCCGTTGATCTTTAATAATTACGATGACAAGGAACAAGAATTAAAAAACATCACCTCTCTCTGCAAACAAAACGTCGACGGTGTCATCTGGGAGCCGATCGATGAAGAAAGTTTAAGCCACCTCACCCATTTTGAAGAACTGGCTATTCCTGTCCTAAGTACTGGAGAAAATGGTGGCGAAACATCGATTTTGTTTCCTTACGAAAAAGCAGCCTATCATATCACACAAGAGTTGATCGATCAAAAACATCAAAAAATCGCCTGTTTACTGACACCCGGCAGACGTACCGAAGCCTTCTTAGCTGGCTATAAAAAATGTTTGTTCGATAATCATATGAAACTTGACCCAGAGTTGATCTTCTTCGATTTCAATGAGAACTTAAACCATAAATTAAATAACAGACAGATCACAGGTGTGATTTCTTCTCACTATCATAAGGCATTAGAATTTTACCAACTACTCCACGCACTAAGTTACAAAATCCCGGAGGATCTTTCGCTGATTTCACTAAAAAGCGAACGGACGGAGCCGCTATCATTAAGTGAGTTATCTGAAATCTCTACATATACGATTCGAAATGCTGATTTTGGCGGCTATCTTTGTCGGCAATTGATCAATACCATAGAAAAAAAATCATTGGAAACACCGACTTATTTTCAAGATTTTTCGTTGGATAATCGTACGACAGTCAGCTTGCCCTTCAATTTGAATATTCCTAAAATCGTAGTGATCGGAAGTATCAATATCGATACTTATTTGACCGTGCCAAAGCTGCCGGACAGTGGGAAAACAGTCTCGATCACAGGTTCTTCGATCTATCCAGGAGGAAAAGGGGTGAACCAATCGATCGGTGCTGCTAAATTAGGGCATCGGGTTGCGCTGATCGGCAAAATCGGATCGGACCTTGATTCTGATTATGTGTATAATACATTGAACCAATTTGGTGTTGAGACATTAGGGATCAAGAGAAGTAATCATACTAATACAGGAAAAGCGTATATCTTTGTAGAAACGAGCGGCCACTCCACTATCTCGATCCTCCCTGGTGCCAACGGCATTTTTACACCAGAAGATATCGAAGATAAAAAAGAGTTGTTCGAAAACACAGGCTATTGCCTGATTCAAACAGAAATTCCACTGGACACCGTCGCTAAAGCGTGTTCAGTAGCACACCAATATGGCGCAAAAACAATTTTAAAACCTTCAGCTTATGGCAGTATTCCTAAAGAGGTTCTTTCTGCGATCGATATCTTGATTCCGAATGAAGATGAGCTGAACGAACTATGTCCTGAATACACTACTTTAGAAGAAAAGTCCGATCATCTCCTAACATGCGGTGTCGATACGATCATTGTCACGTTAGGCGAAAAAGGCTGTTATGTTAAAACAGCCGAATGGGATGACTATGTTCCCGCTGTTGATTTTCCAGCAATCGATAGCACAGGAGCAAGTGATGCGTTTATCAGTGCCCTTTCTTCCTACTTGCTTTATGGATATACATTGAAGGATGCTGTTCGTATTGCTACGTATGCTGCCGGCTTTTGTATCTCACGTGATGGTGTAGTTTCTTCCTTGATCGACAAGCACGAATTGGAAGCACACATTAAACAAAAAGAAACACATTTAATCAAAGAATAGCAAAAAAGAAAAGGCTGGGTACTAAATCCCAACCTTTTCTTTTATTCTGCAGCGACTTCATTGTCCTCTGGAATCACTGCCTTTTTTCTGTTTAGTTTTAACGGAATAAAATAATTCACTGCTAATGCGATTCCCATCCCGATAAAGCTATCCACCACACGATCAAACGCATAGCCGTAAGACTGATCAGAAGGAATCATAAACACGATCGTCAAAAGCGTCGCACAAGCTCCGACCGTCCCTTCATGACAGCTGATCGAAGCAAGCAGTGCGATCATCACCATAATGATCGTTGGAATAAAGATCAGCTGAACGATCTCGGTTCGTCCAAATACACTGAACACCGCAATCACAACAACTGACATGATCGCTCCCATTACATTCCCAGTAATTCGATGCTTGCCGTATTTTAACGTATTCTCCATGTCTTCTCTCAGACTGAATACAGTAGTGATCGCCGCAACGACATACGTTTCACGTTTCAATAAAATACTGACAAGGATACAAAGAAACACACTGATCCCCGTTTTAAATGTACGCATACCAATTTTAAACTTCACTCATTCAATTCCCTTTCCGCTTATTTTTTTCATCCATGTATTTATTTTCACTTTCCAAGTCAATAAAACACTCACCTTCTATTCTAGCTTATTTTCTAGCATTTATGAAGGTTGATTTGAGAAGAATTTCCTAAAGATAAAAGGAGAATATGTTATGATAGTAACAATAAAACGATTTTGTATTTAAAGGAGCCTACACATGAAAACATTTTCTGGATTTATCGTAAATGACATCAATCAAACATTCCGAACAGAGATAGCTGATACTACGATCGATGCGTTATCTGCTGGTGACGTTACGATACAAGTAGCTTATTCATCGGTCAACTATAAAGATTCTTTAGCAGCAAAAGAAAATGGCGGGGTGATCCGTCATTATCCTATGATTCCCGGTATCGATCTAAGCGGCACTGTCTTAACTTCAACTGATGCTCGCTTCAAAGAAGGACAAGAAGTTTTAGTCACAGGCTACGGTCTAGGCGTGACACATACTGGCGGGTTCGCTCAAATTGCTCGTGTTCCGGCAGATTGGGTCGTTCCTTTACCTACTGGTTTAAGTCTAAAGGATGCTATGATTTTCGGTACTGCTGGTTTTACTGCAGCCTTATCTGTTCAAGCACTAGAAAATCATGGGTTGAGCCAGAATAAAGAAGCGACAATTTTAGTGTCTGGTGCTACAGGTGGTGTCGGCAGCTTGTCGATTGCGATGCTGAAGCAATTAGGCTATAAAAACATCATTGCATTAAGTCGAAAAAAAGAAGCGGAAGCATCATTAAAGAACATCGGTGCCTCTCAAGTACTGCTTGTTGAGGATTTTCTTCCCGAAAAAATCAAGCCTTTAGCGAAACAAACCATCGATTTTGTGATCGACACCGTTGGCGGAGATATCACAGCTGCACTATTGGCGCAATTGCGTTATGGCGGAAGCATTGCCATCTGCGGCAATGCAGCAGGTATCACACTAAACACCACTGTCTTACCGTTTATCTTACGAGGTATCAATTTGTTAGGCATCGATTCAGTCAATGTGCCAATGGAGCCGCGCGTAGCGATCTGGCAACGTTTGGCGGCAGATTTGAATGTAAGCCAACACGAACTGACACAAGAAATCACATTAGAGCAATTGCCAAATACGTTGGAGCAATTACAAAAAGGCACACACATTGGTCGCACCATCATAAAAATGAACTAAAGGGGCATCACAATAATGAATATATTGATTACTGCAGGTGGAACTTCTGAAAAAATAGACAACGTCCGTTCCATTACCAATCATTCGACTGGACGCTTAGGTAAAATCATCGCTGAAACATTTTTAGCACAAGGTCATCACGTAACCTATGTCACCACAGCTCAAGCTGTCCGACCTGCTGAACAGGAAAAATTAACGATCGTTCCCATTGAAACGACGAAAGACTTACAAGAAGCGTTGCTTGAACAATTTGACCAGACCGCTTTTGACAGTGTGATCCATAGCATGGCTGTGAGCGATTTTACGACTGAAACAACCCTATCAGAAGAAGAATTTATCGAGCAGCTTTCTGCAAAATTAGTTGAGTTGGAACAACCAACGAAGCAACAACTAAAAGAATTTTTGCACCAAGGTTTAGCTGAAATTGGCGAAACGGTTCAGGATCAGAAAAAGATTCCTTCAAAAACAGATCGTCTCTTGCTTTTTTTAAAGAAAAACCCTAAAATAATTGCAATGCTTCGCGAAAAACAACCGCAGGCAATAGTAGTTGGTTTTAAACTTTTAGTTGGCGTTTCAGAAGAAGAGCTGATCCAAGTCGGTCAAACGATTCTTGAAAAAAATCACTGCGATTTTATTTTAGCCAATGATTTAGAAACGATCCAAGGTGATCAGCACAAAGGCATTTTGATCGATGCGGCTGGGCAAACACAAACTGCTCAAACCAAAGCCGAGATTGCACGACTGATCGTCGAGAATGTCGAAAATAAATGGAGGAATAAAAAATGAAAACCATTCTGTTAGGTGTTTCAGGCAGTATTTCTGCCTATAAATCAGCGGATATCACTAGTCAATTAACAAAATTAGGCTATAATGTGGAAGTCATCATGACAACAAACAGCACCAAATTCATCACGCCTTTGACGTTGCAATCTCTTTCTAAAAATCCTGTGCACACAAATGTCA
Organism: Enterococcus sp. AZ020; assembly: GCF_050499205.1. Taxonomy (NCBI): domain Bacteria; kingdom Bacillati; phylum Bacillota; class Bacilli; order Lactobacillales; family Enterococcaceae; genus Enterococcus; species Enterococcus sp. AZ020. Next base: position 2,954,731 of record NZ_JBIPAT010000001.1, on the reverse strand, counting down.
TGGAAGAAATTGCGCCAGATAAAATCAATCATATCGAACTAGCGAAAAAAGCCGACCTATTCCTTGTAGCGCCAGCTTCTGCGAATATCATTGCCAAGCTTGCTAACGGGATCGCAGATGATATGCTTTCAACCGTTGCCTTAGCCTTGAAAGAAGAAGTGCCAAAGATGATCGCACCAGCAATGAATACCTATATGTATCAAAATCCGATCACACAACGGAATCTAAAAACACTAAAAAAAGTTGGCTACCAAGAAATCGAGCCTCGCGAAGCATTACTGGCTTGCGGTGATTTTGGTCGCGGCGCTTTAGCGACTGTTGAAGAAGTCGTGGCAAAAGCCAGTGAACTTTTAGCGAAATAATGGTGAGGAGTCCTTTATGAAAAATACAAAAACATTTACATTGACTGCGATGTTCTTAGCAATTTTGATCTTATTATCAGCAGTTCCCTTTCTGGGCTTCATTCCGATCGGTCCGATCAATGCAACAACGATGCATATTCCTGTCATTATCGCTTCGATCATTTTAGGTCCAAGAATCGGTGCTTTTCTAGGCGGTGTCTTCGGTGTGATCAGTATGATCCGCAGTACAGTAGTCTTATCTCCACTGTCGTTTGTTTTCTCACCGTTTATTCCGGTGATCGGAACAAACCAAGGCAGCTGGAAAGCAATCGTGATCGCAATGGTACCGAGGATTTTGATCGGTGTCGTCCCTTACTTCGTCTTTATGGGGCTAAAAAAAGTAACTAAAAATAAACCAACATCACAATCGATCAGTTTATTTATCGCAGGACTCTTAGGGTCTGCGACAAATACGATCTTAGTTATGAACTTGATTTATTTTCTCTTTAAAGATGCATATGCAGAGACGATCGGCGCAAGCGGAGCCGCTGTTTACACTGCGATTTTGACGGTGATTTTTACAAGCGGGATCGTGGAAGCAATTGTAGCGGCGATTGCTACGGTGGCCGTAACTTCGGTTTTATTGCGGTTAGTGAAGACCAATGCTACACAGAAACTATAAAATGAAAAAAAGGAATAGACCGACCTTTTTAGGTTGATTTATTCCTTTTTCTATACGAAAAATTACATTTTTTTCATTTCCTCATCGCGAGCAACTGTCGCATCGATTCCTTTTACCACTGTCGCAATAAATGCTTCTTCCTCCAAAGCCAGTAGTCCCGCAACTGTAGTTCCTCCTGGAGAACATACACGATCGATCAAGGTCCAAGGATTTTCATCTGAATCTAAGATCATTTGAGCACTACCTAGAACAGCTTGAGCCGCATATTCCAATGCTTTTTCTTTCGTCAAACCATGTTTGACTCCTGCTCGAGCAATACTGTCAATAAATAAATATGCATAGGCAGGTGAACTTCCTGCCACAGCCGTATAGGCTGAAAAGTCTTTTTCTTCAACTTCCCAAGCTTTTCCTACAGCATTGAACAAGTCAACAACGTATTGTATCTGTTCTTTTGAAGTATTTTGATTTCCAGCTACTGCCGCAGCTCCTAAACCGATCATTGCGTTAACGTTTGGCATTACTCGAATAATCGGTAATGTACTTGTACCAACCAATCCTTCCAGTTTATCCAATGTTGTACCTGCAGCAATCGAAATCAATAGTGGTTTTTTCTTTAATACGACTGATTTTGTTTCTTCTACAACTTTTTGAATAATATTTGGTTTAACTGAAAGTACGATAGCATCTACTTGCTCAATCACTTCTCCAGCAGAAGAGCAAACATTTCCATCAACTTGAGCCGCTAACTCTTTGACTTTATCCGTCAAAACATCAAACAGATAAACGTCTTTTCCCTCAACAAAGTTTTTAGCAGTGATGCCTTGTACGATTGCTCCTGCCATATTTCCTGTTCCAATGAATCCAATTTTCATAAAAGTGACTTCCTTTCAAAAAGTACTAAACTGATTCGCTTTCTTTTTTGGTAAATTTTGTTAATGCCTGAAATGATTTTGGCGGCCGATTGATCAAAATGATCGATAAACAAACTAAAATCAACCCAAATGCTAAAGGCATCGTGAAACGTTCACCTAAAATAACTGCTAGTAAGCTGCCAGAAATCGGCATGATAAATTTATAAACAGTGATCTCTCCTAGATTAGCATACTGCGCACACCAGTACCATAGGCTAAATGGAATCGCTGATGCAGCAGCTAAAATAATCAATAACACCACACCTAATGGCGTCCAGTTGATATAACTTAAGGTCCCGCCCATAAATAAACCAATGACAAATAAAAAAACAGAACCAATAATCAAATTCCAACCCGTCATTACAAATGAATTCAGCGTAGAACCGATTTTTTTCGCTAACATCGTAGCCAGTGCGGCGATCAATCCATAAATCAACATGAACCCTTCCCCTGTTAAAGCAAATTCAAACATATCGTTGATCGTTGTTCCACCAGTCAGCTGAGAAATGATCAATCCAGTGAAACCAATCACCAAAGCAACTACTTTCGGCACAGTCAATTTGTCATTTTTATACGCAAAATGAGCTAAAATCGCTGCAAAAAAAATCGTGGATTGCGCAAGAATCGTTGAGTTGATCGTTGAAGAAATATTCACATTCCCGATATTAAAAAAGAAATACGCAGCTGTTGTAGACAAGAGCCCCATGATCACAACTTCTTTCCATTGGGTTTTTGTCACCTTAAAAATATTTTGTTTAATAAACATCGCAAAAATCAATGTCATGATCCCTGCAATAAAAAAGCGAATACTGATCGTTGCCAAAACCTGTCCAATATAATTATCTCCTAAAGCATCTCTGGAAATTCCCATCTCATCATTCATGATTTTGATTAGTTTAAATGGTGTTCCCCAAATGACATTCGTTACAATAGCTGCAATGGCAATCATCATTTTTGTTGGTACTCTTTTTTGAGCCGTTGTGTCCATTTTTTGTTTCCCCTTTCATACAAAGTGTCTTATTCCATTTTGCTATATATACCGAACAATTACATTGCTCGTATTTTCACAATAAAGAAAGTTGTTAAATAGCTATTTACATCTGAATTCTAATTCATTATACTTTCATTTGAGAATAATTGAATTAGTCTGTCCAAACATATTAAGTAGGCTATTTTAAGATGGAGGAATTATGTATACTTTTTCTAAAGAACAATTCGACTGCTTTTTTGACTTTTTAAAAACCCTGGATTGTTATAATAAAACCCAAGATGGAATGATTGAAGAACTTAATAATTTTGAAACCAATCCCAAACGACAAATCGCCTCTTTCGTCTGTCAAAACACAAAAGAACGACTGACCTACCGTGCACCTTATATTCGAATTTTATACGTTCTTAGCGGATCTGTAAAAATTCTGATCGATGATAAGGAATTGTTATATAAAGCTGGTTGCTTAGTTCTAGCAAATGAATGGACAGTGGTTGAATATGAGGAGATGGAAGCCGAAACGACCATGCTTAGCTTCTATTTTAAAAAAGAGTATTTTAATGATTCTTTGCTCGCTCAATTTGCGGAAGAACCCATCATATACCGCTTTTTTGTGGAGAGCATCAAGGAAACGGAAGAAAATAGCCATTATTTCATCTTTCAGTTTTCTCCAAATGAAGATATCCATGTTTATGCTCTGCTATTGTTGAAACAAATCGTAAAAATGCGCTATTTTAATAATAAAGTGACAAAATCTGCCTTCGTTTTGTTTGTTGTCGAAATCAGCCAACTTTCAGATAAAGGCTTATGTGTAAAAGATTCAAACCTATCCTCTGGCGTTCTAGTTGAAGAAATCCTAGCACATATAGAGACTCACCTTACAACGGTAACTTTATCCGAAACAGCAGAGAAATTTCACTTTCATCCTAACTACCTTTCCGCATTTATCAAAAAACAGACTGATAAAAATTTTTCAGACTGGGTGATTCATTATCGTTTGCGTTATGCTGAAACCTATTTACGTCAAACAGATCTTCCCATTCAAACAATTATTGAAGAGATCGGCTATCAGGATAAAGCATTCTTTTTCAAATTATTTAAAGATCATTACCAAACAACTCCTGGAAAATATCGAAAGCTAGTGAAAAACAACGCACAATAAAAAAGTTCCAGCGATTCAAGATTATATTGAACTGCTGGAATTTTTTCTCTTTCTTTTTGAGTACACAAGAAAGTATTGACGCAGTCTTCTAAGGTGCCACAAAACTGCATTTACTCATTCGCCATTTGTTTGGCTGCGGCGCTTTGCGCGGTGACTTCTCCTAGGTAAAAATTAAGGGACATTAGTCATTCACCTCGCTGTCATTCTCTGAAGCGAATAGTTTTTGCCGTTCTACGCGTGCAAAAAAATTACTCAATGCTAGTTTAAATAATTCCATCAATCATCTAAAATCTTTACTATGATGACTCATTAAATCAGTTAAAACATTACAACTCTAAGAAATACTCCTACAAAAATAAGATACCTTTAATAGGCATCTTATTTTAATTATGAAACAAATCTAAGGAATCATATTTACATTGTTTTTAAGTATTCCAACTCTTCATCAGTCCACATTTCATGTAGCTTTTCTTTGATAGAATCTGATAACTCAAGTACTTGTAACCACGTAAGATTATTTTTTACACTATCGATATTCCATAACTCAGAATTATCAAGTCCCAACACTTTTTTTCTGAGAAATAAACTCTGCTCTGAAATTGCTTCATCAATTAAACCATTTTCTTTTAATCCATCGATATTATTTTTACTAAAATAGGAAGTAACTCCTACAATAAAGTCTTCAAATATATTCGTCTCAATGTCTTCATCCGAGAGGTCTCTGATAAATACCCCACTCTTATATAAAGTATCTATATACCAGTCAAATTTCCCTCCCATTGATAATTTTTTCATTTACTGATCACCTCTAAATTTCATTTATGGGAGAGTTTTAGCTCCTTACCTTTATAAGATTTAAACCACATTTTTCAGCTAATTCTCGGTGGTCTAAAAATAAATTCTTATCCTTAATTTCAACATAAATTCGCATTTATCATCTATTCATCATCATAATCCCAAGGCTCTTCAATTGCCTCCATCGTTTTCACTTCTTTTAGACTGATATCATTTGCTTCTTCATAAGTAAGATTAAGCACTACTTGATGCTTTGTCTCAAACTCTGCAACACTTAGCCACGTAGATTTCCCATCTTCACTTATTAATCCGTCTAAATCCTTAGCTAACTCTACTGCCATGATATACAAGGCACGCTTGTCTACCATTAGGATTTCAATATGCTTGGATATAAGAGCAATTATTTGCTTTTCTTTATGAAATACAATTTCAATATCTTCAAATTTTATAGGATTCCTTACCCCATCCCATCGATCATCATTTAACCATTTGTCTAAAGACAACGTCAAATAGAAGTTATTTTGAAATGTTTCATCATTTCCAACGTGGGATATTTCAAGCTCATGACCATTTTTTTCTTTAAACCACATTTTTTCGGCTAGTTCTCTGTATCCTAAAGATGTTTTATTACCACTTGTCCCGATATAAATTCTCAAATAATCTATCCTCGTAATTTTTTAGTCGTAATTAACTTCATTGTCCCATGGTTCATCAACTAGCTCAATCATCTCTCATTCCTTTAAGCTAATCTCATTTGCTGTTTCAAAATTCATTGAAAACAATTCGTGATTTTGTTCTTCAAATATATCCAACGGCATCCAAGTAGTCATACCATCTTGACTTATCGAACCTTCCACTGCTTCTGCTAGTTCTTTAACCATTATATATAACGCTCGTTTATCTACAGTGACGATATCAATATGCTGTGTTTCAAAATATAAGTATTTCTTGTCTCTAATTGGATTTAGTGAGATATACTCCGTAGCGAATTTATTTTTTACCCAACGTTTGTCATTCAATGACTTGTCCCATTTTAAATCAAGCGTATACTTATCATTTAACCAACTAGAATCGCCTCCATGAGAAAGTTCCAGCTCTTTATTAAGATATGTTTTGAACCACATTTTTTCTGCTAATTCTCGATAATCTAAAGATGAATTTCTATTTTTAAATTCAACGTAAATTCGCATTTTCTCACCTAATCAATATCATAATCCCACGGTTCTTCAATTGCCTTCATTGTCTTCACTTCATCTAAACTGATATCATTTGCTTCTTCATAAGTAAGATTAAGCACTTTTTGATGCTTTTTCTCAAACTCTTCAACAGTAAGCCATGTTAATTGTTCCTCTTCACTTATATCTCCCTCTAGAGATTTAGCGAACTCTATAGCCATAATATACAGTGCTCTTTTATCAACTGTTAATATTTCAATATTATCAGTGACTAAATAAAGGATTTCATTATTTTCTATTGGACCTGCATAGATATACTCTCTTCCCAAAGGTGAATTCATCTTTCTCCATCTAGGATCATTTAAAAATTTATCTAATTTGAGAGAAATTTTCAGATTTCCTTGAAGTGTCTCAGTATTTCCACCATGTGAAATTTCTAATTCCTTACCATTTTTTTCTTTAAACCACATTTTTTCTGCTAATTCTCGGTAGTCTAAATTAATTTTTTTATTATTGATTTTTATCCATAAACGCATAGTTATTCTCCTACATTATTTTGTTTTTAACCATATATGTGCACGCCAAATATTATCTATTAGTTCTTCCAATTTTCCTTTACTTAACTTTCTTTTTACAATGTTTGGAATTTGTTCCGAAATACTTTTTTTATCAGTTATCAAAGCAGACTCAATTCTATCATCGCGAATTGATCTTTTTCCACCACCAGCTTGAATTTGTATTTTATCTCCATCTGGTTCTGCATCTACTCGTAATTTCATTTTTTTACCATCGATTGTTGCTTCTACTGGCTTCCCAAACGTCTTACTCGTAATCTTCCCGTTATTTGAAAACTGGACTAAATCCTTCAACGTCAGTGAATCTGCGGCAATCGGAACTGCTACACCACCGGATATTGCAATTGTACCAACACTATTATCGCTAAAACGAACAAGTAATCTGTTTCCTGCCATACCAATGATTTCGCTGATAACTCGTTTAATACCGCCACCAAAAGAAACTGCTGTACCAACAAAGGAAACGAATTTTCCAAATTTATCGTCTTCGATTCGCTGTTTTGCTAACCTGATCAGCTCGTCTTTTAGTAGGTCATTATAAGCTACCGTCGCATCTTCATCAAAAACACCATTTCGATAAATTTCGTAGGTGGTACCGCCAAATTTATTCTTGTTCTCTCGCACTTCTAAGTTGTTTCCTTTGGACTTTTCTCGATCCTTCCATTGATTCATGATCGGTTTCGTCCAAGCCATATTCATCCGACCCAAATCAAATGTTCCCGAACCCGAATTCCAAGCAGCCCCTTTTTCAACTTCTGCTAATCCTGCATCCAAGTTTGCCAGCTGTGCTTCAAAATCCGCAAACAGTCCTGGCGAACTGGCATTGAATTCATACAAACGCTGTAGTTTTTCTTCGTTCTTTTGAATCGAGCTTTGAACGCCCATATAGCGCTGTTCTAAGCGTTGGTTGGGTTCTTTTTCCTTGTCCATCGTTCGTGCCATACTTTGTAGTAAGGCTTGTCCTTGGGCGATTTCTGCTTTTAATTGGTCCTCGATCACGTCGCAGGTATCGACTTGTGATTGAAATTCTTCTGGGAATTTACTGTGAGCTTCGATCAGTGCCTCACATGCTAGTATAAACCCACTAGCTAAAGTTGGGTAGACTGTAGAGAAATAAAGTTTCGCTGAGTCATAGGTTTTTCCCGATAAGGGTGCATTCATGAAGGCATTGACGCTGTCTTTTAAGGTGCCGCAAAACTGCATATACTCATTCGCCATTTGTTTGGCTGCGGCGCTTTGTGCGGTGACTTCTCCTAGGTAAAAGTTAGGGGATAATATGTTTTCTTTCTATCAGGAAAAATTATTCAAACAATAGAAGAATATGTTAAGAAGAGTTATCCTTAAATAATCAGGATAACCCTTCTTAACAAAAAATTTACTTCATCATAAAATAGAACTTTTTTAGTCAGTTTCCCATTTATCTCATTTTGAACCAAAGTCTGTGGGTTCCATTCAGCAATGAAATATTCTCAATATAAGAAAGTTCTAACTCCCTACCTTGATAAGATTTAAAAAGCCATTCTTCGATCATTTTTTTAGTAGTCTAAATCGAATTTTGTATTATTTCATTTTATATAAATGCACTATATATTTCCTAAATTCCAAAATGAACAAGTATTAGTTCTTCCTTTAATGCTTTCTTACACAGTAAAAAAAGTTGCTCTAATTGATTTAGTATGTCTTTCTTTTCGATCTTTTTTTTATCGAACTTACCTTTTTCAATGTCATAATCTGTTGTTAGTTCTACAACTTCTGGCGCTTGTTCGAATAGTAGAAGCCATCCTTCAATAATATTACCTAAGCAAGTTATACCTTTTTCATCTAAATAGGTTCTTCCATAGTAATCCAAGCCAAAAGATTCGTGGATAAAGTCTTTAGAGTATGAAGGAATCCAATTCAGTGTATCAATCATATATAAAATTAAATAATCTTCAATGACAATCATTTTTCCCCTAGCCTCTTTAGTAAAAGTTACCTCTTCACTATTTTTAAAAACATCAAATTCATGTACTAATGCTATTTTTACACTCCTATCAATATCTTTTCTATCTAACGATTTGAACTGAGTGGAAGTCAAATTATAAATTCGATTTTCTATCATTATTCCAATTCTACAGTTTGACACATAATTTTTATTAGTGGCTCGTCATCATTTATGGTGAAAATGTTTATCCCTTCATCAATCAATATTTTTGTAATAGTAAAGTGGCTAAAGTTTAATTGATTATCATTTAATATATATATATCTTTGGATAGTTCATAGTCAAATTTATAGCAATTATTAAACTTTATCGAAATAAGTTTATCTTCATCAAAAAAGTGAGTAACTTCAATTTTTAAATCGGTCAAGTTTTTATCAAATGAGATATTTTCGATAATACTGTCTGTCAAATCTAGTTCATCAAAGAAATCACTAATACTTTTATACTTGTTCATAAAATTCTTCCTATCAATATCAATTTATTGCTTCCCATCCATTTTTTAACTTAAATTCGCATTGATTACCTATTCATCATCATAATCCCAAGGCTCTTCAATTGCCTCCATCGTTTTCACTTCTTTTAGACTGATATCATTTGCTTCTTCATAAGTAAGATTAAGCACTACTTGATGCTTTTTCTCAAACTCTGCAACACTTAGCCATGTAGATTTTTCATCTTCACTTATTGATCCGTCTAAATCCTTAGCTAACTCTACTGCCATGATATACAAGGCTCGTTTATCTACAGTGAGTATCTTTTGATGTTTAGACATAATAAAGAGAAGATTTTCTTCTTTTAAAAACTCTAAATCAATATCTTCAAATTGAAGCGGACTTTCTATTTTTTTCCATTTGGAATCATTTAACCATTTATCTATTGACAAACTGAGAAATAAATTGTCTTGTAATGACTCATCATTTCCTACATGAGATATTTCAAGTTTATGGCCATTTTTTTCTTTGAACCACATTTTTTCTGCTAGTTCTCTATAAGATAATTTAGTTTCTGTTTTTTTGGGATTTATATATAGACGCATTTTTTCCTCCTTTATTTACTCTTAAGCCATATATAGGCTTTCCAAATATTATCAACCAACTCATCAAGTTTACCTTTTCCTATTGCTCGTTTTATTGTTCGAGGGACTTGTCCATAAATACTAGCCTTGTCCGTGATATTTTCAACCTTTATTCTTTTATCCAATGGTGAACGTTTACCATGACCCGTTTGTATTTGAATCTTATCTCCATCTGGTTCTGCATCTACACGTATATTAGATTTTTTACCATCAACTCTGCCCTCAATCGGCTTTCCAAATGTCTTACTAGTAATCTTCCCGTTATTTGAAAACTGGACTAAATCCTTCAACGTCAGTGAATCTGCGGCAATCGGAACTGCTACACCACCGGATATTGCAATTGTACCAACACTATTATCGCTAAAACGAACAAGTAATCTGTTTCCTGCCATACCAATGATTTCGCTGATAACTCGTTTAATACCGCCACCAAAAGAAACTGCTGTACCAACAAAGGAAACGAATTTTCCAAATTTATCGTCTTCGATTCGCTGTTTTGCTAACCTGATCAGCTCGTCTTTTAGTAGGTCATTATAAGCTACCGTCGCATCTTCATCAAAAACACCATTTCGATAAATTTCGTAGGTGGTACCGCCAAATTTATTCTTGCTCTCTCGTACTTCTAAGTTGTTTCCTTTGGACTTTTCTCGATCTTTCCATTGGTTCATGATCGGTTTCGTCCAAGCCATATTCATCCGGCCTAAATCAAACGTTCCCGAACCTGAATTCCATGCAGCCCCTTTTTCAACTTCTGCTAATCCTGCATCTAAATTCGCCAGCTGTGCTTCAAAATCCGCAAATAGACCTGGTGAACTGGCATTGAATTCATACAAACGCTGTAGTTTTTCTTCGTTCTTTTGAATCGAACTTTGAACGCCCATATAGCGCTGTTCTAAGCGTTGGTTGGGTTCTTTTTCTTTATCCATCGTTCGTGCCATACTTTGCAGTAGGGCTTGTCCTTGGGAGATCTCTGCTTTTATTTGATCTTCGATTACGTCACAAGTATCGACTTGTGATTGGAATTCTTCCGGGAATTTGCTATGCGCTTCGATCAGTGCCTCACATGCTAGTATAAACCCACTAGCTAAAGTTGGATAGACTGTAGAGAAATAAAGTTTCGCTGAGTCGTAGGTTTTTCCCGATAATGGTGCATTCATGAAGGCATTGACGCTGTCTTTTAAGGTGCCGCAAAACTGCATATACTCATTCGCCATTTGTTTGGCTGCGGCGCTTTGTGCAGTGACTTCTCCTAGGTAAAAATTAAGGGACATCAGTCGCTCACCTCGCTGTCATTCTCTGAAGCGAATAGTTTTTGCCGTTCATCGTATAAATCTTCTTCAAGTCTTCTTAATTGAACTTCTTCATCGACTAAACGCTCTGCAATATCTTCTAAACGCTGACGCTCATATTGATGTAACCGATTAGCTTCTTCGTCTAATTCCATAAAATGACCAATATCACGCGAACCTTGATTATTTCCGATCAGATCTTGGAAGTACCGTTGTTCTTGGTGGTGGATGGAAAAATAGTCGGCTTCCAGATCTTCTAATTCTCTGATTTCCTGTCGCTTATCTTCTTGATCAATGCTCACTTGTCGTAGTTGTTGATTGATCTTTAATTCCTTATCTTCTACATTCATCGATTGTTTCCTCCTAGATTCGGTGAAAACAACGGTAAATCAAATCCTTGTTTTATTTTTTGATCGATCTGGCTAAATTCCTTCGCTACTGAATGGATATTATTGCCATCTCGTGTGATTGCGTTGGACAAACGTTGTCCTCTGCTGTGAATACTTGTTAAACTGCTTTTTGCATTTGTATTTCCGCTAACGGTGGTCCGTTCTGCTTTGGTTGTCGCTTCATTGACTGATAAGAACCCGCTGGCCGTTTGACTAAGCTGTGCTGAAATACCGCCAGCAACAGTTAGACTGCTATTGATTCCGCTCATTTGATTAACCCCTTTTGCCTTATTTTTAACTTTCACATTTCGTATTCTTCCCCATTATCCATTTTGACATATTTTTATACCTAATAGTTATCAAATATTTCTATAAAACACAAAAAAATTGCAAAACTTTCGATTTGCAATGAAGAATACTCTCTTAATGATAAAAATAGTTATGATTTATGGTCACATTCGTATAAATAGATGACTCGTCTAGTGGAAAAATGATGCGGACGACACCGCGGCTTCACCCCTTAAGTGATATTCCATATTTGAAGCCATATCTCTTTACTTATCGCTATGCGCTAATATAATGAAAGAAAGTAATATAGACTTTTTGCAAAAATTTCTATATAAACGGGAGGGATTCAAGTTATGAAAAAGATACTTTTAGGGTTACTTGGTCTAGTTGTACTAATCATCGTTAGCATCATTATCATTTTTAATATTTCACCTAAACCAACAATTTCATTAGCAAAAGTAATTTTATTCAAGATTCCAGAAGATAGCCGTAATAAAGAATATACGGAGGGCAATGTCAACGTGCGGGTCAATTTGAATTATGATTCAACATACAAGAGCAATCAGTTTGATCTCTACACGCCCATCAAACCAAAGGAGGGTAATCCAATAATCGCATGGGTGCATGGCGGCGGCTTTATTGGCGGAGATAAACTAGAGGAAAAGGAATATGCTACTAAACTTGCAGAGTCAGGTTATAGTGTTGCTGTGATGAACTATGAATTGGTTCCAGACACGCAGTACCCAAGACCTGTCATTCAGACTAGTGAATTTGTCACTTATCTTGCTAACCATAGTAAAGAGTATTCTTTAAATATGGACCACTTATTCCTTGCTGGCGACTCCGCTGGTGCACAAATTGCCAGCCAGTTTTTAGCTACTCAAACGAACGATGTCTACAGAAAATCTTTAGGAATCAAGCAAGTAGTTGATGCCGGGCAAATCAAAGGTGCTTTGCTCTACTGCGGACCATATAATATGCCGGAAATCGTACTAAATTCAAGCTCTCCGATTGTTAAGTTTGGATTTAGCGGTATTGGCTGGGGCTACTTTAAAGAAAAAGATTGGAGCCGGTCTGAACAAGCAAAAAGCTCCATCGTCAAAAATTTTGTAACCGATGCTTTCCCACCAAGCTACATCACTGATGGAAATACTTCATCCTTTGAATCGCAAGGAAAAGAGTTTATTAAAGCACTGGAATCTAAAAAGGTTCCTGTTTCACAAAGATTCTTTGCATTGTCAGAATATAAAACGGCTCATGAGTACCAGTTTGAACTGGATACAGAACCAGGAAAAACGGCATTTAATGATACGATCGAATTTTTGAGCAAGTATGAACAGTAATTTTCGAACTAGTTCTTATTGTGTTTTTTTGTTATTTATCGCAAATTTAGGGGCCATTTTTCAATCGTTATCTAATTATGACAAAACGTTATTTTTATTGCAGTGACGCGTTTCTTTCTGTATAATAAAGGGCATAGGATAGAAATTCAGCGTGCTGTAGCAACCAGAACTTTTGTTACGGTAACACGGAAAGATAAATAAAAAAATTGGCACTTCAATCGTTTGGCGGCAACCGTACGATCGAAGTCTTGTTAAGACAGAACTAGCTGTCCAAACAAGTTGCCAATAGTGCTAGCAGATACTAGCTTCTTTTATTGTACCCAAATTCTGAGAAGATTTCCACAAAAATCTTTCCTTTGTGTATGATTTAGTTGTCGTGTGTATCTTGCTAGTCTATTGTCGACGGTATTGGGCTTTGCTCAATGCCGTTTTTTCTATCCTTGGAATTTAATGGAAAGGAGAAGAAAGTAATTTTGTGTCAAAACAATTGAATAAAACAAAAAAGGCACTCCATTCTTTGGCGGCAACCAAAAAATGAAGCCTTGTATGGACATCAACTAGCTATCTACACAAGTTGCCAATTTGCTAACGCCAAAGCGCTAGTTTCTTTATTGTACCTAATTTTTCGTTTAAATTCTAGATGGTTCTTGAATTTTTTGAAGGTTAGGTTCTTCCAAGAGAATCTGTGGGTTTGGTTTGGCTGATTGTGAACGGTATTGTATGTCGAATGGTAAAAAGTCGTTGAAGTTTTATGACTGGCTTTTTCTGCTGGGGGACTGCGATATCTTTTTTGTTTTATGTTGATCCGAGGCGGTAGGAATACAGCAAGGCTTGAATAGTCGTTCTTATCGTCGCTTCAAGGATCTTGCCCTAGTCAATGCGTAAATGTACGAAGGAATGAACAACGGCAGGAGCGAGTCTTGAGGGCTTATCCTGCTTATTTTGGAGGAGATGTGTGAATGGAAAAGCGAACGTTGTGTTTCAAGTTACGGACTCTATTACTTAAGTCTCTTTATTAATTCAAAAAGCATTTCTTACAATGATGAGCCCTCATTTCATAAAAGTTTTTAATGAAATCAAATTTCTTTATACACAAAATCTTTGATTTTTGTTAGAATAGATAAGATTGAGCTATATTCAATAAAGTTGATAATTTTTATTTGAACTCTTTATAAGGTATTCAAATAGGATAAAAAATATATGAGGTGCTATTCATGAACAATGATCCAAAAGTAATTGATTTATTTTCTGGAGTCGGGGGCCTATCATTAGGCGCCGCCAGAGCTGGTTTTAATGTTGTTGGTGCAGTTGATTCTGATATAAAAGCAATTAGTAGTCACTCTAAAAATTTTACATCTACTCAGCATTTATGCGAAAATATTCTTAAATTAAATGGAGAGCAACTACTTAAAAAATTTGGTGTTGAAAATATTGATGGAATAATTGGTGGGCCTCCTTGTCAAGGTTTTAGTAACATGGGCAAGCAAGACGTTAACGATGACAGAAACAAACTCTTTATTCATTTTTTTAAATTGGTCTCAGAAATTAAACCTAAATTTTTTTTAGCAGAAAATGTACCTGGAATTTTGAATAGTAAATATGATTCAATCAGAAATCATGCCTTTTCACAGATTAAGGATTATCATATTTTACCAGCTTTTAGTGTTAGCGGGGTTGATTATGGTGCTCCAACAACTAGAACAAGAGTATTTTTTATAGGTGTTTTAGATACTTTTAAAAATTCCATAAAAATTGATGACTTTGATGAAACAAAACTTGACTTGAAGTCTGTAATTCGAGTTAAAGATGCTTTAAATGGGTTACCCGAAAAAAATGAGTTTGAAGAATATAATATTAAAATAGAAGAAATTGTTTTTAACTCTTTTAGTTATTTCTTTTCAAGAGTCACAAATCATGTACCTAAATCTATGAATGGAGCATACCTACAAAGATACAAAGAAAAAAATATTGTGAATGGATTTAACAAAACCATTCACAATTCGGAAGTAAAACATCGATATTCTAAGTTAAAATGGGGAGAAACTGATAAAATTTCTAGATCTAAAAAGCTTGATCCATTAGGATTTGCCCCTACTTTAAGAGCTGGAACCGGATCTGATAAAGGAAGTTACCAAGCTGTAAGACCTATACACTATTTTGAAGATCGGGTAATTACGCCTAGAGAAGCTGCTCGCTTACAAGGTTTTCCTGATTGGTTTGAATTTGATAAAACTATTTGGCACAGTTTTCGTCAAATTGGTAATAGTGTATCACCCTTAGTTGCTGAAGGAGTTTTAAAGGTTGTATTTCAAAAACTTACTTCATTGAAATGAGGATATATTTGATAGTATTCTATATAATTTTGAAAATTTTCTTTTTTATTGTCAAATATATATTGAAATTCATCCCATATAGACTCTTCTGGATTAGATGTGGGTAACAACGAATTAATCTCCAAAATTTCTTTTGTAGTTAATGGAGGTATTGATATTTGTTCTGGGTTTCCCCAATAATATGTTTCATTCAGAGGTTTATTCATTTCACTAGTTAGCAGTTCGATTATTTCAGTTTCTTTTTCATGATCTTCTAAAATAATTAAAGTTAATGTCAACATTTTTTGTCCATCTTGATATATTGTTGATAGAAGCGGAAAAATAAACCTATGATCATATTTTGTTTCTGCTATAATAGAATAACTAGTCTTTTTTAAAGATTTTAACAGTAATAACGGGTATGTTCTAGTTGAAACTTCATCAACATCAATATCATTTGGTAAAAAACCTTCCAATCGATTACGCAATTCTTCAAGTCTCTTTTCTTGAATTTCAGGATGACCCAAGTCTTTAAAACCTAATGAGGATGAATTAGCATTTAATGTTATCCTAACTATATCGCCATCTTCAAGAACATTTAATATTGTCGAAAAATCTGAAAATTGTTCCCTTATATTACTTGGAGAAGTAAAATCCAACCAAACTATATAATTATTATGGACACGGCTAAACTCTGCTAAAAAATCACTACTATTAGTTGTTTTTATATCTATACATTTCAAAGGTTTATTGAATTCTGCACGTTTAGCTATATTAGGGTCACTTTCTAAAGATATCATTTCTTTAACTCCAAGCTTATTGTGTACAAGTTTAAAATCATCAAATAGATATGATCCAAAACCAATATAACAATAGTCTTTAAAATCTAAGACTTTTCCAAGTGTTAATAGTGTTTTTAAAAACATTTGTCTATCAATGAATTTATTTGGTCTAAGATGATAAAATGGTTGTCCCGTCATTTTTTCTTAGCTCCCTCCAGATACTCTTCATAGACAGTATCAAAGCACTTTTCTCCTATATCAGAAGCTGTTATTATTGTTTCGTCAGTTTCTTTAATATTAAAAAAATTACGAAGTGCATTGATTTGTTCATCTGGTTTAGAAAATCTAATATATTTTATTTTCTTTTCAATCACTGGAAAAGGTAAATCAGGTTTAAATGATTCTTCTTTTCTTTTTTCGATTCTTCTAGTATTTATCCCATACATTTTTTTATTTTCTAGTATCTCTGCAATTGGAACTTCAACTGTTTTTGATGAAAGACTTCTTTCTTCTTTAACTCTACCTTTCCATTTATTTGTGTACTGCGTAAACATTTTTAGTGCTTCTCTCATCTTATTTTTCACATCTGCATATATTGCTGATGATAAATCTATTCCTCTTTTGGTAGTTGTCATAGGAAGTTTGGAAGGGTCTGAACTTTCAAACATTACAACACCACAAATGCCAATAAATTGCGTATGATAGCTAGGTACTCCTGATTCTCCCCAACCAGTTATATGCGTCTTATCGTTATATAAAACTACTCGATCATTACAAGTAATTGTCCAACCAGCTTGAGCTGAAGTTCGTTTTCCTTCCATCACTTCTTCATCATCTTCAATACTCTGCATAGGCTTATAAAATCCCATTATCATTTTTACTAAGACTCCATCATAATCTTTTTCAAACACATAAGGTTTGATGGATTCCTTTTTGGCTATATCTTCTGCCACTAAAAAACCAAATGCAATAGGATCAACTTTTTTACCATTAAGGATGATAGTAAATCCTTTTCTCATAATGAAACTATAACTTTCTTTAATAGCTTGCGTTAACTCATCAACAAAGTTGCTTAATTGCCCAGTGTTTTTCCAACCTTCTAAAATGTTATCGTTTAATTGATTAATCAATATTTCAGTTCCGTTTTCTATGAGCTCATTCTTATCGATCTCTTCAATAGGAAAATCCCACTTTTCTTCAGTTGTCCATGTCTCGTTAATCTTAACTTGATATGCTTCCTCGTCATTCTTCGTTTTCACAACTGCTGACTTTCCCAATTTAAATATCGCTCTCTTCATACCAATCCCATATACTCCAACAGTGGGTAACTTTTCATTAACATCATTTTCTGGTGTTCTACCCATTCTAAAAGCATAGTTTTCAGCTACTGTTAAAGGTATACCTCCACAATTATCTCTTATCAGAAACGAATCGGATGTAATAGTAATTTCTGCTTTATACCCTTCATAATAATTGTCGTTAATATGTGCCGTAGAATTTAACTGCTTTTCTCTGACAACTCCATCCAGACAATTATCAAGCAAATCTAATATTGCATCATTCAAGTTAATGTCCCGTGTAAGCATTCCCACAAAAAATTGTTTAGTTGGAGACCCTGATGCTACTCTATTCATTCTTTTTTCCCCCTCTAATTAATATTTACTTAATTTTATCATATTAAATAAGTAAAATTTATTTTTTACACTAATTTCTATACAAATTTATGATCAGAATTCTACTATTTTACTCTTTCATTTTCTTTTCACTTGCTAAGAAAGATGGTAATAGTCACAAATAACTGTCTTTTTTCTATTTTTACAGATCCATCACATATTTCTTTATCAATTTCAGCTAACCTATATCGATCATTCATTGACTTGTAAACTTTCATACATCACCTACTAAGTCTTATCCTTGAAGATTCAAATTAGGTAATCCTTTCCTAACTGAATCACCCAAATTTTCAACGGATTTTTTATAAAGTTCTTCAAACCGTTCCTCGTCCTCATCACGATACCCTTCAAATATCACTTTATCGATATTGTCATCATTAAAATATAAAACTTGTTCTGGATTCATACCCAAAGGATAAACACATCCAGCATAATCATATAAGAATGACATCCCTTCTTTTTCAACGATCGGTCCTCTATTTATGATCATGACTTTCGTCCGTCCCTCTTTTAAATACACAATAGTTCCTAATGACTGCATTATTTTCAACACTCCATTCTTAGTATATTTTATTTATCTGTTCTATCCTCTTTTAAATTCATTATTTGAATATCATATTTAATGGGGGTTTGCATTGTCTGATTAGCAAAAATAAGGAATGAGTAAATCATCAAAAATATTACTAAGACAACTGGATTTCCACCAAAAATAAACATCTTAAACAACTCAATTAAAAATAAACTACTAATAATTAGTCCAATTGAGTATATTATCAAAGATTTTAAATTTACCCTAAAATATTTAAACAAGTCTACTCTAACTTTAATTGATGCCTTAACCTCGCCTTTATATAACCTTTTTCTAGATACACTCATTCTAAATATGAAAAGTGCAACTATAAAACTTATGATAAGTACTGTTAATAACTTCTCATTATCAGGATAAGGCTTTCCAATAAAATATTTAGCAGGTATTACTCGAATCATTACTATACTTAAAACCGCAGAGGTGATTACTAGTCCACCTTTACGATTAGTATGTTCTTTATCCTTGGTTTGAAAGCCTATCAGGTTTTCAATCTCATATCCATTCATTGGAAAAAGCCAAATAAGCCAAGGGAAAAAGATTGAAACAATATTAGTATCCGAATCGACAATATATGACTTATCATTTTTCATAAATAATCTATGTCTCTTATTATTCGTAGTTTCCAGCATGTCACCAGCTCCAGTTGGTTAAAGAATCCCAAGTACCTGCAATAATAATTCTATTTGTTTATCCATGTTATTAATCTAATAAAATGCTCTTAACATCATAGGTAAATTTTTTATATTGCATACTTATTAACTTGAACATCTATATTGCTTTTGTTAATTTTCATCTAAGAATTCAACTCGATCAATTTCATCAAATGGAAGAATCGTAGTGTTCACAATACTCAAGAGATAAATAATGGGAATGATTATTCCTAGTGTTAAAATATTCCCAAAATTTATAAAAATACTACTCATGAAATACAGAATACTGTAAAAGAAAAGCATCGCTAATCCAAATTTTAGTAAATAAACTGCTGCAGTACCTGAAAAATGAAATTTTACATACATCGGTTTTCCTTTTGAAATAAACTCATTTTTTTTTGATCTAATAAAATAACGTATAATCATTGTACTAACCCATATGAATAATAACGAAATAGACAATAATAATTTGTTGTCAAAATAAACTGTTTTCCAAAATTTTTCATCTAAAATTCCGACTAAAGAACTTGCTAACAAACTAGCAATTAATACTATTGATCCAAGTCTCCCTTGCTTCGGCCTAATTGATATGTTTTGCTGTAACGTTATTTCGTCCTCACTTAATAAGTAAGCCTTCATTGGTAAAAACCATACTAAGAATGGTAATAGCCACGTGATTTTTTTTGTATCTAAGTCTAATAAGTAGGTTTCATTTTCATAGATCAGGAATTTATATCGTTTGTTTGAGATATTTTTTATCATCGTGTTACCAACTCCTGTTTGCTTCTGAAAAACATATTTCTTAAAAATTCCATAATAGGTATTCTCAAAAAGGCTGATAGTATTATTGCTTACTAAATTAGTCATATCACTTCAAAAAACAGCAATTCTTCTTTTTCTGGAGGTAAAATTGTTGTATTAACAATTAGAATTAGATATTCAATCATACCAATGACTGGAATAAAAGTAATATTGAGGTATGATGTCAAAAAGATAACAATAAAATAAATCATGGTAACATAACATAGTACTATAACTAAAAATACTTTAATTGTATCTTTACTCTTAAAGCTTTTCGAAAATTTGAATCTGACTAAAACAGTTTTCTTGTCTAAAATCGGTACTTGATTTTTCTTGTATCTATAAAAATAACGGATAGATATGATTATTAGCATAGAGATAAACAATGTGATTCCTGCAATCCATTGAGGATTTGAAAATCTATTAAGATCTCCAAACCCTTTATTCGTCATCCTAATCAGAACACTAGCTAAAATAGAGGAAGACAATACGATTATTCCCGAAGGTTTTCTAGTTTTACTGTTTTCAATGAGAATAGGAATTTCTTTATCTATATATCCTCGGATTGGTAAAAACCATACTAAAAAAGGAAATAACCATGTTAGTTTATTACTATCCATGTCTAATAAAATTTTTTTACCATCATAAGTCAATTGTCTATATCGCTTATTTGTAGTTTTTACTATCACACTTACCAACTCCAATTAGTCAAAGAATTCCATGTACTTTCAACAGCACTACTAATTTGCCTCATTCCTGTTTCAAAATTCTTAATTTTTTCTCCACCCCAAGCTATGCCTTCGTCAATTTTATGCCCGACATTCTGTGCAATATCTTTCATTCCTAAAATATTTTTATTGAATGCCCAAGTTGTTACTGCACTTACACTAACAGCAACACCTATTGCAGCCCATCCGACAGGTGTTGAAACGCCAAGAGTGGTTAATACACCTAATGCTACTCCATTCAGCCCTAAAGATACTCCAGTCGTCACCGCAGACCCAGCAAAAGCTTGTCCAAACGAGTCACCCGAAGCAAGTCCTAAAACTGTACCAATTCCCATCCCTAAAACACTTGCTTTGGCAGTTGAACCTAAAAAGTCTGTTGTTGCCTTAAACGCTGTATTAGCAGAGCTTGTGAGTCCGGCAGTTATACTTTGATTAGCTGCGCTCATCCATGAGCCATAAGGTGCATTTCTATATAGCGTACCAAACATCAAACCAATGGAAATAGCAAGCTCGTCCCCGTTATGTTTTAATGTTTCTTCAATTGTTGATAAACTAAAATCAACAAACAATCCTTGTAAATCATTTTTATGATCTCTAAACCACTGAATGGCTTTTTCATCTAACGTCATAGAAGGATCTTTTTGTGCTAATTCATATATTTTGATTGCATTCTCCGGTGAATAAGGTAAGTTCATTAGGTTCTTCAATTTTTTCTGATTTGCTTTTTGATATGCTGTATTTACTTTCTTCGCCCAATCTAAATCCTTCCCCTTCGGAATCGAAAAAGTGCCACTTGCTGGATCAAAGCTTGAATTTGCCTGTTGTAAGCCCTGTGACAGTGTTGAATAAAAGGCATTCACTTCAGAAAAAATAGCTGGTGATGAACCATTGAACGCAAGTAATTTTTCTAGTTTTTTCTCCAAATCACGTTTCGTTGTCTCCAGAGAATTGATGATTCTTTGATTTGCCTGCTCTAATGGATTCGTTCCTGTTGGTAATTTAGGTAAATTTCGATTGATACTTTCCATATTCAGGATCGATGTATTTATTTGCTGGATTCGTCGCTCTAATTCATCTGATTTTAAATCAATACTATCAACGTCAGATGTATATCGATCCACAAATTTTTGACAGGCATCAGCTGTCATCTCTGCGCCAACTTCAGCACCTTGAACCAAGGGTTGTATCACAGCTGAAAAAAATTCTTTCGCAGAGTCATAGCCTTTGCTTGATAGTTCACCTGCACTAATAAATTGCTGATTACTTTGCAGTAAAGAACTATACCCTTGTGCTAATTGATTACAGGCACTTTTAACACTTGATGCTTGACTACGCGCTTGCCCTAGGTACATATCAATACTCATGTGCATCCTCCATTTCTTCCTTTGATTTTAGCTCTTGCCAGTATAATTCTTCTTGTTTATCTTCTAGCTCTCTTGTTTGTTTTTTTATTTCTTGTTGTTGCTCTTCTAAAAAGTCTTGGATTCCTCTGTTTTGCCAGTTGATTTCCTCTGACATATCTTGATAAAGCATCCCTGTTTGACTTTGAGCAAAGTCTTCTTGTAAGTCACTGAATAGTTGCTTTTGATAGAAAAAGTATTCTTCATAATTTTCTGCTGTTTGATTCATGTTTCGTTGTAAAGCTTCTATCTCATCTTTTTCACGTTCGATGTTTGTTTTTTCTAACTGGATTTCTTCAAGTTTAGACACCTTTTACTACTCCTTTCATCTAAAATATTCATTTATTTTTATGAAAAGATACTACTTATAAAATAGATATTTTACTGCAGCATTTGATTCGTTGAAATTTGAGCGATTTTTTGGTCAACCGCTTCAAATTCAGCAGCTACCGAACAAATATTGTTGCTTGCTTGAGTCACTGCTTGAACGAGCGATGTGTTAAATGTTGTCAGCTGTGTGATTGCTTGTTGTGCGTTACTATTTCCCGATACTGTTGTTTGCGTATCTTTGGTAATGGACGAGCCTTGATTTAAAGAGCCCAAAGACGATGCAATGGATGAAGCGACGGCTTGTGCTACGCCTGAATCACTTTTTATATTTGACATTTTTATCCTCCTTATTTAAAAATGAAGTATATTCGAGGACCGAAATAATAAAATGGCCTCTAATCTTTGAATAATTACTTATCTTCTTAATTGTAATTCGAAACTAACTCTGTGTAAATATATAATTTTCAAATGTTTTATCCACTTAATTAAATGGTTGTTATGAAATACTTTCTTTTTATTTGAAACTCCTTTATCAGCGTATACAAAAACAGGTGATTTAGAAAATATCGATTTCCCAAATTACCTGATTTCATCGTCTATTATTTTTCCTTCGTAATGTTAGTATCTGTTTTAATTTAAGATTATAGATCAAAAAATGTCTTCTTTTTAACCTACTACGAATTATCATACATTTCATTAAATATAAGCTTCAAATTCTTTATTACTTTTTTTTCATAATAGCTTTGCGTTTTACTATTCGCTACTTCTGAATTGAATTTTCTAATACTCAGTTTATTGTCATTTAAAATCTCTCCTGAAAGAATATCATCTATGCCAGGCTTATCCATATGAACTACAAAATGAATCGTTTTTCCTTTAGGAGCAATATCATATGAATAAGATATTGCGCCATCCTTTATTGTTAACTGTCTTACATCTCCAGTAATTAGATCTCTTTTATAAGTCATAGTATTTTGACTCTCATTCACTGTCTTTTCATCTTTAAGAAAGTCAGTTTTGTACAGCTGAAAAAATGTAGTGACTAAATCATTTTCTTTGTTATATATTTTCTTGAAGTCTTTCGGCATAAAGAAATTAAATAGAAGAAAAACTCCTAATATTAGACAGACTGAAATAATAGCTATAAATCGTTTATTAGTCTTCATTTCCCTGTCCCCTTAAATTGATCATTATAAATTATTATAACCTACTCGAACACCTCTATTGCTACCAAAATTCATTTTTAATAAAATGTTAAGTTTATATGTCGCATTCTTTTTTAACTTTTGAACTTAATCTAGTTATTTATAGTGAGGTATTAACCACAAATAAAAACAGGCAATCCAGAAAATAACCATTTTCCAAATCACCTGTTTCTATGACTATTCTATTTTTGAACTCTTATCAAATCCAATACATCTCGAGGATTCCCTACGTCTACACTAACGACTCTCGCTTGATCTAAAATTCCTTGTGTTAGTTGTCTAATTTTCTCTGGATCATTTGCATTCTCTGCTGTCATTTGCCAATGGCTTGGTACAGGGTATACAGTGATCGTTCCATTATGATTACTACTATATACCACTGAACCATCTGCCATTGCTGCACCTGAAAGTGAGATAACGTCTGTAGGATAACCAACACTTCCGGCATCATAAATATCGATTGGAGAACCTGCTGGAATTTTTTCAATATGCAGCTCCGATGGTTTCACGCCGATCAATGTCAACCACACACGAGCATATTCGATCTGGTCATCCGAATAGCCCAGAAGCATTTTATCATCACCTGTTGCTTGTTCTACCGCTTTATTGGCATCTGCTTTGGCTTTTTCTAGTGCGTTATTGACTTCTTGCTCTGCCGCTTTTTGCTGCTGCGTCAATGCATTGATTTGTCCTTGCGTATCGATCATCGCTTTCATTAAAATCAATTTGGCTGTAAAGGTCGTTTTCAGCTCTTCGTTTTTGACCTTTTCGATTTCTTTGTTTAAAGTATCATAGTTGCTTTGCTGAACGGTTTCCTTAGGCACATTTCCATCAAATGACTCGTTGAGTAATTTTTTGATTTTTTCAACTTGATCGACTTGTTCCGTCGCATTTTTTAGAATCGATTCGATTGCGTCCTGCCATTTTCCTTTTAGCTCCTTGTTGTCTTTGAGTTCATCTGTGACTGTGGTGATTTTATCTTTCGTCAAATCAACTGTGATCGGTAATTGATCTTTGACGTTATCGCCTTTCAGCGCTGGTTCTTTTGAGCTGAATAGTTCATTTGTCTTTGTTTGTATCTCTAATTTATCATTGGCTAAAGCTGTTTTTTTCTGTAGCTCTTGAATATTTGTTTCAGCTTTGTCGGCTGTGACTTTCTTGCCGTATTCACGTTTGATTTTTTCAATTTCTGTTTGTTTCTTTAACAGCTTTTCTTTCGTTTCTTTGATCGTTGCAGGTTTGATTTCTTTGTTTAGAAATTCTTGTTCGTCCTCGTAAAGTAATGCAACATCTTTCGATAACTCACCATCTTTTGCTGTTGTTTTTTCGATGACTGCGATTTCATTTTGCGCGGCGGTGATTTTTTTCTTTTCACTTGCTTGCTTTTGAAGTAAAACTGCACCGATGATCGCAAGAATCACCACAACTACACCGATCGAGATCCCCAAAACTTTCTTCTTCATTCCCCAAAACACTCCTGTCTCTCCAGCTTTTCTATTTTTACTACTTATTGATAGTTTATCATATTTATTTTATCTGCCTTACGAAAATCTCAACTGTAATTATAGATCGTCAAAAAAAACACTAATGAAACAAAACTATAAAAAATACTTATTTCACTAGTGTTTTCTATTTGAAAAATAAAATGTGTTTTGGAACACTGATTATACTTTATATTTTTCCTATTTCAAATATTAACCTGAAATATACTCAAAAAAGGCATTATAGGCACTGCTCCATATCTGTCTAGATCTTACATTACCAATATTTCTAAACTCTTTCAGCCCACTTTCTTCTTTTTCAAGAATCTGTTTAATGATATCAATACCATTTTCTTTCAATATTCGTCTTTGATATCTTGTGATATCTAGCTTATCAATTGGCTGCTGAAGTATATTATTAATTATTTCATCTTGCATTGTGTCACTTAAAACATTTTCAACAACCTCACTAATGTCCCCATATTTAGGTGAATTCATTGAATAATCCGTATATAGCTTAGGTGTTAGAATGTTCATTATTTTTATTACCTCTTCATAAGGTGAAGGATTATTAGCTACTAGTATTCCTATATTTAAAGCATATCGATCATAAATATTACTACGAACTCTAGTTGCCTCAGTGTGTAGATAAACAATCCCTGAATATTCCAAAATCTTAATTGCTTTTTTCACTGCCGCTGGCGCATCTTTATGTATACAAAAATAGCAAGTTGATCTAGCTGTATCTTCTTTGCTCATCCAACTATTGTTTTTTTGCAGCGTGTCTGAAATTACTACTTCTTCTATAAAGAGCCTTCCCCAATCAATATGTTTTGCTAATGTCGGATACAGATTAGAAATTTTTGTGTGTTCTGTCCATATATCTGATCGATAGAAGTCTTTAATTACTTCATTTACGGTTTTCCTATTAAGCATTTTGCTAAAGTTCTCTGTAGCTTTAGATAAACTTTTTAGTAAGAGTCTAGGGTTCCCACTGCAAGAAAAAATCAAAGAATTAAATAACTCTCCTTGTTTAACTAAGTTCGAATACAATTGAGAAGGAATCTGTTTCTCTACGATTTTTCTCATATTTGTCACATAATAACTATCTAAAACATCACGATTTATATCAATTACTTCAGCATCATGAAAAGCTTGAAAAGTTCCAAAATATGATAGTCCAGGATAAACTGCAGCTTTGCAAGAAATGTAAGGGCTCCTTAAATCCCTAAAGAAAGAGAAAAATTGTCTTTGTTGCTCTGGCATAAAATTATGACAAGCTTCATCAAAGAAAAAAACCATTCTATCTATTTCATTATCAATAGATAAATCCTCTATCAAACCATGAAAATATTCAATGTCATCAAATAGATTAAGCTCTTCTGTAACTTCTTGAGCAAGTAATTCTAATCGTTTATTGTCAGTTTTGGTTATTTTCTCAAGTTCTTTTTGAAATTCTTCAATTTTTTTTATTGTGGATTCGTTCTCATTACTTATTTCTCTATCGTAATAGTTACTAATCACTGATTTATCTGAAAAACCATGGCTTTTCAGTTTTCTTCTTAAAGCAAATAAGATTTTTGACATCATCCAATATGTAAAATATTCACTATTTACAAGCCGTGACTCTTTAAAACTTACGAATATGGGCAATATTCTATCAATTGAAAATTTATCATCTAATTCCTTTTCAGCAACCCTCATTAATAACGTCTTTCCATTCCCTCTGCTCCCATTTAATAGTATTGGCGATTTAGATTTCAAGTTTTCAATTATTTTTCTTTCTTGCTCAGAATCTATATAATAATTCTGATATTCACCTTTTTTCATATCTTCAGTTCTATATACTATTTCAGCTGACATTGTTATATCCCCTTTAGATCATATTTCTTTAATTTTTCATTGTATTCTTCGGTTAACTCGACATTAAAGTCGTTATCTTCAATATACAATCGCTCGATATTTTTTTTGAATCTAATAGCTTGAACAACGTATATTAGATCTGCTACCCTAGAAAATTCCTTATAAAAGTCATCATACTTATCTTCATCGTATCCGAATTGGCTTGCACCCTGTATTGACATCATATAGTCATATTTTCCATGAGTATATTCAGAACATTTTCTATAGGCTTCCTTTATATCTTGAATAATAGCTTTAAATTTTTCCTTCTCTTTTTTCCCATAAAATATAGAAAAATAATCTATATCAATAAAGGCATTTTCCCCAAATAACCTTGACCATGAAACGTCTTTCTTGTTATCCTTCCAACAGATATAATCATAATTATTATCAATAAAATAAATGAATAACATACCTAATTCCAAGGCACTTCTTAACGTGGCATACGCAGTTCTATATATTCCAAGACTTGCCAAATAATTTGCTACCAATAAATCCATTTGTACTTCATTCATTACTTTAAAAGCATCATGCTCTTTGTAAATAGTTTTAATAATTTCAAATTCCTCTAATACAATATTAAAATGATTAATTTGATTTCCGTTTTTTTTTAGTGTCTCACTAAAAATTCCATCAAAATTTTCTTGTAAATCCATATAATCTTGCTTAATCCCCATCAAAAATTATCTCCTAACATCAAAACCTTTAATTAACATAGATTAAGACATATTATACCAAATGTTCGTGTTCATTTCTAATTAAAGTTTTTAGAAATTGTATGTATCTATCTTATCATTCTTAAAAAAGAAGAAAATTACGTGAAATATTTTTATTTATAAGTTGATAACATGCAAAATTACTACTCTTTATTTTTAAACAACTCTTTTTTATTTATATTAGTCAAAATAGACATTTGTAGATTTATATTTCATATGAAAAATCTAATTCAATTTTTATAAACTTTTTTATCAAGCAATTATCCACGTGAAAAAACAAAAAGGGACTATCAAAAACTGATAATCCTTTTATAAATAAATTCTTTATCTTATAACAGATTCCTTTTAACTGCGTGGATTCTCAATCTGCGGTAATCGGCTTCCCAATGATCTTCTTTCCATAAAACAGGTTTTAATTTCTGATCCATGTTTTCGAGAACTATTTCTTTTTGTTCTAGGGTCAGTTCTGCTAACTCGTTCGGATAAAATTGTTCCATCCATTGACGTAACCCAAAAGCACCTTCTTTTAATGGTGTCGGTCGCTCATATTCTAACATTTCGATGCGATCAAAATGGTTTTTTTCAAGTAATTTTTGATAGTCTTCGGATGAAGTAAAGCAAAACGGTTCCTCTAAAGAAATCTCATACGCAGCTAACTCTTCACGAAAAGCATCTCGAATAGCTTGAACATTGCCAACCGCACCAAATTCACAAATCAACTCACCACCATCAACCAAAAGCTGATAAATATTTTGAAGCAAACGATCTTGATCTGGAATCCAATGAAAAACAGCGTTTGAAAAAGCAATGTCATAAGAGTCAAATCCTGTCACAGGCTCTAAAATATCTCCCTTTATAAATGACAACTCTGGAAATTTATTCGTCGCTTGCGTGATCATTGCTTCGGATCGTTCAATGCCTGTTACGCTGTGACCTAATGCTGCAATTTGCTTAGTCAATTCTCCTGTACCGCTACCAATATCGATCACTCGCTTTGGCTCCTTGGGTAATAATTCTAATAAACCAGCACCATATTTAAAGATAAAATCATGCGTGGTATTGTATTTTTTTGCATCCCAGTCCATCTGTCCCCTCTTTTCTCTACCGATGTACTTACTGCCAATAAGCAGGAATTTTCGCTTCATAAGCCGTGATTTCGTCAGCATGGCCCAAGCTAATGGCAATATCATCTAAGCCATTCACCAGCTTATGCTTCCATGTGCCATCGATCTCAAATGTATACGTCGCATTAGGTGTGATGACTTGCTGGTTCGGCAGATCGATCGTGATCGTTTCATCTGCTTTGAGCTGTGCCAAAGCTGTTAATTCTTCCCGCTTTAAAACGATCGGCAGCAAGCCGTTTTTAGTCGCATTCATATAAAAGATATCGCTGAAGCTTCCGGCGATGATCGCTCTAAAACCATAATCTGCTAATGCCCAAGCCGCGTGTTCTCGAGATGATCCTGAACCAAAGTTATCGCCGGAGATCAGAATCGTTGCTTCTTTATATTGCGGTTCGTTTAAGGTAAAGTCAGGATTTGGTGTACGATCTGGCAAATAACGCCATTCATCAAATAGAAATTCCCCAAATCCTGTTTTTTCGATGCGTTTCAGAAATGATTTGGGAATGATCTGATCCGTATCGATATTATCATTCATCAGCGGAACCGTGGTTCCTGTATGTTGTGTAAATGCCTCCATTATGCACCAAGCTCCTTTCGAATATCCACAAATGTTCCTTCAAGTGCAGCTGTTGCGGCCATTGCGGGGCTGCAAAGATGCGTTCTAGCCCCTTTTCCTTGACGGCCTTCAAAGTTTCGGTTTGAAGTGGAAGCACAATGAACACCTGCTGGTACTTGATCTGGATTCATGCCCAAACACATTGAACAGCCTGGTTCACGCCATTCAAAGCCGGCTTCTGTGAAAATTTTATCCAAACCGATTTTTTCTGCTGCTTTTCGAACAGGTCTGGACCCTGGTACCACGATTGCTGTGATCCCCTCTTTGACTTTTTTACCTTTGACGATTCGAGCAGCCTCTTCCAAATCAGATAGTCGACCATTCGTACAAGATCCGATAAACACATAGCCGATCTCAATATCAGATGGGCGTTGTCCCGGTTTAAGATCCATATAATTATAAGCACGTTCATCATTCATATCTTTGATTTCTGGGAAAGTCCCTGTAACTGGAATGCCCATTTCCGGGTTTGTGCCCCAAGTAATATATGGCACAAGTTCATCTGCATTCAATTCTAGATCCACATCGTACACCGCATCAGGATCACTTGGCAGTTTTTTCCAATCCGCGATCGCTGCTTCCATATCTTCCGGCGCATATTCTCTACCGCGCACGTACTCAAAGGTTTTTTCATCCGGGGCCATCATCCCCATTTTCGCACCGCCTTCGATCGCCATGTTACAAATCGTCATTCGTTCTTCCATTGTCAGGCTTTCGATCGTTTCGCCATAGAATTCAACAGCATAGCCGACACCGAAATCAACTCCGTATTTTGCGATCAACGCTAGGATGATATCTTTTGCATACACGCCTTTTGCTAATTTCCCTGTGATTTTCACGCCCATCGATTTGGGCTTGTTTTGCCAAATACATTGTGTAGCAAAAACATGTTCGACTTCACTCGTCCCAATACCAAAAGCTAATGCACCAAAAGCACCGTGTGTTGCGGTATGAGAATCACCACAAACAATTGTTTTTCCCGGCTGAGTCAAGCCAGTTTCCGGACCGACCATATGAACGATCCCTTGACGGTCGCTGCCGTTATCACATAGCGTGATGCCGAATTCGTCACAGTTTTTTTGAAGTGCTTCGATTTGTTTTTTTGCTACTAGGTCTGTGATATTGAAGATATCTTTTGTTGGAACATTATGATCCATCGTAGCAAATGTGCGATCTGGTCGACGGACTTTCCGCCCTGCTTCTCTCAATCCTTCAAATGCTTGCGGCGACGTCACTTCATGAATCAAATGAAGATTGATATAAAGCAGCTGCGGTTCGCCTTCTTTCCCGCTGACCACATGTTGTTCCCAAAGCTTATCAAATAATGTTTTTCCCATATTAAGCACCTCTCAATTCTGTTAATACCGCTTCTGTAAATTCAGTCGTAGTCGCTTTACCGCCAAGATCTGTTGTTAAAATCCCTTGATTCATGACACGCTCACAAGCAGCTTCGATTTTTTGTGCTGATCGTTCTAACCCAAATGACTGACGAAGCATCATCGCCGCAGATAAAATCATCGACATCGGATTGGCTTTATTTTGATTGGCAATATCTGGCGCTGATCCGTGAATCGGTTCATATAATGAAGGACCCGTTTCACTATGACTAGCACTTGGCATCATTCCTAGTGAACCAGGGATGACTGACGCTTCATCACTTAAAATATCGCCAAACAGATTCTCTGTCACGATCACATCAAATTGTTTTGGTCTTTGGATCATGACCATCGCCGCAGAGTCGACAAGCTGATGCTCCAACGTGCAATCCGGAAATTCTTCTGACACTTCTTCCGCTGTTTGACGCCACAATTTACTGGTAGATAGTACATTGGCTTTATCAACAGAAGTTACTTTTTTATTTCTTGTACGAGCGATTTCAAAAGCTTTGCGGATGATTCTTTGGATCTCTGCCTTTGAATAAGTACAAAGATCTGATGCTTCTGTGTCACCTAATTGTTTTTCGCCAAAATAGATACCGCCTGTCAACTCACGTACGACAACAAAGTCGACGCCGCGAACATTTTCTTCTTTTAATGGAGATAAATGAACCACTGCATCCGGCACAGAAATTGGACGAATATTGGCAAATAGTCCTAACGCTTTTCTTAACGCCAGCAGCCCTTGTTCTGGGCGTTTCGGAGCGTTGTCCCATTTCGGTCCGCCGATCGCACCAAGTAAAATCGCATCTGCTTTTTTACAGGCTTCCAGCGTTTCTACAGGCAGAGGATCTCCTTTTTGATCGATTCCAGCGCCGCCAAAAGCAAAACGCTCGATATCAAATTCTAAGTTATCTTGAACCATGATCTCCTCTAAAATCGTTAAAGCACTATCCATGATTTCTGCACCAATGCCATCTCCCGGCAAGGCAATGATTTTTTTACTCATTATGCTTTCCCCACTTCTTTTTGAAATTGTTCACTTGCTTTGACATACGCTTTTGCAGATGCCTGCAGTACGTCAAAATCGATACCGATGCCGTTATAATGCGTGTTCTCTTGATCGGCTAAGGTCACGTGGACTTCTGCTTGAGCATCTTCCCCGCCTGTGACTGATTTAATGTAATATTCTTTTAAATCTGGGTTTTGGCCGAAGATTTTATCGATCGAATTATAGATCGCTTGAATACTACCTGAGCCGATCGCCGATTCTGTTTTTGCTTCTTCCCCTGTATCGATGGAAACAATTGCCCCTTGGCTACCGTCAGAAACGTATTGCAACTGTACTCGTTCCAACCGATAAGCGTCATTTGATTCTTGGCTTTGACCGACCATCAACGCAATGAGGTCATCTTCTGTTACTTGTTTCTTTTTATCAGCGAGTGATTTGAATCGTTTGAAGGCATCCTTTAGTTCATCATCTGTTAGCTGGTAACCTAATGTTTCCATTTTAGCGGCAAAGGCATGACGCCCGGATAACTTACCAAGCGGCAATGAGTTTTCGTTGACGCCAACCAATGATGGGGTGATGATTTCATACGTATCAGGATTTTTTAGCACGCCGTCCTGATGAATCCCTGATTCGTGTGCATAGGCATTCGCTCCGATAATAGCTTTATTTCTGGGTACAGCTACACCAGATAAACGGCTGACCAAATCACTGGTACGTTTCGTTTCATTTAATGTGATCTTGCTTTCTGCCTGATAAAAGTCTTTTCTGATATACAAAGCCAAAGCTACTTCTTCAAGCGCAGTATTTCCTGCACGTTCACCAATCCCGTTCACTGTTCCTTCTACACGACGTGCGCCGTTTTCGATCGCAGCAAGTGCATTGGCTGTCGCCATTCCTAAGTCATCATGACAGTGGGAAGAAAAAATGATTTCTTGATCACTTTGGATATTCTCGATCAAAAACTTGAACAACTCGCCGTATTCGGAAGGATTAGAGTAACCAACTGTATCAGGAACATTGATGATCGTCGCACCAGCATCGATCGCTGTTTGAACTGCTTTTAATAGGAAGTCCTTTTCTGTTCGTGTGGCATCTTCTGGAGAAAATTGAACTTTTTCGAACTTGGTTTTGGCATAACTGACATGTTCTTTGATTGAAGCAATCACTTCATCTGGTGTCATTTTCAGCTTGTATTCCATGTGAACAGGACTTGTGGCTAGGAATACATGGATTTGCGGATGCTTAGCGTGTTGAAGGGCTTCATGAGCGCGGTCGATATCCGCTTTTTGACAACGAGCTAACCCGGCAACCGTCATTTTTTCTACATTTTCTGCAATGGCTTTGACAGCTTCAAAATCACCCACAGAAGCGATCGGAAAACCGGCTTCGATCGTATCGATCCCCCATTTTTCCAGTTGTTTAGCGATTTGGACTTTTTCTTTTGTGTTGAAATTTACACCTGGCGTTTGTTCGCCATCCCGTAGTGTTGTGTCGAAGAATTGAATCTGTTTCATTTTGCATACACCCTTTCTGGTAAATTACTTCTTCATTTTTTTAGTTTGATACGTTCTTATCATGTGGTTGTTTTGCTTTTTTGACTTGGGCTACTCATGTATGAAGCTTCGCCCATTCTATTCGTCAAGTATTGTGCATCATCAGCTCTGCAAGCAGTCGCTGTGTCTTTCTACGAATGATACTTCGCTCTCTCCGCTCGCCGAGTATTGCGCGACATCAGCTCTGCAAGCAATCGCTGTGTCTTTGTACGAATGATACTTCGCTCTCTCCGCTCGCCAAGTATTGCGCAT
The DNA here is from genome assembly GCF_050499205.1 of Enterococcus sp. AZ020. Classification (NCBI taxonomy): domain Bacteria; kingdom Bacillati; phylum Bacillota; class Bacilli; order Lactobacillales; family Enterococcaceae; genus Enterococcus; species Enterococcus sp. AZ020. Next base: position 2,921,234 of record NZ_JBIPAT010000001.1, on the reverse strand, counting down.
CATCAGCTCTGCAAGCAATCGCTGTGATTTGCAATAAAAAAGCATCCCACGATATGGGATGCTTGTCATCCCGTTCATGCAATGCGAAAACAGGACTCTCAACTTCTGATTGAAAAGCAGCTTATTTGCTCGCTTCTAAAGATCAGTGTGATGAGTCCTTCACTAATAATAAGAATGTAATTGTTGTGATTTGTTTGTCCATGATCGTCAACATCCTTTATTGTCAGAATTTTTGAATAATTCAAACTATAGTCATAAAGATACAGAACTTTTCTATCAAAGTCAATAGTTTTATGAGAATTTTTTTAAGAATCGATTATTCTACCTTATCAGCTTTCTAAAAAACACTTGATACAAAAGGAAAAGTTTCTGTATCAAGTGTTTATGTTTAGATTTTCGCTAAAGCTTGTTCTAAGTCTGATAAGATGTCATCAACATTCTCGATGCCGATCGATAAGCGAATCAATTCAGGAGAAGTTCCTGAGACCTTCAGTTCTTCTTCGCTTAATTGGGAATGTGTGGTTGATGCTGGATGGATGATCAATGATTTTGCATCACCGACATTTGCCAATAAAGAAAATAGTTCCACATGATTGATCAAGTTTTTCCCAGCTTCTGCTCCGCCTTTGACACCAAATGTAAAAATCGATCCCGCTCCTTTCGGCAAATACTTTTCAGCTAAGGTATGATATTTATTATCAGGCAATCCAGGATAGTTGACCCAATCGACTTTCGGATGCTTCACTAAGAATTCCGCGACTTTTTGGGCATTTTCTACATGACGTTCTAATCTCAAGGAAAGTGTTTCTAAGCCTAAAATCAGCAAGAAACTATTGAAGGGCGAAATTGCGGCTCCTGTATCTCTCAGTAATGACACACGTAAACGAGTAATAAAAGCTGCTGCACCAACATCCTTAGTATAAGATAAGCCATGATAACTTGGATCAGGGTCGACCAATTTCGGAAATTTTCCATTCGCCCAATTGAATTTTCCAGAATCGATCACCACACCGCCTAAAGCAACACCATGTCCACCGATGAATTTTGTTGCCGAATAAACGACGATATCTGCGCCAAAGTCAAACGGACGAGTTAGATAAGCGGTAGCAAAGGTATTATCGACGATCAGCGGTAACTCGTGCTTGTGAGCAATGTCTGCGATTGCTTCAATGTCTGCAACATTCGTACTGGGATTTCCGATCGTTTCAACAAAAATCGCTTTCGTATTTTCTTTGATCGCTTCCTCAAAATTAGCCAACTCATCTGGATCAACAAAAGTTGTTGTGATGCCAAATTCAGGTAACGTATGGGCAAACAAATTGAAGGTTCCACCATAAAGAGTTGATGCAGAGACAATATGATCGCCGCTGCTAGCAAGGTTTTGAATGGCATAGGTGATTGCTGCTGTTCCTGAAGCAACAGCTACAGCGCCCACACCGCCTTCTAATTCATTCAAACGATCTTCTAATACGGCCGTCGTCGGATTGGTGATCCGTGTATAGATATTGCCCGCTTTTGATAAAGCAAATTTTTCTGCTGCATCTTGCGTATCATCAAATGTGTAGGAGGTTGTTTGATAGATCGGTACCGCTCTAGAGTTCGTGTCTTTATCGGGGGTATGTCCTCCGTGAATTTGGATGGTTTCAAAGTGATAGTTTTGGTTTGTCATAATGCTTCATTCCTTTTCTTTTAAATTTAGTTGATTTTATTCGTTTGCTGCACATGTCACCTTCTTGCATAATGACCACCTCTTTCTGGATTGTTCTCATTGAAAAGAATTTATAGCGATTGTCAGATCTGTTAGTAGAAAATCCGACACCTGATACTTTAAATCTGGTACCTCGTTGTCTTTTGTGATCTTGGCGATCACAGAGAGTTATTCATTCTGAATTTTTCTTTTTCAGCCTCATTTATTGTTCTTTGATTGATTTAGCTGAACTAGTTGTGGTCCTTTGACTTTCCATGATCAGCTTAGAGGGGATTGGGTGACTCACTAGTAGGGTTACTTCGCTCTCTTTGATTGCCAAGTACTGTTCATCATCCCTCTTTACTGACTCTTTTTGAAGTTGTTTCTCCTCTTTCGGGTTGGATTCAAGCGTTGGGTGATTCCTAGTAGGGTTACTTCGCTCTCTTTGGTCGCCAAGTACTGCTCATCATCCCTCTTTGCTGACTCTTTTTGAAGTTGCTTCCCCTCTTTCGGGTTGGATTCAAGCGTTGGGTGATTCCTAGTAAGGTTACTTCGCTCTCTTTGGTCCCCAAGTACTGTTCATCATCCCTCTTTGCTGACTCTTTTTGAAGTTGCTTCCCCTCTTTCGGGTTGGATTCAAGCGTTGGGTGATTCCTAGTATGGATACTTCGCTCCCTTTGGTCGCCAAGTACTGTTCATCATCTACTCTGGCGTAGCCAGTCGTAGTGATGAACAGCAAAAAGCCCTCTACCAGCCTATGCTAGTAAAGGGCGACGATCGCGGTACCACCTTTATTGGAAAATCATTTCCATCTCAAGCCAAACAATAAATCACTTTATGATTTGGTGCTTTGTTAACGGTAGCAGCCGTAAAAATCAAATCGATTTTTCCTCTCCAAGATCATTTTCGACAAATTCCCATTACTTTCTTCCACCATCCGAAAGCTCTCTCGCTTCAGCAAAAAATCTTTGCTGAATAAATGTTTTTTTGTGTACTCTTCTTTTCAATGAGTTTTGATATTGAATCAATATTAGAACATACTCATTTATTTGTCAACATTTTTTCATATTAAATTAATTGATCAAAATTAATTAGATTCAAATAAGGGTTCCTGTTTTTCTTTCTACTCATTTTTTATTATACTTAAATAAAATGGAGGTCGATCGAATGTCAGAACATATTGAAAAAGTGGATTTTCTTTTATCTTATTTATCAGAGATCCATACAAAGAGCCTTTCTTTGTATGATTTAGTCACCAGCCGTCCACGGCCTGAAGAATCTCGGATTCTTTTGAATATCAATGAGGTCTTTACCTACTATCATAGTATCCGGATTTTTTATATTAGTAATGATGAGATTTCTTCCGATGCAGTTCAGCCCTTTTTTACTGCGTTTGAAGAGTTCTACTTTGAGTTGAAACAAGTTTTCTTCCTTGAAGATGACAACAGTGCACTTCTTTATAGTAAGTTATCTGCGATGAAAGATGCTTTTGAGCAGTTGACGAATGATTTTAATGTTTTATAATAGAGAAGACAACAAATAAAGAAGGTGCACAAATGGATCAAAGCGAAGTATTGGATCGCTTGCGCGAAGAGTTGGAGATTCCATTTTTTAATGGATCGATTGAAGAACGTGAATACACAGAAGAAGAATATCAAAAAATCAAAGCTGATCTTGTTCAGTATTTTGATGATTACGTTCGAAATGTAGAAAACTGATACGACTACGTCGTTAAAATTAAAAGATGGGATAAAACAAAAATGTTTTATCTCATCTTTTTTATGATTAATATAATTATTTATTTACATAAAATAACTGCCATTTTTTAAAACTAGTGTAATATAAATAATATTTTTTAATTTATATTTTGATTCAAATAATAATGAAAGAAAAAACCACCGGTCAAACTGACCGATGGAAAAGGAGTATTACTCAATAAGAGTAAAATGAAAAATAAAAAGGTTGTTGTTGGTATGAATATATAATACAACAAATATTTTTCATTGTCTACTAAAAATAACGTTAAAAAGAAATTAAATACCATTTCTTTTTATCATTTTTTCGTTTATATTTTTATTTTTTTAACAAAAGATTACTCATTCTAGTGATTGCAAATGAGATATCATCTGTTGCTTTGTCTTGTTTCTCTTCTGAAGCATTGAACAAGTCAACATCTATTCCTTTTTCTGGGTCTAAAGATAAAATCATTTCATTACAACCAGCTAAATATTCAATATATGAGCGCTCAAATTTTTTATGGATGCCCATTACTCGAGCGGGCGGACGTAATTGTGACACTTTCTCCAGCATCGTTTCGTATTCTTTTGTTCCATCTTGGAATATGCGTTGGATCTCAACAATCCGCTCTGGTGCTAGCTCTGTTACCTTATCTTCGTCGATTGCTTTACGAACTTCTTCGTAATATTCGTTCATTTTTTCGCCGACTTCTTCTGTTTCTTTTACAATATCATTGATGTTTTGCACATAATAGCCTAAATTGGGTTTCAAATTCTTTCCTACTTTCTTTTGATGATCACCTAATTTTACACTTTTTCATAGGGTGATGACAAGGAGAATCTTTCAAAACAGCTTTTTTCTAATAATTTTGATAAAAAAACTGCAAGTCACTTGTACTTGCAGTTCGTTCTTATTTTACTGGATTTCATCGCTTGTATCGATGATCTTAGATACCATTCCATAATCTTTTGCTTCTTCAGCAGACATCCAGAAATTACGGTCTGTATCTTTTGCGATTTTTTCATACGTTTGACCAGTTGCTGCAGCAATCAAACGGTTTACACGCTCACGCATACGGATGATTTCTTTGGCCTCGATCTGAATCTCAGTACTTTGGCCTTGAACACCGCCAGCTGGTTGATGGATCATGTAACGAGTATTTGGCAAGCTGTATCTATTTTTAGCTTCAGCAGCCAAATAAATCGTAATACCCGCACTTGCTACCCAGCCGGTACCAACAACGATCACTTCTGGTTTGACAAACTTGATCATATCATGGATCGTGTCTCCTGCTTCAACATGTCCGCCTTGGCTATTGATAAAAATTTTGATTGGCTCATCACCCATCGCTGCTAATAAAAGTAATTGTGAGGTTACTTCCCGCGCTAGATCCTGATTGATCTCACCATAAATCAAAATCGTTCTCTCTTCAAAAAGTTTTTTCATAAATGCATTTGGTTGTTGTTTTTCTTCTGTTTCTTCATTTTCATCTAAATAGTTCATAATGAATGACCTCCATATTTTAAAGCTGAATATCTATATTAATAATACCGTAATCTAAAAATTTGTCCACTTATTTGACTTATTTTGACCTTAAAATTTTCTTCATGCTACTATACTGAACCATAGAAAAAAAGATAGCCGAATACTCGACTATCTTTTACTAATTTTATATCCCTTTACCCATTTTTCGTTGAACAAATTTTACAACTTCAACGATAGGAATGATCGCAAAGGATGTTCCTGCAACGATTGCCCATTGGTACGCATCTAGTGATGTTACACTAAACAAATCGTTGAATCCTGGAATAACGATCGTAGCGGCTAACAATAGGAAGGAAACTAAAATCGCCCAGTTGAACGATTTGTTTCGGAATAAGCCAACTTTGAAAATCGATTGATAAATCGATTTTACGTTGAACGCATGGAACAATTGAATCAATCCTAATGTCGCAAATGCCATAGTCAACGCATCTCCATGTTGTAAATCATACAACGCCTGTGCAGATAAGTTTGGCATATTTGCCGCTGTATGCGCAGGAAACTCGATGGCCATTTTATAAACGATCAATGTCAAAGCACCTTGAGTGATCCCTTGATAAATGACACTGCTCAAGACACCACCTGAGAAGAAGTTCGATTTCTTACCACGAGGCGCATGACTCATCACATCACGTTCTGCCGGCTCAACACCTAAAGCAATCGCTGGGAAAGTATCCGTTACTAAGTTAATCCACAATAAATGAACTGGTAGTAATGTATCCCAAGCTAACATTGTTGCAATAAAGAGTGTCAATACTTCTCCTAAGTTGGCAGAAAGTAGGTATTGGATCGTTTTTTGGATATTTGAGAAAACTTTACGTCCTTCTTCAACGGCGACAATGATCGTAGAGAAATTATCATCCGCTAAAACCATATCTGAAGCACCTTTCGATACTTCCGTACCAGTGATCCCCATACCAATACCGATATCTGCTGCTTTTAAGGCTGGTGCATCATTCACACCGTCACCTGTCATGGCAACGACCTTACCTTCTTGCTGCCATGCTTTAACGATACGAACTTTATGTTCAGGAGATACACGAGCATAAACAGAGTAATGTCCAACGACTTTTGCAAAAGCTTCATCTGATAACTCATTCAATTCAGCGCCTGTGATCACTGCATCGTCATCGCCTTCTTTGATAATGCCAAGACGAGCAGCAATGGCTTCCGCTGTATCTCTGTGGTCACCTGTGATCATGATCGGACGAATACCAGCTTCTTTAGCTACTTTAACCGCTTCTGCTGCTTCTTTACGTTCAGGGTCGATCATACCGACTAGACCAGCAAACACTAGACCATTTTCAACCACAGCTGAATCCATTTCAGCAGGAACTGCATCAACGAATTTATATGCCATTCCTAATACACGTAACGCTTGTTTCGCCATTTTCGTGTTGTTTGTTAAAATTTCTTTGCGTTCTTGATCATTTAATGCTGTTGTTTGACCATTTAATAATACTTGCTCACAGCGTTTTAGCAACTCATCGGGTGCACCTTTGACTGCAACTAAGAATTTGCCATCGACTAATTGGTGAACAGTTGTCATCAATTTACGATCAGAGTCAAACGGAATTTCAGCTACACGAGGTTCCGCTGCAACTTTTTCAGTGACATTGAAGCCATGGTCTAAACCGAATTGAACTAAAGCCGTTTCGGTTGGATCACCAATCAATGTACCATCTTGAGCAAATTTTGTATCATTTGTATAGTTCATGATTTTTAAAGCCATGTTATCCATTGCTACATCTTCAGATGCTGCAGCGACTTTATTGTCTGTATATAATGCTTCAACAGTCATTTGATTCAGAGTCAACGTCCCCGTCTTATCTGAACAAATGATATCTGTACTACCCAATGTCTCAACGGCTGGAAGTTTACGCACGATCGCATTTTTCTTCGCCATTTTTTGTGTTCCTAAAGCTAAAATGATCGTAACGATTGCCGGTAAACCTTCCGGAATCGCAGCAACAGCTAATGAAATCGAAGTCAATAGCATATCGATCCATGTTCTACCGTTCATCATTCCAACAACAAACATGATCGCAGCGATCACTAAAATCGCGATCGTCAACATTTTACCTAATTGATTCAAGTTTTGCTTCAATGGTGTTTCTGTTTCTTGTTCGTTAGCTAGCATGCCGGCGATTTTACCGACCTCGGTATTCATACCAGTACCGACAACTACACCTATCCCACGACCATAAGTGACATTACTATTTGAATAAGCCATATTGATACGATCACCGATACCGATATCTTCTGGCGTACCTTCTAAAACAGTTGCTTCTTTTTCAACTGGAACTGATTCACCAGTCAATGCTGCTTCTTCAATTTTCAAGCTAGCTGCTTCTAATAAACGTAAATCCGCCGGCACTACGTCGCCAGCTTCTAATAAGACGATATCTCCTGGCACTAATTCATCACTTTTAACTGTGATCACATGTCCATCACGACGAATGTTCGCATTTGGTGAAGACATTTCTTTTAGTGCTTCGATCGCTTGCTCTGCTTTGGCTTCTTGGATCACACCGAAAATTGCATTCAATACAACAACGAGTAAGATGATGATCGAATCCACGACATCATGTGAGAATACCGCTGAAATCACTGCAGCAAATAGTAATACGATGATCATAAAATCTTTAAACTGCTCAAAGAACTTCACGACGATCGATTTCTTTTTCCCTTCATCCAGAGCATTTGCTCCATAACTCTCTAACCTTTTTTTAGCCTCTTGATCCGTTAGACCTTCAGCAGTCGTACCCATCTTTTCCAGAACTGTTGCTTCCGGCTGAGTATAAAATGCTTCAGCTAATTGAACCTTTTTTTCTTCTGACATGTTCTTCCTCCTCTGTAATTTGCAGCTACTTACATCTATTTTACTTCATAATAGCGAAACGAACACGTATTAGACCTCTATAAAGAGAAGCTGGTTCGTAGCAAAAACGAAAAAAAATAGACCTCTGTATGCTACCTAAATAGAACATACATAAGTCTCACTGATTAAGACAACACCAGAAATTTCTTTCGGAGTTGGTGATGTTGTCGCAGCTTAAGCCGCCAGTTACTCCCTCATGAAATAATATGATGGTGATCTTTTGAGGTACAATCACCAATAATTATTGCTGAAATTAATTATACCTGTTCTTTTAGTGTTTTTCAAATGAAATCGTATTGATTTTCAGAAAAATTTTCAGAACAGGTATATTTATACTAATTGTAGGAACATACGGCAAAAGAAACTATTTGAATAACTTCTCTTCAGAAACTGACATCGTTTTCGTCCAAAAGTTTTCCGTCGTTCCTTGCTCCATCCCCATGATAAACTTCTCGCGAATATCAGGATAGCTCTGTGATAAATTCGTGACGACTTGCTTGATTTCCTCGCGCTTGGTCTTTTTATCTACCGGGCAAGGATTGAAGATCACTGGTAACTCTTCTCTCTTAACAAAACGAATGATCTCTTTTTCTTCTATATAAAGCAGCGGACGGATCAGTGTGATATCTGTTTTAGACAAATAACTTCGCGGTTCAAAACTTGCCAGCTGCCCATGGAAAAAGAAGTTCATGAAATACGTTTCGATCGCATCATCTAAATGGTGTCCTAAAGCGACTTTGTTACAACCTAATTCTTTTGCTCGATTATATAAAATACCTCGGCGTAATTTTGCACATAATGAACATGGTGAACGCTCCTCACGAATATCAAAAACGACCTGAGCAATATTTGTAGGAACAACATCCAATGTATAACCTAGCTCTTCTACAAACGCCTGCATCGGTACAATATCCACATCAAAGCCCATCGCTAAGGTAATTGGCACGATCTCAAATTCAAAGCCTAAACGCTTTTGTTTACTGATCATATCCAAAAAATATAATAAACTTGTGCTGTCTTTACCACCACTCATACCAATCGCTACTTTATCGCCTGGCTGGATCATTTGATGATTCAAGACAGCTCGGCGGATTGGATTGTAGTAGACTTGATTGTCTTTCTTTTTAAAACTCATCTTGTGCTCCTTTAGATTTTAATCAAAAAAATCATTTTTTAGACTATATTGCTCTCCAGAAACGATATCATATTGAATCATCCGATAATCTTCATACAGCTCTTCTTGTGACTGCGTCAGTTTCAACGTTTTATTCCACTTCTCATTCGTATAATAGAAACTTTTTTCAAAGGCTGGTACCTGTTCTTCAAGTTGACTTAGTAATTGATAAAAGCCAGTCATTTGTAAATTACTTTGATCGAACAACGTTGGTGCAAAGTAAAAAGGACTTGTGATCGCATCCTGTGTTTTTTGTTTACGTAATGATCCTTGAGTATCATACATCAGGAATTCTGTTTGGTGCATCATTACCTCATCGTTCATTTCTTTGATCTCATCTGAATAGATACTTGGTAAATGATCGCCCCAAAAAACAACTAAGGTTCGCCTTTTGACATTTTTCAATTCCTCAGTAAATTCTTTCAATGCAGCACTGCTATAGGCAATATCCTGCATGTAGCTATCGATCGCGGTTTTATTCCCTTGCCCTTGAGATGAATACTCTATATTAGTATATTTATCACTATAAGGCATATGCGTCTGCATCGTTACTAGATGGACAAATTGTGGTTGCTGATCGTCTTTTAAAAGATCAAGAACTTCTTTATACGCAGATTGATCCGAAATATAGGGATTGTTTTGCAGTTTTTCTTTATACTTCATCGTATCTTCACTAATAAACTGATCAAAACCTAACACGTTATAGACATCTTTACGCTTATACATTGAGGTATTGTACGGATGGATCGCTGTTGCTCGATAGTCCTGATTTTTCAACAAGGAAACAACCGACGGAATCTCATCCATTTTAGGTACTAACATAGTATACGGTGTCGTCATTTGCGGATTGAATAGTTCCATTGAGAAACTGGTCAATGCTTCAAATTCGATATTGGCTGTCCCACCACCGTAATTTTGAGAAAGCATTTGGCCGCTATAAGTTTTATCTGCTACTTCATAATAATCTTTTAGTGGATTCTTATTTGCGGTTACCCCTGCTAGATGCTGTGGATCAGAAAAGCTTTCGCTCATCACAAAAATAATGTTTGGTTGTTCTTCTTCAGCATCTTTTATTGATGTAACCTGTTTATTGTATTTCTCGGTGATTTCTGCGATCGTTTTTTTAGAGTAATTGTCCGGCTCATCCATTGCTTCGACTTTTAAATTAAATAAAAAGCCACCCATAAAGCCTGTATTGTAGTAATTCATTTTTTGACTATACGGAATCCACAACGCTGTTTTGTCATATTGCTTGCGTAAGAGATTATTTGGATTATTGAAATCACTGATATACACTAATAATCCAATCGTGACGATCAAGCCGGTCACACGAACGATTTGCATTTTTTTCGATAATAAACGACTTTTGTAGATTGCTCGGCAATAAAAGACTAGGGCAATCGCTGCAATCAGTACGATCACAATAAAAGGAACGGTTCCGATCATTTCTCTTAGCAGCCCGAATTCGGTGATCATTTTTAGATCATCAGGATAAATAGGCTCTGTCCGGTAAAACATCTTCTGATAGTCTGCAAACCCTAAGATAGCGATCGTTATGGCATAAAGAACACTCCCCAGTAGAAAAGAGCCAGCTAGACTGATCAAAAATAGCAAGAATACCAGTAAAACCAAGCAGCCTAAGATAAATTTTTCTGTATGCCAAGAAAAGGCAAATCTTAGCATTAAATCCGTAGATAATTCGTTTTGACACCATTGCAGATATAGGTTGCTGATGACTACCAGCAGAATCAGCCCAATCACGATCAGAGGATAGCTGACTGATTTTTTCTTAAATATTTGTAATTTTTTCTTCACAACGTTCTCCCTTTTCTTTTCCCTAAACACATTCTCTAATATTTTATGCTTAGACGAAAAAAAAGTAAAGCTTCCCCTTGGAATGCTTTACTTTTTTATAGAAGAAATGGTCATTTTCTTCTTCAACTATTGATCGTACTAGCGTTGTTTAAAGCCATCGTTCGATTTTTTTTCTCCCGCTTATACTGCTGAATGATCTTCAGTGCACGTTTACGTGTCTTTCGATTGGTGCATTTTAATCTTCTGCGTGCGCTTGAAATGTCTTGTTTTTCCATTGTTTCTCCCCCAAAAGCTTTATTATTACCAGCTAGCTTTATGTACACCGGGAATTTACCCTGCGTGTGCCAGCGTTCTAAAATTGATCCGTGACATGCCGAATTTTCGCATATACGCTCTTGGTCGTCCATCGATCAAATCGCGGTTTTTTAAGCGATTAGGGTTTGAATCTTTGGGTAATTTTGCCAGTGCTGCGTAATCTTTATTTGCTTTTAATTCTTGTCGTAGTTCAGCATATTTTTCGACCAATGCTTGTTGTTGTTTTGCTTTGGCAATTTTTGATTTTTTCGCCATATTCTTATCTCCTTCCTTCAAATCGTAATCATTTCGTTTTAAGAGAGATAAGGATAGCATTACTTTGTATCAATTGCAAGTTTTTCTTCTTTTTAGTCGTTAACGATTAGTTTACCTCAATAAAAAAAACGAAGCATAAAATCTTCGTTTTTTGCTCTTCACTCTGTCAACAGCATAATCGCTTCAGGATTCACCGTTAGTTGTTTTACCTGACCTACTGCTATCTGTTTACTACCTTTCCACCAAAGCTTTTTCCCACGGTGAGAAAACCAGCTATTTTGTTCAAAAGGTGTTTGCTGTGAAAAACCATACTCGACCTCTAATTGATTCACTCCCGAAGTATCCAATAGAAAATCATGAGCTCTGATCCCAATATGAGAATGTCTCGGCAATACTTCTTGTGCTACGGTCAAAGGTACGGACCAACCAGTCACTAAAACCGTATGCGCATCTATTCGTTTTATCGGGAAAATATTTTTACAGCCTGTCAGCTGGGCTGCTACTAGGGTTTGCGGTTGTTTAAATAAGGTATCTGTTTCTCCCTGCAAACAAGTCTCTTCCGTCATGATCATCAGCTCAGGACACAAACGGTACAGCTCATCTAAGCTATGGCTGACGATCAAGATATTTCCGCTAAAAGAAGACAAACGCTTCTGTAGCTCAAGCTGAAGCTCTTCCTTCAATGAAGTATCCAACGCAGAAAAAGGTTCATCCAGCAACAATAATGCCGGCTCTGAGGCTAACATCCGCGCTAACGCTGCACGCTGCTTTTGACCGCCGGAGATTTGATGCGGATAGCTATTTCGGCTGTTTTCTAAATGAAACATCTCTAACAGTTCTGAAATCAGCTGACGATTCTTTGTGACACTAGCTAAGTTCTTATACACCGTTAAATGGGGAAACAGGGCGTATTGTTGAAATAATAAGCCTACATTTCGTTTTTGTGGTGACAAGTCGATAGTCGCTTCTTTGTCGAATAACACTCGATCACCCAATTGGATCCGACCTGAATCTGGCGTTTCGATTCCAGCAATACATTTTAGCAGCATACTTTTTCCGCAGCCGGAAGCGCCTAAAACACCTAAAGTAGTTGCTTCTATATCAAAGGCAGCGCGCAATGTATGGTTCTGCAGTCTTTTTTTGATATCCACGCTTAGTTTCATGATTTATGCCTCCATGACTTTCGACCAAAGAATTCCGTCATAAAAAGAATCAATAAGCAAATAATGACGATGACCCACACATAGTTTTGAGCTAAAGCCCAATCTCCAGCAGCGACAGCTGAATAGATCGCTAATGGTAAGGTTCGTGTTTTTCCTGCGATATTTCCTGCCAACATCGTTGTAGCACCAAATTCACCCAATCCTCTGGCAAACGCTAAAACTCCACCAGCCAATAAACCATTCAAAGATAAAGGCAAAGCGATTTTGAAGAAAATTTTCATTTCTGAGAATCCCAAAGTTCGTGCAGCAGAAAAAAGATCCCCATCAATTTGCTCAAAGGCTGCGATTGCGGAGCGATACATCAATGGAAAGGACACAGCTACTGCCGCAATCACTGTTGCTTTCCATGAAAAAACGACTTTTACCGCAAAAAAATCCAGCAAAAACTTCCCAATCGGTTGCTGGACACCAAAAATATCAAGTAAGAAAAAGCCAAAAACCGTTGGCGGCAGCACCAGCGGCAAGGTAAATAAGCTATTGAAAATGAGTTTTAGATTTTGCTTTTTCATACGGAAAATCAAATAAGCAATGATCGTACCACTGAAAAAAGTAAAAATGATTGCAACGATCGCTGTTTTGAATGAAATAATAATCGGACTTAAATCCACCAGACTCACCTACTTATTGATAATAAACCCTGTATCTTCAAAATATTTTGCGACTTCCTCACTTTGTAAAAATGTAAGGAAGCTTTCCGCCGACTCTTTTTCTTTCGAACTTGAGACGATTCCTACTGGATAGATGATCGGTTCATCAAGTATGTCATCAGGCATCACAGCAACGACATTTACTTTATTACTAGAGACAGCATCCGTTGCATAAACCAATCCAACTTGGGCACTTCCCTCTGCGACCCAATTCAAAACTTCTGTAACATTCGTACCAAAGCTCGCATGTTCTCTCACATATGCCCAATCACCAGTTGCTTTTAGTCCTTTTTCAGCGTATTGTCCTGCTGGAACACTCGCTGGATCGCCGACTGCAATCGTTTCTGCCTTGTTCAGATCACTGAATGAGTGCCAATTTTCCTTAGATGCACTCGGTACGATCATCACTAGCTGATTTTTCAGCAGCGGTACGACACTTTTTTCTTCGATCAATTTTTGTTCAGTCAACGCAGCCATTTGTTTTGTTGCAGCTGAAAAAAATATGTCGGCCTCCAAACCTTTTTCGATTTGCGTTTGGAGTTTCCCCGAACTATCATAATTGCCTTCGATCGTCGTCATTGGATGCTCTTTGATGTATGCGGGAATGATCTGATTCTCCATGACTGCCTCTAAACTGGCTGCTGCTGCGATCAATAAATGATGTTCTTTTGACTGACTAGCGGAATTTGCGGTCGTTGTTTTTTTGGTGTCATTGGTTGTGCAAGCAGATAAAAGAAAGCATACTGCGAAGATCCAGCCTAGAATACATGATTTTCTTAGGTGCTTCATCGTTTCACTCCTTCACTAAGGCTATAAATAACCGCCGTAACCCAAACCGATAATTTCAGCTTTATTTATGCTATCTTTGGCCATGATCCTAGGCAGCAATAAATCAAACACCGTACGTTTAGAATATAAGACTCCGCCAGGCAAACCGACGATTGTCTTTTCATTCAAGTATGCAAGTAAAAGCATCGATCCCGGCAAAACAGGTGTCCCATGAGAAATGATTTCTGCTCCAGTCTGCTTGATAGCCAAAGGTGTTCGATCATCCGGATCCACACTCATCCCACCGGTACAAAAAATAATATCTGCTCCAGCTTCCAGCATACTCTCGATAGCCTGAGTGATCTGATTAGGTTCATCATTGACGATCGTATGAAACTTGATTTCTGCCGTCGGATAGTCAGCCAGCTTTTCTTTGATCACTGGGCCAAACGCATCCTCGATCAAACCGTTGTATATCTCACTGCCAGTCGTCACAATACCAATCGTCACTTTTTCAAACGGAATCAACGACAATATAGGGTCGGTCCCTACAGCTTGTTCAGCTTCGACCAAAGCAGCTGATTCAATTTCTAAGGGAATGATTCGCGTACCAGCTATTTTTTGTCCGGCACGGACTTTTTGATTCGTGGGAAGTGTTGCAGCGGCCATCCCCGAAACTGCATTTAGTCTAAACAAAGATTCTCGATCAACTTTCAGTAGTCCATCACGTTCAGCAACTACTTCTATCTTTCCTTCTGAAACTGGCGTTGCGTTCATAAACTCGCTTGCTAGAAGTTGATACAAAAAGTCAGCTGCTTCATTTTCATGGATCAAGTTCGACTGTTCTGATCGTAAAAATAAATGTTCTTTTCCTAACGAGAGCAGTATCGGAATATCTTCTGCAGTCACACGATGTCCTTTTCGAAAAGCCACGCCTTTGAACTCACCTTTGACGATTTTAGTAATGTCTTGATAGAGGATCAACCCTTGTGAATCGATCGTTTTTACTACTTTCATCGTTTTCCTCCATTTAGTGCTCTGTTTTACGATCCGTTAAAATGTCGAGCGCATGTGATAGAATCGGCTGAAGATAAGTCAAAATTTCTTCAACAGCTTTTGGGCTTCCAGGTAGATTGATGATCAATGTCTTATCACGTTGAACTGCTACGCCGCGGCTTAACATACCGAACGGTGTCTTTTTGATACTAAGCATACGCATCCCTTCACTGATTCCAGGAATTTCTTTATCAGCAATACTCATTGTCGTTTCGGGTGTGATATCTCTCACGCCCAATCCTGTTCCGCCAGTAGTCAAAATCAACTCACATGTCGAACACCAGTCGATCAAGGTCTGCTTCAGCATTTCTTTTTCATCTGGAATAAGGATTCGATCAACGATCTCAAATTGGTCTTTCAGCATTTTTTCTATTAAATCCCCAGACTCATCTTGTCGCAGTCCTTGCGCCCCTTTATCACTGAGCGTGATGATGCCTAATTTATACAACTTCAAGCGTATCACCTTTTTTGATATGGCCTTCATCTACGACGACCGCAAAGATCCCTTCTCTAGGCATAATGCAGTCCCCAACGCGGGCATAGATCTGACAATGCTTGTGACATTCTTTTCCGATTTGAGTCACGACCAAAGACGCATCTCCAATCTGGATTTTTGTACCTACTGGCAATCTACGTAAGTCGATTCCTGAAACAATAATATTTTCACCAAATGCGCCATTGCCAACACGAGCCCCGCGCTCATTGAACTCGGTGATTTTTTCAAAAGACAATAAGCTGACTTGACGATGCCAATTTCCACCATGGGCATCATCCGCTAAACCAAAGCCTTTCACTAAATCAACTTCTGGAATCTCCTTTTTCTGTGTTCCTCTTCGTTCACTAATATTGATACCAATAATTTCTCCTGTAGCCATAATCGTCTTACCCTCCAATTTGTGACATGAAACGGGAATCTCCCTGTGTTTCTAAAAAATGATGTTTTTCCGGTTTTTGCTGAATAGCTGAAAAAATCTGAGTCAATAACAGCTCTTTATTTTGAGCAGTCAAGGCAGGTTTTAAAGAACACCCTTCATCCATATGCAAACATGTCTTGAGATTACCATCTGCAGTAATGCGAATGCGATCACACGCAGCACAGAAACAATGCCCTAATGCACTAATAAATCCAATCTTGCCTTGAAAATCTGGTAATGAAAAATAACTTGCTGGTCCATTCCCTAAGCGTTGCTCAAATGGATCCAAGCGTCCGTAAGCTGACTGTATCACTGAAAAAAGTTCTTCTTGCGTTCGTCCAGGACAGCCTTTTCCTAAACCGATCGGCATTAGTTCAATAAAACGAACATGAAGGTCTTCATTTTGTGCTAATCCAGCTATTTCTACGATTTCTTGGTCGGTCAGCTCACCTCTGGCAACTGTATTGATTTTTATATTGGGTAAGCCTACTTTGAGGGCTGCTTTTAACCCATCCAACACTCGGGTTAATTCACCAACTCTCGTAATTGTTCTAAATTCTATTGGATCGAGTGTATCAATACTGATATTTAGGCCATCTAATCCGGCATCTTTTAATGCTTGCGCATGACGTACCAGCTGAATACCATTCGTTGTCATCGTCACCTTTTCGATCCCTTTGATCTCTTTGATTTTCGCAATCAAAGCGACTGTATCTCTTCTTACCAAAGGTTCACCACCTGTGATTTTGACCTTTTTGATGTCTTGTTCAGCCAATGCTTTTAATAAAAATAGAATCTCTTCTTGTGACAACACTTCTTCTTTTTTCAAAAAGCACATGCCCTTTTCCGGCATACAATACGTGCAGCGTAGATCACAGCGATCTGTTACAGATAAACGTACATAATCAATTTCGCGATTGAAAGAATCCCTCATTTTCTCCGCGCCCTTCCTACTCTCCATGTTTAGATATCACTTCTTTTGAACATGCCACTTTTTCCACCAGATTTTTCTATTAAACCGATATTGGTCATCGTCATCTCACGATCCATTGCTTTACACATATCATAGATCGTCAATAAAGTAACATTCACGCCTGTCAAAGCTTCCATTTCAACACCCGTATTTCCTACTGTTTTTGCCAAGCATTCAACAGCTAAGACTTCTTCTGATTGCCACCGAAAATCGATCTCACATTTGGTCAGTGCAAGTAAATGACATAACGGAATCAACTCAAATGTTTTTTTCGCTGCCATGATCCCTGCAATTCTGGCAACTTGGAGGACTTCGCCTTTTTTTATCGTCTGATTTTTAATTGCTTCAGCAGTCGTTTGATGCATATGGATTTCGCCATATGCAATAGCAACTCTTTTAGTCAAAGGTTTTTCTCCCACATCGACCATTTGTGCCTGACCTTGCTCATTGATATGAGTGAATCGTCTTTTTTCATCCATTTCCGCACCTCTTTAAAACGCTTTCAAATAATTAAAATACAAATTTGTTCTCTTCCTCACAAGTGTATCACTACACCTAAAAAAAAACAATCTGATATAAATAATTTTTTTTAGTGCACAAAAATAGAGAAACCCGAAACAAAACTAAACATCAGTTTTGTTCCGGGTTCTAATGTCAAATAAGCGACGAGACAAAAATATTTCTTTCAAAAATAAGCAAAATTCTTTTTCTCAGCCTCATAATGATTAGAATTTCCAATAATAAACCGTAACTACATCCGTCTTTTTCAATGACGTCTTCGCCGGCTGATCGATCAAACAATTCGTTTCCAATGTATTATGAAAAACAGAGGAAAAATGCTGATCTGAAATAAGTGAAACCACCCCATCTTTTTCATACGCGCGGATAAACCTACGAATGCCTGAAAACGTTAAATCAGATCCTAGCTGAACCTTTCGAGACTGTAGATTTAATTCAGGACATTGCATAAAATGTGCATAGAATGACCAATAAAATAAATGTAAGTTGACCACAGAAGCAAAAGGATTCCCTGATAAACTTAAAATCAAACGATCAGCATAACAACTAGCCATGATCGGTGTGCCAGGCTTCATATTCACACAATGAAAGAGTTGCTTACCGCCTATTTTATCAATGACTTCCGGCAAATAATCCTTTTCTCCTACTGAGACGCCGCCAGTCGTAATCAGTACATCAACGGTCGCCATTTTTTCTTCGATCAGTTCAGAAAGTTCTTCAATACTGTCAGGGCAACGTTCTTTAAATAGCAGCTGACTGCCGCTAGCCTGAATAAAGGAAGCTAACGTATAAAGATTGCTGTCATAGATTTTTCCTGAAGTCAGAGAATTTCCAAGTGAAACTAATTCCGTGCCAGTCGCTATAAGTCCTACTTTTAACGGCTGAAAAACTGGTACAGTTTCCATTCCCTGTGCAGCTAAAATCCCTACTGTTCGGCTATTGATCAGTTGTCCTTTTGCCACGATCTTTTGACCTTCAAAAACATCCTCACCGATTCCTCCATAATTCAGCCCTTTGCTTGCCTCATGATAAAGTTCAACCTTCTCTATGCCGTAATCTGTCCATTCTTGCTTGATCACTGCATCAAAACCTGTCGGAATTGGTGCTCCAGTCATGATCTTATATGCAACACCTTGTTTTTTTGTTGTTTGGATTTCTTGATCTCCTGCATAAATGGTTCCTACAACAGCCAAACAAACAGGTTGCTCTTCACTTGCCCCTATTGTTTCAGCGGCAATCACTGCATAGCCGTCCATCCCCGCTCTGGAAAATGTAGGTACAGCTACTCTAGCGTAAATGTCTTCTGCGCACACTCGACCAGCAGCTTCTAAAATCAAAACAGATTCACTATTTTTTTGACGAGGAAAAGCTTGTCGAATTTTTTCCTGTGCTGCTTCTACTTCGATCATCGTTGCTCCTCCTCTTATTTGATTGGAACGATATCTACCGCACAAACCTTATATTCAGGGATGATCGCAATATCATCAAACACAGCATTTGTCAGTTCATTGACATTTCCATCTGGAAAATGGAAGGTCATAAAGACTTCTTGCGGGAACACGCGATTTCCTACTGCCGCATAAGTTTCGATCGTCCCGCGTCTTGATCTAACTTTGACTTTATCCCCTTCTTGAATTCCAAGACGACCAGCATCGACACTATTGATCTCAATGTATGAACGACCAGCAATTTGATTGATTCCTTCGGTACGACCCGTCATCGCTCTCGTGTTATAGTGATAAAGCATTCTACCGGTCGACATTAAATATGGATACTGTTCATCCGGCAGCTCTCTTGCTTTTTTGTATGGGATAGCCATAAATAGACCTTTGCCGCGTGTAAAATTACCTACGTGCATAATTGGTGTTCCAGGATCATCTAAGGTACGGCAAGGCCATTGCAGTCCTCCAGTTTCTTCCAGACGCTCATAAGTGATACCACCAAAAGTTGGTGTTACTGCAGCAATTTCTTCCATGATTTCTTTAGCTGAATCATAATGACAAGGATAGCCTAGGCGAGTCATCACCTCACAGAAAATATCAAAATCTTGTCGCGCGCTACCTCTTGGTTCAACTGCTTTTCTAACTCTTTGAACTCTCCGCTCAGTATTTGTGAACGTCCCATCTTTTTCAGCATAACTGATGCCTGGTAATACAACATCCGCATACGCTGCAGTTTCTGTCATAAATAATTCCTGAACAACTAAAAATTCTAGATTTTCCAACGCATGGCGAACATGATTCGTATCAGGATCTGTCACGATCGGATCTTCACCAAAGATATATAATCCCTTAACTTTCCCTTCAGATGCTTCCGGCAATACTTGAGTAGAAGTCATTCCGACATTTCGATTCAGCTTAACATTCCAAGCTTTTTCAAATTTTTCGATAACTTCCGGATTTGCAACTTTTTGATACCCTGGGAAATCAAACGGCATACAGCCCATATCACAAGCTCCCTGCACATTGTTTTGACCACGTAAAGGATTGACACCACAGCCGGGCTTCCCGATTTTTCCGACTAGCATCGCCATATTAGACATACTCATGACGCCTTCGGTTCCAGTAGAATGCTCTGTTACACCTAAGCAGTAAATAATCGGTGCTTTTTCAGCTTTAGCATATAGTCTCGCTGCTTTGATTAGATCATCTGCTTCGATATGACAAATTTCGGCTACTTTTTCCGGTGAGTATTCTGCAACTAGCTGTTCTAAAGCTTCAAAACCTTCTGTTTTTTCCTCGATAAATTTCCGGTCCGCTAAGCCTTCTTTTAAGATCACATGCATCATACCATTAGCAAAAGCGACATTGGTCCCTGCTTGGATCTGCAAATGTAATTCACTATTTTTAACTAGATCGATCTTTCTTGGATCAACAACGATCACTTTTGTACCGCGCTGCATCGCCTGACGTATTTGAGCGCCGATCACGGGATGAGCTTCTTCTGGATTAGAGCCCACAAGTAAAATCACGTCGACATCTGTCGTAATATCCGCAATTGGATTGGTCATTGCACCTGAACCTAAGGTATGGGCTAGCCCATGAACAGAAGCTGAGTGGCAAACTCGGGCGCAGTTATCGACATTATTCGTACCAAATGCTGCTCGAACCATTTTTTGAAACACATAATTATCTTCATTGATCGAGCGGGAACAAGAAAAACCTGCAAGAGCATCTGGCCCATCATTCGCTTTGATTTGTTTGAATTTATCTGCCACTAAAGTCAATGCTTCATCCCAAGTCGCAGGTTCAAAAACACCATTACGCTTGATCAAAGGTTCAGTCAATCGATCCCCTGAACCAACAAATTTGTAGGAAGCAAATTTACCTTTTACGCATAAGAGATTTTTATTTGCTGCACCATTGATCGGTTCAACGCCAACCAGCTTGTTTCCTTTGACTACTAAATTCATTTGGCACCCTGTTCCACAGTGCGGGCAGGTCGTCGGAATTTTTTTCGTTTCCCATGCTCTATGGGTTTTGCGCTCTTTCGCCACTAAAGCACCTGTTGGACAGACTGACACGCAATTTCCACAAGATTCACATAAAGACTGATCAAAGGAGGCTTCATAGCTTGGTGTCATTTTTGTATCAAATCCGCGTTTAGCAATGCTGATCACATCTCTACCTTGACGTAATTGGCACACTCTCGAACACTTACGGCACATGATGCATTTTTCAGGATCATAGGTAAAGAAAGGATTACTTGTGTCCTCTTGGTGACACGGCATCCTTTTTCCTTCTGTAAAGATAGTATCATCAATACCATATTCCATACAGTAATCCTGTAATTTGCAATCGCCGTTTTTCCCGCAAGAAAAGCATTCTAACTTATGATTGCTCAATAATAGATCTAAGATGAAACGACGGGAATCATTGACTCTTGGTGATCCGGTATGAACCACCATACCTTCTTGGCAATGTGCTGTACAAGCCGTATTCAGTCCGCCTTTTCTTCCACCTTCAACCTCTACCACACACATGCGGCAAGAGCCATCCGGAGCCAGTTCTTTTAAGTGACACAATGTAGGAATATCGATACCAAGCGTCTTTGCAGCTTCTAATACTGTTGTTCCCTTCGGTACAGTAACCTGTTGCCCATCGATAGACATGGTCACAGTTTGTGTTTTGATCATCGTTTCCATATTACCAAAGTCCCCCTTTAACTGGTACAGCAGCTTCTTTCAGTCCAGCTTCAAATTCTTCTGGAAAATAGTCTAAACCGCTTCTCATCGGATTCGCTACAGATTGACCTAAGCCGCACGCTGAAAGATTCGTGACATGTGTCAGCATATGTTCAAGACGTTCAAGATCACCTGATTCCGCCTGTTTCTTATTGAATTTCGTCAATAGTTCTAAGATTCTCGTTGTTCCTAAACGACAAGGTGTGCATTTCCCACAAGATTCATGTGCAAAAAAACCTGCCACTTGTACCAAGTAGTCAACAATACTGACCCGATTGTCCATGACAACAATAGCTCCTGAACCGATCGACAAATTCTTCTCCCATAACCCTTCATATGAATAAATACAATCATCTAAATTTTTAACAGCACCGATCGGTCCAGACTGTCCGCCAAAATGAATAAATTTCAATGGATTCCCTGTAGATGATCCGCCGCCATACTCGTCTGAATAGATAATTTCATGTAAAGGTGTCCCTAGGTTTACTTCATATAATCCGCGATTCTTCACATGACCAGATAAACAAATCAATTTTGTTCCACCGCCATCTTCGGTGCCTAGATCACGATAGGCCTGTCCTCCTTCTCGCAAAATCACAGGAATTCCCGCAAAAGATTCAACATTATTGACTAATGTAGGTTTTAAATACAACCCCACATCTGCTAAATGAGGCGGTTTTACTCTTGGTCGCCCTGTTTTACCTTCAATTGAATTTAGCAGGGCTGAATTTTCACCACATACATAAGCACCTGCTCCTGAAATAATCGTAATTTTATAATCAAAGCCTTCGATACCTAAAATATTATCGCCTAAAAAACCTGCTGCTTCTGCGTGATCCAGCGCCTTTTGAAAAACCTTTTGAATACGCCGATACTCTCCCCGCATATAAATATAGCCAGCCTTAGCTGAAAATAAGTATCCTGCAATGACCATCCCTTCGATCACACTAAGTGGATCATGTGCCAATAATGCTTTATCTTTAAAAGTTCCCGGCTCACCTTCGTCAGCATTACATACGATATATTTTGTATCTCCTTTGGAGCCATACAAGTGTCGCCACTTTTTGCCTAAAGGGAAGGCAGCTCCGCCTCTGCCGCGTAAATGAGCAATATCCAGTTCATCTAAAATGGTTTCTTTATCCATTTCTATTGCCTTTTTCAGTCCTTCAAAGCCTTGATAACGTTCATATTCTGCCACGTCCGTCGCATGTTCCATCTTGTTGACTCGTTCCAGCAAAACAGGTTGATTTCGTTTGATCATCTCTTTTCCTCCTATAGATCCTGATAGCGGCCATTACGTAAATCATCGATCAGCTGATATACTTTTTCTTCTGTCAAATCACTAAATACTGTATCTTTGATTTTAATGACTGGACCTTGATCACATGCACCAATACAAGGAATACTATGATACATGAACAATCCATCCGGAGTTGCCTGATCGATCGGAACCTCTAGAATCGTTTCTAATACTTCTGCCAACATGTCTCCTCCTGTATATAAACAAGGAGTACTGTTACAAATTTTAAGGACATATTTTGCTTGTGGTTCTGTCTTCAAAATAGCGTAAAAACTTAACAGCTCATAAACACGCGCTTCCGATAAGCCCAAATGACTTCCAACCAGCTTTGCTGTTTCTTCATCGATATATCCTTCCTCTGACGCAAATTGAATGTCGAGGAAAATATTTAATATGCGTTGTGGATCAGAGTCATTTTCAAAAATAATTGCTTCTTTCTCTTTCAAACTTAACCCCATATTTTTGCTCTCCTATCCTTATCCTTTTTGTTATAATAAATACCTGAATTTGTTTTGACGAGATCGAAATGATTGGGTAATTCTGGAGAATTTAAAATCAAATCCGCTTGATCGATCACTTTTGCTGCAGTTTTCTTCATTCCTTTCTGATTATTCATCATGATGAATAATCCGGGGTCAACTACCTCACGAACAGAATTTGATTCACAAACGACCACTGTATCTGCAGGAACTACTTGTTGAAAAGCTAAAAGACCTTCCAATAAATGATCGTAAAAAACCTTTAATAAATAGACTTTTTCGCACCCCGCTCTTAATAGCTGCATCGTATCTTTGGAACCACTGGCGTTTTTTTCTTCGATCAATTCAAACCCTTCGTCAATACTTGTACATATCCCACAACCGGTTTCTCCTCGTTGGCATTTCCCTTTAGCACCGCTGATCGTAATGACTTTTAGGCCATAGATAGGGAAAAACGGTTGTCCTTTTTCTATTAAAGTTTTCGCAAGCGTTGTCTTACCACTATTACGTCCTGTAGAACCGATCTGAACCATCAGAGGCATTTCAAGTTTTTTCATACACGCCACCTACACTTAGCTCTTCTGCTTCTTTTTTCTCAGTTGTAACAAACATCAAAGGTACCGCTAAAAATAGACTGCCACCGACTGCATTCCCGAAAAAAACAACCACTGTGTTGATTAAGTATTCAGACCATTGGATGTTGCTTGCGTTAGAAAAAATCGCTGCGGGAATGATAAATGCGTTCGCTACAACGTGCTGAAATCCGCAAACAACAAAAACCATTACAGGAAACCATAGCCCAAAAATCTTGCCTAAAAAAGTTTTCCCCATGGCACCCAAATAGACAGCTAGACAAACAAAAATATTACAGCCAATACCTGAAACAAATGCTACAAGCGGCGTATCATTGATTTTTGCCTGTGCCACAGAGAGCGTTTTTTCTAGAAATGCGCCTTCAGTCAAACCAACGATATGACCGAAGAAAAAAGCGACCAAAAAACCGCCAAGACAATTGGTGATCAATACAATCAGCCAATTATAAATCACATCTTTTTTCGTAATTTTCTTTTGCATCAATCCTAAAGTCATCACCATCATATTTCCTGTTGCTAACTCACCGCCTACAAAAGTAAGCGCTACCAATCCAATTGGAAATAAACAACCTCCTAAAAACGTCGCAAAGCTGCCCCACGTTTCAGGAACAGTTCCTGTAATTCTGATAAACGATAAATACCCCAGTGCAATAAAAGAGCCTGCCATAATTCCTAAAATGCTCAACCGAACAAATGATAATTTCGTCTTTGCCTTTGCTTTATCCCCTAAACTGCTGACGACTTCCTGACTGCTGTCAAAATCCATCCTGTACTCCTTTCATGTCACTTTATTTTAATTCCAAAAGACAAGTTCTTTTGGCGTGTTCACATTGTTGATAGTCGTAGACGTTTCTAATGTAATGATCTTAACTGAAAATCGATCGAATTCTTTTGCTATGCGCCAATTTTTTGATGTAAGCTGCTGTTGAAAGACAGACAAACAAGAACGATGATAAAAAGCGAATAATGGTTCTAATCGACCGTTTTGCTGACATAATACAATTTGATACGTTGATAAATGCTCTGTCATGATCCGAATCAAATCAACTGTTAAGTTAGGGATATCACAAGCAACTAAAAATAGATATTCTGTTTCTATTTCTTCCAGTCCAGTTGCTAAACCGCCCAAAGGCCCTTTTTCATGGTAATGATCTTCAATGATAGCCACTTGAGAAAAAACAGCTGGAAATTTTGTTCTTTGATTTGCTACGAGCAATACTTTAGGAAAAGTTTTTTGGAGCTGTTTTACTGTTCTAAGTAGAACGAACTCTCCATTGACTTTTAGCAAAGATTTATCAAAGCCCATTCTTGTACTTTTTCCCCCACATAAAATGACGGCTGTAGCCTCTTTGATCATTCCCACAGAACTCCTCCTTCTAGCCAAAGTAAATCAAAAAACTAAATATTTTTCATCTAGCATAAATATTTTTAAGCACTTTCATTTACTCTATTATAAAACATCCTTTCAACAAGTCAATTATTATTTTTATTATTTCTTACCTTTATCTGATTCGATAAAGGTATTCTTGTAGCTATTTTGTCTGTTACAGTAAATTTTTATATAAAAAAAGTTTAGAGGATAACTGGTTGAGTTATCTTCTAAACAAAATACTCGATAAAACAATTTACGTTGTATCAGATTGCAATTTCAATCCATTCACTTAGATGACACGCTCTCTAAAGAATAAATTTAATTTATTTTGAACAATTTTTTTATCTGTAACTTTTGCAATTCCTCTTTAAAAGCTACGTCAATACTCATTTGAACCACAGAATCGATTATTGATAGAAAAAGTACTTAAATTTTTTGTCCTATAAGCTTCACCTGATTTATTTTCTAAACCATCCAATACCTTTTTAAATCCATTGCCAGCTTTACCCTTTTATCTCTGTCTAATAGTAACAATATAGATATAACGACCAGCTTTTTTCATCATGCATATCAATTACACTAATTGATTTTGTTTACTTAACAATAATATAAATATCCTGATTTTTTTGGTAAATATCATAATAATAGTCCGACTTCTTTCGTTCTTTTTCATCGGATTGGAATTCTTCTAAGTTAAAAGGTTGGATATCAATATTCATACCTGAATATGTTTTGAATAGCACTTGATTTGGCCAGAAAAGTGCTGTATTTGTTGGTACTAAATCTTTTAAGATCGGGTAGTTTTTAGCGGTATTTTCAAATACAGGTGATTCCTTAAAAAGAGTGTTTGAATAGACCTTTTGCTTATCTGAAAGTACTAAATCCTTTAAATCTGATGCTAACACAAGGCTTTGACGTTCAAATGCATCAAGTTGATAGGACAAAGATGAGGCATAGACAAAAGGAAATGACAGTAAATAGAAACAAAATAGAGTGATTATTCCTTGTATCGGTATTGATAAACTAGGAATCATAGGCAATCGATTAAGAAGTAAGATCAGCGTTATAGCAACAAAAATACTAAATCCATATGCGTATCTTGGTGCTGCTAAAGCTAATTTTTCTGAGAATATCAAGAAAACACCATAGCTTAATATTGATCCTAAAATCAAATAAACAAAAGAAAAAAAGAAGACATTAGCTCTTTTAGTTTTAGCTGTAATAACGTGAACAAAAATGAATACTATCAACAAAACTATAACGAATAATATCCATAAGCGCGTACTTTGTTCTATAATTTTTTGCAAATACATTTTGCTATTAATAAAGATAACCGCTGGAATATCTTTTAGAGAGGCTATTGCAACATTGCCACCTCTATTTGCTAATTCAGGGTTAAATTTCATTTCAAGTACATAGCTCCCCATAGCAACAATATAAGCTAACGCTGACAACGCTATTTGTTTGAGGATCTCTATCCATTTTTCGTTTTCCAAAATTCTTTTGAAGGACAAAGCCAATACTAAAAGAAGATATACGCCAGAAGACGCTTGATAGGTATTGCACATAAGAAAAACGCCGATAACCGATATCCAAAAAAAGAAATACCGTTTGCTATCCCACCAAAGAAATGGAATGACTGAGAACAAAATGCTGAATGTCATAAAAGGAGCATCAAATCTGAAACTTATATTTTGAAGAAACCAAGGATTTATCCCGACGATCGTGGATACGATCATTGGAATGATCTGTAATTTTTTATCATTTAATACATATACAACGATACTACTGGAGATAGTTAAAATAATTGCCGTTAGAATCGAAGAAACTAATCCTAAATCAGTTAGATGCCTACTTCCCTGTATCATCCAAGCTAAAATCTCACTGCCCCACCGTGAATATCCTTCTGCAAATTTTGAATATCCCCATAATTGCCGTCCAACATCATCTAAATAAGGAAAATTCACTATCCCTATCGCCAAATTGATGACCAGATAAATAAAAAAAACTAAGAGGATACTTCGTTTATTTTTTTCAACAGCTAACACTTTTTTCCAACTCCTTTTTCTCTTTACGGTTATTCATTTGTAAACATTCTAGCCATTGATCTTTTCGAAGAATATTTTATCTACATAAAAATCTCTACAAACATTTTTTAGTCTCATTTGAAATAAATATAATGACAAAAATCGATTATAACAAATAAGAGTGAGCTAGAAATTAAAAAAATTTCTAGCTCTCATTATCTCACGCCAAGCTTATTCTGAATATTGTTTTAGTAAACTCATATATTCAGGATGCTCTTGCAAGTTATTTTTTAAATTTTTCTTATTTGCACCGAGAAATCTATGCCTTTTTATTGCAAAAAATAGCCAAACACCAATACCGCCTACAACAAGTAATGCTAGAAAAGGACCTGCTTCATCTGGAAGCACACCTAAAATATTTACTAAGAAAAATCCAAGACTTGCAAACAAACCGTAACGTCCCTTGCGCTTCATCCCTTTTTCAATTATTGAATCTTCCTGACTCACAGGACGACTGCCGTCAATGTCAATTTTTTCCTTTTTAGATGCAGTCATCAACGTCATATGATCGATTCCTTCGTATTTATACGTAATTTTCCAAAATGGTACATACGTATATTTTGATATCAACGTATACGAAAATTTAGTGATTTTTTCATTCTTATTCTTATCACCAGGTAAGAGGCTCTTCATTTTCTTGCGTGCTTCTTCATGGGCAAATCCACGAACAGAACGTAACGCTTCTGAAACCTTGTCTGACGAAATCTTTAGTTGACGAGTTCCAGCTGTATAATGCGCATCAAAAGGCTTCACTTCATTTATGATTGCTAGTCCGGAAGCTTTTTCTGCAAATGCCACAACAGCTCCTGTCAATTCATTGCTGATCAGATAACTTTTATAAGCGGTTCCTGTGAAAATATCGCTTGAATGATTCCAATCAACGACTGTTCGCATTTTAGTCACAGGCTCTGTATATTTATTGCCATTTTTATCCTCTTTTGTTACGTATTCTGTATAGGTTTCACTGCGATTATAGCCAATATCGGCACTCCAAGAGCCTTCATATGAAACACTTGCCCCCAAATAAGGAATATACACTTGTTCTAATTGGATGCTCGTTGCTTTTCCAAGAATATCTAAAGGAACATTTTCCCCTGCGATCAACCATTCATAAAATTTCTTTTTTGCTAAGCCTTCCGGCACTTGAAACGGAATCAAATCATCCGCTTCATAGGTCAAATTATCAAAATCCTGCTCCGCTTTTGTTGTAAAAGTCGAGTGACAAAAATCGCATGAAAATTGCTGTTTCTCAATATTAAAAGTCACCGGTGAGCCGCAATTTGCACACAACTCGATATTTTTGTTTTTCTCATCGATTTCCTTTTGGATCATATCCAACGTAGTTCCGCAATGCGGGCAATTTTTAAATGATGGATCATTGATCGCTCCCCCACAAGCTGAACATTGATTCTGAACTAACGTTTCTTCCATTTTATTCCCTCCAAAAACTCACTTTTCCTTTTTGATTATCTCATTTTTCTGCCAGAAGGTAAACCCAATAAAAAAAGATACGATTTCAATTTTTTCCATCGAAATCGCACCTCTTTTATTTATTTTTTCTGTTTTCTTAACTTATATGCATATTCACTTGCTTTAAATAATAAATTATTGACAGGTAAATCAAACTCACCAATAAATTCATTGACCGTTGGATTAAAATTAGATTTGAATTTGATCAAACCATCGTTCAAACTTCCTTCAAGTCCACCCATATTACACGAAGAACATCCTCGTTTAAAGCATTCTTCGATTGCATCGAACCACGTTAAATACGCAGGCATATAGCGCTTGTAACGGTCATCCATACCCGCATATAAAATTTCGCTCGTTGAACCGAATGTGATCGCCAAAGCACCTGCAACGACAGCAACATCTCCGGAATGTGCGATGTTTTCTTCTAATTCTGTCATTTCACGTGTCAAAGAAAAATCTAATTCTTCTAAATTATGACGCTTCTTAACTTGATTTTCTTTCAAATTTGCCAGATCTTCTTTGTTTTTATCGAAACGTTGTTTAGTTTCTTCATAGCGTTCTTTCAAATTCACTTCTGCCAACATGATGAATGAATTTTCTGGATAGATCTGTAATAGCTTTTTGAAATAATCACTGTTTCTTAAAGAAATATTTTGTCGTTCTGTCGTTAATTCAATGACTTTGGCAAAATCATCAACAAAATCAGTATGTCCCATTTTTACTGTGACACCTTTTTTTTGCGCTTGCTTCATCATTTTCTTCGTACTTTTTGACAGTTGCTCTTCACTGAAATCTTCTTTATAGATATTTGCTTGGAAACGTGGCTGAATCGTTGCATCCATCGCCATCGTCAACCCTTGATGTTTTGCTCCGCTGGCAATTAGATTATCGATGATCGTTTTGGCAGCAGGATCGATCGTTTGTTCCTCACCCAAATGAAAATCTTTGTAATGCACCGTTGGATCCATCTTCACAAATAAAGCTCTTTTTTGTTTGCCGAATTTCTTTAATTCTTTTAAAAAGAAAGCGACTAATTCTTTATTAGAATAATCCATGATCGGTCCGCGTGGGGTATATAACATGGAAAATTTCATCGGTAAAGGTCTGATCAAAACCAAACTAGAGGCAACGAGCGTCCCATTTTCATAAACGCCGACAAGTTCTGAGCCCCAGTTATCTTTTACTTTTCCCCAAGCAGATGATTGCAGTAAATTACATAAGGGATGGTTTTCTACAAAGGAATCATGTTCTTTTGCATCGATTCCGATCTTAAATTCAAACATTGGTTAAAAACTCCTCTACATTTTTGCTTCTGTATTACCATATCATAATTTAGCCACTAGGAACAGTAAAGTTTTTCGGGAAAATAAATAAAAAATGGATCATTAAAGAAATAAGAGTACGGAACAAAACTAAAAACCGTTTTGTTTCGCACTCTAAAATTTAATAAACAGTGGAATCAAAAGAAACCCCTGTAGTCCCAACCACATTTTTAGATACTATTTGAATTATGCTCTTTTTTCAAAATGAACCGATTTATTGATCCAATACATGATCGGTGCGGCTACTGCCATTGTCACAAATTCACTAAGTGCAAGTGTTGCATAATTGCCCCAAAAAGCAGCTCCACCTTGTGGCGCCAACATATATGCGATGATACACATGGTAGCCGTAAAAAAGACCGTATTCAATGCTAATCGAAGCATCACATTAGGTACTTTTTTATAAAGCAAGGCTGTTAAGCCTAGTGAAATAAATGACTGCATTCCGCCATATAACGCATCGATAGCACCATATCCAAAAAAGAAATTATAAACAATTACTCCGCCTAAAACACCCCACATCAACTTGCGGTTGAAAACGACTAAGTGATTCAGACTTTCCGAGATTCGAAATTGGATTGGTCCTGACGAAACTGGTGCGACCAATAGCGTTAAGGCAAGATAGAGCGCCATCACGATACTGTTCATGGTAATTACTTTGACTTTACTGTTTGTTGTAACAGTTTTTTGCATAGTTTCTCCTTCTTTCTCCGAGTTTTTTTACAAGGGATGGTTGATGAACCTTGTCGAGAACTTTTCGTTCTCAAAAAATGATACTTAGGCATTATAGCTTATATTGGATTCTTTCACAATGGAAAATCATCACTATTTTTTCCCGAATACTTTTCAAGCATTGCACATTCTTAATTTTTCCATTGTCTGTTATAATAGGAGTTTGAACAAGGAGGAAACAAATGAAAAAGCATTTTTATCTTGTCATCAATGAAAACGCCGGCAGCGGAACTGGGAAAAAGGCTGCTCAAAAAATCATTAATCAATTACAAACAGTAGTAATCGATCATACAGTTTTTTATACAGAATATGCAGGTCACGAAGAAGTGATCGTCCAAGAATTGATTGAGCATACACTGCTTCCTTGGTCAGATGATTTGGATATCGAAGTATTTCCATTACTCGTCGTTTTAGGCGGCGACGGAACTTTACATAGTGTGATGAATGCCCTGCAAGCATTTGATCCAAACATTCCCTTAGGATATATTCCTTGTGGCTCTGGTAACGATTTTGCTCGTGGTGCTGGAATTTCACGTCAAACGGAAAAAGCCTTCGTTCAATTGCTGAAGGCGGAACGACCGCAAGAACTGCAAGTCATCACCTATAATGAATCGATCCAGGAAGAACAGGGGATTGCTGTCAATAATGTCGGCATTGGTTTAGATGCAGCTATCGTCAATGCGGCTAATGAATCGGCTTCGAAGCATGCATTGAATAGATTCAATTTAGGCTCACTTTCTTATATTTTTTCGATTCTAAAAGTTTTATTCACTCAAAAAGGATTTCCTGTTCGTGTAGAAGTGAATGGACAAGACCTCGAGTTTGACCGTGCGTTTTTGTGTACAGTAACTAACCATCCTTACTTTGGAGGAGGCGTTGCGATTGCACCAGTTGCCGATCCACGCAAACCGGTTTTGGATTTTGTATTAGTCGAACGGGTCAATCTATTCAAAATTTTTTGGTTGATTATTTTATTGATTCAAAAAAAGCACATGAAATCTAAGTATTTTCATCATTTTCAATCAAGTAAATTAAGAATAGTTTCAACCGTTCCTGAATATATCCATGCAGATGGCGAAATTCTAGGCAAACGAGGAACAGACTTTTCATTTGCAACAGAGCCTAGACTATTTTGGTTTTAGCAAAAAAAGAACATTAGACAAAAGCGTGTATATACTTTCGTCTAATGTTCTTTTTTTATTTTATTGCTTCAAAAGCCTGTCTTAAATCGTTGATCAAATCCTCACTTGCTTCGATACCAGTTGAAATCCTCAGTAAATCTGGAGTCAAACCATAAGATTCTCTCAAGTTTTGTGGAATATCTGCATGAGTTTGTGTTGTGGGATACGTAATTAAACTCTCAACACCACCCAAACTCTCTGCAAAAGTAAAAATCGATAATTGCTTTAAAAAGTCTTTGATCGCCTGTTGGTCTTTTAATTTGAAACTCAACATACCGCCACGTCCTGGATACATGACTTCCTTTACAAGAGGCTGCTGACTCAAGTATTCTGCAACTGCCTGTGCGTTTTTTTCATGCCTTTCCATCCGTAAGGACAATGTCTTCAACCCTCGAATCAATAGCCAACTGTCAAAAGGAGAAAGGACTGCCCCTGTTGTATTCAGCTGATACGCTAATAGATCACCTATTTCCTTCGAACGAGCGATCACTGCACCTGCCAAGAGATCGTTATGACCTCCAAGATATTTTGTTGCACTATGGACAACAATATCTGCTCCTAAATCCAGCGGCTTTTGAATCAATGGTGTATAGAATGTATTATCCACGATCACTTGTGCTTTATAACGCTTAGCAATAGCAGCTATTTTTTCAATGGACACTTCCCCCATCAATGGATTAGTCGGTGTTTCAATAAAGACTGCTGCTGTATGATCCGAAATTGCTTTTTCAAACCCAGCTTCATCTTCCACATAAACAAACTGATACATTCCCAGCTTTTCTAATTCTTTAAAATAACGATAGCTACCGCCATATAAATCTCTTGAAGCAACAATTTGACTGCCTACAGGAAATTGACTAAAAACTAACTGAACTGCACTCATACCTGAACTCGTTGCCAAACCTACAGAACCATTTTCTAGCACAGTTAAAGCATTTTCTACAACTTCTCTTGTTGGATTTTTCGTTCTCGTATAATCATAGCCCGTCGACTCTCCTAAAGTTGGATGCTCATACGTCGTTGAAAAATAAATCGGCGTATTGATCGATCCTGTCATTGGATTTTGATGATTTCCGATTTGTGCTAAAAAGGTGTCTGTTTGAATGTTGTCTCTTTGCCCTTCATATCCCATTTGCTTCCCTCATTTCTACCAAAAATAAAGTTAAGTTTATCATTCTTTTATGGCGATGTCCAATAATTATTACAAGCATGTTTGTATTATTTATTTTTTTGCTATATTTGATCAAGAAACCAATAACTATACTATCTATCTTTTTTGATTTACTATAGAAATACCTTGAAAAATTAGAATAAAAAATGGGGGATATTAATTATGGTAAAAGGAATTTTTGAAACACATTTGAATGTGGCAAGTTATCTGGAGAGTGCTAAATTCTATGAACAGCTACCGGGATTGGAATCATTACATATCGATCATAAAAGGAAATCGATCTTTTTTTGGGTTGGTGGAAAAGGCAAAGGAATGTTAGGGATCAGAGAAAACTATCCTTCTAGTCAAATTCAAAGACAGCATTTTGCCTTTGAAGTAGAAGAAAATCAACTTTTCTCTATCAGAGAGGAATTAGAAACTAAGGGGATCCAGACAGAGAACTTTTACGGCGACGACTCAGGTGATCTATATGTCTTTACTTTTATGCCTGCTGTCTCATTTTATGTGACAGACCCTAATGGTCATTCGATTGAATATCTCGCAATGTTGGACAAAAAAATAGATGAAGAAAAATGTGGAGAGATCATTCCCTATAAGAAGTATTGTTCATTGCTCTAAAATGGGACTATCCTATCTAAAATATTTAAAGCATGTAATACTAGAAAATTTGTGGTTAGGATGATTTAGTTCAACTAGCAAAACATATTCCCTTTGTTTCATTATAAGTTTTTTAAATGAAATGCCCCTCAAAAGTTAAATTTTTGAGGGGCACTTTATTTTTTTACTACTTCATAAAATCATACGGCGTTATATTTTTCATACCGATCATTGGATCGATCGATTGCTCTTGAACTAATGCTGGCGTTAACAGACGTTTGATTTCTAACGCTACCTGTTCCTCTATTTCTTCCTCTGGTTGGGTAAACAGAGACAATTCTTCTACTTTTGGTTTCGTGGGGATCGGTTCTATTTTCTCTTCTACAACAGAGGCTTTCTTCTCTTTGACTTCTTCGTAGGCAACTGATTTATTTTCATGAGTGTCTGAAAATGGTGATTCCTCGCTCAGTCCTTCTTCATAAGCTTCCAGCTGCATTCTGACAGTCAATGTCATATCATCAGCACTCGTGATCCGTTCTTTCAACATTGTCAAACGACTCGCTGATTCATGTGTGACACAGGTCGAAAAAGCTTGAACTTCACCCAGCAAAATCAAAATTTCCTTACTCCGAGTGACAGCAGTATATAGTAAATTTCGTTGAAGCATTCGATGATATTGATGCACCATTGGCAAAATAACCATTTTAAATTCACTGCCCTGTGCCTTATGGATCGAACAACAATACGACAGCGTAATCTTATTCCACTCATTTCGTTTGTAGCTCACTTCATTATTATCAAACTGTATCACTAATTCATCTACTTTATCTTCTGAATCTTTCGCCAGAATGATCCCGACGATCTCACCCATATCGCCATTAAACACATTCAGTTCAGGAGTATTAACTAAATGCAGCACTTTATCGCCAATTCGGTATACCGATTCATTCCATTTCACTTCTTTTTTTGAACCATCATTCGGATTGAATATCTCCTGCATCATTTTGTTCAATGCATCAATTCCTGCAGCTCCACGATACATCGGAGCTAACAATTGAATATCCTGTGGTGAAAAACCTTTAGCTTTTGCTTTAGTCACGATTTGCCGAACATAATTTTCAATATGATACACATCACTTGGGAAAAAGGAACGATCCTTCTGATTCACAGTGAAATCCTGCGGTAATTTCCCTTGTTTGATTTCATGAGCTAAAGGGATGATACTTGAGCCATCTCCCTGACGATAAATTTCTGTCAGCTCCGTCTTAGGAATTTCATTGATCTGTAATAAGTCATGCAAGACTTGGCCCGGTCCAACAGAAGGAAGTTGATCTTTATCACCGACAAAGATCACTTGCATATTTGTTGGGATCGCTTTGAACAACGTATTGGCTAACCAAGTATCGACCATCGACATTTCATCAATGATCAAAAGCCCACCTTCCAGCTCCTTAGCAGACATGCTGGGATTTTTTTCCCGTCCTGTCAAGCCGAGTAAGCGATGGATCGTGCTGGCCGGTAAGCCTGTCGTCTCATTCATCCGTTTTGCAGCCCTGCCGGTAGGTGCTGCCAGTAAAATTGGGAACATATCCTGCGTGTAGTCTTTGATATCTAAAGATAACCCATTCAACTCCGCAAACAACGAAACGATTCCATTGATAACAGTTGTTTTCCCCGTTCCAGGTCCCCCAGTTAAAATAAATAAAGGAGATTTGATCGCTTCTTCGATAGCAGCCTGCTGAGACTCTCCATATAAGATCCCCAAACGTTTTTCGATCATCCGAATATTTTTTTCGACATCTTTCTTGTCATACTTGATCGTTTTTTTGCGTGAAAGCAATCGTTGCACAGATGTCCCAATGCCCCATTCTGAAAAGTAAAGACTATTTTCAAATAGTTTTGTCCCTTCTTGCTGGATTTTACTTTCCTCTACTAAATGAATGATTTGTTCTGCAACTAAGTCCATTGAAATCTCGAATGGACGGCTGGATTCAAGCGTGTTGATCGTTTCTTGCAGCAACGTTTCAGCTTCAACATATGTGTTTCCGGAACGTACAGAATGTTGAAAGATCTCATGAGTGACCGCTGCTCGAATACGTTTTTCAGAATCAGCTTCGATCCCCAGTTGTTCTGCGATCGTATCTGCACGCTTAAACCCAATTCCTTCAATGTCTTCAACTAATTGATAGGGATTTTCATGAATGATATCCAGCGTTTCTTCTTTATAGGTTTGATAAATCGAAAATGACAACTGACTCCCGAAGCCATAGCGATTCAAGCCTACGATCACTTGCTCCATCCCATGATTCAACCGAATCGTTTCAATGATCGTCTGCCGTTTTTTTTCGTTCAACTGTGGAACTTCCTCTAGTACATCCGGTGTTGCAATGATTCGATCAATGGCATCTTCACCTAGTATTTCGACAATTTTTTCAGCAGTGCGCTTACCGATTCCCGGAAATTTTTCACTGGATAAATAATTGACGACTCCATTTGCTGAAGTTGGTCGTTCCTGCTGATAATTATCTACTTGAAATTGACGCCCATATCTAGGATGATCGACAAAGTGACCAAAAAAGCGATAGATTTCTTCTTCTTGGATCTGGCCAAAACTACCTGTGGTCACAATTTCTTTTTCTAAATAATCGGTATTTGTGTCTGTGATTTTCACTAATAATACTTTGTAAAAGTTGCTGGGGTTTTGGAAAAAAATAGCCTGAACATGGCCTACGACATATTCTTTTTCCTCATCTCCAAATAGTGTTTCCATCGTTTTGCCCCCGCCTTCTTTCCAAAAATATTGTTATTGTAAAAAGGAATCATCATTCCATAATTTTAAATGGTAGCTTTGATCATCAGAACCAGTTGTTTCTAAAATCGATAAGCTATTATTTTTTAGCCCACCCATACTACGCAAGTCGGCTAAATCTTTGCCTGCTAGAGATTGGATCGCCGCAGTCAATGATGCTCCGTGCCCTACGAATAAATAGGGACCTACACCCGTATCAACTGCTTTTTCAACAACAGATGAAATTCTTGAGATTGCTTGCTCGATCGGTTCTCCTTGAAAAACACTCGGATCGTATTTGTCTAATTGATAACGCATATGATCCATCTGTTCTGAGTAAGTTTTTCGCATCTCGTTGATCAGCTGACCTTCAAGTTGACCTAACCCCAGCTCTTTCAGCTCATCAGTATAGACGATCTCAACCGGAGACGCTAGTACTTCTTGAATTCCTTCAGCTGTTTTTCTCGCACGTAAGGAGGTGCTGGAAAAAATTTTTTCAAACGGCACATCCTTGATTTGCTGCCCTAGTAATTTTATTTCTTCATAACTCGTTGGCAATAATGGCGAATCACCTGTCATGCCTTGAAAACGTAATTCCTGATTCCATTCTGTTTTACCATGCCGAGTAAAGTACAATTTCATTCTTTTGACTGCTCCCTTGATCCTATAATATTGATTATCTTAACTAGTGTATCATTTTCATTATAAAAATTCCATTCACCTCTAAGGTTTTCTCTAGAAAAATAGCGTATAATGGGAGACGCACGATCAACCAACTTGAAGGAGGCATTCCCTTGTTTTTAACAACCATTCATCATATTGCGATCAACTGTTCAAATTATGAGCAGACGATCGCATTCTATGTAGACAAACTTGGTTTTCAGATCATTCGTGAAAATCATAGAGAAGATAAAAACGATATCAAACTTGATTTAAAACTAGGTGTTTACGAACTAGAATTATTCATTTCCTCTGATTATCCAAAACGTCCCTCTTACCCAGAAGCACTAGGTTTAAGACATCTGGCGTTTAAAGTGACAAATATTGAAGAAGTTATCGCCGATTTGAAAAGTAAAGATATCGATTGTGAGCCCATTCGAACGGACACTTTTACTGGAGAAAAAATGACCTTTTTCTTTGATCCTGATGGCTTGCCATTAGAGCTTCATGAATAATCACAAAAAAAGTGCGAAACAAAACTAAAAAAACAGTTTTGTTTCGCACTCTAAAACTTTATAGCTAACGGTGAAAAATCAGA
This sequence comes from Enterococcus sp. AZ020, assembly GCF_050499205.1. Taxonomy (NCBI): domain Bacteria; kingdom Bacillati; phylum Bacillota; class Bacilli; order Lactobacillales; family Enterococcaceae; genus Enterococcus; species Enterococcus sp. AZ020. The sequence continues at coordinate 2,883,192 of NZ_JBIPAT010000001.1, read as the reverse complement.
TTCTTCGACGCTTGATAGAACCTAATCGCCCTTGTTCTCAAGCTCTTTTTAAGTTAATCTATTTTATCATTCTCGTAGTGATGCTGTAATTCCAACTGAGGGAAGTTTTGTTGCCGCAGTGCTTCATAAACGACCAAAGCCACCGTATTCGACAAGTTTAATGAACGGACATGCTCATCATTCATCGGGATACGTAAACATTTTTCTGTATTCTCCCGCATAAATTCTTCCGGCAATCCTGTGGTTTCTTTCCCAAACATAAAATAATGATCTTTTTCATCTGCGTATTTTACTTCGCTATATGTTTGATTCGCAAATTTAGTGATCAGATGTAGTGAATGTTCACCTAAATGATTTATAAACGCCTCCAGATCTTTATGATACGTAATATTCACATCATTCCAATAATCCAATCCTGCACGTTTCAGGTGTTTGTCATCTGTAGAGAAACCTAACGGCTCAATGAGATGTAGAGGAGAATTCGTTGCTGCACATGTGCGAGCAATATTCCCTGTATTTGCCGGGATCTGTGGTTCAAATAAGACAATATGGTTGGTCATGATTACAATTTCCTTTCAATTGAATGACATAATTCTCACTTTTTTATTCATTATCGACATAAAAAAAACGTACCGCCTCGGTGTCAATCACTGCGAGTCGTTACGTTAGTGAAGCTCTTCTCACTAACTTTTATCAGAACAGGAACCTGATAAAAACCAATGAAAAAACAACTTGTATGTAATATAACACCAATATTGGAGCTTTGCAATACCTTTTCGTAAATTAACTAAATGTAAGCGCTATTTCACCTTTCCTTTTAACATTCGGACGTCAATTGTAATTTCTTTCAACGGGTCCTTTTTCAATGTTTCTTTCACTTGTTCTGCAGCGCCCCACTCCAAGGGGGACATTTCTAATAAATCCAAACGATTTTCTTCCGGAATATGAAAGGTATAACGGATTCTTTCATCCACTAAAATATCCATCTCTTCAGAAAATTTCGCAAAGACTTTTTCGTTTGAATAAGATTGCTTCCGTTCGTCGTCCGGATAAAATGCTGCCCTCAGCTCTTTCAGATAATCCGCTTCTGGTATGACCTTGACCAATGCTCCATCTTTTGTCAAAACACGACGAAATTCTTGATAGTGTGATGGTGAAAAAATATTCAAGATCGTATTCATTGAGTGATCTGCAAATGGCAAGTTGGTTAAATCAGCGACACACCAAAAAGCATCGACTGCTTGGTTACTAGCTAAATAAATTCCCTCTTTAGAAATATCAAAGCCAACTTTTGACCCACATAACCCCAGTTTGCTAAGTTCAGATAAGAAGCTCCCCTCACCACATCCTACATCCAACACACTGGCAGTCGGTTCGATATGCTCACTGATTTTTTCTAATAACGGGTGATACATCCCGCTTTTGATCATACGTCCACGAGGCTCTAACATTTCTTTACTGTATTCTGTTTGAATACTATGTGAAAGAAAATAAAGCGTTCCTTTTTTTGAAAGATCAAACCGATGTCCTAATTTACAGGTTAAGCTGTATTCGTTTAACTGAACTTGGTCATGGCAAACTGGACATAGAAATTGTTGTTGATGTTCTTCTAAAAAGTTACGTGCTGCCTCAATTTTTTTTAACATAGACCTCTTCCTATTCTATTAAAAAGTTCTATTACATTTTCTTAAACTATCGTTATTTATCTTACAACGAGAACAACGCTTTGGCAACTAGCTGAACTATGGTACAATGCCTGTGAAACAAAAATGAGGAGTGGAACCAATGATCAAAGAATTTTGTGCTGAGAATTTTACAAATATCCCAACAGCTATCCGAAATGGAGCTAACCGCATCGAGCTATGCGACAATCTTGCTGTTGGCGGAACAACACCAAGTACAGGCGTTATTGAAGAAGTAATTGCTTATGCTGGTGAGCATTCTGTTCCTGTGATGACAATCATCAGACCGCGCGGAGGTGATTTTGTCTATAACGATATCGAATTAAAGATCATGCATACAGACTTGATCGAAGCAAAAAAAATAGGCACTGACGGTGTCGTTTTAGGCTGCTTAACAGAGGATGGATGGCTTGATGAGGATGCATTGGAGCTGTTGATTGAGACTGCAGAAGGCTTACAAATCACCTTCCATATGGCTTTCGATGCCTTACCGAAAGAAAAACAATTCAAAGCCATCGATTGGCTAGCAGATCATGAGGTTCATCGAATCTTGACGCATGGCGGTCCTAGCGGAACACCAATCGAAGATAATTTTGATCATTTAAAAGAATTGATCGCCTATGCAAATGATCGAATCCTTATTCTCCCTGGCGGAGGTATTTCAGATAAAAATTTAGACACTGTTGTCAATGCGCTGCAGGTAAACGAAGTTCATGGAACAAAAATTGTAGGATAACTCAAAGAAAATGAGGAAAGAGCAGTTTATTTAGAAATAAACTGCTTTTTCTGTTTGTCTCAAGATCTTCTCCTTTACTCTTCATCATTCTTAATATTACTAGCTTCAATACTCATTACGAGACTTCCTACCAGTCCTAGACCTCCTAAAAAAAATAGTTCTTTTCTTTCAAAAATGATACCCGCACTTGCTATGAATCCACCAACAACCAAATTCGTCAAGGCACTCTGATTCATTCTTCGCTTAGTCAATTCTGGGACTCGAATCTGACTTCCCACTTTTTTATTTAACTGGTTGATTTTTCTGTTTACTTCATTGATCATCATTCTTCCTCCTTCATTTTTTTTACTACTCTATAAACTAAATCTATATACATACCATTAGTATGTATATATTAAAAATAAAAATGCTCTTAGCATCTTTATTCTTTGATCACTCTATACATGGTAACGACATCTTGAATATACTCATCATCGATCAACGGAAATTGAACCCCATCATACAACTGCTTAAAAAAATTCAATTTGTTTAAAAGTTCCTCTTCATTCATTTTATATAAAGAAGGCGCTAACCACATATTCGTTGAAAGAACGATCAGTTCAGCGATTTCTTGAGGATATTGAGTTGAGATAGAACCATCTTGAATCCCTTCTTCAATGACTCCTTGAAGGTAAGGGATCGTTTTTTGAAATGCTTCTATATACAACTCACCGATCACCCTAGGATCTGTGATCAACGATTTCGCAGAAAAGGCTAATTTCTGATGTTCTAATGATCGAAGGCTGATCCTGTTGATCCGCTTGATTTTTTCAAAACCACTGATTCCTTCCAATGATTGAATTTGCTTATTGATATCAACTGTATATCGTTTTTCTAAAATCGTATTGAAGATCTCTTCTTTAGATTTAAAATGATGATAGATTACACCTTTAGTCAATCCGCCTAAGTTATCAACAATATCTTGAACAGTGGTATGATCATATCCCTTTTCTATAAAAAGTTGTTCTGATACATCCAAAATCTTTTTCACTGTCTCTTCAGGATATTTATTCCGTGCCATTTATTCACCTCTATACATACCGTTAGTATGTATCTTATCTTATAACAATTTTTTTGTCAAATAAATAAAAAAACACACTCATTTTTGAGTATGTTTTAGCTAATAAATCTTATATCAAAAGTTTAGATTCTTCCTTATACAAAATACTGCATGAACAAACTAGCGATATTAAAATAGATCAGTACACTAGTCAAATCACTCAATGTTGTAATGAATGGACCACTGGCCACTGCAGGGTCGAAACCCAATTTATCCATCAGCATAGGAATCAAGCTTCCAGCTAAATTCGCAACAGTGATCGCACAAAGCATTGCCATGCCAATTACAAAGCCAAGCGGAAAATTATGCTGCCAAATTCCCACGACAACAAAAATAGAAACTCCAGTTACAGCACCTGTCACCAATCCCGTCAATACCTCACTGATGATCAGTCGAACAAAACTATTGTCTTTTTCATCTGAAACAGCAAGCCGCCTAACTGCAACCGCCAACGATTGTGTACCAGCATTACCAGCCGTTCCTGTGATCAATGAAATGAATACAGCCAAAATACTTGCTTCACTAACTAATTCTTCATAATGGCTGATCAACGTTGCTGTAGACATTCCTAAAAATAATAGCGTAATCAACCACGGAAGACGTTTGGATGCGGCTTTAATTGGATTTTCACTTACCTCTTCTACATTGACCCCTGCTAAACCAGAGTAATCACTGGCAGCCTCATCATCGATAACATCAATGATATCATCGACAGTGACGATCCCTAATAAGTGATCATCATAATCCGTGACCGGCAATGCCAGAAAGTCATAATCCCGAATCGTTTGAGCAACATCTTCTTGGTCGTCTCCCACATGAACCGAGATGACCCGTTCACTCAAAACGTCGGAAATCATGGTATCATCATCATTCACGATCAAATCACGCAAAGAAATAACTCCGACTAAATGATTTTCCTGATCGACGACATACACATAATAGATAGTTTCCGCAACATCTGCTTGATTTTTCAATACATACATCGCTGAACGAACAGTCTGATTAGCCACGATCGAAACAAACTCAGTGGTCATGATCGCCCCAGCCGTGTCATCTTCATAATGTAGCAACTCTTTGATCTCACCAGCATCTTCTGAACTCATTAAGCTCAGATATTTAGCCTTTTGGCTTTTATCCAATTTATTCAATAAGTCAACCGCATTATCTGTATACATTTCTGACAGCATCTCGGCTGCATAGCTTGGCCGCATTTCAGCGATGTAGTCTTTCATGTTTTCATTATCTTCTTCGATCACATCAAACATATCCGCCAGCTCTTTTGGTGATAAGTAGCTATAGATCTGTTTTCGATCTGTTTCGTCGATCGATTGATAAAATTGTCCTTGTTCATAAATGTGAAGTGCTAAAAACAATTCGCGAAACTCAGTCATTTCCTGTTTCTGCAGCGTCTCTAGCAACAGCGAGAAATGCTCTTCCATTTCCTGTCCTTCATTCACATATACCGCTCCTTCCTCGCTATAATCGTGCTGCAATTTTTTTCATATCATCTGCTAAAGGAGACCTTAATTCCATATACTCTTTTGAAAAAGGATGAACAAAATTCAACTGGCAGCAATGCAGCGCCTGACGTTCGATTCCTTGATCCATATTACCGCCATACATATCATCCCCTAATAACGAACAGCCGATCGATTCAAAATGTACTCTGATTTGATGCGTTCTTCCTGTATGAAGCTGGATATTCACCAAGGCTTGATCCGCTTGACGCTTCAACAACCAGTATTCCGTCTCAGCTTGTTGCCCTGTCTCAACGATCGTGCGCTTCAATAGTGACGACAAATCTCTTCCTATTGGCTGATCGATTTTCCCATGTTCAGATAATGACTCTACATGTCCGCCAACCAACGCCTGATAAATTTTTACGACTTTCTTTTGCCGCAGTTCTTGATCCAGCATCGCATGAGCAAAACCATGCTTTGCAAATAACATCAATCCTGTGGTATCACGATCCAAACGAGTAACTACATGAATCACCTGATTTTTATACCCCTGAGCTTTATAATACGCTTTGACTCGATTAGCCATCGTACCATTCGGGTGATACTGAGATGGAATAGAGGCAACTCCAGCCGGTTTATTAACTACTAAATAGTGCTCATCCTCAAATAAAATTTCTAAAGGTTTATCATCAACCAATAACGTCTCATGTTCCAGTTCATCCGGGATCGTCACTTTGACTCGATCGCCTAAAGACAGCTTAAATAAAACATTTTCGACTGATTCATTGACTTCGATCTTACCACCTTGAAACTTGATTTTGGCTAGGAGACCCCTGGATATCCCCTGCTCTTTTAAAAAATATTTTACTTGCTGCGGTTCTTCTTTCTCTACAATCCAACTAAATTCCATTTTCCTTTAATCCTCACTAATAAATGCATCCTTCACTCGATGCCAAAAATGCATATGTCGATATGACGCAAAATGGATTCGTTCATCAGCAATACGATAATAAATCGATTTGATGTCATCTTGATAAATATCCAACTGATCGACTGTGATCAGATAGTCATTACTTTCCTGCAGTTTGATTTCGACCCATTCGGTATGAGCAATCACGATCGGAGATCCTAACGTTCGAAAGACACGATTGTTCAATGAGGCGATCTCAGCTAATTGAAAGGCATTGATACTTGGGTGTAAAACAGCTCCGCCAATACTCTTGTTATAAGCTGTTGAGCCCGTCGGTGTAGAAACAGACAAGCCATCCCCCCGAAAGCGTTCAAACAGCTCATCTTTAATAAATACATCTGCTACCATCGTCCGATTAGCACGCTTGATCGTTGACTCATTCAAAGCTAGAAAATGCTTGTCAGGCTTATTCCCGTGAAAACTGATTTTCACATCTAATAATGGATAACTAATGCTTTTTTCCTGATGAACTAACAAGCTTTGCACTAATTCTTCAAGTTCATAGTCCCGCCAATCCGTATAAAATCCTAGATGTCCTGTATGGACACCTAAAAAACTAACCTCATCCAAGCGATGGTTGAAGCGGTGAAAGGCCGATAACAATGTACCGTCTCCACCTACAGAAATCACCAGTTCCGGCTGTTGTTCATCGATTTCAATGTTATTTTGCTTTAACAGCAAAAGCAGACGCCCTGTCACTTCTTTTGACAGATGCTCATGATTATGAACAATTGCTACTTTCATCTGATGCCTCCTATCGATCTAGTTTCTCTTTCTTTTCAGATAATCGTTGATAATAATCATCTTGAAATTTTCCCCGCCCATGAGAGAATAAATGCTGCGCTTCTTGAATTTCTTCACGAATCGTGGACATTTCTTCATCTAATTGGTAGGCTGCTTCTGCTGCTCTTTGCAGACGTTCTTTCATTTCTTCGGGAAAAACACCTTGATATTTATAATTTAATGAATGCTCAATGGTCGCCCAAAAATTCATTGCTAATGTCCGAATCTGAATCTCAGCTAAAATTTTCTTTTCACCTGTGATCAATTGGACAGGATATTCGATCACTAAATGATACGAACGATAGCCGCTTTCTTTCTTATTCGTGATATAATCTCGCTCTTGAATGATCCGTAAATCTTTTCTATTGCGAATGATATCCACCACTTGACGGATGTCTTCCACAAATTGACACATGATCCTAAGACCAGCTATATCCTGCATTTCCTCTTCAATTCGTTCTACTGGAATATTCCGCAGAGCTGCTTTGGTTAAAATACTATCGACTGGTTTCACACGTCCAGTTACAAACTCAATAGGCGTATGTTTGTTTTGTTCTCGAAACTGCTTACGAATGCCGCGCAGTTTGACTTTCATTTCTCCAACAGCCTGTTCATAAGGTGCCAGAAAAAGCTCCCACTCTTTCTCCATCCTAATCCCTCTATTTCCTTGAATTTGATTCACAGCTTATTTTACCATAGAGCTGAGAAAAATAGGACATTTTGAGAAATTGTCTGTTTTTTTTAGACTTTCGTAAACTTTTTAACTTCTAGTTCACTTTTCTTGACGTAAATGGGTAAAGTATGTAAAAATTGAATTAAATTAAAGAAAGTGGGTCAAAAAGTAGTGAGTGAAAATTTAGAAATAGAATTTAAAACCTTATTATCTAAAGAAGAATTTTTGCGCACCGCTGATTTTTTTCAATTAGAAGAAAACCACTTTTTTACACAAACCAATTACTATTTCGATACAGCTGATTTCCAGTTAAAAGAAAAGCACATTGGTTTAAGAGTTCGAACACTATCGAAAAATGCAGAAATCACTTTGAAAGTACCTGAAAAGGTCGGTTTATTAGAGATCAATGACTCGCTTTCCACTGCGCAAGCACAAGCAATTATCGACTCAGGCGTACTCCCTAATTCAGGAGCTGTCTACAATAAATTGATTACATTAGGCATTGCCAAAGACGATTTACGTTTAATCGGCAGCTTAACAACTAAACGAGCAGAAAAAAAACTTCCCCAAGGTTTACTCGCGCTAGATGAAAGTTGGTACAACGAGCAGCATGATTTTGAATTAGAATTAGAAGTTAGTGATGCCATTATTGGTAAAAAAGAATTTTTTGCTTTATTGGATACTTTGAATATCAAAGAAAAGCCATCACCAAATAAAATTCAGCGAATGATGCAAAGCTCAAGTAAAAAGATTAAGAAGTTATAATGGTAAAACATATCATTTCAATTTTCCCAAGTTTTCTGATAAATTAGGGTCACTTAGTTGAGAAATGATGTCTAGTTGCAAAAAAAGAGTCAAATTGGAGGAAGTATGAATGATTGAAATCTATCTGTTCGTTAATCCTTTGGGGGGCATTTGTCTCAACATAGAAAAGGATATTTTAAAATTAGTTGAAACGGAAAATAAGAAAATTCAGTTTCGTTTCATTCCATTAGTTAATATGAAAACGATAAACCACCTGATAAAGTTATTTGATATCCCCGCACATGATATTGAACAACGAAATCAATTGTTTGAAGATATCTATTCCGCAGCTCTTGATTACAAAGCTGCACAGCTACAAGGAAAAAAGAAAGGTCGTCATTTACTTCTCGGTCTTCAACAAGCTGTAGCAGTTGATAACCAACCTTACTCATCAGAGTTAGTTGAAAAACTTGTTGTAGAAGCTGGTGGTGATTTAGAGATGTTCCATGCTGATCGTGCTTCTGATTTTGTTAAGGAATCATTCCAAACAGATCAACAAATCGCTCGAGAAATGGGCATCACTAAGCATCCTTCTGCAGTTGTTTATAATTACGCTTGTGATCGTGATTTTGGCGTACTTGTTGAAGATTGTGAATCTATGGATGACATCAAAAGCCTTTGTGAGACTTCGGAAGATAACTTACAATATTTCCATGAAAAATTCGAATTGAACCATTTCAATGATTCAAGAGTTCCTCATGGTCACCTACATTTACTTTAAACAAAAAACCTCCTTATCTAAAAGGAGGCCAGACTGTAGACAAATACGTTTAGGTTTCTAGAAATAGAAATTCTGAACGTATTTTTTATTTATTTCTGAAAAAAGAGCAAAAAAAGAAAGGTTCTCGCCCTTTTCTTTAGCCCCATAGGGCTAACTTTTTCAAATTCATGGCAGCAAAAATCAGCCGCGTATGGACAGCGACTTTTTCTAAGGTTCGATACTTTGTCCAGCGCATTCCGTGTTTTTCTTTGGCATCCGCAAAAACTCGCTCAATTGTTTCTTTTCGTTTGCCATAAGTTTCTCGATTAAACGCGGTATGTCGAAGATGTTCCGCTTCTTCTAAGCCCTTTTTCCAAACATGACGTGTGATGACCTTTTGGTGGCTTTCACTCCGTGTGCATTGCGTTAATTGAGGACAGTTTTGGCAAATATAACTTTTGGATTTATACTCACGATATCCTTCTCGAGTAATGGTGGAAAAAGACAATACTCTATTTTCTGGGCATAAGTAACAGTCGTAGTATTCATCATAAACAAATTGTTTTTTAGGGAGTAGCGTTCGATCGCCACGAGGTCTTGTATAAGGGAGAACAGGGCGAAGATTTCTCCGTCGGAGAAATTCTACAAAAGTAGCTGTTTTATACCCAGCATCTGCCGCAACAGCACGTACTTTGGGAAATTTGTGACAAACGGTTTTCACTAAATTCGGAGCCACTTGACTGTCATGAAGGTTTCCGGGGGTAACAATAACATCTAGAATAAAGCCGTGTTCATCACAAGCTGTATGAGCAGAATAAGCAAATTGTTTCTCTCGTTCCCCTTTTACATAATAACCACTTTCAGGATCAACTTTACTTATTTTCCGTTCTTTCAACTCACTTTCTGTTGGGAAAATAAAAGGACGCTTTCCTGCCTTGATGCGTTCCTCGTTAATTTCTTTCTCTAATTCTGATTGATAGGCCTTAGCTTCAATATGGGTCATTTCTCTAGTAAAATGGTGCTTGTTTGCATTGGCTTTGATATGAGTAGAATCCATATAGAGAACATCTTCCGTAACCATCCGAGCTTTGACAGCTTGTTCCAGTATGTAGGCAAAGATATCTTCAAAGAGTGTGGTCTCTCGAAAGCGGCGAACATAGTTTTTTCCAAAGGTAGAGAAATGTGGAATGGTTTCATTGAAATCGTAGCCTAAAAACCAACGATAAGCGACATTCGTGTCTATTTCTTTTATGGTTTGACGCATGGAACGGATACCAAAGAGATATTGAATGAAGACGATTTTGACTAAAACCACAGGATCAATACTTGGTCGACCTAAGGTCGAATAAGTTGATTCAACAATTGGATAAATGAAGGTAAAATCGATTGCTTTATCTACTTTTCGAATCAAGTGATCTGTTGGGACAAGTTCTTCCAAGGAAATCATCATGTACTGATCTCTGCCATTCATTGGGTGTTTTGTCATCATTTTTCCCACTCTCCTTTAAAACGTTTTCATACGTTAAGTATAAAAGAAAAAACTGTAGACGTCATCCCTTTTTTAGGACTTTGTCTACAGTCTGACCTCCTTATCTAAAAGGAGGCTTTTTTTCTATTCCATTGACTCTACAAGTTTCTCTAATTCATTCAAACGTGTTTCAAAAACTTTCATTGCATCTTCTATATACTGTGGCTGAGTCATATCCACACCAGCCTTTTTCATGACTTCGATCGGATAATCACTGCTTCCTGATTTCAAATAGGTCAAATAGTTTTCTAATGCTTGCGGTTCTTCTGCTAAAATTTTATTTGCTAAAGCAGAAGCGGCTGAGAAACCTGTTGCGTATTGATAAACATAATAATTATAGTAAAAATGTGGAATTCGTGTCCATTCCAACGTGATTTCTGGATCTTTCACAACATCCGGTCCATAGAATTTTGCATTCAACTGCTCATAATATTCACTTAAATACTCACTAGTTAAAGGCGTTCCTTTCGCATCTTCAGTGTGAATAAAATGCTCAAATTCAGCAAACTGTGTTTGACGGAAAATCGTTCCTTTAAATCCATCTAAATAATGGTTCAGTACATACGCTCTGATGCGCGGATCCGTTTCTGTCTTTAAAAGATGCTCTGTTAAAATATTTTCATTTGTAGTAGACGCAATCTCAGCTAAGAAAATCGAATAATCTCCATAAACATAAGGTTGATTGTTACGAGTAAAATAGCTGTGCACGCTGTGGCCCATCTCATGTACTAATGTATAGAGTTGATCTAGACTGTCATGCCAATTCATCAAAATATAGGGTGCTGTGTCATATGCTCCTGATGAATATGCACCGCTTCGTTTCCCTTGATTTTCAATGACATCGATCCAACGATCATTAAACGCTGTTTCAACAACGGTCAGGTATTCCTCTCCCATTGGTTTTAATGCAGCCAGTGCTTTTTCTTTTGCTTCTTCATAAGAGTATTTGATCGAGGCTTCTCCTAAAATCGGCGTATACATATCATACATATGCAGTTCTTCTAGGTTCAGTAAACGTTTCCGTAATGCAACATATCGATGAAGCAACGGTAAATGCTTATTTACAACATCTAACAACGTATCGTAGGCACTTTCAGGTATATGGTTACTACTTAATGCAGCTGCTCTAGCCGATGGATAGTTTCTAATCTTTGCCTTATAATTATGCGCTTTGACATGAGAACTCAACGTTTGAGCAAATGTATTTTGGAACTGATCATACACTGAATACAGCGCTTTAAATGCCTTTTCACGAACATCTCTATCGATATTTTCCATTAACTGGCCATAAACGCCATGAGTCAATTGAACTTTTTCGCCATTTTCATCCTCGATCACAGGGAATTTCAAATCTGCATTGTTCAAAATTGAAAATGTATCACTTGAAGCGCCAAAAATTTCACTAGCGCCTGCTAGTAGCGCTTCTTGCTCTGCAGATAAAATATGCGGACGTTCATTTAGGATATTTTCAACAAAGTGTCGATAAATTTCCAATTCTGGCTTCTCAGCAAAATATCCCCAAATCAGATCATCATTTAAAGATAATAATTCTGGCTCAAACCACGCAACTGCCTCACTGACTTGTGCAAATAATGAGCTCGCTCTAGAATACAATGCTTGATAGGTTGCATTCGATGTATCCTGATCATTTTTTAAATGAGCATACACGTAGATGACTTCGATTTGTCGATATACTTTTAGCAGCATCTCAATACTATTTAAAAAAGCTGTACTGCCCTGATCCAGCGTCCCTTTATATTTTTCTACTTCTTGTAATTCTTTCGTCAACACTTGGTAAGCATCGTCAAATGCCTGATCGTCCTTAAAAATTTTAGTTAGATCCCAAGTCATTTCAATAGGTAATGTGGAACGTTCTGGTAATTGTTTTGCTCCGCTCATCATATCTACTCCTTTAAGAATTATTTTTCATAAATTCATAGTATCATATTTTGATGTGGAGTAGCACTGATTACGCGTTTCTTTTCAATACTTTTCAGCCATTTGTAGATATCGACAACACAATATTCATTTTCCCCTGCATTTACCTTCCAACCTTTTGACGTTTTGATCAAATGCTGACAATGGACCAAACGACGAAGCAATTGCTCAAAGCAATACTTTTGAATCGATCCTAACGAAATATTGGGAAAATCATAAAATAATTCTGTTGATTTTGCTAATTCAGCCATCAAAGATGCTTTTAGTTCATCAGGCAAAAAAACATTCTGATCAAAAAACTGTACCCATTTCCAAACGATCAATTTTAACAACATATCTGATCCGACACAGCAAAAAATATGAAGACCTGGATAGTAAAACCAATAAGGCAATTGGAGAATATGAAAATGGTTGTTATATAATTGAGATTGAATCAATCGTACCTGCTCTTCTCTTTTACATAGTTTTTTATTCAGTTCATCATAATAAGCTGAAATCAACTGTCCAACCTGGTATTCTCTGTAATGATGCAGCGCTGCTGTCACGGGAAAATGAATGATTTTAAGAAGAAAATCTGTAAACAGCGGCCAAGTTTTTTTAGCAGAATAGACCCTCTTTTTCCAATCTTCTTCTAAATGAAAGTATAAGGAAAGCTCCTTTTTTTGCCAATCTGCTGCCCATAAATAGAAACCGATGTTTTCAGAATAATAACATAAATTTTTCGCTAGTTCTGTTAAACTATTAAAATCACGAAGGAGCTTTTTCCCACAGATCCAAACAACCTGATACCCATTATCTCGATAGTTCTTACTTCTTTCGATCAATCTTGATAAACTTAAAGGACTGCACTGAAATTCCACAGCGATCTTTCCGATCAGTAGGTCTGGCCGCTGATTGATTTCCGGCAAATATTTCTCCAATTCATAAGCAAGTCCTTCAGATTCACACCACGCTGCAAACATTTCCTTCAAAGAAAGATGCTCTTGTGTTTCTCCATCTGCGGCAAATGGACAATGACTTCGATTATAATGTGCAAAGTGAGGAATTTTTATACGTCCGTTCTTGATTTGAACAACGGCTTCACAAATAGGGCAAAAATATTGGACTCCTTTTAGCTCGTCTATCTCTTCTCTGGTCTTATGGAGTAATGTGATGAGCTCTTTGTCTTCCGTATATGCATTTAATATAGTGATCACCTCTAATGCTAATATACGCACTTTTTTCAATGATGCACGAAAAAAACTGAAACAGCACACATATTAAGTGCTGTTTCAGTTTCATTGAGTCTATTCAAAGTAATATCTAGTCAATTCCAATGCGTTTCTTTCCATAATACACGTCCCATATTCATTTAAGGTTTCAGGAGTGACTGTCGATAAACGAGCAAATTCTAATAATTGTGCTAATTCATTTTCCACATCATTTTTCCCTAACTCATCCAGCAAGAAAATAACTTGCAGATAATATGTTCCTTTAAATGTATATAAATTCGCTATCACAGATTGTAGATAAACTTCATTTGCTAGTTGAATCATTGTTTCAAAATCATTCAATTCAAACACTAAATTTTTTACTGTATTATCAGAAAATTCTTGTGTGTCATCAGCAAAGTCATCTTCTATTTGTTTTCGAATAATATTACTCACTTCTTCTGAGCTCAAATCATTAAAATTTTCAAAATTAGAAACATCATCCATCGAAGCATTTTTACTAATAAAAAGTTCTAACCCATCACTTTTTGGCAGAACCTGAAAGGTAACAGCTTCACTGCCTTGAAATTCATCTTCCACATCAACTTCTTCTAGAATGCTGTAGAAAAAATTTTCTACCTCCTTATGATTGCCAAGTAAATCTAAAAACGTAATCCCTCGGTCAGCCAGATCTTCATTGCCAATCAATACCCGTATGGTATTTTCATTGATATGTTCCATTTCCATGTCGCTACACCTCACTTTTGCTTTTCAGGAAACTTATTCTTACGTACATTGTAGCGGAATCACGCCAAATGTAAAGGGAAAAGTAACAATATTTGTAAATAAACTGTTCTCTTATTACTTTCCTTAACTCTAGCAGCATATATGTTTACTTTTCTATAAAAATTTGATTGTTCTATGTAAAAAATTCAGGACAGAACCGTTCAGCAACGAGGCTTATGCGTTCAAACTTTCTATATATTTCGTACTTAAAAATTGATGTAATCGAAAAGCAGTGAAACTATACGACATAGCTGATATGACAATAATCACTCCTGCTTTCAATGTTTATTCGTTTTTAAAAGGACTGGGTCGTAACTCGTAGAGTTATGTCCCAGTCCCTCTGCTTAAATTTTATAAACCTGCCATTAGTTGCGCTTGACGTAATTCTAACTGCCGAACTCCTCTTGGCAAGAAACGTCGAATTTCATCCTCATTAAAACCAACCTGTAATCTTTTTTCATCAATCATTATTGGCCGACGCAACAATCCTGGATTCTCTTTTACTAATTCTAGTAAATCTTGCAATGGCAGCTCATCCAAATCCATATTAAGTTTTTGGAAGACCTTAGAACGGGTAGAAATAATTTCTTCAGTTCCGTCTTCTGTCATTCGCAAGATTGCTTTCAATTCAGAAATATTCAATGGTTCTGAAAAAATATTTCTTTCTTTGAATGGAATCTCGTGTTCTTGCAACCACGCACGAGCCTTACGGCAAGACGTACAACTTGGGGAAGTATAAAGTGTCAACATGTGCATCACTCCTTTTGTGATTAGTAATACTTTTTTAAAACAGGAAATCAAACTGTTTACCTGTTTAATGTAAGTATACCCAATTTCTAATAAAAATACTAGGTCTTTTTTTGAAAAAAAGCATAGTTTTTTCGTTATTTTACGTTTTTTTTTTAATAAGCAAAGATAAATTGCCACTTAGTCACGAAAAAATATAGCGGTTTCACACAGGTGAAAAATGATACAGTTTCCCCTATTATTCTATCTGTATTAGTCCAGAAATTGTGACAATTTAGTTTTTTTCTTTGTTTCCCTGTTTTTTTTTTCTTTTAGCTGTATAATGATAACAATAACGTTTATTAATTGATTAAGGTGGTTACTTTATGGAAACAATTTTTTCTGGCATACAGCCAAGCGGAATACCAACGATCGGTAATTATATCGGTGCAATGAAACAGTTTGTTGATTTGCAGAATCATTATGATTGCTACTTTTGTATCGTTGATGAACATGCGATCACAGTCCCTCAAGATCCTATTAAATTGCGTCAGCAAATCCGCGGCCTAGCAGCTTTATATTTAGCAGTTGGGTTAGATCCTGAGAAAGCAACGATCTTTATTCAATCTGAAGTATCAGCACACGCAGAAGCTGCCTGGATCATTCAATGTAATACAACGATCGGCGAGCTTGAACGTATGACTCAATTCAAAGATAAATCACAAAAAAATGGACGAACTGGTGTGAGTGCCGGTCTTTTGACATATCCGCCGTTGATGGTTGGAGATATCATTTTATACAACGCTAATCTAGTTCCTGTCGGAGACGATCAAAAGCAGCATTTAGAATTGACTAGAGATTTTGTTGAACGCTTTAACAAACGCTATGGTCAGGCAAACCAAGAACTATTAGTGATGCCTGAGGTCAAAATCGCGGAACAAGGCGGACGCGTGATGAGTTTACAAGATCCAACAAGTAAGATGAGCAAATCTGATACGAATGCTAAAGGATTCATTTCTATGCTGGATGAACCTAATGTGATCCGTAAAAAAATCAAATCAGCTGTGACTGACTCTACTGGAATCATCGAATATGACTCAGAAAATAAACCTGGTATATCTAATCTATTAAGTATTTTTTCAGCGGTGACAGGTCGTCCTGTTGCAGAAATAGTAACTCAATATGAAGGTAAAGGCTATGGTGATTTTAAGTCTGATTTAGCCGAAGCTGTTGTTGAGCTACTTGAGCCGATCCAAACTCGCTACAATGAACTATTAGCTTCAGATGAACTAGATGAGATCCTTGATAGAGGCGCTGAACAGGCACGTCTAGTTGCGAATAAGACATTACAACGAATGAAAAATGCGATTGGCTTAGGTAGAAAACCGCGCAGATAAGAACTTGAACCAAGTAGATCGATTGCATAGTTAAGAAATTACTTCTATTCTCAGTGTAGATATGAATTTAGGGTGTGAAGCAAAAGTACAACGACTTTTGCTTCACACCCTTTTTGTTGATCAATCTCTAAACTGTGCATCATGTAAACGACGGTAATGTCCACCTTTTGATAGCAGTTCTTCATGTGTTCCTTCTTCTAGGATTCCTTGATCACTGACGACGATGATACGTGTTGCATGCTTGATCGTTGCTAAACGATGGGCAATGATCATTGTTGTTCTACCTTCAGCTAAAGAATTCAGTGATTCTTGGATGACCTGTTCTGTTTCTGTATCAAGTGCAGAAGTTGCTTCATCCAAAATCAAGATCGGCGGATTTTTTAAAAACATTCGGGCAATTGCTACACGCTGTTTTTGCCCACCTGAAAGCTTGACTCCTCTTTCACCGATCAATGTATCCAAGCCCTCAGACATCTGATCAATCACTTTTTCTAAATGGGCTAATTTGACAGCCGTTTGGATCTCTTCTTCTGTTGCATCTAATTTTCCATAAGCGATATTCTCTCGTATCGTTCCCGGAAATAAAAATACATCCTGCTGAACGATCCCGATTTGACTTCTTAATGAAGCTAAAGTCATATCTTGAATGTTGATTCCATCGATCGTGATATTTCCTTCGCTTACTTCATAAAACCGCGGCAGTAAATTGCAAAGTGTTGTTTTACCAGAACCGCTTTGACCCACAAACGCGACCGTTTCACCAGGAACGATATGCAAATCGATATGATTCAGTACTTTTGTGGAATCTGCATATGAAAACGATACATCATCATAAATGATATCTCCTGTTAAATGCTCAACTGCTACCGCATTCGGTTTATCCTTGATTGCCGGCTTCTTGTCGATCTCCTCAGTAAAACGTTTAAATCCAGCGATCCCTTTAGGATAACTTTCGATCATGTTATTGACTTTCTCGATCGGACGCACAAAAACATTTGCCAACAAAATGAATCCTACAAAATCACCATTAGTGATCTCACCATTGATCGTATAATACGCGCCAAAAATCAAGGTAAACAGATTGATCAGGCGAATAAGAAAATAATTGTACGCAGAGCTGACACCCATCAATTTATAAAACATGATCTTTGATTGGCGATAAGCCTGATTCAAGCCCTCAAAGCGTTGACGCTCAAAAGGTTCATTTGCAAAAGATTGTGTGACTCTTATTCCACTGACAGAAGCTTCTACGCCTGCATTGAATTCCCCTAGATTGTCATAAATCTTAGTATTGACCTTTGTCATTCTTTTATTGAAAAAGACTAGTGCAATCGTGATGAATGGTAAAAGAACAAACGTTGCTAGCGCCAATTGGACATGAATACGAAGCATTAGATAAAAGGAACCAAGCAATGTCATTACGGTAATGAAAACATCCTCTGGCCCATGATGGGCAACTTCTGAAATTTCAAATAAATCAGTCGTTAAGCGGCTCATCAGCTTCCCTGTTTTTTGGTTGTCATAATATTCGAACGGTTGAGTCTGTAAATGCTCATATAACTCCCTGCGCATATCCGTTTCAATATTGACCCCTAACTTGTGACCAAAAAATACAACAATATATTGTAAAACTGTGTTTAAAATATAAAAAAACAGTAAGCCTACACAAGCCAATCCAATCAAACGAAAATCACCTTTAGGCATGATTTTGTCGATCACTTGATTGACGACAACGGGAAATGATAATTCTAATAGACCTGCAATAACAGCACAGGAAAAATCTAAGATAAATAAATGCTTATATGGTCGATAATAGCTAAAAAAACGTTTTAACATAAACTCCCTCTTTCTCTTTTTGACTCTTATATATTATACGCAAAGAAAAGCATTGATGCAAAATTTGAAAAAAACACTTCATACTCTACAAAAAGCAAAGTAAAAAAACTTGAGAATAAATTCACATGATAAGTAGAAAAAGAGAAAAAAGTTTATTTTTTAAGCATAAAAAAATGAATGATCGTTATTTTTTAAATGTAGAAAATAATGATTCTATTTTTAAAATCCATATTATTTGAATAATATATTTTGATTTTCACGTTAATAAAAAATAGTTTCTTTAGTAATTAAAGTCGTTGAAATAGATAGTTATTTCTTCATGTAGACAACATCATTATGAAAATTTTTTAATAAATCCATCGGTAATATTTTCAGATATAATCAGTATAAATATCAGATAACTACTTCGTACTTATTATAATTAACTTTAGTTTTAGTTTTTTATACATTTTGCTCCCTGTTATTTCAAATACTTGAAAAGCTGACCAGTATTTGTTAAATTATATACATACATGTACATCATTGAAAAACACCGATAAGTTGCTTATATCTTGGGGAAGATAGGCCTAATCGGTGTTTCTGTTTATATTATACTAAATGTACATTTTTTTAAAAGCCTTATTCTAAAGAATCGAGTTAACTTTCAACAGTAATCCGCCTCCTATTTCAAGAAAATTTGCCTCTAACATTAAAAATTTCTTTCTGTTCTTTTTTCGTGAAATTCGCTACAATGAAAATGAGATTGAAAAAATTTCTGAAAAATATTAAGGAGTGCAACTTTTTTAATGAAAACTATTGTTTTTGATGTGGATGATACGATTTATGACCAACAACAGCCTTTTAGAAATGCGATCAATACAGTTTTTCCTACTGTGAAATCAGATGATATGCATGAGCTTTACATTCGTTTTCGCTTTCATAGCGATGAAACATTTCCAAAAGTAATGTCCAATGAATGGACATTAGACTTTATGCGTTTTTATCGAATCGACGAATCATTGAAAGATTTAGGGTATGCTTCTGTTACAAAAGAAGACGGCATCACTTTTCAAAAAGTATATGAAGAGGAATTAGACAATATCGTCATGCATCCTGAATTAAAAAAAGTCTTTGACTTCTTAAAAAACAAAAATATTCCAATGGGAATCATTACAAATGGTCCAACAGATCATCAATATAAAAAAGTAAAACAGCTTCAACTTGAACAATGGGTTCCTACTGATAACATCATTATTTCTCAAAGTACTGGCTTTCAAAAACCAGAAAAAGAAATTTTTGACTTAGCAGCAAAAGAATTTTCTATGGAGGCTGCACACACACTTTACGTCGGTGACAGCTTTGAAAATGATATTGCTGGTGCCAAAAACGGCGGCTGGCACTCTCTATGGTTCAATCATCGTTTAAGAGCCTTACCTGAAAACGAAACACCAACACATCTTCATGAAGTAACTTCATTTGATGAATTGCTGCCAGTCATTCAATCGATATTTTCATAAGGAAATACAAATAGAGCCCAAATAAACGGCGAGATAAAAGCAGCTCCTTCGGAAATAAGCCGAAATTCACAAAAATTTGAAGAGCAATTTCGTGAATTCCTTCTTATTTCTCGGAGCTAAACACTTTTGTCTCAGCCTCTCTATTTACGAGTAAGCTGCTGCTGCGCTCTGATCACATCAGCTAGGACATACAGCTTCATTATTGTTTCCTTTTCTACAACTCTCCAATGCTCAAAATTGCACGAATATCGTCTTCAGTCATTTTAGCTAACTGCTCTTCATTTCCTTGAATTACTTTTTGGAATAGTTCCCTTTTCTCCTGTTGAAGAGAATTCATTTTCTCCTCAACTGTTCCTTCGGCAATCATTCGCCAGACCTCAACGACATTTTTTTGTCCAATACGATGTGCGCGTCCAGCAGCTTGTTCTTCCACAGCAGGATTCCACCAAAGATCGTACAAAATAACTGTGTCTGCTCCTGTCAAATTAAGTCCAGTACCTCCAGCCTTCAAGGAGATCAAGAAAACGTCTTTTTGACCTGCATTGAAAGCATCCGCCATTTCCATTCGCTCTTTGGGCTTCGTACTCCCCCTTAGATAAAAGGTCGACAGACCTAATTCATCTAATTCTTTTTCAATAATAGACAGCATGCTGGTAAATTGAGAGAAAAGCAAGACGCGACGATTATTTTCTTTAGCTGCGATCAATAGATCTTTCACTTGTTCAAGCTTACCAGAACCACCAGAATAATCATCAATAAATAAACGAGGATCGCAGCAAATCTGGCGTAATCTTGTCAAGCCTGCTAAAATACTTAAACGATTTTTCTTGAACGCATCTTGATCCATTTGGCTGACATCTTCCTGCATTTGTTTTAGATAAGCCAGATAAACTGTTTTTTGTTCCTCAGTCAGTACACTATACAAATTACTTTCAATTTTTTCAGGTAAATCCTTAAGAACCGTCTGTTTATCCCGGCGTAAGATAAATGGTTGGATCATCTTGGCGATTTCTTCCGGCTTCATCGCTCTAAATAATGTACGCGTTGGAAATAGACCAGGTAAAATCATTTGAAAAATCGACCACAGCTCATCTAAATTATTTTCGATTGGCGTTCCGCTTAATGCAAAACGTTGAGGGACTACTAAACTTTTTAGCGCCTGAGCTGTTTTAGTGCCGCTATTTTTGACCATCTGGGCTTCATCTAAGATCAGATAACCTAAATCAAATGCTTGATACATATCGACATCTTGCCTTAAGCTTGCATAAGATGTGATCAAAATATCCAGATCTTTCTGAGCCGCAATAACTTCTCGCTCTGCTTTGTTGCCGGCGATAACAGCTGCTTCCAGGTCTGGTGCAAACTTCTTGATTTCCGCAGCCCAGTTGTATATCAAACTCGCTGGCGCAACGATCAATGCTTTGCCTTTGATTCTATTTTCTTCTTTTTCAGAAAGCAAATAGGTAATCGTCTGCAGTGTTTTCCCAAGACCCATTTCATCTGCTAAAATACCGCCAAATTGATAATAACTTAGCATCTTGAGCCATTTAAATCCATCGACTTGATAATTTCGTAAAGTTGCTTGAATATTATCAGGTAATTTTGCTTCAAATTCTTCTGGGTGAGTCAGGTTTGCAACCATTTCCTTGAATGATTCTGAAAAATGAGCCCGTGAATTATTTTCCAGCATACTTTCGATCATCAACCCTTGGTTTCTAGGTACTTGAATCGTTCCTTGAACATTTTTCATATTTTGTCTTAACAATGTCAGTATTTCACTGGTTTGTTGAAATTCTTCTGAATCAAATGACAAAATCTCTCCTGATTCTAAGGTATAAAAACGGTCATTCCGTAATAAGCTGGATAAGACTTCATCGATTTCCTGTTCGCGGATACCACTGATATCAAACCGAACGTCCAACCAAGAATCAGAATCGGAAACTTCGATCATTGGCTGATGATGTTGAGCATCCAAGAATAATTCTCGTAGTTTTTTCCCCATCCTAACCTCGCCTAGACGTCGGAAAGCAGGAATTTCTGCTTTGAAAAAGTAATACAAACGCTCACCAGCTGGTAATGGTTTTTCATAGGCATCAACACTTTTTTGATAGCCGAATGTGCCAAGCTGCTCAAGGATTTCTTGTTCTTTTTTTCCGTCACGAATCACTTCCTGATTTTCTCCTGAAGCGATAGAATGCGTTTCATCAGTTGAGAAAACAACATCACCATAAGTAAAATCAACTCGAACTTTGATCATTCCTTTGATTTTCCTGAAAATGAAAATTGTTTCCAAAGAATGGTAAACAACTTCTCCTGAGACTTCATCACTGACTGTGACCATCCCGATTTTTTCTAATAATGGCACAACGGAACCAAATAGATCTGATAACTCGTGTTTCTCATAAACGATCTCAGGCTTTTCGATCCGTTTCAACAATTGCAGCAAGGTAGTATAAATTGACTCTTGCTCCGGTGTAAACAGATAGACTTGATTATCACTGATCCCCCACTGATAATGCGCCAAAAAAGTAGTGATTCGATCATCGATCTTTAATTTATACGTACCGTCACTTTGTTTACTAACGTCGAACAAAATCGGCAACGCGCCTCTAGTAAATGTCAAATGACGATATTTTTTCTCTTCATCATTCAGCTGAAAGTAGGGAATATGGGTCATTTTTTCGATCAATTGTTGTCCTTGATCGATCGGTAAAATGAGGTAGCGCTTATCGATCTTTCCTTTCACTTGGACACCATTCGCACCAAGCAGCTGACTTGTTTGATAAACAGCAGCCAATTGCGTCAATAACTCTTGTACTTCGATCGAAAATGCATCTTTCTTCAAATCAAAGTAGTGCTGTTTATTGACTAAAAAAGTGCCCTCTTTTTGAAAAGTTTGTAAAAATTCACCAATATTTTTGATGATATAGGTCTTCGGTTTGACTCCTTGATACCCCAATCGAAGAGAAACACCTAAAACAGCCAGTTCGGGATAATAATTATTTGTTTCGATCACATCAATAACTACTTCAACAACTAAAGGAATTATTTTTTCCGTTTCAGCTGTTTGATTTAGCTTAGCAAAGCCTTTTGTAAACATTTCAGACATAGATACAGAACGCTTTTCAAACATCTGAGGCTGATCGTCTTTGATGATCCTTGAGGTTCCTTTTTGCCGCAAAGATAACTCAACAGCTACAGTATGTTTACAATAACCATGATCCATCCAGTATGGACATTCGCAGACATCATTTTCCTTTGCTGAACCATCTAATTGTACATGGTATAGTTCATTCCCTAACACTTCAGCATGCCAGAGTTTTCGCTCTGGGTCTTGAACGATCGACAAGACGCGTCCTTCTTTCATATAATCTCTACCGCGCTCTACGATACGCTCCGGTATACTCCATTTCATATGTTCACCTCCTATGCCATTTGATAGGTCACTTTACTTTGACCATTCCCATTTGTTTTGATTTGTAACTGTTGTGGAATTCTTGCTTTTAATTCACTTACATGACTGATAATACCGATCATTCTTCCTTCATTTTCAATTGTTTCCAAGGCTTCCATCGCCATTTCTAGCGCTTCTTCATCTAAAGATCCAAATCCTTCATCGATAAAGAGTGCCTCGATCAAAACACCACCAGCTTGTTCTTGGATGACTTCTGCTAAAGACAAAGCCAACGCTAACGCCGCGATAAAGCTTTCGCCGCCAGAAAGTGTATGAGCACTTCGACTCGTTCCCGCATTGTCATCATATACATTGATTTCAAGTCCAGTTTGATTTTTATAACTGCCCGAATCTTGGTTCAGCTCAAACTGATATCGGTTATTCGTCAACAAACCCAAACGCTGATTCGCAACAGTCAATACTTCTTCCAAGTAGGTTTGAAGAACATATCGTTCTAAGCTTGTTTTTCTTGGATTATCGCCATTGATCGTTGCTGATAATTGATGCAAAGCTGTCACTTCTTCCCATTTTTGTTCTACAGAAGCAATCAATTCTTTGATCTGTTTTTCTATATGTTCATTTGTTTGGATTCTTTCTTGTTGTTGATAGTATTGTTCTTCTTTTGACTGAATTTCATTTGATAAAGAAGTAAGTTCCGCTTCAACTGCATCGATTTCAGGTTGTTCCTTATTCTCTAATTTTTGCTCTAGCTCAGTGAGTTGGAAGATCAATTGGTCTTTTTTCTTATCAAATTCTGTCAATTCTTCTGTGATCTTTTCTAGTTTTGGAACTTCCTGCACTAACAAACGCAAGCTCTGTTCATCAAAATCAAACATTGATGCACTGATTGCCTTTTCTAGCTGTTTTTGTGACTTTACTTGCTCCGCTAAACTGGCTTCTTTTTCCTTAGCAAGATGAACTGCTGTATTTTTTAAGATCAAATGTGTTTCCTTTACTTTTGACCATTGCTTTTCGATCGTTTCTTTCATTTCTTCCCACTGAGTATACTGTTGTTCTAATTGTTGCTTTTCATTTAGTACCTCTGCTAAAGATATATCTTCATTTTGTAATTGTTCTGAGATTGTTTTTAATTTTGTTTTAGCTGAAATCTGCTCTTGATTTTTTTCATTCCATTGATTTTCTTGCTCTTTCAACATCTCAATCTGCTGGTCGACAATTGATGCTAATTCAATGCTCTTTAACTTAGCTGATTCAACTTGTACCAATGCCTGATTCAAATCATGAGCTGCTTTTTCGAATTCATCGCTTCCCTTTTTGATCCACTCTTCAGTTATTGGTTTTGATAGTGTCAAGAAGGATATCTTATTTAAGGCTTCTCTCGATAGCTTCAGTTTCTTCTCTTGTTTTTGCAGTTCACTTGTCAGTTCTACCTTACTTGTTTGAGCTTGCGTAAGTTCTGACTGAAGCATTGCTGCAAGTGCTTCTTGCTTTTGTGCCTTTTTCTCCAGCTCATCTAACTGACTTTCCATCATTTGGATTTCTTCGAGTGAAAATTCTTGGTGTTCGTTTTGTATAGGATGTTCAAGAGAGCCACAGACAGGACAAGGTTCTCCCTCGACTAAAAGCAGGCTTAAGCGGCTGATTTGCATTTTTGCCCACTGGCTTTTTTGTTTTTTGACTTGCTCATAAACGGCCGTTTTCGTTTGTTCAGCTTCTGCCAATGCTGTCTTTTTATTGGTGATTTCTTCTCCTAACCGTTCTTTTCTTTGTTCTAGGTGTTGGTTATTTTCCCAATTTTCGAGAAATATTGCCCACTGCTCCTGACTTCGTTCTAATGTCAGCTGTTCTTTTTCGATCGTTGCTTGCTGCTCAACGATCAACTGTTGTTCCTGATATGCGTTTTGGGTGATGACTTGCTTCTCTTTGATTTCTGCTAATCGACTATTGATCTTTGCCAAAGTCTGTTGATTTTGCTGAATATCTTTATTTACTTTCTCTTTTTCCTCGTATAAAGGAATTTGAAATTGCAATTTAGTGATTTTTTCTTTTATTTGAGCCATTGCCGCTGCTTGACTTTGACTCGTCTCATGTTCTTTTTTCCAATGCTGTTCTAATTCCTGCTGCTTTTCTTGTTCCAATTGATTGGTCTGTAGTTGCTCCGTATAAGACAAAACTGCCCGATTTTTTTCGTCGATTTTTTCGATGACGCTTTGATGATCTTTGATCCACTTCAGTTGCTGCTCTTCTGTTCGCAGTTTTTCTATCAACTCAGCTGTTTCATCTAATTCGGTCTTTTGTTTTTCTAACAGTGCCTTCTTAGTAAAATCATTGATCAATTCTTCCAACTGAAATTTTTCTTGTTCCTTCGTTTGCTTTTTCTGTTGAAGGATAGTCACAGCTTCTTTAGTTGCTGATTGTTGCTCCAGCATTTCTTTTTGTTGTAGATTCAATCGTGCTAATTGCTGTTCCACCGTTTGTTCAGCTTCTATGTCAGTCAGCCAATATAATTGATCCAATTTAGCCTCAATTGTTTGTTGTGTTGCTTCGATTCCTTTATTGACTTCCTTTAACTGTAGTTTAAGCTGTTCATTCAAGGTCTGATATAAACGAGTGCCAAAAAGATTTCTCAACACCTTTTCCTTATCACTACTATTTGCGATTAAAAAGGTGCGGAATTCTCCTTGAGGTAAAAGCACGATCTGAGCAAATTGGTTAGCATCTAAATGAAGCAATTCCTGAATAAAAGTATCAACTTCACGTCGCTTGGTATATTCTCTAAGTTCTTTGCCTTTGTGATCTTTAACCACCAATGAAATCTTGGCACTCTGTACCCTAGTACCATCTCCGCGTTTTTTAAATAATTCCTGTTCAGGCTTTCGTAGAATATCATAAACATGGTCTCCATGTGAAAAAGTCAAATGAACTTCCGTTGGTTCAGAAGGATCTGCAAATGTTGAACGCATTTCTTTTCCCTGCCGCAGCTTTCCAGAGCTTTCGCCAAACAAAGCATAGCTTAACCCATCAAAGATCGTTGTTTTTCCAGCCCCTGTCTTACCGCTGATCAAAAATAATGAGGAATCTTCAAATCGGCTAAAATCGATCGTTTCGTCAATAAAAGGGCCAAAGTTTTTCAATGTTAATTTTAATGGTTTCAACTTATTTCCCTCTTTCTGATTGATGGATTTCAGCTAATTGTTCTTTGATCCATTTTTGCTGTTGACCAGTTGGTTCTTCACCAGTGACTTCTGAAAAAAACTGTTCGACCAATTGATTTGGTGCTAGTTTTTTTAATCCAGCTTTAGTTGTTTTCTTTGCCGTTTGGTCTTCTCTTCCATACAGTCGCTCAACACCAATGATTCTAGGATACACTTGTCTTAATTGATTCATCATATTTGGAATAACCGCGCGATCTGTCAATTGCACATGAAGATAATCATCTTTTTGGATCGTTTCATAAAATTCAGGTGAGGTCAGTTCCTTGAAACTCCCCTCGATCTGTACGATGTCCCTTACCGGTTGAATTTCTTTGAATTCAAGCGCTAATTTTTGAACGTCGATATCTACGAGCCAAACCCCTTTTGTCTGATTCAGCTCAGATAATGAAAACTTCAACGGCGAACCGCTGTATCTGGCAGTTTCTGATTGAAGAGCATTTTTCCCATGAAGATGGCCTAAAGCAACATAATCAAAAGCATCCAGTGTTGCTAATGGTACTGTATCTAGTCCGCCAACCATCAATTTTGTTTCTGAATCTGTTTTTTCACTGCCAGCCACAAAAAAGTGACTAACTAAAACATGTGCCTTCTCCGGATCAAAATGCATGGTCATTTCTTTGACGACTTCTTTCATTGCCTGTTCGATCGTTCTGATTTCTTCATTTTCAAAATACAAACGAGCAGAAATCGGCTCAAAATATGGCAATAGAAAAAATTGAGTATCGCCCATTTCGATCGGCTGAAATGCTTGCTCTAAGCGTGTATGTAAATAAAAATCAGACTGTACAAACCAAGGACCGCCTGTTTCCAGACGAGTACTACTGTCGTGATTTCCCGAAATTGCTAAAATTGGCAATTTTTCCTGCAAATTCATTTCAATGACCATCTGATTGAAAAGTTCAATTGCCTCCACCGCTGGTACAGAACGGTCATACAAATCTCCTGCAATAACGATTGCATCAACTTTTTCAGTTTTTGCAATTTGCAAAATTTGGTCAAATGCAGCTTTTTGGTCCTCTAATAAATCAAATCCATGCAGTTTCTTGCCAATATGCCAATCGGCTGTATGTAAAAAACGCATTCCTTCACCACCTAAAAAAAGTCCTTCTCACTATTATACCAAATTTATGGAAAAAGAGGTCATCCAAATGTATTGTAATTATTAAAATTGCATCAAAAAAAGAACCAAAACCTATTTAGGTTTTAGTCCGTTTGTTTTACTCTTTGATTTCATATTTGAAGTTCGGATCGATTTCCTTATCTAAACTGTCAAACGCATTTTGCATTCTTCGTTCCACTTCAGCAATACCCTCTTTGTCCATTTTTGGAACATCGCTGATATCGATCGGCTCTCCAAATCTCACAGTGACACGACGACGTTTGAACAAGTCTTTTAATGTTAATGGTCCTTGATAAACTGCTGGAACGATTTTGACTTTCGCCATTTTGGCGATCAAAGCGACGCCGCCTTTTAGTTCAGAAGAATGTCTCGTCCCGCTCGGAAACATGATCAAACTTAAATCTGTGCTTTTCAAACTTTTGACTGGTGTTTTGATCGCACTTGGCCCTGGCTTATCCCGATCGACCGGAAAAGCATTGGCGTGACGCAGGATGAAGCTTAAAATACCATTTTTAAATAGTTCTTTCTTGGCCATAAAGCTAAACTTTTTAGGTGAACCGCCAACAGCCAAATAAAGAGGCTCCCACCACGTTCTATGAGGTGCAACTAAAATATAATTTTCATTTTGAGGAATACGGTCTTTTTTTTCATAATGTGCATTGCCATTGATAACAAATAGCACAACACGCACAACACCGCGCATAAATGTAAAAAACATAATTTTCTTCCTTTCTTTTCACTAGTTATAAGTATGCCGAAAGCTTTGGCGTTTGACAAGTCTTTTTCTTTAGTTTCTTATGATTCTTAATCGTAGTATAATACAATGATTTTAGTGATTCCATCAAAGTGTCTTTTACATTAAGAATCATTGTCAAGTCTTTCTATTTCAGCATAATTACTATATAATCTAAGAAAAATGGAGGCTATCTTATGGTTGAATTCAAACAACTCGCACTTAGTGAAAATGAAGAGAAACTGATCGAACTGCTTTCTGAAAATCAACTTGAAGAGAAACAAATTCCTTCTGAACCAAATTGTGATTTTTCATTGGCGCTTTATGACGATGGACATTATCTTGGCGGAATCACAGCAAATAAATGGATGAACATCACACATATTTCTCTACTTGCGCTTGTCAAAAGTGCTCGCGGAAAAGGTTATGGAACAAAGCTTTTAAAAAAGGCTGAAGCTTTTGCTGCAGAAAAAGGAGCATCTGTCATTACGATCCATACACAAGATTACCAAGCAAAAACATTTTATGAACAATTTGGTTATTCCGTTTTTGGAAAACTAGAAGATGTTCCATTTGAAGGAACAACAAAGTTTTATTTAATGAAAAAAATTTAATTATAATCTACTTAAAGGAATGAACAATACATGCTATTACCAGGTGAACGAATCGATCAATTATTTGCTGATGATATCCAGATCATCCAAAGTAAAGAGGTGTTTTCTTTTTCGATCGATGCTGTCTTGCTGGCAAATTTTCCCAAGCTTCCTAAAAAAGGAGTAGTCGTAGACTTATGTGCCGGTAATGGTGCTGTGGGTTTATTTGCCAGTAGAAAAACAGACGCCAGAATCATACAGATCGAACTTCAAACACGCTTGGCCAATATGGGACAGCGTAGTATCCAGCTTAATCAGCTAGAACAACAGATGACTATGATCGAACTAGATCTAAAAAAGGCAACAACAGCAATCAAGCCAGACTCTGTCGACCTTGTTTTATGTAATCCTCCTTACTTTAAGGAACTGCCAACCAGTCAGAAAAATCCTAATCCTCACCTAGCGATCGCTCGCCATGAAATTCATACGACGTTAACTGAAGTCGTTGAAGTCTCTTCAAAACTATTAAAAACTAACGGACGCTTAGCGATGGTTCACCGTCCTGATCGCTTCTTAGATATTTTACATGCAATGGAAGCTGCTGATATTGCACCTAAACGAGTTCGATTTGTCTATCCGAAAGTTGGAAAAGAGGCAAATGCATTATTGATCGAAGGAATCAAACAAGGAAAGAAAGATGGTTTTCGTGTTCTTTCTCCTCTATTTACTTATGATGAAGAAAATAATTATTTACCAGAAATGAAGGCGATGTTATATGGAAACTGAACACTACTTTTACGTTCTTCATTGTAAAGATGATACTTACTATGGCGGTTACACAACTGATCCTGATCGCCGCCTGAAAGAACACAATAGCGGAACTGGCGCAAAATATACGAGGCTTGCTTCACGTTTACCGGCACAAATGATCCACATCGAAAAATTTACCAGCCGCAGCGAAGCAACTAAGGCAGAGTATGCCTTTAAAAAATTGACTCGTAAACAAAAAATAGCCTATTTAAATAAAAACCATCCTTGATCAAAAAACTGATCAAAGATGGTTTTTATTTATTCAACTTGCATTTTCAACTCCTGCTTTACCTTATAAAGGAAGAATAATAAGAAAATAATATTCACAAGTAAGAACGGAGCTGTATAATCTTGCAACAGCAACCCTATCACCACCCAGCCGACAAAATAAAGAATATTTTTACTGATGAAAGGAAGATAATTGTACTCTTTTTTCGTATAGATGAACATATTGACAAGCGTGCCGCCCAGGAAACAAATTAGACTGGCCGCTAAACACAGAACAAAAAACAGTGGATCGATCTCACCTTTTACGTAGTTTTCATATAAGACGATCGATAGTTCCAATCCAGCAAATACAAAATAATGAGAATGGATCAAGACCAGCCCTGCCGTAGTTTTTTGCCGATCGATCCCAGATTTATAGATCGTATTATAAAATAGAAACATCACAACGATCAATAAAAAGAACAAGACACTGCTAAACTGAATATCATTAAATAAAATCGTACTGGCAACAGCTATCACAGCCTCACCAAACAAAAGTAAGGTAAATAAACTGTAGCGCTCAGTCAAATGTTCAAAGTTGGTTGGAAAATCCAATAATGCTTTTTTTGTCAAGATCGGGAAAAAAGCGGTGATAAAAATTGAAAATGCATAGATAGCAAAACGAAGCCAATAGCTTCCAAACGGCAGTATTGAAATGAATCCGAGCACTCCACTTACGACTAAGACTACCGCCAATTGAATACATAACTTTCTAATAATTTCATTATCCGTACTTTTCATCTTCAAGTAATACTGCAAAGCAATACTAAAAAACAAAATAGAGGTCGCGCCTGCAAAGGTAAAATGAGTTCGCTCAAAATCGACATTGATCGACTGCGCTAAAATAATGACCCAAAACATATCAAAAAATAAAAAAAGAGCACTTAACTTATTTTTGATCGAAAAACGATTCGCAAAAACGGTTTGGTAAGTCCAAATCGTCCAAAAAACAAGCGTCAGCATCAAAAATTCTCCAAGGCTTTTGAAAGACAACAGGTGATCTGTTCCGACAAGTAAAATAGAGGCGATTTTACTAATAGCATACGCAAAAATCAAATCATAAAACAATTCAAACTCAGTCACTTCTTTTTTCAGTATCTGCATTTGATCACTTCCATTCTGATTTAATAAGTTCTCCTGTTCTTTATTATTATAATGGTTCTTTTACCATTAATACAAAAATAGTGATCTTTCGCACTAAAAAAGTGTCTGGGACAAAACTCTGCGAGTCAAATCCCGGACACCTGGAATCCAGATAAGCGGTGAGAGCAGAAGCAATCCCTTCGGAAATAAGCTAGAATTCACAAAAATTTGGAAAATAATTTTCGCGGATTCTTTCTTAATTTCTCGGGATTAGACACTTCTGTCTCAACCTATTTTTTCTATTCAATTATTTGAGCACCTAATGTTTGTTTGAAGTGCGTTAAGGCCCACTCATGACCTACTGGATCAAAACTGGCGACTGCTGATTTATGCACAACAATTTGATACCCTAAATTATACGCATCTACTGCCGTATGCAGGACGCAAATATCTGTACAAACACCTGTCAAATGAACTTCTGTGATCTTTCTCTCACGTAAACGGATATCTAAATCCGTCCCGCTGAATGCAGAATAATGGCGCTTATCGATCCAATAAACATTTGACTGATCCGAGCTTTGTTCATAAAGATCAGCAAGTGCTCCATACAACTCTCTGCCCGTTGTACCCTTGAGATTATGGGGAGGAAACAGCTCTTTTTCAGGATGATATCGATCTTTTGTATCATGGCAGTCTATTGCATAGACAACAAAATCATCATTTTCAGTAAATGTTTTTGTCAATTCGACTAATGCGGATTCAATCGCTTGTCCAGCCTGCCCTGTTGTCAAAGCGCCCTCATTGGCTACAAAGTCCTTAGTGTAATCAATAGAAATCAGTGCTTTCATCGCTATCCCTCCAAATTAGACAAGATGTTCTACAAAATGAATCACCATTTGAGCAGATTTCTCGCCTGCTTCTTCAATGAACTCATCAAACGTTTGACTTGCCTCATGATCAGCCGTATCACTGATTGCTCGAACAACTAGGAACGGAATCTTGAATTGTGCCGCAGCTTGAGCAATAGATGCCCCCTCCATTTCACAAGCTAATGCCTCTGGAAAGTTTTGAAGGATTTTTTGTACTTTTACTTTATCGTTGACAAATGAATCGCCTGTAACGATCAGTCCATGTCGAACGGACATTCCAGTTTTTTCTGCAGCTTTTTTCATTTCTAGCTTCAAATATTCACTGCACTCATAGTATAAAGGCATGCCAGGCAGCTGTCCTGGTGCATAACCGAAGCCAGTGACATCAACATCAAAATAAGCTAATTTATCAGAGATCACTACATCACCAACTTTTAACCCTGATCCTATACCGCCGGCTGAGCCAGTATTTATGACCATGTTTACTCCGTATTGGTGGATCAAAAGCGTCGTCGTAACTGCTGACAATACCTTACCGATCCCTGAACGTACAACGATTACTTCATGACGCCCTAAAGACCCTGAGACAAAAAGTGCTCCTGCTCTTTCCCACGAACGAGTATCTGATAATTTTTCCTTTAAAATTTTTACTTCCTGATCCATCGCACCGATAATACCGATTTTCATACTGATTACCTCTTTTCTATAAATTCAATACAATAAATATCACGATCGCAAGTAAAATGGCAACAACAATAATCGCTTTCGTCAATGTGCTGCTCCGTTCGCGGATTTTTGTCTGCTCATTTGATCGGCTTTTTGTGATTTCCTTTTGCTTTTTATGTTCTTTGCGGTAAAAGCTGGAAATTTCTTTTTCCTTTTTACGGTATTCTTTATCCGCTTCTTTTTTTTGTTGTTCCAAATATTTCTGTTCTTCTCTTTCAGCCTCTTCTTTTCGCTTTCGTAATTCTGTCCGAGTGACCAGCGGACCTTTGCTCATCGTTTATCCTCCTTTAGCTGCTGCAATTCCCAATATTGTACAGCAAAGATTGTTTTGGCATCGCAAATCAATCCGCTAGCGATTTCAGCTTTTGCCTCAGCTAATGTTAATGTATATAATTCTATCACTTCATCATCATCTAATGGACGAGGATTAGGAACTTTTTCAAGTTGTTCAGCAAAATAAATATGAAGTAGTTCATTCGCAAAACCTGGTGAGACATACATAGAGTTTACAAAAGAGAACTTATTTGCACGATAACCTGTTTCCTCTTCTAACTCTCGCTCAGCCGTTTCTTTAGGATTATTCTGTTCTCCAGGATCGATTTTGCCGGCAGGAATTTCCAAAGTAACTTTTTCCAGTGGTTTTCGATATTGTTTGACCATGATCATTTTATTATCTTCTGTGATCGGAATGACTGCAACAGCACCTGGATGAAACACTAATTCTCGTTTTCCCGTTCCTCCATCAGGCAGCTGAACATCATCGACGACGACCTCAATGATATGACCTTTAAATATTTCATTTCTGGAAATCGTTTTTTCTTCAAAATCTTCAAAATTCATCATACTGTTCACCAATCTTTCTATCGATATCATACCTTAATTTTGAAATTTTATCACTTCTGCTTCTTTTTGTGAATCCTTTCTCTCAATTAATTGCTCATTTATGCGCAATTCACATGATTTATTAACAATAACTTAGGACTTTCGCTATCAGTTACAATTATACCAGTAATTAGTCTTAACAAACTTTTTTTCGATTTTACTCGCTAAAATAAAAAAAGAAGGGAAACAAGACGCTCGTTTCCCTTCTTCTCTATAAAAACTTTTTTATAGTTCTGTCAATGATTTCATAAGCTTGATCATATCAGGCTCATTCTCCTTCTTTGTACTTTCCAAAGTCCAGCTGATACATTGAAGGTAGTGGTCTTCGCTTTCCATTAAATCATACATGTAATAAACTTCTATACCGTCTTTCGTTGCAGTGAACTTACGGCGTTCACCTTTCATCCCGTTATATTTGATCGATTCTTTTTTCTCATTCGATATCTCTCCTAAATCAGAAATATCGACTGATTTTTTAAACGCAGAAAAATTTTCAAAATCTTTTTTGGCTTCACTTAACACAATATAATAGGTTTCTGTATTCGAATTTTTCACGCTAATATCTGCATTATCACTCAATTCTTTTGTCTCGACAGTCTCCCATCCTGTTGGAAGCTCTACTTTAAAGTCACCATTACTTGTCTTGATCACTTCTACTTTGCCCTTGTCTTCAGTAGAAGATTGTGTTGTTGTTTCTGTCGCTTGTTTATTTTCATCTATTGTACTACTTGTCTCAGTGCTATCTCTGGGTTCATAAAACACTTCATCGCCTTCATAGGAAACAGATTCCTCAATGCTGGAACTCGACTCTTCTTTATAGGCATCCTCTATTATTTCTACCTCAGCTTTACGCCCAAAACAACCTGTGAGCATAAACCCTACAAATAAAAGCGGTATGATATTTTTTATCTTCACTGTATTTCTCCTTTATACCAAATCATTATTATCCATTATACCCTATGGTTTTGCTTTTTTCTCAGATTTCTTTTGACTTTTTTGTGAACAGGATGCATCATTCTACATCCTAAGTAGTAAAAAACAGTTGAATTCACTTGTCATTTCTTACATTTTCTCTAAATATTAAAATCCATCTTTGGACTGATATTCTTTCTTAAGTAGAATGTGCTAAAATAGCATATATAGCGAAGGAAAATTAACTTTCGATGGAATAAATGATTGGAGGGAACTGAAATGAGAACAGGAAAACTTATTAAAATAATTGCCTACTTGATTTTAGCTGGCTTCGTTCTGCGTTTTATTACCGGTATACATCTACCTGCCGTTATCGTGGCTTTAGTGATATTAATGGTGCTGCTCTTTACTGGGTCAAACAAAAAGAATGTGAAAAAAGAAGAACAGCTGCCTAGCTTGACCAAGGCAAAAGAAGAACATTATTCTGAATCAGGTATGACAGATCAGGAAATCACCTTTTTCCGTGATACGATGAACACAACAAAAAAACAGATCATTAAACTGCAAGAAAATATGAACGCCTCAACTAAATTGAGAGCGATCGATTTGCGCAATGATACATTGCGAGTATCCAAAGCTTTGTTCAAGGAATTAGTTAAGGAGCCTAAAAAGCTTCATTTAGCAAATCATTTTCTTTACACACACTTACCTAACTTAGTTGATTTAACAAGTAAGTATTTAGAAATCGATGATCATGAAATCAAAAATAAACAAACCTATGAAAAATTAGAAGAAAGTGCTCAAATTATCGATCAAGTCTCAAAATTGATCAAAAAAGATTATGAACAATTTGTTGCAGACGATTTAGATGATCTAGATATTGAGATTTCCGTTGCTAAAAACAGCTTAAAAAGAGATAATGAACATAGTGAAAATGAAGAATAATATCATTAACAGCACTATGTAAGCTCGTTTATGCACAGAGGAGGAAACTATATGGAAAATAAGCCAAAAGATGTGACACCTGTCAGTGATACTTTAGATGATTTATTAAATAACCCGTTTTCAACCCCTATCGATTCATTGACTGCTACACAGCAAAGCGAAATTTCTGCTTTACAGGATCAGCAAGTGGCTGCCCGTTTGGTAGATAAATTACCAGAAGAACGTCAGGCACAGGCCAGAGAATTAGCGTCAAAAATCGATGTACAAGATGCCCAAGCGGTCATTACTTATGGAGCTGCTGCTCAAACAAAATTAGGAGAATTCTCTCAATCAATGTTAAATCATGTGCAAGCACAAGATATCGGCCCTCTTGGCGATTCATTGACCGATTTGATGTATCGTCTAAATGAAGCGAACCCGGATGAATTACGGACTGGTGAAGGAAATATTTTCCAAAAAATGTTTGGAAAAGTCAAACAGTCGATCTTTGAAATCACTGCAAAATATCAAAAAATCGGTGCACAAATCGATAAGATCGCCATCAAACTTGATAAAGAAAAAAATGGCTTGCTAAAAGATAATTTAATGTTGGAACAGCTGTATAACAAAAATAAAGATTATTTTGATGCATTGAATATCTATATTGCTGCAGGAGAATTAAAAATCGAAGAATTACAAACAACGATCATCCCGGAAGCAATGAAAAAAGCAGAAGAATCAGGCGATCAGATGGACGTACAAATCGCCAACGACTATACACAATTTTTAGATCGTTTAGATAAACGGACCCATGACTTGCGGTTGGCTCGTCAAATCACGATCCAGCAAGCACCACAGATTCGTCTAATTCAAAATACCAACCAAGCATTAGCAGAAAAAATTCAGGCATCGATCAATACTGCCATTCCACTTTGGAAAAACCAAGTAGTTATTGCTTTAACTCTTTTGAGACAAAAAGATGCTGTAACTGCACAACGCCAAGTCTCTGAAACAACCAATGATCTATTGAAGAAAAATTCTGAAATGTTGAAAATCTCAGCAATCGAAACTGCTAAAGAAAACGAACGCGGTATTGTTGATATTGAAACATTACAAAAAACACAAAATGACTTAGTAGAAACGATCCAAGAAACATTACGTATTCAAAAAGAAGGAAAAGAAAAACGTAGAGCTGCTGAAATCGAATTAGGTCATATGGAAGAAGATCTGAAAAATAAATTATTGGAATTGACTCAATAAGAATCAGAGCCCGAAACAAAGCTATTTTCTAACTTTGTTTCGGGCTCTTTTTTTGATGTAGTAAGTAAAGTTGCTATGTCTACTTGGCTTCTTTCATCCTTGTTTATACGATTAACAAAAATAAATACCTTCATGACTTGCACACTTAGAATTGAATTGGTGACCACAATTTGGACAAGAACCGCTTTGTTTATATTGATCATAATTCATTTCAACAGAGCAGACCCCACAGAGAATTATTTTGACCTGGGAATCTTTACTGACTGGCCAAGCTTTAAAGCTATGCTCTTCCATTTCGTCGTGGCAATGATAGCATGCATAATACGTCCGACATTCATAACACTGATTGGCAACAACATCATACTCAGAATCATAATGACTGCATCTGCCATGCTCATCGACACCGATGCCGCTGATCCTCTTCACGATTGTTCCCCTTTTTTTAGAAGAACTCTTGACAGTCTCTTAGCAACAAAAGCAGTTAAAAAGGCCTTGATCGTATCCCCAGGAATAAATGCCAAACTTGCCACTAAACTTTTTGAAAGAGAAACATCTGATAATAGACTTACACCAACAGCACCACAAAAATCAATGAAAACTGCGCCAAAGATAAAAGTAATGACAAATGCATAGATAAGCTTCTGATTGTTTGGATTGAATTTTTCAGTTAACCAGCCAATCAAAAAAGTCGCAAAAGGATACGCGAAAAGATACCCTGCCGTAATACCTATAAATACAGTGATCCCACCGCGTCCACCTGCTAAAATCGGAAATCCGATTGCTGTTAGTAGTAAAAACAGCAGCGTAGCAATCGTTCCATTCTTTTTCCCTAAAAGTAACCCACTCAACATGAATCCAGCATTTTGAATAACGATCGGCACTGGTAACAGACTAATTGGGATCGGCGGGAAAAATCCTAACACAATAATAATGCTTATCATAATTGCAACTCTTGTAATATCTTTTGTCTTCATAGATCGGCTCCAAACTATTTGTATTTGTTGTATCTTTAAAATACTATTTACTTTTTCTTTTGTCAACCTTTTTCAAATAATGGTTAACAAAAAAAGCAGAAGACTCAATTATATCCTCACATCAATAAGATTTACAGCTATTTCTTTTACTATTTTAGGAGGTCTGATCGATTTTTCTTTCCAAAAACTGTTCAACTTGTTCAAGTTCAAACTCATTTTCACTATTTTTTTGACATAATTTATGTTGTTTTCTAAATGATAATGGTGGTAAATCAAATTTATCCTTGAATGATTTATTGAATGCCCTAAGACTGGAGAAACCTGTGTCCAAAGCGATGTCCATAATTTTGGCATTCGTCTTTTTTAGAAGACGAACACTGTAAAATAGTCTGACTTCCCGTAAATAGATTTGGATAGAAAAACCTGTACTCTTTCTAAAGTTTTGAAAAAGAGTATATTTATCCAACATAAAATGTTCGACCAATTTTTCTAAGCAATGCTCCTCCATATAATTTTTATTGATATACTCCAAAATCTCTATAAAATCAGTGAATGGGCTGCCCTCGTCTCTCACGGTCTTCTCGATGAATATAATCTGATTTCTCAGTAACATCTTCAACAAATACTGAGGATGTTCTTTATAAAGTAGACATTTAACAATTTCTTGATAGATTTTTTCACTAGAAATTGTTAAAGGACTGGGTTGTTTAAATCGACAGTTCAGCCACTTTTCTGGCGTAATGTTCAAGCTTACACTTAATACCTGATTCTTGCTGCTTGGAAAAACACTCATCACTTCATTCTTATTCAATAGGTAAATCTCCCCTTTTTTCAACACCACATACTGATCCAATAAAATCAATTCTATTTGTCCTGAAATAACCATCAATAGTGTTAATTCCTCATTAGGATAAAGCATTTTTTCTTCTATTTCGCTAGTGAAATATTTAGTGATCGTTGTTTTAAGTCCTTGTTTGCTATGCATTCTCTTTGCTCCCTCATGTTTTTCATTCTTATTTTTCCTTCTTGATAAAGATACGCAAAATTTTAAGATTTTTATTTTTTATCAATCATCAGTCTTTAGTTGTTTTTCTTGTTGATAATGATACAATAAAGTAAAAAGTACTTTTATCTAATTTAGAGAGGATGAGCGATTTGGTGCACTTTAATTCTAAGGAAGAAGAAAAACAATACTATGAGCAACACGCTAGTGAAGCCGAATTTTTAAATTGGTATCATCAACAAGAACTTCCTGAATATGAAAAGCCTTCTCTGACCGTAGATATTGTTTTGATGTGCTATAACAAAGAAGAGGATCAATTAAAAATATTATTGATAAAAAGAAAAGGCCATCCTTATCGAAATTCATGGGCATTACCTGGGGGATTCGTCAACCGAAATGAGTCTACTGGTGAAAGCGTACTGCGTGAAACGACTGAAGAAACAGGCGTTGTTATCTCTAAAGAAAATATTGAACAGCTGCATAGTTTCAGCAGACCTGATCGTGATCCGCGCGGCTGGGTCGTGACTGTCAGCTATTTAGCATTTATTGGAGAAGAACCATTGATTGCAGGAGATGATGCTAAAGAAGTACGTTGGTTTACGATGGAACGTGACGGAGATCTTCTTTCACTAACTAATGGCAGTGTAGAGATTATTTTGGACTTGAAAACAGGTGCTTCAAACGGCAAGGATACATTAGCTTTTGACCATAGTGAAATTATTTTAAAAGCATTTAATCGGGTTTCAAACAAAATGGAGCATGATCCGCAAGTTCTACAGGTATTGGGAAAAGATTTTACAATTACTGAAGCACGTAAAGTATTCGCTAAATTTTCTGGAGTTGACTACAAAACGATCGATCACTCAAACTTTAAAAAAGCAATGCTTCACCATTTTGAAGAAATTGGCGAGCGTCCCGTAGGAATCGGTCGTCCTTCAAAAATTTACCAGCTAAAACCTGAAAATTCATTGAATGACCACTAAATGTCATAAAGAAAGGATCATACTATGGCGACTTATCTAAGATATGCGCAACCTAATGATTTGCCTGAGCTGATAGAAATTATTGTCCGTGCAAGGCAACTTTTAGCAAAACAGAAAATTCCACAATGGCAAAATGGTGAAGGCCCAAGTGAGAATCAATTGATTTCAGATATTTCTTTGGGACACTGCTATGTCCTGGTCGTCGATCAAATGATTGTTGGTCTAGGCGTTATTTCTACCGATAAAGAACCACCTTATGAACAAATAAAAAATGGTAACTGGCAAGATACAGGTTCGTCTTATGCTGTTATCCATCGAGTTGCTCTTCATTCAGATCACCAAGGAAGAGGTTTAGCGCTGACCCTGATGAATCTGCTTGTTTCAGCCGCTAGGTTAAATGGATATTTAGATATCCGAATTGATACTCATCCTAAAAATCAAGCCATGCAACAATTGATAAAAAAAGCAGGCTTTTCGTATCAAGGGGATATCCTGTTGGAAGCACCAAATGGAGAGCGTTATGCTTATCAATTAGTCTTAACATAAGTAAAAAGGTGAAACAAACTGTTGATCAGTTGTCTCACCTCTTTATTTAACTTATTTTGACATCCTACTAAATAAAAGACTGTTCACTATCATTCTTAACTAAACATCTATCAGTGATACAACCTCAATAGATACATTTTTACTATAATTCAATGTTTCACTTTTAAATACATGCCCACACTAGAAGGACTTGTTTCAACAAATCCAAATTGTTCATATAATTTATTTGCAGGCACATCTGCAATTAGATTGACATAAGCTAGCGGGTCACATTTTTCGTTTATATAAGCCATCAGCTGCTCCATGATCTGCTTTCCTAAACCTTGTTTCTGATATTCTGGGTGGACAACAATATCAACAACTTGATAACTTGTACCGCCATCCCCTACGATTCGCCCCATTCCAACTAATCTTCCTGTCTCTTTTTCTCTAATACAGATAGAAAATAAGCTATTTTTTAATCCTAATTCACTTGCTTTTTTTCCACGTGGAGACAGACCTCCGCTTTTACGTAAATCTAGGTATTCTTCAACTTTAGGTATTTCTGTTTTTATTGACCAAAACTGCATTTTTTGTGCCTCCTTCATCCTGTTTTCTTTTATATTATACATTGGATACATAGAAAAATGGCAAAGAATCTGAACATTGACTTTTTCGTCATCATCCAGATTCTTTCAATATCATTTCAGAATTTCTTTTGCAATAAAGTTAGAATATTTGACTTGTCCATCAACATTGGGA
This sequence comes from Enterococcus sp. AZ020, assembly GCF_050499205.1. Classification (NCBI taxonomy): domain Bacteria; kingdom Bacillati; phylum Bacillota; class Bacilli; order Lactobacillales; family Enterococcaceae; genus Enterococcus; species Enterococcus sp. AZ020. The sequence continues at coordinate 2,842,332 of NZ_JBIPAT010000001.1, read as the reverse complement.
TGAACTCGGTCTTCATAAAACCACTCTTCATGTGCATTACTATAATTATACCAATCGATAACCGTTAAATTCTTATATTTCTTTTTCATGTTGTCCAACATCGTATTAACTTCGTTTTGCCATCTACGTGTTGGAACGCGAACATTGATCCAATAAACTTTTCGCTTCGTACCGATCGCTGACATAAATTCATCAAACTGTGCTTCAGTAAATGAGCCATTCGTCCCAAGCCCAACCAAAACATTGTCTTTTAATAATTTATCTTTATCCAACTTTTGAATCGTCGGAGCACTTTCATATAATTGTCTTCCCACTTCACCGTCAACAATTATTTTTGGAAAAATTTCCTGTAGTCCAGCTGCTGCATCAAGTACTACTGAATCCCCAAAAGCAGTGATCTCCATCCCTTGTGCTTTTTTGATTTCTTCAGCTGTCAAATCAACATTTATTTCTGGTGCTTTTGCTGACTGTTCTGTAGACTCAGCCGTTTTTCCTTCGTTTTTCGCTTTCTCTGCTTCTTTACGTTCTTCTGCTTTTTTCTTATTTTCTTCAATCGTTTTTTGCAGCTGCTTTTGATCAGCAGTTACTTCATTAGATGGTGCGATCGCCAGACCATATAACGCAAAACAAGTGAATACTGTGCAGATGACCGCAGTGATTTTAGCCGAAGTAAACCAAGGCTTTTTAAAGAAATCTTTGATTGCGAACCATGTATACTTATAATAAAATTTGCCTAAAGGTTTTTCAATAAAGCGATAAGAAAGCTCGCTGATGCCTAAAATCAAAGCTAGTTCGATCAATGAGTGCAATAAAACATGATCACTAAGATTTTTTATTTTGGCTTCGTAAAAAATCATCACTGGAAACTGATACAAGTAGATCCCATAGCTTCTCTTACCGATCCAAGTAAAAACGGGATTTGTCAGCCAACGATTGACGTCAGCTCCTGGATGAGCCGTAACTGCTACTAAAAGCGTAGCAAAAATACTGACAATAAACATCCCGCCGTAATAGACAAAAGAATAACGATCTGCGAAAAACAAAAACGAAGCTAATAAAACGACCAATGAAGCAATTCCGACGCCATTCAATAAATTCCTTGCTTTAGCAGGAATTTCTTCTTTCAGACGATAGCTTGGCCAAACAAAAGCCAAGCCACTCCCCATTAAAATCGAAAATAATCGCGTATCTGTTCCGTAATAAACCCTTGTGGGATCCGATCCTGGTGTGAACAAAACCGCCATCAGCACCCCAGAGATGACTGTCGCCCCCATGATCAAAGCAAAAATTTTACCACTATGTTTCACGTATTTTTTTAAGACAATAAATAACAACGGCCAAACCAGATAATTCTGTGCTTCAACTGCCAATGACCAAATGTGAGTAAAAGGAGATTGTGTAGCAAAACGATCAAAATAAGAAAAGCCTTTAAATATCTGCCACCAGTTATTATAGTAAAATACGCTGCTGGCAAAAACGCTGCGTAAATTGTTCAGTAAATCTTTTTGGAAAAGAACGATATAGGCTGATGATAGGATCAACATAGCAATCAAGCCTGGGTAAAGCCGCTTCATCCGACGAATATAAAAGCCCTTGACATCGATCGTTTCGGTCTGAAGCCATTCCTGCCTCAGCAGGTCAGTAATCAAATAACCTGAGACAGCAAAAAAAATAGGGACACCTAAATAGCCCCCATGCATTATATTTGGGAACAAGTGATAAAGAATCACGCCAATGACCGCTAGTGTCCGAATTCCATCAAATCCGGTGATATAACGGCGATCTTCTAACCTTTTATTAATATTCATTTATATTCCAACTTTACTAATATTCTATTTTGGTATTTCGAGTAATGTTTAACAAAGAGACATGATAATAAAAATGACGAATGATAGAAAAAATAATTCTGGTTTGATCAAAAAGGTGATCGAATGAAGTGAAAATGATTTTCTATCTGGCTCATGCTCATTGACAGTCGATGTTTTTGACTGATTTAATGTAGTAAGTTAAATATACGTTCTTTCGGAGGAAATGGCAAGGACTCTCTCTCCATTTTTCTACATTTTTAATCAAATTTTAGATATTTATTTTTGTAAAAAAAAATTGACTCATTTATCAGGTCATCCGCTGATAAATGATGTCAATTTCTCCCCTTCTTATTCTCGGAAATTTTTACTAAAAAACCAAAATAAAATAACAATAATTTTAAAATATAAACAATTATTTTTTCTCTAAACAAGTAATGCATATAAAGATGGATTGTCACTCAAATCAATATAATTCGGATCAAATGTAGCCATCTTTTTTAATAAATTGGATAATTCTTCTTTTTCTTTTAAAAGAATCCCCAAAATTACTGGTCCGGTTCCCCGATTCACTTTTTTCGTGTATTCGAAACGAGTGATATCATCATCAGGACCTAAAATATCGGTTACAAACTCTCTTAATGCTCCAGGCCGCTGTGGAAAGTTAATGACAAAATAATGTTTCAAACCTTCAAAAATCAACGAACGTTCTTCGATTTCTTCCATTCGATTGATATCATTGTTTCCACCACTGATAATACAGACAACTGTTTTTCCCTTGATTTCTTCCTTGATGTGTTCTAATGCAGAAACACTCAACGCCCCAGCAGGTTCCACTACGATTGCCTGCTTTGTGTAGAGCTCTAGAATCGTCGTACAAACTTGTCCTTCATCAATAGCCAGTAATCTATCTACATAGTCCATTGCATGTTCATAGGTCAGATTGCCAACTTTTTTCACCGCAGCGCCATCAACAAACTTTTCGATTTGTTCCAACATGACCGGTCCGCCTTTATCAAAAGCTGCTTTCATCGATTGAGCCCCTAGTGGTTCTACACCGATCACTTCGGTCATTGGACTTACAGCTTTTGCATATGTAGAAACACCACTGACTAAACCGCCGCCGCCGATCGCTGACAGTAGATAATCAACTTGAAATTCCGCTTCTTTTGCTTCTTTAAAGATTTCAACTGCAACGGTACCCTGCCCCGCCATGATATTTAGATCATTGAATGGATCGATAAATGCTTGATTATTCGCTTTTGCATAGTCTTTCGCCGCTGCCGCAGAGGAATCAAACGTATCACCGATCAATTTGACTGTGACTTCATCGCCACCAAAAAATTTCACTTGAGAAATCTTTTGTTGAGGAGTGGTTGTCGGCATAAAAATCGTTGCAGGAACTTTCATTTCTTGACAAGTATAGGCAACACCTTGTGCATGATTACCCGCACTCGCACAGACAACGCCGTTTTTTAGCATTTCTTGCGGTGTTTCTTTGATAGCATAATAAGCTCCACGTAACTTGAAGGAACGAACCTTTTGCAAATCCTCTCTTTTCAGATAAACATTGCATTGGTATTTTTGGGATAAGTAGATATCGTATTGTAATGGTGTTTCAGTTACGACTTCCTTTAATGTATGATACGCATCTTCTATTTTTTCTCGTGTTAATTGTGACAACTGTTCCACTACCTTTCATATAGCCAGAAAAAGGCTGAGACTAAAGTGTTTAGCTCCAAGAACCAATTAGGTACTTTGCAACACTGTTTATCAGCAGCAAGTCTTTGCTGAGAAAGCATCCACTTATTCTTCGTTGTGTTTTACAGTAATTTCAGCTTATTTCCGAATCTTTCAACTCTTAGGAGTTTAGGACTTAGAATGTTGCTAGCTTTACTTTGTTCTTTGAACAGTAGTGAAACTATATGCATTAGCTGATGTGATCGAAGCGTAGCCGTAGTAGTTGCTTTTTCTCGCCATTTATTTAGGTTTAGAGAGCGAAACAAAACGGATGTTTAGTTTTGTCCCGCTCTCTTTATCCATTTGCTACCTATTTAGTCTTCTCTAGAAACAAAAGGCATCATTTTACGTAGTTCTGCTCCAACTTTTTCAATTGGATGTCCAGCATTTTCTTTACGCATTTGATTAAATTCTTTAAAACCATTTTTGTTATCGTCAATGAAGCCTTTAGCAAATTTTCCATTTTGAATGTCTGTCAAAACATCTTTCATATTCGCTTTTGCTTCTGCTGTAACAACTCGTGGACCTGAAACATAATCTCCATATTCCGCAGTATTTGAGATAGAGTGACGCATTTTCTCAAATCCTCCTTCATAAATAAGATCTACGATCAATTTTAATTCATGACAAACTTCAAAATAGGCTAATTCTGGTTGGTAACCTGCTTCTGTCAACGTTTCGAAACCAGCTTCGATCAAACTAGTCAAACCGCCGCATAAAACTGCTTGTTCACCAAATAGATCTGTTTCTGTTTCTTCTTTAAAGGTTGTTTCAAGTACTCCTACACGCGTTGCGCCGATTCCTTTTGCGTAAGATAAAGCAACATCACTAGCATGACCAGAAGCATCTTGATAAACTGCAAACAATGCAGGTACGGCAAAACCTTCTGTAAATGTCCGGCGAACAAGATGCCCCGGTCCTTTAGGAGCAACTAAGAAAACATCCACATCTTTGGGTGGTGTGATCACATCAAAATGAATATTGAATCCATGTCCAAACGCTAAGGCATTGCCTGCTTCTAAGTTTGGTGCAATCTCATTGTCATAAAGATCTCCTTGGATTTCATCCGGGGCTAAGATCATCACAACATCTGCTTTTTTAGATGCTTCTGCTACTGGAAAAACATCAAACCCATCGTTACGAGCTACTTCAGCTGATTTTCCTTCGCGAATACCAATGATGACTTGGTTTCCATTATCTCTTAGATTTTGCGCGTGAGCATGTCCCTGAGAACCGTAGCCAATGACTGCGATCGTTTTTCCTTCTAATTGATTTTTTTCTACTGAATTATCATAATATACTTTTGCCATGTTGAACCCTCCAAATTTTTTATGCTTATAAGCTTATGCTTAAAACCCTTTTCTAATTGTTGCCTCTTGTAAATCCTGTAACGCCAGTACGTGCAAGCTGTTTGATGCCATATGGTGCGACCACATCAACAAATGCACTGATCTTTTCACTGGTACCCGTAACTTGAATAACAACTGAACGTGTTCCAACGTCGATGACATTTGCTCGAAATGGATCGATGACTGAAAATAATTCTGCCCGAACCGCAGCAGGTGCGTTGACTTTAACTAATGCCAATTCTCTCTCTAAATGAGCTTCGTCTGTGATATCAGAAACTTTGATCACATCGATTTGTTTGTTTAATTGCTTTGTGACCTGTTCACTTTCATTTAAATCCGCTACCTGAACAACTATCGTTATTCTTGAAACATGTTCTTGCTCTGTTGGACCAACTGAGATACTGTCAATATTCACCTGTCTTCGTGTCAATACCCCACTAAAACGGTTCAGCACACCAGAATTATTGTTAACTGTTGCAGTGATAATGCGCCTCATTTACTCCACCCCCAACATCTGATAGTTCGCTTTTCCAGCTGGAACCATCGGCAGCACGTGTTCTGTCGGAGAAACCATTACTTCGATAAGTATTGGTCCATTTTCCTTGAAGGCTTCTGTCAGCGCCTTCTCCAACATTTTCGGATCATCGATTTTAACACCTTTGATATGATATGCTTCAGCCATTTTTACGAAATCAGGCTGACTGGAAAAAACAGACTCTGAACGGCGATTATTGAAAAAGCTCTCTTGCCACTGACGAACCATCCCTAAGGACTGATTATTTAAAATGACGATTTTGATCGGAATATTATACTCATTTAAAATGGCTAATTCTTGATTCGTCATTTGGAAGCCGCCATCGCCAACAAATAAGACAACTTCTTTATCTGGACAACCTAGTTTTGCGCCAATTGCTGCTGGAACACCGTACCCCATTGTTCCAAGCCCTCCACTAGTGACTAGCTGCTTTTCATTTTTAAATGGATAAAATTGAGCCGCCCACATTTGATGCTGCCCAACATCTGTCGCAACGATCGCTTCTCCTTTGGTTAATTCACCAATGAATTCAATTACTTTTTGCGGCTTGATTTCTGCCTCTTGTTCTTTATCGTATTTAAATGGATGTAATTTTTTTCTTGAGAGATTCAGTTTGTTCCAATCATTCCAGCCACCACAAGTCACATCGATCTTCAACATTTCCTTCAACGTCTCTTTGGCATCAGCTACGATCGGGATCTGAGTATCGATGATTTTTCCGATTTCAGCGGGATCGATATCTACATGTGCAATTATTGCATTTGAAGCGAATTCTTTCGGTGCACTTGCCAATCGGTCATCAAAACGCGATCCAATATTAATCAATAGATCACAATCAGTTAATGCCATATTCGCCGCGAAAGATCCATGCATCCCGCCCATTCCTAAGAACAACTCTTGCTCCGTCGGGATCGCTCCTAATCCAAGCAAAGAACTCAATGCTGGCAGTTGATATTTCGTGATAAATTCAACTAGCTCTTTTCCAGCATCTGCATGTAAAACACCCGCTCCTACAAGCACTAACGGTTTTTTAGCAACAGCTAATGCTTCCATTAGTTTTTTTACTTGCAGTTTATTTGGTTTGACCGTCGGCTGATAACTTGGCAAATGAAGTTTGACCTCAATATCGGCTTCCGCCTCCATTACAGTCATATCTTTTGGTAAATCGATCACGACTGGTCCTTTTCTACCTGTAGTTGCAATGTGAAAAGCCTCTTCAATGATTCTTGGCAATTCCTTTGTATCACGAACTTGGTAATTATTCTTCGTGATCGGCATGGTCAAGCCAATAACATCCGCTTCTTGAAATGCATCTTTTCCAATACCATCAGTGATCACTTGCCCTGTAAAAACGACCATCGGAATTGAATCACTCATGGCATCTGCAATACCTGTTATCGCATTTGTTGCTCCAGGTCCGCTTGTAACGATAACCACTCCTGGTTTACCTGTTGCTTTTGCATAGCCTTCTGCTGCATGAACTGCTCCTTGTTCATGTCGTGTCAAGATATGAGGAATGTCCCCATCATATAAAGCATCATATAGAGGAAGTACTGCACCACCTGGATAACCAAAAATCATTTCAACCTTTTGTTTCAACAACGCATCAATCAAAATCTTTGAGCCGCTTTTCATTTTTTTCTGTTGTTCTGCCATGAACTTCCCTCCTCTAGTCTAGCAGGTCTTCTGGAATCTGCATGATTCCTCCTGTGTGAGCTGATGTGACCAATGCTGTATAACGCGCCAAGTATCCTGTTTTTACTTTCGCTTTGAATTTTGGTAAATGGTCATTTCGTTTAGCTAGCTCTTCATCAGAAACATGTAATTCTAATGTGCGATTAGTTAAATCTATCTCAATTTCATCTCCGTCTTCAATTAAAGCAATGGGGCCGCCAGCTGCTGCTTCAGGTGAAATATGTCCTACTGCGATTCCGCGCGTAGCACCTGAAAATCGGCCATCTGTGATCAGAGCCACATCTTTACCTAAACCACGTCCGACAATACTTGATGTTGGCGCCAGCATTTCCGGCATTCCCGGTCCGCCCTTTGGTCCTTCATAACGAATTACCACTACATGTCCTTTTTTCACTGTATGGTTATCGATTGCTTCAACCGCTTCATCATGAGAGCTGAAACAGATCGCTTTACCGACAAATTTCTTGATCGATGGATCAACTCCACCAACCTTTATTACGCTGCCTTTTGGTGCAATATTTCCGTAAAGGATCGATAACCCACCGACTGGGCTGTATGGATTTTCTTTCGGATGGATGACTTCTTCATTTTTGATCACTGCATCCTGAACATTTTCTCTGATCGTCTTTCCTGTTACAGTGATTCTATCTGGATGAATTGCATTCCCCAAATCAACTAGTTCTTTCATGATCGCTGGTACTCCTCCAGCTTCATGTACATCGTGCATGGAGTAAGCAGAAGAAGGAGCAATTTTTGAAAGATACGGAACTCGTTTGGCGATTTCATTGACTTCTTCAAGGTTGTAATCAATTTCTGCTTCATTCGCAATCGCCAATGTATGCAAAACAGTATTCGTAGAGCCGCCCATAGCCATGTCCAATGCAAAAGCATCATCGATTGCTTCTTTAGTGACGATATCTCTTGGTTTGATTTGCTTTTTAACTAAGTCCATCAGATGGAATGCTGACTTTCTAACCAATTCCTTTCGTTCATCAGAAACTGCTAAAATCGTCCCATTCCCTGGAAGAGCCAATCCCAAGACTTCCATTAAACAATTCATAGAATTTGCTGTAAACATGCCCGCACAAGAGCCGCAAGTTGGACAAGCATTTTCTTCCATGAACTTAAATTCTTCTGCTGTCATCTTTCCTTCTTTAAAAGTCCCGACTGCTTCAAACATAGAAGATAAGGTCGTCGTATGTCCTCTTGGGTCGACTCCTGCTTTCATTGGTCCACCGGAGCAAAAAATCGCTGGTACATTCGTTCGAACACTAGCCATGAGCATACCTGGCGTAATTTTGTCGCAATTTGGAATATAGAAAACACCGTCAAACCAATGAGCATTGATCACTGTCTCCGCTGCGTCCGCAATGATCTCTCTACTTGGTAATGAATATCGCATACCAATGTGCCCCATCGCGATCCCGTCATCAACGCCGATCGTATTGAATTCAAAAGGAATTCCTCCTGCTTCACGAATCGCTTCCTTAGCAACATCCGCTAATTCTCTTAGATGAACATGTCCAGGCACAATATCAATATACGAATTGCAAATCGCAATAAATGGCTTCTCCATATCTCTGGCATTTTTTACTTGTCCAGTTGCATATAGCAAACTTCTTGCCGGTGCTGCTTCGATTCCTTTTTTTATTTGATCACTACGCATTCTTCATCCACTCCAATTCAGTTAACTTTCTTTACATTGTTTTCTACAAAAAAAACATCCCAATCATAATGAATGGGATGTCTTAGTAAGAATCCCATTTACCAAAGACAAACAGGACTCAAACATCTGCAAAATTTCTCAGTGTTCTAAGTCCTTCACGATAAAATAATGACTAATACGTGGTTGTTGTTGGTCTTCTTCATGGCAATGGTCTCCTCGTTCAAAATCTATAAAGATTAAAATTCAATGTGATAAACAAAAGCTTTTGTTAACTATAAACCTAATAAATGAGATTGTCAATAAAAAATGGTGAAAAATGTCAGAAAATTCTAAAAATGTTTGTTGTTGTTTTTTGACTTTATGTTTCATAAATAAAAAAAGCCGTACCTTTCACTTAAGGTACGGGCTTTTTAGCTCTTTTGGAAATAATACAGCGGTTTGTGCGACAGACGTTTCATTTGTCTTTTTTTATCTTCGATGATCGTCAACAACTCTTCTGAAAAAGTTTCTAAAATCAATTTTCCACCCTTATAGGTACTTCCACCCATTGAGATGACTTCATCTGGGGTCAAAATTACTTTTCTGTGAGCAATCTTTTTGAAAAACTCTTCGACTAGATAAGTAGGAAGATAGAAATTGTTTTGCGCAGAAAAAGATTCCAAATATATAAAGTCGTCGATGCTGATGTAACAATCATCCATAGAAATAAAGTTAACAGATTTATCGACATAAATATCTCTCTTTTGCAAAATTTCATTGATTTTTTTGTTCAAAAGATTCAATGTTTCGATTTCTTTGACGAAATGTTCCAGCTCACGATAACGTGCTACTTTTCGTTCTTCAAACGTCACTCGTAAAGCAACGCTGATCGACACAATCACTGCGCCAACTAATACGCCTGTTATGCCTGCGATAAAAACAACCATCCGAATCCCCTCACTCTTCTTTACTTGCTTTTTTAGTATAACATACTCTTTCACAAGCGTAAAAACATAGGACAAAAAAATAAAAAGGATTCATTTACTTAAAAATTTTCAATTCTTTTTGAAACGTGATCTTTAAAAGTTATATAGATTACTTTATAAGTTGATGATATAATATAATGGTAATTATATTATTATAAAGTGGGGATTTAAAAATGGGGAAAAAAGTGATTAAATTGGATTTTGAGGAAGTTATTATTGCTAATGAGGATGGGAGTACGATCAGAGCTCCTTATGAATGGTTGAACTTCAAACCAGAAATTGGGGATTTGGTTGAAGTATTTGAAGATGGCGATGAACTGATCATCCATAAAACAGAAGCAAAAACAAATGCAGAAAATCTGCAAGACAAAATCAACATCAATATTGTCAATGAAAACAATAATACTCAATCAGTTGGTGGTTATGTACAACAAGGTAGAGTAGTCAATAAATGGATTTATTTCATTCTAGCATTTTTCTTAGGCTGGATCGGTGCTCATAAATTCTACTCTGGTTTTTCTGGAAAAGGCATTATGTATCTTGTTTTCAGTTGGACTGGCATTCCAGCTCTTATTGCTTTCTTCACTGCGATCATAACTTTATTGAAGCCTGCTGACCAAAATGGCAACATTGTTGTCACTTCATAATATTTATTTTGAGAATAATAATAGAAGGCAGAAACACGACTCAACGTTTCTACCTTCTATTTTTTCAGTTCATTTAAGTTGACCTTTTTTGACCAATAAAGTATACTTTTTTTAAGCATTCAGGTATGCTTTGTGATAAAATGATTTGAAGAGCTTTTTATATAGGAGGAATATACTATGAACTTAATACCAACAGTCATTGAACAGTCATCTCGTGGAGAAAGAGCTTATGATATTTATTCACGATTATTAAAAGATAGAATCATTATGTTAAGTGGTCCGATCGATGATAATGTAGCCAACTCAGTAATTGCTCAATTATTATTTTTGGATGCACAAGACTCTGAAAAGGACATTTACATTTACATCAATTCCCCTGGCGGAAGTGTTTCTGCCGGTTTAGCAATTTTTGATACGATGAATTTTGTTAAAGCAGATGTCCAAACGATCGTACTTGGGATGGCCGCATCAATGGGCAGCTTTTTACTAACTGCTGGTCAAAAAGGTAAACGTTTTGCCTTGCCTAATGCTGAAATCATGATCCATCAACCACTTGGTGGTGCACAAGGACAAGCGACAGAAATCGAAATCGCTGCAAAACATATCTTGGATACACGTGACCGTTTGAACAAAATCTTGGCTGAGCGAACTGGTCAGCCTTTAGAAGTCATCGAACGCGACACAGATCGTGACAACTTCATGACAGCTCAACAGGCAAAAGAATACGGCTTGATCGATGAAGTAATGGAAAATAGCAGTGCCTTAAGCTAAACCTAAAATCAGATGTCCAAAATTCTTTTCCGGATTTTGGACATTTTTATTTCAACTCAGACTAAAAAGCGCTACACTATAAGTAAAGAAATGAAAGGATGTATAACATGGATATCTCAATTATCGATGCAACAAAAGTCACTACAAAAAATGGTTTAGTCATTGGTCAAGAATCAGCTCCAATAAAGATGGTCGAATTTATGAATGTTCGTTGTCCCTACTGTAAAAAATGGTTTGAAGACTCTTTTGACCTTTTAGAAAAATATGTTAAAGAAGGAAAAGTTCAGCGTATTATCAAACTATTTGATAAAGAGAAAGAAACATTACAGCCTGGAAACGTGATGCATCACCACATTGATTACGACTTACCAGAAAGAGGATTACTTAGTTTAAAACAAATGTATGACACGCAAGATCAATGGGGGCATCTTTCATTAGCAGATGTTGCCGTCTTTGCCCAAGATAACCTACAGCTAGCCGAAAAGAAAAATCCTGCAATGATCGATGCTGTGATCGCTGAAGCAAATGCTGCTAATATCAAATTTGTTCCAACGATCGTTATTGGTGAACATATCTTTGATGAATCTGTTACAACGGAAGAATTGATCAGCTACATTGAAGGTAAATAAAAAAACAAAGACAAAGCTATTGTGGCTTTGTCTTTGTTTTTTGTTCTTGTTTTCTCTTTAGTTTCTTTTCAGCGAGCGAATCCTGAGTTTCTTTTTGGGCGTCTTCACTAAAATTCAAGATTTTATCTACATCTTCTTTACCTAAAAATTCGCCCAAACCTTCGCCTAATTGTTTGATTTGCCGCATAATAAAGTCTTTATCCTCAACACCCATTTCTTTCACCTGATTTCTATTTTTTAGTTCACGTAACTTTCCAGCTATGCACTTTTTTCTCTAAGTTTTTCAGCAAATTCATTGATTTTCCTGATTCGATGATTGATTCCCGATTTTGAAATTGCACCTGAAGGAATCATCTCACCAAGTTCTTTCAGACTGACTTCCGGATATTCCAAACGCAATTCAGCGATTTCCTGTAATTTTTCCGGTAGAGCCGTTAAGCCTACCACACTTTCAATATACTGGATATTTTCAATTTGTTTTGATGCAGCATCGATCGTCTTATTTAAGTTCGCTGTTTCGCAATTGACCAAACGATTAACAGAATTGCGCATATCCCGCACGATTCGGACATCTTCAAATTTTAACATCGAATTCGTTGCACCGATCAATGTTAAAAAATCAGCGATCCGTTCTGCACCTTTCAAATAAGAAATATAGCCGTTTCTTCTCTCTAGCGTCCGTGCATTCAAATCATAATAATTCAGCATTTGACAAATATCTTCATTGTGTTCTTCATAAATAGAAAATATTTCTAAATGGTAACGACTGGTTTCAGGATTATTGACTGAGCCAGAAGCCATAAAAGCACCTCGTAAATAAGATCTCATCTTTTGGGCATTCCCCATGATTTCATCTGATACATGGCTATTGAACATCATTCCATCTAAAATATCTAAATCTGCAAGAACGTCCTTAGTTCCCTGTTTTAAACGAACAATATAAACATTGTTCTTCTTCAGCTTCATTTTTTTTCGAACGAGTAACTCCGATCGTACGTCATAATGATCTTTTAAAAGAGAATAAATACGTCTTGCGATCGCAGCATTTTCTGTTTGGACATTCAACACGAATTGCTGATTCACGATGCTTAGTGACCCATTCATTCGAATCAATGCAGCAAGTTCTGCTCTAGCATGTTCCCGATGGACTTCTAACGTCGTTAGTTCTTTCTTCACATCTGAGGCAAAAGACATTTTTCTCTCCCCCTCTCTTTTCCTTTTAGTACCTTGCTCCAAAAACGATTCGGAACAACTCGTCAACTACCTTATCACCATCATGAAAAACGCCACCGTCTCTTAATTTCAGAAAATCAGTAGAAATCACTCGGCAGCCTTCCGATCTTAATTTTTGAAAGTCATGCTCCACTTGTACAAGATACTCATCATAAACGTCCGGATCCATGTATCCGTCAGGTACTTTTTCTGTGTTGACTAATACCGTATCAACAAACTTACTTTTGAGATGATCGTGTAAAACACAAACATGATCTGCATCTGTAAAGTGTTCAGTTTCACCTTTTTGTGTCATGATATTACAAATATACACGACTTCACCTTCTGCATTGATAATGGCATCTCCAATTTCACTGATCACCAAGTTTGGCAAAATACTAGTAAATAAACTTCCCGGACCTAAAACGATCATGTCTGCTTCTTCAATTGCTTTTACTACTTTTCTAGCAGCTTTTGGCTGTTCATCGTCGTTTGTATTTGTTACAAAAACATAATCGATCGTTTTCCTGTCTACAGCAATATTCGATTCACCAACTGCCACTGTTCCATCTTTGAAAACAGCATGTAAGGTCAATGGTCTTTCTGATGAAGGAAAAATATGTCCATCCACATGCATCATTTTTGATAACAATTGGATCGCTTCATACGTACTACCACGCATTTCAGAAACTGCGGCAATAATTAAATTGCCGATCGCATGATTAGCAAAATACTTATCTGATTTATCAAAACGATATTGAAAAATATCTTCATACAACTGCGGCATATCTGATAAAGCAACGAGCACATTACGTAGATCACCAGGAGGAGTCAGGTTCATTGATTCCCGGATTTCACCACTACTGCCTCCATCATCAGCAACTGTTACAACAGCAGTGATATCCGCGCTTTGATTTCTCAAGCTTTTTAAAATAACAGGCAGCCCAGTACCCCCACCGACAACAACGATCTTAGGCTTTCTGATCCGGTAAGTTTTCATTTTCATGAGCGGTTCACCGTCTCTTTCCGTTTTCCTTTATCACGATGAGTAATGTTCACATGATACTCCTTACCAAGTTCATTGCCTACTCGTTCTGTCAAAGCGACCGAACGATGTTGTCCGCCAGTGCAGCCGATTGCGATCGTGATACTTGATTTGCCTTCTTTTTCATAGCCAGGCATCACGTGTTGCAATAGATCGATGAAGCGAGTATAAAATTCTTCTGTTTCTGGAAAACTCATAACATAGTCGTAAACAGATTTATCTTGCCCAGTCAATGGTCTCAACTCTGGTATATAGTGAGGGTTTGGTAAAAAACGTACATCCATTACAATATCTGCATCGATCGGCAGACCATATTTAAACCCAAACGACACCATCTCCACACGAAACCCATGTGTGTCGCGTGTTTTAAATTCTTCATTGATTCGTTCTCTTAGTTGTCTTGGAGAAAGATCCGTTGTATCGATGACGACCTGAGCGTCTCCTCTGATTTCTTCCAGAATCGCACGTTCTTTTCTGATCCCTTCTGTGACCAAGCCATCCATAGCTAACGGATGTGCACGTCTAGTTTCTTTATAGCGCGAAACTAACTCTTCATCAGTTGCATCTAAAAACATGATCGTCGTATCGATCAAATTCGTATTTTCAAGTTCGACCAACATATCCTGAATTTCTCTAAAGAAATTACGCGAACGTAAATCGATCACCAAAGCAATTTTAGTTACTTTGCCTGATTCCTTGATCAATTCCCAAAATTTGGGAATCAGACTTGGCGGCATATTATCGATACAAAAATATCCCATATCTTCAAAACTTTGAATTGCGACAGTTTTACCTGCTCCGCTCATTCCAGTGATTATTACTAATTGTAAATTATCAGCCATTTTACAGCGCCCCTTTAATAGCATTTGACTAATTATAACATTCCGGGCGTATCAATGAAAGCTTTTCAACCATTCCAGTCTTTTACATTGGCTATCTTTAAATAAAAATAACCATTTGACATCAGATCAAACAAAAAAAGCAAAGCAGAAATTTTCTATTTCCGTTTGCTTTTACGATATACATATTATAAAAATAATAAAGGAACGATTATACATCTTCGATTACATTTAAATAATCCAAGCTTAAAATCGGATCGTCACACTTGATATTCGAACGGTCGGTTGGGTGACATTTAAGAACTCTTACTTCCAAGTCATCTTCTTTTTTAGAGATGGCTTCTCCAATAAAGAACCAAGAAAAGTTTGAGCCATGACAAACATAATGAGCGCCAATCTTAATTTCTCTTTTTTCCAAGAAAAATCATCCTTCCATACTTTTTTCGTATGTATAGAATATCATGATTTTATTCAAATGTACCGTCCAACATACGTATATAATTTACCTTTTTTTGACTATTTTTAAATTAAAGTTATTAAAAAACAAGAGTTTCTCCATCTTGTTCATTTTTTTCTCATTTACTTTTGGTTTTTATTTACTTTTTTCACATCTAAAATAAATATAAGAAACAAAAAAACAGTTTTCAAATAAATGAAAAACTGTTTTTTCTTTTTTGAACGGGTTATTTATAGAAGGAAAGATATATACCAATTAGGTTGAACAATATATCTACCTGTGAGTGATTTTACTGTATGAAAATGAAGAAATCAAGACTACTCACTAAATTTCCTCTAATCTTCACATATTCTTTAAGTTTTGTAAAATCACTTCCTAAATGGAGTAGACCAATATCATAGAACCCGTTTCAAATATTTACCAGTATAGCTAGTTTTGACTTTCGCAATATCTTCCGGCGTTCCAGTGGCAACGATCGTTCCTCCACCATCTCCGCCTTCTGGACCAAGATCGATCACATGATCTGCTGACTTGATGACATCTAGATTATGCTCGATAACTAATACAGTATTTCCCGCCTCAACTAATCTCTCCAATACAAGCAGCAAACGAGCAATATCATCCGTATGCAGACCAGTGGTTGGTTCATCCAAGATATAGAAGTTTTTACCATTGGAATTTTTGTGCAGTTCACTAGCCAGCTTCATCCGTTGTGCTTCCCCACCTGATAATGTCGTTGCGGGCTGTCCTAACGTCACATAACCTAATCCTACATCAACGATTGTTTTTAATTTGCGATGAATCTTAGGAATATGTTGGAAAAAGTCTACAGCATCTTCCACTGTCAAATCAAGAATATCAGCAATCGTTTTGCCTTTATAATGGACTTCTAACGTTTCAGAGTTATAGCGTTTCCCATGACAAACTTCACAAGGAACATATACATCAGGTAAAAAGTGCATTTCGATCTTGATGATTCCATCTCCGCGACAAGCTTCACAGCGACCACCTTTTACGTTAAAGCTAAAACGGCCTTTTTTATAGCCACGCACTTTTGCTTCATTCGTTTTTGCAAACAAATCACGGATGTCATCGAAAACACTTGTATAGGTCGCAGGATTACTACGCGGTGTTCGACCGATCGGACTTTGGTCGATATCAATGATTTTTTCGATTTCTTTATAGCCTGTGATACTCTTATGCTTTCCAGGTTTATTAGAATTACGGTTGAGTTTTTGTGCCAAGGCCTTTTTTAAGATCTGATTAACTAATGTACTTTTCCCCGAGCCAGAAACACCGGTCACTGCAACAAATTCACCTAAAGGAAATTCAACAGTTACATTCTTCAAATTATTCTCTGCTGCACCAGTAACCTTGATTTTTTTACCATTCCCTTTTCGACGCTCTTTTGGTACCGGAATGACTTTTTTACCGGATAGATACTGACCTGTCAACGATTTAGGATTTTCCGCTACCTCATCAGGGGTTCCGGCTGCAACGATTTCTCCACCAAGGTGGCCTGCGCCCGGACCTACATCGATCAAATAATCAGAAGCCCGCATTGTATCCTCATCATGTTCTACAACAATCAGTGTATTTCCTAAATCCCGCATCTTTTTGAGTGACTCGATCAAACGGTCATTATCTCGCTGATGGAGACCGATCGATGGTTCATCCAATATATATAAAACGCCAGATAAATTGGAACCGATCTGTGTAGCTAAACGAATCCGCTGTGCTTCTCCGCCGGACAAGGTTCCCGCAGCTCGACTAAGAGTCAAATAATCTAAACCAACATTTTGCAGAAAATTCAACCGATCTTTTACTTCCTTTAAAATCGGTTTGGCAATCATTTGCTCTTGTTCAGATAAAGTGACTGTTTCAAAAAAGTTTACTGCTTTTTTGATTGCTAATTCACTGATTTGTCCAATATTTGTATTATCGATTTTTACAGAAAGAGCTTGTGGGTTTAAGCGATAACCTTTACACGTCGTACAAGTCAATTCAGTCATGTATAAACGCATTTGATCACGCGTGAAATCACTATTCGTTTCATGATAACGGCGCTTGATATTCGTTAAGACACCTTCAAAAGGTACTTCAACATCACGAACACCGCCAAAATCATTTTCATAATGGAAATGAAAAACTTCTCCACTAGACCCATTCAAAATAATATCCTGATGCTCTTCTGGTAATTCACTGAATGGTGTATCCATATCGATATTAAAACTTTCAGCTGCTTGCTCCAGCATATGCGGATAATATTGCGAGCTGATCGGATTCCAAGGAACAATCGCTCCTTCACGTAAGGTTTTAGTCCCATCAGGGATCACTAAGTCCTTATCTACTTCCAATTTATTTCCCAACCCATCACAATCAGGGCAGGCGCCAAATGGAGCATTGAAAGAAAACAATCTCGGCTCAAGCTCGCCAACAGTAAACCCACAATAAGGACATGCATAGTGTTCGCTAAACAGCATTTCTTCACCGTCGATCACATCTACTAATGCATAACCGTCAGCTAAACGTAATGCCGCTTCAAATGAATCAAATAAGCGTGAACGAATGCCGTCTTTCACTACGATTCGGTCGATCACTATAGAAATATCATGCTTCTTATTTTTCTCAAGTTCAGGAGCTTCGCTAACATCATATGTTTCTCCATCTACTCGCATCCGAACATAGCCTTCACGCTGGATCATTTCGAAAATTTTCTTATGTTGCCCTTTTTTCTTCACGATCACAGGTGCCAAGATTTGGATCTTTGTTTTTTCCGGCAATTCTAAGACTTTATCCACCATTTGTTCAACTGATTGACTGGTGATCTCAATATTGTCATTCGGACATATTGGATGTCCAACACGAGCAAACAATAATCTTAAATAATCATTGATCTCCGTCACCGTACCAACAGTTGAGCGCGGATTTTTACTAGTAGTTTTTTGATCGATGGAAATTGCTGGACTTAATCCATCAATACTATCGACATCTGGTTTATCCATTTGACCTAAAAATTGTCTAGCATAGGCAGAAAGACTTTCCACATATCGGCGTTGACCTTCTGCATACAAGGTATCGAAAGCAAGTGAACTTTTCCCAGAACCTGATAAACCTGTCACTACAACCATCTTATCTCGCGGAATTGTAACATCTATATCTTTTAAATTATGTGCGCGTGCACCATGAATAACGATTTTATCGTTTGCCATTACTTCTCTCCTTTTCACTTTTTGGTCCGATGTCCCTTACTTCTAAGCGAATAAATTCGCAAGAGTAACGGCTCTCCTTTTTACTTGTTGGTCCGATGTCCATTACTTCTACACGAATAAATTCGTAAGAGTAATGGCTCTCCTTTTCACTTTTTGGTCCGATGTCCATTACCTCTACACGAATAAATTCGTAAGAGTAATGGCTCTCCTTTTTACTTATTGGTCCGACGTCCATTACTTCTACACGAATAAACTCGTAAGAGTAATGGCTCTCCTTTATGTTTATTGGTCTGATGATCATTCCTGTGAAACACAGCGTTACTGTCATTTTTGTACTGATACTTGCTCGTCTGCAAAAAAAGTATCATTGAACAGTGCGTGTCGGTTTTTAGAACAATCGATTCCTATGATTTTCTATTTCCTTCGGCCGAGTTTTCTTATGTTTCAAAGAAATCAGTTTAATCTGCTGCTTTTAGCTCTAAGATCGTATCTCTCAGCGTAGCGGCTGTTTCAAAGTCCAGCGCTTTTGCAGCATCTTTCATTTCTTTTTCCAGTTTCATCAATAAATCTGCTTTTTCCTGACGAGTCATTTCATGGTAAGACTTATCGATCTTGAATGGTTCATTCTTTTCATTGTTCGCCTTAGAAATCGAAATCAATTCCCGAATCTCTTTGATGATCGTTTTCGGCACGATCCCGTGTTCTTCATTATATTTCTCTTGAATCGAACGGCGACGAGCTGTTTCATCCATCGCTTTTTGCATCGAATCAGTTATTTTATCCGCGTACATGATCACTCGACCATCTGAATTCCGCGCCGCTCTTCCGATCGTCTGAACAAGTGAACGCTCACTTCTCAAGAAGCCTTCTTTATCAGCATCTAAAATAGCGATCAATGATACTTCCGGTACATCAAGTCCTTCTCTTAGTAAGTTGATCCCGACTAACACATCGAATTCTCCTAAACGTAGATCTCGAATGATCTCCGTTCGTTCCAATGTTTTGATATCACTATGCAGATACTTGACCTTGATCCCTAATTCTTTGAAGTAATCTGTTAGATCCTCTGACATTTTTTTCGTGAGTGTAGTAACAAAAACCCGTTGGTTCTTCGCTACACGTTCATTGATTTCACCAACCAGATCATCGATTTGTCCCATGATCGGACGAACTTCGATCAATGGATCTAGTAAGCCAGTTGGACGAATGATCTGCTGGATCACAGTATCCGTCTGTTCATGTTCATATGGCCCTGGAGTTGCTGAAACATACACGATTTGATGAACATGCTCTTCAAATTCTTCCAACCTAAGCGGGCGATTATCCAATGCACTTGGTAAACGGAAACCATAGTCGACCAGCATTTGTTTTCTTGCTCGGTCTCCATTGTACATCCCTCTGATTTGAGGCATCGTCACATGTGATTCATCAATCACTAACAGAAAGTCATCCGGGAAGAAATCCAGTAATGTATATGGCGGCTCCCCTTCTGAACGACCATCCATGTGACGGGAGTAATTCTCGATGCCGGATGTGTAGCCCATTTCACGCATCATTTCAATGTCATAATTCGTTCGTTGTTCCAAACGTTGTGCTTCTAATAATTTATTTTCACTACGTAATACTTTTAATCGCTCATCTAATTCTGCTTGAATCTGAGAAATAGCATGCTCCATATGATCTTCATTCGTCACAAAGTGAGTTGCTGGGAAAATTGCTACATGCTCTGTCTCTGCAATTATTTCTCCCGTCAACGCATCCACTTCTCTGATTCGTTCGATCTCATCACCAAAAAATTCGACTCTTAACGCATGCTCATCTCTAGATGCCGGAAAAATTTCAACCACATCTCCCCGAACTCTAAAACGGCCCCGCTGAAAGTCAATATCATTACGCTCAAATTGAATATTGACCAAGTTCGTCAACAATTGACTACGATCCATCTCCATACCTACACGAATCGATACAACTTGTTCACTATATTCTTTAGGGTCTCCCAAACCAAAGATACAAGAAACCGAAGCAACAACGATCACATCATTTCTTTCTAATAATGAGCTTGTTGCTGAGTGACGTAATTTATCGATTTCATCATTGATACTGGCATCTTTTTCTATATATGTATCGCTGGAAGGAACATAAGCCTCTGGCTGGTAATAATCATAATAACTGACAAAATACTCGACCGCGTTATTCGGGAAGAATTCTTTGAATTCACCATAAAGCTGTCCAGCTAATGTCTTATTATGCGCGATGACCAGAGTTGGCTTATTGACCTCTGTGATTACATTAGAAATGGTAAATGTCTTACCTGTTCCTGTCGCTCCAAGTAGAATCTGAGCTTTCTCGCCGCCTTCGATCCCTTCTGTCAATCGCTTGATTGCCTCCGGCTGATCACCATCCGGCTGATACTTTGAGACTAAGTCAAATGTATTGGAGGTTTCTCTTTCTATCATTCAACATCCTCCTCTGAATAATTTACTGGCTGCTTCCATTCAATCATTAGCCAATGACAATAGATACAATTTTCTAAAATCACTACTAGTGAATTGAAGGGAAACCTCTGAAAATATTTTACCATACCGAACATATTTTCGCCACCTTTAGAATATATTGCGTATACGCATTTTTTTACACTTTCAACTTTATTTTTAGTTTTTAGCTTCAATATTTTTCACTTTAAAATGTGATATTAAGTGACATCAAATGTTAGAAAACGACATTTTTTTACGTTTAACTTGTTTAATGACTTGTGTTTTACCCTTTTTTTACTATATAATTATTCAATATGTAAATATAGGAGGTATTTTATGAAAAAGAAACATTTTTTGCTTTCATTTATGCTAATGATGGCAAGTCTACTGACATTTACACTTGGACAGTCGGCTCAGGCTGAGGAAAAAACATATAATATAGGAACAGATTTAACTTTTGCGCCTTTTGAATTTCAAGATTCCAAAGGAGAATACATCGGTATCGATGTCGATCTGCTTAAAGCCATTGCAGATGACCAAGGCTTTAAGGTCAATCTAAAACCACTTGGCTTTGATAGTGCTATTCAGGCAGTTCAGTCAAAACAAGTTGATGGAATGATTGCCGGAATGAGTATCACAGACGAGCGTAAGAAATCTTTTGATTTCTCAGAACCTTATTTTGATAGCGGATTGCAGATGGCTGTCAAAAAAGGCAACGATAAGATCAAAGCTTATGATGATTTAAAAGGAAAAACCGTTGCTGCTAAAGTGGGAACAGAAAGTGCTACTTTCCTTGAAAAAAATCAAGATAAATATGGCTATACAATCAAAAACTTTGACGATGCTACTGGACTTTACCAAGCACTCGAAAATGGTGAAGCAGACGCAATTTTTGATGACTACCCTGTGTTAGGCTATGCAATCACGAATGGTCAGAAATTACAGTTAGTCGGTAAAAAAGAAACAGGAAGTTCTTACGGGTTTGCGGTAAAAAAAGGGCAAAATAAAGAATTACTTGAAAAATTCAACGCTGGTTTGAAAGACTTGAAAGACTCTGGTAAATATGATGAAATCATTGCCAATTACATTTCTACTGGAAATGAATCAGAGGAACAAGCCGATACACAAATGAAAAAGATTCAACCAAAAAAAGATACGTATGTCATTGCCAGTGATTCAACATTCGCACCTTTTGAATTCCAAAATTCTGATGGTGAATATGAAGGAATCGACGTTGATCTAGTCACACGAATCGCTGAACTCCAAGGATTCAATATTGAATTTAAGTTTATTGGTTTTAGTTCAGCTGTTCAGGCGGTTGAATCTGGACAGGCAGATGGGATGATCGCTGGAATGACGATCACTGACGAACGTGAAAAATCATTCGACTTCTCAACTCCTTATTTCAATAGCGGGATCCAAATCGCTGTCAAGAAAGGCAACGACAAAATTACTTCTTATGAAGATTTAAACGGGAAAAAAGTCGGTGCAAAAATCGGGACAGAAAGTGCTGATTTTCTTGAAGCAAATAAAAGCAAATATGGTTACTCCATCAAATATTTAGATACAACTGATGCTTTATACAGTGCCCTTGAAATCGGTGAAATCGAAGCAATGATGGATGATTATCCTGTTATTGGTTATGGCGTTGCTCAAAAACAGCCTTTAGTAACACCGATTCCTCGTGAAGAAGGTGGAAAATACGGTTTTGCTGTTAAAAAAGGCAAAAATCCTGAATTGATCCAGATGTTCAACGAAGGGCTTGCCGAATTAAAACGAACAGGTGAATACGATAAAATCGTTGGCAAATATATCAAAGATGCTTCTACGGAAAACAAAGTAGATGAATCAACATTTGTCGGTATGATCCAAAATAACTGGAAACGACTATTAAGTGGATTATGGATGACGATTCAACTAACGTTGATTTCATTCATTCTTGCATTGATCGTTGGTGTGATCTTCGGATTATTCAGCGCCTCTCCTTCTAAAGCGTTACGCGTGATAGCCACTGTTTATGTCGACATCATCCGTGGAATTCCGTTGATGGTACTTGCTTTCTTCATTTATTTTGGTTTACCTGGAATTCTAGGGTTCAATATTCCAGTATTCCTTGCTGGGATCATTACCTTAACGCTAAACGCCAGTGCCTATATCTCTGAAATCGTACGCGGCGGTATCAATGCGGTTCCTACAGGACAAATGGAAGCTTCGCGCAGCTTAGGACTTTCATATAACCGGACAATGCAAAAGATCATTTTACCGCAAGCAATCAGAATCATGATCCCATCATTCGTCAACCAATTTGTTATTTCATTAAAAGATACGACGATCCTTTCAGCGATCGGGTTGATCGAATTATTACAAACAGGAAAAATCATCGTTGCCAGAAACTTACAAAGTACACTTGTTTATTTTGTGATCGCGATGATGTATCTAGTCTTGATCACAGCGTTGACAAAACTAGCAAAAGTCTTGGAAAAGAAGGTGAAATAATATGGCTGAAAAAATTCTAGTCGAGCATTTAGTAAAAAAATATGGTGATAATACTGTTTTAAATGATATTAATGTTTCTATCCAAGAAGGCGATGTTGTTTGCGTGATCGGTCCTTCCGGTTCTGGTAAAAGTACTTTCCTTCGTTGTTTGAATCAACTGGAAGAAGCAACAAGCGGCGATATTATTATTGACGGAGCAAACTTAACAGATAAAAATACCAACATCAATAAAATACGTCAGCATATTGGTATGGTGTTTCAACACTTCAATTTATTTCCACATTTATCGATCATGGAAAATATCACATTAGCTCCTACTGATCTAGGTCGTCTTTCTAAACAAGAGGCGGAAGAAAAAGCCATCCAGCTTTTAGAAACTGTGGGTCTTGCTGATAAAAAAGATAGCTATCCAGAATCATTATCAGGTGGTCAAAAACAACGTGTTGCAATCGCTAGAGCTTTAGCGATGAACCCGGATATCATGCTATTCGATGAACCAACCTCAGCCCTTGATCCAGAAATGGTCGGCGATGTATTAAACGTTATGAAAAAACTTGCAAAACAAGGAATGACGATGGTGATCGTTACTCATGAAATGGGCTTCGCTAAAGAAGTAGCAAATCGTGTGATGTTTATCGATGGCGGAAATTTTCTAGAAGACGGGAGCCCGCAGCAGATCTTTGAGAATCCTCAAAATGAGCGGACGAAAGATTTCTTGGATAAAGTTCTAAATATTTAAGACTAACTAAAAAGACAAGATTTGAATGATTCAAATCTTGTCTTTTTTTAGTTTAAATATTCTTTTCTTGATAAATCTCCTATTCTAACGTAAATTAAAAAAGAAGTTATTTTTGAAAGAAGGCTGCCGTCCATGAAACGCATTTTCTCTTTTTTTATGCATGATCTACTATTTTCTATCTCCTTTCTAATAGCACTTATTAGCTGCTTTTTCGGTACATTTTCAATTGAGTCGATCGACTTTAAAGTCATCATTTGCCTGTTTGGTCTAATGCTGCTTGTCGCTAATATTGAAAAGCTTGGTGTTTTGACCTATCTCGCTGAAAAACTGATCGATATATCGACTACTACTCGTGCTCTCATTAGAAATATCACACTTCTGGCTTTTTTTAGCTCTATGTTATTAACAAATGATGTCGCTATTTTAAGTCTGATGCCGATCTACTTGACGATCACGAAAAAAGTTTCGGACATGAGCCATAAGATGACTGGTGCTGTTCTACTGATCATCGCAGCAAATTTAGGCAGTAGTTTCTTCCCTTTTGGCAACCCGCAAAATTTGTTTTTATTTTCCTATTACTCATTGACTGTTGGTACATTCTTCAGTTGGGCTTCTCTCTTGCTGCTTGTATCGTTCAGCTTCTTATTTCTGTCCTTTTTTTGGATCAAAAAGACCCCTATTCCCAATCAAGAAGAGCCGCTGCCTTCGATTGATCAACGCAAAACCAATTATTTAAGCTTGATCGGATTAGTGATTTTGGTTGGCGTCTTCGACCTGTTTCCTTATTATATCGTCATTCCTATTGCTGTTTTGCTTCTTTCGATGTATGATTTCAGCAGTTTGAAGCAAGTTGATTATCGGTTGTTAGCTACGTTTATCTTTTTCTTTATCGCTGTCGGTAATTTTTCTCAATTGGAAACTATTTCTCTATTGATCAAAAAACAGTTCACAACAAGCTCAGCTACGTTTTTTGGTAGTATCGCAGCTAGTCAGGTTATCAGTAATGTTCCGGCTGCCATCCTTCTCGCTCCATTCACTACTCAAACCCAAGCCCTGTTCTTCGGAGTCAATATTGGTGGCTTAGGAACAATCATCGCTTCTTTAGCTAATCTGATTGGGTTCAAAATTTATAAGCAATATTATCCCAATCAAGGAAAACGATTTTTACTAACGTTTAGTCTGATCAATCTGATTTTTCTACTTGGATTTATTGTCGTCTTTTATTTTACTCTATAAAAAAACAACAAAATGACGATCATTTTGTTGTTTTTTTTCAATTTCTAATTAGCAATTGCTTCCAAACGTGCTGTTACTTCTTGTTCTGTCAAATGATTCTTCGCTACATAGCGATTAGCTGGATGATGACGGCATTCATCTGAACAGCTGCCAAGATATTTAGCTTCATTTTCTTCTGAAGCTAAAATTTGTTTATTACAGAACGGGTTAGCACAGTTGATATAACGTTCGCAAGGTGTTCCATCAAACCAGTCTTTACCGATGATTTTTTTATCGACATGATTGATTTCCACACTGATACGTTCATCGAAAACGTACATTTTTCCATCCCATAATTCACCTTGTACTTCAGGATCTTTTCCATATACAGCAATCCCGCCATGAAGTTGTGAAACATCTTCAAATCCTTCTTTTAGCATCCAGCCAGAAAACTTCTCACAGCGGATTCCGCCCGTACAATAGGTTACGATTTTTTTATCCATAAATTGATCTTTATTTTCTCTGATCCATTGAGGCAGTTCTCTGAAATTACGGATATCAGGGCGAACGGCACCTCTAAAATGTCCCAAATCATATTCATAGTCATTTCTAGCATCAATCACAACAGTATTTTCATCAAGCAAGGCTTCTTTAAATTCCTTAGGCTCTAAATATTTACCTGTTAATTCTAACGGGTTCACATCCTCTTCTAAGTTTAAAGAAACAAGCTCTTTCCTTGGACGGACAAACATTTTATGAAATGCCATCTCTTGTGCTTCATCGATTTTGAAGTAAGTATCTTTGAATCGTTCATCCGCAAGCATTGCTTCCATATAAGCATCTGTGTCAGCGATCGTTCCAGAAAGTGTACCGTTGATTCCTTCTGATGCAACTAAGATTCTTCCTTTTAAATTTAGTGAATTACAAAATGCTAGATGTTCTTTCGCAAATTGTTCTGGATTTTCTAGTGGTGTATATTTATAGTAAAGTAATACACGATAGTCCATTCTTATCTTTCCCCTTTTTGTACAAACTGTTTACAAGACAGTCCTTAATTTATCTTCATACCTATTAAGTATATAAAAAAAGAAAGCGAAAAATCGAGATATTTGCTTGTGTATTAATGTACAATATAAAAGCTTTGAAACATAGCTTCTTCAAGCATATTTCAAAGCTTCTATACTTACCATTATTGTCCAGAAACAGCAAAATAATTTTCGTCATTATCCGCAAAATTAAACACAAGTCCTGTCGGCAGTTGAACCATCTCGCCTACTCGAACACCTGCATCTTTCATTTTTTTATACAAATTCACAATATCATCAGAGAAAAACATCAATGAAGGCGTGTTGCCTGCAACTTCTGGCGAATGTTTTTGAATAAATTCCAAATCATACAAGACTATACTAGTATCTGCATCTTCACCTGGTGACACTTCCACAACCAAAGTTCCATCAACTGCATCTCTTTCCTTCTCTACAAAACCGATTTTTTGCCAAAATCGGCTTGATTCCTCGACATTTGTTACATATAACATGATTTTAATTTGATTAGTAAACATTATTGAGCTCCTTTTCTAGATAGCAATTATTCCATTTCTATTATATACTTTTTACTATATCTTATACCAAGGTTTATGAAAATAATTTTGCTTTAAAAAAGGAGATGCAGCTAATAAATAGCCGTATCTCCTTTTCATTTTAACTCTCTTGGGGAAGAGAAGTGGATCACAAATTATGCATTTTCTTCAATGACTAAATTGCTGTCATTTAGGACATCACGATCTAGTTCATTGATTCTAGAACTCGTCACGATTCCTGCGACCATGCTGTCACTCACGTTAACAGCAGTTCTCGCCATATCGATCAACGGTTCTACAGAAATCACTAATCCAACAATCGCAACTGGTAAGTTCATAGCGCCTAGTACGATCAAGGAAGCAAAAGTCGCTCCACCACCGACACCGGCAACACCAAATGAACTGATTGTAACAATTGCAACTAACATCAAAATAAATTCTAAACTAAAGACATTGATCCCAACAGTTGGTGCAACGATCGTTGCCAACATTGCAGGATAAACCCCTGCACAGCCGTTTTGACCAATAGACAAGCCAAAGCTTGCAGCAAAGTTAGCGGTCGCATCATCGACGCCCAATGCCTTTGTTTGTGTTTCAATATTTAAAGGTAATGCTCCCGCACTTGATCTTGATGTGAAAGCAAAGCTCAATACTGGAAATGATTTTTTCAAATAATTTACAGGATTTACTTTTACCGCAATCAAAATCGCTAAGTGAATCAGCATCACAATAATCAACGCAGTATATGAAGCTAAAACAAATTTACCCAAGTTCAATATTGCTTCAAAATCACTTGTCGCTACCACATTTGTCATCAACGCCAACACGCCATACGGTGTCAAACGCAACACAAGTGTCACGATACGCATCGTAATTTTATAAAGACTATCGATCAGATTGGCGAAAAATTCTCCTTCTTTTGGCGCTTTACGTTTCACACCAAGATAGGCTACACCAACGAAAGCCGCAAAAATAACTACGCCGATCGTACTTGTTGGACGAGTGCCAGCAAAATCTGCAAAAACATTTCTAGGAATAAAGGCTAAAATTTGTTGAGGAATCGATAGGTTTTCAACGGTTTCCTGTCGAGTCGCAAGTTCTGCGATCCGTGCCGTTTCTGCCGCTCCTTCAGTAAATTTCGCACCTTGAAGTCCAAACAATAATGTAGTTCCGATTCCGACCAATGCAGCGACGGCAGTCGTACCTAACAATGTTGCCAGCACATTAAAGCTGATTTTCCCTAATTGTTTGGATTCTTTCATTTTCGTAAATGCTCCGACGATCGAAACAAAGACTAAGGGGATTACGAGCATTTGTAAAAATGCTACATATCCATTACCTACAATACCGATCCAGTCCATTGCTTGTGTTGTAACTTTATCTTGAGTACCAAATGCGAATTGAATAATTGCACCTAAAACAATACCCACGCCTAATGCAGCAAAGACACGCGTTGAAAATTTAAGGTGTTTTTTCTGCATACGATAAAAGACGTATAACACAGCAACAAAAGCCAGGACCACTAAAACAGTGATGAGTGTTGTCATTTTTTTCCCTCCCAATTTTTAAAGCGAAAGCAGCTTTTAGAGCTAACCACCGCAAAATAAATGACAGTCCATCAAAGGAAGTAAAGGTTCCCGGGAATCATTCTTCAATGATCCGCCCTAAAAATTAAAAAGCTTATTTTTAGTGATACGTCTATTTTACCTGATTTTAAATAAGAAAAGATACTTTTTTGTTTCACTGATGATAGTAAAAAAGAGTTTGTGATAGTTTCAGGCTATCGCAAACTCTTTTTTCTATTTTATCCTTCTTGTGATGATTGAAAATTCAATTGAATTCCTGGTTTGTCCAGTGCAATTTCAGTCACTTCATAGGCCATACGTTGAACAATACTGAATAGAGGACTTACTAATTCATCCACTTCTTCTTGGCTGATATCTTCTTGTTTTTCAATTTTGTGATTGATGATATGGTTGATTTGACTCACAGATCCTGACAACACATATTCTTCAAATACTAAGCGAAACTCTAAACGAGCCGCGATAATTGAATTTTCTTTAGGATAACTTTCATCTGTTGATTCGATTGGTGAAAAACCAACTCTCAGATCTGTTTCTACCTCGCCCATATCTTGTGTACGCATATCGTAATGAAAAGCTTCTACGACTTCTTGCTGACGTTTTATTTCCACGTTTTTGTACTCTCCTTTATATTCGGTTTGACAGTCGCTATTTTACTGAAAAAATAATTGCTCTGCTTAAAATCATTATAACATATTTCTTTTTCTTAAAAATAGCTCAAACCCTTATTCCATTAATTTTTAAAAGAATGGATCGGCGCTGGAATACGTCCGCCGCGTAAAATAAAATCGGTAGAAGCGTAGTCATTGACTTTCATCACAGGTGCTCTGCCTAATAATCCGCCAAATTCTACCATATCTCCTACTTGTGTTCCTTTGGCTGGAATGATTCTGACAGCCGTCGTCTTATGATTGATCACACCGATCGCTGCTTCATCAGCGATCATAGCGGCAATTGTTTCAGCAGAGGTTTCTCCAGGAATCGCGATCATATCTAAGCCTACCGAACAAATGGCAGTCATTGCCTCTAATTTTTCCAAATTCAAAGCGCCATTATTCACCGCATCGATCATGCCGGCATCCTCAGAGACTGGAATAAATGCGCCGGAAAGTCCACCAACGTGATTACATGCCATTACTCCACCTTTTTTCACTGCGTCGTTCAATAGAGCCAATGCAGCAGTTGTCCCATGAGTCCCAACGCTTTCCAAGCCCATCTCTTCTAAAATATAGGCAACACTATCTCCAACAGCTGGTGTAGGCGCTAAAGATAAATCAACGATCCCAAACGGAACATTCAGTCGTTCGGAAGCAATTTTTCCAACTAACTGACCCATTCGTGTGATTTTAAAAGCTGTTTGTTTTACGACCTCAGCTACAACATCAAAAGGCTCACCTTTGACCTTTTCCAGTGCCCGTTTGACAACTCCTGGTCCACTGACGCCCACATTGATGACGCAATCAGCTTCCCCTACGCCATGGAAGGCACCTGCCATAAATGGATTGTCTTCAACAGCATTTGCGAATACGACTAATTTGGCACAGCCCATATCGGATCTTTCTGCAGTTTCTTTGATCACATAGCCCATATGACGAACAGCATCCATATTGATACCGGCACGGGTTGAGCCGATATTCACAGAAGAACACACAAATTCCGTTTCAGCCAATGCTTGTGGAATCGAATTAATTAGAATATCGTCACCATGCTGATACCCCTTTTCAACTAAAGCGCTAAATCCGCCAATAAAGTTGACCCCAACCGCTTGAGCTGCTCTATCTAATGCTTTCGCATATTTCACATAATCTTTATCTGGACTAGCTGCGGCAATGATCCCAATCGGAGTTACTGAAATCCGTTTGTTGATGATCGGAATCCCGTACTCTGATTCAATCTCAGCTCCAACTTTAACCAGATTTTTCGCTAAGCGAGTGATTTTTTCATATATTTTTTGACAGGCACGATCACTATCACTATCAATACAATCAAGTAATGAAATCCCCATCGTGATCGTTCTGATGTCTAAATTTTCTTCTTCGATCATGCGAATCGTTTCTAAAATTTGGTTTGTTTCCAAAATGATTCCTCCTAATTTTAAAAGTAACACGAACTAGCTTATCAAGTTAGATGATGTTAAAAAATAAAGCTCAAGCTAGTATATGATTATTATAACTTGTGCATCACGTTGAATATTTCTTCGTTTTGGATACTGATCGTGACTCCTAACCGTTCACCTAATTCATTCAATATTGCACGAATGTCTTCAAAATTAGCTTGTTCTTTGGAAAGTTCTAGTACCATCATCATCGTAAAATAGCTGTCCATGATCGTTTGAGAAACATCAAGAATATTAATATTCATTTCAGCTAATGTCTGGCTTACACCAGCGATGATCCCTACTTTATCTTTTCCTATAACTGTCAGTACTGCCCGCATATATTTTCCTCCTCAATCATTTTTTCCATTATAACATAGCACGTTCACTTGTTAACAAAAAAGCGGAACAAATCCTACTAAAATGAACTGATTGTTCGCTTTTCAACAAAAAAATTGAAAATCAACTCTTCCTAGTCAATTTTCAATCTACTACTTCTACTTTATTCATTTTTAAACCACTCTAAAAAACTGCTCTTTACATTTCGAACAAGATACTTTGATCTTGCCTCTTTTTTTCGGCGCACGTAACTGCTGTTTACAAGCTGGACATTTAAAGTAACGATAGGTATGCCGATTGACGAATCTTATCTTGATCATCGAAAAAAACGTTAGCACCCGTTGTTGGCTCGCTACAAAACGAGTATTTTCATTTGCTCTTGGGTATATCCGTTTTGAAAAAAAACGATAATTCGACCATAACCATAACCCAAATGCTGCAAAAAATACAACTGACGTTGATAAAAATAAATTTACTATCAGCAAAATCAAGCTAAGCGACAACAACGTACGATTAAGTGAATCGATTCGTGCATATCTTCCAGTTAATAATTTCTGCATTTTTCTATTCCAACGAAGCAATCGCTCAAACCACAGCTGTTTCATGTTATCCCTCTTTCTCTACTCTATGCTATTATCTCAATCAATAATCACCAATTCAAGAGTATTTACGAATAAATTTGCTGGAGTTTTTGAATTTCCTCTTTGATTTGAGCTTTGACTTCGTCCGGCTCTATCACTTCGATCGCACTACCAAAAGAAAGTAAATAAGACGTTAGCCAACTGCCTTTCGGTTGCTGTGTTCTTACCGTCGTATACTTTTCATAAGGCTCTATTTCAACTTCAGACAGCTCTTCTTTGATTCTATAAAAGAGCTCATTTTGTACTCGGAATACCACATCAGTCGTTTCAAATCGTGGCTGATAGTTTTTGTCTAAAAGCAATACATCGATTTCATTATCTGTCATGACCAAATCAGCGATCCGTTTTAATTTAAATAAGCGCGTCGTTTTTCGAACACAACAATATCCTGCAAGATACCAAGCATTTTGCTTAAAGATCAGTTTGTTGGGCATGACTTCCCGAGAAATTCCTTCACCTTTGCCATTCTTATAATAAAAAGAAACACATTTCCCTTTTATTTTGGCTTCTGTGATCAATTCGATCGCATGAGCTTCGTCTTCTTGTCCCCAAGTTGAAAAATCGATATCGATCCAAGGTTCTATTTCTTTATTGAATAAGGAGGAAAGTTTATTGACTAATGGCTCGACACTGCTCAGATTCGCCGCCGATAAGTTCTGTAACCCTACTATGATCTGGTCTTGTTCTTCATCATCGACAAAGGTTGCCGGCAAATGATGTGTATCCAACAAATGGATCCCTCCATCACGACCACTTTTAGCGTATATCGGAAAGCCTTGAGCAGACAATACATCAATATCCCGATAGATCGTCCGCGTCGAAACTTCCAACTGTTCTGCCAGATAAGTCGCTTTCACTTTATTATGGAGAGTCAGGTAGTGCATGATGTAGAATAATCTTGATAAACTATTCATGTATCTTAAAATCCAAGATCAGTTTGCTTGTTTCACCAATAAAATCGTACTGATAAGAACCAGACAATCCCTGTAATTCTCCTGTACCTTTGATGATCATTCCAGGTGAATCAAGTGCTCCTTTATCGAATAAGCCTTTTTCCGCAGCTGTAAAGGTTCCTGTTTTTCCTTTATACTGTCCTTCAAAATGAAGAAATCCAGTAATTCTAGCTGTGGCAAGATGGCCATCTTCTTGATTGCTTTCAATATAGTATAATAGATATTCAACCCATGCGATTCCTTGCAAATCTCCTTCAAGCTGATACTGAGCGTGTACTTGATTGAGCGGAAAATCTGTCTTTTCAGCATCAATCGCCTGTTCATCCCACTTGGTCACGTTAAATGTTGTACTCATACTTACTCCTCCCTATAATCTAAATAATACCAAACGTATGTTCTTTTTTCAAGATAGAATTGTCAACTATTGAAATATATCTTCTGAATGAAATAAACCAGATCATTAACATTCTTTTTAAATAAAGCAGCGATTACAATATTCATCATAATTATCCATTTAATACAAACAAAAAGAGAGCCTAACACTGAAGTGTTCAACTCTTAGTGCTTTAGCACTTAGAACTGAAGACCTTGATCCTCAAGCTCGAATCCTTCTATCCCAACCTCATCTCTTCAAAAAAAAACGTTAAACTTTCTAGGCTAGGCCTGAAGTTTAACGTCTTTTTAGTTTATCTTGTTTTTACGATCATCTCTAAAGCTTTGGTTAAGTCTTCACTGGAAAGATCGATCTGCTCATCTTCCATACATTGTTTCAAATTCTCAGTCACAACAAGTCCAATCACTTTATCGATACTAGAACGGACAGCCATCAGTTGAGTCACAACTTCACGGCAGTCCTTCCCTTCTTCCATCATTCTTAAAACGCCACGAATTTGCCCCTCTGAACGTTTCAAACGATTTGCTAATTTAGGATCACATACCACTAGTAACTTCTCCTCTCCAAGCAGACATACCGCCCATCACATTAGTTACATCATACCCTAATGATGCTAAAAATTCACTAGCCATTTGAGAACGTCCGCCAGAGTGGCAAATAATATAATATTCTTGTCCTTTATCCAAGCTAACTGCTGTTTCTTGCAGTGTGCTTAGAGGCATGCTTTTTGCTTCTTTGATATGAACAGACTGATATTCGTCCTCTTCTCTCACATCAATAATTTTTAAGTGATTTCTTTTTTGTAATTGTTCGAATTCATCGATCATGATTGATTTATACATTATTTAATAACCTCCTGGGGGTAAATCATGCTATAAAGCTGAAATGCTCCATCTAAATTTTTTACAGTAAAACCATTATTTTTCAAGATTCGTTCTGCTAAGTAGCTTCTTTGGCCGCTTTGACAGCTCACAATTATTTCCTGTTGATTAGGTATTTCATCTAAACGAGCTCTCAACTCATCCAACGGAATATTTTTAGCTTGTGGTAAAGCACCATTATTTTTCAACTCATCAGGATTTCTCACGTCAAGCAACAGCGCACCGTTTTCAATTGCTGCGTTTAACTCATAATATTGAATACTTTCTGAAAAACCTTCTAAAATATTTGCTGCAGCATATCCGATCATATTAACTGGATCTTTTGCTGAACCAAAAGGCGGTGCATACGTAAATTCAAGTTCAGGTAAATCAGTCACTGTCAAACCAGCCTTAATTGTTGTCGCAATAATGTCGATTCGTTTATCTACACCATCTGCTCCAACTGCCTGCGCACCAAATATTTTCCCAGAAACAGGATGAAACAATAATTTCATTACGATCGGATGACTGCCTGGAAAATACCCCGCATGGCTTTTGGATGTCGTATGAACGACTTTATAGTCTAACTTATCATTACGCAATTGCCGCTCGCTTAAGCCAGTACTAGCAGCTGTAAGTTCAAACACACGAACGATTGCAGTGCCGATACTTCCTTGATTTTTTCGTGCTCCTCCCATGATCACATCTGCCACTTGTCTCCCTTGACGATTGGCTGGTGAAGCTAATGAGATCAATGCATCTTCGCCTGTAACTTGCTGCTTCACAACGATCGCATCCCCTACAGCGTAAATATCAGGATCGTTTGTCCGGTAGCTCTCATCAACAAGAATACCACCCCGTAAACCGATCTCTAAGCCAGCGTTTTGCGCTAACTCGCTAGAAGGTTTGACTCCAATTGACAGGATGGTAAAATCACTTTTGATGGTTTCTCCTGTACTTAGTTCAATTGTTTTTCCAGCATCTTTGAATGCGGTTGCTGCAGCCCCTGTATAGACAGTGATTTCATTTCGTTTCAGTTCTTTCTCAACAAATGCAGCCATTTCTTCATCTAGCGGTGGTAAAATTTGCGGAGCTGCTTCGACTATAGTAACATCGATTCCTAATTTTTTTAGATTTTCAGCCATTTCTAGGCCAATGAAACCCGCACCGATCACAACAGCCTGCTTTGGTTGTTCCTGTTTAACTGCTTCAACGATTTTGTCAACATCGGGTACGTTTCTCAAGGTGTGTACATTAGTTGCCTGAGCTAGACCTTCGATTTCTGGGACAACTGGTTGCGCACCAGGTGATAAAATCAGCTGGTCATAGTTGATCACAGCTTCTTTGCCTTTCGCGTTTATCCGAATGTTTTTAGCCTGACGGTTGATTTCAAGTGCTTCTGTTTCCGTATGAACGTCAATGTTAAATCTCTTTTTAAGCTGTTCTGGACTTTGTAAAATCAACGCTGAACGCTCACTGATTTCCCCTGACACATAATAAGGAAGTCCGCAATTTGCAAAAGAAACATAGGGTCCTTTTTCCAACACAGTAATTTCGATTTCCTCTGATAATCTTCTTAATCGAGTCGCAGCTGACATTCCGCCAGCTACGCCGCCAATAATTACCACATGCATTATAATTTTCCTCCTCTGACCGTTCCAGACCAACGGCTCATTCCACCTTTGACATTGAATGCTTGTATACCTTTTTTCCTCAAAAGCTTCGTTGCTTGTCTGCTTCTCAATCCAGATTGGCAAATGACATAAACTGGTCGATCACCCTTCAAGCTGTATGCGCTGATTTTACTCAATGGAATATTTTTGGCGCCAGAAATATGTCCTGTTTGAAATTCTGACTTCTCACGCACATCAATGATTTCTGGATTCAACGTCAATTTTTGTTGAAGTTCTGATCCATTGATCGATGTCTTGTTAAAAAATGAAAACATATGCTCCTCCTTTTTATACCCCTATGGGTATTTGCAAAAACTAGCATAAATGATTTTTGGTAACTTGTAAAGGGAATTGTTTCATTTTTTTCGTTCACTTCTACTTTTCATTCTCAAAAATTTTCTTAATCAAACTGAATTATTTCTTAAGAAAGCCAAACAATTATTAACTTATTTGGCATCTTTTTGTAACATTGAACCTCTATACTACATTTATTCACTAAAAGAAAAGAGGGGATGACATGAATCAAAGAATCCTTATCAAACGAAATGTCTTACCGTTATTATTGATTCTACTTCTTTCGATTGCGAGTATTTTCTTGATTTTTAATAAAGAAGAACAACCTATTCAAGACGAAGCTACTGCGTACCAGCAACTTTTTATCGATGAAATAGCAGCTGAAGCAAAAGTTTTACAACAACAGACACATTTATTCGCCAGCATCACGATTGCTCAGGCAATTTTGGAATCTGATTGGGGACGTAGTGATCTAGCACTCGAAGCGAATAATCTTTTTGGGATCAAAGGCACATTTAATGAGCAGTCTAGTATTATGCCAACTGAGGAATTTATCGATGGTGAACAAATAACGATCGACGATTCATTTAAAAAATATTCGACGATCCAAGAATCGATGGTCGATCATATGGAATTTTTAAACGGAGGAACTTACGAGGCAATCAAAACCAGTCAAAATTATCGTGAAGCTGCTGTCGCTTTACAAAACGGCGGCTATGCGACAGATCCTGAATATGCAGAAAAATTGATCGCCTTGATCGAGGAATTTCAACTAGATAAATATGATAAATAGTCTTCGACTTTCTAAAATCCATCAAAATCTATCAGGATGAGAAAGGTGTTTTTATGGATAAGTACTATACCATTTTAGCTGACAGCGGAAAATTATTGTTCAGAAATAAACTGCACACTATAGTAAATACTCTTTCAATAACGGGGTATTTCTTCAGTCTGACACTTGTTATTCGCTGCTGGCTTACACTAAATTATTTTGAAGCATTAGAAAGAGAAAACTTATTGAACCAAAATGACTTGATAGACTCTTTTACGCAGTCAGCAGCCGCAAGAAATTTGATTTTGTTACTGACGAGTTTAAAGAGCGGTCTATTTTTGATTAGTCTGGGATTATTTTTAGCGGGTCTTTTTTATTTATTTATTCACTTCCAGCATATTCTACTAATAGATAAAGAGGAATTGATCACAAAAAAATTACTGGGAAGCTCTGATTTGAGATTGACTAGTGAACTTTTTTCTGATTTTTTACTCTTTGCCATTCCTAGTGCCTGCATTGGTTTGCTTAGTGCGCAACTGCTTTATATGAAGTTCTTTCTGACAGCTACTTCATGGATCAAAGAACTTCTGTATACCCCTAGCCGTTTTTTTCTCTTGGTCGATTTGCCATTGATCGGGGTGTTTCTACTTGTTCTGATTTTTCAATTTTTCCGTCTAAATTCGCACTTAGCAAGATTATAAAAGGAGTTGCTGCTTATGAATATTTTGATTGCCGATGATAGTCCAGAAATGGTTCAGATTTTGAGTGCTTATATAAAAAAGGCTGGCTTCACCGTATTTACTGCCTTTGATGGTGAAGAAGCACTGGAACTTTTTTATACAGAAAAAATAGATTTAGCGATCATCGACTGGATGATGCCAAAAGTTGATGGTATCGAAGTGATCCAAACTATTAAATCAGAAAGTCCAGTCAAAATTTTGATGCTGACCGCAAAAACAACTGGCGATGATGAATTTCTTTCGTTATCCAGCGGTGCTGATGACTTTCTAACGAAACCCTTTCACCCTAAAGTATTAGTGCTGAGAGTAAAAAAATTACTTGGTATAACAGAAACGATCACGATAAAAAAATTAGTTATCGATCCTGCGAAACTCAATTTTTGGAAAAACGATCAACGAATCGATCTAACAAAAAAGGAAAGTGATCTATTGATGTTCTTAGTCAATAATCGTGGAACGATCTTAACACGAGAACAGCTTTTAATTGATGTTTGGGGAATGGATTATGATAGGGTCGCCCGTACTGTAGATACACATATTAGACGCTTACGGGAAAAAATCGGTGATGAGATCATCACTACCAAAAGAGGAGTGGGTTATCTCGTTGAAAAAGAAAACTAGAAAAATCAGCACGACACTCACACTCACTTTTTCGTTGATCATCATCGGCAGCTTTTTTGTGATGTTCATTTTCAATACATTGGTCGTTCCTTATTACTATAGTGCGAAAATGGAACATAAAGTAGCCTCAGTGATGGCTTCGATCCAACAGTCTCCTAATGACAGCAAACAACTTGAACTTTTGGAAAATGAGCAGCAAGTAACCATCATAACCTATCCATTAGACGGCACTTCACTTGATGATTTCAATGAAGGTTTATCTCTCAACTTGAATAGAAAGCAGGTCGCTTTAAATCGTTTTTGGGTCACACAAGAGACCTTGGAGCAATTACAAAGTACATCCCAATCGATCCAGCGAAGCTTTGATCAAGGAAAACAAAAATCTAGCTTTCTTGTTGAAATGCTGGTGATCGATGATACTTTTTTCTTAGTTGGTGTTTCTACCGTTAATTTCTCTGAAACAGCAGAATTGATTAATAGTTTCAATTTTATTTCCTTGAGTCTTACTCTAGTTTTGATCATTTTTATGATCTATATTTCTGTTCGAAAAATCACAGATCCCCTTGTTGATTTAAAAAAAGTAGCAGAAGAAATCACTGCTTTAACGTTTGTGACAACTGAGAATATCCCTGCAAATGAAATTGGAGAATTAGCAGTCAGTATCAACAAAATGAGCTATGCTTTGGCTACCTACCAAAACAATTTACTAGCGAAAAATAATCGATTGAAGCAATTCACAGCAGATTTGACGCATGAATTAAAAACACCGATCGCGTTGATCAAAGCTTATAGCTCGGGAATCGAGGATGGCTTAGACGATGGTACCTACTTAGACACTATCTTACAACAAGCACAACGTCTAAATGAAATCGTCGATCAAATGCTTGATTATGCAAAATTGGAACAGCAGCATTCCTTGCAAAAGGTTCCACTCCAACTATCTAAGATTTGGAAACAGACGTTGCAGGAACAGGAATCATTGATGAAAAAAGAATCGATCTTGCTCTTAGAAGCTGAAACAGATAGACCACTATCTTTGATCGAAGCTGATCCTTTACTGTTAAAACGTGCGTTTGATA
Organism: Enterococcus sp. AZ020; assembly: GCF_050499205.1. NCBI lineage: Bacteria > Bacillati > Bacillota > Bacilli > Lactobacillales > Enterococcaceae > Enterococcus > Enterococcus sp. AZ020. The sequence goes on along the minus strand of NZ_JBIPAT010000001.1, from coordinate 2,803,218 downwards.
ACTTATTGACCAATAGCATCAAATATACCACTGACAAAGAAATCCAAGTCAGCTGGCGTGAAACAAATGAGTTCGTTGAGCTTTCGATCAGTAATCAAACCTCCTTGCCTTCAGATTTTGATGTAGAGAAGCTCTGGGAAGCCTTCTATGTTCATGAAAAATCACGAAATAAAAACCTATCAGGTACAGGATTAGGTTTATCTATCGTTCAATCGATCATGAATGAACACGGATTTGACATAGAAGCGCGTCTCGTCAATAAAACGTTGATCTTCAATTTACATTTTTATAAACAAACGATTGTCGAGGTAAAAGAGTAACTCGGATAGAATAAAATAAAAAACCAGCATTCTAGCTATTCCGAATGCTGGCTTTTTCGCTTTATTTCAATTCAAATGTCATTTCAACCGGATTATGATCTGAATACTCAAACCCTTTATCGATCACTTTTCCATCGATAGTTTGGATATTATCAGAAATAATGAACCCATCGATCAACGCAACAAATGATTTGCCTTTTTCATACGGTTTATCCAAATTACGAACAGAAGGCACTGCTTCTTTTCTTTCGCTCAGCTTCGCTACACTAAGATTTTCGGGTAATTCTGCTTTGGGGAACGGCTGCAGCCAAGTATAAACCTCCGTTGGATCATTTTTAAACGTTTCCGTAGATGAGGGCAGTAGATCGTGGTTGAAGTCTCCACCACAAACCACATAGTTGCCTTTTTTATATTCCCGTTCCATATGATCAAACAGCTTATGCATTTGCTCTTTTTGAATCGCCTGATCTTTGATATATGCGGATAAATGAACATTATAAAGCATCAAATATTTGCCATTTTCAACAGGAATCTTAGATACCGTAAAAGCCCTATCCAAATCAAAAAACTTATTAAAATTGGTTTCGATCGGCAAACTGTAACGTGTACTACTTTCGATTTTTGTATTGCTGAGTGTTAAAATTCCTGATTTTGATTTCCCGATCGGATCCAGCACTGGATACATCAAGAAGGCAGAATCATAATTTACCGCAAAGGAACTTGTATAATCTTTAAAACTTTGATTGATTTGCTGTACTTCATCTACACCATGACTACGCGTCGCTTTTTCATCCACTTCTTGAAAAAGAGCAAAATCAGGCGCTATTTGTTTTGTCGTTTCAATTGCGCCAGCAATATTTTTACGAACACTTTCCTTACTTACCGCTTTTGATTGTTTCCCGCCATCCATAAAAAACGTATAATCAGGAGTATACGAACCATAACCAATATTGAATGTACTTATTTTATATTCTTTGTTTGTATAGAGTGCCTTGCTTTCAGCTTGTTGTTGAACCTTGATTGAACGATCATCTTCGATTCTTGAATAACTAAAATAAACATACCCTACATAAACTAAAATAATAGCGATCATTGCGACAAGTGCGCTGAGTAAAAACTTGATCTTTCTTTTCATTTTTCCTTCCTCTTTCCACCATATAAATAAAAATAGACTAACAACCATTATACAATAAAACAGCTGTTCATCTATTGTTATTGTTTAAGACTGTCGTTCATTGAGCAATAAACACTTTTAAGGCAGCTTCAAACCTAGATCTATTGCTCTTTTTTGATCAGCTCTGCTATTTTCATGACGGTATTAGCATTTCTGATCGTAATTCGATCATAATATGCTGAGCTGACGATTTTCGACCAGCGGGTTCTCGAAAAAGTCTTTAATGGAGCAGACCAGAAAATCACCCGTTCGTGATGATCGACCTGTTCGTATTCTGGTTTTGCTTCGCCTACTGAAGCCATCACCTCAGCTGTCGTCGTCGGTGCAATAATAAAAATCGCATTATGTTTCGATTCCTTATCGATATTCCACCAATTTGGCGCATGTGCGACAGCTTCCAGCCACTCTTCACCAGAAACGATCGTCACAGGAATGTGTAATCCTGTCATCGTTTCAATCAGCATTTCACACTCTTTGGCCAGGACCTCAGGTGTCTTTTCTTTCGTCGAAAAAATGACATTTCCGCTATTTAAATATGTTTTTACGTCTGTAAATCCGTGCTTTTCAAATGTAACTTTCAGCTCAGCCATAACGACACGATTTTTTCCTCCAACATTTATACCACGTAACAGAGCAATATATTTTGGCATCTTCATTTCTCTCCTTCCATTCGATCAAATACCTATTCTAAATTCGTTATTCATATTATAATAAAAACAACGAAACAATCCTACTTAAAAGAAAAGAGGTATCCTAATGGCAGATTTAAGTGAATTTACCGAAAAAATAAGTGATTCCGAACAACGTCAACGATTAGAAGGTCTATTTGCATGGATCAAAGAAAACTTCCCTCAATTAGAAACAGTCATCAAATGGAACCAACCAATGTTTACCGATCATGGAACATTTATAATCGGCTTCAGTGTCTCTAAAAAACACATGTCGATCGCACCAGAAACAGTCACACTAGCTGCATTCAAAAAGGATATTGAAAAAGCGGGATATGAGCATACTGATAATATCTTCAAAATCACTTGGACACAGGAAATCGATTTCTCCCTTTTGAAAAAGATCATTGATTGTAACATTCAAGAAAAAATCGATTATACAAAATTTTGGCGAGAATAGCTGTTTCCTCTTTTAAATACAGAGTTTCTTCAAAAAAGTAAGAAGGATAGGATTTTTTTGAAGTAGTAAAACCATTAAAAATCGTTTATGATTTATTCATAGAGAAATTACTTATCTTCCCCAAAAGATAAATAGATAATTTGATCCCATCTTGGCTGAGATGGGATTTTTTTTGTACTCCTTACTTTTCAGACTACTTTATTGCGATGCTAAGCGAGTCGTCTCTACTCTAAATAACTTCGTAAATGCTTAGACGTATATGAATCAGGTACATTCAATAGATCAACAGGATACCCTTCAAAAAGTACCTTACCGCCTAAATCACCTCCACCGATCCCCATATCGATGATCCATTGCGCATGACTGATGATTTGAAGATTGTGTTCTAAAACAATCAGTGTTTTCTTTTCTTTTAAAAGTCTTTTGAATAGCATAAGCAAGCTTTTGATGTCAGCCTCGTGTAACCCCGTAGACGGTTCATCCAAAATCAATAAATCAGTCCTATTTTGCCGGATGATCTTAGCTATTTTTAGCCGCTGTAATTCCCCGCCTGAAAATGTATTTAGTGACTGGCCTAATTGGACATACCCCAAATTAACGTCTATGAGTGTTTGTATAGCTTGTGTTAATTCATTTTCTTCAAACAGTTTGCTCGCTTCTTTAGCTGATAACTGTAGAAGGTCATAAATATTCAAGCCACGCCAAACGACAGAAAGTGCTTCATCATTATATCGTTTGCCATGACATTTTTCACAAACCTGTTCGACATCTCCCATATAAGCTAGATCTAATTTTAAATAGCCCTTTCCTTTACAAATAGGACAAGCACCTTTCCCGTTATAGCTGAAAAGAGAGCTGCTTTTTCCTGAAGCATGAGCAAATAGATTTCTTATCTTATCAAAAATATTTAGGTATGTTAGTACATTCGAACGATTGCTTCCAATTATTGGGCTTTGATCCAAGATACTTGCTTCGGGATATTTTTGCTTGAAGAGCTGGCGAATCAATGTACTCTTCCCAGAGCCAGCTACGCCTGTAACAACCGTTAAAAATGCTTTAGGTATTTTTACTGATGCATCCTTAACATTATGCAAACAGACTTTGTTTAATGAATAATAGTCGGAGAATTCTTTTCTTTCAGTATTGATCGATCTACTAGCAGACAGACTTTTCCCTGTAATCGTATCCGATTTGAGTAATTCTTGATAGGTTCCTTCAAAGGTGATCTTGCCGCCTTTATTCCCTGCTCCTTCACCTACATCAACAATATGGTCTGCAATTTTTATAATATCAGGATCATGGTCAACTAATATCACAGTATTCCCTTTATTTTTCAGTCCAATAATAATTTTTGAAATTCTTGATAGATCTTCCGGATGAAGACCAATACTAGGTTCATCAAAAATGTATAAAACATCGGAAAGTGCACTGTTTAGATGCTTAGTCATCTTTATTCTTTGTGACTCCCCACCAGAAAGTGTTGAAGTTGGCCGATTAAGAAATAAATAGCTCAAACCAACACTTTGTAAGCTAGCTAGTTTTTTGATCAAATCATCCAAAACAATTTTCACTTTAGGAGAATGTATATTTTTAATGAATAAGATCAATTCTGGAATAGTCATCGTTACACAATCAGCAATCGATTTTCCATTGATTTTTGCAGATCGAACCATGTCGTTCACTCTAGTACCCAAGCACTCTGGACATTCTCTAACTTCAAGGATCCGAGCCAATTGACCAGTATAATTGGTCTTTTCTTTTTCAATAAAATTTTTGGTGATTCTCGGAATAATACCTATATACGTTGAGGTTTTTGGCCATTTTTCTGTTGGCTTCTTTGGCGCACTTCCTTTATCGTACAAAAGAAGATCTAATTCTCTCTTATCGTAGTCTTGGATTTTTTTATCGTTATCGAAATTTCCTGACTCTGTGTATCGTGTCAAGCGCCATCCACCTGGTTGGAATGTAGGAAAATCGATCGCCCCTTCATTTAAAGATTTACTAAAATCAATAAGCCGATTCAAATTGATTTGTTTTATCTCACCTAACCCATTACATTTTGGACACATCCCTTGTGGATTATTAAATGAATAAACCATAGAATAACCAATAAACGGAACAGCGATCCTTGAAAACAACAGACGTAGACTTGAGTAAATATCTGTCACAGTACCCACTGTTGAACGAGCATTTCCACCGATCTTCTTCTGATCGACAACGATAGAAACTGGTAAATTTTCTACCGTATCAACGATAGGCTGTGAGTAGTGAGGCAGTAGCTGCTGAATGTAGCTAGAATATGTTTCATTTAAAAGACGCTGAGATTCTGCTGCTAACGTATCAAAGACTAAAGAAGATTTGCCTGACCCAGAGACCCCTGTAACAACCGTTATTTGATATTTAGGAATTTCAAGGGAAACATTTTTTAAATTATTTGTTTTTGCACCTTTAATTGAAATAGTACTACTCATGAGCTTTCAACCTTTCTGATTTAAGCGCCTTTGAAAATTTTTCAGCTAGTTGTGCTAATTGTTCCTTTTCTTCACTGTTAAATACCGCATTCGCTACCAGTTGAAGCTCTTGATGTCCTTTATCGATATCATCCAATAATTGACGTCCCGTTTCAGTTAAAATAGTCAGTAACTCTCGTCCATCTTTTTCATTTGGTTTTTGCTGAATATAGTGCATTGTCTTTAATTCTTTTAAAGCCTTAGATAACTTTGTACGACTGATTCCGAGTAACACACTGATTTTTGATGGTGCTATTTCGCTTTCTAAACTAAGAAGACGTAAGATATCATACTGAAGCCAGCTAATCTCTTGAGGGTTTCTCCTATTTCTTTCAGCTACCAGTTCACACTGCAAATTTATTAATGCATCTTCGAGCATATTCATTTGATTCACCACCTAAAAATAATTTCTATATAGAAATTATATACAAAAAGAAATCATAATACAATGGTGATCGTTCATTTGTCAGAAAAATGATTTAGCTATTAAACCTATCGCTTAAATATAAAAAAAGTAAAACCAATGAGCATGATTCCTGCACAACGAATGAAGGTTTGCGCTTTTTCACCTGTCTCAGGTAATCTATTCGTTTTGGGTAGATTTTTTGAAGGATTGGTCATGTTAATATTTGGTTCTTGTTTTTTCTCAACTCGATCTAATTCTGTTGATTGTTCTGTCTCTAATTCTTCACTGCTGCTAACTAAACTTTCTCCTCTGTCACTAGCAGATTTATTTTCATTTCTTATAGATGATTCAACGCTGAATGTCGTTGACGATGATCGTCCATCAGTCTCGCTCGAAGAACGCGTGCTTGTTTTATTTTCGATACTAGATTCTGATGTTGGACTTGATGTTTCTGTCGTTGTTTCTTTTGTATCATTTGTAGATTCTGTGATCGCTGTGTTAGTAGGCGTCGTTTCTGTACTAGCAGGCTCAATAGATGAACTTTCTTCTGTAGAAAAAAGAGTACTAGAATCAACTGCAATACCATCGTTATACCAAGTATGCCCATCTAAATAATAATCTTTTTGGTCTTTGATGATATGGTTTGGTGTAACAACGATCGTTTCTGCTTCTGCGGTTATTGACCAAAATCCTGTTATAAAAATAGCTAAAACAAACATAAAATATTTTTTAATCATGTTCTCGTCCCTTTCCTAAAACTCTGCCCTATCATAAACAAAATCATTTTTTATGTAGAATAAAGTCCTATATTTAGGACTTTCCAGCAAAATCTGCTACACTCTTTTTATCAACCATCATAGCTTGGAAAGGAATTGTATTATGAAAGAATATGGACTGGTCATACGCGAAATCCGTTTATCTAAAGGCATTTCTCAAAAAGAATTGTATAGTAATTTGATTTCAAAATCTTATGCGATCGAATTTGAAAAGGGCCGTCATGATTTATCATTAGAATTATTGGAACAAGTCTTAGATGCGCTAACCGTCACAGCCGATGAATTCCTGTTTATCTATAATCAATACACCATTCCAGAAACGACTACCTTTTGGACCTTATTGGCCAAAGCCTCAAATGAAAATAACCTGAACGATTTATTTAAACTAAAAAAAGAAATCCAAACGCAAGTAACTTCTGATAAAAAAGAACTCTTTTTAGCTTTAGTTGAAGGACGCATTCACATCGTCAATCATTTTCTTCACTCTAACAAAATCGATTACACCAAAATTCCAGCTGAACAAATGGATATCGTGGTTCGATTTTTGTTGAAACGAGAATCATGGACACTCTTTGAATTGCTGATTTTTACAAATACACTAGATTACTTTTCACATGATCAAAGAATGATTTTCAAAAAAAATATATTTAAACTGCTAAAAAAATACCGCAACTATGATCGCGGCAAAGAAATTTTACAAACATTGTTGATCAATTTTTCTGAACTGTGCTTGAAAGAGAACGAACTTTCAACGGCCAAAGAACTACTTGATCAGCTAAGTGATTTAAATACTGATCTTAATAGTGGACTTTTTAGGATCATTGAACGTTTTTTTAGAGGAATACTTTTGATTTTAGAAGGTCAAATACTATCTGGACAAAAGGCTTGTGAAAAAGCTTTGAGCATCCTACACTATCTTGAATATGAGCAAATAGCTAAAGTTTATCAAGCGGAATGGGCACTCCTTCTATGATTTTTAATTCACACACACCTATAAAATAAAAAACTCCTAAAGTATTTTACCGCTTTAGGAGCTTTTACTATTGAACCGTCTTATTTACACAAATATTGAATATTGCTTATATGAATTTAACTGCTGTTCCATACGCAACAACTGACTGCATATCTGCTTGTATCGTACCCGAATCAAATCTCATCATTACAATCGCATCTGCGCCTAGATCAGCGGCCTCCAGCTTAAGTCTATCTATTGCCTTATCACGAGCTTCTCGCTGCATATTTGTATATGCTTTGATTTCTCCGCCGATCACACTTTTTAGTCCTGCACCCAAATCCTGCAGCATATTTCTAGAAATCGTTGTTAAGCCAAATACCTCAGAAATAATTTCGTATTGTTTACCTGGAATAGTCTCAGTTGTAGTAATTAACATTATTTTCCTCCTCGTATAATAAAGTTATCAGATTTATTCTGATATTTTGTTTTCATCCCCGTTGGGGTATGATTATTTCGTACAGATAGAGGGCATAGTTTTTCCTCCTTGAAGCTTTGTCTTCCTAATTAAGACTGATGCCTCTTCTCTACGGACTGTATATGAATGAGCTGGATAGAACCGTGTTTCTGAATCTCTCACGAGGCTATATCGTCCCTAGAGTTTGAGGAAAACCTTATCTGTAAACTCTTGTTGAAAGGTGTTGATTGTATGTTCTTTATCGGTATTGATATTGGAAAACGAAACCACGAAGCAGCTCTACTTGATGAACAAGGGAAACTACTTGGAAAAACACTTCGCTTTGCCAATTCTAAACGCGGGAGTGAACAGCTCCTACAATTTATTAATCAGTATGAACTATTGCCTGATACTACTATGATTGGAATGGAAGCAACTGGTCATTATTGGTTATCGATTTATTCATTTCTACATCGATTGGGATTTCATGTAACAGCTTTTAATCCGATTCAATCCGATTCTCTTCGAAATTTCTATATCCGTAAAACCAAAACGGATACCGTGGATTCAGTCTTAATTGCACAAGTAATGCGTATGGACTTACCTGACCCAACCCAACTGCCTAAAGAAGAAATTTTTCAATTAAAACAGTTGGAACGGTTTCGTTACAGCGTTGTTGATAATATGTCGGACTTGAAACGGAAAGTTATTGCTTGTTTGGATCAAGTGTTTCCAGAATATAATCAGCTTTTTTCCGATATGTTCGGAAAATCTTCTACACAGTTATTACTTCAATCTCCTTTGCCAGAGGATTTGGTAGAAATTGACTCCGATAAATTAATCCAACTGCTGAATCAAGCGAGTAATGGTCGCCTAGGGCGATCCAAAGCGGAACAAAAAGTGAATCAGCTAAAAGGTATCGCAGAGTCTTCTTTCGGTATTAGCATTGCGACAGATGTTTTCAAGCTTCAAATTCAATTACTTTTAGAACAGATTCAATTATTTGAAAAACAAATTCATCAGCTTGAAGATGAAATGGTTCGGATTGTTGAAAAACAAGAAAATTTCCTCACGACTATTACAGGAATTGGTCCAATAACTGCCGCAGTTATCATAGGGGAAGTGGGCGATATTCATCGATTTGAACGCCCAAATCAATTGCTTGCTTTCGCAGGACTAGATGCCTCTGTCCATCAGTCTGGTGATTTTACAGGTACCCAAAATCATCTGTCAAAACGAGGCTCCCCCTATTTACGCCGAGCTATTTGGCAAGCAGCTTTTATTGCTTCTCAAAAAGATCCTGCTTTATCCGCTTATTACCAAGGTCTTAGAACTCGGGGGAAATCCCACGGAACAGCTATTGGAGCCGTTTGTCGTAAGCTTGTGAACATTATTTTCGCTATTTGGACAACGGATAAACCTTATGAAGTTCGTTTAACTTCTGAAACTGAAGCCTAGAAAATTTTAAACTATATGCTAGGCTTATTTGTCGTGCACTACAGTTGCACAACAAATAACTAAAAAAAATACTCGTTTTTACTTGACCTTTTCATAGCTGGCTTAAATTTAAACACTTTTGAACCAATCAATTGGATTTAATTTTTCACCATATTATCATAAACACCATTATAAAACAATATTATGAACAAATATGACAAAATTACTATTCGTCCGATTTGAAATGATCTAAGTAACTTTTGATAATTTTACAAAGTTCAATTAATCCATCGACAATATCAGAAGTATCAATATAGGAAAATGATAACCTTAGGTGTCTGCTCTTTTTCCCATTCTTGTCACAAAATGAACCTGGTAAAAAAGAGATACCCTTTTTTACCGCTTCCTCAAGTAATTCTAATGTGTCAGTTCCACTAGGTAACGTTAGCCAAATATTTAGTCCACCAGTCGGTTCGGACCATTTCACAACACTAGGCAGATGTTTTTCCAGTAGCAAAATAAACTGGTTTCTTCTTATTTCAAGTGCTGTTCTTAGTTTAATTAAATGATCATCCATTCTATTGGTATTAAAAAATGAACTCGCTGCTTGCTGAGTTAAAATCGGACTTCCTAGATCAGTTATCAATTTAGAGGCTAATAGGTGGGGAAAGATGATGTCACTTGGGATAATGACACCAATTCTACAACCTGGTGATAAGTATTTACTAAATCCTTTTAAATAAATAACACAGCCTTCTTTATCTAATGACTTAATTGCTGGAGGCGGGACTTTATCATCAAAATAAATATCACTCCACGAATCGTCTTCTACAATCAGGAATTGATGATCCCGTGCTAAATTCAACAGTTGCTTACGTCTTGTTAAACTCAGAGTTACTCCTGTTGGATTATGAAAGGTCGGTATCGTATATACAAGCTTGGGTTTATGCTCTAAACAAAGAGTATGTAACTTATTTATCTTGAGTCCATACTCATCCATCGGTACAGCTATAATCTTAGCTCCTCGACTAGAAAAAACTTCTAAGGCATGAACATAGCTAGATTCCTCTACTAGTACAATATCACCAGGTCCAATAAATGCTTTTGCAACGATATCGATCCCTTGCTGAACACCACTAGTTATGATCATATTTGATATAGAGGTTTCGAAACCCCCATTTTTTTCTATATAATTCTTAATATTCTCCCTAATCTTTTGCTCTCCTTGAGCTAAGCCATAACTAGATATTATTTTTGGTGATGATATCAAAGTTTGATTCACTTTCTCAGCAAGATAATCTGAAGGAAGCAACTTAGGATTGATAATAGCTTCTGAAAAATCAAAACGTATCCGTTTTTTATTTATGCTAGTGTATGCTGAACTATCCACGTAGGTTCTTAAAGACGATAGCCAATTTGAACGATCAAAGGAATCAACTGTAGCGTAACCTGTACATGAACTTTTTCTATTTTTAACAAATGCTCCTTTTCCATGAACCAATTCAATCAAACCAATTTTTTCAAGTTTTTTATATGCCTTACTCACCGTTACATGACTTACATTATTTGTTTTTGAAAAAATTCTAATAGAAGGTAATTGGCTACCTGGTTTCAGAATGCCACGATCAATATTTTTTTTAATTTCTTTAACAATTTGGTCAATAAGCGACATATCTATTTGACGATCAATCTGAATATCCACTGATGTTCTCCTTACTGTTATATTCGATCTATAACTGTTATACATATTATCCTATAAAATAAAAGTAGTGTAAATCAATTAAATAATTATAAACGGAGGTTTTAGTATGGATAAGCTAAAAAAAGACCAAGAGACGATAAATCAAATACTTTATCACACAACAGAATATGCAAGCAATTTCTTTTCAACCTTAAAAGACAGACCAGTATCGATTTGGACACAGCAGCTTCCGGAAGACAAATTGACAGATCAAGGACTCGGAGCAAACGAGACTTTAAAAGTATTTACCAAGGAATATGCTGACAGACTTAGTGGAAGCAATGGTGCAAGGTACTTAGGTTTTGTTACTGGTGGAGCAACACCAGCAGCTATTGCTGGAGATTGGTTAGCTAGCATTTTCGATCAGAATGTAGCTACTTCTGACTCTTCAATTGCTAGTTCAATGGAAGAAAAAACGATTGATATGTTAAAGGATTTATTTGATCTTGATAATGATTATAGCGGTGCTTTTGTAAGTGGTGCAACTATGTCAAATTTTGTTGGAGTTGCTCAAGCAAGACAATGGATAGCTCGATTTTTAGGAGTTAATGTTACGTTAGAAGGTTTGTTCAATCTACCGTCAATTAAGATTCTAAGTGGGAAACCTCATTCAAGCATTTACAAATCAGCTTCAATGTTAGGGATAGGTAAAAATTCAATCGCAACTCTTCCTTGTAAAAAAGGAAGAGAATCCATTGATATTTATGCTTTAGAAGAAATGTTAATAAAACAGAATGGGTTTCCATGTGTTGTTGTTGCGAATGCAGGAACTGTCAATACAGGTGATTTTGATGATTTAATGGCTATTGGAGAACTTAAAAAGAAGTATGATTTTTGGCTCCATGTCGATGCTGCTTTTGGCGGTTTCGTTTCCTGCTCTCCTAAGTATGCTGATTTAGCATCTGGGATAAATAATGCCGATTCCATCACAATAGATGCACATAAATGGTTGAATGTACCTTACGATTCAGCATTACAATTTACTAGACATAGAGAGATCCAACTAGAAGTTTTTGAGAATAATGCTTCATATCTATCTACTTCTAATGATACCTTAGATTATTGCAACCTTACACCTGAAAATTCCAGAAGGTTTCGTGCATTACCTGCCTGGTTCACTCTAAAAGCGTATGGAAAAAAAGAGTATCAATCTATGGTTGAAAGAAATATCGATCTAGCAAAACAATTAGGCTCTAAAATTGAAAAAAGCGAACACCTGAAACTATTATCAGAAGTTCACCTAAATATCGTATGCTTTACATTGAAATCAGATACAGCGACAAAGGATGATGTGCTAAATTTTTTGAAAAAAGTAAATGAAAAAGGGCAAGTTTATATGACTCAAACAGATTACAATGGAATCACCGCAATACGTGCAGCTTTCAGCCATTGGAACACAGATGAACGAGATTTAGAAATTATTTGGAGTTCATTAAATGAATCATTGAAGTAGCTGTCGTAAACTATGGTAAATAAGCTGGAATCGACAGAAACCAAGTTCAATTTTTTGTTAATTTCAGCTTATTTTCGGTTTTATATAGGAGAGCTATGTTTCTGTTAAATCATTGTTCATCTTCATTCTAGTTAAACAGATATCTATATATCGTTGGAGTGAGTATTCGTCTAGTTTTTCATCGCAAACGATCAATTTAAAAGAGATGATTTCATTTTTAATAGAATAAATCATTTGAATTGGAAATAACGGAGTCTTTGAGCTACGAAATATTACAATTATTTTTTTGCAAATAAGAAATTTTATACTGACTATTTACTCGAAATTTTTTTACTTTTTTCCTAATCGATCACTGTACATTATTGCAGCATTAAAATAAGCGTAATTTTGTTAACACAAAAAAATCGACTATAAGATTTTCTTTTTATTGCTATCATTGACTTATTACGCATATGTGTGAAGAAAATATTACCTACATAAAATAGAAAAAGGTTCCTTTTTAAACAGAGTACTTTTTTACTCTAAGGCAATTTTTTTTACTATTTGTAAAAGGACTTGACTATCATCTTGTCTTTAAGTTAAGATAACATTACAAAACAAAATAAAAAAAGGCGCCCTGCAGGAGACAGCAAATCATCCCGCAGAGCCCTGTATTATCAGCCACAACTAATAATACAAGTTGCCTTCCGTCAATATGTTATTGACTTATTTCATTGTACTAAAAGTAAGAAAAGATTACCAGCTTTTTCTGACTTTTCTTTGAATTGGTTAATTTCTATTTACTGAACGTTTCATGGTATTAGTCGCTGACGAATACCATTTTTTTGCGTTTTGAATCATAGCTTCGATAATTAGAGCGAAAAACAAAATAAATAAGGCACTCTGTAAAAAGGACAGCAATCCTTCTACAGAGCCCTGTAAAGTCAGCCACAACTGACAATACAAGTTGCCCTAGTCAATGCGCATTGACTTATTCATTTTACCTAAAATTTGTAAGAAATACTAGTGTTTTTTTACATCTTTTAGCTTTGAATAGGTGAATGGTTATTCATTGAACTTTTGCACGGTATTGGTTGGTGACTAATATCGTCTTTTTTTCGCTCTTTTTATATATAGTACACATCAGGTTCTCCTTTTTTCCTAACATTTTTTTCAATTCCATCCCCTGATGTGTACGAGCTGCTGGATAAAAATCAATGACTCACCATGTGTTTATCATCTCGTCTAAAAAAAGGTGTGCTTACGTCAATGCGTAATCGAATAAAATGAAAAAGTAAAAATAAACATGCAAACAACTATTTTCCGAGAATAATGCAGACGTCATGAAAAACACAGCTCATAATTTTTATCCGGTAGTGCTAATAAGAGACTGACTAGCAGTAGCAGACTCTTACTAAAAAACAAGCTGGCTTTGCAGAACCAACTTGTTTCACTTCTCCGCCTATCTCAACTCCATTCCTTTTGAAAAAAGACCATACCAACCATTTTTTTAACATGGGAGATAGGTGGAGAATTGTTTTTGAAGAAATAATCTTTTGACTATAGTTAGTTCTTTCTCTATCTAAAAACTATACTTTCTTCTGGACAAACAAATTTTATTATATACTTTTATTCTAATTTTTATCAGAAAAAGGATATTCTTCGATAACTTCTATCCCCCATTCTTTGATCAAGTTTAATGCTGGAATCAACTTTTTGCCATCTTTAGCCAGCAAATACTCGACATTCGGCGGAACGGTTTCGTGCTGTATTCGTTCGATCAATCGATACTGCTCCAATTCTCTCAACGATCTCGTAAGCATAATATTTGTGATCCCAGCTAGTCGTCGTTTCAACTCATTATATCTCAATGGCTCCTCGGCCAACTTCCAAAGAATTGGAATTCGCCATTTTCCACCTAGAATTTTTAATGCTTCTGTTACTGGACATTGGATCTGTTTGCTTTTCTCCATCCCTTCACTCCTTCATCTAAGGCACAAAAATGTGCGTACTTGTTTTTTCGTTTTCTAAATCTATAATAAAATTGTACCACGAAAAAAAGCTTTACAGAATGGAGAAGGAACATGAAAAATAAATTGATTGATCATATCAACTCAGAAAATGCCGATCGCTTCGTCTATAACACGGCTAGCTTAAAAGTAACTGCTGGTAATGACTATAAAGAGGTCTACAGTCAATTATTGGACTTTGCAAAAGCTACGGCTGCTGAAGAAAATTGCATCGAATTCTTTTTTACGCCAAGTGATATCGAAAAAGGAGAATTCATGTTATGGGAAGTATGGGGAAATATGGAAGCTTTTGACAAACACATGACGCAGCCACATACAACAGAGATTCTTTCACGAAATGTGATTGAGTTACAATGGAATAAATTGGCAAGCTGGAAGTAAAACGGTTCTATTTGATCCTTATTTATAGAATAGAAATAGATTCCTTCTTTTAATCTGCGACATAGACATAATAAAAGAAGGAATCAACTATTCTTGTTCATCTGTTTTTTTATTCTTCATCAGTTCGATTTTTCTTCTTGCTACTGTAAAATGTCAGTGCAATTGACGAAAAAAATCAGCGATTGCTGTAAATAGACTTTCTATTTTAACAATTATGAAATATCATAAATAAGCATACGTATCTCCTGAATCTGTTGCCTATATGTTACTTCATTGATTCTATTATGCTCCCTCTCTAAATTTAGATCCTCAACCTTCTCCTCAGCTAAACGTAGTAATTGTTTTTTCTCCTCTTTTCGCCACTTTACCACGCCTAAAATAAGAAACGGATACAAAATCATCATACCACCGACATACTGCAAAAAATAAAAAATGTAGGCAATGACCGTGATGATCGCAACAACAATTTCTGCTATGAATAAAATACCGATTCGTTTCTTTTTTCGCTTTAATTCTTCCATACTTGACTCCTTAATTTCAACTTTTTAACGATAAAATAGGATAGAAAAAATTCCTATCCTAAAAAATATCCGTCATAAGAAAAGCTTTAATCTAATAACGCTCATTACAGATTTAAGCGCTAGCTTTTAGAAAAATGATTATCCCATATACAATTAAATTTGATAGAATAAGTGCATTCCTGATTCTAGACCACAAAGCCACTTGATAATCCAGTTTCCATTTCGGCTCGTGTCTTCTTTTCCAATAAAATGAAAATGTATGATGCGCCATAATTTACACATCCTTTCTTTATGAAGTTTCACTCTTTGATTTGAATAGCCACTCTGAACAGATTTCCTGATTTTTCTAGCAAATACCTCTCACCTATAGTCTATCACAAAAAGACATTTATTTTAATCTAATTATTAAGTAAAAACTGATCAATCTTATAATAAAAAAACACTATGATTTCTTCTCATAGTGTTTTACTTTCATATAAAAAATCAGCTGTTTTTCTATTTACAAATCAATTTGGAGTTTATTTGTTAATTCCCTATATGCATCCATCAGCCAAGGATGAACTACCTTTATATCATTATTTAACAAGTATTCAATGTAATAATATGCAGCATGCTCCAATGACTGATCTAACGCAGCTATCAAACCATCAAGATACGGAGGCTCTCCTGTTTGATCCCATTTTATTTTATCTGCAACAAACACGACTAAATCTAAATCAGAATAACCGCCTTTTAATGTCGTATGACATTCTATTGCAGATAATATTTCTGGCTCAGTAATTTTGAATATATCCAGTGCCATTTGTCTGGAAATTTTTTGATGAATGATCATGGGAAACTTGATCTCTTCCTTACATAGTGGAATTTCCAGCTTCTTTGCTACATCAACTCTTTGATCATTAGGATAAGTTGCCGAAATATCATGCAAAAATCCTGCAATTTTTGCTTTGTTAGGATCATTCAATGTTTTTTCACCTAAGCGATAAGCATATTCTCCGACACTCATACAATGATGATATGTCGCGATTCTTTTATGACCATGCAAAAAATCTTTTATTATCATCTGTAAATCATGAATTTCTATGTCCTTCATATTTTCTCCTTTCAAAACAAAACATAGTCATTTTCTATTGTAACACTTAACTAAAAAGAAAAAGAGTCTGAGACAAAAAGCTTATTTCAAAAGGTTTTATTTTTTTTCGCCATTTATTCAGAGTTAGAGCCCAAGGCAAAACTAAGGATCAGCTTTACCTCGAGCTCTTTGAACTGTAGTTCAAATAACGATTATTTTTTATCTTTTCCAATTATCTGATATATTTTCTTTTCCACTTCAACAATCACAAAAACGACGATTCCTGATAACAGCGCTAAGCCCCAGTATTGAAGACCGATTGCCGCTGTATCAAAAACAATATGCATAAATGGCAGATAAATCAATGCACTTTGCAACAATAATAATATCAAAATCGTTCCCCAAAGAATTTTATTAAAAAAAATACTTTTATCAATTGGGAAATCATAAATATCACGACAATTCAACATATAAAAGATTTGACCAAATACGATCGTTGTAATCAACGTTGTTTGCATCACTTCAATACTTGAACCATTTTCAGCAAGATAATTATTCACAATAAAACCTAACCCTGCCAGTAAAACAGATACATAAAAAATTCTAATTACTGCATAACGATTCAAAATATTTTCCTTAGGATCTCTAGGCGGTATCGTCATTCCGTCTTTTTCTAACGGTTCAAATCCTAACGCAAAGGATAATGTAATCGTTGTGACCATATTCAGCCATAAAATTTGAACTGAGGTCAACGGAAGAGGCTTATCGATCAATAAAGATACAACAACTAAAAGTCCTTGAGCGAAAGCGGTCGGTAATGAGAAATAAATTGTTTTTTTCAAGTTCTCATACACACGTCGTCCTTCCTTGACCGCACTAGTGATCGTGGCAAAATTATCATCCGCTAAAACCATATCTGCTGCATCCTTTGTCACCTGTGTTCCTTTGATTCCCATTGCTATTCCAATATCTGCTTGTTTTAAAGCAGGTGCATCATTTACTCCATCACCTGTCATTCCAACGATTTGATCATTTTTTTGAATGGCGTTGACTAATCGTAATTTATGCTCTGGTGTAGTTCTTGCATAAACATCATGCGTCATAACTACATCAACTAGCTCTTCATCTGATAATTGTTCGATTTCGTGTCCTGTCATAGCGTTCGTATAGTTTTTGATGCCGATTTCCTGTGCAATCGCAATAGCCGTGTCTTGATGATCTCCGGTAATCATTTTCACTGAGATTCCAGCTTTGTTACTGATCGAAACAGCTTCGATTGCTTCTGGTTTTGGAGGATCCATGATTCCAAATAAACCGGTCAAAACCATGTCTTTTAAATCATCATGTATGATCGTGTCTTTTGTCTTAGCTACTTCCTTAAATGCAGCGGCTAAAATCCGCTGTCCTTTTTGTGCTTGCAGACGAATATTTTCCTCCCAGTAAGAGAAATCTATTTCTTTTAACCCATTTTGAGTGAATTGATGGCTCGTCCTAGCTAATAAAACATCAGGTGCACCTTTTAAATAAATAAACCGTTGTTGATCCACATCGACTAAAGTAGCCATATATTTATACGAAGAGTCAAAAGGAATCTTGTTTACTTCATGGACTTCTTCCACCAAAGCCATATGATTTGCCCAATCCAGCAGTGCTCCTTCGGTTGGGTTTCCAATAATTTCTCTTTGCCCTTTCTTATACGTAAGTTTTGTATCATTACAATATAAAGCCGCTTCGATCATCTTTCTAAGCGGACCATCTTCCTCAACTTGATTCAATTGTTTCGAATTTGGTTCTGTTTGAACATCTTCAAGCACTTCATCCGCTAAGGCTACAGAAACCACAGTCATTTCATTTTTTGTCAAAGTTCCTGTTTTGTCTGAACAAATAACTGTCATACTACCTAACGTTTCTACAGCAGGCATTTTTTTTATGATTGCCTTTTGTTTAGCCATACGTGTTACACCTACAGATAAAATCAAAGATAATACAGCCGGCAATCCTTCTGGCACTGCTGATACTGCCAAGGCGATCATTGCTGATAGTAATTCTTCTCCCGTCAACTCTCTGAACAAAAGACTGAAGATTGCTAAAAATACGATCAAAATTGCCAATACATAAAAGATTTGTTTATTTAACCCTTTCATTTTACGAATCAACGGTGTTTCTGTTTCCTCCACACTCTTTAAATGCTGATTGATTTTTCCGAGCTCTGTCTCATCACCGATGCTTATAACGATTCCTTTGCCAGAACCGCTGTTCACAAGTGTGCCGGAAAATACGGTATTGATACGATCACCTAATTCTGCTTGCGTTTGAATAGCATCACTATTTTTCTCTACAGGCGTAGATTCTCCAGTCAAAATTGCCTCTTCTACAACCAAATTGTAGGATTCAGCGATTCGTAAATCGGCTGGAATAATATCTCCTGCATTTAAATAAACGATATCTCCCGGCACTAACGTTTCTGCATCCACTGTTTTTTTCTCCTGATCGACTAATACAACAGCTTTCGTACTCATCATAGCAGTTAAACTATCCAATGAATCTGATGCTTTAGCTTCCTGAACATAACCGATGATCGCATTGATAATCACTACTAGCAAAATAATACTCATATCAATGAAATCTCCACTAATTCCTTTCAACACTGCAGAACCAATCAAAACATAAATAAGTAAATCATTGAAGTGACTTAAAAATTTTTGTAAGTTACTGACTTCCTCTTCTTTTGAGAGAACATTGCTGCCATACTTTTGATGCCTTTCTGCCCTTTCTGTTGTACTCAAACCAGATTTATTGGCATTTAGCTTTTCAAAAACCTCATTGATCGTTAAGCGATACCATTCCATAATAACCACTCCTTCACTTATTCAAATAGTCAAAAAATGTCTTGTTTTCCACATTATATAAGCATTATTTTATTTTGTCGTACAAAAGGAACTGCATAAAACTTTTTTATTTAGATTACAGGCTGACTCTCAAACGATTATTAACTAAATAAAGAATCAACACGACTATTCAAGAAAATGAATAATTGTGTTGATTCTTTACTTTTTCTTCAAGTCATTATATTCAACTTTACAGAATTAATTTTTCCTATTTTTAACGATCAAACCGATTTTTTCTATAGCCGTAATAGCAAATCAATAAAATGAAAATCAGCGTTGAAGAGATGATTATATATATGTCCGATGTCAATGCTTTATTTTTTTCTTCGAACAAATTTTCCAGATAATTGATGACTTGACTTGTGTAGAGATACTTACTATATTTTTCAAAATCTTCACTTATTATTTTTAAAATAGGTATTAAAGCAAATATAAAAATTGTAGGAATACACATGGACGAAGCAACCATTTGATTGGAACTATAAAAACCTATCACCAATCCAATCAGCAAACTAATAAACGTTCCAAGAGATGTGATAATCAGAAATGGCAGTATCGATATACGATCCGGCAACCAGAAGAAACCAATGACAGCATTTGTCAATCCAATCAAAAAAAATGAAGGAATAATGCTTCCAAGAATATATTGAAGTGGCGAGACACTTCCTACCATAAGAACTCTAAGCATATTTGATTCTTTGTCAGAAGACAATGGTAACGCAGACATCATTATTCCACTCATTCCCATGGAGAAGGTTAAACCCGTAGTGATAATAAATAATGGCATCGTTTCTAACTGCTCCGTTGGTGCATATCGATCTAGAATAAAACAAAAACCAATGGCTAAAAGTAATGAACTTAACAATTGAGGACTTGTGACAATGTTGATTAATTTAACTTTTGAAATAATCATAACTTTTCGAATGGAACGTTCCATATTAATTCAACTCTTTTCCTGTTAATTGTAAGAAAATCTCTTCTAAATTAGGTTCATTAGAATGGATAGTTAAAATATCTTTATCGATCTTTTGCACATTTTCTCTCGTTAAGTTTAGTGTTTTTTGGGTATCGTCTTTATAAGTTATATCAATTTTAGGCTCTTTATAATACTTTTTCTTCAAGATTTGAGGAGAATTACATTCCACGATCTCACCACCATGCAACAAAGCCACTTGATCGCATAGAATTTCAGCTTCGTGCATGTTATGAGTTGTCAAAAACAGTGTCATTCCTCGTTTCTTTTCTTCGAGAATGAGCTGATGAATTTCTTTCATCGTTTTGGGATCAAGCCCACTAGTCGGTTCATCCAGGAACAATAACTCTGGATTATGTAAAAGAGCTCTAACTAAAATAAGCCGTTGCAGCATTCCTTTTGAAAGCTTTCCAGCCTTTTTTTTCTTTGCAGCAGTCAACCCAACTCTCGACATCAAAAGATCAATTCTAGCATTCGGAATATTATAAATTTGAGCAAATATTTTTAAATTCTCATAACAACTTAACTGTTTAAAAACACCGCTATTATCAGTGACGATTCCAATCCTTGTGTAAAAATGAGAGTCAATTGTTTTTACATCTTGATCAAGAATTTTTGCTGTTCCATTCGAGCTTTTTATCTGTCCAGTTAAAATCTTGATAGTAGTTGTTTTTCCAGCGCCAGAGGGCCCTAAAAATCCAAATATTTCTCCCTTTTTTACGTTGAAATTTATTTTTTTTAATGCAGTCTGATTCCCAAAATTTTTGCTGACATCATTCATTTCTATCGCATAAGTCACTCGCTGATCCTCCTATAGTTCCTAATAAAATAATCACACAGACAAAAAATAGCTAATGGTATACTTGAAAAAAATAGAATAAAACAAATTATAGCTATATGAATCGTAAATACATTTGCCCTGAGAAGTACTTGAATTGCCTGACTAAAAGCAAATCCTGAAGCTAACGATACCACCTTCATCATCATTTCTTTTTTGCTACTTATCATCCAAAATATTAAAAATAAGACTAAAAATTGAAGACTCGTACTGATTAATCCAACGATCAAAAATAAAAAAATCCTGAGGTTTCTTTTTTCACGAGAAATAGATGGTTCATAAAGATTTTCATAGCTTATAGAATCATTAAACCTAACCTTGTCGATACGGTTGCATAATATATTTAAAGCTTCGAGATTTACCTCAGCTGCAACTTTTTCCATGATCATTGGCAAAGAAGTCCCTTTTACATGAACACGTGTCAGCTCTTCGGTTGCGGCTATTTCTTTTTGATAATGATTGGGTAGGCTGGGGTGGTACGTTGGGCCTAAAATGATCCCATTTCCCAATGTACCGCCAGATGTGTATGGGATATTCATATGACTGAAGTAATCACTGAACAGTCTCATATGATTGTCTGGCGTATCGACGGCTTTGATTACAAGATTTACTGGATCATGAAGAGTTAAAATATCTGACAGTTGGATATATGGATTAGTTATTTTTCTTTTATATGTAACAATCTCTATATCTGGATTGATTTTACTTAACTTATTCTTTAATACAGAAACTTTACTATGATTGATATCCGCCTGGTCGTATAATAATTGTCGGTTAAGATTATCTATTGAGACATTATCATCATCTATCAAGATCATTTTTTTTATTCCTAAGGCTGTCATAGCCCATGCTGAATGAGAACCCAGACCGCCACAGCCTAAAATAAGTACCGTCTTTTCTTTAACGCTATCATAAAGATGTTTTTCACTTTGAGCTAAAAACCAACCTCTATTTACAGAGTCTACCTTAGTTGTTTCGATCAGTTCCTTCGTTAAAATATTCAAGTTAAGCAAGGCTTCAAGATTCTCATTTCCCACTATTAGTGCTGCCTGCTCTATATTACATGGTAGATTCGCTAAAAGTTCATCAACAATGAGCGTTGGCAAGGATAATTGTTGTTCTACTCTGCTGAATAAATACGTGAGCCTATCTTTTTTTAAAATAGAGCAATAAGGATTCAAATAAAGATTTTTAATATTTCACACGTCCTTTCAAAGCGCGACCTCATTCAAAAAATTTCCGCTATGGCAATAATGAGCATAGCTACAAGTACTATTTTTTGACTCCATAGGAATAAAAAGAAGCATAGTCTCTGAAGATTTAAATCATTCATATTTTTAAAAAAATAAAAAATATTCATATTATCTGCAATCAAGCTCGATTGAGTCAGCTCAGTCAAAATTTTTTGTCCATCGCTTTGGCTAAATAATAAGCACATATTTTGTATAAAAAAAAGAAAATTGATCACACTGACCAATAACCAAAATGATTTTGTCTCTCCCGCAAGCATTCCTCCCAGAAAAGAGTATAAACTCAAAACGAGATTAAAAAGTGGACCCGCGAATAAAATAGCTATTTTATCGTTCAGCTCCTTTAAAAATTGTATTCCTGTAGTATCAACACTGACTAAGCCCTTTTTTATATTCAAAGAAATCGTAGGAACAAGTAATCCTCTATTTATGGCAAAAAGAAAATGACCGATTTCGTGAAATAAAATGCTGACTACTGTTATCAAAAACACTTGGACGAATAGAAAAATCAAGTTTTGCTCCTCTATAGATTTCCAAGCAGAAACATATTCACTCATAGAAAAAAAAGTCGAAAATGCTACTGCAATTATTCCTCCAATAATAAGGAATATAAAACATAATTTTTCTAAAACTATAGATGTAAAGCTCTTCTTAACTTTTGAAACATTCACTCTTAAAAATGATTTTTTTTTCGTTGGATTAAGCAACCCAATCGATTCAAAGATTTCCATAAACGATATAATTTCAGCCTGAGTGTATTTTGAATTTGCTTCCAGTTCAGAGAGAGAATAATTTTTTTCCAGCATAGATAAAAATGTAATTTCCTTCTCACTAACAAGATAATGTTGGTTACTGAGGCCATCATAAAGATGATACTCTTCTTTATTTTGAAGACGTTGATAACAAATCAAAGAGTTTAAGTCATAATCATACATAAGTTATTCCCCTCAAAAAGTAGATCACCCCTATTATCAAGTGATACTCTTCCTATTTCTAATTATCGTCAGGTACTTTTAAATAGTAGCGGGAGCCAAGGCACTTATCTCCAAATAATCAATTAATTTGGTCTTGATAAAGTCATATCTCCCCTTGGATACTCCCGCATAAAAATGTTGATTGAACTTTCATACTACTTTAATTCTCAGAAGTAAACTTTTTTTAACAAACCTCATAAGTAATTCAGCATCTATAACACGTAATGTTTATATTCTGAGAATTAAATTTTAGTCTGATTAGCAAACTACAGCTGCAATCAATCCACCTACAACTAAAAGTCCGCCGACAATAATAAAGTTAGCGTCTTTTTCTTCAACTTTTTTGAATTCCATTATTCATACCTCCCTTCCAATTTTCTAAAAGATAACAGGTTAAATTGTTCTATAAAAAAAACCATAGTACGCATAAAATAACAGGCATAATTTAAACACCTCCCCCGTAATCTTCTGTTTTATATTACAACAAAAAAAAATAATAACGCTATATAGTTAGTATTTTATACAAAAAAATAACTATATTTTTATCTATTTATAGGTTAAAATAAATCCAAATTCAGGAAAAAATCTCAGGGAGACCTAAGTACTTTTTCTGAATAATATATAAGGAGAGATTGTAATCATGCAAATAAACGAAATAGAAATCGGCGATATTCTAAAAAGAATCAGATTGAGCCATAACTATACCCAAGAATACGTAAGTAACAATATTATCTCTAGATCCTATCTTTCCTTATTAGAATCAAATAAATATTCTCCATCTATCAAAATACTATTGGAACTATTAGAGCGCTTAAATACAGAATTAGATGAATTTGTTTTCTTGATTCAACAAGAAATGGATAAGAATAACAGCAATCTAAGGTTTAATACAATAGAAAATTACGCAGAATATACCGAAAAAGAGTATCTGGAATTGAAAAATCATTTAGAGAAAAAATATTCAGAGGATAAATTACTAAAATACAAGCATCTGTTAATCGTTCTGGAAGCACATTGCAAATTTAAAAGCAAGAAAAATTTATTAGACAGTCGTAAATCCGTTGACTCTATCAATAGCTACTTTAAAAGTATCAATAGTTGGACGATTTATGATTTTAGATTGTTTAATAATACGATGTTTTGTTTTTCAACAGAAGAAATTCTAGATATGATGCCCATGATTTCAGAGTACATTGAAAAATACAGTTCATTTTTTTTAGAAAAAAATAACATCTTAAGTTTTATATGTAATCTATGTACGTTACTCATTATGGAAAACAAATACGATCCTGCCATCGAATATGCATCCTTTGGAAAAGATATTGCACAAAAGAATAAGCAGCTATACCAATGGCTATTTTTAAAATGCATAATCTGCTATTGCAATTCCAAAGTAGATACATCCAATCCTTGTCATATGGATCATTTAGAAGAAAAATTACATTTGGCAAGACAATTAGAGTGTATGGAGATTCTTGAATTTTTTGAGAGGTTGCGTAACTGAGATGATAAGATATAAAAGTAACTCTACACGTCATTTTCAACAGCTATTTTTCATTCCATTAGTAATTAAGCTGATAATTTTTATATCAATGATAAAAAAAGATAAATTTTTTATTTACAAAACAAAAAAAGAGTGTTATTATACTCATATAGAAATATTAATATTACTATATGTTAAAAAAGAAAGGAGGAATTATTCATGTGGGTGGATATCGTTAAGTATTGGTTAGATGTTACTTCTAACTTTTTCAATTTCTTTAAATAATTAATTACAGAATAGGAGAAAATGTGTATGTTCATTATCAATATTATACAAGGTATTTTAAATACAGTTTCAGGTGTTTTAGGTTGGTTTAAATAAGCTTTAAAACAAAAAAGAGGAAGTGAGCTTTAGTTCACTTTCCTCTTTTTTTACCGTCATTTTTTTGTCTATATAGTTTTCAACTAAATTTCTTCAATTTTTTCTCAGTAGGAACCATGTGACTATCATAATTTTCAATCTTAAACTTCAAACGATCTAATGCGCTTTGCATCATATCCACTCGTTCTTCTAAAATGATTTTCTGCTCGTTCAATAACTCTAAACGTGCGGGAACTGTGTGATCACCTCCCTGAAAAAGACTTAAATACTCGATCAAGGATTCAATTGAAAGACCTGCGTTACGCATTTGTCTGCTAAAAATGATCCAACGTAGATCTTCCTCATTAAATTCACGAATCCCGCTTTCGGTCCTTTTGACTGGCGGAATCAATCCAATCCGCTCATAATAACGAATTGTATCCGCTGATACATTCGTTTCCTTGCTTGCTGTACCAATATTCATACTAAGCTCTCCTTATTTCATAGCATATCGTTTAAACTAAGCTTTAAATCAATGGGACAATCACAATTTTTTTATTCGTATTCTTTTCCAAAATATATTTCCTATTGTGATAACCGCTAAAAGTAATAACAAAACAGCCTCTAAAAAAAATATTCCCCGAATTGACAAAAAATTAGATATTCTCTCAATCAACGCAATCCCGTAAGGCGAAAATGCCGAACCTAGATTGAATCCTACTAACAATAACGACATTCGAGAAGCTGCCTTTTGTCCTGAGTCATTATTAACTCTGTTAAATATATAAGGAATAAAGGTTCGGAAGGCAAAACCACAAATCATTGCTCCAATCCCCGTAATCCATACACGATCAGAAAGTCCAATCACTAGCATTGCCAAACTCATCATGAGAAATGAAAGCGGCAATGTCCATTGTTTGGTCACAGAAAAAATGGGCCCAAATAAAAAACCAGCAATCATCGCGCCAACTCCGATCAGTGATAAAATGTTACTGCCATCAGTTGCATTTCCATATCCTAAAGTCGTCACCAAAAAAGTGCCCTTAACAGTTATCGACATATACATACACACAACCAAGATCAATAAGCAAATATAGCTTACAAATACTTTAGTGGACAATATTTTTTCAATCAATTTTACTTGCTCAGAATCGCTTTTATTTTCACGTTTTGGACTTAGCTCGTCTGGAGAAATCTCTGGTACAAATAGAGCAAACAAAATAAAAATCGGTACTACAATCAGATAAATCCAAAAGCATGCCTGCCAATTGATTTTCAGTAACTGCCCCACAACAAACGTCAATGACATTCCGCCGATCCCTTCAAATGCACTTTGAAATCCGATGGCTGCCGCTCGTTCATTTCCATGATAAAAATAGCTAATAATTGAAATAAGCAGCGAATTGAACATCCCTATACCGAAACCAAAACAAGCTCTTGAAATAAATATGATTGCAAAGTTAGTCACTATAGCTGGAATGATCCCTGAAATCAAAACAATTCCTAATCCCAGCAAAACTGACTTTTTATAGCCTATACATTTAGCAATCTTTGTACTCAATAATACAGCTGGAATAATGAATAATGCTGGAATCGTTGTTAGCATCTCTACCAATGGCAATGGAATCTCAGGAAATGTTTGAGCGATCGCTGGTAGATTTGCTCCAATCGCGGCACCTGAAACAACTATCAATGATACTGCTAAAATCGAAATTTTCCTCATTTTTAAACTGTCCACTTTTTTCCCTCCTCAAGCTCTTTTCTTTTTCAGGATACCTCTTAGAGTACACTCAAAGTCAAGGAACTATTAAAAAAATTACAAAGCTTGACTTAGAGCCAACTCTACGTGGTAAAATGAAATGAGAAAACTGTTCAGGAGGATGAAGCAATGACTTATAAAATCCAAGAATTTTCACAAATCACAGGTCTGAGTCCATATACTTTACGTTTTTATGAAAAAGAAGGTCTCATTACCGTAAATAGAGACCAAAATAATATTCGAATTTATGATGAACAGAATAAAGAATGGATCGATTTTTTCTTACACTTAAAAAAGACTGGTATGACGATCGAAGATCTCAAACAATACATCGACTGGTGGCACGAAGGAGATGCAACCAATCAAAATCGATTGGCGCTTTTACAAAAACAGAAACAAATTGCTTTAAATGAAATGAAACAAATTCAAGAAGGAATCGATATGCTGGATTATAAGATCGAGAAATACCAAAAGAAAGTCGATACTAGTCGAAGAAAATAAATACGATTTTTTCAACCTTGACATGATGCTGTCAAGGTTCATTTGTTATACTTCTTCTTAGTAATACAATAAAAATGACCACCAGGAGGAACATATTATGACAATGATCAACGTTAACGGTACTGAACTTTTTTATACAAAATCAGGGCACGGAGAACCAATGCTATTACTACACGGCAATGGAGAGGATCATCATATTTTCGATTGGCTAAGTCAAAAATTACAAAAAGAATTTACAGTGTATGCGATCGATAGCCGTAATCACGGAAAAAGCGCCCAGACAGAACAGTATGATTATGAACGAATGGCTGATGATATCATTGATTTTATCGATGTGTTGAAGCTTGAAAAGGTCAATATCGTTGGTTTCAGTGATGGTGCCATCTTAGCGATCATCATGGGCATCCAAAAATTATCTTGTCTCAATAAACTAGCTCTTTTAGGCGCTAATACAAGCCCTGATCAGCTAAAACCTGAAATATTTGACCATATTGTCGAAAAATATGAAGAAACGAAAAATCCTTTATTTAAATTGATGATGGAACAACCAAGTATCCCTTTGCAAGAATTACGTAAAATCGAAGTCCCTACACTGATCATCGCTGCTGATGATGATCTATGCGAAATAGAGATATTTGAACAAATGCACCAACTGATTGAAGCTTCTGATTTGAAAATCATGGAAAACCAAGATCACGGTAGCTATATTATTGATAACGATATCTTAGCAGAGCCGTTACTTGATTTTTTCTCTGCCTAATTACAAAAACGAGCCAGATTTATTAAATGAACTGTGTTATGATCGATGAGTAGAAAAGTGAAAAAGATGGTGGCTAACTCCTAGAAAAAGGGGTGATGCTTATGGTTCTCTGCTTTATCCCTGGAAAGGAATAGACATGTCTGTTTTTGAAGCACTTACGCTGATGGTTGCATTTGCAACTTTAGTTGTGCTGATCATAGACCAAGATAAACCAAAAAAATAACCATCTAATTCCACTTGGACAGTAATTAGATGGCTCCATTTAATTATAGTCACCGTCTTTTGAACGGGTCTACAAGAGAGGTAGGAATTTCTACCTCTTTTCATATTCATCATAGCATAAAAATATAGTTATGTCACACTGTTCCAAGATAATGAACGATGTGATTTGTTTTTTTAATTCCAAGATATCTAAAAAGATTGTAAGAAACCTATTCCATCGAAAGGATCTCACGTTATGATTACTCGTAAACAAGCATTATTAGTTCTTGACATAGGAGGTTCGGCTGTTAAATATGGCATTTGGTGTCATAAAACATTGTATCACCAAAGTATTTTTCCTACGCCGCGAACTAGAAAACAGTTTTATGCATCTGTACAGCAATTATATGAACGATTTTCAGATGAATTTTCGATCATCGGAGTAGCTGTCAGCTGTCCGGGAGAACCTGATGAATCGACTGGAATGATTCGGGGACTGAGCTATGTTCCTTTTTTGCACATAGGTGAATTTCAAAAAGAGTTTTCTGAATTCGTGGGCTTACCTGTCTCATTACAAAATGATGCAGATAGTGCGGCATTAGCTGAGACGACTTTAGGGATCGGTAAAAATCATCAAAATGCATTATTTACGATTATTGGATCAGGTGTTGGTTTATCCATCGTAAAAGATGGACGCATTCTTAAAAACGCTGCTGAAAAAATCGATACAGTCGAGAAATTGATCGCCGATGCAATAAAAATGATGAATAACTCACACGTGTCTCCTGTTCAGCTAGGAAGAACAGTCTCTTTAAAAAATTTTAAATGGCCAAGTACGATCGAAGGAAAAGATGTGTTTGAGCTTGCAAAACAAGGAAATCATGTTGCTCGTCAAGAAATCGAGCGCATGTATTCAGCACTTGCAGAGATCATGATTTTTCTAAATGACGCCTTCTCTCCAGAATTCATTGGTTTAGGCGGAGGAATCAGTAATAATCCTGAGTTATTACCTAATCTAAATAAAAGGATCACTGAATTATTAGTGAGCCAAAAACCTAAAATCGATATTTATCGAAGCTTATTAAAAAAAGAACATGAATTATTGGTACCCAATATAAAAATTTGCCACTTTAAAAAGGATGCCAACTTGATTGGCGCAGCACTTCATTATCAAGAGACATATTCACGATCATAGTAAAAAACCAATGCCATTCTTCACAGAAATGTGGAACGGCATTGGTTTTTTATTATTTATTGTATATTTTTGGTCCTTTTCGCATATTTCTACGATCATTCTTCGGTGCTTCCATCTGCTTAGATCTACCACCGCTTTGTTTCTTTTTGATCAGCTCAAGCATTTTCTTTTTTGTATCCATCTTTACACCACCTTTGTCAGTAACGTCACTGACTCGATATGGGTCGTTTGAGGAAAATTGTCTACTGGTTGAACTTCTTTTACTTCATAACCACCCTCTACCAACAAAGCAAGATCTCTTGCTAGTGTTGCAGGATTACAGCTAACGTAAACAATGCGCTCTGGTTTTGTTTCGATCAAGGTATCGACTAAGCTTGCTTCCAATCCTTTACGTGGAGGATCAACGATCACAACATCTGCTTTGATCTCTTGTTCCAATAATCTTGGTAACGCTTCTTCCACAAGTCCGGCAGTAAAGGTCGCATTTGTAATACCGTTTAGTTGAGCATTACTTTCCGCATTTTTCACGGCTTCTTCAATAACTTCCACACCATAAACCTGTTTCGCATCTTTTGCTAAAGTCAGACCGATCGTACCGATACCACAATAGGCATCAACGACTACTTCATTACCTGTTAAAGCTGCGTACTCTTTTACTTTATTATACATTACTTCTGTTTGCTGTGGATTGACTTGATAGAATGAACGAGAAGAAATTTCAAATTTCAAATCAAAAATCGTATCAATGATCTGATCTTCACCATGAAGTAAAATTGTTTCCTCACCAAAAATGACATTTGTTTTTTTCGGATTGACATTCTGTACGATGCTAACCACTTCAGGAAGCGCCTCTAAAATATCCGGGACGATTTTACTTGTCGGGAATAGTTTTGGTGTTCTTGTAATCAGAACTACCATCATTTCTCCAGTATGATAGCCTCTACGAACAACGATATGTCGTAAGTTTCCAGTGTTATCAGACTCATTATATGGTTTCACACTGTAACGTCTCATGATATCACGAATCTTGATCACTGCTTCATCGATCTTAGGATCTTGGATATAAAAATGTTCCAATGGAATCAAATCATGGCTATTTTTTCTAAAGAAACCTGTTTGTAATTGATTATCGATTTTTCTTACTGGAATTTGTGCTTTATTACGATAGCCCCATGGGTTTTTCATTCCTAAAGTATCTAAAACTGGCACATCCGGCAATTTGGCTACACGCTGCATCACGTTTTTTACTTGGTTGGTCTTGAAATTTAATTGGGCTCCATAAGCTAAATGCTGCAGTGGGCTGATGCCGACTTTGGTAAAATTTCGATCTTTGACTGGTACACGGTCTTCACTCGATTTTAAAATAGTCACTACTTTTCCATAGCCAAAGCTTTTACCGACTTTCAAGACTTTGATTTCGATTTTCTCACCTGGTAAAGCATCTTCTATAAATAGCGGATAACCATCGATTTTAGCTACACCCATTCCTTCATGAGTCAAATCAATGATCTCTACTTCGATCGTTTCATTTTTTTTTACTGGAAAATTATTCATAGGTCGCTCCTTCTTTTATACGCTTCACTCATTCTAATGAAAAAGTACAGGAAAAGCAATAGAGAGTTCGGATTTACAGTGAAAGAATTATATTTTTAATGCAGAACGTAAAAAGATGAGATAAAAACGGTCTTCTTTACCTCATCTTTCATTATTTCATTTAAACTAGTTGATTTCAGCCAGTTTATTTTCAATCAATTGAATCACTTCTTTTTTTGCTTCATCATTTTCGATAAAATCATATTTATCTCCATCGATTTGAATTTTTGGACTTTCATCATAGTCTTCAAACCATTTTTCATAGCGGCTATTTAGCTCTTTGTAGTATTCATAGAGTTCTGGATCATCGTCGACCTGCTCGTATGAACGTCCTCGTCGTTTGATTCGTTCCAGCATTTTGGGAAAAGATACCTTGATATGAACTAATAGATCTGGACGCTTTTTATGTGCAGCATACGGTAGTTCCTGCAGCATGTTTTCTAACAACGAATCGTAGACCTTCACCTCAGTTTCATTTGCTCTGCCCAAGTCAGCATTCAAATGGAAAAGCAATGAATCTTCGTAGATCGAACGATCTAATACATTATTTTCATGAGATAACGCTTGTTTAATGCTATCAAAACGTTTGTTTAAAAAATAAATTTGTAATAGAAATGCATATTTTTGAGGATCTGCATAAAACAAAGGTAATACTTCATTATCATCAACAGATTCATAAAATGCCTCTGAACCTAAATATTCTGAAATAATTTCTGTCAAACTGGACTTTCCTGCACCAATTGTACCTGCTAAAACGATCACTGCCATCGAACTCCCTACCTATATTAATTATTTTTTTTAATTTTCAACCAATGTATCATACCATATATCGAGTTAAAGGTGTACATACAATACATAACAAACAATGCATAGTCCCCGCCAGCATGTGTCCCGGCTTTAAACCACAAAATGATAGAAAATAAGTTTCCTAATAACCAAAAAACAAATTGTGACTGATACCGATTGATCATCAATAGCATTCCCGTTGCTGAGACACTAAAAGTTACTGCATCAAGTGTTTGCTGTGCATCGTTGACAAATCCTAGAAGATAATAAGCAGCCAGACCGATCACTAGCCAAATCACCCCCGCATATAACCATTGAACTCCTCTTAAGACTTTGACCTCTGTCACACTTCCAGTTCCATCTTCACTTGCTTTCAGCCAAGCAAATAATCCTGTAATATCCATGATGATATAAAACGTTTGAAGCAGTACCTCTGCATAGACTCTTGTTTTTAGACCAAAATAACCAATGATCAACGCACTGATAAAACCGAATATATAGTTACTTACTTTTCCTTGAGCAATCAGATTGACACAAATAATTCCGGATAAGCCTCCAACTAATGTGATCCAACTGGATGGATTAAAAAGAAACGCGATCAATTGGACTAAAATCATTATTATCAAAAATAAATAGCTTTTTCTTTGCCAGCCTTTAAAATCATTTATAATAAAATTTGCACTCATCTCAAACAAACCTCTCGCGACTGTTATTATCACCTTCTGCAGAATTGACGACTTCATTAATTTACTCTTGTTTGCATCAGAAGTCAATGAGAATCCTTCTCAACAATGAATTATGAGAGCTTTTTTATGCTATATATTGTGTTTGCTAATCATACAGAAACCATATATTGTGTTTTTCCGATAAACTCTCTCATTTTTGAATCAAGCCTCCTAATTAAAAAGAGGTCCCAGTCAAAACTAAGATGTTTTGACTGAAACCTCTTTTTCATGAAAGAATCAACCGATTTGTCCATTGTTATCAATATCTTCTTCGGTCAAACGCTCAACTTCTTTTACAAACTCTTTGCTTGCTGCATGATACTGATCTTCTTCTTCCTGACCATCTTCATCCTTATATTCACTTAGGACCGATCCCATGATCGCATTTGAAGGAATCGCATCGGCATTGGCAAACATTTCAATATGCTGATGTAAATTCGTAAATTCCATTGGAGCATCGCCGCCATATTCTCCGTCTAAATTGATCATCATCTTCGCTTTGGGATCTAGAGTTTCAGCATGTAAATAGCTTGTTTTCGTATAAATCAACCGTGGATCTTCCACATGCTTGCCACCATTTAACATCAAGGCAACTAAATGAAGGATCTCAAAAACATTTGCTGTTTTAACGATGATCAAAGAAAATTTGCCATCATCCAGTTTGGCGTCGGGTACGATCGTTTCAAATCCTCCAACTGAGTTTGTCAGCCCAAGGAAAAACATGGATGCATTTCCTTCATATACACCTTCATCGTATTCCATCCGCATCTTGATTGGTTTGACCCGCGGCAGCATTTCAGCACCCTTAGCTAAATAAGCAAGGTAGCCAAAAATACTTTTCAGTTCTGAAGGAACTTCATACGTCAACTCAGTTAAATGACCACCTGCTGCGATATTGATAAAATAGTTCTCGCGCGCACGGCCAATGTCCATTTTGACTGTTTGGTTTTTGCGAATCACTTCCGCTGCCTTGACAATATTATCTCGAGGGATTTTCAATGCTCTTGCATAATCATTCGTTGTTCCAGCAGGTATAATCGCCATCTTAGGACGATTTTCTAAAGGAGCGATTCCGTTCACTACTTCATTGATCGTTCCATCTCCCCCCGCTGCAACAATCAGGTCAAATCCCGATTCGGCTACACGGCGGGCTTCATTTTTAGCGGAATTTTCTTCTGGAGTTGTGGCAAAAGCACTAGCTTCATATCCACATTCTTCCAAGATCGAAAGAATGTCTGCTAGATTTTTCTTGACTAGTTCTTTACCGGAAGTTGGATTATAAATTACTCTTGCTTTTTTCATCTGCATCTGCTGCTTTCTATCGTTTTGTCAATTCTTCTTGGAGCAGTTTGTTTACAACACCTGGGTTTGCTTGACCTTTCGTTGCTTTCATGATTTGACCTACTAAAAAGCCGACTGCACGGTCTTTCCCATTTTTGAAATCATCGACAGATTGTTGATTGTTATCCAACACATCATTGATGATCGGCAACAATTGAGAAGGATCAGAAAGTTGAACTAGACCTTTCGCTTCAACAACTTCTTTAGCATCTCCGCCATTTTCGATCAATTCTTTAAAGACTTTTTTCGCGATTTTCGAACTGATCGTGCCATCTGCGATCAACGTGATCATTCCAGCTAGATTTTTAGGCGTTAGTTTTGTATCAGCCAACTCGACTTTTTCGCTATTCAAGTAAGCAGAAACTTCACCCATCAACCAGTTTGATACTTGTTTGGCATCTGCTCCCTCTGCTAAGGCAGCTTCGAAGAAATCAGACATTTCTTTCGTCAATGTCAAGACCATTGCATCGTATTCTGGTAATCCTAATTCTTTCGTATATCGTGCACGGCGAGAAGCAGGCATTTCAGGTAGGCTTTGGCGTACTTGTTCGATCCATTCATCATCGATTACAAAACGCGGTACATCAGGTTCTGGGAAGTAACGGTAATCACTTGACCCTTCTTTGACACGCATCAATAATGTTTTATTCGTCGTTTCATCAAAACGACGCGTTTCTTGTTGGATTTCGCCGCCTGATAGTAATACTTTCGCTTGGCGTTTTTCTTCAAAGGCCAATCCTTTTTTAACGAAGCTCATAGAGTTCAAGTTTTTGATCTCGGCTTTTGTTCCGAATTCTTCTTGCCCGTATGGACGTAATGAAATGTTGGCGTCACAACGCATTGAGCCTTCTTCCATCTTCACATCAGAAACATCTGTAAAGAGAATGATCGAACGTAATGCTTCTAAATAAGCATAAGCTTCTTCTGGTGAACGCATATCCGCTTCTGATACGATTTCGATCAGCGGTGTTCCTTGACGGTTTAAATCGACGTAAGAATAACCACCTTCTCCATGAATATTTTTACCAGCATCTTCTTCTAAGTGAACACGTTCGATTCGAATACGTTTTGTTTCGCCTTCTACTTCAATATCGATCCAGCCATCATGACCGATAGGTTGGTCGAATTGAGAAATTTGGTAGGCTTTGGGATTATCTGGATAAAAATAGTTTTTACGGTCAAAATGTGTGTCTTTTGAAATTTCACAATTTAAAGCAAGTGCTGCTTTCATTCCAAAAGCAATCGCTTCTTTATTCATGACTGGCAAGACGCCTGGGTAACCCCAGTCGATCACATTTGTGTTGCTGTTTGGCTCAGCACCAAAATGAGCCGGCGCTGGTGAAAAGATTTTAGAGTTTGTTTTTAATTCTACATGGACCTCAAGTCCGATGACAGTTTCAAAGTTCATTAGTCATTCCCCCCTAAGATCACAGGTTTTTTCGTGTGGAAATCTGTTGCTTGCTCAAATGCATAGGCTGCTTTATACATCGTGCTTTCATCGAAAGCTTTCCCAATGATTTGTAAGCCTACTGGCAATCCTTCTGAGAATCCAGCCGGTACGGACATACCTGGTAATCCAGCTAAGTTCACTGGAATCGTCAATAGGTCATTCATATACATCGTGATTGGATCATTGATGTTTTCACCTAACCCAAAAGCGACAGTTGGAGATGCTGGACCGATAATAATATCATACGATTCAAATACTTTATCAAAATCTTGTTTGATCAAAGTTCTAACTTGTCCTGCTTTTTTGAAATAAGCATCATAATAGCCAGCACTTAATGAAAATGTCCCTAACATAATACGACGTTTTACTTCAATACCAAAACCTTCTGAACGT
Source organism: Enterococcus sp. AZ020 (assembly GCF_050499205.1). Taxonomy (NCBI): domain Bacteria; kingdom Bacillati; phylum Bacillota; class Bacilli; order Lactobacillales; family Enterococcaceae; genus Enterococcus; species Enterococcus sp. AZ020. The sequence continues at coordinate 2,767,411 of NZ_JBIPAT010000001.1, read as the reverse complement.
GAATTTACATAAACGTCTTCAAGATTCTTCACATTTTCAGAACGATAGCCATAGCGAATACCGTCAAAGCGTTGTAAGTTTGAGCTTGCTTCTGATGAAGCGATGATATAGTAAACAGCTACACCGTATTTTGAATGTGGTAAGCTGACTTCTTCAACCGTTGCGCCTAATGCTTTAAATGTTTCTGCCGCTTTAAGGACAGCCTCACGAACTCCAGCATCCACACCTTCACCAAGATATTCTTTTGGCAAAGCTACTTTCATGCCTTTGATGTCGCCTGTTAAGCCCGCTGTAAAATCAGGAACAGATACGCCGGCAGAAGTGCCGTCTTTTTCATCAAAGCCACTGATGGCATTCAATGCTAAAGCATTGTCTTGAACGTTTCTAGTCATTGGACCGATTTGATCTAAGCTTGAAGAAAAGGCGATCAAACCAAAACGAGATACACGTCCATATGTTGGCTTCATGCCGACGATTCCGTTGAATGAAGCTGGTTGGCGAATACTTCCACCCGTATCACTTCCCAATGAAACAGGAATTTGACCAGCAGCAACTGCTGCTGCCGAACCACCTGAAGAACCACCAGGAACTTTTGAATGATCCCAAGCATTTTTTGTTTGTTTGAAATATGATGTTTCTGTACTTGCACCCATCGCAAATTCGTCCATATTCAATTTTCCAACTGGGATCATATCTGCTTGATACAATTTATCCATTACCGTTGCATCATAAATCGGATTGAAATTATGCAGCATTTTTGACGCTGCTGTTGTTAAAATATCTTTGGTTACAATATTGTCTTTGACACCGATCGGGATTCCAGCTAAAGGATTAGATTCAGTGATCCCTTTTAGGTCGATCGCTTTCGCTAGCTCCAACGCTTTTTCTTCACTAACTGTAATGAATGAATCGACATCTTTTTCTGTTTCTTTGATGCGATCCAAGGTTGCATGTGTTAAGTCAGTTGCGGTGATTTCTTTTGATACTAAAAGATTGTGCAGCTCTGTAAGTGATTTATCGTATAATTTCTCCATTATGCACCAGCCTCCCCGTTATCGATAATTGCTGGCACTTTAATATAGCCATTTTCTGATTCAGGCACGTTTCTCATTAACTCATCACGATCCATGCCAGGTACGGCATGATCTTCACGCATCACATTGATCGAATGCGCAACATTAGAAGTAAAAGGGACACCCTCTGTGTCTACTTCTTCTAATAATTCCACCATATCAATGATCTTGCCTAATTGATCAGTAAAATCTTTTAATTCTCCATCGGAAAATGATAGTTTTGATAATTTTGCTACATGTTTCGCTTGTTCTTCACTAATTGCCATGGATACCCTTCTTTCCTTTAGAAGAACTCCGACAAGTTGATTCTATAAAGAGACTTGCTCAAAAATAGAAGACCGACTTGTTAGAGTTCTTTCGTTCAAATTTATACTGTTAAATGAAGCATTTTTATTCAATAAAACAGCTTTTTCCTTATTCTATCATAAAATTCTAAGAAAATTGGCTAGAGACCAAAAAAATCACTTATAATTGAAAAAAATTGTGATGATTTAGCGATATAGCCCCTCTTATGAATCAGCCGTTGTACTGTTATCAATGGCTGTGACCATTTGCTGTTCATCCCAAACTTCGATCCCAAGATCCTGAGCTTTGGTCAATTTACTTCCAGCATCTTCTCCAGCAACCACAATATCCGTCTTCTTGGAAACACTGCCGGTAACCTTACCACCAAGACTTTCGATTTTTTCTTTCGCTTCTTCACGATTATAATGCGTCAGCTTCCCAGTTAAAACGACTGTCTTGTCTTTGAATGGAGATTCTACTGCAGCTAATTGAGCCGTACGAATCCCTTTGTATTCAAAATTCACACCGGCTTTTGTCAGTTCATCCATCAATTCATGAACTTCTTCATTATCAAAGTAAGTGACTAAACTATCGGCAATTGTTTCACCAATGGAATCTAACGCCACAACATCTTCTTTCGTTGCTTTACTGATTGCCCATAGATCGCCAAAATGCTCCGCTAAAACTTTTGCTGCTTTCGCTCCCACATGACGAATCCCTAAACCAAAGATCAGACGCTCAACAGAATTTTCCCGACTGGCTGCGATCGCCTGAAAAATATTATTTGCTGACTTTTCTTTGATCTTTTCTAAAGTCATTAATTGCTCTTCTGTTAAAAAGTACAAATCAGCTACATCAGCAACCAGACCAGTATCGTACATCTGCTCCAATACTCTTGGCCCTAAACCGTCAATATTCATTGCATTTCTAGAAACATAATGATTTAGTCCTTCTTTGATTTGAGCAGGACATTTTGGATTGATACAACGTAAAGCAACTTCTTCATCCAAATGGACCAATTCGCTGTCACAAACTGGACAATGTGTTGGGATCTCGTAAGGTCGACTATTTTCATCACGATTTTCCGTCAGGACTTGAGCAACCTCAGGAATGATATCTCCTGCTTTGTAAATAAGCACTGTGTCATTCAGACGAATATCTTTCATCGCGATAAAGTCTGCATTATGCAAACTCGCACGACTGACTGTTGTTCCAGCAACTCGTACCGGCTGCATTACAGCAGTTGGTGTTACAACACCCGTTCGTCCGATCGTCCATTCAATTTCCTCCACGACCGTTTGAGCTTCTTCCGGCGGGAATTTATAAGCGATCGCCCAACGCGGAGCTTTGACCGTAAAGCCTAGTTCATCCTGAATCGTAAACTCATTGGTTTTGATCACGATCCCATCGATTTCATAAGGAAGCTCTGTTCGTTTTTCATGATACTCTTCAATATAAGCCCAAACTTCATCAATATCCTTACATAACTTTTTCTCAGGATTTGTTCTTAAACCAATTTCAGACAATTCATTAAGTGCATCAAACTGTGTCTGAGCCGTCATTGGTCCAAAGTCTGCTACCGTATATAAAAAGGTGTTCAAATTTCTTTTTGCTACCATACTTGTGTCTAGTTGACGTAAACTTCCGGCAGCTGCATTTCTAGGATTCGCAAAGACATCTTGTCCTGCTTCTTCCCGTTCTTTATTCAAATTAACAAAAGACTGCTTCGGCATGTAACACTCGCCACGCACTTCGATAGAGATCGGTTTCTTCAATTCTAACGGAATCGATTTAACTGTTTTCAGGTTTTCAGTAATATTTTCCCCTACCGTACCATCTCCTCGAGTAGCCCCCTGAACAAATTTTCCATTTTCATATTTCAAGGAAATCGCTAGCCCGTCGATTTTCAACTCGCAGCAATAACTGACCGGTTTTCCAGCGAGTTTTTGCACACGTTCATCAAAATCATAAATATCCTCTTTGCTGAACCCATCGTTCAAGCTATACATTTGAACTTCATGTGTGACCTTCTCAAAACCAGATAAAATTTTACCACCCACACGTTGCGTTGGTGAATCAGCAGTGATCAAGTCCGGATATTCTGTTTCTATATCTACTAATTCTTTGTATAAGCGATCGTACACATAGTCTTCTACAGTTGGCTTATCTGCCACATAATATTCATGAGCATACTGATTCAACTGACCGCGCAATTCTTTTACTCTCTCTGTTGCTTCGGCTAATGTCAACGGCACCTCTGCCATGGTAGATCCCTCCTAAATTTAAAAGCGGAACAAGCCGTTTAACCTTGAATGAAAAATAGGAAAAATAGATTGAGACGCTTTTTGTCTCACTCTATTTTTGTCTTTTTTCCGAGAGGTTGGCTTGTGCAGCTGGATAATGATAAAAGCAGAACAGGTCGCTTAGCCTTGAATGGAAAATAGGAAAAATGAAATGTGGTGCTTTTTGCCACAATTCATTTTTATCTTTTTCCCAAAAGGCTGACCTGTGTAGCTGGATAACGATAGATGCGGAACAAATCGCTTAATCCTGTAGAAAATTAGGAAATTGACTTTGAGGTGTTTTTTGCCTCACTGGCAATTTGTCTATTTTCCTAAGGATTGATTTGTGCAGCTCGATAACGATAGATGTGGAATGAGCTTGTTCAGCTCTGACAGAAAAATAGAAAATTGACTTCGTGACTCGTTTTTTCACAATGACTCTCTCTTTTTCCTGATGTCCATTTTGCACAACCTAAGATATTTTTTCAATCGGAGCAAATGCCGCCAGTAATCGTTTGATTCCTTTTTCCGGAAATGCCACATCCAATTCCAAGTCTTTCGCTGTACCGCCCACTCGAACCACAGTTCCTGTGCCCCAAGCTTTATGTTTTACTTTGTCGCCGGCTTTCCACGCCATTGCTTCACCGCCGCTTGCCACTTTGTCCGTCACCGGCTGTCTCGTCGGCTGCGTATAAGCAGGTTTAAAGACTTTTGGTTCAAAGGTTCTTGCTGGCGCTTTTGGTGCTGCGATCGAACCTTGCTGGTCCATCAATTCTTCATCGATTTCATCTAAAAAACGACTAGGACGATTATATTGCGTTTTACCATATAAAGTCCGAGAAAAGGCATTCGAAATATATAAAATTTCTTCTGCTCGCGTAATCCCTACATACGCAAGACGGCGTTCTTCTTCAAGCTCACTTTCTTCCAGCATCGCTCTGGAAAGTGGAAAGACGCCTTCTTCCATTCCAATCAGAAAGACGACTGGGAATTCTAACCCTTTCGCTGCGTGCAAGGTCATCAACGTTACTTGAGAAGTGCTTTCTTCAAGATTATCTAAATCGGAAACTAACGCTAAATCATTCAAGAAAACAGCTAATTTTTCTTCTGGTGCATCCGCTTCTTCTTCACTTTGGCGTTCATAGCGTTTATCAAATTCCTGTGTTACGGTCAAAAATTCATCCAAGTTTTCAAGACGTGCTTGCGATTCTAAATTATTCTGTCTCACTAATTCTTCACGATAGCCGCTGCGTTCTAAGACTTCTTTGACTAATTCTGTGATCGTCAAGTAAGGGATCATCTGTGTTAAATCCTGGATCATCAAGCCAAAATTACCTAATTCTTTTCCAGCCTTACCAGTAATATTCGCTAAATCGACATTTTGAGCAGCTTCTAGTAAAGACCAGCCATGCATTTGGGCAAAGCTTCTCAATTTTTCAACTGAGCTTTTACCAATGCCTCGTTTTGGTTCATTGACCACACGTTCAAAGCTAAGTGAATCCATCGAATTAGAAATAATGTTTAGATATCCTAGAATATCTTTGATTTCTTTACGATCATAGAACTTGTGTCCACCAACCATTGTATAAGGAATATTCGACTTCAACAGCATTTCTTCCATGACCCGCGACTGTGCATTCGTGCGGTATAATACAGCAAAATCACCATAGATTCGATCTTTTTCACGCATTTCTTTTTGGATCTGACCAACGATGAATTGCGTTTCATCTCGTTCATTGTCCCCTCGATAATAAACGATTTTTTCACCATCTGTATTTTCCGTCCACAAATTTTTATCCCGACGATTACGGTTATTTTTAATGACATTATTTGCAGCATCAAGGATTTTTTTTGTTGAACGATAGTTTTGTTCAAGTAAAATCACACTAGCATCTGGGTAATCTTTTTCAAAATCCAAGATATTTTGCATATCAGCGCCACGCCAGCCATAAATACTTTGGTCTGCATCACCAACGACACACAGATTTTTAAAACGGGCAGCCAGCATATTGACTAAGGTATACTGTGCATGGTTCGTATCTTGATACTCATCGACATGGATATAATGGAACTTATTTTGATAATATGCGAGAGAATCTGGATGTTCATTGAAAAGACGAATGGTATTCATGATCAAATCATCGAAATCCATGCATTGATTATTTCTAAGTTCTTTTTGGTACATTTTATAACATTTGGCCACAACCTCTTCATAGGGTGTGCCTTGCAATTCTTCGACTTTTTCAGGAGTCTGTAATTCATTTTTGGCATTACTGATAGTTCCTAGGATCGAACGTGGATCGTATTTTTTCACATCGATATTCAATTCATTTAAAATTCGCTTCATCAATGTTCGCTGTTCAGAGGTATCGATGATCGTGAAATTACGATTATAACCGATATGATCTACATCTCTTCGCAAAATCCGAACACACATCGAGTGAAATGTTGAAACCCATACATCATCTCCGCCAGTTTTAAGTAGTTTTCCTACCCGTTCACGCATTTCTTTTGCGGCTTTATTGGTAAAAGTGATCGCTAAAATATTCCAGGGATTCACATCTTTTTCTTCGATCAGGTAAGCGATACGATGGGTCAACACTCTCGTCTTTCCACTTCCTGCTCCAGCCATAACTAATAATGGGCCTTCTGTATGCAAAACAGCTTCTTTTTGCTTTGGATTCATACCTTGGATCAAGGCGTTTTCTTGTGCCATCATCAACGTCCTCTCTCTTTTTTCAATCTTATCTATTATACCAAAAAAAACACAAAAGCTGAACTGATTATTACCAATAGGTTTTGATCAGTTCAGCAAAATGTAAAGGGATTAAGTTGTAATAATGTTTGCTACTCTTCCGTAGTAATACTATCTGTATCTTCTTGAGTGATCAACAAATTTAGAACCTCACTACCATCAGGATTTAAGAAAATAGCTCGGATCTTGACATCCGGGATGATTGCTTTTGCTCCATCGATCACTGGTTTCAAGCCTTTGACCAAAGTTGGCTTCAACGCTTCTGCATCAACGTCTGCAACAGATTGTTCTGCAAATGTGTACGTATAAACGATCGTACTGTCTTCTCCTTCAGTGATTGAAATATCTGAGTACATTCCCTCATATTGTTTTTTCAAATTAGGAACCTGAGACTGAGCACCTTCGATCATCAATTTAAATGTTTTAGAGTTGCCTGACTCATCTGTTTTTTCAAGACTCTCACTTGAAGAAGATTCTAGCTTCTCACTAGTAGAAGACTCTGAACTTTCTTTTTGACTACTACTGCTAGTCTTAGTATCGCTACTCGCTGATTTGTTACTTGTGTTTCCACATCCGCTAATAAATAGCATTCCCATAACAACAAAAACAAGCCCCAATTTCATTTTTTTCATTTCCATTCTCCTTTTAAACACTTTTTAGTACTTATTAACTTTAGCATATTCTATAGAAACATTCTATCTGATTTTGAGGAATTTCTCCTTTTCTACAATACTTTTGCCAAAATTGTTTCACTAGTAAAAGGAAATGTATAGTTGATACATTTGCTCATGCATTATTCATTATTTTTTTAGCCATTTCTTCATTCACATAGATGGAGACCTCTCCACCATTGACTGGAAAATCCCCAGCTCCTTTTTCATCTAAAATAATTTTTGCTGTATTATTTCCTAGAATATCGATGAAGGTTTTTCCAGCGTGAATCGCACTGATCGTCATATTCTTTTGCCCAGACTGAGCATTGGTCATAATCACAGCAAATCCTGATTGTTCATTCTCAAAAACCCCGGTTCTGACCCAACCAACGACATTTGGATCGTCAAAATAGTCCAGTTCATTTCCATAAGCTAAATATTCTCGGATTTTTAACAGCAAGTTCAGTTTTGTGCCAACGGGTTCTACATTTTCACTAGGAATACCAAAAAGGTCACCCCAAAAGACAACAGGTGTTCCAGACTTACGTAAGAGGATCAATGCATAGGCATGAACTTTAAACCATCCATCGACCCAAGACTCTAAACTTTGACCTTTTTGAGTATCGTGATTATCGACAAATGTCACAGCCCACTCTGGTCGTTCTTTTACTAACGTTCCTTCAAAAATATTCCGCATATCGTATTGACCATTTGAATTGGCCGCTTCATATAAGTGATAATGTAATGGAACATCGAATAAGGAAATCAATGCGCCAGATTGATCGATATACTTGAGTAATTTTTCTATGTCGCCATTCCAATATTCACCAACTACGAACAATTCTCTACCTTTTTCTTTTCTTCTATTTAGTAACCAATCAACAAAGTAGTCAAACTGAATATGCTTTACTGCGTCTAGACGGTACCCGTCAACATCTGTTAATTCTTGATACCATTGTCCCCATTTATTAAGCTGCTGAACAGTTTCAGGATAAGATAGGTCTAAATTACAGCCCATCAAGTAATCATAATTCCCATTTTCCTTATCAACATCGTCTTTCCAGCCCTTCCCATCAAAATTAAAAATTCCGTGGTCTTTACGGCGATCATCAAAATCCACACCCGAAAAATTTCTCCATGTCCAGATATAATCGTCATACATTTGTTTTCTTCCTGGAAAAGTAAATTTCGTCCATGCTGTGATCTCTTCTTCTCCACTGATTTTTTCATTACGATTTTCTGGACGGTATTTGACCGCAGAAACGTTTTCTTCCTCATCGGCTCCTATAAAATGATCAAACACAATATCAGCATACACATCGATCCCAGCTTCTTTTAGTGATTTGATACACGCTAAATAATCATCCTTAGTGCCATATTTTGTTGAGATCGTTCCTTTTTGATTAAATTCACCTAAATCGTACAAATCATAAGGGGCATAACCAACATCATCGATCCCGTTTGCTCCTTTATAAGCTGGCGGCAGCCAAATACCAGTAAAGCCCGATTTATGTAGTTTCTCTGCCAGCTCCTTCACACGCTGCCAATGAAGACCATCTGCTGGTAAATACCATTCAAATCCTTGTAATATCGTACGATTCCCCATACTCATCCCTCCGATTTTGTTATTTACATTAAGCCAAGAACGCGTGCTCTTGTCAAATAATAGATTTGCTCTTAGCAACATTTGAACGTTCAAGAATTTTTTTGACCGTTTTTGACCGTTTTTGATTGCGAAACGAATTTGAGTATGCTATTATAGTCAATGAAAGAGGTGTGAAAATGCTTACAGAAGAGAGACATCAAGCAATTTTACGGTTACTTGACCAACAATCGATTGTAAAATCACAAGATTTAGCACTTTTATTAGATGCATCAGAATCAACGATTAGACGGGATCTAAAAGAATTGGAAGAAGTTGAATTATTGGAGCGCGTTCACGGTGGCGCCAAGCGGATCTTAAATTTAGGTTTCGAACAAGACATGACGGAAAAAACAGTCAAAAACACGCAAGAAAAACAGATAATCGCTAAACTAGCTGGTTCATTTGTTCAAGATGGAGACGTCATTTATTTAGATGCTGGTTCTACGACCTTAGAAATGCTGCCTTTTTTATCAGGCAAAAATATTACTGTTGTTACGAACTCCGTGCATCATGCCGCCAAACTAGGTGATTTAAACGTCAACACTATCACCTTAGGTGGCTCATTAAAATTATCAACGAAAGCAATCGTGGGTTCGACTGCTTTAGAACAACTCAGTCGTTTTCGCTTCAATAAAGTTTTTATGGGCATGAACGGGGCACATCCAGAATTTGGTTTGACTACTCCTGATCCTGAAGAAGCTGCACTAAAACATATGGCCATCACTCATGCTGAAGAAGCATATGTGTTGATCGATCAAACAAAGCTGAATAAAATAACTTTCACAAAGGTTGCTGATCTTGAAGCAGTGAGTTTACTGACGAACCAGTGCTCACCTGATATTTTGGAACAATTTCAGAAAAAGACAACCATTAAGGAGGCAAAATAATGATCTACACAGTAACTCTAAATCCTTCAATTGATTATATCGTTCATGTCGATGATCTTAAATTGGGTGATTTAAATCGTATGACAGCGGACTTTAAGCTTCCTGGAGGAAAAGGAATCAACGTTTCACGTATTTTAAAAAGAATCCAAGCTGAATCTACAGCTCTTGGTTTCATTGGCGGCTTTACAGGAAATTTCATCTCTGACTGGCTAAAAAAAGAAAACATTCAAACTAATTTTACAACAGTCGAAGAAGATACTCGCATCAACATCAAGCTAAAATCCGAAAAGGAAACTGAGATCAACGGACTTGGACCAACGATCAGCAACGAAGAAATGCTTGAATTGAAACAGATTTTAGGAAATGTTCAGTCAGGTGACATCGTTGTTTTGTCCGGCAGTACTCCAGCCTCTTTGCGTCAAGGTTTCTATGAAGAATTAGTTCAAATCATCAAAGAAAAAGAGGCAGACTTTATCATTGACACTACTGGAGCTGATTTACTTAATGCTTTGCCACAAGCTCCGTTGCTTGTTAAGCCGAATAATCATGAATTAGCAGAGCTTTTCGATGTTGAATTTCAATCGATTGAAGATATTTTGCCATTCGGTGAACGCTTATTACAGGATGGTGCCAAACATGCCATTATTTCAATGGCTGGAGATGGAGCTTTACTCTTTACTTCAGATGGGATCTATCAGTCAAATGTCTTAAAACGTCCTTTGAAAAATTCTGTTGGTGCAGGAGACTCTATGATCGCCGGATTCGTTGGTACTTTTGTTAAAAACAACGACCCTGTTGAAGCTTTTAAATGGGGAATCGCTTGTGGAAGTGCTACAGCATTTTCAGATGATTTAGCAACAGCTGATTTGATCAATGAATTGATTTCGGAAGTTGTAGTGAAAAAAATCCGCTGACTATTGAAATTCAATTAAAAGAATTTGTTAAAAAGATACACATATTTAAGAAAACGTGCTGCACAGGTCAGCCTTTCGGGAAAAAGATTAAACGAGCTGTTCCGCATCTATTGTTATCTAGCTGCACAAGCCAGCCTTTCGGAAAAAAGATAAAAAGAAATTGTGGTAAAGAGCACCACCTTTTCTTTTTCCTATTTTTCTGTCAAGGCTAAACGGCTTGTTCCGCTTTTAAATTAAGGAGGAATTTTTATGAACATCAAAGAGTTACTTGTCAAAGATGTGATGATCATGGATCTACAGGCGACTGATAAAAAAGGCGCTATCGATGAAATGGTTCAAAAGATGTATGATGGTGGCAGAATTTCTGATATCGCTACGTATAAAGAAGGTATTTTAGCTCGTGAGGCTCAAACTTCTACTGGTTTAGGTGATGGAATCGCAATGCCTCATGCGAAAAACAAAGCAGTTAAAGAAGCGACTGTTCTATTTGCAAGAAGCAGCAAAGGTGTTGACTATGAAGCACTCGATGGTCAACCGACTTACTTATTTTTCATGATCGCGGCCCCTGAAGGCGCAAATGATACTCACTTACAAGCATTGGCAGCTTTATCTCGTCTACTGGTCGATCCAGATTTTGTTGCAAAATTGAAGGAAACTAAAACGCCAGAAGACGTACAAAACTTGTTCCAATCTGCGGAAGAAGCAAAAGAGGCAGAAGAAAAACAAGAACAGCTTGCAGAATCGAATCAAGCAACAGCAGATCCAACTCGCAAATTTGTGGTTGCCGTTACGGCTTGTCCAACAGGTATTGCTCATACTTATATGGCTGAGGATGCATTGAAGAAAAAAGCAAAACAAATGGGTGTTGAGATCAAAGTTGAAACGAATGGTTCAGAAGGAATCAAAAATCGTTTGACTGCTGAAGATATCGCTCGTGCAGATGGTGTCATTATTGCCGCAGATAAAAAAGTTGAAATGAATCGCTTCGACGGAAAAGAATTAGTCAATCGTCCTGTTAGTGATGGTATTCGTAAAACAGAGGAATTGATCAACCTTGCAACTAGTGGAAATGCTCCCATTTTTCACGGTACAGAATCAGATGCTACTGATGAAGACAGCTCTGCCGATGGTTCCGTTGGCTCGCGAATTTATAAAGACTTGATGAACGGCGTTTCTCATATGCTGCCATTTGTTATCGGCGGCGGAATCGCAATTGCCCTTTCCTTTATGATCGATCAATTTATCGGTGTCCCTCAAGATCAACTTAGTAGTTTAGGTTCTTATAATGAAATTGCGTCTTGGTTCAATCAAATCGGTGGTGCCGCATTTGGCTTTATGCTACCTGTTTTAGCTGGTTTTATCGCTTCTAGTATTGCTGACAGACCTGGATTGATCGTTGGTTTCACAGCTGGTGCCTTAGCTAATACTGGCGGTGCTGGATTTTTAGGCGCATTGATCGGTGGGTTCTTAGCAGGTTATGTGATCATTTTCTTGAAAAAACTCTTCAAAGGATTACCTAAATCACTAGACGGGATCAAAACAATCTTATTTTATCCAGTCTTTGGTTTACTGATCACTGGCGGTTTGATGTTACTGATCAATATTCCGATGAAGATCATCAATGATGGGCTAAACAGTTTCTTATTAGGTCTTGATGGTACAAATGCTGCTCTTCTTGGAGTTTTACTAGGTGGAATGATGGCCATCGACCTTGGCGGACCAATCAACAAAGCCGCTTATGTATTTGGTACAGCATCGATCGCAGCAACTGTTACAGAAGGTGGTAGTATTATCATGGCTTCTGTTATGGCCGGCGGGATGGTTCCTCCTCTTGCGATCTTTATCGCAACATTGCTCTTTAAAAACAAATTTACTCAAGATCAAAAAGATGCTGGCTTGACGAATTTGGTGATGGGGCTATCTTTTGTCACAGAAGGAGCGATTCCATTTGCCGCAGCTGACCCACTAAGAGTCATTCCAAGCTTTGTCGTTGGCTCGGCTTTAGCTGGTGGTTTAGTTGGCGGATTCGGGATTCGGTTATTAGCACCTCATGGCGGGATCTTTGTCGCATTATTGTTGAGTCATCCTATTTTATATCTTGTATTTATTGCAATCGGTGCAGTTGTATCTGCCGTTATTCTAGGTATTGTCAAAAAGCCCGTTGCACAAGACTAATCCTTAAAACAAAAAAATGAGTCAAAACAAAACGTTTTGATTCGTTTTTTTTATTATAAAATTCTCCGGTTTATATCATTGGCGTAACTAAAAAAATTATATTACACTTAAGCCATACTAGTTAATAAATTTATGCCAATATTATGTGTTTAAAATAACCGGAAAGGATAACTATAATGTTCTTCATTATAGCGGTTTTTTTATGAATAAATTAGTAGGTAAAACCATATTGATTACAGAAGCTGCAGGCACTATCGGCAATGCCATCGCATTGTCCACTGCTAAAGAAGGAGCTTGCGTTATCTGTACCAGTACAAATCTAGAGAAATTAACTCCGATTATTTCTAAAATCAAAGAAAATGGCGGGACAGCGATTGCTCTTGAGCATACTAGCAATTCTCAACAAAGTTGGGAAAATAGTCTTTCATTTATCATAAAAACGTATGGTAAGATCGATTGCTTCGTTAATTGTGCCAGTATTATTTCACCTAAGATGCTTCTGAGTTTAACGAATGATGATTTTAATACTTTACAAAATACAGTCATCAATCCTTTTATTTACGGCTCAAAGCAAATTCTTCCTTTGATGGTGCCGAATAATTGCGGCTCAATTATAAATATTTCAACGATCGAAGGCTTAGTTGGTTTAGATGAACACCATCCTTACACAGCAATCAAAGAGGTCCTTCGTTCATATACACTTGATGCAGCATATGAATATGCGCCCTACAATATACGTGTGAATTCAATTTGTCCAAGTGTAGTCAACACACAATTATTAGAAACAACATTTCCTATTGCTAGACCTTATTATAAAAAATATGTTCAGTTTCCTGATTTTGGTAGCCCTGAAAATGTAGCCAAATGGGTCATTTATTTAGCTAGCGATGAAGCAAGTTTCATCACCGGAGCTGAAATCATCATTGATAGCGATCAAATCATTCAGTGATCATCATTAAAAAAAGCGGATGGGACAGTAGCCGCTTTTTTTCTCATCGTTTATACGAATCAAAGTGTTTGGGCCAAAACTCTGCGAGTCAAATCTCAGACACCTGTAATTCGGATAAACGGTGAGAGCAGAAGCAATCCCTTCGGAAATAAGAAAGAATTCACAAAAATTTGGAAAACAATTTTCGTGAATTCTTTCTTATTTTTCGGGATTAAACACTTCTGTCTCAACCTCTCTTTTCTATTTACTCACTAATATCGATCGTTTGGTTGACAGATTCTAGATAGCTGTAATCTAAAAAGACAACTCTTAAATGATTTTTAGCCTTCTGTAAATCAAAACGTGTCGATCGCTCTTTTTGTTTCAAATTACTGATATTCACATCGATCAGTTTATCCCACAATGCTTCTAACGGAACTTCTTTGATTGCTTCCTGCGGTAAATAGAAACGTAAGACAGAAACGAATTCGTCATACTTCTGATCCAAAACATTGATTTCTAAAAACTGTCGGATATAAAATTCATACGCCGAAAGGCCACCATCTAGCGCCATCTGAGGATTCAGCACTCGATAATTCATCATCTTGCGGCTTTTTTCATCGATCCAAGGAAAATAAGCTTGCGCATTTAAAATTCCTTTTGTACGATTTTCAACATATTTATGGTGGACACCATCGTAGCTTCTAGTTACAAAATATGTGGCATCTTTTTTTTCAACAGGCTGATAATAATGGTTTTGATACTGAACGGTTTGTGTAACATCTTCAACAAATGCATATTCAATGTATGGCGGACGTAAAACCCCAGTCCCGTTATTCCACGCGAGTTGATCATACCCCATCTGATCTCGATATAAGCGTTGATATTTTTGATTGACCGAAAGCTCCCAGTTAAAAGGATCATTGAATAAGGTTATCTTAAGAACATTATTCGCTAGCTCGGTGATCGACTGTACCTGCTGGACCTCTAAAAAAATCGGTTTAGGGATGATCTGAAAAAAAAGATCCGAATAGTACATCTTCCAGCAAGAAGTTAAACACAACCCTTTAAAGAAAATATCATAGCCCGCTAGTTGGTTACAATCAACGATGACCTCTTTATTTCGATTATAACGCTTCGGCAATTTCTCAATTTCCTCTGGCATTTCAAATGTTCGCTTTTCGATCATTTCCACATTATTATACAAATATTCATCTAAAGATCGAATATAACCGTAAATACCATTTTTGACCATTCGAGTATCAAGATAATCTTCGATCATCGTCTGATAAGCAAAAAATAGATCCTTATCTAAAATTGTTCGATCATGAAGGGTAAGCTCAGAGATATGCAGTTGGGATTCTCCACCCTGTCCTTTTATTTTGATCCACAGATCCTCTTTTTCTGTACATCCTTGGATTCGCTTTGTAATCAGTGCTAAATTAAATGCTTGTACTTCTTCATTGTCAAAACAATAATTTTCAATCGTTGTCATGATCCGTAAAAAGCTCAACCAATCAATAATATCCTGCTTCATTTCTTCCAATGAACGAGTTTTACGCTGAAGAACCATATAGATTTTCTCTGTCTTTTTCATTTGCCCACCTCATTCCTTATAACAAGTATAACGAAAATGAGGTCAGAGTTCATCTAATATACTCCTAAAAACACAAAACTAGTTTTGATTCCATCGCATATTCTCACTATGGTTTGCTTTTTACAAACCGATTGATTAGATAAAATAGGAAGGTTCCAATACAAATAATGAGAATGGCAAGATAAAAAGCATATAGCTTTGTTCCAGTGAGATCAGAAATTTTTCCTGTTAACGATGGAACGATCACGGAAGAGGACATTCCAAAAAAATTAAACACTCCATACATAGTAGCAATACTTCCCTTAGGCGCCCCTTCTCCCAGCCATGAAATAATGATCGGCTCAACTGCTAATTTACCAAAAAAACCATACGCCATGATTCCAATCACCAAAACCGTTTGATTTGTTGTCGTCACAGTTAGAAATAACACAAATGCAGCTAACAATTCCAAAAGAATGATCAACTGGATTTTTTTCTTAGGCATTTCATCCGCAACTCTACTAAAGACCAATGCCCCAGGAATTGCTGTAAAAAATACGAGTGAGGAGGCCAAACCAACAGATGTTCCAGCAAACCCTTTTTCAGTCTCTAAAAAATTAGGCAGCCATGTATCGATCAAATAGTAAGTGTACAAGGTCGCAAAATACAAAATATACGCAGAGATCATTCTTGGTTTGAATAGTTGCCTGACTGAATGATGCTCTTTGATTTTAAGCTCGTCTTTTACTGCAGTATATTTTTTAGGTTTTTCCATTCGAATGTAACGACTGAACATGAGCACTGCCAATAGAATCAAGAGGATCGTTGTAAAAATCAGTGCCTGCCATGGTAATTTTCCCGTACCAACCAAATAACTCGAAGAAACCAACCCTAAGCCGCTGCCGATCGCTGTACCACTGTTGACAACTGCTGTTGCCAAGCTGCGCTTAGACACTGGTACATACTCTGCTGTGAGAGAATATGCGACGCCATAATAAGTGCCACAACCAAGCCCCGCCAAAACACTTCCTAAAAAGACAATACCGATCGTTTGAGCCGTTCCTACGATCAATGCACCCAGTCCAAACAATAAAAAGCCGGGAATCAAAATTTGTTTTTTACCGATTCGATCCACTAATATCCCTGAAGGAATCTGCATACAAACATAGCCTAAAAAATAAAAGCTGGAAATGTGCCCTAACTGTGCATCACTTGCTCCGCCAAAATAGTCACTGATGATCGGATAAATCGGTGTCAAAACCGTTCGATAGATCCAAATAACGATCCAGCCTATCGTTAATATGTAAATAATTTTCTTCCAGTAAGGTACTCTTTCGTTCCGTTCGCTCTTTCCGTTCATTATTCACAGCCTCCTTTATTAAACGAGCATGCCTAACACGACCTTTACTACTTGAGAAATATTGCACAAGGATAAACACAAGAGAGGTCAGACATTAACAACTAGTATGACAATGTCTGACCCTATACTGAGTATTCATTTAAAAACTGAAAGTTCTATTTTTTGATAAAAGCTCCAACAAATCCTGATGAAACTCCTTCTTCTTTAGTATAAATAACATGTCCTCTCAAGACTGTCTGCATTACTTGTGCACCGATTTCACGACCAATATATGGACTGATTTTATTACGATACTCTAAGTCTTCTGCCTTTAACATGTACGGAGCATTCGGTTTGATCAATACGAAATCAGCATCTTTTCCAACACTGATCCGTCCTTTTTGCGTTAGATCATAGCGATCTGCTGGATTTGCAGCGATGATATCAGCAAATTGTTTCAATGACATTCCTCTTTTTTGAACCCCTTCATCATAAAGGACATCCACATTGTTTTGGACACCTGAAATACCGCCCCACGCTTCAAAAGCATTCTCTTTATCCTTTAAATCAGGCGTACAAGGTGAATGGTCGGATGTCACAAAATCAATTTCTCCAGCCAATACCTTGTCCCACATGCCCTTTTGATTTTCTTTGTCACGAATCGGTGGTGAACATTTGACCACAGGACCAATCGCATCCAGCTCATCAAGATCAAAATACAGATAATGCGTACATGTTTCACACGTCACATCAACACCTTCTCGTCTCGCTTTGGTCACTTCCTCCACACCTTCTGGACAAGCAATATGGCAAATATGGATGCGGCAGCCTGTTTCTTTCGCAAACAAAATTGCTCGGCGGATCGGCTCAACTTCTGTAAATACAGGTCGAGTTGCTACGTACGCTTTTAACGTCGTTTCTCCGTTTTTATAAGCAATTTCTCCTAATCTATCAGTAATCGCAGCATTTTCAGCATGAATTGCTAACACTTTTCCTGTCTTAGCAATTTGCTTCATTCCTTCATACAAAGAATAGTCATCGACATTCATAAAATCACCATCGATACTCCGATCACCGCATGTAGCCATAAAACATTTATATGCTGCAACGCCGCCATCATCTAATTCTTGAATGCCACCCGTCAAATTAAATGGTACTAATCCGCCGAATGACCCGACATCTGATTTTAATTTTTCTTTACCTGATTCATATTTTATCTCTAAGGACCTTCCATCGACCGTAGCAGGCACTTGATTTAACGGCATTTCCATAAAAGAAGTCACTCCGCCCTTTGCACAAGCAGCTGTTCCTGTGATATATCCTTCCCATTGATCACGATATCCACCGCCTGGATCTGTGATATGGACATGTGCATCCACCATACCTGGACTTACGACCAAGCCAGATGCATCAATAACTTTTTCAGCTTCACCGAGATCATTACCAATGGCGGCAATCAAACCATCCTTCACTGCAACATCTGTTTTGACTTCACCAGACTCTAAAATCACTAACCCATTTTTAATCAATAAATCATAGCTCATCTTCGTTCCTCCTATTTTTAAAAGCTAAATGACGCTCAACAGTTAGAATTTCATCTAATCGATCCAATCCATTTAGCTAGTTGTTCTAACCTTTACCGTACTTATTTTTTCAAAAATTTTCTTAATAAAAGGTACAGACAAAACGCTGAAGCAAAACCCGCTAACCAAGAAATATCAGAAATCACTTTAAAAGCTGGAATAAAATGACCGCTCAAGCAAATAACTAATGCTACGATCGTTGCGACATATGCTGATTTATCTAGACCCTTATAGCGATTATGGCTATTATCTTTCGACTGATCCATATAAAGCAGATCCAAATCGATCGTTTGCTTTTCAACAAAATAATAATGCGCAATCATCGTGCCGGCAACAGGTCCTAAAACTGCACCGATCGTATTCAAGAAAATGAATATACTTGCTGAATTTTCCATCAGCTTCCATGGCATGATCAGAAAACTAATGATGCTTGCCAGTAATACACCTTTTTTATAATCGATTTTTTTCGGAAATAATGCACATAATTGGTACGCAGCCGGGATGATATTTCCTGTGGCATTTGTCGAAACAGTCGTTAATAAGAAAACCAGCATCGCCACAATGATCGCAAATGAGTTCTCCCAGCGATCAACGATATTTAAGATATTCCATTCCTGAATCCCGTAATGGATCGAACCGCCGATCAAAATCGCTACACTGGAAAAAGCGAAAATTCCATACCCTACAAGTAGGCTGGCAGTTTGGCCGATCGTTTGATCTTTGGTCGATTTCGCATTTTGTGTAAAATCAGAAACACTAGCTCCCGGTGCCGCCCAAACTGCTAAAACGGAATTCATGATCATGAAGTAAACAAAAATCGGCGAAATATTATGCGCTGCTCCAGCCACATTATAAGATAAAATCGGACCAATTCCTCCAGCGACGCGAATTGCCCAAATCGCCATCCCGCCAAATACAATATAGATCAACGGACTTAAAATCGCAGTGAACTTGTTTAGTATTTTTCCTCCACCTAGTCCGATCAACATATTTACCGCCCAAAAAAGTGTGAATGCGATCAAGCCTGGAACTGAAATACCTAAAATCGTTGTTCCTCCGCCTAATGTTAAAAAGCCCGGCCAAATTTTTCCAATCAAAATCAGTAACGCTAATGAACCAGTGTAATTTTGCAAACCAAACCAAGCAATCGCTGCGACACAGCCTCTAAGAAATCCTGGTAATTTTGCGCCAAGATCGCCATAAGTCGAACGTAAATGCATAGCAAAAGGAATCCCATATTTTGAACCTGCACGACCATTGAATGTCATAAACAACGCAACCGTCAGTGCACTTAAAACTAAAGCCAGCATAATGTTGATTGGTGATAAGCCTAAAAATAAAAAGCCGCCAACTGCTGTATAGTTTGGAATATTGTGGACAGAACCCATCCATAGCGTAAAGTAATTCAGCTTGCCCATCATTCGTTTAGATAACGGCTTAGGCAATAGGTCATCATTGTATCCTCGCTTTCGAAATTCCTGTAATTCGGATTCAGTGATTTGATAATCTTGGTTTGTCATTTCTTCGCCTCCTTTTTAAGCGCTTTCAAAAAATGTAGGATAAAAATAGAAAATCGATCGAACGATGCATGGTAAGCAATAATAAAAAGATGTGTCTAAATTCCTTGCACTATTCAGTTCCAGAAGTTAAACACATTTCATTATTTACTTAATTATTCAGCCTTTTTTTTCTTAAGATTCGCTAATAAGAATAAAGCTGTTCCTGCTACCAATAAGATAACTGAAATATAAAAACCCATTTCTTTTGAACCCGTTGCGTCTGAGATAGAGCCCGTCAAGGTTGGTGCAATGACTGAAGACATCATACCGAAAAAGTTGAATACGCCAAGAGTGGTTCCGATGCCGACTTTAGGAGCATTTTCACCCAACCAAGATATGATGATCGGCTCCACTGCAAGCTTTCCTAAAAATCCATATAAAATCAAACCGACTAATAACAATGTTGAATTTGTTGCTTGAACTGTCAACAATAACATGACAGCTGCTAAAAATTCTAAAACGACAATAAACTGTACTTTTTTATGCATAAACTTATCTGCCAAACGGCTGAAGAACAACGCCCCTGGAATGGAAGCAAACGCTACAAGTGAAGCAGAAAATCCGATCGCTGCACCTTCAAAGCCACGTTCTGTACCTAAAAAGTTCGGCAGCCAAGTAACCGTCATATAATACGCATAACAAGTAGCGAAATATAGAATATAGGCAAATAGCATTTTTGGTGAAAATAATTTTTTCATCGATACTTGTTCTTTTTCAACCACTTCTGCAGTCTCCGTTTTTACTTTCGCTTCTGCTGCAGCAGATTGAGCTAAAAATTCAGCATCTTCTTTATTATTACGAATAATTGCGATAAATGCGATCAACATCACTACGATCAACGCAACAGAAATATACATCATTGTTTGCCAAGGAAATTGTAATTGAACAACCAAGAAACTTGATAAAATCAATCCTAAACCCGAACCTACTGCAGAACCGCTATTAACGATCGCTGTTGAAAAACTTCTTTTATCTTGGGGAATATTTTGAGAAGTCAATGAGTAAGCTGAGCCATAAAATGATCCGCAACCTAAACCAGCTAAGACACTACCAAAATAAATCATCGAGATGCTTGTCGCTTGAGAAATCAAAAATGCTGCAATACCAAACACGATAAACCCAGGGATCAAGACTTTTTTCTTTCCGATTTTATCTACTAAAAATCCTGCTGGAATCTGCATCGCTACATAACCAAAGAAATAACAAGTAGAAATAAATCCTAAAGCAGTATCAGAAACATTCCCTCCAAGGGACTCATTGATTTGCGGATAAGCAGGTGATAACGCCGAACGGTATACCCAAATCGTTACCCAGCCGGCACATAATAGTATGACAATCTTTTTCCAGTAATCCATTCCTGAACTCTTTACTTTTTCATTCGTTGCATCCATGTCTTTTCCTCCAACTGTTATTTTTCTATATATGATTTTAGACAAAGTTTGTGCATTTTGCTATGGAATATATAGAGAAATCACTTCTTTATTCGCTTTAATTGTAAGCGGTAGCAATCTTTCGTTCATCATTACTTTTCACAAACTTAGCAAAAAGTTTGTGCAAAACGAACAATAAATTGTTCTTTCACACAAACTATGTGAAGCTATTTTTTATAAATCGCCAAAGCAGCTTTTACCGCTTCACCTTTCGCAATAGCGGCGCCATAATAATTCAATGCACCTTCTAAAGCCGACAATACATGAAGAACATTACTTTTACGGCTGCTGTAGCCCATATTTCCAATACGCCATACTTTTCCTTGTAAAGCACCAAAAGAAGAAGCAATCTCAACAGCAAACTCATCCAACATCAATGCCCGTACTTTCTCGCCATCGATCCCTTCAGGAATCATGATCGGTGTGACGGTCGGCATCTTTGTGCTCAATTGACCATAAAATCCAAGTCCCATCGCTTTTATGCCTGCAATGATTGCCTGATCATTCAAAGCATGCCTAGCATAAACATTTTCCATGCCTTCTTGAATCAGCATTCTCAAACCTTCATGCAGTCCATAAACCATACTGGTCGCCTCCGTATGATGATTGATCCGTTCCTCACTCCAATAACGTTGCAGTTGGCTTAGATCAAGATAATTGCTGCTGATATGATTTTCATTGCGAATATCTTTACTTAGCCCTAGCTCTTTTTGATAACGGGCATCCAATACTTTTTCTACACGTTTATTATAGGTGATCAATGCTAAACCAGAAGGTACGCTCACACATTTTTGTGTACCTGCAATAGCGATATCGACTGCCCATTCGTCTACTTCTAAAGGTACACCACCATAAGTTGCAACCATATCCACGACAAAAAAGAGATCATTTTCCCGACAATATCGACCGATTTTATCCAATGACTGCATCTGTCCGTTAGCTGTTTCACCATGGACCATTGCTACTATTTTCGGTTGAAATTCTGCTATTGCTTGAATGACCTCATCCTGCTCAAAAGGCGCATCCCATTCTTTTTCAAGATAATGGATTTCTGCTTGAGCACGTTCGCATATCTCTCCTAAAAGATAAGCAAATCGACCGTAGACAGGAATCAATACTTTATCTCCTGGTTCGACCAATGCGATCAATGCCGCTTCTAAACCAGATCGAGAAGTACCGTCGATCGCAAACGCCTGCTCATTTTTGGTTCCAAAAGGAATTTTGATCATTTCCTTGACTTCATCCATGATTTGAAGAAAAGATGGGTCAAATTGACCTAAAATAGACGCTGACATAGCCCTTAAAGCAACGGGATGTGCCTCTACCGGCCCTGGTGTCATAATCGTTCTACTTGGTACTGATATTTCTGAAAACATAACTATTCCTCTTTTCCGTTTTATTTCCATCGTACTCTTATATGCGCAAAAGTCATTGTCATTATTAAACAAAAACATACAATATTCAGTTAATATGCACAAACCATTCTTGAATCTGAATACGCTATCATTTACAATAGAGATATTCTCATTATTGTATATTCTAGGAGGCAATTGATTGACTACTTTAGAAGATTTATTGAAAATACCACGTTTTTCTGATTTAAAACTATTGACACATCCAGCACAGATAAATACTATCGTAGAAAGTATTGAAATATCGGAAACGCCTGACGTGGCTAACTTTATCCCTAAACGAATTTTTCTACTAACCACTGCGATGGTGTATAAAGACAATCAGCAAGCACTCATTTCCTTGATCGATTCTTTGAAAGAACAAGAAGCTGCAGGAATCGGAATCAAAGTGGGGCGTTTTATCGAAACGATCGATCCTGAGGTCGTTGCTTATGCAGATAAAATCAAATTCCCAATCGTTCAGGTTCCTAGCACACAGCCTTTAGGCGCCCTGTTGCACCAACTTTTGAATTATTTGTGGGATACAAAAACAGAACAACTGAGTTATGCGTTAGACATCCAAAAACGTTTTTCAGACTTACTGATCCATGATGTCAGTATCGCACGATTCATTGCTGACTTTGGAAAAATGATCAACACACCAGTGATTTTACTGAGCCCTTATCGTAAAGTAATTGCACACTCTAAGCACTTTACCCAAACGTCTAAACCTGCTGAATATTACGTTGAACAATTAGTTGAAAAATACAAGTCTTGGAACGAAGATAGTCATGCTTCATTTATTATCGATGACTTAAATCAACTCCCTCTTCAAATTGCAGGCTTTTCAGTAACAGTCAATACCTATTTTCCGCATTATTTATTGATTTTAAACCCAGAACAAGTTCCTTACCCAATGTCTGAATTTGCAGTGGAGCAGGCTTGCTTGGTGCTGTCTTTCATGCTGTACAAAAATCAAAAAGTCCAAGAATCACTTGAGCTTTTGAAGAGTGATTTTTTAGGTCAGCTGATCGAACATCAGCAAACACCTCACCAAGTACAACGTGACTGGCTTGATTTAGGTGCTAATTATGGACTGAAGAAAAGCACGCAATACCAAATCGTCTATGCCGTCTGTAGCCAAACGACCACAACCGCAACAAAAATCAAGTACCAGCAGGAAGAAAGTGATGTTGCTTTTCAATGGCTTCAAGAAAGTTTACCGCACAGAGTAAAACATACAAGTATTTTCAAAGTAAAAAACACGAATCATCTTGCTATTCTGATCCAAAGTAAAGTCAATGACTTGGAGCAGATCTTACCGGAAATTTCGCTTGAACTCTCTGATAAATTACCGATCACACTTACTTTTTCTTTAGGAAATATATATGAAACGGCTGAACAAATCGCCAGCTCATTTATTGAAGCAAAAACCGCTTATGAAGAAACTTTAGCGATGACGGAGACACCTTTGATCCATCGCTATCACCCTAAAGGAATGAAGAGTCTTTTTGAAAAAATGAGTGCCGAGGACATTCATTATTTCTGCGAAACGACTTTGAAAGAGCTCGCTTATCCAACTGAAGATTCCTTTATAGAGCTCAGAAAAACACTCAAATGTTACTTGAGTTTTCAATGTGAGATTTCTAAAACAGCCAAAGAAATGTACCTACACCGAAATACGATCAAATATAGGATCGATCACTGTGCTAAATTATTAGGCAAAAATATTCAAGACCCTATCAACAGCCTAAACTTACGCCTGGCATTAGAATTATCCGAACGTTCAAATCAACATTAAAAAAAGAAGTTGACCTATCAGAAAGATTCGGTCAACTTCTTTTTTTAGCCTGTGATTCTTGTTCCTGCTTGTCCTGATAAAGCTAGGTCTGCCTCTTCTAATGAACAAATGATCGCTGTTTTTCCCTGTTTAGCAAATGCAATCGCAGCTTCCATTTTCGGACCCATACTGCCATCAGCAAAATGTCCTTCATCCATATACTGCTGAGCTTGACTGACAGAAATCGTTTCAAGCTTCTCTTGGTTCTCTTTACCGTAATTGATATAAACATTGCTTACATCGGTCAACATCATGAATGTATCTGCGTCGATTTGCTCGGCTAATTTTTTACCCGTACGATCTTTATCGATCACAGCTTCGATTCCTTTCAGTAAACCATTTTGACAGCGGACCACAGGAATCCCTCCGCCTCCTCCGGCAATCACGATCGTATTTTGATTTAATAACTTAACGATAGCGTCTACGCCATGAATCGCTTTTGGCTGCGGTGATGGTACAACACGACGATAGCCTCGACCAGCATCTTCCATCATGACCCAACCCTTTTCTTTTTCCATCTTTTTGGCTTCTATTTCAGAATAGAAAATGCCAATTGGTTTATTTGGCTGCTCAAAGGCCTCATCTTCTGCTGAAACTTCTGTTTGTGTCAAAAGAGTAACGACATTACTTGTCAAACCTTTTATTTCCAAAGAATTTTTCAAGCTTTGCTCCAACATATATCCGATAAACCCTTGAGATTCAGCATTACAAACATCTAACGGGAATGGCGGAACGACATCTTTGGCTTCTTCATTTTGTCTTAAAATATTTCCTACTTGCGGACCATTTCCATGGGTCAACACAATTTGATAATCTAATTCTTCTATTTTAGCAATCAATTCTGCACTAAGCTTTACGTTTTCTAATTGTACATCTAATGTTGCTTCTTGATTTGGTTTTAAGATCGCGTTTCCTCCCAATGCGATCACGACACGATTTGCCATTTTTCTTCCTCCATTTTCTTGATTGTCATTTTACTAAACGAGATTGAATATTTAGGCATAACAAATAACGCTTGCTAAAGCTGCCTCCTTTTCAACAACAATAGTAAGTGGTCTAAGTTGATCTATCTTTTTCATTAGAAGAGGTCGGGACAGAAGTGTTCAGATCCTAGAAATAAAAGGAGTAGCTTCTGTTCCCACCGTTCATTCGTTTTTAAAGGGACTGGATTGTAACTTGTAGAGTTATGTCCCAGTCTCTTCTAAATGGATTATTCTGTAAAACCTAACTTCTTCGCATAAGCTAAGACGGCTTTTTCAAAACAATCAATTGGCGGTGTGACTGTTCCTGCACCAATTTGACCTAAGCCAGCTTTTTTGTTAGCAATTCCTGTATTGATCACAGGAAGTATTCCTGTTTCGACAACTTTTCTAGCATCGATTCCTAAACAGATGCCTTTGAAATCCCAAGTTGGAACAGGGAAATTCGGATTCGTGTCGATACAAATCTCTGTCATTTCATCACTTGTATTCAATGCATCATAAAAGCCGCCTGAACCGACAAAACGAGTTACTGCCGGTGCTGCAATCATTGCCATGCCCCCAACGCCGAAGGTTTCCGTTATCGCACTATCGCCCATATCTGGTGCTGCATCTGTTTCACTGAAACCAGAGAAATATAATCCTTGTGGTGTGTTCACTGGACCTGTAAACCATTCATCACCCATTCCAGCAATTCGAATCCCAAATTCATGTCCATTTCGACACATAGCTGTCACGATCGTTCCTTCTTGGATTTGTCTAGCCCCATCCATCACCGCTTTTGCCGAAGCCATCATCACATTTAAGAAGAACTGATCTGTATCAGCTAAAAACTGAACAACTTCTTCGCGTTTCACTTGATCGATATCTGTTAAACCAACAATGATTGGCGCCATTTCTTTTAAGAAAGCCAATGAAGCTGCAATATTTCGTTGATGAAATTCATCTCCCATAGCGATTGCTTTTGCTATTAAAACGTTGATATTCAAACCATCTTCTTTTGTTTTCAAGGCTGCACTCAAGACAGGTGCCAACGTGTCGCTCATCCATCTTAAACGAGTGATCACTTCATCTGAATAGGCACCAAAACGCAATACAGCACCGATTCCTTCATTCATTGTACAGAATGCGCGATTACCGTCTGTTTTGTTTTCAACGACTAATACCGCCATATTCGCAGATGTGATACCGCCCATTGGGCCTACAGCATTTACGTGATGACAAGGAATCAACTTCACTTCCCCTGATTCCAGCATTTCTCTAGCTTCTTCTTCAGTATCGCACCATTCTTCAAATAGGGCAGCGCCAACGCAAGCGCCTTGAATAGGATCGACCATCTTATCATAAGTAATTGGCGGTCCAGCATGTAGCAAGACTTTTCCTTGATTTAATTCTTTGATCACTGATTTTGCCGGAACTACATCTAATAAAAAAGGAGAACCGGCAACGATTTTAGCTGCAACTGCCTGATTTGCTTCATCGATTGTTTTATATGACATTTTTTGTTAGCCTCCATTAAAGCTGAACAAGCTGTATTTCTTTTAATAGCTTGAATAGCTTGATAATCTTATTTGCCTAATTCTACTTTTTTTAGAAATTGTAATGCTTTTTGTAGTGTGATATTTCCACCTGCAATTGGTTGCCAATCATATTGAACGACTTTACCGCCATGATTTGTGATTGCTTCAGAAAAACTACGTAAGCCAATATTGATAAATCCTTGATTTGTCAATAACGCCAACATTGCTTCAGATGGTGCTATCGAAACAGGAGTCACTGCTGACTGCGGTAAAACTTCTTTTACTTCTACTGTCAGTGGGTGCTCTAAAATTGCTAGCGCCATGCAAACCGCTTGAGCATTACTATCACAAAGTATCACTCCAGCTTCTTTCATGATCGTTTCTTGTTCATGAATATCTTGAGGATCTTCGTCAGTGCCGACAACTGTACCAATGACAAACAATTCTCTTCCCTGATTTTTTGCTTCTACTTTTAATTCCTTGATCGTAGGAGCAAGTTCTTGTGCCATATTTGCATGGGAACCATAACCTAGTACAACATCTAATAAAATAATAGCTGTTTCGGGATCTTTTCCTACTTCTTCCAGCATTTCTTTACGTTTTGTTGGATCGATCATTGGATGCGGTTTCCCTTGAGTATAAATATCATCACCTAGATCGATGATTTCGTGCCCCTGATTTTTCAAAATGAAACCTTCTGGTGCATGTTCTCCCTCTGATAAGTGTAAACCTTCTTTAATGAGCATTGCTGCTTCATAAGCCAGTGTACCGCCAGAGTATAAACCTTTCACATATTTTTGTTCAGGTTTCAGCGTATGTGCTGGTACATTCAAGCTTTCTTCTCTTGGTGTAACAGCTTCTTTATTCAACAGTTGAACGGCGATTTGAGCAGCTTCTTCAAGTGTGTATGCACGGTAGAGATTTTCTTCATGTGCACCTGGTTTCTCTCCTAGGAAAATCGTCACTGCAGGCTTAGAAATACTTCTTAAAAGGTTCAGTACTTCATCACGAACTTGGGCTGCTGGTGGTTTAGAAATCACTACGATCACTTCTGTATTAGGATCTTTCTCCAACGTCATGATACTGTCTTTAAGCGTGATACCGCCAATTTCCTCTTTTAAATCGCGACCTCCTGTACCGATCGCATTCGTCACACCACCGCCTAATTTATGGATAATCGTTGTTACTTCTTGAATACCTGTACCTGAAGCACCAACGACACCGATTTTTCCTTTACGTACAGCATTTGTGAAAGCTACAGGAATACCGTTAATGATACCCGTACCGCAATCTGGCCCCATTAGTAAAAGTCCAGCTTCATGCGCTTTTTCTTTCAAGCGCTTCTCATCTTCGATCGCTACATTGTCACTAAAGCAAAAGACATGTTTCCCTTCATCTAACGCTCGTTCGATTTCAAGTGCTGCATGTGTTCCAGGAATAGAGAATACAGCTACGCCAGCTTCTTTTCCTAACTCAAAAGCTTTGTCCCAAGTTTTGGCAACTTCTTCTCCAGCGCCATCTCCGCCGCCTTTTGTTTGCTCTTCTAAAAATACATCGATCTCTGATAATACCTGATCGATCAACGAATCATCTTCGATATCTAAAACAATCACCATATCATTTGATGACGCTTTTTCTAATTCATCTGTATATAGGCCACCAGTTTTAAAAATATCTTTATTCGCTGGAGTCCCCATCATAACAGAGACATTATGAACACCATCAATCGTATTTAATTTGTTCGTCAATAACATCAATACGATGGAATCCTGATAGCTGTTCGCTTTGATTATAGTATGCAGCATTGAAATTCCTCCATTTGTTTAAAAGTGTAGTAGGCTCGTTCAACTCTGATTGAAAAATAGAAAAATATGTCTGTGACGCTTTCTGTCACATACAGATTTTATCTTTTTTCTGAAGAGTTAGCCTATGAAACTGGATACGTTTAAGAGTGTAATAGGCTTATTCATCTTTTATCGAAAAAAGGTTCAACTCTTTCTTACGAAAGTCTTGTACTGTTCATCATCAGCTCATGCATCTTCGCTGTGATTTTCAGCAAAATTGAAAAGCTATTCAGCAAATTTATTTTTATGATCATAGCGATCATAATGAATATCATCGCTGATCAAATATTGGTAAATATCATCGACGATCTCAATTCCATTTTCTTCATAATTTTTTTCTCGTGCCCGTCCTCGTTCACCAGGATAATTTACTTCTGTAAATCCAGGACTAGGACTGATTTGTTTGATTTCATCCAGCATTGCAGAAATATTTTCCTTGAATGTATCTATTCCAATGAAAAATTCTGGATTGATCACAATATGAAGCTGTCCTAATTCACGTCCTTTAGACAAATCATGATACATTGAAGAAACATGTTTGCCGAATGGTACACCTAATAAAATCCCAGACAGGACATCGACCATCATCATCAAACCATATCCTTTTGGTCCTGCGATCGGTAATAAAGCATTAACTGCTGTAGAATCCGTTGTTGGATTACCTTTTTCATCGACTGCCCACGAATCTGGAATGGCTTCTTTTTTCGAACGAGCATGCAAAATCTTGCCCCATGCCTGAACAGTCGTTGCCATATCAAACGTGATGATGCGTTCATCACTACTTGGTGCTGCAAAGGCAATCGGATTTGTACCAAAATAAGGCTCACTTCCGCCAAAAGGAACGACCATCGGATCAGATTGACAAACAGATAAAGCAACCATATCTTGTTCTGCCGCTCGTTCCACATAATAAGCGAGGGCTCCACTATGAGAAATATTACGCACACCAACAACTGCCACGCCATTTTCTTTTGCCATTTCAATCGCATGATCCATAGCGAATTTCGCTGCCACAAAACCTGAGCCATTATCACCTTCAAACATTCCACAACTTGGTGCAGTCTGCTCAAAGGAGAAAGCTGGATCGTTTGTAATCCCGCCTTTTGCAATTCTTTCGGAATAATATTCTACACGCATTGCCCCGTGCGAATGAATCCCTCTAGCATCGGCAAAAGTCAACACATCGCTGACGATCGCTGCATGCTCATTTGATAACCCTGATTTTGCAATTTTGTCTTGGATCAATTGATGTAACTCTGCTTTCGTAACTCTCATAAGTGAATCCCTCCTTTTAATAAAAGCGGAACAAGACGTTCAACCTTGACTGAAAAATAGGAAAAATAAAATGTGGTGTTTTTTACCACAATTTATTTTTATCTTTTTTCCGAAAGGTTGGCTTGTACAGCTGGATAACAGTAAAAGCGGAACAAATCGCTTAATCCTGTAGAAAATTAGGAAATTGACATTGAGACGCTTTCTGTCTCACTGGCAATTTATCTATTTTCCTAAGAATTGATTTGTGTAGCTAGATAACATTTAAAGCGAAACAAATCGCCTAATTCTGTAGAAAATTAGGAAATTGACATTGAGACGCTTTTCGTTTCACTGGCAATTTATCTATTTTCCTAGGAATTGATTTGTGTAGCTGGATAACATTTAAAAGCGGAACAGGCTCGACAAGCTCTGACAGAAAAATAGGAAAAATCGATTGAGACGCTTTTTGTCTCACTCTATTTTTTTCTTTTTTCCGAAAAGCTAGCCTGTGTAGCTGGATAACATTAATATTTAACACTTTCTTGTGAAAGTCCTTTTACTTTTTTACATTAGTTCAATCTAATTATTTCTTTTCGCCAAAAGCGTTCGTATTTTCATACCGATCATAATGCAGCGTATCACTTTTCAGATAATCATAAATATCTTTGACAATCTCAATACCATTCGCCATTGATTTTTCATAATTGATTTGATTGATTTCACCTGGATAATAGACCTGATCAAAACCATCAGCGGCTGGAATCTCATGAAGCTCTTCCACCATCTCATTCACAGAATTCTTAAACATATCTAGATCTGTGAAACATCTTGGATCGACCAAAATATACATTTGACCAACATCTCGGCCTTTAGTGATGTCATCATACATCGATGATACATGTTTCCCAAATGGTAAGCCTAAAAGCATACCGGATAAGATATCCACCATCATCATCAGTCCATATCCTTTTGGTCCTGCGATCGGTAATAGACCATTTACTTTATGCGGATTTGTTGTAGGTTTCCCATCTTTGTCGACTGCCCAAGTATCAGGAATGTCTTTATTTTTAGAACGAGCATCTAATACTTTTCCCCATGCCTGAACTGTTGTTGCCATATCAAAAACGACCGGCTCATGACCTTTTCTAGGAGCAGCAAATGCAATCGGATTCGTGCCAAAATAATTTTCTTTCCCGCCAAACGGTACGACCATTGGATCAGACTGACACATTGCGATCGCAACTAAATCGTGTTGTGCAGCTTTTTTCACGTAATAAGAAAGTGCACCACTATGACTGATTTTAGAAATGCCGACAACAGCTACGCCAGATTTTTTCGCCATATCGATCGCATAGCCGAGACCGACATCTGCTACGTATTGTCCAGCTCCATTTTTTCCGTGGACGATTCCTGAGCTTGGTCCAGTTTCTTCAAATTCAATTTTTGGATCAAGGGTTACGCCGCCTTTGTCGATTTGTTCTGCGTAATACTCCACTCTAACGGCGCCATGTGAATGGATACCGCAAGCATCTGCAAATACCAAGTGTGTCGCCACTTCCTCTGCATGCTCTGATTTCAGACCTGCTTTTTCTAATTTATTTTCAATCAATGCATGCAATTCTTCTGGTTTCACTACAACAGTTTCATTCATTCTTAAACTTCCTCTTCACTAAATTAAATTTCTGGATCACGGTTACAATCTTTTGAATAGACATACATCAAAGGCTCATCACGGCCAACAGCATATGCCGCTTGCTGTACATAAGAACTCATAAAGATGTAATCCCCTTTTTCGACCGGCATCCATTCATTATCCAAATTGTACATGCCTTGTCCTGAAAGTAAGTACGCTCCGTGTTCTTGGTAATGTGTTTCGATATACCCATGGCTAGCCCCAGGTTCAAATGAAAGGATGTGGAAATTCATGTCGAAACCTAAATCTTTCGGTAAGAAATCCCATAATAAAACATCTTTCATTCCTTCATATTCAATCGGTTCAATGTCATTGACATTTCCTACAACTTTATGTGCTTCATAGCCTTCTAATGGTTGATACCGTTTTTTGTACAAGAAAATCTCTGTATCAGCATCTTGACCATTCTCTAAATACATCAATGTGCTTGCTGGTAAATAAACATAACCGCCTTTAGTTATCTCGTGAGTTTCAGTGCCATCGCTGACTTTTAGGACACCATCGATCACGTAGACGATCGTCTCGATTCCTTCACCGCCAAAACCACGTTCATTTTTACCATCTTTATGAAGGGTAATGATGTAATCGACAAAATTTGCGCCTAATTGTTTTGAACCTAAAATCGAACAATCACAATTTTCAAAACCTGGAATCACATTGTTCACTAATCCATCGTGAGGAATCAGTGCGTAATTATTTTTTTTGATGACTGCTCTTGAGGATAATAAACCGTCAAGATAGCCTGTTTGATTATTTTTGTATCCCATTTTATTTTGCCTACTTTCTTATTTATATGCTAATTCGTACAACGTACTTGCTAATACTTTTACGCCATTGACTAAATCATCGATGTCTGTCGCTTCTGCTGGATTATGACTGATTCCATTGATACTTGGAACAAAAATCATGGCAGTTGGAAAATTAGGAGCGATGATTTGAGAATCATGACCGGCACCACTGTGCATGACTTTATACTCCATATGTTCTGCTTTAGCAGCTGCTTCGATCGCTGTTACGATTTCTTGATCCATTGGTACTGGCGCTTCATCCATCCATAAATCGATATCGATTTCTAATTCATGCTCCGCAGCGATTTTTCTCATCAACGCCTCGATTTCTTGCGTAAATGCATGTAGTTCGCCACTGTCCGTATGACGACAATCCATCGTGAATAAGACTTCACCAGGAACAACGTTCACTGTATTTGGTTTTGGTTCGACTTTTCCGAAAGTCAACACTAAAGGATCACCGACCTCAAGCGCACGATCGATTGCTTGTGAGCAAATTTTGGCAAAACCGTAGACTGCGTCTTTGCGGTAGCCCATTGGTGTTGTTCCAGCGTGGTTTGCTTCACCTTTTAAGACGATCGTATATCTTCTTTGTCCGGCAATATTATTGACGACACCAATTTGAAGATTTTCTTTTTCAAGAACTGTTCCTTGCTCGATGTGAATTTCTACGAATGCTTTGATATCATTGCGCACAGCTTTTGTTTCATCTCTAAAGTCAAAGCCATGGCGGCGCATCTCCTCCACAAATTTCAAGCCTTCAAAATCAGCGATGTCTACGACGTCTTCTTTCTTTGCCTCACCAACAAAGTTTTTACTGCCCCAGAAAACTGTCGGGAAACGACTGCCTTCTTCTTCTGCCATCGAAATGACTTCTAATGAACGTTTTGGCTTTCCGTGTGTTTCTAACAAATACTGGATCGCTACATAGGCTGCGATCACACCGAACTGACCATCTAAGTTTCCTCCATTTACAACGGTGTCTATATGTGAACCTGATAGAACCGTTTCTTCTGGAAACTCTGTTCCTTCTATTCTGCCAAAGAGGTTCCCGATCTCATCAAATGAAGCGGTCAGACCGATTGCTTCTAATTTTTCTTTTACAGATGTTTGTGCTGCCAACCATGAATCAGAATATAACAAGCGTGTCATTCCGCCGGTTGGATCATTGCCGATACTAGACAAGTGATCGATATTTTCTTGTAACACTTTCTTTAAATCCATTTGATACATCTCCCTCTTTTGTTATCATATTCATTGTAAGCGGTTCCTGATTTTCACACACTATCCAACCTTCACAAATTAACTCTTATCTTTGTGCGCATTAAACATAAATATTGGGTTTACTTGGGTTAAAATAGAAATAAGTTCGTGAAACTATTTAAAATTACGGAGGAATTCTCATGCTAAAACAAGAATTTTGCTATGCTCAATTAGACGATTTACTGTTATCTATGACCTTTTATTCTGATGAACACACAACTGAAAGTAAAGCCACACTACTCTATTTCCATGGTGGTGGTCTAGTTTACGGTGAACGGGATGATCTACCTAATTCTTATTGTGAACTACTTGTAGAAAATGGCTACAATCTATTGACTGTTGATTACCCGTTAGCACCAGAATGTAAACTTACTGAGATCGACTCTTATCTTCAAAAAGCAATCGATTGGTTTTTGGCTAATCATCAAACTACATTGGGATTATCTAACGCTGATTATTTTTTATTTGGGCGATCTGCTGGCGGCTATTTGGCTTACTTACTCTCTTCAAAATACCAAAAAACCGAACAAAAAGGAATGATCAGCTTCTATGGGTACTACGATTTGACTGATCCTCGTTTTAGCCAGCCTAGTAGTTATTATAACCAGTTTGCTAAAGTAGTACCACTAGCAGCACAAGCGTTGATCTCTCCTAAACCCAAAGCAACCATATCGATCAACGAACGTTTTTCTCTTTACTTATCAGGTAGACAATTTGGGAATTGGTTAAATTATTTAGTGAAAACTCCTAGTGAAAAAAATACTTTTAGCTTATCTGAAACAGACTTAGCAAGCTTACCACCGGCTTTCTTAACTCATAGCTCTGGTGATCAGGATGTACCTGTTGAAATATCTAGAAAAGCAGCTACTCTTATCCCAGCAGTGACTTATGAAGAAGTCTCAGATTTGCCACATGATTTCGATCGTGACCTAAACAACGGAGAAGG
Source organism: Enterococcus sp. AZ020 (assembly GCF_050499205.1). Lineage (NCBI taxonomy): Bacteria > Bacillati > Bacillota > Bacilli > Lactobacillales > Enterococcaceae > Enterococcus > Enterococcus sp. AZ020. The sequence continues at coordinate 2,732,808 of NZ_JBIPAT010000001.1, read as the reverse complement.
GCTGCGTATTTATCAACTATTGATCGGTTGGTTAGATCAAATTACCTCAAAATGATGATTTTCAGCAAAACAAAAAAAGACATTCCTCATGAAAAGGAATGCCTTTTTTAGTTGAATTATTTTTCTGTTGCTGTTTCAGTAATAACTTCTACTGCTTTTTTCATGCGAATATCATGTTTCAACATATCTTCTGTTAAGACACGTTTTACTTGATCGATCGGCATGTTATATTGTTCTGAAAGATCTTTGATTTCGTTTTCGATCTCTTCTTCAGTAATTTCGATATCTTCAGCAGCAGCGATCGCTTCGATCACAAGGTTTGTTTTCGTACGAACTTCTGCTTCTGCTTCAAATTGTTTGTGCAAGTCAGCTTCTGTTGTACCAGTTAATTGATAGTACATATCAGGCGCGATTCCTTGACGTTGCATGTTATTCAAGAATTCATCCATTGAACGGTGTACTTCATCATGTACCATGACATGTGGAAGATCAACGATCTCAGCATTATCAACAGCTTGACGGATTGCTGCTTCGTCTTTAGCTTCTGTTGCTGCAGCTTCTTTAGATTCTGTTAATTCTTTACGGTATTTTTCTTTTAATTCGTCTAATGATTCAACTGAATCATCAACGTCTTTCGCAAATTCATCATCCAATTCTGGTAATTCTTTTGCTTTTACTTCGTGTACTTTCACTTGGAAAACAGCTTCTTGACCAGCTAAGTCTTCCGCTTGATAATCTTCTGGGAAAGTTACTTTTACTTCAACTTCTTCGCCAGCTTTTTTACCAACTAATTGGTCTTCAAAGCCTGGAATGAATGAATTAGAACCTAATTCTAGAGAGTAGTTTTCACCTTTGCCGCCTTCAAAAGCAACGCCGTCTTTGAAGCCTTCAAAGTCGATGACAACTGTGTCACCTTCAACAGCAGCTTCGTCTTCTTTGATCACTAATTCTGCTTGTGCTTCTAATTCGCGTTGGATGCGAGCATCTACGTCTTCATCTGTTACTTCACGATCTTGTTTTTCAACTGTTAAGTTTTTGTATTCGCCTAATTTTACTTCAGGTTTTACTGTTACTTCTGCAGTTACGACCCAGTCTTCGCCTTTGTTCATGCTTTCAACGTCGATTTTTGGTTGTGATACTGGATCGATCCCAGCTTCTTTCACAGCTGCTTCGTAAACTTCTGGTAATACAGCGTTCAAAGCATCTTCATACAATGCTTCTTCACCGTACATACGGTTAAATACTTGACGTGACACTTTTCCTTTACGGAATCCTGGAACGTTAAGATTTTTTTTGACTTTATCAAATGCTTGTTTCAAGCCTTTTTCAATTAGAGTTTGATCAACTGAAAAAGTTAACACACCATCGTTGGTGCCTTTTTTTTCCCATTTCGCAGACATTTGTTTCCCTCCGAATAACTTAATTTTATACATGAATTGATGTTATGCATACCTTTAAATAGTACACTATAGCTAGTTAAATGTAAACATTTTAGGCGGGAAGAAGCGAAAATATTCACGGATTTTTGTATTTTTTCTCTCATAGATTATTTTTTTTAGCTTTAGCGTTCTTGAGAGCTGTTGCTAGACACCCTAGCAGATAAACACCAAGTAAAACAGAGATGATCAATCTGATTGGTTTAAATATAGCGATAGCTGCTAGAAAAATAAGTAAAATAGTAAAGCTGAACGGATTTTTATAGGACTGAACTTCCTTTTTTTCGGCAATCGTGCGTGCTTTTTCAATCGTTGGCCGACTCCCGTCTATAACTAGCTCTGTTCGATCCATTCCAGTGATCAATACTTGGAAATTTTTCCCTTTATATTTGTAAAAAACTTGCCAAAATGGGACATAAAGATAATCGGAAGCCATTTCATATTTTAAAGAATCGATGTTCAACTCTTTTACCTCACTGCTCGATAGCTTGGATTTAGCTAGCTTCTTTGCAGAGATCGGAATATGTTTTTTTACTATTCTTGTGATCGCTTCGACACTTTTTGGTGATACAGTTAAGTATGAACCATTTTCCCGCTCTTCATTTTTGAGCGCTCTCGCTCTTTCCATGAATTTTTTGCACTCAACTTTTTTAGCAAAACTTTGAACTTCTAAAGAAAGCTCTGTTGTGATCAGATAACTCTTGATCGAAGAACTTTCAAAATGATCCTGTACGGTTTGCCATTCCATCACTTTTCTTTTCTTCTCAACACCATTTATCTCAACGTATGGTCCCCACGTTTCCTGACCGATATCCGCACTAAATATTGCCTGATATTTAATAGTCGCGATCATATAAGGAACATATAACGGCTTTATCTCTATACTTTCTATTTCTCCTTGAGATAAATCATTCTTAGCCAACCATTCATAAAAAGCCGTTTTTGCCTGATCTTGTGAAACCTCTAAATCCAGCTTTTCTTGTTTCCCAAAAAAAGCTTTGTCTAAGCCCGTTTGATCATTCAAAGAGAACGTAGATTTACAATAGGCACACTTGAATCCCCCCATGTAGTGATCAAGATAAGAGCCGCAATTTGAACACAGAAATGCTTGTTGATCACTGTTCTCCTGCTGCGGCATCATGCAGTAAGAACATCTTTGTGCATTAGGATCAGCCATGGGCGCGCCGCAAGTCTTACATTTATTTTGAATCAGATGTGCGTTTTCCATTTTCCCCTCCGATTGAAATGAGTCATAGCTTTCAGTTAAAGAAAGATATTTTTTGTCTTCTCTGTATCAAATGATCTATAGTGCTTTCAATGGAACAAAAGTATAGGTGATAAAAATTTCAGTCCCACTTTAGATATGTAAAGTCATTCATATTATAGACAACAAATCCCTAATCATCAACAGGCTCTTTCTTTAAATACTAAAGGTTTTCTTCTAGCAACTAAAATGACCATGTCTTTTGTCGCTAAATAATCCTTTACGCAGCAGTACTTTCTATCAAAAATAGCAACATAGCGTAACTAATGAAAAAGTTTTCACTAATTAAAGCACCATGTTGCTTTCTATTTAAACCAACATAAACAGTCAACTGTATTTTTTATTTATCACAATTCATATTCCATACAAATCGATGTCTCCATCTCTTCATAAGGCGGGAAATTTGGAATTCTCGTAAAGCCATATTTTTCATAAAATTTGATTGCACCAAAAAAATAAATATCCGTTTCCAAAATCAACCTCTGAAACCCCTGTTTCTTCGCTTCATCAGCCAAAATATCTATCAATTGCCAAGAAATCTTCTTTGAACGGTATTCATTTTTGACAAATACTCGCTTGACCTCTGCATGATCTTGGTCAAACCTTTTAAGTGATGCGCAACCAATAGGATGCTCTTGATCATATGCTATAAATACCAATTGATTTTTAAGAGGCTCATTAAAAAGAGAGTAAGCTTCTTTATCTTTTTCATTGTAGCTTTGATGATCTAAGTCTTCATCCAACAATCGACATAGATAAAGAAAATGTTCGTCTTCTGAGTTTGTCTTAACGATTTTGATTTCTGTATTATGTTTTGTCATATCATTTTCCTTTCTATCACATTCTTAAAATTTCTTATTCCTAATAACTTCTTTAAAACATTTGTAAATCTAGTTTACTACTTATAAATGTTGAAATCTATTGATAATTTTTTTACCTTCAAATTTGTTTGATTCATACGATTTACTGTTTTCCTCACCATACATATATCAAAATACGTACTAAAAAACCTTGGATAAATGACTATAATATGCAAAAAAGACAGGGACAGCCCTGTCTTTAAATAAATATCAAAATCAGAAATAAGCTACATACTTTATCATTTATAGCTCTCAACTTATTGCTTTGATCTAAACTATTCTGTGATATTTTCGTGCGCACTAGAAAAAATAGATTTTAAAATAGGATTATTGCTTTTAGTCGCCAACATATTTGTCGGTAAAAATGGACATACAGAGACGAATGTGGCTAATGTCATAAACAAGAAAATAAACAATGGTGAGCTGCTACTCATAATAGTAGGTACTGAATAACTATCAGAATATTGATAAAGCATACTTGTGATCGAGCTTAAAAATGATGAATAAAAGCTCAAAACAAATGTAAGATATAATCCGTAATAAAGGACCATCAATGCAAGTATCGCTTTGCTCTTTAATCCTACATCTCTTAATCTTCTCACTGTCAGCGCCAACATGGGTACAACTAATGCCAGAGAAAAAATGACAATGATAAATAATAGAACAGGACTCACAGATGACTCATAATAAGATCGACTGGCAGAATTAGTGCTTATGATGATAAATAAAACAACATAAATAATAGCAATACACAAATTCGCCCACCAAAAACCTGCACGAGTTGAGCGCCCTCTAAAATCAGCATAACCTTTCCAAAAATCTTTTACTGCTTGGGGAAATGAAACTTTCCCTGTTTCTTCAATAGTTTTCATAAAATACTCCTTTCTCCATTACAATAGTTTACATTGTGTCAGTATTTTTTTCAAGTAATTTTTGTACTGTTCTGAAAAAAGGAGTAAAAAAGATTTATGGTTAACGGTGCAATGATCATCTTATTTTTCAAGTCATCATTGTAAACTGCGTTAAGTTTAAGAAACTGTGCTAGCATAGCTTCTTAAACACTATTTGTCTTTTCGCAGTAATGATTTAACAATCACTGATTCTATCTATAAAAAATGTATTATTTTGGCTAAGCATACTATATACGAACGCTACTTTTCCCTTCATACCGCTTTGCATAATACTGTTCCAAACGATTTTGTCCCCAACCGATCCCAATACACAGTAACCAATACATCACAGCTACTAAAATATACATCGACATATAGTCAAACGTTCTACCACCGACGATTTTAGCCTTTTGGAAAATATCCGGAATCGTGATCATCGCCGCCAGCGAAGTGCCTTTTAATAAATCCATCGCCACATTGCCCAATGCCGGAATAGAGATTCGAAACGCCTGCGGTAAAATAATTTTACGCATCACTCGTCCAAAAGGTAAGCCTAACGCATACGCCGCATCCCATTGTCCAGTACCTACACCCGCGATCGATCCGCGATAAATCTCAGCAATAAAGGCACTGCTGGTCAAACTAAAGCAAATACATGCCGCGGTCAATGCATTTAACTGATAGGGCAAACCAAAATACAGTAGGAAAAGCAAAACCAGCCCTGGCACACCACGCAAAAAGGAAATATAAAAACGAACAAACCCTTTTACGATTTTTGACGGCAACATGCCGAGCATCGTCATTATGATACCTAACATATTCCCGATCAAAAAAAGTCAACACGCTGATGCCAATGGTATAAGGTAATCCCGTCAGTAAAAATGGTATGGAGTCAACCATTAAACGAAGATCGATCATTGGAATATACATTTACTCCACCGAAACACTTTCTTCAACCTTTTCCTTTGGTTCTACTGAAACATCCGTTTGGAAATACGTTTCAGAGATTTTTTTCATTGTGCCATCACTCGCCATTTTTTTTAGCGTTTCATTGATCTTTTCACTAAGCGCTACACTGTCTTTTTTCATTAAAAAGCCGGTTGAATTGGCGTTAAAATAGACACCCTCTAAAATTTTCACTGGAATATCCGGCAGTGCCCCAACAGACATTTTTTGCAGGTAATAATCATTCAAGATCACATCTGTCCGGCCATTGGCAACATCTGTCAAATATTGATCATTCGTGGCATTATCATATGTTACTAGTTTTGCTCCGTATTTCTCTGCGATTTTCATATAATTTGTGTTTGGCTCACCTGCTGCTTTTTTGCCTTTTAAATCTTCCAGAGAAGCGATACCTGAATCATCACTTTTCCGCACGATCATGCTGTCAAAAGAGTATTTGATCGGTGAAGACAACCTGAACTTCTCTTTTCTTTCTCCCGTCAAGCTAAAATCATTTGCTGCTAAATCTGACTCTCCTTTTGCCACAGATGTGATCTGTCCATCCACATTGTACTCTTTAAATTCAACCTTCAAATCCAACCGTTTAGCCACTTCCTTGATCACATCCACATCGTAGCCAGTCAATTCATTTTGATCGTTGTAGTAAGACGAAGGAAACAAGGTACCAGATGTCGCAACGGTCAGCTTCTTCGCTTCTTCTACTTTTTCCCAACTTTGATCTTTACCTGAAGATGATTCTTTCGAACTCCCACACGCTGCTAAAACAAACAATAAGCCCATCACACTTAAACTAGTAATAATCTTTTTCATTAGAACCTCCTATGATTCACGATAAAATTTAGGTAATAAAAACTGCTGTTCCTGCTCAAAAAGTTCTCCTACTTGGAAAAGTAGATCCTCTCTGCCTTTTGAAGCCATAAACTGAATCCCCAGCGGTAAACCAGAATCAGCGGTATGGGTAGGTAAATTGATCGCCGGCTGTCCAGTTAAATTTGCCAGCTGTGTAAAAGGCGTGATCGTCAAACTCTTTTCAAACATCTCATAGATCAACCTCTGTAACTGTTTTACTGATAAAGATTCTGCCTGAGCTAAGTCTTGACGAATCTGATCACTTTGCAGCTCTGCATCGATTTTCGGTGCAATATCTGCTGCCGTTGGTGTTAAAAATAAATCATATTCTTCAAATAATTGCTCCATTTGATAGGCAGCCTGATCCCATAATTGCAGTGACTGAACATACTCGCTCGCAGGTAATTGTCGTCCATATTGGTAGATTCCCCACGTCATCAGCTCCATATCAGAAATCGTTAACGGACGTTGAATTGCTTCCTGGATACCGCTAAACATTGCCGCGGTCTCTGCGCCGTTCATTGCGTAATAACTGTCGATCAATTGATGTCCATTGACTGGATACGAAATTTCGGTCACTTCATGCCCTTGCTGCTCTAAAAAGGCAACCGCCTTGCGCACAGCTTTGACAGCTTCTGATGAAACAGGCGTACCAACCGGTGATTCAGTCAAAAAGGCAATTTTCAAACGTTTTTTATCCGATGCCGTTTGATGAGACCATTCTACCTTTGGCGCTTGATACGGTGCTGCTTTTTCTGTCCCTCGCAGATGATAAAAAAGCGTCTCCGTATCTCTCAGCGAAACAGTCAAGGCAAAATCGATTGAAGCCCCTTGCCACCCCCGCCAGCCATTGGGACCAACTGGCATCGTTCCTCTTGTCGGCTTTAAACCGATCAACCCACTAAACGAAGCAGGAATCCGAATCGAACCACCGCCATCACTTGCACCAGCGATTGGAAACAACCCGCTCGCCACAGCAGCGGCCGCACCACCGCTAGAACCACCAGGAGAATAAGCCAAATTCCACGGATTTCTCGCTGGACCATAAATCGTCGGATCAGAAATATTCTTAAATCCAAATTCAGGTGCATTGGTTTTTCCAAACGGAATAAAACCTAAACGTTCTAACCCTTGAACAAAATTATCCGTTGCTGCTGCTCGATGCTCCTTGAATAAACGAGATCCCAAAGTCGATTTCATGCCCACTTTGTCTTGCCCTAACATTTTCAACGGAATTGGTAGACCAGAAAAAGGACCATCAGCTATTTGAGTCGTTTCAAAGTGCTTTTTGGCAGCTTCAGCATCCCAGTCGACAAAGGCGTTTAGATCAGGATTAAGCTTTTTTACTTGCTGATCTCGCTCATCGATCCATTCGGTGACACTTAGCTTCTTTTCTCGGAATTGTTTTGCGTAGTATAAACCATCTTTCATTACTGCTCTCCTTTCGATTGCTTGCTGTTTTTTATTATACAGGTTTGTGTTGGAAAACCGTGATAAATTTGCTTGAGGGGGTTATTTTTAGAAAGATTTTTATATGAAGATATGTTTAGGTCGATTTGCTATATAGAATTATTTAAGGTTATAGTGATTGTTTTGAAGATTCCAGTAAAATTCAGAATAGAAGAAAACGAATAAGCCCTAGGAGCAGAAATGTCTCCTTCTTATTTTTCCGATTTGAACACTTTTTCCCGATTTTCCCGACCTCCTCTCTCTTTCATTATCTAACTTTTCCATCCACACTCACTATTAATTACTTAAAACAAAAAAATATTGACTTTTAGTTTAAATTAAAATAACATTAGTTAAATGAGTTATTCTTTAATATATGATGATTATTTTAGTTTAAAAGATTGGGGATAAAGTAACATGAAATGGAAAGTTTTAATCATTGTTTTTATTATTATTTGTATTGGAGGATATTTCTACCAAAAAAAGAAAGTACCTTCTCAAGACTTGATTGTAAATACAATTCCTCCTGAACTGATTATTGGGGATGTCGCTTCTAAAAATGAACTTGATTTCACAATAAAAGTTATCTCTAGTGAATTTATGGAGATCAAAACAGATTCACTATTAAAAATCGATATTAGAAATGCAACATTTGATCAACATGGAAATGATGCCACTGAAGAAATTCTATTTAATTATATGAAAACTGTTGAAGTTGGCGATCATGTAGAACTGTTATCCAACTCAAATGAACTATTGTCTAATCATGTTTTAAGAGTAAACTCGTTGTCAAATTTAAAAATTGGAGGTTCATGGGACAAATGAAAAAAATGTTTAAATTGAAAATGTTGGGTTTACTGTTTAGTGGTATTCTTTTCTCAAGTAACACGGTTACGTATGCATCAGAAGTTTTCTATACAGAAGAAAATACAGCCAAAATTGAAACTACAACTAAAATTACACAAGAAGTTTATGCTAGGGTAGCACTTGATTTTGCCAATGGTATTTTACCTGATAAAAATTTATCTGTTACTGCAATGACACCTATATTGAATAGTGAAAATGAGATTCTTTCTTATGATTGTAAACTATCTGAAAATGATGTGGATTACGGATATGTGATTGTAGATATGAGTTTAGATGGTGACTATATTTCTGAATTCAATTTAGAAAAAAATGTACCTGATTTTTATGAACAAATGATACAAAATGTAGACGAAAGAACGAATGAAAATGTGAACAAAGATGATATTCCAGAATCAGAACAAGTTTTGATTGAAACTTTACCAAATGAATATTCAGTTGTTGTAGAAGATACAGCATTGACAAGTTCAGGTAAAGTGATGGATGCTGATGAACTTGAAATGTATCAAGAAGAAGTTTTTGATGTTATTGGAGAAAGTATAACAACAGCCTCTCAATATGGTCACACAGGTGACGTTATGCAAAATTATCCTAGTGATTACTCTTTCCAAGCAAACCATATGTTGCCATATTTTATTTCGATGACCCAAGGGCAATCAGAATCTGCTGCCGGGAAATACGCATGTGCAGTAACAGCAATGACAATTGTTGCAGATAGATATGGACTTGGTCAATCATGGGTGCCATCTAATTTAAAAACAACATACAATAACCTTTGGTCTAAATCATCGACTAAAGAAACAAGTAGAACGGTTAAGAATGGTAAAACAATTATTTACGGTGGAACACCTGTAAATAAAATCGGTCCTGCCTTAGTAAGTTTGGGTAAGGATAAAAAAGTTAATCTCAAATATAAAGATGCTAGCAACCCTAGTTTTACAACAATAAGAAATGCAATATCAAATAAACACGATGTCATTTTTAGTTATTTTATTAGTAGTACCAAAGGACATTCGGTGTCGGTTCAAGGAACATGGACTGGAAAGAAAAATAATAAAAATCACGATTTCATCATTCTAGCTGATGGCTGGGGAATGTCAGCACGCTATATAAATTATACGACGAAATCAAATACAGTAATCAACAAATCGATGACTGAAATTTGGAAATAGAATCGAAAAGAACCAATCATGTATTGGTTCTTTTTTTGGATAAAAAAACTATCTGATTTGACAGAAATTAAAAGAAGTAAAGGAATGACTACAAGAAAAAAGTAATTACGTTGTATTTACTAATTGCTTGTTGTATAATAGTATCAGAAAAGAATTTCAGGAGGGGATATTTTGAAGACTAGAAAACAAGGGAACGCAATTGTCTTGACGATTCCAGCAAAATTCGGAATAGAAGAAAATATTGATTATATCGCTATTAAGGGTGATGATGACAGCATTACTTTCATTAAAAAGAAAGCCAACTTATTTAAGACAGCGTTTGAAGATAACCGAGAAATAGAAGTCGGCGATGGGTTTCCAGACGACACCCCTGTTGGAAAGGAACAACTTTAATGGTTTTCAGCATTCAAGGATACACACCTAAACGTGGAGATATCGTAGTCATCAATTTTGATCCTAGTATTGGTCGGGAAATCCAAAAGAAACGACCAGGTATCGTCATTAGCAGCGACGAGTACAATGCCGTGACTGGAATGATTGCCGTTTGTCCGATAATATCAACTATCAATGTGAAAAGTCATTTTATCGAACTGAGCGCTGATCACCAAGTGAAAGGACATATAAATCCTTTACAAGTTAAAACATTTGACTTTACTGCTCCTGAAAGAAATGTCCGCTTCATAGAAAGAGCAACGCTGAAAGAACTAGGAGAAACTGCTCAAACCGTTAATATGATATTCGATTTTTCTAGTTTAATGACTGAATAAAGAGGCTCTCATGATCTCCCCTTTTCACAAATAATAGCCTTTCACCGATTTCTCCTCAAAATTGGTGTTTTTTCTTAATCATTCGTATTTGCGTGGCATTCATCTATTTGAAATAACTTCTTAACTTTCTAATTGCCTCATTACTCCTTACCCCAATATTCCTCATATTTTTTAATAGACATGTTCAATTCGGGATGTTCTTCCGCCATTGTTTGGATAAAAAGATATTCTCCTTTGTGCGGCTCTGGTTGCCCTTTGTTTTTGGATAATTTTTGAATGTTGTTTACTTCTTGATCTGATACTTTGTCAATATTCTCTGGCGTTGCTCCAGCTTGAAACATTCGTTCACGTTCTGTTGAATGACCGTCATACGTCTTTTTAGTAACATCGATTTGTTTTCTGAGTTCTTTTGCATCTTTTATTAATTTTTTTGACCCAACGTTTTCCTCGACAATATCTACATCTTTTAATGTTGCTTCCCAGTCTCTATTGTAATGAAAATTGTAGTCTGCACTTAAATAGTGTTCTACTTGGTTTGATATTCTGTTTAACATATAGTCATTCGGGTAACGCTGCTCCATTTTGTAGATGGTCTCTCTTGCTTGATTAAAATTTGACTGATCGATCGCTCTTACTAATTTATTATAGTTGATTTTATTTTCATTCAGTTGACCATTGGCTTCTATCTCGGCTGGGTATCGTTTACTGTTGCAACCAACGAGTAAAACCAATACAAACATAAGCAGTAAAATCACTTTTTTCATTTGTCTGCTCCTTTTGTGTAAAAAATATGACGTACCATTGTTATATAAAAAATAAACGAGAAGAATACTTCAAGTCTCATTTATACTATGCTATAATTAAATTGAGCAAGAGAGATATGCTCGAACATACCTCTCTTATATAGAACCGTTTAAGACGGTAGGAAAGTTTTTTATTAAAAAAATAACCAGTTCACTTGCTAAAGTTGATGACTGGTTATTTCTTTTTGTCGTTTTTATGCATTTCTACAACTAAACGGATCAAAGCAATGGTAAACATACCAAAGCTTAATATCAGTTTAATTGTGTCTAATGCGGAAAAAGGCATCCTCCCTCCATAGATTTCAGTACTTACATCCATAAGCACCACCACCTTTCAGAAGTAGCCACCGTCATAACTTTTCTATAAGTTAATTATATCATACTAAATTAAACTTTTAAACGCGCGATTTTATTTCCATTTGCCATGATTATATCTATAAAATGAAGCTTTCAAAAAATTATTTCTCTGTTATTTTTCCTTATATATAAGAGAACAAATCAAGTTGTTATTTAATACTATTTTTTACAAAAGTGACTAGATTTCTCTTGTACTTTTTGTATATACTGAGGAAGTAGAATAGAAAGGAGAACTTTCTCCCTTCTGTCATCAAGGATTGCTAATCATCAGCTAAAAAAAATGTTATGATCAGCAATAAAAAACAGCTCATGTGGAAATGAACTGTTGAAATCAGAATATAAAATTGAATTGGCACTTCACTGTCCGGCAGCAACCAGATAGATGAAGTCTTGTAATGACAGCGCAAACTGCCCAAACAAGTTGCCAATAGTGCTAGCAGCAGATACTAGCTTTTTTCAGCGTACCTAAAATCCGTCTATTTTTATGGAGATCTTGTTTTTGTGTACAGAAAAAAGTGATTGTTGTTTCTTGAGGACTATTGCAAACGATATTGGGTGAGTTTACCTAGTATCGTTTTTTCTATTCTACAATTTAATGAAAGGAGGTATTTTTTAATATAAAACAAAAAGGCACTTCATCATCTGACAGCAATCAAATGATGAAGCCTTGCATAGACAGCGCAAACTATCTATACAAGTTGCCAATTACTAGCACTTTCGCACTAGTTCTTTTATTGTACCTAATTTTTCTTTTATTTTCTAGCACATTTGGAAAGTTTTAGTTTAAAGAAGGTATTTTAGTTAGTTCTTGCGTTTTTTCTAGGAATTGATGGCGGTATTGGTAGTCCACAAACTCCAATAGCGTTTTTTTGTTTTATGTTGAGCAGATGGTAACACAGATACAGCAAGGCTTGAGGGAATTAGATGAAAGTCGTTTGTGTTGCAGGTTGAACTAAAGTTGCCTGAGTCAATGCGCGAAGAAGAATAAGTTAATAGATGACATACTGGTTTGAAAATTAGTACTTCAATATCACTGTTCCCAATATTATGATAAGCTTGGGAACAGCGTAAGTTAGGAGATTTAGCAACTATTGTTCGTGGAGCAAGTCCAAGACCTATACAAGACCCAAAATGGTTTGATACTGAAAGTGATGTTGGTTGGTTAAGAATCGCTGATGTTACTGAGCAAGACGGAAGGATACATTATCTTGAACAAAATATATCAAAATTAGGTCAAGAAAAGACACGAGTTTTAACTGAACCACATTTATTGTTAAGTATTGCTGGAACAGTTGGAAAGCCAGTGGTAAATTATGTTAAAACTGGTGTTCATGATGGTTTTTTAATATTTTTAAATCCTATATTTGAAAGAGAATGTATGTTTCAATGGCTTGAAGCGTTTAGACCAAAATGGCAAAAATATGGACAACCAGGTAGCCAAGTAAATTTAAATTCTGAGTTAGTACGGAATCAAGAAATAGCATTGCCAAATAATAAGGAACAGCAAAAAATTGGTGCTTTTTTTCAGAAACTCGACAACACTATCACTCTTCATCAACGTAAGTTAGAAACCTTAAAACAGATGAAGAAAGGGTTTCTACAGCAGATGTTCCCAGTAAATGATGGAAAAGTACCAAGGGTACGGTTCGCTCACTTTGAGGAAGAATGGGAACAGCGTAAGTTGGGGGAAATTTCAAAAGTTATTGACCCGCACCCTAGTCATAGAGCTCCAGAAGCAATTAACGAAGGCATTCCTTTCATTGGAATTGGTGATGTTGATGAATTAGGAAACATCAACCACAATTATGCGAGGATAGTGAGTGAACATATTTATGACGAACATCACGCTAGATATGATTTAAGCGTGCCTTCTATCGGAATTGGAAGGGTTGCATCTCTCGGTAAAGTTATTCGACTCCGCTCTGACATTGGGAAATACGCGGTTTCACCAACAATGTCCGTTATACAATTTTATAATACAAATGTCCTTGATTTCCTTTATTCGACAATGAATACACCAGCGTTTCAAAAGCAGTTTAAGTCTTTTAGTAACGGCTCCACTCGTCAGTCAGTCGGAATTCAAGATTTGCGTGAATTGCAGCTCTCGATACCTCAAGATGTTATTGAGCAGCGAAGACTTGGACAATTTTTCAAGTCTATGGATAAAACTATCACCCTTCATCAACAAAAATTAGATCAACTCAAAATTTAAAAAAAAGCCTATTTACAAAATATGTTCATATAAAATAAACCCCATCAAGTTTTTCCGCTAGCTTAATGGGGTTTATTTATTACATCAACATTGATAAATGTCGGATAATTTTATCGTTATCCTGATTTTCCAATTCCTGAATAATATGAAGGTATGTTTCTTGTGTTGTCGTCATACTAGAATGTCCCAAACGATTTGCAACGCTGGCAATTGAGACACCTGCAAATAACAGTAATGATGCATGGGTGTGTCGTAAACTATGAACTGTAATGATTGGGATGTTTGCACGAGTGCACAATACTCCCAAACGATTATTAATAGTGGAATTGAATACTCTGCTTTTAACAAAAATTGGTTTATCTGATTCTTTCGCTTTGATTAATTGTGAAAATTGCATAGCTAATTGCCAGTCGATTTGAACCTTTCTATTGGAAGATTCATTTTTTGTTGGTTGGAAAGAACCAGTTGCCTTTTTGTAATTCCAAGTTTTATTAATTTCTATTTTTTGTTTGGAGAAATCAAAATCTAAAGGTGTTAAAGCTAATGCTTCTGAGAAGCGAAGACCTGTTTTAACAACTAACAAGATAAACCAATCCCAATTAATTTCTTCTGTTAAATTCAACTCTTTTAATAAGGCTTGAACTTCAAATTGATTTAGAAATTTTGCTTTTTTAGGCCGGGGAGCTTTTCCTTTTATAACAATTTTTCTTGTAGGATTTTGTGTAAGAACACCTTCATCTACTGCATCTAAAATAGCACCTTTCAAATGATGATGAAAATCCATAGTAGTTTGTTTTTCATGAGTAAGCGCATAATCATTTAATAATTGTTGATAGCTATATCGATCTAATTCTTTTAGTTTTAGATTTGGTGCAAGTTCTTGTAATTTTTGTTCGGCTACATAGTATTTTTGCAAAGTAATAGAACGAATAGCCCCCACTTTGTAAAGATTCACCCATTCTTTAAAGTACTCATGAAATAGTTGCTCTTTTCTTCTTTTTGTCTTCATAAAAAACCTCCCAGATAATTGATAGATGAGTTCATCATCTCTATTTATTATCTAGGGAGATGTTGTGGGTGTAAATGTTTGATTAGATAAACATGTTCTGGAGGTAGGATTTTTTTAAGGTTTTAAGTTGCTCTAGTTTTTGTTGATGAAAAGTGATAGTGCTATCGAGCTGTTTGAAGAATGTACCGATCTTCTGTTGTTCTTCTAAATTTGGTAGCGGGATCATCAAACGATTAAAATCATATAGATTGTAATTACTTCGACCATCGCCAGTAGACATCTTAATAGCCCATTCTTTGTGTTTTGTTGTGTTGAAATAGGTACTTAAGTAATCTGAATTTAGTACATCCTGATTCGGGCGAGTATTAATTGTGGCAAATCCAATTGCTCCGCGCTCTCGTTCACCAATAACTGTGGATGTTCCAATATCACCTGTGTGTACTGTAACAACATCACCTAATTCTAGGCGTCGGGAAGCATTCCTTTCTGCAAAAGCTTCATCAAGATAGATAGGATTATCCGCAAATTCAAATTTTCCTGATTTAATATCCGAATTACGAATTAAAAGAGTTCCTTCATTACGATAGTTTTCAGTCATCGAAGTAACCAAACCAATAAAAACTTTTGATATTACTTTTATATTACGCTGTTCCCATTCTTCCTCAAAGTGAGCGAACCGTACCCTTGGTACTTTTCCATCATTTACTGGGAACATCTGCTGTAGAAACCCTTTCTTCATCTGTTTTAAGGTTTCTAACTTACGTTGATGAAGAGTGATAGTGTTGTCGAGTTTCTGAAAAAAAGCACCAATTTTTTGTTGTTCTTCAATTTTTGGATATAATAAATTAACTTGTTTTAAATCAGAATTATGAAGATGTACTACAGATTTACCTTGTGCTCTTTTAGACATTTCTTTTTGTTGTGATCCATTAGAAATTGTTAAAGCTAAAAAAGTAGAATCTATATAAGTTACAGGCTTAATAATGTTTAAATCTCCTCCTAAAATAATGCCTGGAGCAGCAACAACCGAAGCTCTTGAAATATCTTTCGATGACTCTCCTGAAGCCGGGACTATCACTTCATTTCCTTCACTTATAGCTGATTTATCTTTTTTTGATACAAATGTATCTACACTTTCAATAACCGTTTCATAATTTGTATACAAACGGCCATATAAAATTATTGGGTCTCCAGATTCAATTAAATCATTCTTAGTATATCCATTACCTTTAGAGAAGCTAGCAATTTTCTCCAACTTACGCTGTTCCCAAGCGTCGGAAAAGCCCTTAAACCGTAGTTTTGGAGCATCTTTTTTATCCATCATAAAAGACTCCTTTTGTAGCTTCTATCAAATCTTTAGTTTCGGGAGTCACTGCGAGATCATTTAACATAGACAAAAAATTATTTTCTGCTTGTTTAATCTCAGCATTCAACTTCATCAAATCTTTACTAACTTCGATGATGTTAATAGGTTCTTCTTCCTCAAAAGTATCTACATATCGAGGAATATTCAAGTTATAATCATTCTCTTTAATCTCATTCAATGTTGCAATATAAGAATATTTTTCAATTTTTTTCCGTTCAATCACTGTCTTAACAATCTTTTCAATATCTTCAGAACGTAACTGTTTTTGGCTTCTCAATTTCTCAAAATCTTTACTTGCATCGACAAATAGAACATCTGATTCAGCTCGATTTTTCCTTAAAATTATGACACACACTGGAATAGATGCATTTAAAAATAGTTTATCTGGAAAACCTATTATAGTTTCAATTTGGTGTTTTTCAATTAATGCCTTACGAATACGACCTTCTGCTGCGCCACGAAATAGTACCCCATGTGGTAAAATAATCGCCATACGTCCACTGTCTTCTAAATGATATAAGCAATGCAATAAGAAACCGTAATCAGCTTTTGTTTTAGGCGCAACACCATATTCACGCCAACGAGGGTCGTCTTCACGATCTTTGCTATCCCAATGAGCCGAATAAGGTGGATTTGCCATTACAGCATCAAACATTCGCGGAGTGTCTTTTCCTTCTACAACCCCATCTGGCCAATCACTTTCAAGTGTATCCGCATGGTTAATACTTATATCGTTGTATTCAACACCATGCATCATCAAGTTCATTCTTGCTAAGCGGTACGGCGTAGCATCTTTTTCTTGACCATAGTACTTAATCATTCCACGCTTATGCGAATTTTTCATATAGCTAGCTGTTGTAAGTAAAAGTGAACCTGAACCAACTGTCGGATCATAAATTGAAAATCGTTCACTATCCTCTTTACCGAATGTTAAAATACGTGCCATTACATCCGAAATTTCTTTAGGTGTGTAATATTGTCCCATATCAGATGCCAATACAGTCGCAAACTGTGCAACTAAATATTCATAAATATCTGAAACAGTATCGTCGCTACCAGACAAATCAAATTCAGGAGCCGATAGTAACTCAATCATAGAAATCATTACACTAGCACGAGCTTGTGCATTCGCTCCTAAGTCAGCACTATCAAAACGCATACCATCAAAAATACCTTCAAAATCTCCTTTAGCTGCTGGTGCGATTTGCTGGTTGAAATGTCCAAAAGTATCAGTCATCATTCCAATATTGAAACGATCTGCATCAATTGCCTTTTTCCAATCTTCAAAAAAATCATTTGGTCGAATCGCATAGCCAAGATTTTTTTTCATATAATCTAGAGCCTTCGTAGAATCTTGAGAATAAATCTTTTCCCACGTTTCACCACGCAAAACACCTTCTAACCAATGAGTTGCTTTTTCTGATAAAAATTTATAAAATAAAATACCAAATATATAGTCTTTGTACGCTGTTAATCCAATTTGCCCTCGTGTTTGATTAAGCATTGCCCACATCTTGGTTTGCTGTTCATTCGAAAGTGCCATTACATTTTTCCTACTTTCTATTATTTATAAGAAGTACTTATTTACTTATAATGAATTAAAAAAGGTCATCAAAGATTCTTCGAAGTCTGATGCTCCAAAGAATCCGATATTTTCTTCCTCTTCAATCGCATGCACAAGATCTGCAAGTCTTTGATTATCAATGAGTGTATGCCCTGGAAGAAATAAATCAAATGCTTCTACAATCCGATTTCCATTCACATCTTGGTTTGCTGCCCATCTTCGAATTCTTAATTCCCGTCGTTCTGTACGATATTTTTTTCGTGTTTCTTGAAGAGATTCACTCGTGAAGTGTTCCGTAATATCACCAGATTCAATATCTTCAACAATCTCATTGATTTCTTGACGACTTTCATCGTCCATAGGCGTAATATGTTTATCGATTGCTTCTTTATTTGTTTCAGTTTTATCATCAATAAACGCATTCAAAAGCTCCACTAGCATATCATAATCGATAATTTGATGATCATAAAATTTGATGCCAATTTTGATTTCAGTGAGGTCGGGACGATCTTTTGGCGGTAGCTTCTCTCTAGCATCATTCAGTCTAGCTTGTAATGCGCCAAATTCTTCAATACTTGAAATATCGAGTTGAACATTCTTTCCAGTTGGTTTGCGATTTTCATCTAATTCTTCAATTTCGCTACCTAATTCGTATCCTTGCTGCACTAATCGTTGAATTTTATTTTGTGTTGCTAATCCAAGATTTACAAATTCTTTTAAATCGTTTTCTCCACGAGGAATTTGACTAAAATCAACTCCAGCAAGCTCTTTTAATCTAGAAACTGCTTTTTCCAAATCATTTATTTGGTGACTTTGTGGCTTAGCTAAGATATCATCATCCTCTAGCTCTTTTGGTGGCTGCTTTTCGGTTTCTTTTTCAGCCTCTTGAAGAGTGTCATTTCCTCCCCTTGTATAAATGCGTAATGCATTTTCAACAAATTCTTGCATTTCATCCCCTTGACGATAAAAACGGACTTTTCCATGAGGTTTACTATTACGGTCGTATGTTCGATTAGTCCGAGACATTGCCTGAATGAGCATTCCTTCTTTTAGCATTTTGTCCATATAAATCATATTAAGATACTTCGAGTCAAAACCGGTCAATAATTGATCTGAAACAATAACTAAGTCTAGTCGATCTTCTTCTTTTCCTTGGTTATACGGCTTTTTACGAGCTAGTCGCTTAGAGATATCTTGCATATACGCTCGAGCAGGATCTTTTGCATCCAAAATACTCGGAACATTGAATTTTCTTGTATATTCTTTGATTGCCTTTTTAAGTGCTTCATTTTGCTCTTTAGTACCATGCTCATTAGATTCATCACGAGAAAAAGTCATTGCCACATTTAAATGTGGAGCTTTCGCCTTAAAAATATTGTAGTAATGTACAACCGCTTGTTTACCAGATACCGCAAGCATTGCTTGAAAAGTATTTTCTTCACGTCTTCCTGCAATCAATGCTCCACTAGAAGTTTTTCGCCAGTTAGAAAGAATATCTTGCACTACTTCTTGACGATAGACATCACTTTGATAAACTTCCTTTTCGTAATCTTTTTCAGAAAAATCAGTTTGTGGATGTTCAACAACCCAATGAGGTTTGAAATACGTCACATCAAAACCTAAAACATTTCCATCTCCAATTGCGTCTTTAATGGTATATGTATGTAGACGTTTACCAAAAATATCATGTGTTGAGATATCACGAGTAGTTTTAACATCGTTTATTTCATCGCTATAAAAATTAGGCGTACCAGTAAAACCAAACCATGTCGTTTTCTTAAACGCCTGTTTTATTAACTGTACTGACTCTCCACTTGCACTTCGATGAGCTTCATCCATAATAATGACGTTCCAATCATCGTTTTCTAGTCCTCGCTTAACAGCTTTTGTTAATCCTTGAACAGAAATCAACAAAATTTGTGATGCTCCTTTATGTTTTAATGCCTGTTTTAATCCTCGACCATCCACTTTCTTAATACGCTTTTTAAAGTGCATATAAGCAAAATCCTTGAAATTTTCAAGTGTTTGGTCAATTAAATCGACGCGATCCACGATAAATAATACATTTCGAATCTTTCCTACTGATGCCAAAAGTTGAGCAACTTTAAAAGAAGTAACAGTTTTCCCAGAACCAGTTGTATGCCAAATATAGCCACCTTCCTTTTGAATCAGACCACTTGATTCCATATTTTGCACACGCTGTAAGATTTCACGTGTCGCTTGAATTTGATAACTACGCATCACCATCAAGTTGTCATTTGATGCATCTGGAATCATATTGACTGTAACCAAACGATGAAGTTTTGGAATCCCCATGACTTGCTGAGCAAATTCAAATGCGTCAGTAATATCATTATTATTTTCATCTCGCCAACCAAAAACAAATGTTTTGTTGTAATGTTCAAAAGCATTTGGTCGAGCAAAATAATGCGCTGAATGTTGACTCATTATAAATTGTACTTGTACAAATGCAAATAAGCCTTCATATAATCCATCACCATGATAGCCTTTAAGTTGCTCAAAAGCTTGCCATTGATTTTGAATATGTTCATCTTTTTCTTCAATATGGACAACAGGAATACCATTAATAAGTAGTGCTATATCAATTATTCGTTTTGTTGTCAGACCTTTAGGTAAATCATCAAACCTTATTTGATTGACGATTTCATATTTTGAGCGCCCAGCTCCCACATCATCTTCATAAAAAATTTCAACTTCTAAACTAGAACCATCATCACGAGTAATTGGAATCGATCCAATTCCCCCAGCACCTACTAATAAAAGTTGAGCATCATAGGGGGTGCGGATGCGTTGTATTTCTTGAAGAATCAGACTAAATTCAGTGTCAGATAATAGTGTTCCATTTAATTTATGGGCATTTTTTTCATTCAAAATATCACGCCAATGTTGTTCAAGTTTTTTTATACTAACATTGGAAAAATCTTTACAATATGTCCAGCCTTCTGCTTCAAGTTTCTTAATTAGAGCTTCTTCAAATTTTGCCTCTGCCAATTAAATACTTCCTTTCGTTAATTATGTATACATTTTTTGAAAAATGACTATCTTATATTCATTAATAATTTAACTTACGCAGTAATCAAGCGTAAATATTGCAATATAAGTATATCATGAGTAAGTAATTTCTAACAATAGCTTTTATACTTTATATTAACTAACTCAGCCTATCATTCCACATCAAAATATTTTTCTATCTATTTATTCTTATTTAACTATCTGGCTTATTAAATCGATACTTTTTTACAATTTAAAACAGTTTTATAAAATGTTTTTCACCTTATCCTACTATCTCATTTCTGCATAAAAAAATAACCGCCATAAATAGCGGTTAAGTTGATTTATTTTAGTAGCTTATTTTTATTAATTCAAGATTTCTATTTTTTTGTTTTCCTGAATCTCATTTACCTTTATTGAATAACTTTGTTATCAAATATAGGTTCATGCCCTGACATGCTTCAATTTTAGAAAGAATCTAACATTTGTTTCTGCTGGTCAAATACTTCGGTTATTTTTGTTCCAAATTGTCCCTGCACAGATTCTTGAAATGAGCTTCCTGTTTTTCCAATCATAGCAGCTGCTTCACTCATTTCTTTTTCTCCTTTTGTTTTTATGGACTTTTTATCTGAAATTTTCTGCTCACTTGCACTTCTTCCAAGAGCTTGCACTGCTATTTTTTGACTTTCTTTCCGAAACGCTTTTTCTCGCTCTTTTCTTTCCCGTTCTTTTCCCTTTTTTGACACCCCTTTATTCCTCCTACTCCTCTAGTTCTTGACGCTTTTTCCGATACTGTTGCTCCACTTCTTCTTGTTGCATGAGAAGTTCTCTGCGCTCTAGTTCTAATTCTTCTAAATAATCGGCCTCATCCCATTGTAACGCCCGCTGCATATCTTGGACTATCTCTTGCGAATATCCTCGTTTGCTTAACAAATGATGGGTGTGAGCGAAAATATCTTCCGTGTACTCTTGTCCGTTACGGATTAAGAATTTTACTGTATCTTCTTGTTCTTCTAAATCTGCTCTACTTCTTTGGCATTCTAGTCGCACGGCTTCTTCTGTATCCATCTTCTTTCTCCTAACGCTTACGAAACAAGCCCTTTTAATTGTTTCGATAATTCTTGATCTTTTTGAACGAATGTATTGATTTTACTTCGGATTTCTTGTGCTAATTGCCGGAACTTATCATTCATTGTTTTCGCTTTATGTATTTTTTCTTTATAGTCATTCGTCGGCTCTGCCACAATACTTTGTTTCGAGCAGCCCACACTTTCTAGGGCAGAGAGAATTTCTCCTTCTGATAGATCGACCCCAATTGTGCGAGCATCTGTCAGTGTTTCTGTCCATAGTTTTTCTGCTTCTTGTATCCCTTTTTGATAGATCATGACAACAGACAACATGGCTGCTTCAAATTCCGCTGACGCATGACTGACAACGGCTAAGGCTCTGCTATCTTCTAAATAGATACGTTCTCCAGAAGAAAGACCGCCTCCGCTTTTCGTTAATTTCTTCTTCAATCGTTCTAATGCAGTCAGCTGCCCCTTTATTACCCGCATATTATACGCATGTTTTGCTTGTCTGAATTGTTTTAGCGATTCTTTTGACACGTTCAACTCACCATTTTTGAACTGATAGCCACCCCACATATGTTGATCAATTTTGCCAACTTTTTTAGAATTCACATAAATCAGCGTTCCTATATGATTAGGGTAAAGTTCGTAACCAATTGGGACTAGATCTTTATCATCAACAAAATTAAAAATTCGATCTTTTAGTTGATTTGCCATTTTTCGTTGCTCTTTATCCATCATGCAATAAGCGTTTGGTCCTTGGTAAAAGAATGCGCCATTTATCCGATTTAGTTTCTTTTTTGAATCAAGAGAACCTAGCGCGTACTGCCCATTAGTTGACGATTGAGAATGTCCATATATATCAAATGTTGCATTAGAATATTTATTCATCGCATTGTTCAATGTTTCAGCCGAAGATTTCATTTGTTTGGTAGGTTCTAGTATTGCATCCGATACTCTGTAGCTTTTATTAATATTGTTTAAAATCTTGGCATTATTATCCAGCCAGTCACTTTTGACTTCTTTTGGATTTTCACCGATTTTATCTATCCCCGTTGATCCTTGAAACAGTACCGTTACATGATTTACCTCTTCTGGTCTTTGTACCTTTGGATTGCCGTCTGTAATGATATATGCTTGTTCGCCTGTTTTTTTGTTATTTACTACTTTTGAAACATAACCTATTGTTGTTTTTCCATTATTAATAGTAACTGGATCATTTTTTTCAAATTATCATACTCTTTTTTTGCAATTTGGACACGTTCATCATCTGTATATGTTTTACCCATTATTTCTCTCCTTCAGCATATTATCTAATTCAGACGAATAACTTGAAATCCCATGATTTCTGTCTAAATTACCTTCTGAATCCACGTCTAAAATAAAAGTCACATATAAATTTTCTGTACTATTTATATATAACTTACCATTGATCCCGCCCATAGGATTATGTTCAACACTCTCATAATCAATTTTATAGGATTTGATGATCCCTTCCGATGTTAATGCTTTTGAATCCAAATTTTTTAATCCTTCTTCAATTATTTCTTTTGCCTGCCCACTTTTTACTACATTTACCATTTCATCATGAAATCTTATGTTATCCATGTATATTTTCCCTCCTATTCCAATAATAATTATCAAAAACACTCCGAGAAAGGTAACTATTGTTTTCTGTTTTATTTTTTTTATCTCTGAAACTTGTTGTTCATTCTTTTCTGTGTCATTCATTTAGTTTCACCTCTATAAGTAGATTATAAGGAAAATGATTCCTGTTATGTTTCTAAATATTGGTATTATCATAAATTTTCCAGGTATTATTTAAGATTTGCTTGTTATTTTCACTTCTTTTGGTCTTTATACCTTGGGACTATCATTTGTAATAAGGTATGCTTGTTTGCCTGTTTTTTTCATTGACTACTTTTGACATGTATCCTATTGTTTTACTATTATTATTTATTTTTATAGGATGTCCCTCTGGAAGTTAATAACTCCTCTAACTTAGCTGTATTTCCACCACCAGAATTTTCTAAAGTTCCTTTGGCAGCATCTTTAGCCAAAATATTATATACTCTAAGTTCCATCTCATCATTTACAATCACATCAAACATAATCCCACCCATAGGATTCTGTTCTATACTTTCATAATCTATTTCATATGATTTAATGACTCCCTCATATGTTAATGCTTTTGAATCTAAATTGCGCAATCCTTTTTCAATTAATTTTTTAGCTTGATCGCTTTTTACCACATTCACCATCTCATTATGAAACATTTTATTATCCATATATAGTTTCCCTACTATTCCAATAACAATTATTAAAAACACCCCTAGAAAGGCAACTAATGTCCTCCGTTTTATTTTTTTTATCTCTGAAAGTTCTCGTTTGTTAATGTCAGTATCTTTCAATTAACTTCACCTCGTTGAAAATCATTGATCAATTGCATCGTATGCCTATTTTCTGCAACATTGTACTGGAATTCGTCATTGATATTTTGATACTGTTTAAAGCACTGTCGATTGACTCACAATGCCACCGATACTTAAATTACTTGATCTACTCATGATCCATTTCCTAAAACCATACTTTATAATGATATCAATAAATAACTAATAGAACAATATTTTTTTCATTAGAACCCATTTTTAATCAGAAAGATTACTGTTTTTCCATTTTAAAGTCTCATAAAAAAACATCTTTTCTACTTCCATCCCCTCAAATCTCCTAAGCACCACAAAAAAGAGAACCAAAGAACTTCTTCCATGATCCTCTTTTATATTCAAAGCTTTAAGTCAGTTTATTTCCTTTTCATCTAGTCTTTTCCTTCTCCTTTTAAAATTTCGTCCAAAGAAAATTCAAAAAAGAAACTTAATTCGACCAATGTATCTAAATTCGGATACGACTGTTCATTCTCCCATCGTGACACTGTTTGTCTTGTTACGTGAAACTGATCAGCTAATTGTTGTTGCGTCATGTTTTTCCTTTCTCTACTTTCTTTGATCAATTGTCCAATCTTCATACAATCCTTCCTATCTTTAAAACATTCTTTCCATCTTTTAATCAGGTTATGTTCTAAATATCACACACTACAAATGATTTAAAAAGCAATTTTAATGTTACATTATGAAAGTTAGAACAATAAACCTATTTCAACTTAAATCAAAACAAAAAAAGAGATGAAATAAAAGTTTTCACTTTCATTTCATCTCTTTTTATTTGTATGTCTGTTTTAGATTATTTTCTAGACTAATTCGCCAAACTATTTCCCTGTGATCGAATCCCAAAGACCACTGAAAAAGCTTTTGATATTTTCCCAAAGTCCCTTAGATTTTTCTTGAAGTTGTTCTTTCGTTTTGGTTAAATCTAGTTGGTTCACAAAATCATCAAAAATATTTTTATCTTTCATGTCACTCATCAAGGTAGTCAATTCATTGACTTGATCTGAGGTCATGACATCTTGGATGCCTTGGCTTTTTAATGCATTATCAACTGCTTGCTGGATATCTTCCTTGGTTAACTTTGTGCCATCAGCTGTTTTAGCTGCTAATTCTTTTTTGGCTTCTTCCTGAGCTGCATTTAGCGCTTCATCGGAATAACCTTCCTTGTCTTTATTTTCCTCTGTGATCTTAGATAAAACGTCCATTTCATCTTGCGCTACGCCAACACGGTCACGATTGATGATGCCGCCAGATTCTTCAACGATCTTATAGACACCTGCCAATGCGCCAGAACCATCGATCGGTACAGCGGAAGCAACCGTCAATTTGGCATCAGAGATACCAGCCGTCAAGGCGGCATTTTGGTATTGAGCGGCAGTGATTTTCGTGATATTTTCAGTTGTCGCGATATCCACTGTGATTCCTGAACCTTTCTTTTGAGTTTCCATACGAACTGAGCTATACACTGCCCATTCTGCGTTAAAACCACCATCTGGGATGAAGCTCATCAAATCTGATCCATTCGTTGTATAGGTTGGTGTTTCGCCCTTTGCACCAAGTGCTTTCAAGGTATAGTCTTTTTGTTCTTGAGTCAAAGCATTTCCTAACGCAACTGCATTGATTTGAAGTACTTTTTCAGAGCTGCTTGTTGTTGTCGTTGATTCACTAGTTGCAGTACTATCAGTTGACGTTTGTTGTGTGGCAAAAGCTGTGGTTCCATTATAGACACCTGCTGAAATCAAAAGTAAGGTCATCGCAAGTGCGAGTTTTTTTTGTTTATGTTTCATAAAAATCCTCCTATAAAAACTTGTTCTTGCATATTACTATACAGTAATCTTTTTCAATATGCTTTAAGGAGGCTCCGTTTTAAGAAAATTTTAGGAGATATCTTGCGTTTTTGTTATACTAATTTCTAATTATTATCGGTTTCATCTAAATAGTACTATCAAATTCTTGGAACCGAAAATTCTTCCCGATTCCTTGCGTCGTCGTCGTATATTCTCTAAATTTGTAAATAAGCGGATGCCACAGATCAACATTTATGTATCGCTCATCATGCAAGATTTTTTCATCAATAAAAATCCCTTTTATCGTACACTCAACGATTGCAAACTCTTCTCTGAGGGAAATAGTTGCGACCATTGCTTCTATTTGAATCGGACATTCCTTGATCCTTACTGTTTGAACCTCTTGACCAGCTAGCTTAGTGAAGTTCCCTAAATCAAATTTATCTGCACAATATGAGTAGCCTGCCTGCTTCTTATACTCTGGAATCTGTTTAGTTCCTGTAACTTGCGCAATTCGTTCAATATTTTTCCAAAGGGTTTTATCAGCAAGATTAAGTGTCACTTCACTCCCTACTTTGAGATTCAAAAATCCTTTGTTATGCAAACCGATCCCTAGAACAATTGACTTGCCTAATGTCCAAGTAGAACTGATCGGAGTGATGTTGTCTCGATCAGTCTCTAAATCTTTCGTTGTCATCAACACGACTGGAAATCCATAATAAAAACTTGTTTTTTCTACTTTTTTAAACATATCTTTCACCTCTAAATATAGTATACTAACGATAAACCTCGATGCGTATCGAACTATTAAAGGAGAAAAAAATGAATGGTTTTCCAGATTTACAGCAGACAACGAAACTATTAGCCGATCAGTCACGCTTAGAAATTTTGACACTTTTGATGGACGGAACATTTCACACGGTCCATGAAATCGCGCAAGCAGTGAAAATAAAAGACCAAACAGCTTCTTACCACTTGAAGAAACTTGAAGCTTTGGAATGGGTGACTTATTACAGACAAGGCCGCCATGTTTACTACCAATTGATAAATCCTGCGGTAGCAGAGCTTCTGGAAAGCTTGATGCTGATCAGTCCTGTCAAAAAAATCAGCTCCTATAATCAAAATAAAGAGTTTCAGGAATTAAAATGTGGTCGAACCTGTTACCACCATCTGGCAGGAGCTTTAGGTGTCACATTTTTTGATTTTCTGATTGCAAAAAATTATCTGATCTTAGCAAATAACCAAGTCGAACTCACACATGAAGGTTTACTCTTTTTAAATCGTATTGAAATAGACACTAATGAAGTGAAAAAAAGGGCTGGGATCTTCGCTAAACCTTGTTTAGATTGGACTGAACGAACATTCCACTTAGGCGGAAATTTAGGGAAAGCTTTTCTGGAGATGATTATTAGGAAGGAATATATTTATCAGAATTCAGACAACCGGAGTGTCACTTTAACTCGATTAGGAGAACAATTTTTTCAGCAGTTTTCATAAGTCATCAATAAACGTTGTGTAATTTTTATCTTTTCTGTTCAAAGTACTACCTTTATTGAATTTAAAAATTTGTTCTCCTCTGTAGGATAGTTGTTTTTTTATGTATATTCAAAATAAGTGGGTGATATATTATGAAACTAAATAGAATGTTTGAAATCGTCTATCTTCTACTCGAAAGAAAAAAGATGACGACAATGGAGTTAGCAAAACATTTCGAAGTCTCTAAACGGACGATTTTACGTGACATAGAAGCGTTATCTATCGCTGGTATTCCAATTTACACAACTAAAGGAAAAGGCGGCGGGATCTCTCTGCTTGATCATTACGTGTTAGACAAATCGATGATTTCAGCTGACGAACAAGATCAAATTCTCTTTGCTCTTCAAAGCTTAGATGTGACACATCATTTAAATGCTGCAACGACTTTATCAAAACTTCAAACTCTTTTTAAAAAGACTGACACTAGTTGGATCGAAGTTGACTTTTCCCGTTGGGGGAAAACAGATCCCGACAATCAAAAATTTGAACTTTTGAAAAATGCTGTCCTTACAGATAAAGCTCTTTCTTTTTCCTATGCAACCTCTTACGGATCAACAAGTTTAAAAATCGTTTATCCATTAAAATTACTCTTTAAATCTAAAGCCTGGTATCTACAAGCTTACTGCATTTCAAAACAAGATTACAGAACTTATAAAATCAATAGGATCACTGATTTGGAAATACTTGACGAAGCTTTTTCTAGAAGTAGCTACACCGTTCCTGCTCTTGAAGAAAAAGACAGCCCGACTTTATTGCATTTAACTCTTTTATTCACAAAAGAGATTGCTTTCAGAGCGTATGATGAATTTGATATGCAGGATATCCAGATCAATCAAGACGGCTCTTTGCTTGTAGATGCGCTATTACCGGAAGATTATTGGCTATACTCTTTTCTTTTATCTTTAGGTGCTTCAGTCAAAGTCCTCTCACCAGCACATGTAGAAAAAAAGTTACTGACTCAGGTCGAAGAGATAAAGAAAAATTATTTAAATCTATAAAGTGACAAACAGCTGTCACCTTACCTATGCTACTATGAAAATATAAATGCAAAGGAGAGTGTATATTATGCCCAGACCTACAACTAAAATAGACTTGATCACAACAGCAGACGAACAGTTTTCGAAATTATGGCAGCTGATCGATTCTATGTCTGCTGAAAAACAGAATGCATCATTTGTCTTTAGTGAAACCTTTTTGGAAAAAAGAAAGGAAGCTCACTGGCAACGTGATAAGAATTTGCGGGATGTGCTGATTCATTTATATGAATGGCATCAATTGCTTTTAAATTGGGTAGACTCTAATCAAAACGGCGAAGCAAAGCCTTTCATACCCACTCCCTATAATTGGCGAACTTACGGTAAACTCAATGAAGAATTTATAGAAAAACACCAAAATACCTCTCTGAATGAGGCAAAGGAACTTCTAAAAAATAGCCATGCTGAGGTATTAAAAATGATTGAGACATTCACGAATGAAGAATTATTCGCTAAAAATACATTGACTTGGACTGGAACATCTACACTAGGAAGCTACTGTGTTTCCGCAACTTCCAGTCACTACGAATGGGCAATAAAAAAGATCAAGCAGCATATCAAATCATAAAAGAGTTCTTATACAAAAAAAGCTTCTGTTGTTTAGACACATGTCTAAACAACAGAAGCTTTAAATTCTTATTTTGTGAACTCTTCAACCAATTCCATAACTTCTTCCATTGTATCGCAGTCATTCAACGCACGATCCGCAAGTTCAGTCATTTTCTTAGTATCTAGACGTTTCATCAAGCTGCGTGTTTTAAGAATAGATGTTGCACTCATAGAGAACTCATCTAAGCCCATCCCTACTAATAGAGGCACTGCAGTTTGGTCACCCGCCATTTCTCCACACATACCAGTCCATTTGCCTTCTGCATGAGATGCATCGATCACGTTTTTGATCAAACGTAAGATTGAAGGATTGTATGGTTGGTATAGGTAAGAAACACGTTCGTTCATACGGTCTGCTGCCATTGTGTATTGGATCAAGTCATTTGTTCCGATACTAAAGAAGTCAACTTCTTTGGCGAATTTATCCGCAATCACAGCTGCTGCAGGAATTTCGATCATGATACCGACTTGAATCGTATCAGATACGCTTGTTCCTTCAGAAACTAATTTTGCTTTTTCTTCATCGAAGATTTTCTTCGCTGCTCTGAATTCTTTCAATGTAGCAACCATTGGGAACATGATACGTAAGTTACCATGAACAGAAGCACGTAATAATGCACGCATTTGTGTGCGGAACATATCATCGCCGCGTTCAGATAAGCTGATGCGTAATGCACGGTAACCTAAGAACGGGTTCATTTCATGCGGTAATTGAAGATAAGGTAATTCTTTGTCTCCACCGATATCCATTGTACGAACCACGACAGGTTTGCCGTCCATGCCTTCTAGTACAGCTTTGTATGCAACATATTGATCTTCTTCTGTCGGGAAGTCCGGAGAATCCATGTATAAGAATTCTGTACGGTATAAACCAACAGCTTCTCCGCCATTGTTGTGTACGCCTTCTAAATCTTTAGGTGTACCAATATTGGCAGCTAATTCGATATGTTTGCCGTCAGCAGTCACTGTTTCAGCATGTTTTAATTTATCCCATTCAGCTTTAAGGTCAGCATACGCTTTACCTTTTGCTTCAAAATCAGCTTTTTCAGCGTCCGTTGGATGAACGATCACATCGCCATCGATCCCGTTTACCGCTAAAATATCGCCTTCTTTCACTTTTGCAGTGATTTCTTTTGTTCCTACGATCGCAGGAATTTCAAGAGAACGCGCCATAATAGCAGAGTGAGACGTACGTCCACCGATATCCGTTACAAATGCTTTCACATATGTACGGTCTAACTGAGCAGTATCACTTGGAGTCAAGTCATGAGCAACCACAACCACTTCTTCGTTAATCATTGAAGGATTAGGAAGCGTAACCCCTAGTAAGTGAGCTAAAATACGTTTTGCAACATCGCGAATATCTGCTGCACGTTCTTGCATGTAGGCATTGTCATCCATTGCTTCGAACATACCGATATACATATCAGTCACTTCTTTTAATGCTGCTTCAGCATTTACTTTATTATCTTGGATGTTTTGTTTGATTTGACCAATCATTTCAGGGTCAGATAAAACCATCAAATGCGCATCAAAAACTTGCGCTTCTTCTTCGCCAAGGCTTTGAGCTGCTTTTTCTCTGATTGCTTGCAGTTCAGTCGTTGATTTTGCTAAAGCATCATCTAAACGGCTTTCTTCCGCAGCAGTATCTTCTACAGATTTTTTGTCGAAAGATAAATCAGGTTGAACTAACAGGTAAGCTTTAGCGATAGCGACACCATCACTTGCGGCAATTCCTTTTAGCATATCAGACATTATTCTGACAATCCTTCTTTTTTCATTGTGTCAACGATTGCTGCTAATGCATCAGCTTCGTCTACACCATCAACTGAGATAGTAACGTCTGAACCTTGGCCAACGCCTAGAGACATAACGCCCATGATTGATTTAAGGTTAACAGATTTACCTTTGTATTCTAAGTTGATATCTGAGTTGAATTTACTTGCAGTTTGTACTAATAATGTAGCTGGACGAGCGTGAATCCCTGTTTCTGCTACGATGTGAAAATCTTTCTTTTCCATATGAATCGGTCTCCTTCGTAAGTAAAATAATTTTTTATGTTAGGGTTTTCCTTTCTCTGCTTGATTCGAATAAAACAGACATCAAGAAAAGACCCTTTCAATTTTTAAGATTACCATTTTTTTAAGGTAGATACAACACTTTTCACCTATTTTTTATTGATTGAACGGCCCTCTTAATTTTCTTCTTTCATATAATGATATATAATTCGTCCATTTAATCCAGCTTCTCCGACAATCGACATCCGATCTGGTAAATTCTTCCACGCTTCCCTAAACGCAGGAAAATCCTGCGGATCGACGATCAGCTCAGAGATCGTTCCTTCCTTCAGCGCATTGATTTGTTGTTCAAACGAATTTTCGACCATTATTTATTCACCGCTTTCTGTATATTTTTAGACTGAGGTTATTGTATGACAAAATGAAGTATTTGTCTAAGCTATTTCTCGATTTTTATATGTGTGATCGGATTCTATTTAAAGTTCAATTGCTTGATTCTTCTGAGAAAGATGCTATAATATTCTCAAAGGTCAAAAATGGTCAATTGGTTTTTGACTTTCTTATTAATGACTTTGATACATGATTAGTCTTATTTTGAAAGGACGTGTTTTATCCTATGATCTGTCAAAATTGTCAGCAAAATCCAGCAACGATCCATTTATATGCGAATGTCAATGGTCAAAGAAAACAGTTAGACTATTGCCAAAGTTGCTACCAAAAATTAAAAGCACAAGCAAATGATAATCAACCAACAATGTCTCAGCAAGATCCATTTGGTTTTGGAAGTTTAGATGATCTCTACCGCTCTTTATCTCGTCAAATGCAGGAACAACAAGGTAACCCGAATGGCCAAGTCCCTCCAACACAGTTTGGTGACGGTAACGGCTTCAATGGCGGACAACCTCCTCGCGGTGGTGCTGGACAAGCGGACGGCTTACTTGGAGAATATGGTATCAATATCACTCAAGCAGCTCGCAATGGCGATATCGATCCTGTTGTCGGTCGTGATGAAGAAATCAAGCGTGTTATCGAAATCCTCAATCGCCGGACAAAAAACAATCCTGTCTTGATCGGCGAACCCGGTGTTGGTAAAACAGCCGTTGTCGAAGGACTTGCTCAAAAAATCGTCGATGGTGATGTTCCGCAGAAACTATTGGACAAAGAAGTGATTCGTTTAGACGTTGTTTCATTAGTTCAAGGAACAGGCATTCGCGGACAATTTGAAGAACGCATGCAAAAATTGATCGAAGAAATCAAGCAAGCTGAAAATGTTATCTTATTTATCGATGAAGTCCATGAAATCGTCGGTGCCGGTGCTGCTGGTGACGGCAATATGGATGCCGGTAACATTTTAAAACCTGCGCTTGCTCGTGGAGAACTCCAAATGGTTGGGGCAACAACATTGAATGAATACCGCATCATCGAAAAAGACGCTGCTTTAGAACGTCGGATGCAGCCCGTTCGTGTAGACGAACCCACTGTCGATGAAACGATCGAGATCTTGAAAGGTTTGCAAAAACGCTATGAAGATTATCATCACGTAAAATATACAGATGAAGCGATCAAAGCGGCTGCAACCTTATCTAATCGTTATATCCAAGACCGTTTCTTACCAGATAAAGCGATCGACCTATTAGATGAATCAGGCTCTAAAATGAATTTGACGATTCAAATCGTCGATCCAAAAACGATCGAAAAGAAATTAGCCGAAGCAGAACAGCAAAAACAACAAGCCTCTGCTGAAGAAGATTTTGAAAAAGCGGCTTACTACCGTGATCAAATCAATAAGTTACAAGCGATGAAGGAAAAACAAATCAGCGATGAAGAAACACCTGTGATCGATGAGAAAAATATCGAAGCGATCGTTGAACAAAAAACCGGGATTCCAGTTGGTGATCTGAAAGAAAAAGAACAAACACAATTGAAGAACTTAGCAGTCGACTTGAAAGCTCATGTTGTCGGACAAGATGATGCTGTCGATAAAGTCTCAAAAGCGATCCGCCGTAACCGTGTAGGTTTGGGTAAACAAAATCGACCAATCGGTTCTTTCCTATTTGTTGGGCCAACTGGTGTTGGTAAAACGGAATTAGCAAAACAATTGGCCTTTGAACTATTTGGATCAGAAGATTCAATGATTCGTTTTGACATGAGTGAATATATGGAAAAACATAGTGTCTCTAAATTGATCGGTTCACCTCCTGGCTATGTTGGATATGATGAAGCTGGACAATTGACTGAAAAAGTGCGCCGCAATCCATACAGCCTAGTGTTACTTGACGAAATCGAAAAAGCACATCCAGATGTTTTGCATATGTTCTTGCAAATCCTTGATGACGGACGTTTGACAGATGCTCAAGGTCGAACAGTCAGCTTCAAAGATACGATCATCATTATGACAAGTAATGCTGGAACTGGGAATGTGGAAGCCAACGTTGGTTTTGGCGCTGCCCGTGAAGGCGTGACGAAATCTGTTTTAGGACAATTGAATAACTTCTTTACTCCTGAGTTCTTGAATCGTTTTGATGGTATCATCGAATTCAAAGCTTTGAGCAAAGAAAACTTGATGAATATTGTCAGCTTGATGCTGGATGAAGTGAACGGCTTACTTGCTCATCAAAAAATCCATATCGAAGTTCCAACAGACGTAAAAGAAAAATTAGTTGATTTAGGCTACGATCCTTCTATGGGTGCAAGACCATTGCGTCGAACGATCCAAGAACAGATCGAAGACGGAATTGCTGAATATTATTTGGATCATCCAGAAGATCATGATTTAGTGGCTAAATTGGATGATGATGGGAAGATCAGTGTAACTGGTGCAACTGAAACTGTTTCTGAAGAAGCTCCTTTATCTGATTCTCCTGATAGCGAACAAACAATAGAAGAATAAAAAAATGAGGTCAGCGAATGAACGCTGATCTCATTTTTTGTTTTAATGGGGAAAGCCATAGGTCTCTTTACTTTCATCATCATGGAAAATCACATGTACCTGCTCTAATTCCGCAATTGCTTTTTCAGATCATCAATAAGGTCTTGTGCTCAATCCAATCTATAATCTTCTTGATCTTTGTACCTTCTGGCTTTTCATCTACAAACGTTTAGACACATCATAGCATGCCAGCCTCTTTCATCTAATTGATGATCTATCCGAGGTTAGATCGATCGTTCAGCCAAACGATATTTATTTCCAGAGGGCATATGTCAAAGAATTCCGCTCTAAATAGTCGTTTTTAGTAGCTTCCTTCTCTGATGTAGCATTCCCCTCACTTCAAACTATTTTTAGTCTTTTATGGCACAAACAAGATGAAAACGATTGCTTTTTTTGTTTATTCAGTGTCTTTTTTTCGTTTTTTTGAGTCAAAATTCTTTTTATTTAGGCTAAAAAAATTTATAATAATAGTGAGTAAATCTACAACAAATGTCAAAAATGTCTATTTTAAGCGAAATTAGCACATTTTAAGTATCAATCTAAAATATAGAAATAAGTCGGGGTGAAAAAAATGAAGCTAGTCAATGTAACCAACAGCTACAAGCAATTAGTCAATAAACAATTGGAAAATACTGATGCCTACTTTGTTAAAGTATACTCAGCAGGTAATACCACTGTCGTTTATTCTGAGGCAACCAAGCATGCAGAAATATTGATCGTCAATAAAAAACGTGCAGTACGCAAAACTGAGATCAACGAAATTTTAGCTTACTTCTTAAAACGTATTCCTAAAGAAAAATACCGTCAAGAAGATATTTCGATCATCGAATTAAAAGATGTGACTGAAATTTCAATTCCTGTAACCTCTAGTTTAGTTGAACAGTAGATAAAACGGCATACTCTATTCTTTTGAGTAGAATGTGTCTTTTTATTTTGCCAAACACGTGATTATCACAACTGCAAGTGACGCTTTCCCTCTTGCAAGCACTGCTTTCTTGCTAATTCATGTGATCCTCTTTATGCTTAAGAAACATCAGTGAAAGGAATTTAGACGATGGAATTTGGAGCTAAAATCAAAGTATTACGAACAGAAAATCAATTAACACAAGAACAATTTGCCTCACGTTTAAATGTTACAAGACAAGCCGTTTCAAACTGGGAAAATAATCGAAATTTACCAGACCTCGAAATGTTGATCCTCATTGCTCGTTCATTTCATATTTCACTTGATGAATTGATATTAGGAGGAAATACTGTGAATAATATAGCTGAAAAATTGATTCAGGATGGTAGTGAAACAAGGCGGGCAAGATTCAATATGATCACAACATTGATTGGCGCTTTTTTATTGTTTTTTGGTTTTGCCTGTTTCTTCATCAAAGCAAACTCTGTCGAATATATCGACCAATCGGGCATTTTGCATGAAAATTTTTATCTTTTACCAATTGGTTTCTTCTTCATTTTTACAGGGATCATCATCTTTTTGGTCATTGGAATCAACTATGTGAGAGAGTTGATCAAACGCAAAGTCTAGACTTTCAGCGATTTGTTCTTTCTACACTAAAAGAGGATGGGCCAGAAGTATTCAGCTTATTTCCGAAGCCTTCAACTCTTAGTACTTTAGCACTTAGAATTTTGCTAGCTTCGCTTTGTTCTTTGAACAATAGTGAAACTGTATGCGTTAGCTGATGTGATCGAAGCGAAGGCCTTTAACTCTAGCATGTTTCATGCGTAGAAGTTAATGAGATCGAAACGAAGTGTAGTGTAGGAGTTACTTCTGCTTCCAACGTTTATTCGTTTTAAAAAGGACTGGGTCATAACTCTATGAGCTATGACCCAGTCCCTTTTCTATTTTATAATAAACTCTTTAATTCTACATCCGGATACTTATCTGCAAACCAACGTTCAGCAAATTGATTTTCAAATAGGAACAATGGTTGATCAAAACGGTCTCTTGCTAAAATATTTCGACTTGAGCTCATCCGTTCATCTAAGTCTTCCGGCTTGATCCAGCGAGCGATTTTACTACCCATTGGCGTCATAACGACTTCTGCATTATATTCATTCAGCATCCGATGCTGGAACACTTCAAACTGCAATTGTCCTACTGCTCCAATGATATATTCTTCTGTCAAATAGGTTTTATATAATTGGATCGCACCTTCTTGTACAAGCTGATAAATTCCTTTATGGAATGATTTTTGTTTCATCACATTTTTAGCGACAACTTTCATAAATAGCTCAGGTGTGAATGAAGGCAGCTCTTCATATTCGACTTTCAATTTACCTTCATATAATGTGTCACCGATTTGATAATTTCCTGTATCATAGATACCGATGATATCACCAGCAACAGCTTCTTCCACATTTTCTCTAGAATCCGCCATAAATTGCGTCACATTACTTAATTTTATTTTCTTTCCAGTTCTTCCTAAGATGACATCCATCCCACGCTCAAAAGTTCCTGAACAAATGCGAACAAATGCGATACGGTCACGGTGAGCCGGATTCATATTCGCCTGAATCTTGAAAACAAAACCTGAGAACTCTTCCTCATAAGGACTGACTTCTTGTCCATCTTCTGTTTTATGACTGTACGGTGAAGGCGCAAATTGTAAAAAGGTTTCTAAAAATGTTTGTACACCAAAATTCGTTAAAGCTGAACCAAAGAAGACAGGTGTTTGATCTCCGCGGGCAATTTTTTCTGTGTCAAATTCATCTCCCGCTTCCACCAATAGCTCGACTTCTTCTAATACTTGCTGGTACACGCTTTCTTTATGCAGTGGATGATCACTTGGAATATCCCCATCTACTAATGGGATAAAACGCTCATCATTGTTTGTCTCAGGTCGATACACTTCTACACGTTTATTATAGATATCGTAAAGTCCTTCCAGACCTTTCCCCATACCGATCGGCCAATTCATTGGATAAGATTCGATATCAAGCAGTTCTTCTAACTCTTCCAGTAACTCTAAAGGTTCACGGCCATCACGGTCCAATTTATTAATGAACGTGAAAATCGGAATCCCACGTTTTTTGACCACTTGGAATAATTTCTTCGTTTGCGCCTCGATCCCTTTTGCACTATCAATGACCATCACAGCACTATCTACCGCCATCAACGTACGATACGTGTCCTCGGAGAAATCCTCATGCCCAGGGGTATCTAGAATATTGACACGTTTATCATCATAATCAAATTGCATCACAGAACTGGTAACGGAAATACCTCTTTGTTTTTCAATTTCCATCCAGTCTGATTTAGCGAAGTTTCCGGTCTTTTTCCCTTTAACAGTCCCTGCTTGACGAATCGCTCCGCCAAATAATAATAGTTGCTCTGTAATTGTCGTTTTCCCGGCATCCGGATGGGAAATGATCGCAAATGTACGGCGGCTGTCAACTTGTTCTTTTAAATGTGAATTTTTCATTTGTTGCTCCAATCTATCGTTTTTTCTTAAATAGGTATAACAGATCAATCATTTATTTTTTAAGAATCCTTCTACATGGGAATATTCTCCTTGGTCTTTATTATTCAACTAGTGTAGTATATCATGTAATTACCCTAGTTTTCAAAGGCTTTAGCTAAGTTTCAAAAAAAGAGTCAGACAAAGTCTAAAGACCATGCCTGACACTTCATAATAGGGGAAGAAACACCTCTTGATAAGTTACCTAGGAAAAACAGTAGTAATTTAAATAGAAATTACTTTGTAACCATAAAACAAGTATAAAGTCAGAGTTATAATTGTGCAAATAAGCGCATAGACACACTATTTTAGTTATCTAAAAATAATTTTTGTTATTTTATCCAAAAATATCTTGATTTTCAAGCCTTAATTTCGAACGTGCGTTATTAATTGACGCTCTTTTATTCAAATTGTTCAAAAAAAACTAACTAACTTGTTTTTATTGATAAATATTTTATACAAGGATGTGAAGAAATGTTAGACGCAATGATGTTGGAAAACACTGATAAACGTAAGTTAACTCTTTTTCGACTACTAACCCTTTTCTCTGATAAGAGGTATAGCATCAAATTTTTTGAGAGTAAACTTGATTATTCGTATAGTCGAGTTGTCTATCTTCTTGAACTGATTCAGCAAGATTTAACGGATATGACTGGTAAAAAAGTCGATCTGCTCACAAAAAGTGGTGTCCATCACAAGCAAAATATCACTTATGATATGTATTATCAATATTTGATCACGCAAAGCATCCCATACAAATTATTGATCTCTTTTCTCTATTTTCCTGAAGATAATCTAGATCGATTTTGCGATAAACATTATCAAAGCAGAACAACCGTCGTTCGCAAATCAAAACTGTTGATCGATTACTTCAAACACTTTGCAATCAGAGTAAATATTTCTCAATTGAGTCTCTCAGGTGATGAACGTATCATTCGGATCTTATTTTATAATCTCATTTGGATGACCACTCAAGGAACCAACCTGCCAAAAATCAAGCGTAACCCAATCACTTATGACGAAGTCAGCAAAATTGTCAGCCCCTATTTTCCAGATACTTTTAGTTATGGCGCTCGCAAACAGATTTCTTTAATGCTTGATATCGTCTATTTACGAATACGAAAAGGAAATGTTTTAACAGAAAAAACAGAAATCGAACCGTATATCAGTGTTCCTGAAGTATACACTATTACTCATTTTGGTAACCTGATAAAAGATCCAGATGCTTTAGCTGCTGAAGCTCAATTTGCAGCATTCTTATTGATCGCATCCCCTAATTTCTTTAGAGAAGGTGAACATCGATTATTACTTCTAGATTCTTATTTGGAAGAACATTCAAATAGTGCTACAAAATTACTGGAAGAATTTACTGTTTTTTTTAGAGATAAGTTTATGCCTGTTGGTTTTTCTTGGAACAATGAGGTAATCCTTTTTGGAAATGTTGCCAACATTCTTTTTTCTCATAGCATTATCCAGCAAAAATTTCCTACCTTATTTCACTTGACTGATAATAACATTTATTCAAAAAATAAATATTATTATCAATTATTTACTGAATTCAAAGCATTATTTCAAAAAATTTCTAACAGAAAAAACTACGCTTGGCTAAAAACAAATATCGATGCTTTATCTGACACACTATCGGCTTTACTTGTTCCACTTTATGAATCTTTTTTAGGGAATAATCTTATTCGAATTGCTTTAGTAGCAGAGTCAAACTATCTCTTGGTTGAACCATTGACGCAATTCATAAAAGATATTCCTTTCGTTCAGTTAGTCGCGTACAAATATGGTGAATTTTCCTCTTTTGATTTTATGGTAACGACTTCTTCTTTCTTGATTCCCGAAGATTGTCCTTTACCTTCATTTGTCTTTCGTTTTTCTGTAAATAGTGATGAACAATATCTCAGTCTCTATCAAGCAATCAAAGATGTTCATAATCAAAAAGGAAGTAATTTAATCCAACAAAAGAAGACTAACATCTAACGTTAGTCTTCTTTAACTCTATCTTCTTGGTTCATCTTCTTCCAGTTCTTTACGGAAAAAACGACGATTTTCTTCTGGTTCTTCATCAACCTCTTCTTCATCATGAAAAACAACTTTTAAAGCTAACACTCTAGTTCCTTCCATTTCTTCAGAAGTCAATGTCAGATTCCCAACATCAAAGGATAATTTCTCTCCCTCATCCGGAATCGTTCCTAAAGCTGTGATCAAGTAGCCAGCCATCGTATCAACATCGCTCATATGAAGATCTGTTTCAAACGCTTCATTGAACTCATCGATCAGCATTCTACCTTGAATCAAGTATTCATGTTCATTGATCTTTGTATATAGATTTTCGACTTCATCAGATTCATCATCGATCTCTCCAACGATTTCTTCTAATAAATCTTCTAAGGTAGCTAGTCCAACGACACCACCGTATTCATCAAGCAAAATCGCCATTTGATTTTGTGTTCTTTTCAGCTCATACAATAGATCATCAATAAAAATTGTTTCAGGTACGAACAATGGCTCTTGGATGATATTTTTTAGCTGAACATTATCGAAGCCCAACTTATGAGCAGCTTTCAATAAGTTTTTCGTATGAAGAATCCCTACGATCTTATCTTTATCTTCGTTGTAAACAGGTATTCTTGAAAAGTTTTCTGATAAAACAGCATTGATATTCTCGTGGATATCATCTTCGATATCGATCATAAAGGCATCTGTTCGTGGAACCATGACCTCACGAGCAACTTTTGTATCTAGAGAAAAGACTCCTTGGAGCATTTCCAATTCGTCATTGTCCAGCACACCTTCTGATTCCAGCATATAGCGCATTTCATCACGCGTCATTTTAGAATCAGCATCATCAAACTTCATTGGTGTCAGCTTCGAAAGTAAATCTGTCGATGCAGAAAGCAACCAAACGAATGGTCGAGCAACAACACCGATCGTACGGACAAAGCCAGACGTAAATTGAGCAACTTCCTCAGATTTATTCATAGCGATTCGTTTAGGATATAATTCACCAAAAACGATCGAAACATATGTCAGTAAAGCTAAAATAATAATGTTGGCAAGATTTTTTGCTGCAGCTCCTCCACCTAAAATTGGGGCTAATTTTGCAGACAAAGAATCAGCTAAAGATGCACCAGATAAAATATTGACTAAGGTAATACCAACTTGGATCGTTGATAGGAAACTGGTCGGATCTTTAAGGACTTTTAAAAGCTTGATCGCTTTTTTATCTCCTTCTTCTGCCTTTTGTTCAACACGATTCTTATTTACAGAAACTACCGCAATTTCTGATGCCGCAAGAAATGCATTGATCAAGGTTAACACGATCAATAATAAGACTTGTGCGATAAGCGACTGACTATCGGGGTCAGCATTGTTCATAATGTTTTCTCTCCTTAAATGTCTGTAAAATAGTTAAACAGGTCATTTAACTATTTTAGTATTTTGAAAGATCACTCTTTCGTTTTAAAAAACGTGACTACACAATGTAGTCACGATGAAATCGTATCACAAATAGAAAGTGATTTCAATATTCTCACCCTATTTTTCCTTACTTGATGGTGAATTTATTTCGCCACTTAAATCCAGCACTAAATCCTCAGCCATTTTATCCTTACGCACCATGCTATATACATGAATTGCTATCGTTTTACAAATCGCATAAAATGGAACACCTAAGAAAATCCCTAACAGTCCGGCAATATTTCCAGCAACAAGTAAAATGATAATAATCGTTAAAGGATGGATCTGTAACGATTTACCGATCACATTTGGATAAATGATGTTTCCATCAATTTGTTGTACAACCAATACGACTAGACAACAAAGCAATGCTTTGAATGGCTCGTCAAAAACGGTCACAAATACAGCTGGGGCTAAACCTAAATACGGTCCTAAATATGGGATCAAATTGGTTATACCAGCGATAACACCGAATAAAAAGGCATAGCGTACACCGATCAGAGAATAGCCAATCACAGTAAATGTAGCAACGAATAAACATTCGATTGCTTGTCCGCTAATATAACTTGATAATGTTTTGTTTAATTTATTTAATAATTCAACGATGTCATCCTGACGTTTTTTCGGTAAAAAACGCTTGATCCCAGGAACTAAGCGATCACCATCTTTTAGCATATAAAACAGGATGAATGGAGCTGTCACAATAATGATCGTCGTTGAGGCAACCGTTGAAACGATCGAGCCTAAACTACTTGATAAACCACTCAAAAACTGCTGGATGATATTGCCATATGAAATATCCAATTGCTCAATATATTTCGTCAATTCTGCTTCTTTGAAGATCGGCAGCTCAGACATCTGAGTGACCCAAGCCTCCACACCCTTGAATACCTCAGGCATATTCGATGCTAAACTAGATAATTGAGAAACCAAACTAGGAATAACACTGACTAAAAGCAATACGATTGCTGCAATCAAAAGCAAAAACACAATCAAAATCGCATAAATTCGTTTCATCTTAGTTTTCATCAATAAATTGACGATCGGATTCAAAATGTAATAAAGAAACCCTGCCACAAGTACTGGCGCAAATAATGTCGAGAAAAACGTCCCTACTGGTGCAAAAATAAAATTGATTTTTGAAGAGACAAAAATCAACGTAGCAATAACCAATAACTCCGCTGACCAAAAAAATAACTTAGATTGCCTTAAACGTTCAAACACAAATACTCCTCCTTAAAATAAAAGCGGAACAAATCGTCTAATCCTGTAGAAAATTAGGAAATTGACTTTGTGACGCCCTTTGTCACACTGGCAATTTATCTATTTTCCTAAGGATTGATTTGTGCAGCTGGATAAAATAAATGATCAACACTTTCTTCGAAAGTCTTGTACTGTTCATCATCAACTCAAATTCTTTCGTTGTGATTCTCAGCAAAAGCGGAACAGGTCGCTTAGCATTGAGAGGAAAATAGGAAAAATGAAATGTGGTGCTTTTTGCCACAATTCATTTTTATCTTTTTCCAGAAAGGCTGACCTGTGTAGCTGGATAAAATAAATGATCAACACTTTCTTCGAAAGTCTTGTACTGTTCATCATCAACTCAAATTCTTTCGTTGTGATTCTCAGCAAAAGCGGAACAAATCGCTTAATCCTGTACAAAATTAGGAAATTAGCTTTGTAACGTCCTTTGTCACGCTGACAATTTATCTATTTTCCTGAGGATTGATTTGTGCAGCTAGATAAAACAAATGATCAACACTTTCTTACGAAAGTCTTGTACTGTTCATCATCAACTCAAATTTTTTCGTTGTGATTCTCGGCAAATGATCAATACTCTCTTACGAAGATCTAGTACTATTTTATATCTGAAAAAGTTCAATTTCTTACCTATAGATTTTAGCATACCTTTTCCTATATAAGATAGCAATACTTCTTTGGACCTATAAAAATCACCTCTGTTTATACTTGTTCAAAAAGGCCACTGTATCATTAAATGCAATTTTCGCAGGTTCTGATTTCATTTCAAATTGGTACTCATGAGCTGTTTTATATTCTGATTTTGGAAAGAATCGTTGACTGACAGAAATATCTTTAGAAGCCAATGTTCTGACTAACTTTTTACCTTGGTTCTCAAAGGATAGCGTATTGCCGTCTGTGATATAGGCAGGTGGAAAATCTGCAGTAACAAAATTGGATATTACAGAACTCTCTGCCAATTTACCATGAAGCCAGTTTTTATCCCGTGCATAGCCCCAACCGATTTTTTGAAACATAAATTTAACTGGCGGTATTGAATAGGAGTGGACGACCTCTGGTACATCGTATACTCCACAATAAAGTAAACTACCTTTAATTTGATCTTTTTTTATTACTTGATCGATATTCATAAGTTCACGGTATGCTTCGTTCGTTTGTGTTGTGATAAATTGACTTGCGATTTGAGCGCCGGCAGAATCACCTGCAATAAAAAGATTATCCAAATTGATCGAATAGTTTTTGGCATGCTTTTTTAAATAGGCTAAAAATTCTGAAGTCTGAACGACTGGTATAGGATATTTAGTTTCTGGAACAAGTGCATAGTTCATTACAGCAACTGTATATCCTTCTTCAGCTAGTTTTGTTGCAAATTCTTTTTCTTCCAATTTATCTCCACCAACAAAGCCACCGCCGTGTACCCATGCAATAACGGGCTTTCCTGCCATCTGTTTTTTAGGCAAATAGAGATCAAATTGATTATTTTTATAAGCCGATGTATAGGACTCATTTACAAAAACTGTTACATTGCCATCCTCATATTGATTTGCTCTTGTTTCCTTAGGAATTTTAAACGCTGTATGCTTTGCGAAAAAGATTACGGGATAAGGTGAGATATTGATAATAATAGCAACAATGATAAACAGAATAGTAAATATCCCCAAAATATACACAAATTTTGCGTTCAAGGTTATCCCTCCT
Organism: Enterococcus sp. AZ020; assembly: GCF_050499205.1. NCBI lineage: Bacteria > Bacillati > Bacillota > Bacilli > Lactobacillales > Enterococcaceae > Enterococcus > Enterococcus sp. AZ020. Next base: position 2,688,654 of record NZ_JBIPAT010000001.1, on the reverse strand, counting down.
TTTCATTTATTCAACAGAATAGTTAAGATTTCCATTATAACTGATCTATAACTAAAAAAGTTACAAATCTTTATTTCAACAGTGATTTTAAGGTATAATAAATAAAATAATAAGAGTTAGAGGTGCCAAATGAAAATCGTTCAAACAAGAGATACGATGAGTGACATCTATTTAGATGCCGTTCAAATCCGTCATCAAGTATTCATGCTGGAGCAAGGAGTTCCTAGCGAGATAGAAATCGATAAATATGAAGCAATGTGCATTCATTTTGTTTTATATGGTGATGATAACAAACCCATCGCTACTTGTCGCCTATTACCACTTGAAAATGATAGAATAAAACTGCAACGAATGGCTGTTCGAAAAGAGTATCGAGGTAAAGAATATGGCCGGATCATTGTAGAAAAAGCCGAAGAGTTTGCAAAAGAGCAAGGATATAAAGTGATCACTTTAGGTGCACAAATCACTGCTTTAGGATTTTATGAGCGGATGGGTTACGTTAAAGAAGGCGAGATGTTCCTTGATGCTAATATAGAGCATTATCAAATGAATAAAACACTACAGTAAAAAAATAATAAAACAGCAGCCAAAACATCACTTGTTTTAGTTGCTGTTTTATTATTCACTTAACATCTTACATTCGCTATTTTCTAGATAGCTCCTGATAGCGTTGGTACCAGATATTCACATAGTCTTCAGAGAACGGACCTTTTCCACTATTAATCCAATCCACTAATGTCTTCACATTTTCTTTTAGAATAAAATCGATATCTTCCGGATATTCCATGATTTTACTGTGAAACTCGTATTCGTCTACATCTAACAAACGTTTCTCTCCATCAGGAAAAACTTTGATATCCAAATCGTAATCGATATACTTCAATGCTTCATCATCTAAAAGATATGGTGACGCAAGATTGCAGTAATAAGAAACCCCCTTTTCTCTGATCATCGCTATTATGTTGAACCAGTATTTTTTATGAAAATAAACAATCGCTGGTTCCCGAGTAACCCATCGACGCCCATCAGACTCTGTCACCAAAGTATGATCGTTAACGCCGATCAAAGAATACTCGCTTGTTTTCAATACCATAGTATCGCGCCATGTTCGATGCAAATGTCCATCGTGTTTGTAACTTTGGATCGTTACAAATTCACCTTCTTTTGGAATTGCCATAGTCCCCCAACTTTCCCTCGTACGAAAAATCGCATATCAAAGCTGATTGCGCTTCGTTTGGGTGTTCATTACACCGATATCACTATAATTATATCATAATTTTCAACTTTGCATACTAAGGAGTTTGATTTCTTACGACTGTTTCAAAAGAACTACTAAAAGTTATTTTTAAACAACTTTTAGTCTTATTATATTTCATAATAAAAAATCCAGCTCTAAACAGAGCTAGACTTATAGTTATGAACTATTATATGTCTTATATCAGTATTTCAATCCACTAGCTCTAAACAGAGCTAGACCTACATGGCTTATACATGTCAGATTATTTTAAATCGATTTCAATCCACTAGCTCTAAACAGAGCTAGACGAAATTTCGGCCGGTGACGAGAGGTTTACTTTTTTTATTTCAATCCATTAGCTCTAAACAGAGCTAGACTTTTTCAGAAACATCCTGAATATGCTGTCGAGGTATTTCAATCCACTAGCTCTAAACAGAGCTAGACCAGATATTCCTGTCTTGAATTAAATGAAATAGATATTTCAATCCACTAGCTCTAAACAGAGCTAGACTGCTATCATCCCGAATTGTCGTTCTTTTGGTGGCTATTTCAATCCACTAGCTCTAAACAGAGCTAGACGAATGAGTAAACCATATACAACAGAAGAATTTGAATTTCAATCCACTAGCTCTAAACAGAGCTAGACGAAGTTAAAGAGAAAGTAACGGTGAAAGATGTTATTTCAATCCACTAGCTCTAAACAGAGCTAGACATAACTAGCTCTTAAATCGACCCAATCACTTTCATATTTCAATCCACTAGCTCTAAACAGAGCTAGACTTGGATCGTGATGACAGACCAACGGTTCATAGAGAATTTCAATCCACTAGCTCTAAACAGAGCTAGACAACAGATGTTTCTGAAACAAAACTTGAAATGCCTATTTCAATCCACTAGCTCTAAACAGAGCTAGACTTTTACTGGATCAAACAAATGGGCAAAGATTTGAGCATTTCAATCCACTAGCTCTAAACAGAGCTAGACAAAGAAAATATATGAAGTTGTGTCATTTGTTTATATTTCAATCCACTAGCTCTAAACAGAGCTAGACGTTTTATTGGGTTAAACAAATAGGCAAGGACTTATTTCAATCCACTAGCTCTAAACAGAGCTAGACGCGGTGGAAGTAGTGGCAGTGGCTTTACTCTTGCTATTTCAATCCACTAGCTCTAAACAGAGCTAGCCATCATCCCAACTTCTCCGGAGCTTAACATTTTAAATTTCAATCCACTAGCTCTAAACAGAGCTAGACGCTTACGTTTCATCGCAGATAGAGGTGATTGCATATTTCAATCCACTAGCTCTAAACAGAGCTAGACAGAGTGCCGACGAAGCCAACAACGCTATGGTCTTAATTTCAATCCACTAGCTCTAAACAGAGCTAGACAGTCGACACTTCATGTGCAATAAGGTTTTCGGAATCATTTCAATCCACTAGCTCTAAACAGAGCTAGACGTATTTAATTAAGCTTAGTAATTTAGTTGACCATAATTTCAATCCACTAGCTCTAAACAGAGCTAGACACTAGCAAAAGAATCTACACCGCAAACTAAAGAATTTCAATCCACTAGCTCTAAACAGAGCTAGACACTAAAACAAGCAACTTCTGGGTTAACGCAAGAAATTTCAATCCACTAGCTCTAAACAGAGCTAGACCCGACCCCAGTGAAACTTTCTTCAAAAGAAGTTCGATTTCAATCCACTAGCTCTAAACAGAGCTAGACGGAAACACTTGATTCATCAATTATTGAAACTAATGAATTTCAATCCACTAGCTCTAAACAGAGCTAGACGTTTTGGGAGTTTTGCAACACATTAAACCTTTAACCATTTCAATCCACTAGCTCTAAACAGAGCTAGACCGGCGTTAATTACGTCCGAGTATTACACAAAAACAATTTCAATCCACTAGCTCTAAACAGAGCTAGACAAGTTTATTCGGGTTGTTTTGCTAATGTGTTTATCATTTCAATCCACTAGCTCTAAACAGAGCTAGACATGTTCCATCATTTTCATGATCGTGCTTAGTTTGATCATTTCAATCCACTAGCTCTAAACAGAGCTAGACTGTGAAATTGGCTAAAATATCCGACATATTTCAGCCATTCCACGACTAAAATAATTATAACATTAAATATAAATGAGAAAACAGCCTTTTACAGCTGAAATCTTAAAAAATTTCGGTGCGAATCTCCTAGCTATTTCATGGGCACTTAAGGTTCGCACCAACTAATTATTTCTTTATTTTAAATTCTTTTTGATAAAGTTCTACCATTTTTTGCTGCGGCTTTGGAAATACATAGTTTGAAAATTCTTCTGGAGTTGTCCAATTCTGATTGTCATTGATAGAAATTGGACCTGTTTGTCTTCCATAAAACACCAAGATATGCCATTTTAAATGGCTAAAAATATGAACGACTTCTCCCAAATTTCGCTTTTGCCAAACAACCTGAGGATACTCTTCAAAAATCTCTGAATTTTCTTCTGCGACAAAAAGTGTTTCTTCAAATTCAAGAGATAACTGTTGTTCTTCTTTTACCCGTGATTTTTGTAGAAAATCAAATCGTTCCTTACTGACTTCCTCTATCGGAAATAGCCACATATTCGCTAATAACCCTTTAGCACTACGCTGTTCCAGCAAGAACTCCTGTTGATTATTTTCGATGATCCCACCTACATAATAAACATCTTTCGGTTTTTGTTTCTTTGATTTGACTGGATAATCAGTCATTGTATTCATCTCATAACTCAAACAATATTGCTGAATTGGGCATTCCTCACACTTGGGCGACGTTGGTGTACAGATTGCTGAGCCTAGATCCATCATTGCCTGATTGAAATCCCCCGGCCGCTCCTTATCAATGATTTTATACATCGCTTCTTCAAAAACTTTGCGGCTGCCAGCTTTTGCAATATCATCACTGATTTCAAATAAACGGCTGACCACACGCATCACATTTCCGTCAATCGCTGGTTCTGGCAGTTGAAAGGCAATACTGCCGATCGCTCCTGCCGTATACGGTCCGATTCCTTTCAATTGCCTGATTTCCTCTATCGTTTGGGGCATTTGGCCATCAAATTCTGTCATGATCTGTTGCGCTGCCACTTTTAAATTTCTAGCTCGGGAATAATAGCCAAGCCCTTCCCAAGCTTTCAGTAAACGATCATCTGGTGCTTCAGCCAGGTCTTTGATCGTCGGAAACCACTCCATAAAACGATAATAATAATCGATCACAGTATCGACACGTGTCTGCTGCAGCATGATCTCTGAAATCCAAATACGGTATGGATCTAAATTGACGCGCCATGGCAAGTTACGCTTTTCTTTTTCATACCAATCAATAAATTCTTCTTGAAAAGACTGAAGTTTTTCTGTGCTCCACGTCTCCCAATATTTTTCATTCTTCATCCTCTAATTCCTTTTCATCAAAATATTGCTGGATCAATTCGGAATCAAACTGCTTTTGAAACAGACTTTGTTTGACCTTCATCGAGCGTTTATAAGGATCAAGCTTACGATGTTTCTCCCAAAGCTTATCTCCTTCTTTTTTGATTGCGTCTATCTCTTGTTCCTCATCCCGTTCAAAAGCTAACCCTTCAAGCGCTAGATCGATCACCTCACGGTTAAATCCTTTTTGCATCAGGTGAATTTGAACTTTCTGCAATGCCTCTCTAAAACTTTTCGTTCTATAGCGTTTCATTGCCTTTTGAGCGGCAGCGGCAGCGACTTCAACTTGATCTTCCATTGCATAAAAAGTCAAACCATGCCGAATATCTTCATCGCTCAGCCCTTTGCGTTTTAGTTGCTGTTCGATCATCTTAGGTCCTTTATCACTGGTTCGCATCAAAGTCCGTACATAACTTTCACTGAAAGATTTATCATCCAGCAGATTCATCTCTTCTAACCGAGTAACGATTTTTTTCCGATCTTCCGGCAAAATCTCTTTCTCTTTCAAATGATCAAGGATTTCCTTTTTCGAACGTAATTGATAACTCAGGTAATTCAAAGACAGCTGCAGACCAACGTCATACGAACCAGCTTTTTTTATTTGTTCGATCATTGTTTCAGTTAGTTCTTGTCCTTTTAATAAGCGCTGACGGACGAGTGTATCTTCTGATACGCGTAATTTTTCTCCCGAAGACAGCCAGACTAAATAAAACTGCCCTTTGTCCTTCGTGATTTTCGTGATTGTTTCCATCTTCCTCCGCCTTTCTAGTGAGAACATATATTCTACTATAACATATAAATGACAGAAGCTAAACCAGTCAAATTGTGCTAAAATAGGATGAAGTAAAAAAGCAAAGTTTTAGAACAACTACACAGTATTTAATAAAATCATGAAATAAAAGGATGAAACCATGACCACACATCAATTAAAAGAAGGCCAAAGTATTTCTTTGAAGATAAAGCGTTTAGGTATCAACGGAGAAGGTATCGGGTATTATAAAAAGACGATCGTTTTTGTTCCAGGTGCTCTACCTAAAGAAGACATTTCTGCGAAAATCACAAAAGTCGCTCCCCGTTTCGTGGAAGCACAACTAACAAAGATCATTAAATCCGCACCTGAACGTGTGGTACCGCCTTGTCCTGTCTATGAAGAATGCGGCGGCTGTCAATTACAGCACCTTGCTTATCCAGCTCAATTGACGTTTAAAAAGGATCTATTAAAACAAGCCTTGAACAAATTTAAACCAAGAAATTTTGAGAAGTATCCATTGCGAAAAACAATCGGAATGAAAAATCCTTGGAATTATCGGAATAAAGCACAATTTCAGTTACGGAAAATCGACGGAGAAATTGAAGCGGGACTCTATCAAGCGGATTCACACCACTTAGTTCCGATCGATGATTGTCTCGTACAGCAACCCGCTACAACAAAGGTTATGAACGCTTTAGTCGAATTATTGAATAAATATCAACTGCCGATCTACAATGAACGCAAAAATAGCGGCATCTTCCGTACATTGATGGTTCGTGTCGGCATCAAAACCAATGAAGTTCAAGTCGTTTTTATCACTCAATCAAAAAAGTTCCCGCAAAAACATGTATTGATCGATGAAATCACCCAGCAGCTTCCCGAAGTTGTGTCCATTATGCAAAACGTTCAAAACAAGCGGACATCGATCGTTATGGGTGACGAAACGATCCATTTATGGGGCAAAGAAAGCATTGAAGAAAAAATCAACGAGGTCACTTTTGATTTATCACCAAGAGCCTTTTTCCAATTAAATCCGGAACAGACCGAGGTTTTATATAATGAAGCGATCAAAGCATTAGATTTACAGGAAAACGAAACCGTTGTCGATGCTTATTGCGGTGTAGGTACGATCGGTTTAAGCCTTGCTAAAAAAGCTAAGGAAGTTCGGGGAATGGACATCATTCCTGCGGCGATCGAAGATGCCAAACTCAATGCCGAGCGCTTAGGTTTCACCAACACGCATTATGAAGTCGGCACAGCAGAAGAATTGTTGCCGAAATGGCTGCAGGCTGGCTTTAAACCCGATGCGATCGTCGTTGACCCACCTAGAACTGGATTAGATCAAAAGCTGCTCAAAGCGATCATGAAGCAGCCGCCTAAAAAAATGGTCTATATTTCTTGTAATGTATCGACCTTGGCAAAAGATCTAGTTGATCTAGCTAAAGTTTTTGAGATCGATTATTTACAATCAGTAGATATGTTTCCGCAAACAGCACGTTGTGAAGCTGTGGTAAAATTGACTAGAAAATAGTCAGCTTTTTCAGAGTAGAATAAACTAAGAACCGTACAATGCAAGGCATGCATCGTACGGTTTCTCTATTCTTTTACATCTGTATGTTCTATTCTTTTCCTTTTTCCAAATAGCTTAGGTCACCGATTTTATCAATCGTAAATGTATCATCTTTGACTTTGACTGTTGTTACACTACAATTTTTGATGTCTTCTCCTTGATAGCCTCCTGGAACTAATATTTCCAAAATCGTCGGGATTTCACTACCATGAGCCACGATCAACACATTCCCGCCGCCTTTTACTTTCGCTTCTACTAAAATTTGGTCCATTGCTTCTTTCGATCGTTTAACGATCTGTTTGTAATTTTCAGCAGTGCCAGTTTTATCATTTGCGGCAATTTCATCAGCGATCTCTTCATCACTTAATTTTCTTGTTAATTCTCCATATTGAGTCCATTCCTCATCAAATTTCAGCCCATTTTTTTCAAAAATCGGTATCCACATATCTGCATTATCCCGACCTTCATAACCGCCATAATTCCATTCCCTTAATCCTGATAAGGTCTCCAGCGTTACTCCTTTGCAATCGCCTTCATCGAGTATATGATTTGCAGTAGACATCGCTCGGCCTAAATCACTCGAGTATGCTAAAACAAAGGGTGTTTCTTTTAATCCTATCGCTATTTCCTTGGCTCCTTGCACCCCTTCGTCAGTCAGCGGCGTATCAGACCAGCCCTGAACTTGGCCTGTTGTATTGAACATCGTTTTGCCATGCCGGATAAAATATAAGGTTGTTTCTTGTGCCGCTTTCGTTTCAGATGCGTTTGTTTTCTCAGTTGTTTTTCCAGTACTGCAGCCGCTCAATAAAAATACTAAACCAACAAATACTACCCAACTCTTTTTCACTATCGAACTCCTCCAATCGATTATAAAGCTTCCCCATTCGTCTTGATCACTTGTTTCATCCAGTCATAGCTATCTTTCAAATAGCGTTTTTGACTGCCTTTACCATAATCATCCTGATCCACATAAATAAATCCATAACGCTTACTCATCTCTGAAGAAGAACAGCTGATGATATCGATCGGCCCCCACGCGCAATAGCCTCTAAGATCCACACCGTCTTTGATTGCTTCTTTCATTTGTTCGATATGCGCTTTATAATAATCGATTCGGTAATCATCGTGGATCGTTCCATCTGCTTCCAGCTTGTCATAACAGCCGATCCCATTTTCAGTAATGTAGATCGGACACTGGTAACGGTCATAAAAAGAATTCAGCAAGGTTCTTAGTCCTAAGGGATCGATCGTCCAGCCCCAAGGATTTGCTGGTAATTCTTTATTTCGGTAAGGTTCATCATGCTTTGCATCACAAATTTGCGTATAGTAGTATGAAAAGGACATATAATCAGCTGTATTTTTTAAAACTGCTTCATCATCTTCAGCAAATGTGAGCTTGATTCCCTGCTCTTCAAAATAGCGAAACGCATAGCCTGGATAGTATCCTCTCAACAATACATCCGCAAAGAAATACTGCATTTGATTGATTTTTAATGTTGCCAATACATCTTCCGGCTGACAAGTCGCAGCGTATTCCGGTCCTCCACATAGCATCATGCCAACTTCATAATTTTCATCTACTTGATGCGCATATTCAGTAACTGCAGCAGAAGCCACCATCATATGATGCACCCCTTGATATTTTGCCTCCAGTAAATTATCTACTTTATCCTCCGCAATTCCTAAGTGATTGAAGGATTCATGCCCGATCAAATTGATCTGATTGATCACGATCCAATATTTTACTTTTCCCTTGTAACGATCTAAAATGACCTTGGCATAACGAATAAAAAAGTCTGCAACTTCCCGTGAGTACCAACCTTGATACTTCAATGTCAGGTTCAAAGGAATCTCATAATGAGAAAGAGTGATCATCGGTTCCATTCCATTTGCAATGATTTCATCGATCAGTTTGTCATAAAACCGGAGTCCAGCCTCATTTGGCTCCAACTCATCGCCATTTGGAAAAATCCGTGACCAGTCAATCGATGTTCTAAACAATTTTAAGCCCATATCGCCTAAGAGCTTCAAGTCATCAGGATACGTTTCTTTGAAGTTGATCCCCCATCTTTTCGGAAATACTCCCGTCTTGCTGTTCAAAGCTTCTTCAATATAACTAGTCGATATCTCTGCATTTGAGCGCTTTTCTAAAGGCAAATCTGCTCTAAATTCATTGATATCAGCAACACTTGTGCCTTTGCCTTCATATTCATAGGCTCCTTCACATTGATTTGCTGCAACAGCGCCGCCCCATAAAAAATCTTTTGGAAACCCTTTTGGTACTTGATACATCCGTCTTACCTCTTTTCTTTATTGTTTTTCAAGTTGCTGTAGTCTTTCATCGATCTGCTTGGCTATCTTGATCAAATGATTCGCCATATTAATCTCACTATAAATCGTCATCAATGTATCCTGTGCGTGTGTAAACAGTAGTGAATGAGGATGTTCTTCTGCTTCTTCTCCCATTTCACTTTGAATCGCTTTTGTCTGTACCTGATGTGCTTGTGTGATATTGCTTTTTGCAAGCTTCATTTCTTCATTTGCTGTATCAAAATCATTTTTCTCAATAGCAACAAGTGCATTTCGGCAATTGACTCTGGCATCTCCAGCATATAAAATGATTTTCATGGCTTGCTCTGATAATAGATCATCCATCCTTTTAAGCCTCCTTCAATGATTGGTTTTCTGCTTTTACTTCTTGATCGTCGTATGCTTTGAAAAATGGATACCAAATTGCAGCCGAGAGCATAAAAATCACGACCATCAAAATCAAACCTGTGATCGTTCCAGTGGTAAACCATGTCGCAAACGGAAACGGACAATACCACAGTTCAAATTGAACTTTAGGAATCGGTGCAAATGGGATCACTTTCGTAAAAATATAAATCACGATCGGTAAAATAATCCCCTGAAGCCACATTGGGATCATTAAAAGCGGGTTCCAAGCAACCGCACCAAAAATCACTGGTTCATTGATGTTAAAAATCGAAGGTGCAATACAGGCTTTCCCCAAAGCACTGATTTTTTTTGAACGCGCCCGCATCATCATCAAAACAAGCGGCATCGTACAACCGATTCCACCAATCCAAAGATACGCAGAATATAACGTACTGCTAGTTACCAAATTCAATGTGTCAACACTTGCTGTACCATTTTGAACAAGAGTGATATTTTCAGCGATCGCTTTTAATAAAACCGGCTGTACAACTGGCGTCAAGACCCACGTTGAGATCCCCATTGAGTACAAGAAACAAATCAAGAACATCATACCGACAAAACCGCCTGGTGATTCCATAAAACTTGATAATGGCATAAAAATACTTAAAACGATATTGTACAGATCGACTTTCATGATCAAGACAACGACCCAGCCGAAAATCACAATGATTCCGATCGGCAGCATCGAATCAAACCACGCTCTAACAAAATCCGGAATCACCGATTCTTCTTTGAAGAAAGAGAATTTGCCTAGCGTCACCAAAACAAATCCTGCGATCAGCCCAGCTACGATCGCCACAAACATTCCACCAGCGCCCAAAGCATCATGACCAAAACCAATGACACTATCTTTTTCCACTTGCGGTGAAATGATCATCAAAAATAAGACCAAACCACTCATACCAGCAACGATCCGCTGTTTTCTTAATCTTTTTTTCTCCATTAAATTAAATGGAATCAAAAAAGCAACAAATAATGAAATTTTCCCCATAGTCCAGCCAAACGGTACCCAAAAACTTGGTAATGCCGGAAAGTAATCATTTAGAATCGCCAGCATTGAAAAGACTGATCCTAAAAAGATAAACGGCAATGTTTGCATGATCGAATCTTTGATACTAACGATCCAAGGATTGTTGTTCACTTTATTCATCTTTGGTGAAAAACTATTTTCCAGCCAGAAAATCAATTTGTTCATCATTTACTCCTCCTTTTTTATTCTTCTTCTTTCATTGATGCTAATAAGTGCTCGATTGCAGCTTCTCCGTCAAGTGTTGCATAATATTCTTTCTTCATCAGAATTACTTTTACTGGAAATCCATGAATGATTTCGTCGATTTCGTCAATAATATACTCAAGGTGAGGCCCAACCATCAACGCATCGATTTCTTCAATATAATTTTCAATTTCCGACTCACTTCTAGCAACAATATTCATATTCAGGTCCTTGGACTTAGCCGCCTTCCGCATATTTGCTGCCATAAATCCACTGCTGGCACCTGATCCACAAACTAATAACACATTCAATTCACTCATCTTTATTCCTCCTATTTTTCAAGATCGACGTATTTACGTAACTAGGCTGCTGCATACAAACGGTATATCACTTAATTGAAACAGCTCTTTGCTACACTTTCATCTTCAACTTTTTTTTAAACAGTTTCAAATACACTTCTTTCCTCTCACAAGAGTTTTAGCGGAAACAACTATACTTGATTTGCCGTTTGAAAATCTCAATAATAAGAAGTACAAAAGGGAAAGAAGGTGAAAAATGTGTCGTTAAACAAAAAGGAAGCAGAACTGATCAAACTATTGTCCCAGCATCATGACTGGTTATCTGCCGCTTTTTTAGCTGAAACGTTATCTACTTCGACTCGAACGATCCGCAATTACGTTACTCGAATCAATCAATTGACTGAGCATGAAATAATCTGTTCTTCCAGACAAGGCTATAAAATCAATGATGCCGTCCAAATCGATGACATTCTCTCTCTAAGCAAAAAGGAAATCAATACACCTAAAGACAGAATAAATTATTTGGTGAACTTATTGATCCAGCATCATACTATAAATTATTTTGAGGCCGCTGAAACATTGTTTGTCAGCATTCCGACCATTGAAAAAGACTTGCTTCGTTTACGTAAAAAAATGGAAAAATATCGTTTAAAAATCATTAAAAACGGACAGCATCTTACGATGATCGGAGAGGAAATCGATTTTAGAAAGCTTACGAGTGATTTGCTGCAAGATGAAGCATTACGTAATTTCCAGTCACTTGATTATGTTCAGACGATTTTTCCAGATGTTCCTATTGAAACGATCCAAAAAATCGTTGTCGAGCGTCTAAGTAATCAGCATCTCTATGTCAACGGCTATGCAATCAATAGTCTATTACTACATATTGCAATTGCTATCGATCGTCTCTTACATCATCAACGCTCAGATATAGAAATGACTTCAGAGCTTCTCTCAGAAGATCAGTTAGAATATAAGATTGCCACTGATATTGGAAAAGACCTCCATCAAGCTCTATCTATCGAAATGGATCTTTATGAAATTCATAACTTGGCTCTTTTACTGATGACAAAAATTTCTCCTGCAAATGAAACCTTTTTAAGAGAGTATATGGATACCAGCATTTATGCCTTTATTTCCCAAACAATGGAAACTGTTGCAGAAAAATATTTTATTACTCATATCTCAGAAGAATTGATTTTGAACTTAGCCTTACACGTTTCAAATTTGATTTCACGAGCAAAAAGAGGCAAACAAGTCAGTAATCCTCTTTCCGAAGAAATCAAACAGTCTTATGCTTTTATTTACGAAGTAGCGATTTTTATTGCCAAACAAATTCAAAAACAAATCAATATTCCCATTTCTGATGATGAAATCACGTTTATTGCACTTCATATTGGTTCTTATTTTGAAGAAAAATTCGAAACAGAGAATAAATTGAATTGTGTGATCTATACACCTGAATACTATGACATGCACAAACGCTTAGTTTATAAGATCAGCGATATTTTTAAGAAAAGTATAAACATAACAGGCGCATTCTATCTCTTAGATGAGCAGAGTCGCTTAGAGATGAGCAATTCCGATTTAGTTTTATCTACGATCGAACTCAAGGAATTTTCTAATACAGTTCAACTCTCACCTTTTTTGTCTGGGAAAGATATTGATAAAGTTCAAAAAGCGATCAATAGGTTGAAACAACAAAAACTTGTTACTGATTTGAAAGAAAGTATTGGCAAGTATCTAACTTCAGAACGTTTTGAGCGAAATGTTTATCTATCGTCCGAATATGACTATATCGACTATCTAGGGAGTAAGTTGATTGAAAGTCAGCATATCGAGTCTTCTTTCATCGAGCTGATCAAAGAGCGTGAGAAAATGTCCGCAACCTCTTTCAATAACTCAGTTGCATTACCTCATGCAATTGAAATGAGCGCAAAAAAAACGGGCATTTCGATCATTCTGAATGATCGGCCAGTTCAGTGGGGCACTCATTACGTTCAAGTCATCATAATGATCGTCATGAACCAAAGAGATATGAAAAAGTTTCGGCAATTATTTGATTTTATGATAGATACATTTTCTACAAGTGAAAAACTAGAACAATTGTTACTAGTCCAAAATTATGAAGCTTTTATAGAAAAATTATTTGATTAGCACAAAAAACCGCTTGGAAACAATGCTTCCAAGCGGTTTTTACTGAAAATACTTATTTTTTACCTAAAAAGAATGAAACGACTGCTACTAAAATCACCGCACCGATGATTGAAGGAATCAAAGCCATTCCAGCAAGCTGAGGACCCCAGCTACCAAGTAAAGCTTGACCGATCGATGAACCGACTAAACCTGCGATAATGTTGAAAATTATGCCCATAGATTTGCCTTTACTAGTGATTGCGCCAGCAATTGCGCCGATCACACCACCGACGATTAATGTCCATAACCAATGCATATTCATGTCCTCCTTCACAATAAAATTTAAAAATAAAAATGAGTACTTATTTATGCTAACAAATTCTATTATTTCATGCGAAAGATATGCATCAAAATGAGAAAATAATGAAATTTTCCATTGCAATAGATGATTAGAAGCTTCAATTTTATATAATACTTTAGTTCTATTGTCAATCGAATCTACTAAAATGTCTAAAGAATATAAAATTCTAAATAAGTCTCATTTTCATGATATTGTTATCGCTTACTATGACTGATATAATATAAAAAACAAGTTAATAGTTGGCTATTGACTTGTTTTTACTCATGATTTTATGAGAATATCCAAAAAATATCACACAATGAAAAGGGGAGTAAAATGAAAAAATTTATTTTGTTAGCTGTTGGGGTCAGTCTTTTAGCTGGATGTAGTTCTGGCGGAAAAAAAGAAAATGTTAAAACAAATAGTTCGACGAAAGAAACTACGGAAATGACCAGTTCTTCAAAAGAAGAGAGCAAAACTAAAGATGAACCTGAGTCAGTTGAATTTGTCGCTAAAGGAGACTATATCGTAGGGACTGATATTGAGTCTGGAACTTATTATGCTGTTTTGACTGAATTAAGCCATGGAGAAAGAGATACTGACAAAAATGCTTATGTGAGCATGAATGTTCGTGGTAATACTAGAAAAAGTGAAATGCTTAGAGATGTAGGAGCCAAACAACGATTGATCTTAAAAGAAGGTGACACGATCACTTTTGATGATAATTACTCTCCAAGCTCTTGGACAGTGAGCTTTTTAAATGATTCAGATTTCAAAAAATATATGGGCGGTAAAGATACGGATACTTCAAGCTCTAGTTCAAAAGAAGCTCCTTCTTCTAGTTCTAAAGAAAGTACTCCTTCTAGCACTAAAGAAGAGACAAAAGCTTCTGAAAAATCTGAATCAACTGCATTTAAGCCTACTGATGTGTCTAATGAAACAATTAAATCGATCAAAACCTATGAAGATTATCTAGTGATGTATCAAGCGATCATCAATAACTTCTTATCCGAATATGAAGCTGCTGTAAAAGATACTGTGCTTTATGATCAAGCATCTTTTGAAGAACAAAAAAAACAATATGACCAAGCTCTTGAATCACAAAAGAAACAATATTCTAGCTATGGTAATAAGAAACTAGCTGGAAAAGATACGCTTGTTGATTTCCTTATTTCTTACAGAGATAGCTTAACTGAGATGACAAAGAGTATGAAAGAATCCTTACAATAAAGAAAGGCCTTCGGGTCTTTTTTTATTGTAAAAACAACAATTTTTCAAGTAACTTGTTCCAATAAAGCTAAATTTCTATATTTCATTTATAGAAAAATTCAAATAAATACTATTATCTGCCATCTTTATTGCTTAAAGATACTATGATCCTGTAAAAAGTTTGCTCACTAAAAATTCATCAAGATAAATCGATCATTGTTACACACTGGAAGTATATTTCTTTATTTATATGAAAGAATAAAAAATCAAGTTCATCAAAACAAAAAAAGTCAGAATCCTTATTACTAAGGATTCTGACTTTAAATAATCAAAATGAATTATTTTACTGTTACTGAAGCGCCAACTTCTTCTAAAGCAGCTTTTAAAGCTTCTGCTTCGTCTTTAGAAACGCCTTCTTTAACTGGTGCAGGAGCGCCATCAACTACAGCTTTAGCTTCTTTCAAGCCAAGACCAGTTGCTTCACGAACTGCTTTGATAACTTTAACTTTTTGATCTCCAGCTGCAGTTAATTCTACAGTGAATTCAGTTTGTTCTTCGCCGCCGCCAGCTGCAGGACCTGCTGCTGCTGCAACAGGAGCTGCTGCTGATACGTCAAATTTTTCTTCGATAGCTTTAACTAATTCGCTTAATTCTAAGATAGTTGCTGTTTCTAGTTCAGCAATAATGTTTTCAATGTTTAATGCCATTTTGAATTTCCTCCATTTAAATTAAAATTGTTTTTTTAGTTTGTGTAAATTAGGCTGCGATTAAGCAACTTCTTCTTGTTTTTCTGCCACTGCTTTGACAGCGTAAGCCACGTTTCTGACTGGCGCTTGCAATACAGATAATAGCATAGAAAGTAATCCATCGCGACTTGGTAGTTTTGCCAAAGCTGTGATTTCTTCGATAGAAGAAACTTTCCCTTCGATAACGCCACCTTTGATCTCCAATGCTTTCGCATCTTTCGCGAATTCGTCGATGATTTTAGCTGGTGCTACTACGTCTTCATTACTGAAAGCGACAGCAGTTGGACCAGTAAATACTTCGTCTAAACCTTCTAGACCTGCTTTTTTAGCTGCACGTGAAAGGATAGAATTTTTGATAACTTTCATTTCAACGTTTGCATCACGTAATTGTTTACGTAGGTTTGTTACTTCTTCTACTGTTAAACCACGGTAGTCTACAATAACAACTGAAGATGCTGCTGAGAATTTCGCTGCTGCTTCTTCAACTAGGGTTTCTTTTTTAGCGATTGCTGCTTCACTCATTTATTTTCACCTCCTGAATAGTGATGGTGGAGTTTCGACGTATATGTAGCAAAGAAATCTATTTTGCCACAAAAAGTTAGTAACAATAACGGAAACTTCGCTCACTTTGTTCGCCAAGTATTGTTTTACATCGTCTTTTTTTCAAAAAGTCGTGTAAAACAACAAAACTCCATGCCACCGTTGACATAGAGGGACCATTGATCTATTTCATCAATCATTGTCCTCGGTAGGAAATTAAGACTTGCGTCACCTACTGTCTTCGGTACAGTTAATTATTAACCTCACTCACTTTACCATAAGGTAAGTGAGTGAGTCAAGAATAATTTTAAAAATCATACAGCTTTTCTATTGATCTAGCTTTATGAACTGAAACTTCGGAAAAAAGACAAATACTATTGGTGACAAAAAACGTCACAAATAGTATTTTCTATTTTTCTGTCAGTCTCGAACGAGTTCATTCAGCTTTTCTAATTAAAATGAAGCTTGGTCAACGTGGATTCCAGGTCCAAATGTTGTTGTTACTGAAATGTTTTTGATGTATTGACCTTTTGCTGCTGATGGTTTAGCTTTCAACAATACGTCGTTGATCGTATTGAAGTTTTCAACTAATTTTGCATCATCAAATGATACTTTACCGATCGGTACGTGGATGTTACCAGCTTTGTCAACACGGTAAGTTACTTTACCAGCTTTTACTTCGTTGACAGCTTTTGTTACGTCCATTGTTACTGTACCAGTTTTAGGGTTAGGCATTAGACCTTTAGGACCTAAGACACGACCTAATTTACCAACTTCAGCCATCATGTCTGGAGTTGCTACAACTACGTCAAAGTCAAACCATCCACCTTGGATTTTTTGAACCATGTCAGCATCGCCTACGTAATCTGCACCAGCTGCTTCAGCTTCTTTTGCTTTTTCGCCTTTAGCGAAAACTAAAACAGATTGTGTTTTACCAGTTCCGTTAGGTAATACTACAGCACCACGAATTTGTTGGTCTGCTTTTTTAGGGTCTACATTTAAACGGTAAGCAACTTCAACAGTTGCGTCGAATTTTGCAATATTTGTTTCTTTAGCTAAAGCGATCGCTTCTGCTACTGGGTAAACTTTTGTTGATTCAACTTTTTTCAATGCTTCTTGCATTTTTTTGCTCTTTTTAGCCATTTTGTTTCCTCCTTGATTGTGGTTATAACGGTAGAACCTCCCACGTAATTCATATCTTTAAATATGAAATAAACTGAGAAGCTACTTCTTCGGGACGATAGAATAAAATTATTCTACAGTGATTCCCATGCTTCGTGCAGTTCCTTCAACCATGCGCATTGCTGACTCAACGTTAGCTGCGTTTAGGTCTGCCATTTTAAGTTCAGCGATTTCTTTTACTTGATCGCTAGTTACTTTAGCTACTTTAGTTTTGTTTGGCTCACCAGAACCTTTGTCGATTTTTGCAGCTTTTTTCAATAATACTGCAGCTGGTGGTGTTTTAGTAATGAATGTAAATGAACGGTCTTCATATACAGAAATTACTACTGGAATGATCAAACCAGCTTGATCAGCTGTACGAGCGTTGAATTCTTTAGTGAATCCCATGATGTTGATACCCGCTTGACCTAGTGCAGGACCTACTGGCGGAGCTGGTGTTGCTTTACCTGCAGGAATTTGCAATTTAACTAATTTTTCTACTTTTTTTGCCACGAGACATACCTCCTTGAGTCCGTGATGTGGTTAATTGGAGATGAAGATTTCTCCTCCCACGTCAGTCCTTCTTTGTTTGAGCAAAGAATTATGATGTACAAAATTGCACACTAAAATAGTATACACTGTTTTTAGTTGAACTTCAATAGAAAAAAATATGATTCAAGAAAAAAGCAATTGACTGCTGCTTTTCTTAAATTATATTTTCATTGCATTTTTATAATTTCATTCATTGTTGCGACATTCTGTAGTTAAGCTCATACAACGCATCTTCAACGTCTTCTTTTAAACTAGCATTATCTTTGAACTGTTCTATATAAGTTTTGTATTCTTTTTTTCCAGAATATCCCAGCAATGACAATATATAGCTGATAGATTGTTCATTGAAAGTTGATAAATTCGAAATAATCGGAGACAAATCTATTTCTTTATCAACTCCTTGACAGTTTTCGCCTCTTAAAATAATATCTAATACTTCTTCTTTTATTCCATCATCCGTTTGTGTGACTAAAAAACTTATTAATAGATTTAAGTCTTTAATAACTTCTTCTTTTTGTATATCTCCATACTCGATATAGTCACTTATCTCACCAAGTGTTTTCATTTTTGTGCTTTTCGTCACTTTTAAATTAGTAAGAACTTGATCTATTTTCTTTTCGATTTCCATGAGTCGGTCCTCCGATTATTTTGGTGTCTGAATAGGTATATGAGTATTATTAGCAGCTGATTCGTTATAGTTGGGACTATTGGGTTTCACTATACCCGGTGGCTGGAACTCACCTGAAACAAAATCAAGGAATTTCTTTCCTTTTTGAACTCTAACAATCCAGTTTTCAGATGCATAACTACCTGCTGGAGCTGATGGGTCTGGACCATGAACTCGTATTCGCATTGTTGATCCATCATCAGCAGTCCATTTATATTCAAATCCCTCTGTAACTTTTCCAGACTGTGGTTTTAAAATCCGTTTAGTTGCATCTTTTGGTATTCTAGATAAGATTTCCCTTACTTTCATCCCGTTTAAATCACCAAAATCTCCTACTTTCCCGCTTCCTAAACGACTAGATGTACTATTTTTGATTGAATTTGCCACAATATTTCCAGAGAATTTGTATGCAGCAATTCCAGTACTTACAGCACTTACTACTCCTGTTGCATTGCCTATATTGCGAGCAGTTCGCTCATCAACACCAAACCAATCTTTGCTAATAGAGTAGCCAGCAGCTGATCCTAGCTTACCACCGAAATAACCAGCACCTGCTGTTGCAACGCTTTGTCCAGTTCCCATTATAACAGCTTTTGAGATAGATCCTCCAAATTTTTGTGCAATATTCACTGCATTTCCGATAGGAATCATTGAGCCCGCCACAAATGTTGCTGTGAACCCAAAAACATCATACGCTGTTTGGTTTCCCATAAATATCGTGTCTCTAAGAGGATTAAAGGCAGCACTTGTTGCATCTCCAGCTAAGCCATAGCCAATATTTTGTCCTGCTTCAAATAGATTAGAATATCCATATGCCATTGAAGCACTTCCCGCAACAAAAGCTGTTACAACAATGGGAGTTGCCATTCCAGCTGTAAGTACAATAGCTGCGACTCCCGCAACAACTGCTAATGTTGCTCCAATAGCTTGCCAAATTCCTTGATCAACTCTTGCTTGTGCCGCTTCAGCGGTGAGTGCTTCATAACGCTGTTCTTCACGTTTGCCAACTTCTACTAATTTTGCTTCTAATCCTGCACGTCCTTGTTGAGTCTTATCAAATGCAGCAACAAGTTCTTGTGCTGCTGGTATTTCAGCAATTGAACCTGAACGGTAGTCGATGGCAATTGATTTATTCTGACTCATATAAGAAGCTATGAGCCCCTCAAATGAGGTTAATAGTTCTTTAAAAGCTGTCAAATCATTTGAAGCATGCGTATGTTCATTTGTACCAACTTTTTCTCGAATATCTGAAATTGATTGAATGAGTTCCCCATAATTATTATTTATTGACATATCATTTGGTCCATAATTGGATACTAAATCTGAGATCGTATCTACTGCACTTTTTAACGATTCAGCCTCTGTTTGAAAATCTCCTTGTGAACCTGGGAGATAGGATAGTAACGAATTAAACGTTTCTTCATCCAGTTCGGCATGTAAATTACTATCTAGCTGAAATGTATCATCTTTATAAAGGATGAAGCGTGTCTGATATTCTGTCAATAATTCACCTATACTTGCAAAAAGCGTTCCGTGAACCTCAGCGAGGTATGATTTCATTCGATCGGCAGCTTGTCCGCTTAAGCTTGGTAGATTTGCAAAGAAATTTACATGTTCTGAGAGCTTTCCAAGCGTTTCGCCACAAGCATTAAAGGATTGTGTGGTTACAGACTGTGCTACAGTTAAATCATCGAAAAGAATTCGATAACCCATTTTTTCACCTTCTTTATTTTAATAATTGATTTTCTGCCTGTTGCAATGCATTTCCTGCTTGTAAAATCATAGTCAAGTCTCTTGCTAAAAGCTCTTGGTAGTTCGATAGAGCTGTTTTAAGTGCTTGGTATTCCTCTTTGTATTGCGTCAATGCTTGAGAATCTGATTGATAATCTGGAAAGTCTTCCAGACCAGAAGTTATTTCTGAACTAGTCGCTTGTAATTGGCTAATTGCTGATAGAAATTCTAGTTGGTTGATTTGTATGACACCAAACATTTTTTCTTTCCCTCCTTATAAGTGAAATAGTTTCTCTAGTTCATTGCCAATATTATTTAAACTGTTTTGAAGCCAACCGATAACGCCAGTAGCATCATTAGCCTCATTTTCTAATCGAGTGATTTCATCACAGATTGCGTCATAAAGGTCATCAACACCGTTATAGTATGTTTTATAATTTCCATCTAAATCCGTCATCATTGATTCAAAATTCTCTTTATTTTTACCCTTCCATGGGTCCTGCTCTTTCTTTTTTGCAACTTCAGGCTTAATAGAACCAATCGATCGCTGAACAGCATTTACATCTTTTTTTGCTTGCTCTAGTCGTTGCAATTTTTCCTCAATATTCTTTTTATCTATTTCAGCTTGATCTAGCTCAGACTGTTGTCTTCTTTGTTGACCTTGTAACTGGGAAATCTCAGCATCTTTTTTGCCCATGATGATTATCCTCCATTTCGTTGAGCTTGTTGTAGCTGTTTAACATTTCCTTTAGGCAAGTCAGCTTCTGTAAGTGCTTCGTTCAGACTTTCTAGCGCTAATTCATTTTCATCATTTGTAAAACCTTCATGTACTTTTTTTTGAATATCCTCACTGTTAAAATAAATCAAACTATCTCCTAAAAGACCTTCTGGATACAAGCAAGCACCATAATCAAAATGGACAGTACTCCCTTCAATCACCGTTGCAAGACCTCGAGCAATGATCATCAATTTCTTCGTATTTCCTTTGACAATACAAATTGTACCTAATGGTAAAAATTCAGTTTTTTCCATTTATAATCCTCCTAAGTAGAAATAAAGACACAAAAAGCAGCAAGACCAAGAGAGTCTCACTGCTTTTATATTACAAACCTCGTCCAATTGCAGAAGAAATATTTTGATCTGTTTCTTCCATAATAGTTGCAACTTCATTCAGCTGTTTATTAATTTGCTCTAATAACTCTGCAAATTCAGTTACTTTTGGTTTTAAAGCAGTGAATTGATTGTTAAAGCTATCAAAACCGCTACCTTCCCAGTTACCTTGAATTGTATCTTGTTCTGATTGTAACTTTTGGAGAATATCATTTACCTGATTTGAACCATCTGTGTATTTTGTTGCTGAAGTGCGTAGCTCCTGTGGGGATAATTTAATTTTGTCGCCTGCCATACATTTGTCACTCCTTCTATGTTTTTAGAAAGTAAATAACTTTCTGTCCATTACATTTTACCAAAAATAAATTAAATGTTTTACCAAGTTTTTTATTCGTGTGATAAATAAATGAAAAAACTTTCTTTAAGACTATTTTTTTAATTCATAGCTTATATATATATCACTTTTCAACGTACCTAAGGAAAAAATTAAAATTGAAAAAAGGAACATTTCAACTCACTAGTTTTCTTTGAATAATTATGATAGACTTTCGTTAGTAAAAATCTGAGTTTAACTAAGAAAATAGGTGAAATAATCAAATGGAAAATTTACGTTATAAAAGTGTCTTTGACATTATTGGTCCAGTAATGATCGGTCCTAGCAGTTCCCATACTGCAGGAGCAGCACGTATCGGTAAAATCGTCCGCAGTATTTTCGGAGAACAGCCTGATACTGTCGATATTTATTTATATGAATCGTTTGCTAAAACCTATCGCGGGCATGGGACCGATATTGCTTTAGTCGGAGGATTATTGGATATGGAGCCTGATGATGAACGATTGGCAGACTCATTAAAAATCGCTCATGAACAAAATATGGAAGTCCTATTTGTGCCACTCAAAGAAAAAGCAGAGCATCCCAATTCAGTAAAATTACTCGTCTCTAAAGGAGATCGTAAATTGTCAGTTACTGGAATTTCGATCGGCGGCGGTAATATTCAAATTTCCGAGCTGAATGGTTTCAAGATTTCGTTGACTATGGGAACTCCGACATTTATCATCGTCCATCAAGATGTTCCTGGAATGATCGCTAAAGTGACCAACCTTCTTTCTGAAACAAATATCAATATTGGCACAATGACTGTCACACGGGAATCGAAGGGTGAAAAAGCTATCATGATCATTGAGATCGATCATGCAGATATTGGGGACATTACTATGAAACTAGTCCAGATCCCTCATATTTTCAGTGTAAATTATTTTGATTAAACGAAAGGAGCAGTAAAAATATGTTTCTGTCAATAGAAGAGTTAGTAGAACAAGCAGCAGCTTACCCTTCTGTGGCTGAATTGATGATCGCAACAGAAATCGAAAATCATGGTCATAGTCGTGAAAAAATCATTGAGACAATGGAACGCAACCTTGCAGTTATGAAGCAGTCGATCGAGGAAGGTGTCGCTGGTGTGACATCAGTCACTGGTATCACGGGAGGGGACGCAACCCGATTAAATACATACATTCAAGCTGGAAATTTTTTAAGCGGTGAAACGATTTTAACCGCTGTTAGAAATGCGGTTGCTGTAAACGAAGTCAATGCCAACATGGGCTTGATTTGCGCCACTCCGACAGCTGGAAGTGCTGGGGTCGTTCCCGGTGTTTTGATGGCAGCTATTGAAAAATTACATTTAACACATGAACAACAGCTGGATTTCTTATTTACTGCTGGTGCTTTTGGCTTAGTGATTGCTAATAATTCCTCTATCAGTGGTGCAGAAGGCGGCTGTCAGGCCGAAGTTGGTTCAGCCAGTGCAATGGCCAGTGCTGCTTTAGTCAGTGCTGCCGGCGGCTCCGCCGATCAGTCTGCTCAAGCGGTTGCGATCACTTTAAAAAATATGATGGGGTTAATTTGTGATCCTGTCGCTGGACTTGTTGAAGTTCCCTGTGTGAAACGCAATGCCTTAGGTTCCTCACAAGCATTTATCTCAGCAGACATGGCACTTGCCGGCATCCGCAGTGTCATACCACCAGATGAAGTCGTAGCAGCAATGTATCAAGTGGGACGTCAAATGCCTCAAATCTTCAAAGAAACTGCCGAAGGCGGATTAGCGATGACACCAACTGCTCAACGGCTGACAAAAGAAATCGCAAATAATCAAACAAAATAAACTGAAAAACTGTTGCAGTCCCCATTGAGTTTCATCTGGAGTGCAACAGTTTTTCAGTTTTATTTTTCAGACAGCCACAAAAAGTTTGCAACAGTCTGATCTACTTCTCTATTTTCATGTAGCTGACTATGCTGTGCGTTTTTCCCATAAAAAATTTTTTCTTGAACACTATTTCCATGTGCTTTAAATAAGGCTACTACGCTTAGTGCATCTGCTACTGGAACAATTTCATCACTTAGACTACCGTCCTCTATATCTCCGGCAAGAATCAGTATAGGCATTCTTGTTGAAACTTTATTGATCCCGTTTGCATAATCTGCATAGCGTTCACTTTGAACAGACGGTCCATTTGTAAGCAATCCATCAATCGTCTCCCCTTCTGACAATTCAACAAAATTATTGAAAGGAGCGGCAATCGCAACAAATTTTTGAACTGCCGGTAAGCTTGGATCATCGCCATATGTCGTCAAATACCTTAACGCACTGATGCCGCCCATTGAATGTCCGACAAGATTGACTTGATCGATGTCAAATGTATCTCGAAGATAAATCAGGCAATTCTTGATCCACTCTGCTTGGTTCCATTCATTATTTTTATTATCTTCAAATAATACTTGAATACTTGGATTGTCCTGTTTTCCCGTAAGATTTCCTGAAGCTTTCACTTCTCCTTCAACACTTACCGTTAGAACAAGTTCTTTCTTCGTGACGCGATCTGCTTCTAGTCGTTTGATCATTCCGCCAAAAGAACCGCTGCCGCCACTATAACCATGAATAAAAAGTGTAGGAACTGCTGATTTTGACTCAGTTACACTAGAACTTGTCGGGTCTGATGAAGGCTGCTTCTCCACTATTTTTTTACTTGTACAGCCTGTAAAAAGAAGCGCTAAACAAATCAGAACTGTATAAAACATCTTTTTTCTTTTCATAACCGAACCTCCATAACAATAAAATCAAAAAAGCAAGCCAAACCGAATCTCCAGTCCTGACCTGCTTTAGTATATTGGATCTTTTAAATTGAATCTACTTGTTCAAAGTCTAGCTCTGTGCTTGTTTCACGACCGAACATATCGATATTTACTTTCAGTTTTTGGCGTTCTTCATCTACCTCAGTCACTTCTCCTTCAAGACCAGAGAATGCTCCTTCAATGATTCGAACTGTGTCTCCTAAAGAAACATCTAGATCAGACTGACGAGTACTCATGCCGATCGAACGCAAAATGTGGTTGATCTCTTCTTGTAATAACGGTGCTGGTTTACTCCCCGCTCCATGTGAGCCGACAAATCCCGTAACACCTGGTGTATTACGGACAACGTACCAAGAATCATCCGTCATCGTCATTTCTACTAAAACATATCCTGGGAATGTTTTATTGACGATTTCTTTTTCTTTCCCATTTTTTATTTCTGTGGCTGTTTCTTCTGGAACAACAACACGGAAAATAAAATCACCCATTCCCATGCTTTGCGCACGTGATTCAATGTTTGCTTTGACCTTATTCTCGTAACCAGAGTATGTATGAAGTACATACCAATTTTTTTCAAATGATTCCATTTTGATGCAGCTCCTTTGATTTTATAGTAAAAATGATCATTCAAGAATCGTAAACGTCTAGTTAAAACTCATTTTCTTTTGTAAGTGAAAATAAAAAAACCTCAGTTCCCCGAAGTTTTTCTCCACTGCAATTATAGCATCGTTTCTGCTAAATTACTAGTTTTATTATTTAAGAATCCAGCCAAACACTGTTTGAACTGCAGTATCCATGACAAAGAACAATGCTGCGAAAATAATTGACGTTTCAATAACGACCAATGTATCTTTGCGTAATTGTTTTTTTGATGGCCAAGTTACTTGTTTCATCTCATCTTTAACACTACGTAAAAACTTCATTTGAGTCCCTCCAATATCTATTTCGTCTCTTTATGTAACGTGTATTTTTGACAGTATTTACAGAATTTTTTGATTTCTAACCGTTCTCCACGTTTTCCTTCACTGACGGCTTTAGAATAGTTTCTGGAGCCACAATCTGAACATGCAAGTGCTGCTTTTTTGGTTGCCATTGTTCAACCTCCTCTATTCAAAAATTTACTAACTAACATTATCATTCTTTTGACAGAATGTCAATCTATACTCAATAAACTATGGTTTTCAAGGGAATTATGGTATGATTAGCTTGTCAGAAGAATTTATCCTACGGGGGGCTTATCATGTTATTAAAATCCGTTGTTATCAAAAAGAAAAACCTTACAACTGTCAATGAATCTTGTACATTAGAAGAAGCATTGAACATCCTTGAAGATTCAGGTTACCGCTGTGTGCCGATTCTTGATGAATCAGAAAAAATCTTCCGAGGAAATATCTATAAAATGCATATCTATCGCCATAAAGCAAACGGCGGAGACATGAGTCTACCAGTGACTTATTTATTGAAGAATGCCACTAAGTTTATTTTTGTGAATACTTCTTTCTTCAAAGTATTTTTCACGATCAAAGAGTTGCCTTACATTGCAGTTCTAGATGAAAACAATTATTTTTACGGCATTTTAACACATAGTACGTTATTAAATATCTTGGCGCAATCTTGGAATATCGAACGCGGAAGCTATGTTTTGACGATCGCAACAACTGGAAGACAAGGCGATTTAGCTGCAATGACGAAAATCATTGCTAAACACAGTAGTATTGCTAGCTGTATCACTTTAGATATTGGCGAAGATGAGTTTATCCGCCGTACATTGATTACTTTACCAGCTGAAACAACTGAAGAAACTTGTGCTCAAATAGTTGAAAATCTAGAGCGTAAAAACTTAAAAGTTGTTGAAATCGAAGATTTAAAAGCAAATAATGCAGAATAGATAAAAAAAGAGCTTGCACGGTGCAAGCTCTTTTTTTATCTTCGATCATTCTTTAGTTTTCTTCCCCGATGATTCGAACCTCTGTTTCTAATGAAACATCAAATTTTTCTTTAATGACTGCTTGAATATGTGCGATCAATTCCACATAGTCAGTTGCAGTGGCGTGATCGATATTTACAATGAAGCCGGCATGCTTTTCAGATATCTGCGCACCGCCCCATTTTAGTCCTTGTAAACCTGCATCTTGAATCAGCTTTCCAGTAAAATGCCCTTCCGGACGTTTAAATACACTTCCACAAGAAGGATATTCTAGCGGTTGTTTAGAAACTCTCAGCTCTGTCAGCTCATCCATTTTCGCTTTGATCAGTTTATGGTCACCTTTCGTCAGGCTAAATCTAGCTTCAAGAATGATACAATGCATTGTTTGGATCACACTGTGGCGATAAGAAAAGTCCATTTCTTCATTTGTAAGAGTCTTGATTGTGCCGTCTTCTAATAAAATATCGACAGATGTAAAAACATCCTTGATCTCTCCACCATAAGCGCCAGCATTCATATAAATAGCGCCACCCACACTTCCCGGAATCCCGCAGGCAAATTCAAAACCAGCCAAATCATGATCCAGCGCAACGTAGGTCGTATCGATCAATTTTGCTCCAGCTTCGACCACTAATCCATCATCCAAAACCGACACTTGCTTCATTTCTTCCAACATAATGACCATTCCGCGAATCCCGCCATCACGCACGATCAAATTACTGGCATTTCCTAAAACAAGCCAAGGAAGGTCATGATTTTTACAATAAGCAACTAATAAAGCGACTTCTTCTTTTGATTTTGGGAAAGCCAAAACATCGACCGGGCCTCCCGTTTTCGTAAAAGTAAAATTCATCAAAGGCTCATCAAATAGTAGTTTTATATCTTTTAATTTAGTCATCATTTCATTTTTATTCATCGAAAGTCGTTCCTTTCTTTCAAACATCCTATTTATTCTAGCATGCCTAAGGAAAACTTTCTAGTCCGATTCTATAAAATATGCTGTTGATGCTGACGAATCATTTTGGCGCATAACTCATGACTTGTGAAAATGTCCGCTTGCCGTAACGTTTCTATTTCTTGGTTTTCTATTGCAGCAATAAATGTCGTCACCATTTGCTGAAATCCTCTTTTTTCTAAAGTCGACGTCCAATCACCAAACCCTTTTTGTTCTGTCCCCTGAATAGTTTTGACTGTCAAATCAGTTAGATTTTCTAAAGTATACGTTCCCTCATCACTCATCAATTGATACGTTTCTGTATTGGCTCCAGCAAAAAGATTCATCGAAGCAATCGCTGTTGTTGTTTCTGTTTCAACCTGAAGAACAGCTCTTTTTAAGAACCCTTTTTCCTCGATGATCTTCGTCTGAACCTGGCGGATTGAATCATCCAGTAAGTAAACTAGTGTATCTGCAACATGTAAAAATAGATCATAGATGACAAAATCTGTCGTTTGCTGTGCAGCGGTCCGATTCTTTTGGATGAATAACATATTTTTATTTTTCACTGCCTTTAGTTCATCTACTAAAGGTGCAAACCGGCGATTGAAGCCCACCATCAAAAGTAAGTTTTTTTCTACTGCCAATGTTTGGATTTCCTGCACTTCAGCCAAATTTTCACTTAACGGTTTATCAACAAATACATGGACACCCGCTTCAAGCAATTGCTTTACTACTTGTCCATGCACTTTAGTCGCTACATGGACAAAACAAGCTTCGATCCCTCTTTCGATCAATTCCTCGATGGATGATACTGTCTCCGTAAATCCATATCTTTCACTAACTTCACGACGCGTTGCCTCATTTCTGGTAGATAAGATAAAGGTTGCCTGATCTCTCAATTCAGCATATACAGGTAAATAAGCTTTTTGGGCAATATTCCCTAAACCGATCACTCCGATTTTCATCTGATTTCCTCACAATCATTAATTGATAGCTCTATCATACTATATTTTCTCAATACAACAACACTTATACCTTATATAAAAAGTTTTATTCTCTCGATATTCCTCTTCTTTATGTTAAACTAAGACTATCAAATCATTACTCTAGAAAGGTGCTGTAAAGATGAAATGTATCTCATGGAATGTCAACGGCTTGAGGGCTGTTGTGAAGAAAAATTTTATGGACGTCTTCAATGAATTAGATGCGGACTTTTTCTGCTTACAAGAAACAAAATTACAAGAAGGGCAAATCGATTTGGAGCTTCCTGGTTATTATCAATACTGGAATTATGCTGAAAAAAAAGGCTATTCCGGCACAGCGATTTTTGCGAAAAAAGAAGCGCTGAGCGTTCGCTACGGCATGGGGCTTGAAGAACACGATCAGGAAGGTCGGCTGATCACATTAGAGTATCCAGAATTTTTTATGATCACGTGCTATACGCCTAATTCTCAAAACGAATTGAAACGTTTGGATTATCGCATGACTTGGGAAGATGCTTTTCGTGCGTATTTGAATGAATTAAGCAAAGAAAAACCTGTGATCTTATGCGGTGATTTAAATGTAGCTCATCAAAATATCGATCTAAAAAACTGGAAAACGAATCAAAAAAATGCTGGCTTCACGCCTGAAGAACGTCAGAAGTTTACTGAGCTTTTAGACAGTGGATTTATTGACACTTACCGTTATTTCAATCCAGATCAAGAAGGTGTATATTCTTGGTGGAGTTATCGCTTCAATGCGCGGAAAAATAATGCTGGATGGAGAATCGACTATTTTGTTGTTTCTGATGGCTTAAAAGAGCAATTGACTGATGCAAAAATCCATACTGATATTATAGGTAGTGATCATTGTCCAGTCGAAGTCGATTTAGCTTTTTCATAGTCTTTAACGAATTTTATTAATATTTTTCAATTTGCCTTACCATCTGTCTAATCTTTTGATATACTGCATGTATGAATTAATTTTGTTAATCGAAAGGGATAATGACCATGAACTTTTATTCCATAGACTTTGAAACAGCCAGCTATGCTAAACATAGTGCCTGTTCCATCGCTTTAGTAAAAGTAGAAAATAGTAAGATCGTTGATGAATATTATTCACTGATCAAACCAGAAACAGATTTCTTCTGGAAAAATATTCAAATCCATGGAATCAAACCAGAAGATGTGGCTGATGCACCCAAGTTTCCAGATGTTTGGCAGCAAATTCAAGCTTGTTTCAAACCAAACAGTTTAGTTGTTGCTCATAATGCTCCGTTTGACTGCGGTGTTCTTGCTGGCTGTTTAGATTATTATGGATTAAATCAGCCGAACTATTTATCCTTATGCACAGTTAAAACAAGCCGCAAACTTTTTCCCGAAATGCCAAATCACAAGTTGAATACTGTTTGTGAGAACTTAAATATTCAATTGAACAATCACCACGACGCCCTTGAAGATAGTCGTGCCTGTGCTGAAATCTTACTTTATCAGGAAAAACATTTCGGTGTAGAACCCTTGAAAAAATTAGTAACAATCAAATAATCCGGCTTTCTCCGCTTCGTTCACTTGATTTTCAAGTTGTAGGAAGCGGTCTTTTTTTGGTATACTCTAGACTACTACAAAAAAAGGATGTTCTAGATGAAAAAATTTAGTTATGCATTGGCTGGTGCTGCTGTCCCTATCATTATATTTATCCTCTATTTTTTCTTTGCCACAAATCCTGCAAAAGAAAAAACGATGGAAGCTGCCGAGTCAAGCACATTTGAAACAAACGAGTCAACGTCAACTACCAATGAAGTTTCAACAAGCCTACCAGAAAAACTGATATATGCTCCGATGGGCGATAGCTTGAGTGCTGGCTGGATCGTTGAAAAAGAAGACGAGAAATTTACTTCTGTTTTAGCAACTAAACTTTCAGAAGAGTTTGATATAAACATCGATCAGAAAGGCATTTTCAAAGCAGGCGAAAAAGCAAGCGGCCTAGGAATATCAAGCATCGAAGACATAAAGGAACAAAAACCAGATTTGGTAACGATCGAATATGGTACCAATGATATTTTAGCTTATAAAGATGATCAAAGCTTACTTCAGTTTGAAGCAAATATTTCTCATATCGTTACAGAGTTGCAGGCTGAACACATTTTTATCGTTTTAGTGACTACTTGGAATCGCGATCAAAAACTATCCCAGCGCTATGATGACGTTCTTTTTAAAGTAGGAGCAAAATATGGTGTTCCAGTCGCAAACATTCGTGGTCTATGGACTACTCAAACGGATACTATCGATCCAAAAAAGTATCCGAACATTATTGATAGAAAAGAAATTGAAAAAGATATGCATCCTAATACAAAAGGACACGAAGAAATCGCAAAAAGAATTTTTCAGACGATTGAAAAGCCTTTTTCCGATTATTTAGGAGATAAATACGGACTGACAAAAAAACAGCAGATTGGTTTATAGCACCTAAAACCAAAAAATAGAAGAGTGAAAATCCTTTATCTAATTTTCACTCTTCTATTTTTTATTTCTGAGAGAACTCAGCCTTGCTTGATAGCTTACTTAGCTTTTCATTCCTTAAAAGAATGGCCATTAGTGTGAGCCTGATTTCATTGCTATCATAAATTTTTTAAACTATTTAATTTCTTTAAACGGAATTCGCTCATTCGAAAAATAAGAATGATTTAAATAGAGCACTCTTTTTTCTTTATTCAACGTGATTGGTTCAAGTGAAAAATGGAAATAATTATCAATCGACTTTTTATTGTATATTTTTTTTATGCCCGCTTCTGTATATTCTAGTTGTAATTGCGTTTTATTGTCTATAATTTTTTTATAAAGCGAATTTGTTTTTTGTAATTTACTAATTTCTTCTGCTGGAATTTTTTGTTTATCTAAGTGAATTTGTACTTTTGTTTTTTTGCTGTCATATATATTTACACCGTTAGCTTTCCATTCGCCTTTATAAACAAGTGTATATCCAGATACACCTTGAAAATCTTCTATTTTCGCTGACCACAAATTACCTTTACTTGTTAAAATCATTCCCATAGTAGTGTTTTCCCATGTTCCTCTGATTTTTCCTGAAAATGGATAGACCAAATAAGTTCCAACCATTAGTAAGATAATTAATAGTCCTAAAAAGACAAGTAAAAAATAGAAACTTCGCGATCTAACACTAACTTCTTCAAACCCATCCTCGTCCAAAATATTTTCTTCCTCTTGAATGAAAGTTGTCTTTATCACCTGCTCATTTGGACTACTTTGGTTTTCGTTTTGTTGATTGGATAGGTGGTTTTCGTTTTGTTTTACCGGCTCCATTTCTTATTTCCTTTCCTTTAGTTTTAGCGTTAGAAGGTTTTCTCTTGCCATTTCCTTTTTTTCTACGCTGTTTTTTCTTCCGTTTTTTTGATAAAACAATTAACAAAATAACGATTATAATTAGCAAAATTCCGAACACAATCACACCATAGATAATGTACTTCATATAATCTTTTTCTAAGTCAACAGCTTTTTCGTTTAATTCCTTAGCTTCTTTAGCACTGATGGTAAAGTCTTGTTTGAATTCCCACGTTTGTCCGGTAGCTTCTGATTTGGCTGTCATTTCTAATTGATAGCTACCTGCTTCAAATGGTTTATTCTCCCATGAAATTGCGTAGTCAAAGTTTGTATTGGGTGCTACTCGGTAATCGTTGACCTTTTGTTCATGAAGTACATCAGAACTCCCCTTCTTCATGATTTTTGCATCATATGTTACTTTATCAATAATTGTTGGAGTAGGGTTTTGTAGATTCACTTTTACCGCATTTCTTCCAACCACTTGGGAAGCTAGGATTTTCTTTACTTTTAAATCTGATTTTGGAAGTTTCTCATTTTCACGCAGTCTTAGAGCGATCGTATACGCATATTTATTTGATATGCTAAAACCGCTATCTTCTTTTTCGGCTTTTGTTTTATCGTCTTTCTCTCCTTCAGCATCTGTTACTCGAACCCCGCCATATATAATTCCTTCAAAAGGTTCTGACGGAATCGTTAGATTAATTTTAACATCGGCTTCACTTTTAGCAGGTATACTTATGAATTCATCCGTTTTAGCGATATCAGATAATGGTATTTTCATGCTTTCATCTCGTTTTGAAGCATCCAAAGCATAGACAAACGAACCACTCGCACCTGTATAAGCTGGATTGATTTCAATTTTTGCCGTTGTTTCTTTGTCTCCCATATTGTAGACTTTCAACGTCAATTCTTGCGTTTGGCCTGGTTTTACTTCTAAGTCATAATACCCCGCATCTTTGGTCACTTGATTATCTGGTAATTCGGCTTTAACAGATAGATTAGATTCTTCACCTTCTGCATAGGTATTTACTGGAATAAAAGAGCAAAAGGCTGTGATTAAACAAAATAAAAAAAAGCTCTTCTTCATTAAAGAAGTATGTATTTTCAGAGTTAGGTTTTGCATGATTATTTTCCTCTCGGTTGCTTGATTTATGAATGAAAAAGATAGGTGTAAAAGGTTAAAACTTCTTGTATGTTGTATTGATACAAGAAATGAACTGCTTTTACACCACTATTTATTCGTATTTAGAGGGTGCGGCGAAACACGTTCACGTTTCACCACAGCCCTCTTAATCTTTTATTTGTGCTTCTCTTTTTATGGTTCTACAGTTAGAGACCATGTAAGTTTTGTTGAATAAGCTTTAGCTTGTGCTTTATCTGATGCTGGAACATTTAATTGTACATCATCATATCGTGTATCTAAAGCTGGTGCTGAAGCTGCACCTGAACCATACTGACTTTCATCATAGTCTTTTTTGAAAACAACAGATGAAATTGAACCATTCGTTGTTCCCTCATTTGTATCCAATTTTTTTGAAGAGAATACGTTTAAAGAATCTGGAGTTTCACTAGCTACAGGAATCACAGCATGTCCATTTTCAGGAATTGCTACACCTGCTACCATATTACTAGCATTAGAATTATTTAAGTTATTCGTAAATGATTGATTAAAAATACGAATACGTGAATTCGCCAACGTATGACCAGCGGCTTCCTTGAACATTGCATCTTGGCTCACAGAAACGTTCCAATTTGTTTGGCGTTGACCTGAAAAATCTCCAACTTGGACAAATAACGGTACAGCGTACTTCGTTTCTTCATCACCTTTGTGTGCATAGGATTCATGGATAACTTCTAAGTCATCCCCTTTTGCTTTTAATTCATTTGTTCCAAAATCAAAAGTCGGTGCATGTAGTAATTGCACACCTTTAACTTGTGTTTTCTCACCATCGATTACGATCTCTTCATCCGTTCCAGGTTTGACAGGATCTTGAATCGTAGTTGGTACCTCAAAGTTTGCTTTTCCATCTGATTTTACAGACTCAGCTGATGCTGTTTGCGCTGTTGCAATTAAGCTAGTTAATGCCACTGCACAAATTCCACTATATATAATTGATTTTTTCATTTTTTCCTCCTTGATTTCAAAATTCCTTTAAATAAATACCGCTTGGTTTGTAACAACTTGCTATTGTTCAGACGGTTCTGATTCTGATGCTCCTGGTTCTACAATTAGTGTCCAAGTTAATTTTGTTGTATATTCTTTCGCTTTTGCTTGGTCACCAGCTGGTACATTTAGTTTTACACCATCATACGTTGCTGTTTCTTTTGTTTTTTCAGGATTATAATCTTCCGCTAAATACCCATCGCTAAAAACGGCTGATGTTGTTGAAGCATTGGTAAAGCCAGCTACCGTACTCTTCAATACAGTTAGTTCTCCTTCTTCAGCCCCTTTTACTGGAATAGCAGAATGGCTACCGAAATCTTTATCTGTTGTATTTAAACCAACACCAGTAATTTTTTCTGCTAATGTTACATCATCATGCAGTGAATTAGTAAAGGTGTTCCCAAAAATACGAATTCGCGAATTTGGTAATGTCGAGTTGTCAGCAGATGTAAACGGTGTATCTTGTACAACTGATAAACTCCACGTCGCTTTTTCATTACCTGAAACATCACTTACTTGAACTGAATGTGGCATATGGAAATAATCAGAATTGCCTGACTCATCAGCTTTCAATGTACGCTTTTCTGTGTAAGCTGGATATTCAGTCGTTTTGACACTTGTTTTATTATCCTTGCCAAAATCGAAGTTCGGTAAATGAGTTACATAAATCCCATTGCTATTTGGTAATGGGATAGGCTTACCGTCCTTATCTTTATCATCTTCAAGATCTTCGCCATCCTTTGGACCTTTTTCTGGTTTCGTTGTTCCTGGTTTTTCCCCATGAGTAAAACCAACTTCCCCAGTTGTTTTGCTGCTTTCTAAGGCTTCAGCAGAAGCTACTTGTGCACCAACTGATAAAACCATAGCACTCAATAATAGACTTGCTAACATTCTTTTCTTCATTTTGTACTCCTCTTCTTTAATGTTTATTATTGTTAAACTAGACATGTTGTCTACGAGAAACCCTGTTTGTTTCGTCTCTTTATTAAGACGATAATCACTGTTGCGACCAATGAAATCGTTCCAATTATTGTTATATATCTTAGAACTACTTCTCCGGTTTTTGGTAACAGTCCGTTATTTTTCTTTTTGGGGTTCCTAGGATCTTTTGGATCTTTGGGTTTATTTGGCTTTTTCTTACCGCCATCAATAAATCCGATTTGCCCCTCTGTTTTCCCATTTTCTTGAGCAGCCATTACCGTCATACTATTTAGAACGAATATACTAATCAACAGAAGGAACAGTAAATAAATTCTTTTCTTTTTCATCTCTTGATCCCCTTGTCTCATGGTTCTTGAACTAATTCCCAAGTGATTTCAGCTTTGTAACTTCCTTTAATAGCTCCGCTTCCTTTAGGAACAAGTAGTTTCAAACCCTCTTTTTTATCTGTTTGATTCGCCAATTCTAATTCATAATTCGTTTGTGGACGTGCTGTTCTATTCTTATAAATGATGACATTGTCCTTACTTGATATAGCTTGATCCGTCTCTCCATTGTTGTAAATGATTTCGGCATCTTTTAATACGTCACCACTTATTTCATGGGTAAAGGGTTTCGAGAGTAAACCATTAATTGTAAATTGCCCTCGCTTAAAACCATCACCCGGCGCTGTAGTTCCGCGCTTATCAGCTATATTCAATTTAAATGGACCTGTCGAAGCATAATCTAATTCTTGATCACGAGACTGAATCACACCTGTTTTAAAAATCATTTCATCTGTTGCACCTAAGACTACTTGTCCTTTGAAGATGTAGGTTCTTTCATTTTCTCCTACAAGTATTTCAACTTCCTTTTCATCAGCTGGAGGTGCTATTAGTTCATACAGATCGTCAGTGATTGCTTTTAAAACTTTTGAAACCTCTATTTCTGCAGTTAAATCAACAAATTCTTTTGGTTTCTTTAAAAGTGTAACGACAGGTTTGATCTCTCTGTTATCTTCGTCTTTAAAATAAATGTTTAATTCGACTTCACTTTTACGATAGAATAATTTGACTTTCTGAGCCTCTTTTTTGAAGCTTCCTGCTAACGGAGCTCCTTCTGAACGTACATAATCAAAGTCCGTAACTTCTTCATCAAGCGGATCAATTGTATAGGAATCTCCAATAATACCCGGAATCGTTTTATTCTCTTTGACCTTTAAGCCAGTTGAATCATCATAATATTCAACTACCACACTTGATTCATTTGATTCTGCATATAATTTATAAACATTTTTTGCAGCATCAAATGTTACCTTATGAGTTGCAGCAGTCAAAGAACTAGCACCCGATCCATTAAAATCTAATTTATTGTACTCGGTTGCCCCTAGTCGATCGCTAACAATTTTTAAGGCTTTAGCTTTTGTCAAATTTTCTCCATATTTTAATGAGGATAAACCTGAATCTTTTAATGAATAGTCTTTACCACTATATAATTGATAATTAGAACCAACAATCGTTTGTTTCAGTTCATAATTATCCGCACTAGTAGCAGCGCCTGCTCCTTTATATTTATAGACTTCTACAGCTGCTTCTGTATAAGGGTGGAACAAGTTAGGTAGTGTTTTGAATGGGCTATTATGTGCTTGATATTCCACTGCTGAAAAAGTTACTCCGTTCGTTTTCGTTCCTAATGTGCTTGTTGTTCCCATTACAGAAGAAATCGTATCATCAAAAACTGCTTTAAATGAGCCTGAATCTACAATGTCCGTATCTCCATCATTTTTATTTGCAATCGTTAATGACTTTTTCGTAGGTGATGTTAGAACTGGATTATTTTTTGACGTTAACGAAGATGCTACATAACCAAATTTCCCAAAATTTAAATCTGCTTGATATGCTCTTGACGGATTGATTGGCAGTGAGTCAGTAAAAAGCTTCATAAATTGAGCTGTTGCATTTGGTGCCTGAACTGCGTGTGGATCTGTACTTGTCTTATTTGTCGCCGTTACAGCCATCCAGTTCCAGAACTTTCTGCCTTTTGTTACATCATCTTGTAAACTATTATATGTTCCAGTTTGACCTGGACTTTCAACATTTCCTCCAGCCCAACGTGGTGCTCCTGTTCTAGGATTATAATTTCCCGAGTGATCGTATCTAACTGCAATATAAATCGGACCTTGATCTCCCGGCACAGGTATGTTGTTAAACCTTGTCAAAATGTCTTTGTAGTCAGTGACCACATTTTTAGCGATAGTATTCGTTGGTCGAGCTGAAAGTTGAAAATCAGATAAATAGATAATAACAGGAATGGCATCGGGATTCCTCTCCTTCTCCATGATTGGCACGATATACTCCAAGTTACCAACTTGATTATCTTCATCATAGGTCTTATCTTTTTCGAAGGATTTATCTATTATTTGTTCCCAGCCAGCGACATTTCCCAAAAATTCTTTTTGATTAACATCATCATTGATGGTTGTACTATTTCGCGTAGGCGAATTTAGACCAAATATTCGAATACGGCTTCCACTATAATCATTTAACACCAGCTTCGACAAGTTGATGATCATTTCTTTCCCGTGAAAACGAGGTATGGCAGGAACTAGCCCTGCAAGTGTTGGACTATTCATCGAACCTGACCAGTCCAAGACAAACATCACATCATATTTCACTTTCTTATTTTCTGGTAAACTCAATACAGTCGGCAAGTTATATTCCAAATCATATTGACCAGCAGCATTTGGAAAGTTATTCAACGCTTTAACCCAAGGATCTGTTTTTCCTAGCGTAGTAGCTGTTTCTAGTTTTCTCACCGATTCTATAAGCAACATTCGAGATAAATCTGAACTAACACCAGATTCTGCAGTCAAACTTGACTGAAATGCCTTGTCTAAGGCCGCCAACGCCCCCTCTGTCCATACCTTGTTCTCTTTGTATGGTCTATTTTTATCTGCGCCTTTTTGTTTATCTAAAAAGCTTTTGATTTCATTTTTAGCGGTAGATAGGTCCCCTACTTCCCAGTTTTTGTAGTTGGTATTCTCAATAATTCTTGATGTAGAACGGTTTTCTGCCTTGATTTGTGTTACATTTTTTGAGATGAATAAACCAACAACTAAGATACATATGATACTTATGACTGAGAATAAAATGGTTTTAGTCCCCTTTTTCTTTACAGTATTAATCATTTCACCCTCCTTTCTTTCTAAATTTTATGTATAATTCAGAGAAATCATACATATCTATTTCCATTTTTACCAAGAGTAAAAAATGAAATACGCAATCATAAAATAACGTAAGTCTAAATCGAAAGACTCTTTTATCCGTTATTTTTATCAATATTATATCTTTTTTGATACAATTCATTTATACACTTTTTTTCCGCAAAAAATAAATCATTATTTCCTCTACGTAGAGGAAATAATGATTTATTTTTTTTTGAGTAGGTGATACTATAATAATTTTATTTCATATTATCGTTTAGTACTCTTGACCAAGATTTATTCTTACTGATTTTTTTTGTTATTTCCTTCAATATTGCTTCGCATAAAATATCAAAATATTGCGGATCAGAAAATGTTGGTACATAAATTTTCGGTATATAATCTTCTTGGCTCAAGTAATTTTTATCAGAAACAATTATATCGGTTGATTCATCATAAACAGCAACAATTTCTACATTTTCAGCAAACACTTGCTTTATCTTTGCTTTTAAAATATCGGCTACATAGACTTTAGAAACTTGAACATGTATGCGAACTGTGATAATGTTTTCCAGTTCAACCCTAGATATAAGACTATACACCAATAAGAAAAGTTGGTTTGCCAATACTTCCCCTTTTTCCCCATGAAACCATTTGTCAAAAAATAAATTATTAGGAGTTTTTTGTTTCTTTGCGTCCATAAAGTCTTTAATTTTTCCTAGTAACTCTTTTTCATAACGTGTACGAGAATAGTAGTTCTCATCATATACATATAGAAATAGTCTGGAATCGATAAAACTAAAATAAGTATATAACAGAAATGTTGTTACATCTTGATTGATTAATTGGTGTCGACCACTATCATTATCGAAAAATTCCGATAGTATCTTTTGAACAAGGTAATCTCTAGTTTCTTTGAAATGTTTAAATCGCTTGATATCAATGACCATTGCTTCTTCTAAGTAAGAGGGCGGTACAATTAGTTGTCCTCGGATACAAAAGAAAAAAAGGAACTGAATTTCCTCTGTTTTATTTTTGAAATAAGGACAATATGTATCTACATAATTAGAAATTCCTTTGTAAATCCGTTCATATATCCCCTCCTTTTTAAATTTGATCTCTGTTTTTTGATCTAAGTAACAACCTTGACTATTTCTGATTTTACAAATAAATATCAACAAACATATCATATTTTTTTTTGACCTATCAAATTGCGTACTCTTAAACAAAGAATTGGTTAAGGACCGCTCTATATCACTATAGCTTTCTTCTGAAAATAACCATTTTGAATGGGCAAATGAGAAAAATAAGAAATAGAAATTGCGAATTCGGTATTCCTCCCCAATCAAGACGTTTTCTTTAGACAGTGTAAAATTGAATGTTTCCAAAATTTTTTTTAGCTGGTTTTTATATCGTGTAAACGTTGCTTCACTAATAAAATAAGTAGTACAAATTTTATTTTTATCAAGGTATCCTCGTAAAAGTAATTCTTTGATCATAATGTACATGATTGATTTTTCTAAATAAAAAAACGCTGTATCAGCTAAAGAAATATTAGATACAATAATCGAAATTATTTTACCATTCTCGTTATAATTAATCGTCATTTTTGTTTCATCAAGATACATATTATCTTTCAAAGAAAGAACGATTCCTCTAACTGTTTTATCTGACAAGCCTGTAGCTGCAACTAAATCTGAGATTTTTACTTCTTTCAATTCCTTGATTAAATATGCAAGTACTTCTATTTTTCTATTATCGGTATCATTGATAAATAGTTTCATAATTCCCCTCCTATTCTTCAACTTATATTAATTAATGTTCCTCTCACCTTGATGGCTCAACTTATCGAAGAAAAATGTTATTCCTTCTAGTCTATTGCCTCCACTGACTATGTTTGTCAATCCTTACTCATTATATAGTTAATAATGCAAATAAACACTAGTATACGATAAAAAAACAAAAATTTTTACGATCAAACAAGTTATCTTATAAAACTTTTAAATCTAATCCATAATCAATAAATAATCCAGTTACCAATCTTTTGATGATTGATAGCTGGATTTTTTCTTTAGAAGGTATTTCCCGAACTCTTTATCTATACAGAAGTCTCTATTTTTCTAAAATCTCAATGATTTCTTCCATGTTTTTAGATCCAAAAACAATGTCTTTATCATCAATGATCATTGCTGGTACACTCATGATTTTTTTCTCTTCTTTTAGTTCTGGGAAAACTCCGATGTCAATCATTTCTGCTTCGACATTGTGATTCAGTGATGCAATTCGCTGACATGAAGCTACGACATCTGGGCAATAATGACAAGTCAAAGAGACAAAAATTTGAACTTTCTTCTTAGGCAATCCTTTTATTTTAGCAACTACCGATTCTTCTATCGGCTGCCCTTCGCTCCCTACATTGTAGACAGCTAACACGATCGAGTTGACTTCATGACCACTTGGAATACCACTGAATTTGATACCAGTATATTTTCCTTGATCATCTAAAACAACTACACTTGGTAATTTATCAATGCCGTATTGCTCTTCTAGGTCAGTTTTCTCACCTTTTTGGATCGTTTCTAAAAGAATTTTGTCACTTAGTGAAGCGAACTCTGTTAAGAATGAATTCAATTCAAGTGATTTTTCTGCACTGCTGTCCATAACTTGCAGCAATGTTACATTTTTTGTTAGCTTGCCGAAGATTCCGCCAAGCTGTTCTCTCATCGCATCTGGGAACCAGGTACTGCTTCCGCTTGTTTTTGCTGGCTTTTGCTCTTTAGGTTTTACTTCTTTCTTTTCAGCACGTTGTTTTTCTAAACGGGCTTCCAAACGTGCATTAACGATTGGCAAACCAGCTTTTGTCTTTTCTTCTGTCACGTATTTTTGTGCACTTGTTGCTGCAATTGCACCATCTGCAACAGCTGTGACGATTTGGCGTAATTCTTTGATTCTAAGATCTCCGGCTGCATAAACGCCTGGTACATTTGTTTCCATATTTTCATTGGTTGGCACATAGCCGCGATCTAATTCGACTTTGCCTTCAAAGATTTCTGTGCTAGGTTTGTTTCCAGCAAAGACAAACATGCCAAATGTGCTGCCTTCTGGTGCTTCATAGGTTGTTTCTTCACCTGTTTCATTATTGAAAAAGACTGCTTTACGGACAAAATCATCTCCTGTGATCTCTTTTACCTCGGTATTATAGACGATCTTGATATCAGGATGTTGTTTTGCTGCTTCAGCTGTCAGCTTTGCACAAGTAAAATCAGGCTCACGAATGATCATCGTTACTGATTTCCCGTAACGAGTTAGATAAACGGCTTCTTCTGCCGCAGCATAACCGCCGCCTAAAACAAAAATGTCTAGTCCTTGGAAAAATTCACCATCACAGGTTGAGCAATAAGCGATTCCACGTCCAGTAAATTCGACTTCTCCAGGAAAACCGATTTTACGTGCAGAAGCCCCTGTAGCAATGATCACTGCATATGCTTGATAGGTTTTAGTTGCAGACTTTACTGTTTTAACTGTCTGACTCAAATCAACATCAATGATTTCATCTGTTGTAAAATCCACACCAAAATCTAAAGCTTGTAACCGCATATCTTCCATTAATTCTGGACCTGTTGTTGCTCTGATCGCTGGGTAATTCACGATTTCAGATGTAGTTGTCACTTGTCCGCCGATTTTATCTTTTTCGATGATCAATGTATCCAACATCGCCCGTCCAGCATAGATCCCAGCTGATAAAGCAGCAGAGCCTCCGCCAATAACGATCAAATCATAAATTTCTTGACTCATATATTTTCTCCTGTCTCCTTTTTTAAAAGAAGCCGAACCAGAAGTTTGTACGCTTCTGTCTCAGCCTCTAAGTTTTACTATTAAAAAATTAGATTTTACCAACTAAGTCTAAGCTTGGCGCGATCGTTTCTTCACCTGGTTTCCAGTTTGCCGGACAAACTTTATCTCCGTGTTCAGCAACAAATTGAGAAGCTTCCAGCTTACGAACTAATTCGTCTGCGTTACGGCCGATTCCCATATCGTTGATTTCGTATGATTTGATTTCGCCTTCCGGGCTGACGATGAATGTGCCGCGGTATGCTTGACCTAACTCTTCATTTAAAACACCGAAGAAACGAGCGATTTTACCGTTTGGATCAGCTAACATCGGGTATTTGATTTTGCCGATCGTGTCTGTTGCATCTGCCCATGCTTTGTGGACAAAATGGCTATCTTCTGATACAGAATAGACTTCACAGTTCAACTCTTTTAAGTGGTCGTAGTGATCTTGCATATCCCCTAATTCTGTTGGACAAACAAATGAAAAGTCAGCTGGATAAAAGAAGAAAATGCTCCATTTGCCTAAAACATCTGCTGTACTAACTTTAATAAAGTCTCCATCTTGGTACGCGTCGCATTCAAAATCCAATAATTTTGTGTTGATTAAATTCATTTATTTTTCCTCCTAATTTTTATGTACTGAATGAAAGCTTGACTCTTATAAAATTAAAAGACAAACTGACTTCAGCAAACTTTTTTTCCTACAATCTTAGCCTATCAGTTTGAAATAATTGTGTCAATAGAATTATTATAATTTAGTTATTTTATCTTTGATATTTCAAGCTTCTCTTTGAGAATATACAAGCTTCATTCTCAATAACATCAAAAAAGGGAGCTTAAACAGAATCCTATTGATTTTTACATAAAGTAATGAACCATTTCTCTTGGCTTAAATAAAAAAACAACAGAAATAGAAATGAACGTTTTTTCATTTCTACTTCTGCTGCATTACGTCTCCCAAAAGAAGGCTTGTAGCTGTTTGATGAATTCTTCATTTTCAACCAGCTCGCTATGTTTAGTCCTTTCTCCCTGAATCAATAATTCTTGGTAGTCAGACACATTTTCTTGGTAGATCATACTTCCAGAAAAAACACTTTGAACTGGAACAGTTCCATCTGTGGCACTATCTTCGATTTCTCCAGCAATGTTCAACATGTCGATCGTTGAAGGAATCTCATGACGATTTTGGACGTAGCTCTTTAGTAACTGACTAACTTGCTTCACTTCGCCAGCATTAGTTACTGTATCATTCTCTTTATCAGAAGTTCCATTATACGGTGTTCCTAAAGTGATCAGCTTATTCAATTTAGGATTTTCTGTTAAAATAAAGTTTTCTAAATAGGAAGTGATCACCAATCCGCCATTGGAATGCCCAAAATAATTATAGGTCTTAAAGATATATTTCTTTTGAATAGCTGTTAATGCTTGTTGATACCATTTTCCCTGAACAGCTAATGTGTCGTCACTACTATCTTCAAAAGCAATCACAATGATCGGATGCTCAGATGATGGTGAAAGTTTTCCACTGAAAGAAGTTGTTCCATCAGTTGCTACTGTTACTTTTAAAACTTCTGACTGTTCATTTACTTTTAAAGCTTTGATCAAGCCATCAAAGCGATCCACTGTTCTGTTAGTTCCAGGAACCATGATCGTTGGTGTTTGAATGGGTATTGGCTGATTATTTTCTAGTGATTTATCAGCAAATACCGTCAGACTTTTTTGTCCTAAAAAAATGAACAGCAACATGATCGTTGCCATTGAAAAAAGTTGAATCATCCAGCTTTTAACTGTTCTCTCCTGCTTCATTGCGATACCTCCTGTTCCAAAAGAGCATATACCTTGAAACTTAAATGAACATTAAAATACTAGGATACAACTTCTTTTTATGCTAAAAGGAAGTTTTCATCCATCTTCTTATTTCTAGCGAACTGTTTTCCATGAACATCAATTGCTGCATGCCATTCTTTACATAAATGATGGGGAATTTGCTCAGTCAAATGATTGAATTCTTTACGCATCGCTTCATAATTTTTGTAAGGACCGTAACCAAAGCGGGCAAACAAGCGCATAGCATATTGATCTGCAATAAAGACATTTCTTTCAAAGATGTATAAAAGCATCGCATCGGCGGTTTCTCCTCCCACACCTTTGATTGCTAAAAGTTCTTTTCTAAGTATATCTGTCGGATAAGAACGAAATTTGTCAAGATCAGCATCATGTGAAGCAAACCACTCGATCAACGCCTTGATATAGCTACTTTTTTGTTTGTAAAAGCCTGCTGGACGAATCAATTCCTGCAACGTGTCTAGATCAATCATCAGTAGAGACTCCACAGTAAGATGAGGTGTCAGATTATCTAATGCTTTATTCGCATTTTTTTCAGTTGTTTGCTGGATCAAAATCATCGATACCCAGTCAGCGATTCGATTCTCCTGTTCCCACCAATACTGATATCCGTAATGAGCCACTAAATTATTCAATATTTTTATTTTTTGTTCATCATTTTTCATCAATTTCGATTCCTTCATTTAAGATAATCACTTTCCCCAAGCTACCGCTGCTTTGTAAATATTCATGTGCTTTTGATAATTCTTTGAGTTGAAAAATTTTTTCTGGTTTGATGTTTATCTTATTTTTATCTATATAAGTCAATAATTGAGTTAATTTTTCACTATCGACATTCCCAGAATAAAAGCTTGTTAAGTAGCTGTTCCTTTTCAGATCAATGA
The DNA here is from genome assembly GCF_050499205.1 of Enterococcus sp. AZ020. Taxonomy (NCBI): domain Bacteria; kingdom Bacillati; phylum Bacillota; class Bacilli; order Lactobacillales; family Enterococcaceae; genus Enterococcus; species Enterococcus sp. AZ020. Next base: position 2,644,065 of record NZ_JBIPAT010000001.1, on the reverse strand, counting down.
TTGGATCAAAGTTTTCAAGGAACCACTTTCCTCCTAACTGACCAGTGCTGCATAAAATACCGCCTTCGTTAAGATAGTTAAAACTATCTTTGATCGTTGCCGGACCAATCAATTCTAAAATTTTGTCGTAAGAATTAGCTGTTTGTAAATACCCATTTCGATCTTCGATCACATGATCAAAACCTGCTGCGAGCAATTTCGTTTGTTTATCCATCTGTCTGCTGGTCCCGTCTACCACGATTTTAGGATATTTTCCTTTTAGTAATTTAAGAAATGCATTGCCTACTCCGCTTGTTGCACCTCTTACGAGCACCTTATCTGTTGGCTGTATATTTAAGTTTTGCATAGAACCAAACGCTGTGTAATAGGTTTCTGGGATCGTTGCTAAGGTTTCCCAAGAAAGCTTAGTACAGACTGGATAAATCTGTTCATTTGGTAATAGCACATATTCTGCGTAACTGCCATCATAGGCTCGGCCCATTTCTCCCATGATCGAAACGACTTTTTGCCCTAGCGGCAACTTAACTGGATCTGTTGTTTCTTCGATCACACCCACACATTCAATACCTAAAATGCGAGGGAACTTGACTGAAGGAGACTTTCCTTCTCTTGTAAAAATTTCTGAATGATTGATGCCAAACCCCATCACCTTGATCAATGACCAACCTTCTTTAAGTGTTGGCGTTGGAACAGTTTCATAAACTAAATTTTCAGGTCCTCCTGCTTCATAAATGACAACCGCTTTCATTCCTCTTTCCTCCTATTATTTGATTGTGGATGTAGAAAAACTCAGACCAAATGATGCTATTTTGATCTGAGTAGATGAATTATTCAGTTAGCTCTTTATTTTTAGTGATCATGATCACACCATCACCTAACGGTAACAGAGTTGAAGTCAAATCTGGATGAGTCATCACAGTATCTAAAAATTGATTTAGCTTTCTGTGGATCGTCCGCTGGCTGCGGGGGATCTCTTCGATTGGATCTAAGATCGTTCCTGCCTGAAACACATCATCCACCATTAAAACACCACCAACACGTAATAAACGCAAACATTCAGGTAAAAACTCAATGTACTTTGATTTTGCACTATCCATAAAAATAAAATCATATGGACCAGTTAATGTAGGTAAAATCTCAGCAGCTTGTCCTTCAAGTAGTGTGACTTTCTCCTCTAAACCTAAGCGTTCATAAGTAGCTTTCGCTTTTCTGATCATGACATCAAATCGATCGATCGTCGTGACATGTCCTTCTTCCCCGACATACTGTGCCATCAAACTAGAAGAAAAACCGATCGCAGTCCCGATTTCCAAAATATTTTTGGGCTTCATTTGATCTAAAAAAAATTGTAAAAAAACCACTGTTTCATGAGGAATGACCGGAACTCCAGCTTCGTGAGCTTCTTCTTCGATCACACCTAATTCACCTTCGATTTTCTTTTGTTTATCTCGCATAAAATCGACAAGTTCCTTTTTGACAACTGGTCGATGCATCATTTCATTTCGCATACATTTCGCTCCTTTTCGCTTCTTTATTATACGAAGAGATAGCATTGATGTCAAAAAAGAATGTAGAGCAAAACCAAAAATCAGTTTTGTTCCACACTCTTTAAATTTAAGTAAACAGCTAACAAAAAGCAGTCGATAAGCGACCTCTACTTGGCTTATAAGGTCGATTTCTTTTCTGTGTTGTCCTATTTAGTATAACAATGAGACTAGATCGGCTTTTTCGATATTACCGAAATATTTCTTCACATCGATTTTGTCGACAGCTTCTTCGATCGCTGCTTTTTCATATTTTGTGCCAGTTAGAATTTCTTCGACATCTTTGATTTCACCTAAGCCAAAGAAATCACCGAAAATTTTGATTTCTTTGATTTCACCGTCTTCTACATTCATTTGAGCATCGATTGCACCAATTGGGAAGCGATGGCGGCGTTCTAAGTTGAATGCAGGAGATTTGCCGTAGTTCCAATCCCAATTACGGTAATATTCATCAGATATTTTATTGATTTTTTTCCAGTCATCATCAGTCAATTCGTATGTTTTTACTTGATCCACAGAATCTACTCCAAAGATTTTCAATAGAATGTCCTCACGAAATTCTTCTGTCGTCATTCCTTGTTTTTCTTCGGGTAAGAATGGTTTGATATTCGTTACACGTGAACGAACAGATTTGATTCCCTTTGATTCAATTTTATCTTTGCGAACTTTTAAAGCGTTGACTACTTCGTCAATATCGCTATCAAACATCAATGTTCCATGAGCAAACATTCTACCGGCAGTCGCGTACATCGCGTTGCCTGAAAATTTCATGCCGTCGATCACTAAATCATTACGACCTTTTAATTCAGCTCCGGAAACACCAAGCTCATGCAAGGCTTGAATGATCGGCTGCGTGACTTTAGCAAAATCACGGAAGGAATTGCCATCATCCGGCATGATGAAGCTGAAATTCAGATTGCCATGATCATGATACACCGCACCACCACCGCTTAAACGACGAACAACATGGATCCCTTTTTCATCTACATATTCTTTATTGATTTCTTCGATGGTGTTTTGATTACGACCAATGATGATCGATGGATCATTGATATAAAATAATAATATCGGTTCATCCAATGGCTTTTCTTTTAGAAGATATGTCTCGATTGCTAAGTTTACTCTTGGGTCATTATTTTCATTTGGTACAAAAATCACACTCGCTCACTCCTTAAATAGTAATAACTAAATTTTTCTCTGCTAAACAAACTTCTACTTGATCTCCAGCTGCTTTTTGCGCTTGCTCTTTTAGCTCTTCTAACGAGCCATGTTGAGGCAAATGAGTCAAAACAAGCGTTTTAACATGAGCAGCTTTAGCGATTTCTCCTGATTCTTTGGACGTGAAATGAGCATGATGTTGTTCATTTCCTTCAAATAAATACGTATCCGCTAAAAAGACATCCGCATTTTCAGCAAAATCAATAAAGCTTTCTAAGTAACCTGAGTCTCCCGTATAAACAAAAACCTTGCCTGTTTTTTCCTCTACAAAACGCATAGCATAACAAGGAACTGGATGGATCGTTTTCATAAAGGTAATCAAAAATGGCCCTATTTTTAATTCTTCAGCCTCAAAATAAGGCACCGCTTTTGACACATTCGGCATATTCAATGCCTCAAAATGAATTTGATCATCTGTATGTCCATAAATCGGTAAAATAGGTGTCGGTTCCATCACCGGATATAATTGGCGGTAATACTGCAATACACCTAGATCAGCGATATGATCATGATGGTAGTGAGATAAAATCACAGCATCAAGGGTCAAAGGATCGATATGCTCCTCCAAATTTACAAGCGTTGTACTTCCTGCATCTAATAAAAGCTGAAACCCATCCGATTCCAACAAATACGAACTTGTTCCTTCGCCTTTATATGGATATGCGCCTAAACAGCCTAAAACGGTAATGTTCAACTCCATCGACCTCCTTCATTCTTCTCATCCTTATGGTAACATAAAAATGGAAAATAACGGGAAAGAATTAACTGAGGAAACAAAAAAAGAGCATGCCTATTGAAAGACAGCTCTAGTTTATATTAATCAATAACTTTTGGTGCTCCTTTTTCATCACGGGATGTATCATAAAAGCTTGCAATTGCTACATCATGATAAGGGATCACCCATAGTAATCCGATACCAAACACTAATGTTCCAATAATAAACCACCCAATAAATGAAAGCTGTAAAAGTAAATATTGACCAAAACGGCCTTTCATCAAGAACAGCGCGTATTTAAGTGCATCACTAACTGACAGCTCAGGATCATCCATTTTCACCCAAACAGCGAATTGGAACACTCCGCTAACAAACACACTGATCAAGATCATCAACAAACCAAAAATGATCAATAACAAAGCTAAGGAAATATCCCCAGTCATTTCAGTTCTAAATTGGTCGACTGTCACTGTATTGAACATCAAGCCAAAATAGATCGTCGCACCATATGAGATGAAAATCGGCAATAACACAAGTACGTTCAACACAAGCTCAATAATAGTCTGAGTAAAATTGATCAATAGCATTGGCAAATAGAACTTCCCTTGAAAAATCGCTGTCAGCATATTTGCCTGCACACGCTTGCCGCGAAGGACTTGCAGCGCACAAAAATACGTACCATACGTAATCGCAAAAAACAGAAAATTATTCAGTAAAAAAGACATCACATTATTTCCTGCACTATCTTGCGGGAAGTTAGCGATCCCTCCCACGACTGAACCAATAATAAATCGAATAAAAACCGCCAAAAAGGTGATCCAAGCCATCGTTCCCCATTGATTCTTCAAGGAAATCCGTGCTTGCTCTCGATGCATAGCATTTGTAATTTGACTTTTCATAAACAAAAACCTTTCTTAATTAATACTCACGGATCTTCGCAACCGTTTCTTGATCCAATCGCTTGATCACTTCTGTTACTAATTTAACTGTATTCAAATAATCATCTTCATGGATCATTGATGTATGTGAATGTAAATAACGAACCGGTACTGTAATCGCCAATGAAGGAACACCGTTTCGAGTCAAATGCATTCTGCCAGCATCCGTTCCTCCGCCTGTGATAACTGTATATTGGAAAGGTATATCATTTTCCTCCGCTACCTGAATCACAAAATCACGCAGTTTTTTATGCGGGATCATCGATGCGTCAAAAATCAAAATTTGTGGTCCCTTACCTAATTCAGAATCAGCTTCCTTCGGTGTCATGCCCGGTGTATCTCCTGCTGTTCCAGTATCAAGTGCGAATGCGATATCCGGATCAACTAAATGAGTACTGGTTTGAGCACCACGCAGACCGACCTCTTCTTGTACATCACTTCCAGCAAAGATAACATTAGGGTGCCCTTGCTCAGCTAGATTTTCCAACACTTTCAATGATACCGCTGTCCCGATACGATTATCCCAAGCTTTAGCCAACATAAATTTTGTATCATTCATTCGACGATATTCAATATATGGTGTGATCATATCCCCAGGTCTGATGCCCCATTCAGCAACTTGTTCTGAACTTGACGCACCAATATCGATAAACATATCCGCCACTTCATATGGCTGTTTTCGCGCATCCGGTGTTAATACATGAGGTGGTTTCGATCCGATCACTCCATGAAACAGCTTGCCTTTTGTAGTTTTGATCTGTACTTGTTGTGCCAGCATCACTTGTCCCCACCAGCCGCCAAGCGTTTGAAATTTGATAAAACCTTTATCCGTGATTTGAGTCACCATAAAACCAACTTCATCCAAGTGACCTGAGAAAAAGACTTTTGGTCCTTCTTTATCACCGATACGTTTAGCAATGATACTGCCTAATCCGTCATATATGATCTTATCTGCAAAAGGCTCCGCATATTTTTTGAACAGATCTCTGACCTCTCCTTCATTTCCGGGTACACCTTTGGCATTTGTAAGCTCGATCAGCATTTGTTCTTCTTTTTGATCCACAGTATAAAACTCCCTTCCTGAATAGTTCCTCTAGTATTATACCATTCATTTTTAAATAAAAATAAAGAAACTATTTGTTTTTACTTTAAATGATTCATTTTCAGCATCGTTTGATATGCTATAATGATACAAATTTACTAGTTGGCTTTACTCAATAAAAGAAAAATGAATAAGGGAAGGAAAACAAGTGTATGAAGTATACAGCTATTGATTTAAAACAAAAATTAGCTCTTTTTAATGAACATTGGTCGCCAAAAGTCATCGCAGAAATGAATGATTATCAATTTAAATTAGTGAAAATCTTGGATCGTTTTGTGTGGCATCAACATGAGGACACAGATGAAGTATTTTTAGTTTTGGATGGAGAAATGACTATTGAATTTCGAGATGGAAAAGTTGAATTAGCGCAAGGACAAATGTTTGTTATTCCAAAAGGAGTGGAACATCGACCTTTCTCAGAAAAGGAATGTCAAATTTTGCTGATCGAGCCAAAAGATGTGGTCAACACTGGCGATAACAGTGGCGAGCTGACAGCAGAAAATGATGTTTGGATTTAACTTACTTTTGCTTATAAAAAAGAACGAAGAATGAAACAGAGCCATTGCTGCGTTGTTTCATTCTTCGTTCTTTTCTATTCGGAGCCTAACATTTGTTTCTATAAATCAGCTGGGTCTTGTTCCTGCCATTCCTTTGAATAAAAGGCTGGATTCAGCTGATAATTTGGTGTAGTTACTTTCTTGTCTTCAAGAAATGGCCGAATCCGCTGATCTGCTGCTAACCAGCCGCGCCAGCCTAAATGAATCGTATCCGCCATGAAATATTGTGTGTCGCATTCCTTTGAAAAATCAGCAATATTCGTAAATCCCTGACTTTCCAGCTGATATTTCACTTTCTTAGAAAAGCCCTGCAGCATTTCCTGAGACAAACCAGTAAAGTCTGTCCAGCGTTTGTTGACTGGCGGAATAATGAATAAAACCTCTGCATTGTCTTGCGACAATTGACTCAAAGCTAACTGTAAGTCTGAATATTCCGGTGAGGAAAGGTAGTTCCAATTCTTTTGAGAATTTTCTAAATGATTTAATTTCTTCTTCACGCGCTTTGTATAAAAAGGATTAGCAATTTCAAACGGGTTATTACTTGTTGCTTTTCGTCCGATCGTAATCGCTAGATCATCAAGTGCCTGTTCATCATAGACATTAGGCAGATGTTTCTCTGCTTTTTCGATGGCTTGATTTTTGCTGACCATCCCAATTTTACTAAACAATTCATCTTCTCTTGAGAACATATTCAGCATCAATTCAATATATTTTTTATCAGAAGTATCCGGCAACTCTCCTGCTCGGATATCGGACAATGCGCTTGTTAAGCGTTTATCATCTCTTACCTTGGGGAAATCTAATAAACGCTCCGCAAAATATTTATCATCTTCTGTAACTGTCTTTAAATCACTCACCCACTGATACGTCTGTAGTTCTGAATAATAAGCATTGAAATAGTCATTCGTCACTCCTTGCTCAACGAACCATTGAGGAGAAAGGATAAAAACTACCTTTTTATGCGAAAGATTTTTTCCCATCGACTGCATCATCATGGCTTGCGTCAATGACTGCGTACCTGGCGCTCCCAATAAAAACGGCCGATAATCTCGGTCATATTTTTCCGCCAAGACAGAAGGATGAAACGGACTGATCCGGCTCAGTTCAGAAGAACCGAAAAATGGGACGTATTCCTTTGAGCCAATCGCTTTATTTTTGATTGCATCTCCTTTTAAAACATTCGTCGCCATCGATGTAGATGCATCAGCTAAAACATGCTTGCTATCTACATCTATTTTGAACGGCGCAAAGAAAAATACAGCCAAAAGAACCGCGGAAACCAGAATCGGCCCAATGATTCCCAAAATCTTTTTTTTCATTGTCATTACTGTAATGCTTTCACTTGTTCAATGACTTTATTAGGTGTGTTCCACAATTCGCGGTCAAATTCTGAAACAGGGACTTGTACACCTAATTGTCCTTCGATTTCGACTAACAATTGAACCGTTGCTAATGAATCCATCAGTCCTTCGTCGAATAAATTTACCTCTTTATCTTCTTTTACCTCATCCGTACCTGTGATTTCTTCTAAAATATCTAAAACTGTTTCTTCTACATTCATGATCCATTCTCCTTTAACTCATATTTTATTTGAAAAATAACGTATCCAAAAATCCTGAAAAAATCAGGAAACTGAAACATACTGCATTAAATGTTAAAAATACTGCCAATGCGTGCGTAAACTTATTGGATGGGATATTTTCTTTGTGTTTTTTCTTAAAACGCAGCCAAGCATCCGTCACACAAATCAATGTTGCATGATATATACCATAAGCTAAATAATACCAAGTCAGTCCATGCCAAACGCCCATCAGTAAAAACAAAGCGAAGTATCCGACATTAGAAGCAACGATCCGACTCTTAAACACTTTCTTTTTTATCAGTGTAAACATCAAGCGCATATAAATATAATCACGGAACCAAAAAGATAAAGTCATATGCCAACGATTCCAAAATTCTTTGATATTCCAGCTCAAGAAAGGTTTATTAAAATTGACTGGCGTATCGTAGCCCATCAAATAACTTGTCCCAACTGCAAACAGGCTATAACCAGCAAAATCAAAAAATAGATACATACTATAAATATACATGTACGCAACCAATGCCCAGGAGAAGCCGCCATTTTTTTCAGCTATTTTAGCTGCAACAGGCATCAAAACCTGACCAAAATAATACCCGATAATAAATTTGTATAAAAAGCCTAGGAAGAAATTATGGATTCCTTTTCCTAAAAAATCAACATATTTTTCAGGTGCTGGCGGATTTTCGACATCTTTCTCAAAACGGCGATACCTGTCAATAGGGCCAGAAGATATCGTTGGGAAGAACAAAAGGAATTGGATGTATCGAAACACATTGTACTCCTTGATCGAACCATCCCGCATTTCCATGATGATTTGAACAGATTTAAATGTCAAATAAGAAATTCCCAAAAAGCCCAACAATGAGGCATGACCTGATACAAACGGCACTACTTTAACAAGTACTAATGGTAAGATGGCCAGAAAAACAGCTAAATAGAAAGCCCATGCGGCGTTTTGTTTTTGTCGATAATGAAAATAGAACCAAACCAAAATCGTTTGCCAAATCACATAACCGATCAAGGCAACGCCTTGCTTCCAATCCTCTCCGCCAAAGCTCATATACAAGAAAAATAGTGTAACGAGCACTTGATACCATGACCAGCGCTTTCCTTTGATCAATAAGGTCAAAATCATTGGCAACAGTGCGACTAGCAAATAAATAAAATAGAGCGGATTCGCGTAGGGAATCATATGCGGAAAGCCCATCATGTTACATTCACCTCATTCATCAATCCCTTACGATCGATCTTTCCATTGGGAGTCAGCGGCAACTGCTCCACGTAAACAAATTTTTGTGGAATCATATAATCCATGACCGTTTGACCTAGTTCTTCTTTGATTGCTTTTGTTAATTTGAATTCTTTTTCAAATTCATTTGGATGAGCAACGACAAACGCAACTAACTGCTGGACTTTATGTTCATGATATTTTGGTACGACTGCAGCTTGTTTTACGTAGGAAACGTTAGCCAGATGGTGATCGATATCTTCAAGCTCAATGCGGTAACCGTGCATTTTTATCTGAAAATCGATTCGTCCGTCATAGATCAGCATGCTTTCTTCCAGCTTTCCAGCGTCGCCTGTACGATATGCAGGCTGGCCTTGATACTCAAAAAAGGCTGCTTCTGTTTTTTCTTTGTTGTTCATATATCCTTTAGAAACACTTGGTCCTGCAATGATGATTTCTCCTACTTCGCCTTCTGGCAGTTCAGTATTTTCATCCATAATATATACGTGTGTGTCTTCTTTTACATATCCGATCGGTATTCGATCATACTTTTCTAACAATTCTGGTGTAATCTCAACTCCGGAAATAGCCACAGTTGCTTCCGTTGGCCCATAGGTATTAAAAATATGAGCATCTGGAAAACGCTCCAGTAATTTTTGCGCAGTTGCTTTCGGTAACTCTTCTCCGCAGAATAAGAAAATTTTCAGACTCTTTACATTTTTTTGTTCAAAATTTGGTTCCATCAAACAGATATCCATGAATGAAGGAGTCGAAACCCAAACCTCTATCTCTAGAGTCGGAAGAACCTTGAACAGTTGTTTAAAATCGGTGATGATTTCTTTCTTCATTGGCGTCAAAGAGCCTCCTGAAACTAATGCAGGATAGAGGTCCATCACCGACAAATCAAAGGAATACGGCGCTTGCGATAAAAAGCGCATCCCTTCAGTGATGCCAAAATCTGCCAGCTCCCAGTTTACAAAACTCAATAAGTTGGTGTGACTGATTTGAACCCCTTTAGGAATACCTGTCGTTCCAGAGGTAAAAATAATATAGTAGGTTTGTGATCCTTCAACTGGTCGAAGCGTGTCTGCTGAAATAGAAATCGTATGCTCTTCCTTCACTTTTTCTAAAGAAATAATTTCAGCTTGGGTCGCGATGTCCGGCCAGTCTGCTATAGAAAAGATCAACGCTGGCTCCGCAACATCTAAAATCATTTCGATCCGTTCAGCCGGTGTATGAGCTTCGATCGGGATGTAGGCATGACCAGCTTTAGAGGCGCCAAGAAAGCAGGCTAACATATCAAATTCTAGTTCCCCATAAACAACAACAGGACGAGAGCGTTCTATGTTTTGCTGTAAATATCCAGCAACAGCATCGGAGTCTCTTTTTAATTCTCCGTAAGTATATGTTTGATCAGCTTCAATATACACAGGTCGATTTGGCTCATTTATTCCCCAACGATCGACTGCTTCAATAATATCAGTAATCATGTTGAAGTCTCTCCTTTCTAAAACTCATTATAAATAAATGATCCACCATCAATATTTTTATAATGATACAAGTAAATCAGCATCAATAGTATGCCAAAATAAAAAATTGTTTTTCCGATAAATTTGCTCCAATATTGGACATTGGTCCTATTCAAAAATTCTTTCAATTTTTAGCCCTCCTAAACAGTCACCTATCACCTTTTTTTGTAAGGTAATTGTAATAAAGTAAAATGAAAAAAGAAATCCAATTTGCTAACAAATAACTGTTTTTTACTAACAGTTTTGTCACTTCCATAAAAAAAGGGTGGACAAAAGTCATAAGCTTTGCTCCACCCTTGATTGAGTATTTGGAAACGTTAGAAATTTATTTTTTAGCATCATCATTTTTTTAAGAAATCATTAAGGTTATTCGAATTTTCTTAGTTATATTAAACACATTTACCTATTATATACTTGAATGCCTAGAAAATGAAGCACAGTTTTATTTTATTATCCTTTTTTAACCTTCTACTACATTCATTTATTTAATCTTTCTCAAGTACGATTCGAATATAAATCGCTGAAGTTAAAAAATAATACGCTAAATATATTAAAATCAACAGACCACAAGATAAATAGGCTAACCAATAGCCTGAACTGGTAACGATTTTACTAAAAACATAAATAGCAAAGCTCGCATGGAGAACGCCAATGATCATTGGTGGAAAAAAGATGATGCTATTTTGTTGATAGACAAGTTTTCGAATCTCTTTTTCAGAAATTCCGATTTTCTTTAATAGCTCATAGCGCTCCTTTTCTCTTTCAGCTTCCGAAAACTGATGCAGCATCAGAATACTCCCTGTAATGATCAATGCTAAGATTCCCAAAAACATAGCAACATAGATAAATAAGCCCATCTCTCTTCTTTTGTATCTCAAATCAGAAAAGCGACTGGTATAATTTAATTGCCAATACTCTTGCTCGTCTGAATCAGGCTGACTTGTTTTTGAAGTGTAACCTTCAATTTTCTGATTTTTCCACTGATAATTATAATAAACAGGTGCGATCCATTTTGGTTTTATTTCTTCAGCTATTTTATCAGAGAGGGCCTCTTCATTTTTCGACTCTACATTTATCGCATATAATGAGTAGCTGAGCCCTGTATTGATTTTGTTGAACTCTTCGTCTGAAATAATCACTGTTGGAAAACCATAACGAAGCAAATCCTGACCTAAATAATCCGGTCGAACATCGGCAATCTGAAATCTGGTATTCTCGGGAAAAATAAAGTCAGAATCATAACGAATAACGCCAGCCAATGTGTTTTGAATACTATCCAAAACAACCAGATCGGTCGGATGTTTCAAGTCGATATTCTTTAAGTAATGGTTATATTTTTGAAATTCATGGTAATTTGAAAGAGCCATTATATTGACTGGGCTTAAATTACTTTGACTCGCATCTTGACCAATCTTAAGACTATATCGGCTGCCGATCAGCTTATAATTCAATTCTACTTGCGATTTTATTGAGGCATCTGGCTCATTTTCGATTGCCCCCACTATTTTATCAAGATCATCCTCCGCTACGATATAGTCATTTGGAGCAACAATGTTCACAGAATTCATGCCGATCGTATAAACAGAGGCTGAGCCTCCGATCATACCCAATGCAATGGCAATAAAAATCGTGACTGCAAAAAGCGTATTGCCCACTCTTGTCATATGAAGCTTTGTATTTCCAATAGTAACCATATTCAAATTTCGATAATAAGCTGAGCGATTTTTTGTAAATAAATAAACCACTAGATGCATCGTATATTTAAAAAATAGAAAAGTACCAATACAGCAAATTGCTAAAATAACTAGAGGAGCAATAAAAAAACCGCTAAATCCCAGTGAAGTTTTCATCAAAAGTGCAATGAACCGCACAATATTATAGGATAAAAAATAACCCAAAAGAATCAAGAACGCACCGAAAACACCAAGCCCCGCTTTAAATCCGGATAATCGACTAGAAGTAGCGAACCGTTTATTTTCAGGTGTCAGTAAATTGGTCACCTGATACAGATAAATCAGCCAAGTACTTCGAATCGATACGGCCAGTAACATAAAAACGAATACAACGCTCGTTTGAATCATCGAAGGAATCGAGATAGAAAACAAGCTTTCTACCTGTATAAACATCGCTTTGGCAAGAATCATCGAAAAGAGCTTCGAAAAAATCACACCTAAAAACAAGCCGGTGATCAAGGAAATAGCGCCTAAAAATAATGTTTCAATAAAAAACAATAAGGATATCTGCGCCTTTTTCATTCCAACCAGCTGATACAGCCCGATCTCTTTTCGACGTTTCAATAAGAAGAAATGATTTGCTGCAAACATAAAACCTAAAATCATGATAACAATCAAGACACCACCTAGATTCATTGCACCATCTATATGGATTTCCTGCCCTAGCCGATTCGTCAATGAACGATTGTATGTAATTGCGCTAAAACAATAATAAACAACTACCGCAAACGTCATACTGACAAAATAAACTAAATAATTCAAAAATTGCCCTTTAAAATTTTTCCAGGATAAGTTAAAAATCATTGGCACGACCACCTCCGCCAATCGTGGCCTGCATATCGATCACTCGATTGAAAAATTCCTTTCTCGATCCTTGGCGTACGACTTCTGAAAAAATCACCCCATCTTTGATAAATAAAATACGATTACAGTAACTTGCCGTATAAGGATCATGCGTCACCATCATGATCGTTGCATCATCTTCAACATTCATATTCGTCATATATTGGAGCAGCTCCGCAGCCGACTTAGAATCTAGTGCGCCGGTAGGTTCATCCGCAAAAATCAATTTGGGCTCTGTGATCAATGCTCTAGCTGCAGCAACCCGCTGCTTTTGACCTACCGAAATCGTATTAGGATATTCTTCCAATAATTGCTCAATTCCCAAAATAGTAGCCACATGGTTCAAACGCTGCTCCATATTTTCAAGCGGTATTCGATCGATCGCTAACGGCAATAAAATGTTGTCTTTCACATTCAACGTATCCAGCAAATTGAAATCCTGAAAAATAAACCCTAATTCTTTGCGGCGAAAATCGCTGATTTGATTATTTCGCATTTTTAAAATATCCTGACCATCGATCTTAACTGTGCCAGTCGTTGGCAAAGCGATAGTCGAAATCGCATTCAGCAATGTTGACTTCCCCGCTCCGCTTGGTCCCATGATCCCAACAAATTCGCCTTGTTCTACAGAAAAGGAAATATTGTTTAGGACCTGAACCTTATTATTTCGATAGCCATAAGATTTACTTAGATGATTCACTTCTAAAATTTTTTTCATCTGATTCGCTCCAGTTTATTCATTGTCCTTATTCTACCAATTTTTTGAACTGGTGAACATCGATTCCTCTTACAATTAAGTAATGATAATAAAATGTTTAGGAAGTATTTATTTTTCCTGACAAAAAGTTGTGACACTTTCCACAAACCTTTTAGGCAGTCGTTTTCATACTTTTTTCATTTTCAATAAACACTATATATAGTTGTTCAATTGATAAAAAATAAAAAATAGCCACTATATATAGTTGAAACTTTCGATAATTTGATTTATGATAGGAAAGGAATAAATCTATGAGGAGATGGGTTATAAATGATGGAGATTAAGCAAGCTAAAAATGACGTGGGTGCTACTGATTTACCTTTGCATACGATGAAAATTATCAAAAGAGATGGACGTCTAGTTGATTTTAATGACCAGAAAATTTATGATGCTTTGATCAAAGCTGAACAAAAAATTCGTGGTTCATTAGACCCCCTTGCTCATGAGCGCATTCAGGAAATCGTGGAACGAATCGATCAAGAAATTGCGGAACGTTTTGCAGATAATGTCAAAATCTATGAAATTCAAAATATCGTAGAACATATTTTACTTGCTAAAAATGAGTACGAGCTTGCAGAAGAATATATCAATTACCGTACACGCCGTGATTTTGAACGCAGCAAATCAACAGATATCAATTTTACGATCGGTAAATTGATCAATAAGGATCAAACGGTCGTCAACGAAAATGCAAATAAAGACAGCGATGTATTCAATACACAGCGTGATTTAACTGCAGGGATCGTTGGGAAATCGATTGGATTGAAGATGCTTCCTCCACATGTGGCAAATGCCCATCAAAAAGGAGATATCCACTATCATGATTTAGATTACCATCCATATACCCCAATGACAAACTGTTGCCTGATCGACTTTAAGGGCATGTTGAATAACGGCTTTAAAATTGGTAATGCAGAGGTTGAATCGCCTAAATCGATCCAAACAGCGACTGCTCAAATTTCTCAAATCATCGCTAATGTAGCCTCAAGTCAGTACGGCGGCTGCTCAGCTGACCGTGTAGATGAGTTGCTTGCTCCTTTTGCAAAATTAAATTATGAAAAACATTTGGCAGATGCGAAAGAATGGATCGACGGCACTGAACGCCAAGAAGAATTTGCCAAAGCTAAAACGCAAAAAGATATCTACGATGCGATGCAAAGTTTAGAATATGAGATCAATACACTGTTTACGTCAAACGGGCAAACTCCTTTTACTTCTTTGGGCTTTGGTTTGGGATTAAACTGGTTTGAGCGTGAAATTCAAAAAGCGATCTTACAAATCAGGATCAATGGATTAGGTAGTGAAAAACGAACAGCGATCTTTCCTAAGTTGATTTTCACATTGAAACGCGGTGTCAATCTAAATGAAACTGATCCAAACTATGATGTAAAACAATTAGCGCTGGAATGTGCAACGAAGCGGATGTATCCAGATGTTTTGAGTTACGATAAAATCGTTGAATTGACTGGCAGCTTCAAAGTACCTATGGGTTGTCGTTCTTTCCTACAGGGCTGGAAAGATGAACATGGAGAAGAAATCAATGTCGGGCGTATGAACCTTGGGGTAGTTACGTTGAATCTACCAAGAATCGCAATGGAAGCAAACGGCGACTTAAATAAATTCTGGACACTTTTAGAAGAACGTTTAGGTATCATGAAAGACGCTTTAGTCTATCGTGTGGAACGCTGTAAAGAAGCGATCCCAGCCAATGCACCGATCCTTTATATGTATGGCGCTTTTGGGAAACGTTTATCTAGAAAAGAATCAGTCAATGAATTATTCAAAAACAAACGTGCAACCATTTCATTAGGTTACATTGGTTTGTATGAAGTCGCTGCTGCTTTTTATGGTGGCGATTGGGAAAACGATCCTGAAGCAAAAGATTTCACGCTTGCAATCTTGAAAGATCTAAAAGCCCATGCCGATCAATGGGGCAATGATTATGGTTATCATTTCAGTGTCTATTCTACGCCTAGTGAAAGTCTGACTGACCGTTTCTGCCGCTTGGATGCTGAAAAATTTGGAGTAGTAGAGAATATCACCGATAAAGAGTATTACACAAATAGCTTCCATTATGATGTACGTAAAAATCCAACGCCATTTGAAAAACTAGATTTTGAAAAAGACTATCCTCAATATTGTTCTGGTGGTTTCATTCATTATTGTGAGTATCCTGTCTTACAACAAAACCCTAAAGCTTTAGAATCAGTTTGGGATTATGCTTATGACCGAGTTGGTTACCTCGGAACAAATACACCGATCGACCATTGTTATGAATGCGGCTTTGAGGGAGATTTCAATCCAACTGAACGAGGTTTTGAATGTCCACAATGCGGCAATCATGATCCAAAATCTTGTGATGTTGTAAAACGGACTTGCGGCTATCTTGGTAATCCACAAGCAAGACCGATGGTTCATGGACGACACAAAGAAATCTCTTCACGAGTGAAGCATATGAAATAAACCATTCAGCTAAGCAATTGGAAAAATAGTCTCACCTTTTCAGTTGTTTAGCTATTTATTGTACTTCTTATTCATAATCGTCATTTAGATGAACTACTATGGAAATGTTGTTTACTTTTATTTGAAAGAAGGAACTATCATGAGAAATCCTAAACCTCAAGAGTGGCTAGCAGATGAGCTTAGTCAAAACTATGTTGCTGATTACAAGGCATTCAATTTCGTTGATGGCGAAGGAGTTCGAAATAGCTTATACGTCAGTGGCTGTTTGTTTGCTTGTGAAGGATGCTTCAATCAAGCCGTGCAAAGTTTCCGGTATGGAAAGCCTTTTACAAAAGAGTTAGAGGATAAAATTATTGAAGATCTCTCTCACGATTACGTTCAGGGATTGACTTTATTAGGTGGGGAGCCTTTTTTAAATACACAGGTTTGCTTAACTGTTGTCGATCGTGTTCATAAAGAATTTGGTTTAGCTAAAGATATTTGGTCCTGGTCCGGCTATACCTTTGAAGAACTGCTGCTGGAATCTCCTGATAAATTAGAGTTACTGAGTAAAATCGATATTTTAGTCGATGGACGCTTTGAGCTATCAAAAAAGAATTTGAACTTACAATTCCGAGGAAGCAGTAACCAGCGAATCATCGATGTAAAAAAATCCTTAGCTTGCGGCCAAGCAGTCATTTGGGATAAATGCCATGATGGAGAACAGGCCTATGAGCAAATCAAAAAATCTGAATTGATATAATTCACTCTAGCTAAAAAAAGTGCGGAACAAAACTAAAAATCGGTTTTGTTTCGCACTTTAAAACACAATGATCGATGCCAAAAGTCAGATTCTTTGGCGATTTTCCAAAGGGACTGGGTTGTAACTCGTGGAGTTATATCCCAGTCCCTTTGAAGTTGAACACTTCTGTCCCAGCCTTCATCTCGTTTAATGATTTTCCTTAAAGAAAGTAAGGATCTCTGCCCGCATTTTACTATGGTCAACAATCGGTTTCGGGTAGTCTTTCCCGATGAAAACATTGAGTGATTCTTGTAATTCTTTCGGCATTTTACTCGGTTCATGAATAAATTTATTAGGAACTTTGTTCAATTCTGGTAGATATTTACGGATAAACTCTCCTTTAGAGTCAAATTTTTCACTCTGAGTCGTTGGATTGAAAATCCTAAAATATGGAACCGCATCTGTCCCAGTTGAAGCGGCCCACTGCCAACCGCCAATATTGCTGGCTGCGTCATAATCGATCAATTGTTTTTGAAAATATTGCTCTCCTAACCGCCAGTCGATCAATAAATCTTTCGTTAAGAATGATGCCACGATCATCCTCAAACGATTGTGCATCCAGCCAGTTTGATTCAATTGGCGCATAGCTGCATCTACGATCGGATAACCTGTTTCACCTTTTCGCCAACGCTCAAACAACTGCTTATTGTACTGCCATTGGAGCTGACGATACTGTTCCTTGATTTCTTGTTTCTTTTGATCAGGGTTCGCAAAATAAATCATATTATAAAAATCTCTCCAGCAAAGTTCAGAAATAAATGTTTGCCGACCATCAGAATCTGGCTCAGCAATAACTGCCTGCCAAACTTTTCGAATAGATAATTCTCCTGTTCTTAAAAATCGTGAGAGCTTACTTGTCTGATCTATAAATGGATAATCTCTATTTTTTTCATATGCATGTAATTCATTTTTGATGAATGCTTTCAAAACTTTTTCTGCATTGGCTTCACCACAATCATAAGTAAAGGGTAAATCTATCTTTTCTACTATTTCATTAAATCTATTTTCGCCCTCAAGAAATAACGAATGGGATATTTTTGAAAACGTACGATCGATTGTCGATACCTTTTCATACGCTTTTTTTGGTTGATTTTTCCAGTTTCGATAATAAGGTGTGAAGACTTTATACTTTTCTCCCGTAGGCTTTTTGATTTCCTCAACACCATGCAGATGGCTATCCTGATAAGCATGAACTTGGATCTTCTGCTTTTTAAAGAAGTCCGTCATTTTTTGATCCCGCTTTCGACCAAAGCCTCGCTCATCTTTATTAAAAAAAATAGTTTGCCAATCATGAAAAGCAGTCTTCGACTCTGAAAAATTCTCTTCTGGATCACCATATAAAAAATGAAGCGGAATTTCTTTTGTTTTAAGCTGCTCACGAAATGCTTTTACACTAGAAAAGAATGCATCATGATTATAGCTATTCGGGATAAACTGTGCTGGATTCAATTGAAAAATACAAATAAGCTCTTCAGTTGCAGCTGTTTGTTCTAACAGTTGGATAAACGCTGTATTGTCATCTAAGCGCAGGTCTTTTCTAAACCACATGATTGTTTTGCTCATCTATTTCCCCTACCTTTATTCTTGAGTGTAGCATAAAAAGAAGAGTAAAACGAAAGCTTCGCTTTATTCTTCTTTCTTTTCCCATAAAGGTAAAATAATATTTTCATATGCCATAGGATCTAGATTGGTTAGCGTGATACCCAATAATCGAATCCCTTGTTCTAAGCCTAAAATTTCTTCCCATATCAAATTCGCTTGATAAAATAGTTCTTCTTTTGTTGAAATATACTCAGGTAATGTTTGCCTTCTCGTCACGGTTGTATAATCAGTATAACGAACTTTTAGAACGACCGTTTTCCCATGCTTTTGAACATGCTCCAAGGACGCTTCCACCCGTTCTGCCAACTGCCTCAATTGAGCTGTCACTTGCGCCTGTGTGGTCAATGGCGTGCCATAGGTATGCTCTTTGCCAACTGATTTACGGTCTCTCGTGACATTGACAGGTGAATCATGGATCCCACGAACTTTTCGATAGAGTGAATACCCCATTTTACCAAACTTGCTGATCAGTTCCATCTCATCTTTTTCGTATAAGTCTGCTCCAGTAAAAATACCTAATTCATGCATTTTCGGTACTGTCTTTTTGCCAACACCATGAAATTTTTCAATAGGCAGTGCTTTTAAAAAAGCTTCTGCATCATCCGGCATCACAACAGTCAAGCCTTTTGGTTTTTGAAAATCTGAAGCTAGTTTTGCTAAGAATTTATTGTAACTGACACCTGCCGAACAAGTTAAATGCAGCTCATTCCAAATATCAAACTGTATTAGTTTCGCGATCTTGATCGCTGATTTACTATTGATTTTATTGACGGTGACATCAAGATAAGCCTCATCGATCGAAACAGGTTCAATGACATCCGTATATCTCCGGAAAATTGCACGAATCTGCTGAGAAATTTCCGAATATTTTTGATGATCACCTGCTTTAAAAATAGCCTGCGGGCAAAGTTCAAAAGCTTTTTGTGCACTCATCGCTGAATGGATACCAAATTTTCTTGCTTCATAATTGGCTGTCGTCACTACACCTTTTCCTCCTGTATCACTGGGATGACGGGCAATCACGAGAGGATGACCAACTAATTCAGGATGATCACGCTCTTCAACTGAAGCGAAAAAAGCATCCATATCGATATGGATAATCTTACGTGATGTATCTTTTCGTAAAGGGAAACGCAATTCACTGATCATCAGTCTATCCTCCTTTGGTCAAATTCACTCAAGCAATCATCAAATCAATTTAAGATAGATTCCCTGCTCACTATCCGAACGCAGCTGCTCTACCTTGCTCCTTGCTTTTTCAGATACAGTGGATGCTGAAACTAATTGCTTATCTCTTATAAGAACAGGGTCTACGATTCGTGTCTTCTTTTTTTGATAGATATCATAATTATCTTCTTTCTTACAAACAACATAAGAAGCTGGTGCTTCCATTCGCTTTATCAAGGATTGAATCACTTCAGAGTCTATCCTTCTGATTTTTTCGATAAACGCTGTGTCTGTCACCATCAAGTCCATCATCGTTATCATATCCTCGGCTAAACCGATACGAATGATCTGAGCCATCCATTCATAACTGCAAATATTCCGAGGATCATAGAAAAAGTCGATCACAACTTTATGGTATTGATCGATAAACCAAACAGCCCAGTCGATCGATCGTAAGGTGATTTGCCCGTCATCGATCTGAATATCTTCGATGAATTGTTTTATTTCATAAAGAGGAACATCAAAATAACGGTGTACCTCCCTAAGTGTATAGTCTATTCGATCACAGCACAGTCTTGGTGCTTCTTGCTCTAGTAGTGTCCATTTTTGATCGTCAAATAAAATCTGTTCATAATCAAAACCATATGCCTGCAATAACTTAGGTAATTCTGAATGTTCCACCAAATCTGCCTTGATTTTTTCATGATAATCATCTGATTCATTTTCCAAAGCAAGATCGATCACGTGAGAAAATGCTGTATGCGAAACATCGTGAAGTAATCCTGCTATCTGTTCTTCCAACGTACCTCCTAGTTTTCTGATCAATAGCATTACACCAACAGAATGTTCATAACGTGTCTCATTCCACAATGGATTTTGTAAATAGGCTGGGCCAGCCATATGTACATCTTTTAAACGCTGAACCTCATTTGACAAAATCAGCTGTTCTAGAACTTCTTCTACTTCAAAATGTCCATACAAAACGTCTCCGATTCTCATGAATTATCCCCTGTCTACATTTTCATTTATGTCTTTATTATATACGAACGTTTGTTCATTTACAATCACTAGAATTGTCCAATTAAGTGCAACACATGTAAAATAATAAAAATGTTTATATTTTTATTTATCTAGTTTTCTACCTGCCATCCATTTGATCATTTTTGGATCTGCATGTGAGAAAAATTGGCTTTCTCCTTCGTTCAGGGTTGCAATTTTTTGCTTATCATCATCAGATAGGGAGAAATCAAAAACATTTAAATTTTCAATCATTCGTTCAGGTTTTATTGATTTAGCAAGAACAACAATTTCTTGTTCTAACAACCAGCGAATGATTACTTGTGCCACTGTCTTATTATATTTATTTCCAATATTCATAAGAAGTTCATTTTTAAATATATTGTTTTTACCTTCAGCAAAAGGAGCCCATGCTTCTGGAAGAATGCCTTCTTCCTTTAGTGCTTGGATATTTTCAATCTGTTGATTGAATGGGTTGATTTCTATTTGATTTATCTGTGGAGTGATCTTGTTGAACTCGGATAGATCTACTGCTCGATCAACAGCAAAATTAGATACGCCTATCGCTCTGACTTTCCCGCTAGCTTGTAATTCTTCCATTGCACGCCAAGCACCATATACATCATTATAAGGTTGGTGTAATAACAGTAAATCTATATATTCCATTCCCAGACGATCTAAAGATTCTTGAAAGGATTTCATAACACCTTCATACGATACATTTTCGACCCAAATTTTAGTAGTTACAAACAGCTTATCACGTGAAATTCCAGACTTAGCAATACCACGACCAACGGCTTCTTCATTCATATAAGATTGCGCCGTATCGATATGACGATAACCAGCTTGAATAGCCATATAAACTGCTTCTTCTGCTTCTTTTGGATCTGTTATCTGATAAGTACCAAAGCCTAATACAGGAATAACCACTCCATTATTTAGTTTAATTGTTTGCATCATTTATTTCCTCCGTTTCATTTTTATTGTCCTTATTTATATGCTTCATTGTCCAAAGTTCCTCTATATCATCATCTGATATATTTCCAGCTCTAAACTTTGCAATATGTTCATCATAAGTTGTGATTTTATATTGAAGCAACTTACGAACTTGTGTAAGTTCTTCAATTTTCTCATCTAACTCTTTTAATTGATCTTTTAGAATATCCTTTTGAGCGAGTCGCTCATCGCCTTCCAATTGAGACAGCGTGGCAAACTCAATCAATGATTCAATGGATAACCCAGCATTTCTTAAACTCCTAGCAAGAAAAACCCAATTCAAGTCTCGCTTTGTAAATATGCGATAACCATTTTTGTCCCTTTTAACTGGCGGAATCACTCCTACACGTTCATAATAGCGAATTGTTTCAACTGTTAAATCGAACATATCCGCCACTTGTTTTATATTCATTCTAATAGACCCCTTTACTTTAACATAGAGAAATCATGATTAATGATTTCTTTTAAATAGAATGTATCCTTTTCAAAATTGAACTTCAAAATACAACAATTTCCGATTCGCTCTTTTTGATCTATGTTGCTTGTATGTTGCCATTTCCGCATAAATTGACGACAAGAAGCTCCATGAGAGACACCTAAAATAATTTCTCCAGAAGTCTGTTTCATCATTGTAAGTAAACTAGAAGAAACCCTGTCTTGAAAGTCTTGTTCACTTTCTCCACCATATGAAACAAAGAAGTCTCCATATGGAAGTGGTGGGTTTAGATATTCATGCTCAGCTTCTAAATCACCAAAATTCCACTCTTTAAGCCCTTTTATACGGTTATAAGAGGTATCAGTAACTAATTCCAAGGTATCACATGCCCGCTCAGAGGTAGAGGAATACGCATCATCAAAAACGATATTATTCTCTTTAAAATAGTTTCTTGCAATGAGTGCTTGTTTCTTTCCTATTGATGTAAGAGGAGAGTCACACCAACCTTGGATTTTTTTCTGTCGATTAAACAGCGTTTCACCATGTCTCATCAAATATAATGTTTTCACTATGCCACCAACTACTTTCTTAAATATATCTTCCATGTACACTTATTGTAGACTCTGAAGTTCACTTTATAGCAAGAGAAAAATTTATCTAACTAGTATTATTGAATTAAACATAATGATTTATCATGAAATATCTCATAAGGCGTTCTCCAGTTCAAACATTTTCTAGGACGATTGTTTAATTTATGAATGACGGATTCAATATACTCTTCTGAAACTGGAGTCATATCCGTCCGTTTCGATAAGTACTCCCGTATATTAATCCATTCGTATTATCATTAGTCCCACGTTGCTATGGAGACCAAGGATCTGCAAAGTAACAATCAATACCGCATAATTTAAGGAGTTTGCGAA
Organism: Enterococcus sp. AZ020; assembly: GCF_050499205.1. Classification (NCBI taxonomy): domain Bacteria; kingdom Bacillati; phylum Bacillota; class Bacilli; order Lactobacillales; family Enterococcaceae; genus Enterococcus; species Enterococcus sp. AZ020. The sequence continues at coordinate 2,620,934 of NZ_JBIPAT010000001.1, read as the reverse complement.
TGGTTTCTTTATAAGGTGATTGATCCAAGATTCTCTTTCGCCCGCATTTCTGCTTGTTCATATGATACGATTTTTGCGCTTGAGAAGGTGAATATGCTTTAAACTTAGTAGTATTCCTTTTAAGCTCTCTCATAACAGTAGAAGGGCTTCTTTTGATTAAGCGTCCGATTCTACGAATAGTAAAACCAAAACCATGATAGAGAAAGATCATTTCACGCTCACGTATCGTAAGGTATGTATATGAAGTCATTGTTAAATACCTCCTAGTCGATATAATTCGTCAACACCATTATAACAAGATTTTCCACCCTCAATTCCTGGTGTTGCACTTAAATTATACATTCTAGTCAAAATCGACTGCTTAATAAGTGGAAAAAAACAGAGCAATCTTTTCAGAATGCTCTGTTTTTTAAACTATATTGCTTCTTTTCCTCGCTCACCTGTTCTGATTCGAATAGCTTCTTCTATTGGAGAGATAAAAATTTTCCCATCCCCAACTTCTCCTGTCTGACAAATAGTCAAGATCAATTGAATGATGTCTTCTACTTTTTCATCGAAGACAACAAAGCTAACATTTATTTTAGGTAGAAGAGTGGTAATGATTTCTTGTCCACGTACATACTCTTTTAATCCTTTTTGATTGCCGCATCCCAATACTTGTGTGACAGTCATTCCTGTCGTATCCAACTTCTGATCTAATGCGAGTTTCAATTCTTCTAACTTTTCTTGCTGAATGATGGCTTCCACTTTTTTCATTTCTTTTCCTCCTATGAATCTAATCCCATAAACGTAGGATATGCTGTTTCATCATGCTCGATCCGGTCTAATCCCAATGCCTCTTCTTTAGCTGAAACACGAATCGGCATAAACAGCTGAATTCCTTTGATGATCAAAAAGCTGGCTGCTCCTGCAAATATCAGCGTGAAGACGATACTAGCAATCTGTGCCATAAATAATTCTGTTCCGCCATAAAGCAAGCCTGTTTTGCCACCAATCGCCGGATCAGCAAAAATTCCTGTCATGATCCCGCCAAATACACCACCAACACCATGACAGCCAAAAGCATCCAACGCATCATCATACCCAATTTTATGTTTGACAAAAGAAATGAAAAAATAGCAAAATGGACTAACTAATGCGCCCAATACAAAAGAACTCCAAAGAGAAACAAAGCCAGCTCCTGGTGTGATCGCAACTAAACCAACGACTGCTCCTGTACAAGCACCAACAACTGTTGGCTTACCAATTTTCCACTTCTCTAAAAGCATCCATGACAGCATCCCGCTTGCCGCCGCAGTATTAGTTGTCAACATCGCATGAATAGCTAAACTATCAGCTGCTAAAGCAGAACCCGCATTGAATCCGAACCAGCCAAACCAAAGTAAACCGGCTCCTAAAACAACGAAAGGAATATTGTGCGGTCTATATTCCGTTTGATGATATTCACGACGCTGCCCTAGAACTATTGCTAAAACTAAACCAGAGATTCCCGAGCTGATATGAACTACATTTCCACCAGCAAAGTCGATCGATCCGATTTTATCTAAAAATCCTCCGCCCCAAACCATGTGAGCCATCGGATAATAAACGACAAGCGACCAAATCCCAATAAATAAAAAAATTGCTGAAAAACGCATTCGACCAACGACCGCTCCAGTAATAATTGCTGTTGTGATCAGAGCAAACATCATTTGAAAACCAGCGAATAATGCCTCCGGAATTTTTTCTCCTTCTGTCAGCGATACATGGTTAAAGAATAGCTTGTCAAGATTCCCAATAAAATCATTTGAGCCGCTAAAAGATAAAGAATAGCCGATCATCACCCATAATACTGAAGCCAGTCCCATTACACAGATGACCATCATCATCGTATTCAAAATATTCTTGCGCCGTTCCAAACCTCCGTAGAAAAAAGCCAACGCAGGCGTCATCAAAAAAACCATACCCGAACATATCAAAATAAACGCAATATTTCCTGCCTCCATATTAAACCCCTCCATCAATAAATTAAGCCAACCTTCATTTAGCTTTATCGGTATTTTAGCATCCTTGTTTTCATTTTCCTATGAAAATATCTTGAAAATAAAAAATAATTTGATTTTTCTGACAATTCACGTGATGAAAAATGACATCTATACCAATAGAGCGATTTCACCAAAAATAAGGACTGAAATGACAATGATTTCAGTCCTTGTTTTTTTGTGCCGAGATATTTTATTTCTCTAATTAATTGATGATACCGATATCTTGTCTTAAACTAGCGTTTCCTGAAGTTCCTTCTATATAGTATTCACCAATGATATTCTTGTCTGTTAATGCTGCTGGTTTATCTACAGTCATTGCTGTCGTGCTCGTTAGGTTTTCAGGGATTCCTAGATAAAGAGTTTGATCATAAGGTAAGTTGATCAATTTGTATTCACCGATGCTAGCTGGTGTTTTCACAGTGCTCAAAACATTTCCTTTAGCATCATAAATAGTTAGATCAGTCGATTGTAGTCTTTCTAATAGATCTTTTTTACCATTTTTATTCTTATCATTAAATGCATATCCTGATAAGGTTGCATATTTTTTGATGCCAAAGAAAAACTGATTTGTACGTTTGAATTTCAGACCTGTCAAATCATAGCTATTTCCGAAATGATCTACTTTGACAAAGCGCATCGCAGGAATCTTATTAAGTAACGTTTCAATTGCTCGTAACTGATTGGTCGTTTTCGTGATCACGGCAGCATTATCTTCTCCACTGATCTCATTATAGTTGATTTTATCCACTTCATCAGCTATTTTTGGTAAGATCGATGCTAACAGATGGATATATTCATTATCTGAATTTGTATCGATATCACCTGCCGCGATCAATTCCGGATCATTCAAAATCGCCTCGATATCCCCACCTTGTATAATAGCCAACAATGCATTGATCTTGGTGATGTTACCAACCATCGAGGTCAAAGTCAGATCGAATGGAGAGCGAATAATAATATATAAATCTGAAGTGACATCCGGCATATTTATGAGCTGACCATTTTTTGTCGTTCTAAAATAAATCGCATCTGAGATGTCGAGATTGCCTCCTAGAGCACCCGAAAGTAATTTGGATACATCCAAACCATCAAGTTCTTTATTCTTGATAACTTCAGAAAAACGACGAACATTCAAAATGATTATTGTTTTACCATCCATAATTGCTTCTTCTGGATCCATTAACCCGTTCCAGTTTTTATCTTCAAAAGGTAAAATTTCTAAATTGGTCACACGCTTTTGCGGAAGGTCGATTGTATATAATAATTTAGAACGATTTGTTGCATCTATTTTAGCGATACCACTGGTTTGAATACCAGCATCATCTAATACATTTTGAGCAAAGTTGACCGGACGATAAGCCTTGTCAAAGTCGTAACGGATATAATAATTTCCTCGTTTTAGTTTACTAAAGCTAAACATACCTACTGCATTCGTATTAGTCGCACTAATGACATTTTGATCTTGTTGTGCATCTACCAATGAATGATACAAACGAACCTGTTGTTTTGGAACTGTGATCTCAAAATTTTTCAGCTCCATCACACCATTTTCATTGATATCTTGATAAACAGAACCTGTAATTGTATTGACTGGTAAATCAAGTTGAGCCGCTTCCGTTGTTTCCCCAAACACAACAATGCCCAAAATCATTAGAATTAAAGTAACTATTCTTTTCTTGTCCATCCTTCTTCTCCTTTGTTATTCTCAGCATATTTATCAAGCTTTTTTCTTTTAAAAAAACTTAATACCCTATTTTACAATAAAAAAAAGACGTATTGTATCATATTTTTTTCAGAAATGATAAATTCAAGAGAAAAAAATGGGACAAAAATCAAAAAAATGATCGTTGTTCCATTTCATAAATTATAGAAAAAGAAGAGAAAAGACACGCTACTAATTAAACTCTTCTAAATTTTAGTTAATATGATATTCCTTATAGACCTCTTGCTTTTTCAAGTTTCTTTGTTTCGCAACTTCTTTGATCGCTTCTTTTGAAGAAAGTCCTTCATCGATCAAAAGTTCGATATGTTCTTTGATCGATAAATGAAGCTCTTCTTGGTCAAGTGTTTCTCCAGAAAACCCTTCTACTAATAGACAGCATTCTCCTTTTAAGGTGTGATCAGCCAAATAATCTCTTAATTCAGCTAACGTTCCTCGTAGATATTCTTCATGAAGCTTTGTCAATTCACGGCAAATCACAGCCTTCCGTTCCTCTCCAAAAACTTCTGCAACATGCTTCACTGTGGTTGCGATTCGATGAGGAGATTCGTAAAATATCTGTGTTGGACGATCCTGCTTCAGCTGCTCTAAACACTCGAGCTGTTCTTTTTTCTTTCTAGGCAAAAAACCATAAAAAGTGAACGGTTGTGGAGATAATCCTGATGCGATCAGCGCTGTGATGCCAGCTGTTGGACCAGGGAGTGCAATGACTTTAATGTCATTTTCAATACAAGCAGTCACTAATTCATGACCCGGATCACTGATGGATGGCATCCCTGCATCGCTCACTTGTGCGATCATTTCCCCAGAAGCTAAACGTTCAATGAATTGCGGAATTCGTTCTTTATAATTATGTTCATGAAAACTGATCTGAGGAGTAGAAATCTCAAAATGATTCAATAACTTCTGTGTATTTCTGGTATCCTCACTCGCAATGATCGTCGCTTCTTTCATAATATTGATACACCGAACACTCATATCTTCTAAATTTCCAATAGGGGTCGGCACTAAGTAAAGCTGCCCCTGATTAGCTGAATCAAAACTTTTTTGCTTTTGCATACATTCTCCTTTTACACAAAAAAGGTGGGACAAATGTTTCACTCCCAGCCTCTTCAAAGTCTAAAAGTGCAAAACAAATGTACATAACCACTGTCCTACACTTTCCATGTCAACTCTTTATTTGTATCGTTCACCATAAATAACATCTAAACAAAAAGCACACTCTTCATCGTTTTCACGACGAGAACCATATAAGATATTACACACATGAAACCCTTCTTCATAAAGCTTTTCTAAATTCATACGAGATTTAGATAGCTCTTGTTTTGCTGGATCAGTAAGATCATCAGTATTTTCTGAAAGCTTCGTGACTTCCTGTAAATGCTCACGTAATCGCTGATTCTCTATCTCAAGCGTTGTATTTTTTTCGACTAGCTCATGAAGTGCTTCTTTGATTTCGGATAATTGTCCCAAAGTTCCCTGTAAATCTGTTTCAAGAGAACTCAGTCCATCGTATAAAGAACGCTTATCCATTCTGATCACCTTTTTCAGCTTGTGCTTTTTCTGTTGCTTCTTTGATTTCTTCATAGTCGTATTCGACGGCCGTTTCACGTCCGACTAAACGAACTTTGATAATTCTACTTAAAAGATTCAAACCGACTACTCGGCCTTTGCCATCTGGTGTCATGACATCTTTTCCATAGTCAGGCAATTCTTTTTTCGCTGCTTCATATTCATCATTTTCGTATTTCAAGCAACACATCAAGCGCCCGCATAAGCCAGAAATTTTTACAGGATTTAAAGATAGTCCTTGATCTTTTGCCATTTTTATCGAAACAGGCATAAAATCACCTAAAAAAGTTGAACAGCATAATTGTCTGCCGCATGGACCGATTCCGCCTAAAATTTTCGCTTCATCTCTAACACCGATCTGACGCAATTCGATCCTTGTACGGAAAATTGCAGCTAAATCTTTGACTAGTTCACGAAAATCGATTCGTCCATCTGCTGTAAAATAGAAAATCATTTTGCTACGGTCAAATGTATACTCGACACGAATCAATTTCATCTCTAATTCATGCGCACGAATCTTCTCTTTCGCCACACTTAGTGCCGCTTGTGCATCATCCACATTTTTTTGTTCTTTTTCTAAATCAGTTTCTGATGCTTTATTTAAAATAGGCTTCAATTCTTCCGGCAAATCTTCCGGATCGACCGTTTTTTTAGGTATCGCAACTGTGGCCAGCTGTTTAGACTGCTGTGATTCCACAAGAACTTTATCATTGTAAAAATACTCTGATTTTCCAGGAGCAAAATAATAGATGTGACCAGCTTCACGGAAACGAACTCCTACTACTTCTACCATTTTCTTCCTCCTATTTATGTTTTAGGGTGGATCATTCGAATCACTAATTGCTCACAAACACTTTGCCAACTGACATTTGCTTCCCATTTTTGGCGTGCTTTTAAAATCAGCTCGAGCCGTTGTGCCTGTTGTTCGATCACACGCTTGAGCTGTTCCTTAGAGACACTGTCAGTGAGTTGTTTGCGGTAAAAAGCAAGTAGTAAATCAAAACTCAATGCTTGCTGTTCTTTTTCTTTAAAGACTTTGACCATCTTTTTTTGAACATATACAAAGGCCTGCAGATCATCTTTGATCAAGTAATCAAACCATTGCTGCATAATTTCCCTAGCTTCATTAAACCATTCATCCTTGGATAATTCAACTGCTTTGTCAAAACTATTTGTGAGTTCTGCTAAAAGAGCTGCACTATTTTTACTGATACCTGTTTCTGTCAATGTATGAATCAATTTTTCTTTTACAAGCGGTTGAAAATGCAGTACCTGACAACGGGATTGAATGGTTGGTAAAATTTTTGCTAATGAAGTTGTTTCTAAAATCGCCAATATTTTCCCTTCCGGCTCTTCCAAAAATTTTAACAAACTATTCGCTGCGCCAATACTCATCTTATCTGCCTGCTCGATCAAAAAAACCTTTTGCGCTGTTTCCACACCGCTTTTACTGAACTCTGCTTTTAATGCTCTGATCTGATCGACCTTGATCGTTTGACCTTCAGGAGCTACACGCAACACATCAGGATGTTCATTGTCATTGATCCTCAAACAATTATTGCATTGATTACATGGAGTACTATCTATTAAATTGGTACAAAAAACATGTTTAGCCATCCACAACCCGAATTCTTTTTTACCAGTTCCTGTATCCCCTTCAAAAAGATAAGCATGGGCAAGACGACCATGCTCAAAGCTTTTTTGAAGTTGTTGGTAAAGCAACGGCTGCTGCTCACTTAAATATTGTGCTTCGTTCATCTTAATATTGGTGGAATCCTTCTACTGGGAGTACAAAGACTGTTGCTCCTCCAACCTCGACCTCTACAGGATAAGGTACTTGACCATCCATCGTAATATCTAATGTCACTGGTGTTGACACATATTGTTTACGAGACTGGCAGGTTTGTTTGATCAACTCTAATGCTTCTTCTACACGCTCATCATCGATACCAACGATAAATGTGCTATTTCCAGCTTTCAAAAAGCCCCCGGTCGATGACAACTTCGTTGCACGAATATTCGCATCGATAAACTCATTGGCTAAACGGTTACTGTCTTTGTCTTGGACGATCGCTAAAATAATTTTCATAGTCAAACACCTTCCTAAATTCTAAAATATTCTGGGTAACGAGTTACAATTGCCTGAAAAGTCGCTTCGACAACATTTTCTAAGCTCATTCTAGCATCGATCTTGGTGATTCGCTGCGGATTTTCTTCAACTAACTTCAAGTATTCATGACGCACACGCTGATGAAATTCCAATCCCTCGGAATCCAATCGATCGATCTGCTGTTGACGATTATTCCTGATTCGGTTCAAACCTGTATCAGAATCGACATCCAAATAAATCGTAAAATCAGGAACTGTTCCTTCGATCGCAAACTCATTGATCGAGGCAATAGCTTCAACGCCGATACGGCGGCCAGCTCCTTGATAGGCTAATGAACTGTCTACAAACCTGTCGCATAAAACGATCTTGCCAGCTTCAAGCGCAGGCAACACTTTCTCCATCAGATGCTGACGTCTAGCTGCTGCGTAAAGCAACGCTTCTGTTCGTTCATCCATCTCTTGATTTTTTGGATCTAAAATGATTTTGCGGATCTTCTCAGCTATAGGAATGCCGCCTGGTTCTCTTGTTTTGATGATACTTTTTTCTGCTGCCAAATCCAATCTTGGATATAATTCATTCAAGACACTTGTTTTTCCAGCGCCATCTGGTCCTTCGATCGTTATAAAAATACCTTGCACTTTACTAATCCCCTAACTTACTTTGATTCCTTCTACCTATTATACTTTATCTATCACAATCAGTCTAATTGAATTGTCCGAGATGAATAGACTTTCATTTATTTACTTTCATGATACACTGATGCTATAAAGAAAAAGGAGTGAATCCATTGGAACATTCATTCTCTGATGTAGATGCTTATTTTAGTGAAAAATTGGTAGGAAGCGACCCACTTTTTGACAAACTCCTACAAAATAACGCAAAGCATGGATTACCGCCGCACGATGTCTCTCCCAGTCAAGGAAAATTTCTCTATCTTCTTGCAAAAATCAAAGGAGCTAAACGGATTCTAGAGATCGGTACCCTAGGCGGTTACAGTACCTTATGGTTTGCTAAGGCTCTTGAACCTGATGGGGAAATAATTTCTCTTGAGTTTGATCCCAAACACGCGGCTGTTGCCAAAGAAAATTTAATGATGGCAAATGTTTCTGAGCAAGTAACGATTCTGATCGGCGCAGCTGCAGAAAATCTCGATTACTTAGCAGTCTCTGAAACTGTTCCATTTGACTTGATCTTTATCGATGCGGATAAAGAAAACAACTCTGTCTACTTAGAATATGCACTGAAATTAGCCAAATCAGGAACAATCATCATTGGCGATAATGTCGTACGTGATGGTGCTGTTCTAGACGCAAATAGCTCAGATGGCCGAGTGATTGGTGTACGCTCATTCATCGATGATCTTGCTGCCCATCCTGAATTGAGCTCAACAGCCATAGAAACCGTTGGTGTTAAAGGATATGACGGCTTCACGATCAGTATTGTTGAATTTTGATAGTCGTTCTCTAAGAAAAACCGAATAAAAATTATTTACTCATTAAAATTATGTCTAAAGAAAACTTTTAATAAAAAACTCCAGACTCAAATCACACGGATTTGTATCTGGAGTTTCAGTTTTGAATTCTGTTATATTTTTTCTAAAATATTTTTATTAATCACAGTTTACTTTCTGTTTCTGGATTTTTTACTAAATTAGCGCCCCACATACCTGCAAAAGAAGTAATAACCATTCCAAGGACCATAGCTATAAAACTCCAAATAGAAGCTTTTGCCACCGTATTTGAAGCATCTTCTGCTTTTTCTCTCGCTTCTTTGATCGTTTCATCCAAATCATCCTTAGCTTTTTCAAGATTAGTTTGGGCTGTTTCAATTTGTTTTTGTGCTTCGTCAGAGGCTTTTTGTAATTCATTATAAATATTCTCTGTTGCTTGATCAGCTTCTTCTTTTGAAAGTTCCGTATTTGCTGAGACAGCATTTGCAATCGCTTCACGATCAACAGAATCACCTATATTTTTTGCTCTTTCTTTTAAAGAGTTCCCAGTATCTTTAAAGATTTTATCAGCATTTTCTGGATCTTTTACTAATTCTTTGCCTGCATCCGTAATTTCATTAGTTGCTTCTTTCATTTGATCTTCTAAATAATTTGGTTGTAGTTCAGGGACATCAGTATCGGACAATACTTTTTTTACTTGAGATTGAAGTTCATCTGTATTCACTGACTGAACATTCTCAGTAACTTTATCGAAAGATTTACCAATTGTATCTGCAGTCCCAGACGCTACTGTCTGTATGCCACTTCCTGTTGCTGAGACGATATCGCCAAATAAAGATCCTACTGCTGAAAAAGCTCCAATTGCTGTATACGAAAGAATAGCTACTAAAACTAAAACACTCGTTGCCCAAGTTAGAAAACCATGGAGTAACCCTATTCTTCGCGCTGCTACTCCGGCAACAAAGCCGCTACAAAATAGAGCTAAAATAAACGTTACAACTGTCCAAATTGTTAATCCAGTACCAACACCATCCAATGGATTATCAGAGGTTGGTTTAACTATACCAAAACCAATTGCTGAACCAATCAAACTTAATGTAATAAAGATTGCAAGGAATGAAACTAAGCCAGCTACGATTGCTCCCCACGAAATATTCACGCCCGCGCCTTCATCAGGTGCCAAATAAGATACAAGTCCTCTTTTTCTTGTGTTCTTTTCCATAATTTCCATCCTTTCATAAAATATTCAAACCATTTGTACAATTATTACTATAAAGACTAAAATTATTTGGTACAAATGATACGATTATCTATAAGAGAATACTCATAAAAAACAGAAAAGAGCTATATTTTTTTTCGCTTGAATTCACCTTTCCACGTTAAAATGTGTAAGTTTAAAAAGTTATGTATCAGATTTTATTCGTTTTATTGAATCGGAAAATTGAAATTCAACCCGAAATATTGCGCAACAATCACCAATTCTTTCATCTAAACTTTACTAATGACCTTTATCTATTATCCAAATCCCATTTATTATTTTACTCTCAGTAAAAAAAGCCACAATAACTTGTGACATTTAACTAATTATACTTTATAAATATTAATGGTTTGTGTCCACATTGGACTTCTGCGATAACATTATCATCTCACATAAAAAAAAGCCACACAATGGCGGCTTTTTTTATGCTTTATGGATGTTAACAGCTTGCATTCCACGTTGACCCTCTTCAGTATCAAAAGTTACTGCTTGACCTTCGTCTAGTGATTTAAATCCATCCGCTTGAATAGCTGAAAAGTGGGCAAACACATCTTGACCATCTTCTCCTGTGATAAAACCAAAGCCTTTGTCTGCATTAAACCATTTTACTGTACCGTTATTCATATATATTCCTCCTGTTGCATATCAAATATGCTATCTATTGCAAAAAATGTTTGATAAGCAAAAAAAAGAATTATATTATTTATGTATAACACTATAATTTACGTTTCAAAATTGATTACCTATACAGTGTAACACAAAGGAGAAACTAATGCTTGATTTTCTATCAACAATATATTAACCCTTTTTATAATTCTCGTCTTCCTTCGACTGCTTTTAATAGGGTCACTTCATCTGCATACTCAATATCACTACCCACAGATAGTCCATGTGCCAGACGAGTTACAGTAATTCCAGCAGGCTTGATCAAGCGGGAAAGATACATGGCTGTAGCTTCTCCCTCTGTCGTCGCATTCGTTGCAATAATAACTTCTTTGACTTCATCATCATGTAAACGCTGGATCAATGGCGCAATGTTGATATCTTCTGGTCCAGTTCCCTCCATCGGTGATAAAACTCCATGTAAAACATGATATAAACCATGATACTCACGCATTTTTTCCATTGCCATGACATCCTTGGGCTCTTCAACTACCAAAATAATACTGCGGTCACGCGTTTTATCCTGACAAATCTCACACGGATCTTCTTCTGTGATATTTCCGCATATACTACAAAAATGTAAATCGCGCTTCACACTGATCAACGCCTTAGCAAAAGCATTGACATCTTCTTCTTTCATATCAAGGGTATAAAAAGCTAAACGGACAGCCGTTTTTTGCCCGATTCCAGGTAATTTCATATAGCTTTCAACTAGTTTAGCAATAGGTTCAGGATAATGCATATTTTTTTAAACTTCCTTTCACATCAAGTGTTGATAGTGCCTATGATTTCAGGCGGTAACAAAAACAGTAACAACGTTTATTAAAAAACTAATAAGAATCAAGAATATCGCTTATATATTCAGGAAGTCTATCTAGGAAATCACTCATTGATCTTTATTTTTTCAAGCAGTTTTTTTCTACATTATTTCTCAGAACGTATATTGTACCATCTTTTTACCATAATTTCTCAATTACTTTTACTACTAACATCTCTTTATTTTCATATTTTCCATTTTAACATACTCTGCTGAGTATGATTAGTCAACACCATTGTAATGAGAAGTTTTGTCTGTGATTTTTCGTTTAGTTTAAATAATGATGAATTCTAGTAAGGCGACATATTTTGCTAATAATAAAGGTATACGAAAATTCATAGCATTTTTTTGCTAAAAATTTTCGTATACCTAAATGAAAATTTTACTTACCTCAATTATTATCTAACCACTTCTTTACACTACACGGATCATCAAACGGCGCTATTTTTTTCAAACATTCTTTTGATTGCTCTTTCAACTCTCGTATTCCATCTTTTAATTTAGCTGGTCTTAAAGATTGAATATCTTCTAATTCGCATCCTAACTCTATAATTTCAATAACATCTTCACTTAATCCTTTTTCCTCTAGAATACTCACAGAATACGGACTGAACAAATAATTTTCACAATCCTCAATTGTTAACAACTCATTTTCCAAAGATTCTAAAAGTCCTATAGCCGTAACTAATATCAATCTCTCTGCTTCATTCTTTTTGATAACACTAAATTTTAATTCCATATCCATACCTCCTAAGGATTACTCCATCCTGATTTAACTTTCACTTCTGTATTTTCAGAACTTTGTTTTGCTTAATAGAAACTTCTAGACACTTTTCTATGTTTAACAAATCTTGTTGCGGTAATCGTGGAATATCCTTTCTTGCTCCATCTTTCGTTTTAATTGCATTCTAGAATTGTCTAATTAAGTGCAACACTATTTATTAAGTATAGGTGCAAGATTCTTTAAATATAGAAACGGAACATCTATTCAGAAGATTATTGTGCGAAACTTTCTATCTTTTCTTCATAAAGTCTAAGTAAATCACAGATGTGAGGGTTGATTGTTGAATTTTTTTTAGCTCGCATATATTCTTAGTTAAATTGATTAAAGATAAAAAATGAATAAAAGAATCGAACTACTTAATTGATAATAGTAGTTCGATTCTTTTATTTAGTAAAACTAGATCAGAATAATCACTGTAGATTTTAAAAATCAAAGATTACAATTAATCCATAAAACAATTTTCTTAATAATTGAGTTATCTTTCGTCAGCTTTAGATTGATTAAATAACCAATTTCGAACAGCAGGAACAGTATAACCATAATCAAATGATGCCATATGCTCCATATTTTCTCCATCTGTTAATACCGATCCAGTTGCCCAGTGAACAAAGTTTTGATCTGTATTCTCACCAATCATTTCATTAGCCGCAGTGTTTTTCTGCTCAGCGGACCATACGGCATCCCATTCAGCAGTACTGTATGAAATTCCATCGTTCTCTAATAAATTCATCAAGTCTGTTTGACCAGTCATTGCTTGATTATCTCCTCCAGCCACTATATAAAAGAATTTTTGGTTTTCGAGTGCATTCAATTGATTCACGTCCCATTGAGAAGAAACATAAAGAGTTGCTGCAAATAAATCAGAATACGTTGCGTTTAGGTAGAACGAAGTCATTCCACCCATTGATTGACCAGTTTGATATAATCGATTCGTGTCAATAGAGTATTCTTTTTGTAACTCTTGTAAAAGATCATAATAGGTTTGGACTTGCGCCTCTACAACTGACGAGCCGCTTTGCCCCATTCCGCCTTCAACTGTCGAAGTTTCAAAGTATGGAACTAACACAAAGCTAGCATGTTTTGCCTGTTCTGCCTCAGTTGCCCAGATTGCACCACCATATCCTTGGGTCAATGCCCCAGCTACACCGCTACCTACAACAGAATCGTCATGAATAAATGAAACCATTGGATATTTAGTATCTTCATCATAGTCTTCTGGAACATAAAGATTATATGCTAACGTTACGCCAGTTTCTTCATCAGTGTATGATAACTGTTTGAATTTACTTTGAACCTCATTCAATACAATATCTAGAGATGGATCCTCAGTAGGATCATCTGTGTTGGTTTTGATCAATGATTCTGAAGTATCGCCTGATAAAGCTGTACTTTGACTGGTATTTTGCTCTACCTGTAATGCGTTATTCTCTGTTGATGAACTGGCATGTTGCGTAGCCTCTTCACCACATGCCACAAGTAATAAGGATATGGCAACGAAGCCAGTAAATAGTCTAATTTTTTTCATAAATTTAATCTCCTTGTATATTATATTTAAGGTTTTAATCTTCCGATTTTAGTGGATAACCTTATGAACCATTGTTATTTTTCATTAGGTATTAACTCAATAAATTTGAGATAATATAATTACTGGATTGAGAGGCTATGTCGTTTTCTGCTTGAGTCTATGAGCTCGTCATCGAAAGACTGACACCTCTCTCTGTTTAGCTGTTTACGAATGAGTTAGATGTTGAAAGCCTTCTGGCTTTACTCCGTATCTAGAACAAGGTAGTAACGCTTTTCAGTTGAGTGGATTTCAATCCAAATCCTTATGAAGGTGGTATAATTATGTTCTACATTGGAATTGATATTGGGAAACGTTCCCATGTTGCTTCAATCATGAATGATGAAGGAAAGGTTGTTCTTAAAGGATTTTCTTTTCCGAATACCATTGAAGGTGGAGAAAAATTACTTGGAAAAATTCATGATTTTTCTTCTTCATCAGATGATTTTACTGTAGGTATGGAAGCTACCGGTCATTATTGGTTAACGGTTTTTTCATACTTACATGAAAAAGAATTTTTAATTCATGTTCTTAACCCCATCCAAACGGATGGGTGGCGTAAAGGGACAGAAATTCGTAAACGTAAGAATGATATTATTGATTCAGTTTTAATTGCAGATCTGATTCGCTTCGGTTCCTTTGTTGAAACGACACTCTCTGATGAAAATATTTTTTCTCTTAAACAGCTTTCCCGTTATCGTACTTACCTAGTTGGGACAGCGAGTGACTTTAAACGTAAAATCATTGCCGTATTAGACCAAGTTTTCCCTGAGTATAACTCAGTATTCGGTAAATCAGGTGTTTTTGGTAAAGCATCAAAAGAAATTTTACTTGAATTTAGTTCTCCTGAAACACTCCATGATATCTCTGCGAATACTCTTGCGAAACTACTTAAAGAAGCGAGTCACAATCGTTTAGGGATAGATAAAGCCAATGCCTTAAAAAGTGCTGCGAGTCGATCTTTTGGTATTACTTTTGCTCAAGAGACCTTTACTTTCCAATTACGATCAATGATTGAACAACTTAAATTTCTGGAAGCCCAAATTAAAGATACTGAAACTGAAATCAAAAAAATCATGGTTACTCTGCATTCTGTCATTGAAACGATCCCAGGGATCGGACCAATCAATGGCGCTACTATTCTTGGGGAAATTGGAGACATTAGTAAATTTTCCAATCCTACAAAATTAGTCGCATACGCTGGTCTAGACGCGACTGTTTCTCAGTCTGGTCAATATCAAGCAACACATAACGTTATGAGTAAACGTGGTTCCCCTTATCTTAGAAAAGCCTTATTTTCAGCTGCTTTAATTGCAGTACAACATGATCCTGTTCTTAAAGCCTTCTACGAAAAGAAACGTTCTGAAGGGAAACACCACCTCACAGCTCTTGGAGCAGTTTCCAGAAAGTTATGTTACATCGTTCATGCGATTCTCAAAAAGAACGAACCTTACGAAATACGAATGTAACTCAAAAAAACATCTTTGCTTTCTCTTATTTGTTATGCACTTTTTTGTTATTAAATTTTGGACTAATTCTTTTATTCTTTACTTGACTTCTTATAGTTAGTCTTTCATAATACTTAAGTTTCTTGTTGACTGTATTACAGTAACAAAAAAAACTTAAACGAACCTTAAATAAGTGATCACTGTCACAAAATAAAATTTAATGATCTATCATAAAATATTTCATACGGTGTTCTCCAATTTAAGCACTTTCTTGGTCGGTTATTTAATTTATGAACAACTGAGCGAATATACTCTTCTGAAACTGGAGTCATTTCCGTCCGTTTAGGCAAATACTCTCGTATCAGCCCATTTGTATTTTCGTTTGTTCCGCGCTGCCATGGAGACCAGGGGTCTGCAAAGTAACAGTCAATACCACATAATCTGCTGAAGTACTTGTATTTAGCAAATTCTGGTCCTCTATCTGGTGTAATGGTTTTGCGATGTCTTTTGTTTAGAGGTGACAGTAGTTTTACAATCATATTCCTTACACAAATTGAATCATTTTTAGGAATTCTTCCAGCTAATAAAAATCGAGATTTCCGATCAACGAGTGTGACGAGACATGATTTTCCACGGTGTCCCAAGACAGTATCCGCTTCCCAGTGGCCAAGTTCTTCTCTAGTTTCAGCTTTTGTCGGACGTTCATGAATCGTTTTCACATCAGTAAATCGTCCACGGCGATCACCAATTCTTTTGTTCACTGATTTTCTTCCTTTTCGTCTTAACATTTTTCGTGCCCCTGGACTACCTACAGGAAAACCTTCATCAAATAGACCATTGTAAATAGAACGATAAATCGTCGGGTAACTGACAACCGATTCATTGCTCTCTAAGTTAATTCTATTCGCTATCTGTTCTGGAGACCATTGGTCTTCAAAAAGTAGTTTACGAATGGTTTCCTTATAGGGGGACTGATCTAACATTCTCTTTCGACCACATTTCTGCTTATTCTTATGATACGATTTTTGTGCTTGAGAAGGCGAATAGGGTTTAAACTTTGTAGTATTCCTCTTAAGCTCTCTCATAACAGTTGAAGGACTTCTTTTGATCAAACGTCCAATTCTACGAATAGTAAAACCAAAACCATGATAGAGAAAAATCATTTCTCGCTCACGTATCGTAAGGTGAGTATATGAAGTCATAGCTAAATACCTCCTAGTCGATGTAAATCGTCAACACCATTATAACAGGCTTTTGCACCTTCAAATTATAGTGTTGCACTTAAATTATACATTCTAGTAGTGTTAGTTTTTTTACTAATAGTAAAGGTATACGAAAATTTTCAGCTCTTTTTTTGCTAAAGATTTCCGTATACCTAATCAATTAATATCATAAATAGGTGAGTTTAGTCCATCATCTTCCCTAAATTTATTTATATTACTTATTATCAATTCCTTGTTCATTTTTTCAATTTCTCTAATTGATGTTTCTAATTTTTCAGGAATTAAGCTTGCAACATCTTCTAATTCACTGCCTAAGTGAATCGCTGAACCTAATTCAGGAAACTTAGCTTCTAATTTTTCTATATTAAAAGGCTGATACAACAATGCCATCGCATCATCATAATTTAATATTCCTTCCTCAATACATTTCAATAGTCCTAAAGAGACAATAGACAAATATATTTCAGTTGTATTTTGATCTTCTAAATTAATTACCATCCGTTACTTCACTTCCCTTCCAATAAGTAAAAAAAAATCGATATTTTAGATAAGCTCAGAATCATCCTTTGGTCCTTCTGGTAAACTTTGGATAAATTTACTATGAAACTCGTATAAATCATCAAAATCATTACTTAAACTCAAGTATACACTATTTAGTTTTACAATATTTAATTTAAACTTATGCATGTAATTAAGCTCATCTAAGCTTTTACTCATATCTACATTGTTTAATTCTTTCACTATCTCTCTCAAATTTTGTAACTCCTCAATGATATCCTCTATGACATCTTCTTTTAAATCCGATACAATAGCATTTTCTCCTTCAGCAACATCATCATCTATTTTAAAGGCTGTTAAATCAATTTTATTACCATTCTTGTTATTTATTTGTTCATATATTTTCAATAAGTCAAGAAAAATTTGTGAATTTATTGTCATTTTAAAACTCTCCCTATCCCTTTTGCTGTTTTTTCAACATTCAATGATCCGTCCAAATTTAGCACCTTTTGAAACTTACCATTACTGCTAAATACTTCTAAATGATCTTTATGTAAGCCGTCCAAATAGATTTGATCTCCATTTTTTAATCCGTATTCTTTAAGTTTTTTGTTCCCAACTTTATAAACATTCTGACCATCAACACGTTTTTTTATCTTTGATACATTATTCTTAACATTTGAACCGAATTCAGTTCTAAAAAATTCATCCATATTTTCAACCGATTTTGCTTTATGGTTGTAGTTATCACCACTCAATATATTTTGGACACTCATACCACCAACTGCTGTTGCATGAGCCCAAACAGCTAATGTATTTGCCCCCACTGCTGGAATTGCACCTAGACTAGCCCCTCCAGTTGCAGGTGCGGTTACGAGACTACCAGCCGTACCACCAAATAACCACATAGCACCACCGACGTATTCCGCTCCAGCTTGAAATACACCTAATAAGTTCCCTACAAACACACCTTCATTATACCCTTTATGCTGTTGCAGGGAGTCTTTTACATCTCTTTCTCCAAAAAGACCATCCAACAATGCTTTCACACCATTGTTTTCTAAAACCTGATAGCTTGCTCCAGCTAGAAAAGATTTTAATGATTTTAAATCGTCTTTTGCGATTTCAACTGCTAATTCATTCGTTGCATCTTTATCTAGCTTACCGTTTCTATAGACTTCATAAAATGTTTCGCCATTTTGAAGCGTTACTTTTTTCACTTCTAAATTATCTGCATGTCGTTCTTCATACTCTGCCCATTTCGCAGAGATCGTATTTTTCCACGAAAGATTTTTCGGCACTATAAACGTTCCTGTCGCCCCATTCCAAGCGGTATTAGCTTGTGCCAATCCTTGATTGACCGCTTGCTGTAAACTAGCGATTTCAGAAAAAATAGAAGGGGAACTTCCGTTAAATGCCAACAATTTTTGTAGCTGTTCTTCTAGCTTTTGTTTTGTCGCACTATACATACCAATCAATGCTGCATTTCCTAATAACTGAAATGCTTTGGTTGCATCTGGTGTTTTGGACGAATGTAATTCTCTACGAATATTTTCCGCCTGACTCAATAATTGATCTGCTTTACGAATATTTTCTTCCAATTCTGATTGTTTCAGATCGCCACTATCCACTTGAGAAATATATTCTTCTGGAAATTTTTTAACGGCTTGTTCAACGGCTTCCGATAATAATATGCCACCTTGTGCTAAAGGATATAGCACCGTATTAAAATAAGCTTTAGCCGAATCATACGCTTTCCCCGTCAAGAAAGGACTTGCGACTACAAAATCAGTGATTGCTTTTTGTAATTCTTGATACCCTTCTGTTTGCGCCTTACACATGGAAGACACACTAGAAGCTTGACTTTGAGACGATGAAACATACATATCAACACTCATTCGTATCCTTCTCTACTAATAATTTTCTCTTTTCATAATCGATATCCTCTAGTTGATCTACTACTCTCTTCTTTTGATCATGGAGTTCTGTTTCATCTATTTCTAAATGCTCTAGTATTTTCCCTGATTCTTGAGAATATTCATCCATCAACGATTGATAAAATGTGCCTTGCTCGTTTTTATGGAATAGATAACATAAATCATCTAAAAAATGACGTGCTTCATGAAAGTGTTGTTCATAGCTTTCTTTTATCCGCCTTACCTGCTTTTCTTC
Source organism: Enterococcus sp. AZ020 (assembly GCF_050499205.1). NCBI lineage: Bacteria > Bacillati > Bacillota > Bacilli > Lactobacillales > Enterococcaceae > Enterococcus > Enterococcus sp. AZ020. Next base: position 2,601,634 of record NZ_JBIPAT010000001.1, on the reverse strand, counting down.
ATTTGCAATCGATTCTTCTTTTGTCTGTATTTGCTGTTCTTCTAGTTGAAGTAATTCAAGTTCCTTCATTTGCCTAGACCTCGAATCATCGTGTTCGCTACTTTTTGATCCAGCGCTTCAAACTCTTTTGCTACGCTTTGAAGATTACTAGAAGCTTGAAAAACTGCTTGTGCAATTTTTGTAGCTGTTTCTTGAGCTGTAGTGATTGCTTCCTGCGCATTTGTATTGCCTGCCACAGTCGTCTGAGTATCTTTAATAATCGAAACTGATTGTATCAATTTATCTGTTGCACCCTTTAAAGCAGTAGCCTTTTGGCTTGCTCCAGTAAAATCACTTTGTATCGTCATAAAATTATCCACCTTTTTATAAAATATATCATGCAATAATAATATCATGAGCCTATTTTTTTAGATAGATAATATTCACTTTAAGTAACTAAAAAACTGATAAGTATTTTTCATCGATCTTAACTCTACTTCAATAAAACATTTAGTTGACTAAGTCAACTAAATGTTTTATTATTATCATATATTAATGAGAAGGGATGTTTTTTATGAAATATACATTTATTGTTTTATTAGAATTTTACCCAAAATGGCTAAAGCTTTCTCGAAAAGTTCGAAATGAACAGGCTAAAAAATTACTTTCTATTATTGATAGATATCCAGCTATTTCAGTTCGGTTCTTCGACGCAGAAGCTTTTCCAGGTGCTAACTACACAGATTTTACGATTTGTGAAACAACCGATTTAGCAGCTTACCATTTTATGTGGGAAGAAATACGTGATACAGATCTTTATGCTGAAAGCTACTTTAAAATAAAAGAAGTCATTTTTGGGATAGAGGACGCTTTCAAGGAATTTGAAAAACAAAAATTGCCGCTCGCAACATAATCTATAAGTGGAAAAGAGGTTTCTCTAATGAATAACGATGCTATCCTTGGTAAATGGATTGACCGTGTTTATCGTCAACTTTTACATGTAAACAAAACAAAAATCAAAGAATTTGATATTAGCCCAGCGGATTACAATTATTTTCTCACTATTGAAGAATATCCCGGTTGTACTCAAAATTTTCTTGCAAAAAAAAGAATGGTCGATAAAGGTTTGGTCGCTAGAATAGTTAAAACATATACTGAAAAAGGCTATATCATAAAAAAACAGAGTTTACAAAAGAAAAGTTCTTATAATCTATTTCTTAGTGACTCTGGTAAGCAGCTAGTAATCGACATGAGAAAAGCTATTGAAACGACAGAAAATTATTTAGAAGAACAGGATGGTAGTAAAAATTTTGTAGATTTGATTGACCATTTAAAACGAATTTCTATGTATCTTGAACAACAAAACAATAACTATGAATAAAAAAAGAGTGTGAATTAAAATAATCTCTAAAAGTTGTATTTTTCAGGTACAACCTTTGGAGATTATTTTATGGATTCAAATCAAAAAATACCTTTAAACAAATCCTTTTTTATTTTTTATCACGGCATTTCGAAAATTTCATGAACTATTTTTAACCGATCCAAGAAAGAAGTTCCTTTGGTTCATCGATCAGTAATTCAGGTCGTTCTTTCGCCAATTCTGCCTTCGCGTGGCTACCCCATGTCACTCCACAAGTTCCGACTTTTGCTGCTTTGCCCATTTGGATATCAAAAATAGCATCGCCTACCATTAGCGTTTGAACTGGATTCATCGAATATTTTTTTAGTAAATAATGAATACCTTCCGGGTCGGGCTTATAGTTAGACACTTTGTCAGAACCCACGATTTCCACAAAATAATCACTAATAGTCAACGACTCTAAATTTCTTTTTAGTACATCTGTCTTTTTGCTCGATACGACAAACAGCATTTTTTTATGTGTTTTTAACGTTGTTATTAACTCTTTGATCCCTGGAAAAATCTTTAAATAGTCGTTTTCGTATTCTTTGTAGCTGGTTCGAAATAAGCCGAGCAGTTCGTCAAATTCATTTTGTGAAAGAGCTCGGTTCGACATTTCCTTAAATGATTTTTCAATCGGTATGCCCATATAATATTCAATCGTTTCTTTTTTGGGGATCGTCAGTCCCATTTTTTTAAACGCTTCTTCTGTTGCTTTAAACCCACATTCTTTTGAGTCTCCTAACGTTCCGTCAAAATCAAAAATCACATACTCATAGCTCACGCTTCAACACTCCTTTTATTCCCTTTTTCTAGACAAAAAAACGCAGAACCATGCAGTTATGCGATTGGCTCTACGTTTTTATTTCGTTTAAAATCCTGGTAATCCTTTAGTGTATTTACCCATTGTTGCTTCTGATTCCTTGTCAACTTTAGCTAAAGCATCATTGACTGCCATGATCACAAGATCTTGAAGCATATCGATATCTTCTGGATCTACAACATCTTCTTTGATAGAGATGTCTTTCATTTTACGGTCACCAGTGAAAGTTGCTGTGACTAATTCGTTGGTTGATGCACCGATAAATTCTCTTTCGTTTAATTCAGCTTGCGCTTTTTCCATGTCCTTTTGCATTTTTTGGACTTGCTTCATCATTCCTTGCATATTGCCCATGCCTCGCATCATATTTATCGTCTCCTCTTAATCATTTATTACTTCAACGAGCTCTGAGCCAAAAATGGCAATCGCTTCGTCTACTACTTGATTGTTTACTTCTTGCGGTAATTCTTCTTCGTCTGTTAGTAAATTAGCACCTTCGCTTGATGCATCCTGTTCGTTTGCTGTCTGATCATTACCACTGTCTTTGTTTTGACTAATGAATGATTGTCGTAATTTTGGCCAGCTTTCTTTTGTGATGCAGACCATCTCCGGTGCATAATTAGCTAAACGACTAAGATTATTATGCAATGCTAATTGCAACTCTTCGTCCTCCATAGCACGTCCACAAACGATTTCGTATTCAAAAGCAATCACTAAACCTTTGGGACCTGCTGCGACCGGTTCACTAGCCTTCAGCATTGCCCGTTGTGTTACTGACATCATTTGCAGCAGATCATCCCACACATTTTTAACATTCAGCAAATGATCTTTAGTTGCCTCATTCAAGACCTTATAAACCATTTCTGTCGGGATCCTTAAGGTACTCTTACTGCTTGTGGCCCGTGTTGTTTTAACAGGCTCAGCTTCTTTAGCTGCAACACCGTTTTTCTTCAAATCAATCAATTCTTTTTGCAGCTGTTCGATTTGTTGTTGCAGTCCATTGATATCTTCAGTGGCTGCCTGCGGGATATTTTCATTTGTCATGATCGCAGGTTTGACTGCTTTAGCCAGCTTGACCGTTGCGACTTCTAAATAAATATTGGCATTATTTGTAAAACGAATATCGTTTTGAGTCTCACTTAAAATTTGGATCATTTGATAAATTTTTTCAGCATCTGTTTGCCCAGCCAATTCTTTAAACTGATCCGTCAGATTTCCGACTTTTTCCGCCAAGAGCTTTGGTGCTTGCTGGAACATCAATAAATCACGGCAATATAATAGTAAATCTTCTAAAAAGCGTCGGGCCTCTTTTCCTGAACCCAGAATACTTTCTAACGTTTCCAACGCTTTTTCGACGTCACCTGCGGTACAGCTTGAAATGTACTGATCCATCATTTCATACGTCAAACTACCTGTGACCTGCATCGCATCTGTCAGTGTAACCTTTTCGTCACTAAAGGAAATCGTCTGATCTAAAATACTCAATGCATCCCGCATCCCGCCTTCGGCTGCGCGACCGATCACATATAATGCCTGCTCTTCAAACGCTACATTGATTTGATTTAAAATGTATGCCATATGATCGACAATATCTTGTGTTCCAATACGCTTAAAATCAAAACGCTGTGTTCTAGAGATGATCGTTAATGGGATTTTATGAGGTTCTGTCGTCGCTAAAATGAAAATAACATTTTGAGGCGGTTCTTCTAGCGTTTTCAATAGTGCATTGAAAGCGCCCGTTGACAGCATATGTACCTCATCGATGATATAGACTTTATATTCAGCTTGGGTCGGCGCATATTTAGCTTTATCACGAATATCACGAATTTCTTCCACACCATTATTACTGGCCGCATCGATTTCGATGACATCATTTAAACGACCTTCAGTGATCGCGATACATGTTTCACATTCATTACATGGCTCGCCATCCACACTGTGCTTACAGTTGATGGCTTTTGCAAAAATTTTCGCCGCACTAGTTTTTCCTGTTCCTCTGGGGCCGGTAAATAAATAGGCATGTGAGGTTTTCTTTTGCACGATGGCATTTTTTAAAGTTTGAGTAATTGCTTTTTGTCCTACTACATCATCAAAGCGCTGCGAACGCCAGACACGATACAAAGCTTGATAAGCCATGATTTACCCCTCCCTCGAAATTTCACTAGTTACTATTATACGTGATTTTTACAGATAAGGCATTAAAAAAATGTTAAAGCTGAGATAGTTTTCCTATGTCCCTCTCTGGAGTCCTTTGTTCCTACTCTTAAACCGATCCAGCTGCCAAGACCATTTTCTAATAAGCAATTAACAAACACGCGTTATTTTAAAATCAAAAAAATAATCGTTCTTATGAATTCAAATATTGCACATCTTTCGGTAGTACTAATCTTTTTCTATCAATGAAACTTCTTAGATCCATGATATTTTTAAAGGAAGGAATATCTTCTACGATCATATTGACTCCCTCGTTTATGTGAGTTAGTGCATAATTTGAAATGTACAGATCGAATGTATTATCTTCTGTTTGTGGCGGTTGATCATAATAATGATATTCTTGGATCGTCATTGAAATTTTATCTCTAAAATTATCGTGTAAAATCGAGCCTAACAGCTTCGCATGATCTTTTCCCAGATCACTAAGAACCAAAACAGATACTTGATGACGTTTTGCATCAGATTGCTCTGTTAACTGATCCCATCGAATCGATATTTCATGCAGCATTTCGTTAAAATACATCGACTCCCAAGGAAATTTCGTCTTTTTCTCCAAATCACTCAATGCTTTCGTTACCACAGCACCTAAAACTACATAAGTCTGTCTAATTATTTTGCTCGAATATAAAAAACGATCATATACCATATACTTTTTATAGGGAAACATTTTATGTTTTGCGTAAATGTGTTCAACTAAATTAACGATGCTCGCTCTACTCGCAGCTGAAATCTCGATCTTCAATGCATTCTTGATCGTATCGACTAAATCATTTCCTTGATTGAGTATATTTTCTTTTTCCTGTAAATTATCCCAACCAAAATCCCACCAAAAAATCGAATAGCAAAAATCTTCATACCAATTCTCCGGTAAAACGATCTCTAAGGGCGTTAAGATTTCTTCGACATCTTTCTGATATTTTTTGATATCGATCGTTTTTTTGACAAAGCTGTGGATGGGATCTCTTCTATTCTTGATCAAAAATCCCTGAGATTCACGGATGATCGTTACTGCAATTGAGTTGACCAAATGAACAAGCTGACCATCATTCAATTCTAAATCAAATTTAGCAACTATTTTATCCGCAAGAGCGAATATTTTTGCTCGGTCAAACGGAAAAGGCCAGTCTCTGGTTCCATAAACTTCTATAAAATACGAGGTAAAAAAGTAACGAACTTTTCGTTCATCTTTTCCATAAACATAATATGGCGAACGGCTCATGTTGATTTTTCGATCTTTCAGCGCAGACAATATCGAATTCGACAGACGGTACAAGCTGGAATTACTTAAATAAAATTTTTCCTCCCAATACGCTGCAGCTTGATTCGGTTGAAAGAAAATCGCTTCTAGTAATGTAAACGCATTCGATTCTTTGATGATTTCTATATAGATATCATGTATCGAATGGTACGGTGATGTAATCAACCGAATACCGTATTTTCTTGAAACTTCTAATGTAAAATAGTCTGACCAACGATCCTCTATGTACTGACAATCCAGCATAACTGTTTTTTTGGAACAATCGATTTTTTCAGCCAATTCTTCTGATGTGACCCATCCATTTGGTTCATCCAATAAATTCAATAACAGAACTCTACGGTGCATTGCTGGTGACAATAATCTTTCCATTTTTCCCCCTCTTTTCAATTTAATGTACATTTCTTCAAATTTTTCCAATGATGAGGAATATTTTGAAGAAATCCTTATTTGACAATAAGTATAGCATTATTTTGCTCTTTTTTGAATCGATTGAAAGCGCAACTCAATTGGATTATTCAAAAACAGCTTTTATTATATAAGTGTAAAAAACGAGGATTTAAAGTTTATCGATAAATGGAAAATCTCACCACTTTTTTGGAGGGATTAGACATGAAAAAAAACACAATAAAACAAACGATCATCGCTGGTTTCATCACTATTTTAGGTGTAGCCTTATTTATCGGCGGCTATATTTGGACAGATACTATCAGTAGAGCAAACACTCCGAACCCTTCATTTAAAACAGCAAAAATCCACCTTATAAAAAATGTACCGACGGACCAGGATATGAAGAAATTAGTCACAACGCCTAAGAAAAAACAAATGAAAGAAAAAATAGTAGCAGTCAATGTAAAAAAAGATACGATCGCTCCTTTGATCGACGTTTCAGAAGTAACAGTCGAACAAGACGCACAGATCGATATTTATGATGGCGTTAGCGCAACCGACGATCATGATGGTGATCTTACAGCCAAAGTGTCAGCAGAAAATACGTTAGATACTTCAATTATTGGCGATCAAACGGTTCACTTTTCTGTTACAGATCAAAATGGAAACACCGGCCATGCTGATCGACTCTATCATATTGTTGCTAAACACGAACTTATTGCTATTACTCCAGCTCCTGTCGAAGATACCACGATCGCACCAACTCCTGAAGCACAAACAACCGCTGCTTCTGCCACAGCAGCCCCTGAACCAGTGTCAACTCCTGCTTATGCACCTATGACATTGACGATGAATGGACAAACGATTCCTTATCAAAATGGCGGTCAAGGCAGTGGTCAAAGTATTATCGATTCAAATCCCGGCGGAGTTGCTTCCACTTGGGGCGGTGCGGCTGTCCAATCAGGAGATGACGGACAAAATACTCACTTCATCGGACACAATCCCGGCATCTTCTCTAATGTATTTTCTTTAGGCGCAGGCAGCCAAATCGTTGTGACTGATGCAAATGGTGCACCAACAACTTACACTGTACAGACGTTATTGCAGCTGGACGATTATGGCAACGAAATTGGTACTGGAACCAGTTACTGGGATTTCACGGTTGGTACTGGTGGTGGTGAACGAATCACCTTACAAAGCTGTATCAATGATGATGTGAATTTGTTTGTCATTGCTTATAAATAAGAAAGAGCATCTACGAATATTATCTCGTAGATGCTCTTTTGATCAATTCGGTAGCAACTGTGATTTTTCTTGCCACTGGTGCTGCTTCTTCTATAATGGAAAAAATGGTTTCTACTGCCAGTTCCCCCATCCATTCAGTATGAATCTTCACTGTAGTCAATGCTGGGCTCACATATTTTGCTACACTGATGTCATTAAAGCCAATCAGTGAAATATCTTCCGGCACTCGATAACCCAGTTCCTGAATCGCCTTTAAAGCACCGACCGCTAGTGCATCACTTGAAGCAAAAAAGGCAGAAGGATACTCTTTCGGATGCTGTTTTAAGTACTCTTTCATCACTTCATACCCACTACTGACAGTAAATTGTGCTTTCAAGATATATGCTTCATTCAATAACTCTTTGGATGCTAATATTTCTCTAAAGATCGTTAGACGTTTATCTTCCAAAGGCGTCAGACAGGCTTTGGTATGTTCTTCACCAGATAAAATACCGATTTCTTGATGTCCCTGCTGAATAAAATAATTCAAAACAGTGGATACACTTTGCTGAAAATCGACGACAAGCGAGTTATAGCCCCAATCTAACGCATCAAAATCAACAAATAGCAGGTTGCTGTTTAACTCAAATAAGGCATCAGCCTGTTCTTGATCAAACTTACCCAACGCTAAAATACCATCAACAGCTTCATCATTCAGCTCTTCCATTGAACGCTTGATCAAATCGATCCCCAGTTCTTCTGCTTTTTTTTCGATGCCTAAACGAATCGAGAGATAATAAATATCTTCTAGCTCTTCAGCCTCGTCGTACCACTGAATAAATAGAAGCTTAGCCTTCGCTTTTTTACTTACTTTTTTATGTTTGGTGTAGTTCAACTTTTCAGCTGCTTCAAAGATTTTCTGTTTGGTTTCAAGTCCTACTGAAAGCGTAGGATCATAATTTAATACTCTAGACACGGTTGCTGGTGAAACGTTCGCTAACTCTGCGATATCTTTGATCGTTGCCATTTTCTCACCTGCCTTCTTATAAAATATCTATAAATCGCTTAAAGGCAGCCTGGCCTTCTATCGTCCGTTTATATACACCTGCATCTGCTAAGACACGAGCAAAAATTTGACCCACTTCTGTTTGAATGATTTCTTTCGCATTCTGATCATCGAACGTATACTTTTCTTTCATTTGTTCTGCCCATAATTTATGATAATCCGCTATTTGATGGTCTTGTTCAAGAACATATTTTTCGACTTCATGCAATTCTTCATTTAAACGCGGAGGTAAAACAGCTAGTCCCATTACCTCGATCAGACCGATGTTTTCTTTTTTGATATGCTGCACGTCCTGATGAGGATGAAAAATACCATCTGGATACTCAGCTGATACATTATTATCACGTAAAACTAAGTCCAATTCAAACAACGGGCCTTTACGTCTAGCAATTGGTGTGACCGTATGATGAGGGGTGCCATCCTCAGAAAAGGCTTGAATCAATACATCTTCATCGGAATAATGACGCCATTTTTCTAAAATATATGCTGCTGCTTCGATTAGATCCTCAGAGTTGGGACTTTGCAACCGAATGACTGACATTGGCCATTTGACGATTCCAGCATTCATCAATGGAAATTCTTTTAATTCAAAATAATATTCGATGTCTGCTTTTTCCATAGGGAACACGTGACGGCCGGCCTGGTAATGATCATGGCTTAAAATAGAACCCCCAACGATCGGCAAATCAGCATTTGAACCAACAAAATAATGAGGCAGCACTTCTGTGATTTTTAGCAAACGACGAAAAGTATCTTTAGAAATCACCATCGGCCGATGCTCCTCTGACAAAATGATCGCATGCTCGTTATAATATGCATATGGAGAATATTGAAATCCCCAGCTCTCTCCGTCAAGGTTCATTCGGATAATACGATGATTCGTTCTTGCCGGATGATCGATACGTCCTTTATAGCCTTCATTTTCCATGCATAATAGGCATTTAGGGTAATCAACTTTTACTGCTTGGCGCTCTGCTGCAATCTGTTTGGGATCTTTTTCCGGTCGGGATAAATTGATCGTGATTTCAAGATCGCCATACTCTGTTTTTGCCGGAAAAAGAATATTCTTAGCGATTGCGCGCGTTTTGATGTAGTCATTTTCCTTACTTAATTTATAAAAATAATCAGTTGCTGCGGCAGGATCTTTCTCATAATGCTGAGCAAAAAGTGCATTAACAACAGATGGCGGCGGTGTTAGAAAATCCATTAGTTGTGCTTCAAAAATCTCTCGTGCAGAAACGTCATTTTCTACAGCTCCATTTTTTACTGCTTCGCTTACTAATTCATCCAGTAACTCTAATGAGCTTTTACTGACCACTTGAGGAGCAACGGTTTCTATAGATTCTGCTCCGATCATTCCGAGAATTCGATTTTGCAAATATAAACGGTCAAGGTCCATCCAACCGCCTGCTTGGATCGCAAGTGTTACAAAGTCGGTAATCGTTTGACTCATCGACATCATTGTTCCTCCTAGTCTTCATAGCCCTTCGGATGACTGATATGCCAGTCCCAAGCTGTTTTGATGATTTCTTTGATATCTGTTACTTTAGGCTGCCAGCCTAAAATTTCTTTTGCTTTTTCACTTGAAGCAACCAATTTACTAGGATCTCCAGCTCGGCGCGGTAAAATTTTTGCTGGAATCTCTTTTCCTGTCACTTCACGAGCTGCCTCCAGCATTTCCTTCACTGAATAGCCATTATTGCTGCCAAGATTGAAGATATTGCTTTCGTTGCCGTTTTGTAAATACTCTAATGCAGCAATATGAGCAGCAATCAAATCTTCGATGTAAACATAATCACGGATACACGTCCCATCCGCCGTATCATAATCATCGCCATAAATTCCTAAGTATTCTCGTTGACCTAACGCCGCTTGTAAAATGATCGGCACTAAATGGGTCTCTGGATCATGATCTTCTCCGATCGATGCATCAGCTTTTGCCCCAGCCACATTAAAATAGCGTAACGCAACATAGCGCATTCCGTATGCTTGATCACACCACTTCATCATTTTTTCCATCATTAGTTTACTTTCCCCATACGGATTTTCCGGATTCGTAGGCATTGTTTCTACGATCGGCATTGCTTTAGGTTCACCATAGGTTGCAGCGGTTGAAGAAAAGACGATTTGTTTTACACCAAACTCCGCCATCACTTCTAATACAACCTGAGTTCCATAGACATTATTGTTGAAATAAATCAACGGTTTTTCAACCGACTCACCAACAAGAGAACTTGCTGCAAAATGAATGACGCCGTCAATCGATTCTTTCTTAAAAATATCCTGCATAAATGCTTTATCTCGAATATCTCCTTGGTAGAAAACAGCCTGTTCATGAACCGCCTGCTTATGACCTGTTTGAAGATTATCAACGACTATAACTTCATAATTTTTATTAATTAATTGATCCACTGCGTGGGAACCAATATAACCGGCACCGCCTAATACTAAAATTGACATGGTATTGCCTCCTTGGATTTTCTTATCCTCTTCATTTTAACATAGCTCCTATTTTACTGCTTTTTTGCGCCATCAGCAATCTTTGCTACGTAAAAATCCGCCGAATACCCTACTTTGTCTAAATAGATTTGCCCCACTTTTTGAGTAAAAGCTTCAACATTTTCTTTCTGTACCAAAGCAATACTGCATCCGCCAAAACCTGCTCCAGTCATTCTTGCGCCAAGTACACCTGGTTGATCTTGAGCAGCAAAAACTAGTGTATCCAGTTCTACTCCAGTTACTTCATAATCCTCTCTTAAAGAAGCATGGGAAGCGTTCAGCAATTGACCAAAAGCAGTTAAATCATTTTGGACCAATGCATTCTTTGCTTTGATCGTTCGTTGATTCTCTGTAACTGCATGTTTCGCCCGCCGAATCAAACGTTCATCAGAAATCAGTTGTTTATTTGCTTCAAAGGTCTCTTCTGATAACTCACCTAATGAGTCGATCGGTAACTGTGTCTGTAAAAGCTGCAACGCCTTCTCACACTCTGCACGCCGCTCATTATATTTTGAATCAGCTAGCTCTCTACGCTTGTTGGTATTCATGATCACAATGACATAATCACCAAAAGCTGCTGGAACCATTTCGTATTCTAGTGTGTTGGTATCTAACAAAATAGCCTGATCTTTTTGTCCCATACCGATCGCAAATTGATCCATGATCCCAGAATTGACACCGATAAATTGGTTTTCCACTTTTTGGCCCGTTTTAACTAAGTCCAGCATCGGTACCTCCAGTTGAAATAAATCGTTTACAATCACACCCGTCAAAAGCTCTATAGAAGCAGAAGAGGAAAGTCCGGCTCCATTTGGGATCGTTCCATAAAATAAAAGATCCATTCCCTGATCGATTTGATAGTCTGCATCGATCAAATACTTGATCATTCCTTTCGGATAATTCGTCCAATCATGTCTTTTATCATAGCTCAAGTCATCCAATGAAACTTCAATGATCCCCAACTCAGAAAAATTTTCTGAGTAAAAGCGGAACAATCGATCATCACGTTTTCCAGCCAAACCATATGTCCCGATCGTGATCGCGGCAGGAAAAACATGTCCTCCGTTATAATCCGTATGTTCACCGATCAAGTTGATTCGTCCTGGAGCAAAGTAATTCTCTTGTGCTTCTTTTCCAAAGGTGGATCGAAATAATTGCTCAAGCTCTTTTTTCATGTCTATTCTCCTTCTTTTTCGTTTAGTAAATTTATTATAAAATATTTACTAAATTTTATCAATAGTTTTAATTACCTTGATTTTTTCAAGCTATTGGATTTTTTTTGATTTTTAGTTCATAATAGAAGTGTCTAAATGAATGGAAAGGAGCATTATCATTATGAAAAAATTTATTTCTGGTATGCTAGTAGGAACTGCTGTTACTTGTGCCGCAGTAGCCGGCTTAGCTGCAACGATCAAAAAAACGGTCATCGATCCGATTGAAGAAAAAGAAGATATGATCGAGGAAAACCGTAAAAAAGCAATGCGCAAACGTATTTCACGTTAGAGTGAAGAACGATAAACTCAGTAAGGACGACTTTCGTCAGCTACTGGGTTTCTTTTTTTCTGGACAGTCTATCCTGATTAGCCAATATAGGAACGAATCATTACCATTCTTTACATCAATTGACAGACCGGTCAATCCGCTTTAAGATAGACATTATAATAAAAGAGAGACAGGAGATTCTATAATGAACAGCTATTTTAATTGGGGCTATACTCAGAAAATAATTACTTTACTAACAGAAAGGAGAGGATAAAAATCAAATAACGGAGGATGTACGATGTTAAAAAAACGAACAGCAAATAATAGTGATCATCATTTAATTATAGAAATGTGGGAACGATCTGTAAAAGCGACTCACCATTTTTTATCAGAAGAAGATGTGGCTTTTTATAAAAAAATCATTCCAGAAAGTTTAGCAAGTGTCGATTTATCTTTATGGGTCGATGATGAGCATGTAATCGGTTTTAGCGGAATCGATGAGGATGAGTTAGTGATATTATTTCTGGATCCGAATTTTATTGGAGAAGGATATGGCAGCAAAATAATCACTCATTTGATCAACAATGATGGGATAAAAAGAATCGACGTCAACACCCAAAATGAACAGGCAAAAGCGTTCTACCTACATCATGGATTCACTATTGAATCTGAAGATGAACGTGATGGATTTGGTAAACCCTATCCTATTACCCATCTAATCAAAAAATAGAAGTTGATACTCTAATGAGAGTCTTTAGGATCACAAAAGTGACTGAGACAAAACTCTGCGAGTCAAATCCCAGTCACCTGTAATCCGGATAAACGGTGAGAGCAGAAGTAATCCCTTCGAAAATAAGAAAGAATTCACAAAAATTTGCAAAACAATTTTCGTGAATTCTTTCTTATTTCTCGGGATTAAACACTTCTGTCTCAACCTCTTTTAGTATTGCTCTTTTTTAGGATAAATTTCTTGAGAAATGCGCCATTGCTCCTTTGACTTCATCCAGTTTCTCAGGTTTGACCAAAGGCAGTACTTTTGCTTGTAATGCATGGAAATCCTCTAAAGTCATTTTTTTCGTTTGTTGATCAGCAAAACTTTGTACAAGGATCGCTTTGGCTTCTTCTTGTTTTTCTGATAATGTATTTTCTAAGAAAAACGCTAAAAATTTCTGTTGTCCGCTATGCATAAGCTTTCTCTCCTTTTTCATCAATCGAATCACATGCTTTATTACTATATCAGTTAAAAATCGTTTCGGCAATTCTATCAGCTTCCCTTAAATTCCAGGGATCTGTACCTGGTCTAGCTGTCGCCGCAGTCAGCCAATGAAGTCCCTCTGTTGGAATCCCATAACAGAACAGACCGTTGATGACCTTTTTATCCGCTCCGATCATTTGACTGTTTTTTTTATCTACTAAAAGAGCACCCGTGTGAGAAATATCTCCAGAGGATAAGGTCAAATAATGAATCGTTCCTAAACCATCTTTTAGAAGTTGCTGTACTAACGGATTTAAACTCAGCTGATTTTCAGTTTTTTGCAGACGAGCTTCGATCAGAAAATGAGCCGCATATTCATTTTCTGGATCGTCTTTAGAAAATGCGATAAATGTTTCATTTCGCATTTCTATTTGCATTTCTCCGGCTAAAATATTCACGATCCCTGCTTCGATCAATGCTTCTAACTCAGCAATCCGCTCAAGCGGCGGACCGATCGACAAAAAAGCATTCAACGGCGTAAACCAATCCCATAGCCATTCTTTCGTTTCGTCATCTGTAAAAAGGTCATGATCCAGCATAAAGCGCACTTCATCCCGCAAATCCTTCAGACTATCCAAAGCTGCTGCAAATGGCCCGAAGACATTTCCTTTTTTAGCTGCTTCAACATCCCATAATAAATAGTCCTGTATAAATTTTTTGAAAGACTCCTTCTTTTTGATTGCTTGTTTTGGTTGTTCAAGAAAAGACCAATCCCACCACTCTTCTTCCTTGATCCCAAATTTCTGAAGAACAGTTTCATGCCCTTTGGTCCGAATAAAATCGTCTGTAAACTTACTCCTATTTACCTTTGGATAGTGTTCTTTGAGCAATACCGAATAATAGGCAAATTCAACTTCCTTTTTCAACAAAAAGAAAAATTGCTCTGCAGATAGGTTTTGTTTACGCTTGAATCGATTCAAGCTTTTCTCTTTTAAGAAACGAGGACGATATTCTTCCCCATACCCTTTTTGATTTAATCCTCTGGCATGATATGGGATTCCCCGTCTTGCTCCTGCAATGATTTTCGGTTCTTTTCCAGAAGGATGATAAACTAATTTTCCTGATTTTTCGGTGTAGGTACCACCTCTATCACTTGTCAGTAAGGTAAGATAGTCAAAAAAAGCCAAGCCTAGTCCCCTTATCAAAAGCGGTTTTTGCTCTTTGACCGCTTCTAGATGAGCATCAGCAGCATTTTTAGGAGCAGAATAATACAAGCGGTGTTCACTGGCATATGCTGCTAAATTATTCATTTCCCCTGTCAGTTCATTTTCTTGATGACCTAATGCCAAAATCACCTTATCCGCAGTTGTCTCAACAGCTTTGGTGTATACTTGGAAAAGTTCACCATCTCTTCGGACTGCACGTACAGTATCTTTGAAAAATTTTACAGACGTTTGTTCTGTCATTCGTGTTTGAACATACTCATAAAACCATTGCTGGTATACGCCATATAAAGCTCGGGAACAATGATCGTTCGGACCTAATCTTTCACATTCTTCGATGAAGAAAGCACTATTTTCACTATTTAGTTTTCTGATAAATGGTATTGCTTCCTGCTTTAGCCACTCAAATAAATTAGGGCCTTTTGCTATTGGACCTGCTGTACTTAAAGTTTCATCGGTAAATAGAGTGACATGTGAAACGACTGAGTTCATCAATAGTGCCGTTGATTGATCTATACGCCACACTTTTCCTCCTGGACCATAAGGATCAAACATTGTAATTTGGACTACCTGTTCATCTCTGGACCATTCAATGATTCGTTCCAACGCTGAAAGTCCACGCGGTCCTCCGCCAACGATTGCTATTTTCATCTTATCCCTCCCTTCCCTGAATACAATTTTTTAGTCCAACCTATTTTCTATAATGTCTTTCAATGCAACGGCATTATTGTGCGTTTGATCTTTCGCACCATAAATAAATGTCACGACCGGATAATTCTGTACGATCCTCAAAAGCGTTTGTAAGGCTGTTTTGGCGTCACCGTTCTGTAATTCTACTTGGTATTTTTCTACAAATTCTGGAAATTTATTTTGTTCGTGATTAAACCACTGTCTTAACTCTTTACTAGGTGCAACTTCCTTCAACCATAAATCCAGATGCTCTTTTTCCTTTGACATTCCTCGTGGCCATAATCGATCGACCAATATTCGAAAACCATCTTCTTTTCCAGCTGGTTCATAGGCTCGCTTCAATTGAATCATTTTAATCACCTCATTCTTATTTTATCTTAATTGCTAAAAAAAGAAATGATTATGCTGTTCACTAAAAAGAAAAAACACAGAGAAACAAACGCCGTTCTGAATAGAGTCACCGTTTATTTCTGCTGTGTTTTGATTCATTACATATTTTTCTTCTTCGTTTTACCAGTCCAGCCTTCATAGCCGCCCTTTAAAATATAGACATCGCTAAAGCCATTTTTACGTAATTGGTTCGCTGTACGGATACTCAATGATTTTTTCTGATCATAAAGATAAACTGGTTGGTCTTTACGAATCGAATTCAATGTCGTTTTGATCGTTGTATAAGGCATATTACGCGCACCAAGAATATGACCTGCATCGAAAGAATCTTTTTCGCGGACATCAATGATCTGTGCTTTTCTCATGCCTTCTTTAAATTCTGCTTCTGTGATCGTTTTGGCAGAACGTTTTGCCATAATTCGCAGATATAACTCATTTAATCCCATTGCTAGTAAAATCGTTGCTAAAACAATATTAATAATCCATAAAACGTTCATTCCAAAATCCCTTTCTTACTGTTTCTCCATAAATTGTAAAGCTAAAGAAGCTGCTCCGATAACACCGGCTTCATTCCCTAATTGTGCTAGTTTGACCTGTGTGCTGTTGCGAACCTCAGGAAAAGTAAATTCTTCAAAATAGGCTTGGACGCGGCTACGTAAAAATTCCCCTGCCGCAGAAACACCACCGCCAATAACAACACTAGATGGATTCAAGGTATTTCCGACATTTCCAACCGCTAGCCCTAAAAAGTAACAAACACGATCAACGACCATCAGACCAAAAGGATCATCCGCCTGTGCATAATCAAAGACATCTTTACTTGAGACATCTTGTCCATCGTCGATTGCTTGTTTCAGCTTAGAATCACCTGCATATTCTTCCGACATATGGCGGGCAACACGCACAACTCCAGTTGCACTTGAAACAGTTTCTAAACAGCCGCGTTTTCCACATGTACATTCAAAACCACCAGGATCTACGGTAACATGTCCGATTTCACCAGCACAGCCGTTCACCCCATGCAGTAAGTTACCTTCTGCGATGATTCCGCCACCGACGCCAGTTCCAAGTGTGATAAACACAACATCAGGATTATTTTCGCCGGCTCCCTTCCAACGTTCGCCTAAAGCAGCTACATTGGCATCATTATCTAAAACAAAAGGGATTCCTGTTGCTTCTTCAATCTGTGTTTTGACCATCTGTTTTTTGGTCCAGTTGAGATTATAAGCCCCTACAACTGTTCCTTTTTCAATGTCGACACTGCCTGGAGTTCCCATGCCGATGCCAACAAAATCTTCATGTTTCATTCCATAAAGCGACAGACGATGATTGATCGATTCAATAATATCCGGCACGATATGACTGCCTTCTTCTTGAATATTTGTTTCGATGCTCCATTTTTGCTGAATCTCACCGTCTACAGTCAAAATCGCAAACTTAATCGTTGTCCCGCCTAAATCAATCCCTATCAGTTTCTTGTCCATTTACTCGGTTCCTTTCTCAGTTGCTCTGCTTTCTTCAATTCGATGTTCTCTTTGCAAGACACTTCTTGCATGAAGATAGGTGTCTTTGTCGATCAAACGACTTTCATAAATATTTTTCAATTCGATCATCATCAGCTCGATATCATAGATTCTCGCACCAACATAAATATAGATCCCGAATTGTTTAAATAACTGCTGCACATCGTATAACGTTTCCATTTTACCTGCACTTCCTTATAAAAACTAGAGCAGATCGACCACCATACATCTATTGATCCACTCAATCATTATACAAGCTAACTGTATTTTTTAAAACCCAAGACGAAGCATACGCCTAGTAAAAATACAAAAAAGATTCCTGAAATAATTCGTTCATGGATATTGAATTCATCTGAACGATCCGGTACCGATAACGCCGTGGCAGTCAAAAAACCACCGATCAATCCGCCAATATGGCCCATGATATCTACTTGACTACTAAACAAATTAAAAATCAGATTGATACCGATAAACGTTGCATAGCGTTGTACCATAAAGGAAATCGCAGGATTGTTTCTAAAATGGCGACCTAAAATAACAAATGCCCCAAATAATCCAAACAATGACGTACTAGCACCTGCTGAAATTGCATTTTGTGAACCAAAAGCAAAGCTGGCAATATTTCCTGCCACTCCGCTAAGCAGATAAATTGCTAAATAACGCCAATGTCCATAAATGCTTTCAACCTGAGAACCGACATAATACAAGGTAACCATGTTTACGACAAAATGCAGCCAGCCAATATGCAAAAACATAGGAGTGAAAAGACGCCAATATTCATGCAAATAAATAATTTCAGCGCGAGACATCGCGCCCCAACCGATCAATACCTGACTGCTCGTCGAACCACCCGAAAGCTCCATCCCCAAAAATACCAGTGTCGTGATACCAAGCAATAGATATGTCACCAACGGCTGATTGAATAGTCGTTTTAATTTCATTTGAGTTTGATAATTCATGTATTCCTCCTAGCTGATAAATAATCGTTTTACCGGCTGATCAAAAGACTCGATCGGCCAGTGCTCTTGAATTTGTTCACTGAATACCAAACTACATGTTTCTCCTTGGAACTGCAGCAAAAATCGATCATAAAATCCGCCGCCAAAACCAATCCGAAACCCCGAACGAGTAAACACGATTCCCGGTACAATCAATAAATCGATCGCCTCACGCCCTACCTCAGGTTCATCAACGGGCTCTTCGACACCAAAAGCAGTCTTTGTAAATTTGGTTTCCGGCCCAACTGAATGAAAGGACAGACGCCGCTCAGTATTTGTAACAGGCATCAGCATCAACTTGCCTTCTGCCCAGCCCTGCTTTAACAAAATATGCGTATCAAATTCAAAATCCATCGGCTTCGTGATTGCGATCGTTTGCGCTTTTTGCCAGAGAGGATCGTTGAATAACTGTTGACTGATCAAGTATTCCTTTTGTTCTTTTAGTGCTGGATGATCATGGAGCCATGTCAAATTCGCCAAGCCTAATGTTCTTAAACGTGCCTTCTCCATCCAACCCCTCCTAGATAGAAAATTCCCTAAAGTACAGTATTCCAATACTTCTTATCTCAATTTTTGACTTACCTTATAAGTTTATAGAAAAATATCCGAAATAGCAAACAGATGCTTAGTGATTTTTAGAATCAAGCAACTTTTTTTGCAGCCAGCTGCTGATCGCTTTATAAACTTCCTTTTTCTCTTCTTCCAGCAAAATTTCATGCCGCAGCTCAGCAAAGAGAACCAACGCTACATCGATAGTTGCTTGGTCTAATTCTTTGGCAACTTTTCTAGGTCCTTTACCAAAGTCACCGACTGGATCTTGTTCTCCGCTAATAACCAATATCGGGATGTTTTTCTCAATGTTTTCAGCCCAGCCTTTTCGATTTGCCTTATCGACCAATCGAAATAGTGTATAAAAGCCGTTGTTGGTAAAAGTAAAACCTGTCAAAGGGTCTTGCTCATATCGTCGAACATTTTCCTGATTTTTACTTAACCAGTTAAAAAATCCTGGTTCTGGGAAATGTTTATTGAATGAACCAAATGCTAGCTGATCCAATTTTTTATTGATTTTTTTAGGAAATGTCTTGTTTAATCCGCCTGTTAAGGATAATGCAAGCGGCAGCATTGCAGCTTTTTGGCCCGTTCCCATGAAAATAGCCCCGTTGATTTGAGGGTTATATTCCTGTAAATACGTCCGCAAAGCAAACGAGCCCATGCTGTGACCAAGCATAAAATGCGGAAGTTCAGGATATTTCTCTGCGATCCAGCTGTTGACCTGATCGATATCCTCTAGCACGAATCCGATCGAATCACCCTTGCCGAAATAACCATGCGTTGAATGTTCTGCAGAAATCGATTCTCCATGTCCTAAATGGTCATGACCAACAACGATAAAGCCTAGATCATTTAAGTAAACGGCAAAATCATGATAACGCTCGATATATTCTGCCATCCCATGAATCAGTTGGATCGTTGCGACCGGTGTTTTCTCTGTTGTCCAGTAAATCAAATGATTGTCTGTCTTCTGATCTGCTGACAAAAAAGTTTGATGTTCCATTGCCATCCCTCTTCTCGATTGATACTATATATTATATGTTAGCACTGAGCGAATTACTACCCATCTTTAGTTTTAGCTACAAAAAATACAGGCAGTGCCTTTAAAGAAAGGAGTGACATGATGAAAATTCAAATCATTGGTGCTTCCGGCACCGGAAAAAGTACTTTGGGCCAATATATTGCTGAAAAAGAACTAGTGAAATGGATCGATACTGACCGCTACATTTGGCAAGACGACACCTTCACAAAGGATTATGCTATCCCTGAACGTTTGAAACGCTATCAAAATGACCGCAAATTATTTAAAGACTTCATTGCTTCCGGCTCCGTCTTTGGCTGGAATCCTGAAGGCTTTATGGATCGTGACCTATTGGTTTTTCTTTTTCTCGATGAAGATCTGCGAATGGAGCGCCTGAAAAAAAGAGAAATCGAAAGAGGCGGTGATTCTGCACTGATCCTTGATGAAAATGGTGAGCAAACAAATGAGTTTATAGAATGGTGCAAAACCTACTATACTGCTCAGAAGCCTTCAGATATCGGAACCTATGCTGAGCACCGCTACCAAATTGAACATTCAGCAAGTCCGGTGCTAAAGCTGAATAGTGATAATTCCTTAGAAACATTACATCACTTAATCATTGACGCATTTCACAAGCAATATAAAAGAAGAAACTGATACCGAGCTACATGTTGTTGGTATCAGCTTCTTCCTTTATTCGATCTCATTCTGATTGCAGCGTGATCACAGGGTTGACTGATTGATCGACCACGATCTCCTCGGTCCCGTATCGTTCCCCTAAAATGTATTTCGCAATATGGATCGTCCGATCACTCATTCGTTCCAAATTCGACGCAATGTCAATAAATAAAACGCCATCTGCGGCACGACCTTTACCACTGTTCATTGTTGAAATATATTTTTTCCGGAGCTTTTTGACCATTTGATCGATTTGTTCCTCTCGATCCAGCATGTGAGCAGCCATCTCTTTGTCATCATTTTCAAAGGCAACCAAAGAATCACGAATATTTTTCATGACTTTTTCAAATAGGTCGACCACATCTTCATCATATAAAATCAGAGAGTCCCGTTCAGACACTTTTCCAGCCTTCTTGTCTTTTGCTTTTTGCTTCTTTTCAAGCTGAATGGCTTCTGTAAGATTTTGGATAATGTTTCGGCAATGATCACCGATCCGTTCAAGATCTTTCGTCAGCTCCAGCATCATCGTTTGTTCATGACTTTCAGCTATCGATAATTCTACAGCAGAAAGCTGAACGAGATATTCCGTTAAACGGTTGTCGATGTCATTGATAGCTGTTTCATATTGACCAGCATTTTCTTTATCGATCTCATGTTGATTTTCATAATAGGCTTTCGTTGCATCGAAAGCGCCAAGAACATAATCACCCATTTGCAACAATTCGATCTTCGCTTGATTAAGTGCTAAAGTTGTTGAGCTTTGAATAATGGATTCATTCAGATTCGATGGTTTGAAATCAATACTCTTATCTTTTCCTGGAATGATTTTTCGCACAAGTAACTCTATTTTGTCGATAAACCAAAATTGGATCAATAAATTCGATACATTGAATAGACCATGAGCAACAGCGATTTGCATTGCCGGCTGAAGATTAAACACATCTGAAATACGAACAACAACAGCTGTGAATGGTGTCAACAATGTCGTAAAAATAATCGCCCCGATCAAATTGAAAATCACATGCGCTGCGGCAGTTCTCTTTGCAGCCACGCTGACACCTAAAGCAGCAATGACCGCCGTGATCGTCGTACCAATATTGTCACCAAATAGAATCGGCAGCACTGAACCGATCGCTAAACTCCCTTGACTATAGAGCTGTTGTAAAATTCCGATCGTCGCACTGGAGCTTTGCAACACCATTGTCAATAACGTCCCGATTCCTACCCCTAAAACTGGATGATGAGACACATTGACCATCAGCTCAGAAAACTGCGGCAAATCACTTAACGGCGCCATTCCATCTCCCATCAGTTTCAATCCGTAAAATAAACAACCAAAACCAAAAAGGATTTGACCGATCGTATTGACTGTCTCCCGTTTTGAAAAGAAAAGTAATATCGAACCGACGCCAATGATCGGTAAGGCATATGAGCTTAAATTGAATCCAATAATAAATGCGGTGACCGTCGTACCGACATTCGCTCCCATGATCACACCGATCGCCTGACGTAAAGACATAAAGCCGACACTGACCAAACCAACGGTCAAAACCGTTGTTCCCGAGCTACTTTGAATAATTGCTGTCACAATCAAACCTGCTAAAACAGAACGTAAAGGTGTCGAAGTAAATGTATTTAAAATTTCCCGCAACGAATCTCCAGCAGACTTTTGCAAACCATCTCCCATATACTTCATACCGAACAAAAATATTCCTAAACCGCCTAGAAAAGGAAATAAAACCTCTTGATAGGACACACGTGTTCCTCCTCTTACCTTGACTTCTTACTTTGTTACGCATTACACAAAAACGTTTTCACTTTTAAGAGTACAGAAAAATCCATAAGTTGTAAATAAAATATTGTTATTTTCATTAAAAATTCATGGTTCTTCATTTTCTGCAAGCCACTGAAATACTCTACATGAAAAAAGGCTGAGATAAAAAGCGTTTAGCTCCGATAAATTAAGAAGGAGTTGCTTTTTTCTCGCCGTTTATTCAAAATCAAAGCCTGAAGCAAAACTGTTTTTTAGTTTTGTCTCAGGCTTTTCATTTTATTCCTTCATTAAACCATCAACATATACACACCAGCAGCGATCACTGCCCCGATAACAGGTCCGACGATCGGTACCCATGAATACGCCCAGTCAGAGGTTCCTTTTGTTGAGATCGGTAGTAATTGATGGGCTAAACGTGGACCAAAATCACGAGCTGGATTGATCGCATAGCCTGTTGGTCCACCAAGAGATAGACCGATCGCTAAAATCAATGCACCAACGATCAGAGGAGTCAAACCATCAGTGATAGTATTTTGTGAAAATGACAGCAGTCCTAAAACTAAAACGAATGTACCAATGATTTCTGTGATCATATTTGCTGGATAGTTACGAATCGCAGGTCCTGTCGCGAATGTCCCTAACACAGCTCCTTGATCTTCTGTTTGATTCCAGTGAGGCAAATAAGCCAACCAAACTAAGAACGCGCCAACAACAGCTCCTAGAACCTGTGCAATGATGAATGGAACAACTAATCCCCATTCAAAATTGCCGGCCATAGCCATCGCTATCGTTACAGCAGGATTCAAATGTGCCGGTCCCATAAAGCCAGAGATATAAACCGCCATCGTTACCGCCATTGCCCAACCAAAAGCAATCACGATCCAGCCGGAAGCTTCTGCTTTGCTTTTTTTCAGATTAACAGCAGCACACACACCATCCCCTAAAAGAATCAAAATCATTGTTCCTAAAAACTCACTAAAAATCTGTGTCATACTAGAAGTATCCATTTTACTTCGCTCCTTCTTTCAATGTCGTTAAATCAGATTCCGCTATTAATTGATTCAATTCTTGTTCATAGTCTGCTTTTTGTTGTTCAGACCAATCATAGTAATTGGCCATTTCAGAAATAACCCCTTGTTTGACTGTGTCCAGTGTATCTCGCATAAACAATACATGATTCGTTCTGCGAATGAGATAATCGGAAGGAGTCAACGTCATTTCGTTTTCAAGGGCATAATGCAAGCCCAATGTTTCTGCTAAAGTCAATCCTTCAACTGGTGTTGTCTCAGAGATTTTTTCAAAGAGCTGTGTCACATTTGAGCCATATAAATGAGCGAGATATTCTGCATCCTCCTCAGATAATCCTTGCTCAACGCCATATCTTGCTAACGCTTTCAATTCTGCTTCAGCATTGGCAGCATCGATATCTCCACCAGAGACTGCATATGTTTTCGAATCGATCAGCTCAATAGTTTTATTAAATTCGTCTTTTAGGATACGTTGAATTTCTTTAAGTGCACCTTCAGCCATTTTACGGTAATCAGTGATTTTCCCGCCAGATAAGGTCAACAAACCATCCTCAGAACGCTCCAGCAAGCTTCCTCTAGAAACAGCTGATGGGTTTTCTTTGCTTTCAGACAAGGAATCTTCTAAGTGATTCAAGACATTTTCTACATCAAAACGAGTGGCTGTTTTTTGCTGATATTTTTCAACGATATCAATGACCTGATCAAAACTTTGGTCAGAGACCTTTCCATTATTCCCGCCATTATAATCTGAACCACCATTTTCAGAAATCAGCGGACGCAGTCCAGCCCAGCTTGATTCGATATCATCGATCGTCACATTTGCTTCAGGATAGCGATTGTTGACGATTTCCAGCAAGTAATCTACATCTTCCTGAGTCACTGTTGGATGTTCATAATCACCTGTATAGTCCGTATCCGTCGTACCAAAATACGTTTTCTTTTCTCTTGGAACAACGAAGACCATTCGGCCATCATGCTTCCCTGTATCAAAATATGTTGGTTGGGGCACAAACAGCTTACTGCTGTCGACAACTAAGTGAACACCTTTAGTCGGACGCATTTGCGGAGTCAATTTTTCCTTCGTATCCAGTCCGCGAACTTTATCAGACCATGGGCCAGTTGTATTGATCACGATATTGGCTTTGATCTCAAACTCTTCACCTGTTAATAAGTCTTTTGCTTTGACTCCACTGATTTTCCCATGATCATAAATAAATCCGACTGCTTTGACTTTACTGACCATTGCTCCGCCATCTTGAGATGCGCGTTTGATATTTTCGATCACTAGTCTAGCATCATTGTTTCTAAAATCTAGATAGACACCGCCACCTTGCAGCCCTTCACGTTTAAGTTGGGGCTCACGCTCTAAGACTTCTTCTTTTGTTAATGTATAGTTTTCATATTTGGTGCCGATCACGTTCGCTAAACGATCATATAGATCCATTGCAACCTTGACTGAAAACATGTTGAAAGTCGCCTTCGGCTCATCATAAATCGGTAAAAGCATAGGATCAGGTTTGGGGATATGAGGAGCAATGGCTTGAACAACCGCCCGCTCCTGTACTGTATCCGCCACAACTTCGACATCGAAATTTTTCAAATAACGAATCCCGCCATGAACTAATTTCGTAGAACGTGAAGAGGTTCCTTCAGCAAAATCCTGCATTTCGATCAAACCGGTCTTCATTCCAGTAGCACTTGCTTGCAGCGCAACACCTGCTCCTGTAATTCCTCCGCCAATAATCAACAAGTCTAATTGTTCGTTTTTCAAGGTTTCGATCGATTTTTCTCTTGTTTTTATTGAAAATGTCATCACTTTTCACCTCTTCCTTCTATTTCGATTTATGCTTAAACATTTGTGTTGCTGCAACGGCCTGCTGCCAGCCTTCATACAAATCATCGCGTTCAGCATCTGACATTTTTGTCTCAAAAATTTGTCCTTCTTCATAGAACGCTTTTAATTCATCCAGATCTTTCCAGAAGCCAACTGCTAAGCCTGCCAAGAAAGCTGCACCTAAAGCAGTTGTTTCAAGATTTTGAGCTTTTTGAACAGAGGTATTTAAAATATCTGCTTGAAATTGCATCAATAAATCGTTATTGGCTGCACCGCCATCTACCTTTAAGATCGGGATATCGATGCCTGTATCATTTTTCATCGTATCAATGATATCTCGTACCTGATAAGCCACTGATTGTAGTGTCGCTTTAACAAAATCTTCTCTCGTTGTCCCGCGAGTCAAACCGAAGACCGCTCCTCTAGCATCAGAATCCCAGTAAGGAGCGCCCAGTCCGGTAAATGCAGGCACTACGTATACTTCATTTTTATTATGAGATTCATTTGCGACTGCTTCTGATTCTGCAGCTGTTTGGATCATTTTTAAGCCATCTCTCAGCCATTGAACAGCTGAACCAGCGACAAAAATACTTCCTTCTAAAGCATAATAGACTTTTCCATTGATTCCATAACCGATCGTTGTTAGTAAGTTATTATCTGAAAGCTGTGGTTTTTCTCCTGTATTCATTACAATAAATGAGCCTGTACCGTACGTATTTTTGACCATTCCAGGTTCAAAAGCCATTTGACCGAATAATGCAGCTTGTTGGTCTCCAGCCATACCAGAAATCGGAATTTCGCTACCATAAAAATGGTAATTCTTCGTTAAGCCATATACTTCAGAGTTAGAAGTTGCTTTTGGCAGCATCACACGCGGAATATTTAAAATATCTAAAATATCTTGATCCCAATCTAAGTCATGGATATTAAATAGCATTGTTCTGCTGGCGTTCGAGTAATCTGTTACGTGTGTTTCTCCGCCTGTCAGCTTCCAAACTAGCCATGTATCGATCGTTCCAAAAAGCAATTCACCTTTTTCAGCACGCTCTTGAGCACCTTCGACATTATCTAGGATCCAACGAATTTTTGTGGCAGAAAAGTAAGCATCTACGATCAAACCAGTTTTTTCATGGATCATGTCACCATGTCCATCCTCTTTTAGCTGATCTGCGATCGGCGAAGATTGACGTGACTGCCAAACCACTGCATTATGAATGGGAAGACCAGTCTGTTTATCCCAAACAACGGTTGTTTCACGTTGATTAGTGATCCCAATACCAGCAATGTCTGTTGGACGAACGCCAGATTCGATCAAAGCGCCTGCGATAACCGATTGTACTGAATTCCAAATTTCATTTGCATTATGTTCGACCCAACCTGCTTTTGGAAAATACTGTGTAAATTCCTTCTGTGAACTTCCAACATTGTTCCCTTTTTTGTCAAAAATAATTGCTCGTGATGAAGTAGTCCCTTGATCGATCGCCATGATGTACTTTTGTTCTGACATTGTAATTCCTCCTAAATAATAAAAGTGTAGTGGGCTCGTCCTGGCTCGACAGAAAAATAGGAAAAAATCTAAGCGGTGCTTTTCGCCGCTTCTATTTTTTATCTTTTTTCCGAGAGACAAGCCCGTGGAACTAGATAATAATAAAAGTGTAATGGGCTCGTTCAGAATCAAAATGTAATCCTAAACAAAATTGAAAACGCTTTATATTTCATGAACTTATAATATACGCAAATTGATTCCTAAAAATGTCATCTTTTTTTTTATTTTTAAAATAAATGAATGTTTTTACTAAAAATCCACTAAGGACAAGGAAGAAGCTGAAAAATTTTCCTCAACTTCACTCAGCCTTCTTTTTTCCTATTTCCGTGATACCCTCGGATTTTCTTACGAATTTGCTCGATGTCATACGTTGATCCAAGTTCGGATAATATATAAATCTCTCCAACAGATCGGTAAACTGGCGGGTTCATTACATTAGTTATCAAAAGATCATAAGTATACTTCGGATCATACGGTTCGATCGTTAAGCCGTTCAAATTTTTCAAGCTTAAAACCAATACTTGAGTCATTGCTTCTTTGTATAGCAAATCCATTTTTAAATCGATGCCTACACGAACTTCTCCAATGATTTCAAAATCAATGATCGAAAGCACACTTAAATATTTCACCAACGACCATTCATGCAGACTATTTCCAGGCTCATAACGTTCACCCAAGTAACTAAGACTTTTATCCAAAAGAACATGGGCAAATTCACCTAAACGATGACTGGATAATTGTTGCTCTTTTTGCCAAATATTCTCCTTGTCGAACAGCTCTAATTCTCCTTTAAAAAAATAAAGCCTGCTATGAATCTGTGAGAAGTAATAAAAGATCTTTTTTTCCAATTCAGGATAAAATTTTTGTGGACGATAGTATAAAATCACGTGTTCCAAAACAAATGTGTCCGCTAGTGAAGACGGTGTCCGCCGTCCGCGTACCAAGCTATACTGGATAAAATCAGTTTCAGTTAAAACAGACATACTTGTTAAAAAAATAAAATGCAGCATACTTTCTTCTTCATCGATCTCAAGCGGATAACGACTAAAAAAACGCAATACGAACGAACGAATCGTTTTAAAAAAAGGATCCTGCTCAAGGTTCAGGCTTTTATTTCGGACTTCTTTAAATGTTTTAGACTGAACTGCCAACCTTTTTTTGCTGATCGTCAACCACAGACTGATCTTCAGTTTTCCATATTCCTCAAAGGAGAGCGACAGGGCTTTTTCCAGCGCTTCGATAATTCGGATATTCTGCTGTGTCAAGGTGCGCTCCCTGTGCTGTTCGTATGGTGTCAAAAACCAATAAACTTGAAAATAAAAATATCGAATCTGCAGTTCTTCACCTTTTAGCTGTCCATTTCGGATTTTCAGACCGAATTCAGTCAGCAGCTGGTTCAACTCTTTGATTTTTCGAAATAAGGAAGATTCACTGATCATAAATTTTGTTGTCAACTGAGCCATCGTAAACTCTCGATAATGAAACAGATGGTCGATCAGCTGAAACTTGATCGATGCCCGTATATAATCATCAACGACTTTACTGACTGAAAATCGATCGGACATTTCTACAGAAACCCATTGTCCATCATAAAATAAGCGACAGTCTTTACTATATGGATTTAAATAATAACCTAATTCTTTTAAATCACTTTCAAAAGATGCCTTTGATACACCTAAATGATTCAACAGCTCAGTGTCTTCCATACGACCGCCGGCTAAGATCACTTTCTTCAGGATTTGGATTTCTCTTGCTTCTTTTTTGTCTAGTAATTCTTCAGTTTTCATCGGCATCACTCCATAAAGCAGTAAACGCGAGTTGATTTGTGATATCCATAACTGTCGAAAAATAAGGATGGTACAGAAAATCTTTTTGATAAAATTGCTCTAATGTTTGCTCTGTCTGAATGCCTAACGCAAGCGTGTTGATCTTATCCAGAATATCAGCTTTTGATACCAGCTGAGCACCCAAAATTCGATGACTTTCCTTTTCAAAAATAATTTTCCCGGAAATCTCTTTTTCTCCAGAGAATAAAGAACTCGTTTGCTTTAAATGAGCAACTTCAATCGGCTGATCATGAAAAAGGCCTTCTGCTTCAGTCAAACCTGTACTTGCCACATAATAATCAACAAGCTTCGTACCGATCGTACGAATCGAGCCAATAAATTTTGTCGTAGGTTCTAGTAGATTTTGAGCAACTACAGCTCCAGCTCTAACTGCATTATTCACTAAGGGTATATAGAAAGAATCATTTGTTAAGCTATATGGTACTTGAATACAATCACCTATTGCAAAGATATTTTGATGAGATGTTTGTAAATAGTGATCCACATAAACAGTTTGGTCTGTGTGGCTATCGATTTTTTCATCCAAATAACTTAAGTCTGGCCGGACATTCATCGCAAAAACAGCTCGATCGACCGTTCGACGAGAATGTTGCGTTTCTATCTGTAATCCATCGTCCTTCTCTACTATTTTTTCAACCGTTTCATCAAAATGAAACACTACCCCTCTTTTTTCCATCTCCTGTTGCACAGGTAAAATCATCTCTTGATCAAAATATTTAAATAATAGATAGTCCATTCGTTCATATAAATGAACACTTATCCCTTTACTTAACAGCGTATCAGCAGCTTCTGCACCAATTTGACCACCGCCGATCAATGCAACTTCTTTGCAATTTTCCAGCTGAGCGATCGCTTGCTTGACGCCAGGTAAAAATTTATACTTGAGCACCTTCTCAGAATCGCTCCCCATGATTTTCGTTGACCATTGGCTAGAACCTGTAGCTAAAATCAACTTATCAAAGGATAAGATATTGAGCTCGTCTGATCGTTGATAGTGGATGACCTGCTGATTTGAATCCATGCTCACTACTTTTGCATTCAACAATAACTCGATCCTGTTTTCTTTCAATTGCTGTTCTGAAACAAAGCGAAGCTCTTCGACCGTATCTACAGCTTCGTTATAATAGAGAGTCAATCCACCTGGCAGATAACCGACTGTCGCTTGTTTTTCAACAAGATAAATCACAGCTTCAGGGTATTTTTTTCGAATCGTAAGAGCTGCTGAAACTCCTGCGAATGATGCACCAATAATCACAACTTTCACTGCATGACCTTCTTTCAAAAATTACTAAACCGTTTTCTTAAAGAATAGCATATGCGTAACCAAAACGCATGAAAATAAACTAAAACGAAAAAAAGAGCAGAACATAACTCATAGAGTTATATACTGCTCCTTTTAAATAGTTCTATTTAGTATCTTTCAAAAATTCCTGGATCGCATCGGCATTTTTAGGTGCATCCAGCTCGATCACACTGCCTGAAGGAGTATCATCATTGAAATTCCAGCTGCCTTCTATCGGAACTGAAAGTGATTCTAATGGTTTGACTTTTCCTGTCAGAAAATCCTTCGCTAGATCAATAAACAAGCTTGTCGGAACATTGGTGTCGATTTTCCCGACGATTTTTCCTGCGACCTGAGGCAGTTCCCAAATTGGGATCAAATCTTTCGATTGGTCGATCAACGCATCCATTACTTGCTGTTGTCGTCTGATTCGGCCAAAATCGCCTTCTTCATCCATTCTAAAGCGGGCATATTGCAATAAAGTATTGCCGTCCATGACTTGTTCTCCTTTTAGAATATCGACACCATCTAAATTAATATCCTTCTCAGCATCTATTTTCACACCTTTTGGATAAAGTTCATCAATGATATCACTAAACTCTTTAAAATCCATCACAACGTAATAGTTGATCGGTAGATCAAAATTAGTATTGAGGACTTCTTTTGTCATCTGCGCTCCACCATAGGCATATGCTGCATTGATTTTATCGAGGCTGCCATCTGGAAATGTCATATAACTATCTCTCATAATAGAAATCAATTTTGGTTGCTTCGTTTTACCGTCATAATGACCCACCATCAACGTATCAGAACGTCCTTGATCCTCATCATCGTCGCGCGAATCATTTCCTACGACCATAACAGTCAGTTCTTTATCACTTGTTTGTTCATCACCAGTAAAATTTTGATTGATCGGGGATAGTTTTGCTTCACTTTCTTCTCTTGCTGACTGAAATGAGATTGCCGCATAACAGCCCGCACTTACGATCACAAGAAGGATAGATAACAGCGTGATGATCAATATTCGTATCGGTTTCTTCATTGTACATTCCTTTCTACAGCTCACATGTATTCCTTTGGAAAAGAAAAATCCTTCACCAAGAACACTCAGCGAAGGGGATAAAGTACTTGGATAATTATCTGAGAACTGAATAAACGCAGACAGATCGACCTAGTTCTTCTCTTCGTTGAGTTTTAGCACTATATAACGTAAAAAGCATTGCTTTTAGCTGCTTAGAAAAACGCCTTAATTCGACGATTTTTGTCCTACCCGTACCTGTCTTTCGACATTTCTGAGCAGCAGCCTGTGTTTACATAGGAGCCTCACCTAACAAGTATTTATTTCATTTAAAACTATAAGCGTATCGCTTCACAAAGTCAAATTAAATTTTATAAAAAATATTTCATTTTACTACCCTTTTTGTAACAAAACTTGATTATGCTCACCACTATCCTTTCCACAACAAATAATAACAAAAGTTACTGTATAAATCCTCTTTACATTTTCTTATAAAACCGCTCAAAATAACTACTTTCTATTTTTTTAAACGGAATACACAAAGAAAAACGACAGATTCTCGATAGTTCTGCTCTATTAAAAAAATATAAACTGTATTTAGGAATTCCACTCTAGCAGACGTGCTATCGATTCAAATGATCTTAAATCTAGTTTTGAGATACAACCAACTATATTAAATGGAGGAACAATATTATGGCAAATGAAGGAATGACTATTTCACAAAAAGGAGTTACTTTAGTAAAACAATTTGAAGGGCTTCGTTTAACTGCCTATCAAGATTCAGCTGGTGTCTGGACGATCGGTTACGGACATACTAAGGGGGTCTACGCAGGCATGTCGATTACACAAGCGCAAGCAGAAGCTTTCTTGAAAGAAGATCTATTGACTCATGCTTCTGGAATCTTTAAATATGTAAAAGTTCAATTGAATCAAAATCAATTTGATGCACTTGCGAGCTTTCACTTTAATTTAGGACCTGATATTTTATATAATTCAGCGCTGCTTTCTTATCTAAATAGTCAACAATGGCAAGCAGCCGCAACTGAGATGAAGCGATATGTTTACAGTAATGGACAAATTTTACAAGGCTTAGTGAATCGTAGAGCTGCAGAAGCAGCACTTTTTTTAGAAGCACCTTTTCCAAGCAGACCTTGCAAAGTAAAAGTTGGAAATATCGTGTTGTTATCCGGCGGCGCAAAAATCACGTCTCCATGGTCTTCTAACGAACCGATCCCAGCTAATCGTGTCAATCAATATTACAAAGTTGAAGAAATACATGCTCTTAGCTCAAAATGGGAAAGCTCCGAATATGAAGTCTTGATCAGCTCCAATGAAACAAGCTACCGCAAATGGATCTACGAACAAGACCTATCTCTGGCTCCAGCAGCTAAATTCAACGTTGGGCTAAAAGTTCGACTAAGCACTGCTGCAACGAATGCCAGTATCCATTGGAGCAGACGCGTATTAGAGAAAAAATACTTGGGACAAGAATACACGATCAGTCAAGTCGCACCTACCGCTGAATCCCGCAGTCCTTATCAATACCTGATCAGTAGTCCCACATTAGGAAACCTCTGGGTCTTAGAACAGGATCTAATGGATCGGACGATTTGGTTCATCACTAATGAACCCTTTATGAATCAGGGGCACAACCAAAATCTGGAAGTCAAAAACGGGTCCTTGTACAAAACGATCATCAATGATATTCCACTGGAATCCGGCGCAAAAAGCATGGCTGAATTCGTCCGTCAAAACACTTGCCCGATGTTGACCAACGGCAATGTCTTTTTGATCGAATACCCTACACATTTAATGGTCAAAGTCGTCGGTATCAAACCGGAATGGACAGACTACATGACGTCTGAGTGTCTACGATTAACAAAAGGACAAATCCCTACTTACGACCAGCGTGACATGAAAGTCGTCCCTCAAGCAGATAAAAAATACAACTGGGTCGAAATCGATAATTTACCAAAAGACTGGCAAGCCATTAGTAATCGTTTGCGTGGTAACTTACGTGAGAAATTCTGCCAATATTTTCTATCAACTCGTGTTTCTTATGGCAAACAAAGCGATGGCAAATTTTATCTACAAATCATCAATATCGAAAATAATGAACGCGCCGTTGAATTGGCAACTAAATTGAAACGCTGGTTCCCTGGGGATACCAACGCTTATACGAATGCACAGGTGTTTTTA
The DNA here is from genome assembly GCF_050499205.1 of Enterococcus sp. AZ020. Taxonomy (NCBI): domain Bacteria; kingdom Bacillati; phylum Bacillota; class Bacilli; order Lactobacillales; family Enterococcaceae; genus Enterococcus; species Enterococcus sp. AZ020. The sequence goes on along the minus strand of NZ_JBIPAT010000001.1, from coordinate 2,568,508 downwards.
CAAAAATAATATCAATAAAAATAACTAATCCAACGAATTAACTAATCAAAAAAAACAAAAAGAGAGCTCCTATATCTATCTTCAGCATTTTTCATGTGAGATACGTTATAAGAACTCTCTTTTTTAAAGCAAAAAGTTATGTTATCGTCCAAGATTTTATTCAAAAATGAATGTCTAATTCTTCTAAATTAAAAATAGTACTCAAAATTTCGTTTACTTTTTCGACTAATTTCACTTTATCTATTAATTGATCGTTTGTAGAAATAGTGGTTTTATCATTAGAATAGGTCAGAAAATCATATTCTTCTTTCAATCTGACTACCTGCTGCTCTTTTTTATACAATACAAAGTCATCTACTTCGTCCGACTCATAACTTCTTTTGAATCCTTCTTGTAAAACGATTCCTGTGACCAAAGCATTCACTGTCAATTCCTCTAACGGGATTGCTTGTTCATCGATAACCAAGATATAATTTTCATTTTCGATTATTCCACAAACATTACAGCCGCCATCTAATAAATCGACTGTTTTGGTGATCGTTGCATTTTTCATATTTAAAGATCCTTCCTCCTGCACATAAATAGACATTTTCATTGTTATTATAGCAAAAGTTTCAGCATTATTAAATATCAGTTTTTCCTTTTACTCACAAGTAGAGCCTGTTCTTTTGCCAAGTAAAACGGACGTAAATAAGCAACCGTATTTGATAATGGCAATACTTCATCAGCAAGTTCAATATTTAATTCATTTTTTATATATGCTCTTCTAGCTATGATACGTTTCCATAGTTCTGGGTACTGCTTTTCCATTGTTTGTTGAAGCTTGACATCTGCAATCGCAATACACTCTTCTGCACTAACTCCTGTATAGCCTTTGATGGAAGGAATGATATCGATTTGGAAAATCATTCCACTCTTGATCGTTTCTCTTGAATCAGCATAAATTGGCGAAGACATCCATTCTTCATCTGAAACTAAGTGGCCCGGATTTAAATGCCAGTGATACTTTTCTTTAGGAAAAACAGCTTCAATTTTATCATATAATACGCGTCCTTTCATTCCGATCTTGATCTCTTCTAACCAATGTACAACAGCATTATAGTAAGGTTTTGCTACTCGTTCCAGATAATCTCTTTGATTCGTTGGGAGCTGATTTTGTGTTTCGACAACAAAGCCTGTGCGACTTGACAAGCCACCCTTAAAGGCAGTCGTCATCGATAGTGGATCACCTAATTGGACTTTTTTATGTGTAGGATACACATTTGCTTTTTCAAAACGCTGGCCTGTCGCCGCGATCGTTACCACTGTATTTGTCTGACCTTCTGCCGTCAGACATGCACCAAGTTCAGCCTCCGTTACACCAACATCTACTGCGTTCATCGCATTCAAAATACACGAAGAGGCTAAATTTGCTCCATATTCATAATGAGCGATTTCATTGGCATTATTGATCGTACGTACACCGGAATCTCCACCGATAAATAGATGAGCTGCATTGACTACTTCACTATTTTCTGTTAAACAATTCAACAACGCTGACACAATAAAATATGGAATATCAAAGAATCCTTTCGGATCATGAAGTGTTGTGGTAAACATTTTCCAGCCAACTAGCCCGATCTTTTGTTGATCAGCCAGACCGATTTCCTTAAAGATATCTTCTAAATCAGCATCATTATCCATAGGTTGGTTCGGCAATGAAAAAAGTGGGCTATGTTTTAGTGTCACTTCAATACGGGAAACTGCTGCCATCTTTAGATTTTCATTTCCTAAAATGACTGTACTTTTTCCTGAAGCCTCAACCACTAACAGCCCTTCTTCAAAGCGCGGAATAAAACCTGTCAGGTACTCAAAATTTCCGCCGTGTTCTTTATCTGCATAAATGACGACCGCATCAAAATTTGATTTTTTCATTTCTTTCAGCAATTTTTCTTTCCGTTCATTGATCGTATCATCTGTTAAAAAAACAGGTGCGACATGTTCAAAGAGAGTCGGCTCTTTTACCTGCCCAAGTACAATTTTTTTGTCCATCTTTTTTTGCTCCTTTTCATTCTGCTATTATGACTACATCGACATCATTTTCCTCTAACTTCTGCATAAAGGCTTTCTCCAAAGGCTCGTCTGTGACCAATATATCTATATCAGCTAACGAACAAATCTTGAAAAAACCAGTAGTATTTATTTTTGTATGATCTGCAAGAGCAATGACTTTTTGACCTTGCGCAATCATTTGGCGTTTGACCAGCCCTTCTTCTTCTGTGTGGATAAAAAGACCTTCTTTAGAAATAGCAAAAATGCCTAAGATCGTATAATCGACCTGATATTCTTCGATCTTCTTTACAGTTTCAGCGCCATATAAAAAAAGTTGTTGTTTGTGAAGTTTGCCCGGCAGTATGCTGATTTGAGTTTTATCATATTTCGCTAAAAGCGTCGCATGGGTCAATGAATTAGTAATTGCGTACATTGTCTGATTGCTCAACTCTCTGATGACCGCTTCAATTGTCGTTGAGGAATCGAATAACACACTTGTATTATCTTTAATGAGCATTGCTGCTTTTTGCGCGATCTTTTCTTTGATTATGGTGAATTTACTTGAGCGCTCTTCATAATTCAAGATCAACGCCTCACGATTGGCAGCTATTGCGCCACCATGCGTTCTGCGAATAACATTTTGTTGTTCTAATTTGATCAAATCTCTTCTGATCGTGTCTTTTGACACATGAAGTTTGTCCGCTAACTGTTCAATCGTCGCACTTTTATGTTCATCAATGTGTTCTTTGATTTTCACTAGCCGTTCTTCCATCAGCATTATCATCACTTCCTTTATTTAAAGGTAACATCAAATGCATTGTTTTGCAATAATCTATTAAAATTAATAAAAAAAATGCAAATAAATGCATTCCATATCTTTTTTAACGTTTGATGCCAATCATAAAATGTATCACTTATCTAGTATTATAAATAAATAATAGTCATACATTCATTTCTCTAAGAACATTAAATTTTACTTAAAATTATGAGAATTGATTAATAACCCTTTACTTTATGATCTATCTGTCCAATAATGTAATCAAGCTATTATTCATAAAATAGTAGCTAGAAAAAGGAGGAATTTTTTAAAGGTATCGTAGCAGCAAGTTTAGCAATGAGTTTTTGTGCAGCAAGTTTAGGAACAGCAGTACATTCTGTCGACGCAGCAACTGTTGTTGAGTCAAACTACGCGAAAACAATCACTCTATTTAACAAAGCAGATCTATTAGAGTACACTGGTTTGTCTTTGACAAGTAAAAATGTAACTGAGGTATACAACGAATTGAAAAAGGCTGATACATGGGAAGCTGCAGGTTATAGTGCTTCTGAGGCAAGTGTGATCGCTCGTGATTTTGGTTTGTACTATTCTAAGTCGATCAACCTTTTGAAAAAAATGACTTATCAAGATGACTTGCATTTAAAAGTGATCTTAATTACAAAAGGCTATGTGAAAGCTGAGTTTGGTTTACAATCTTACTATGTTGGTGAAACACCAGAAACGCCAGAGGTTCCTGAAACACCTGAGGAACCAGAAACCCCTGAAACACCAGAAGCTCCTGAACAGTCTGATTTGAAAAAACTTGAAATAGAAGTAGATTACAAAAATGGTCAAGAAGTTGAGCTACAATACGAAGTAAAATCTAATGGAACAGTGAAAGCACAATATCAGGACAAATCAAAGAAAATTCAATTGCAAGGCAGCGCAGCACAAACAAAGATCGAAGGAATCATTGCAGGCTTGGATTTGAAAACAGCTAGTCAAAAAGAAGTAACTACTCATATCTTAAACAAACTAGGAAATGGTTCAAACTACAAACAATTCCAATTCCAAGGACAATTCAATGATAATACAAAAGTAAAATTTAAATTAAAATAATCAGTCGATGATATTGAGCCCTGGACAAAACTTAAAAACAGTTTTGTCCAGGGCTTTTATTCCGAATAAACACCGAGATAAAAGCAGTTTCTTCTTATTTCTCGAAGCTAGACACTTTTGTCTCAGCTTCATTATATATGCTACAATAAAAGATATCACTCAGTTCTGGAGGTATGACACATGAACGCTCACGATATTTTACATTTTTGGTTCGAAGAAACTGAACCCAGCCAGTGGTTCAAAAAGGATTTGGCTTTTGATGCGTTGATCAAAGAACGGTTTTCTGCTATTCACGAACAGGTAGCTCAAGGAGAAAAATCAGACTGGCGAAAAACCATTCACGGGCGTTTAGCTGAGATCATTGTTTTAGATCAGTTTTCCCGCAATTTGTTTAGAGAGCAGCCTCAATCTTTTGCTTATGACGAAATGGCGCTTGTTTTAGCTCAAGAAGCAATGACTTCAGGCAAACTAGATGAGTTGACTACTCAAGAACGCAGCTTTCTCTATATGCCTTTGATGCATTCTGAATCTTTGGTGATTCATGAAGAAGCAGTCAAACGCTTTGCAGAAAAAGGAATGGAACAAAATTTTGATTTTGAACAGAAACACCGTGACATTTTAGTCCGATTTGGTCGCTATCCGCATCGAAACGACATTTTAGGTAGAACTTCTACGGCAGAAGAGATCGCCTTTTTAAAAGAACCAGGCTCGTCATTCTAGCAAATAACAAGACACTGAACGTAAAATACGTCAGTGTCTTGTTGATTATTCTGCTGTTAAAGCCGCCATCGTAATGTAGTTATAGGGCTGATTAAAATGCGGCAAAAAGAAAATATCTAATAATTTTAATTCATCGATCGTTACATTTTGCTCGATCGCTAATGAAAATAAATGGATCCCCATTGAAATCTCTGCTCGTGAACACATTTGTGCTCCGATGATCCTACGTGAGCTTTTTTCATAGACAATTCGGATTTTCACTTGAGCATTATCAGCCATAAATCCAGGTTTTTGCAAATCTTCATAATCTGTATGCAATACGTCGATTCCATTTTTTTTCGCAGCCTCTACTGAAAGTCCTGTTGACACCATATTCAGTCCAAATATCGAGATCCCGTTTGAGCCTTGAACACCTGAAGAAGCAAGCTTGGTTCCACCAATATTATGGCCTGCAACCAAGCCTGTTCTGACAGCATTTGTTGCCAATGCAATATAGCTGATCTTCTTAAGTGCGTTTGAATAGATCGTGGCACAATCTCCAACAGCATACACAGAAGGATCACTCGTTTGTTGATATTCGTCTACTACGTAAGCGCCATTATGAAATAACTCTAAATGCTCTTTTCCAAGTTCATTGTTTGGCAAAAAACCGATCGCATTGATCACTAGGTCAACGTTGTAGCATCCTTTATTCGTTACGATCGCTTCAACAGCCTTCCTTCCTCTGTATTCTTTTGCTAACTCACCAAAATGCAGCTCAATGCCATTTTCTGACAAATTTTTATCCATTTTTTCGGTAAATTCTCTGTCATAGTAGCTAGGAAGTGAACGGTCAGCTCCGTCAAAAAGTAGAACGTGTTTCCCTCTGCGTTTTGCCGCTTCAGCAATTTCTACACCAATATAACCGGCACCGATCACCGCAACTGTTTTGATATTTGGTTCTGACATTCGTTTATCTACTGCCTGACCATCTTGGAATCGTTTTAAAAAATGGATATTTTCTAAATCAGCTCCTGGAATATTTGGTGCGATCGGTTTAGAACCTGTCGCTAAAACCAGCGTATCATAACTTTCACAAAAACGTTCTCCTGTACTGGACTGACATTGAATGTTCTTTTGTTGAAAATCGATCTTCTCTACAGTTGTTTCGGTATAGATTTTAGCTCCTTTCGCTTCAAAGTCTTCTTTCTTTGTATAAAATAGCCCTTCATAAGAATCGATTTGTCGACCGACCCAAAGCGCTGTGCCGCAGCCTAAATAGCTAAGATTAGAATTTTTTTCGATCATCACTACTTCTTGGTTTGGGTACTGATCCAGCAATGTATTTGCCGCTGCGATTCCTGCATGATTTGAACCAATGATCACTGTTTTATTCATTTTTTCCTCCCTTTCCCGTTACTGCTAAATAAAAAGGTGAGGCACAATTGACTTCTATGCTTCACCTTTTCAACTTTATGGATTATGCTTCTGTCGGTAAAATATTTTCTACTTCTGAATGCGGACGCGGAATCACGTGAACAGATAATAGCTCACCAACACGCTGAGCAGCGGCAGCGCCAGCATCCGTCGCCGCTTTAACAGCACCTACATCCCCACGTACCATCACTGTCACGATTCCGCCACCAACTAATTCTTTTCCTACTAGTGAAACATTTGCAGCCTTGACCATTGCATCAGCCGCCTCAATAGAACCAATTAGTCCTTTTGTTTCGATCATTCCTAAAGCATCAGATTTCATTATAATTTCCTCCTAAAGATATATATTAATTTTTTTGGATAACAATCGTTGCGCCGGGTTTTACCCCAAGAGCATTTGCTTCTTCTGTATCGATATGACACTCTAAGCCAGAATTTTCAACCGCTCGAATAATAACATTGCTCAGTGTTCCGCCACGCTCGCCAGTAAAGGTGATCGTTACAGCTTCACCATCACGTACACCTAAACGCACAGCATCAGCTGGCAGCATATGGATGTGTCGCTTTGCTACAACAACACCTTCGGTCAATTCAACTGAACCATGCGGTCCAATCAATGTGATGCCAGCCGTTCCAGCCAAGTCACCAGACAAGCGCAAAGGAGCTTTGACACCAACTTTGAACGAATCACTTTGTAAAATTTCGACTTGTGTCTGTTTTCTGACCGGTCCTAAAATTCGGACATTTTCGATCATCCCCTTAGGACCGCAGATCATTAGTGTCTCTTTACACGCATACTGCCCTGGCTGAGATAGGTCTTTTAATTTGGTCAATTGGTATCCTTGACCAAATAGTTTATCCACGTCTTTTTGCGATAAATGGATATGGCGGTTGGAAATCCCTAAAGGAATTGCATTGCTGTTAGAGGTTGTTTCTTTTAGTCCGCCTTCTGCCAGTTTCTCTAGTATTAGGCCTAATAACTCTTCATAATTATTCATTGATTCAGCTCATTTCTTTATTGATTCATCCCAGCCAACACTTGACGAACAACTTTGGCTAATGTTTCTAGATCATCATTAGCTATCTGACTTCCTCCAGTCACCTTTGTATCCGGTACAGAAGTTGTTGGACAAGTCTGATCATCAATTGTTTTTTCAAACGTAAAGGTTGGATCGTTTTCAATCAAAGTAGTGACATCTTTTAAGCCGTACGCTACTTTTTTGATATTTAATAGGTGTTTCGGTCCAACATTTTCTGAGACTGAACTACCGCCAAATGTTCCACAACCTAAGGTAAAGGATATCGGCAAGCCAGTGCTGATCCCTGTACCGCCTTGACTGCCGCCAGTATTGACTAAGATTCTTGAAGCCGGTTTTGCTGCAAATTTCATCACAATATCACGGTCATTCGTATGGATACTCATGGTATGTCCAATACCATTTTGTAATAGCTCGATACTCAAGTGACAAGCTTCTTCCCAGTCATTGACCACATAAAATGCCAATACCGTTGTCAGCTTCTCAAAAGATAACGGATAGCCGGCACCTACGCCGTCTTGTGCACCGATCAAAACTTTTGTATCCACTGGAATTGTTATTCCAGCTGCTTCAGCAATCACATCGGCAGAACGCCCGACAAATTTAGCATTCATTGCATATCCATTTTTGAATAACAGCTGACAAACCTTATCTGTTTCCTCTTTAGACATAAAATAGCCGCCCTGAGCTTTTAGTTCGCGAATAACTGCTTCTTTATTGCCTTCTTCACAAATGATCGATTGCTCAGAGGCACAAATCGTTCCGTTGTCAAAGGTTTTTGATGCCATGATTTTTGCGACAGCGCTTTTTACATCAGCTGTTCGTTCAATATAGGCCGGCGAATTTCCCGCGCCGACACCTAAAGCAGGCTTGCCAGAACTGTACGCTGCTTTGACCATACCTGGACCGCCAGTGGCAATGATCAAACTTACCTCTGGAGCATGTAGTAATTCATTGGTTCCAGCCATTGTTGGAATCGCTGAACAGCTGATGATCCCTTCTGGTGCACCAGCAGCAACAGCTGCACGATTCAACATTTCTGCTGTTTTTTTCGTACACTCAAGAGCCGCTGGATGTGGTGAAAAGACGATCGCATTTCTTGATTTGATCGCGATCATTGCTTTAAAGATCACAGTAGATGTTGGATTGGTTGAGGGAATGATCCCCAAAACTAAGCCAACAGGTTCAGCAACATCAAAGGTCCCTTTAGCCGGATCTTCGGCAACAATGCCGACTGTCTTTTCATTTTTGATTTCTTCATAAAGTAAGGTTGATGCCGCATGATTTTTATACGTTTTGTCTAATACTTTTCCAAAACCAGTTTCTTTAACTGCCCGCTCAGCTAAACAAGCTGCGTGCTTGCTTGCCGTTTCTTTCATATTACATAAAATTTTATCGATTTGTTCTTCCGAGAAAGTCGCGATTTGTTCTGCAGCGATTTGACCTTTGCGGGCTAAATCGCGCGCTTCTTGGACAGAACGTAAATCTTTGTCAAAAGTTTCCATTCCTGATCCTCTATTCATTTGTTATTAAAAAGTCAATCAACGCTGCAATCAGTGTTTCTTTACTGGTGCGGTAGATTTCTTTTTTTGCAATGCTAAAGTTGGTTTGCTCTTTCGCTAATTTTCTTAAATCAACGACCTTCATTTGACTAAGCTCTTGTAGCAGCGATTCTTTTTTATCGACTTCATTTGTTTCTATGTCATAAGCTTCTTCGATAGGTTCTGCCTCAATGACTTCGATCACATCGACAGTTTCAGTGATCGGCTCTTCGAGCATTTTCGTTTGGATAAACTGTTCAGGAGCAATTTCCGGACGGGCAATCACATGCGTACCCGCTAACAAACCTGGTCCTAAACGCTCCACACTTGCTGCAGCTGCTTGAACAGCTGTGGTAACTGCCGCTACATCCCCTGTGATCAGCACAGTATTCAACCCACCACCGACTTTATTTTTACCTAGAAGTTGTACTTCTGATGATTTAAGCATGACATCAGCTGCTTCGATCATCGCAAGTAAGCCTCTTGTCTCAATCATTCCGATCGCTTGATTCATTCTTTACCAACACCTTTCGATTTTCCACAGAACATCGTGACCTTGTTTGGTGTAGACCAGCTGACTGCTTGATTCTCTGGAATGAAAATCGTATCCCCTTTAGTTGCTGTAAAAGTTGCTCCGCCGATCGTCAATTGAAGTTCGCCTTCAATGATGTAATTGAATGACTCCAGCGTTTGATCATCATAAAAGCAACTATCTTGTATTTCCATGATTCCGCAACTGAATCGACTTTCCGCTGGTGTGATCAATTCTTGATAACGAATTTTGGGATCATCTAGATTCAAAGGACTAAGCTTTACAGTAGAACCTTTGATGATCTTCAATCCACTGCTATGTTTTTCATATGAAAAAGGAACGTCTGAAAAACTATCGATTCCAGCATCATTTAATAATTGCCTTAATAAGGAGACCAATCCTTCTTTAGAAATCGTTTCACAGGCAGCTGGATTCATCGTTCTTACAGGTTTTGTTTGCATTTGAAATACAATGTTGTACTCTTCTGCTAAATCTTTTGCAGAAGGTGTAATAATTGTTTGTTTTGTTACTGTCAGACACTGTTTTCCCTCTTTATAAAGGGTTTCGATATCTTCTGCACAAATTAATTTTTTCATTTTGCCACACTCTCTTTTATACAGACTCACAACTTTCATCAATGATCCCGACAACAGCTGCATCGATCGGAATCAGGTCATCTTCCAGCATCCGTCTGGCAGCCGATCCTGTAGCGATAATCACGCGATCACCGATCCCGGCACCGATCACGTCGCAGACTACCATCCGTTCGCCATCTCTAGAACCGCCAGTGACTTGCGCCAGCATCAACTTTAAGCCATTTAATTTTTCTGATTTGCGCGTAGCCCAAATATTATCCATCAAGGTTGCAGTTACCATTGGCCATTCTTCTCTCTTCGTTTGATTTCTTCGATTGCAGCTGTGACCGAAGCGGTATCACCAAAAATTGCTAACAAGATCATATTCTGCGGACAGCTGCCCCGAATATCTTCGATCGTTACACCGACTGCTTTTTCAGCAACATCTGTGGCACAAATCATCTCAATCAATTTTCCTTGTACTAATCCGACTGCATCTGGTGTACCTAATTCTTCCTTTGAGCCCTTTCGGCGATTTAAAATCGCTAATGTATTTTCCCCTGGTGATTTGATAATGCGGCAATCCATGACCTTACCTCCTACTTTAATACTTCATCTGTACAACTTAAGGCAATTCCTAAAGGTGTTGCAAACATCGGATTGATTGGCTTGAATGTTGGGATGCCTGTCGTTTTTTCTATGATTGTTTCGATATTTTTCAGACAAGCTGTACCGCCAACCAGATAAATACCGTTGACAGTAAACCCGGAAGTTTGCTGTATAATGATCGATGAAATTTTTTCGATCACTGGTTTTAGGACTGGTAATAACTCATCATGGTGTTTAGCTTCTCGCTTATACTGCTCAGCTTCGTCAAAGGAAAATTTATATGCACCGGCCAAAACTAAAGATAGATGAGTACCACCAGTCGCCTCGTCTGCAACTTTGACCACTTTTCCTGCTTCGATGATCGAAATACCTGTTGTTCCTCCACCAATATCAACAACCGCTCCGTCAGCTATTTTCAGCAATTGATTGGCTGCTGTCGGCTCGTCCAGCAAGTTGGTCAGTTCAAAACCTGCACTTTGAACAACGTTTTTGATCGCACCACCATCTAATTCATCCGTTCCAGGAGGCAACGAAGCCGCTGCATAGACTAGTTCTGTTTTCAGTTGTTGTTCCAGCTCTGCTTTTAGCTCACTGACGATTTCAACTGCGCCAATGTAATCAACCACCATGCCATCTCGAACAACATCGGCATAGCGATACGCTCCCGCAACAGGCTGATACTGTTCATCTAAGACTGCTAATACAATACATGCTGTTCCCAGATCAACTCCTGTATAGTAAACGTTCGAAGGATGTTTTTTTGGTTTTTGGATCACTTTTTCAAAATCGGCAATAAATTGATTGCATTTCTTTAGCATTTGTTTATTCATCGGCATCCCCTACTAGTTGTTTGACTAACACACTAAGTTCTTGAGCAACAGCTGTTAGCCCAGATTCGTATTGTGGATTTTCAATTGAAATCAGAGTAATGAGACCATAGATTTTCTTGAGTTTGATCAACAACAGACCTTGTTCACTAAAAATATGAATAGCATCAAATTGAAATAATGATGATTCCACTGATTCTATTGATTCTTCTGAGCCTGAACAGTCATTAGAAAAAACGGTCATGATTTTTTTTTGTAATACGAGTAACTTTTGTCCAAGTATTATTTGCTTTTCCTTAGCTAAAATAGCAGCTTCAAGTAATTCTGCAGAAAGAATCTCCTGGTAGGCGATCAAACTAGACCGTGTGTCTCTCTCTTTTTTTTCTTTTGCTGACTGTTTGTTTGTAAGAACCAATTCGATTCGTTTATCCTGCAAAAATTGCTTTGCTCCTGGTGTTAATCGCTCTGTTTCTGCCAATGTCATATGTGTAAAAGGCTCCTTGCGGAAATGGGTTCGTAATTCACTTTCAGTAATAAAGTGCATCAATAACCACCTCTTAACAGCCTCTGATAAATCGATTCTAGTTCTGCTTTTTTCGGTGTTCTTGGGTTAGTCAGCGTACATTTATCTTCTAAAGCTTTCTCAGCCATTTCAGGAATCGCCGTAATAAATTCTTCTGGATCGATCCCGCATTCATTGATGGTCTTTGGAATACCCATTTGTTTAAACTGACGCTGAATCCCTGTATTCATCGCATGAACGGTTGCCTTTGAGGTCCCAGCTTTAAAGCCTAAAAGCTCCGCTATATTTTTATAAATCAGTAACAGCGGAATTTCTTTTTCTATCTCTAGACCGGCATTGTAACTGATCACATGAGGCAGTAGCATCGCATTCGCTCGACCATGCGGAATATGGAAACGACCGCCTAGAGCATGTGCTAAGCTATGACAAATTCCTAAAGAAGCTTCGCTGAATGCGATTCCAGCTAGGCATGAAGCATTATGGATTTTTTCACGCAGCATACTATTTTCGCCATCATTAAAAACTGAAACCAAGTCATTCCAAATGATTTTCATTGCTTTTTCAGCACAAGCATCGGTAAAGTCAGTAGCATTTGTTGAAGCTAAAGCTTCCATACAATGAGTAAAAACATCGATCCCTGTATCTGCTGTGACATTTTTGGGAACACTCATCGTTAACAGGGGATCTAATATTGCATAATCAGGAATCATCTGATCATCGACCAAAGCATATTTGCTTTGTACAACAGGATCAGATATCACTGCAAAAGCGGTCACTTCACTACCCGTACCACTCGTTGTAGGAATACAGATCAACTGAACGGAGCTTTCTTTTTCAGCTGTGATATACATTTGTCGAATCACTTTTGCTGCATCCATCGCTGAGCCGCCGCCTAAAGCAATCATTCCATCAGGTTTTGACTTAATTGCTGCAATCAGCCCTTTCGTTACGACATCAATCGTTGGATCTGGAATGATTTCAGAAAAAATACTATAGCCAATCTTTTTTTCTTTCAGCAGCTTTCCAATTTTTTCAGCAGTTCCATTTTGTTCCATAAATGGATCACAGATGATCAAGACTTTCTTTAAGGATAGTGCTTGTAGTTCTGCTAAACTTCCTGCTCCTGTAATGATTTTGGTCGGCATTTTAAATTGATTAAACAAAAAATAGCCTCCTTTCTTACTTATTTCATGTTCAAATACTTTTCAACGGTTAATAAATCGTTTTTATCAGTCAAATCAACTTGAATGTGTCTTCTTTTGATCCCTATTTCTTTTAATGATCGCTGTGCTTTTAGTACTCTTTCTTCGGAGTAGTCGCTAGTTTTATAAGTAATGACACCCGCTAACGGTATTCTAAAAACTTGAGCAAAATTAGGTGGATAACTTTTTTTCATACTCTGAATAGGTAATAGAAACAAGGCTTGATGAGCTTCTTGCTGCAATGCAATGATATGTTTATGCATCCAAGGACTCTCAAGATACTGACTTGGAACAATGATCGTTTTTTGGGTATAAAGTAGATTAGCAACTTTCCGAATCGGCTTGTCTGTTTGCTCGACTGCTTGGGCAATGATACGACTGCCGCTTCCCTTTGGGCCTATGATCAACAAACGTTTATTCATGTCTTTGTGACCTGAACAACTTCATAATCCAGCCGTTCTTTTAAAATAGTCACGACAGCCCCTAAAGCTACTTCTACACTTTGAACATCGCCCGTCAACAACACTGAACCAGTAAAGCGATCAAGGAAACCGACTGTTACGTCTGCACTTTTTCCAGCGATATCCGCAGCGATGATCGCTGTCTCAAATGGAGAAATGGTTAAGATACCGATTGCTCCCGTATCTTCGACGCCTAGTGACTCATATACTTCTGTGATCGGCGAAGCAATGACGTGAGCCAAGGTTACTTGCTTTCCTGGAACAGATTCTTCTATCACCCGCTGTGCATTACTTTCCAGCATCAGATCGCTTCCTTTCTCACTTTTCTAATGACGAACCACCTTCACCGGAAAATCATAGTCTTTGATCCAGCGTTCGATTTGATCCAGTTCAGGATCTGTCAACGAAGGATCTCCAGCAACAGGATATTCCATACCGAGTTGTCCGTATTTATTCACCCCTAATTTATGATAAGGTAGCAAATCGATCCCATGAAAATTAGGATAATCTTTATACGGCAGTAAAAATTCGATGATCGCCTGAATTTCTTGTTGGCTGTCATTAATCATTTTTAGTATCGGCATCCGAATTTGCACGTCATGCCCCAGTTCTAAAACTTCTTTTAAATTTGCCAAAATTTTTTCATTACTGATTCCAGTCAATTCATTGTGTCGGACAGGGTCCATATGTTTTAAATCAAACAAGAAAAGATCTACATATTCAGCGATTTTGAGCAATCGTTCCATTCTAGAATGTCCACAGGTTTCAATTGCTGTATTGATCCCATCCGCTTTACAAGCTTGTAGTAATGCAAGCGCTGCTTCTGGCTGAGCCGTACATTCACCTCCGCTAAGTGTCACACCGCCACCAGATTGTTCATAAAATTCATCATCTTCATGAACGATTTCCATGACTTCTGAAATCGATTTGATTTCACCTGTAATGTTCAAGGCAGCCATTGGACAGACATCTGAACAAGCGCGGCAGCCTGTGCAGGCGATATCCCGATTCACTTGATGATCGCCATTTTCATCCATATAATGAATCCCCACTGGACACACATCGACGCATGCTCGACAGTCACTACAAACACTTTTTTTATACATTACTTCAAACTTGCGCTCCAAACCTTCTGGATTCGCACACCACTGACAACGCAGTGGACAGCCTTTAAAAAATACGATCGTTCTAATGCCAGGACCGTCGTATAAGCTATATTTTTGTACATTAAAAATCATGACTTGTCTTTCTATTGTTTCCGTGCTTGGGTTATTCATTTTTCATCCTCCAGAGTTAAAACTTGGTCAACATTGTCCGGCTGATGATTTCATCCTGTACATCCTGACATAATTCAACGAAGAAGGCACTGTAGCCTGCTACTCGAACGATCAAATCACGATATTCTTCCGGATGTTTTTGTGCTTCCAACAATGTTTCATTATCTAAATAGTTAAACTGCATTTCGCCATTGCCCAGAACACTGGCAGTCTTCAATAACGTGATCAGACTTTCTTCCCCTTCAGGTGTACTTAACAAACCTGACATGATCTTGAAGTTGTGGACCATCCCCATATTCATCGTATCGTTCGCCATTTTTGAGATCGATTTGATGATCGCTGTCGGTCCTTTGAAATCGGCTCCTTGCGTCGGGCTGATTCCATCTGATAATGGAATCCACGCTTTACGTCCATTGGCAGAGGCACCAGTCATTTGACCTAGTGGGGTATTATTTGAGATCGATAATGTTCCGTGACACAATTCTGAATACAAGGTTTTGTATTGTCTGTGCTCTTTTTCTGTAAAATGAATCAAGTCTGCTGCGATCAAGTCAGCATAATCATCATCATTCCCATATTTAGGTGCATTTAAGCAGTCTGTACGAATTTGCTCGTAACCAACAAAATCAGCTTTCAATGCACGATTCAATTCTTCTAACGTATATTTTTTCTCATCGAAAACCAGTTTTTTGATGGCAGCCATTGAATCAGCGTAAGTTGCTAAGCCTGACCAGACAACTCCCGGACCAAAGTTATACATCGCACCACCGCTTGAAACATCTTTTCCACTTTCCATACAGCCTTCATACATCAATGACATCAACGGTTTAGGTGCTAAATCACGATGTACTCGTTGCGTGATGACGGTTGCTACCGATGACCATTTCGTGATGTATTTGATTTGCTCTTTGACTGCATCTTCAAACTGTTCAAATGTTTTGAAATTCGCTAAGTCGCCTGTATCAGGACAAACTTTTTTACCATACCATAGCGGTACGCCTTTATTTAGCACTAACTCGATACAAATCGGCCATTGCGTATAGGCAGTTGATGTCCATTGATATAAACGTCCAGATTTTTGCGGCTCTACACAGCCCATTAAACAATAATCTCGGGCATCTTCGATCGATACACCTTTAGCCAGCATCATTTTGATATGTGTATCATCAAAGTGACAAGCTGGGAACCCGATTCCTGCTCGAACAACATCAACGATTTTTTTCAAATATTCTCTCGGTGAGCGATTATGGATTCGGCAAGCCAAGGATGGTTGATAGACTTTGACATGGCGGACAGCATCCATCAATAAATAGGTCAACTCATTCGTCGCATCATGTCCTTCACGCGTCACACCGCCGACACACATATTGACAAATGGCTGATAGCCAGCAAAGAATTTAGAACCGCCTTCACTTGTGATCCACATCATTTCAGACATCTTGATCAGCATACAGCCTGCCAATTCAAAAGCTTCAAACTCATTCATTTTGCCTGTTGCTAAATCATTTTTGAAAAATGGATACATGTATTGATCCACGCGACCGATCGACATCCCTGTTTGATTTTCTTCAACGACTAATAATGACTCGATCGTCCAAACAGCCTGGATCGCTTCCCAGAAGGTTTCTGGTTTATGTGCAGGAACTTTTGCATTGACTTCAGAAATCTTTTGAAGCTCTGCTTTACGTTTAGGATCCGTTTCTCTTTGTGCTAACTGTGCTGCGTACTCTGACATTCTGCGTGCATAGATCATGACACCCTCTGCTGTCTCAATGATAGATTTATAAAAATAAATTTTTTCGATATCGTCTGGGTTTTCATAATCCATTTTTTCAAGCTGTTCTTGCGCTTCCTTTTGAATATCCAGCATCCCTTTTTTCATCAAGATCACGTCATACCCTGGATTTGAGTCACCACCGCCATTTAATTGATGGTAGGAACAATCAGAGACAAAAGACTCTCCTGATAGTTCCCAAACTCCTGCTTCACGAAACTGATCTTCACAATATTCGTCGATCGATTTTCCTTTCCAGAATGGAAATAGTTCTTCTCTCATGATTTTCTTGTCTTCATCAGAAATGAAAAATGGATCTTGCGGACGGCTGGAAATCGTTTCGATTTCTTCTTCCATCCAGCGCCATGCGATGTCTGGTGAAAATGAACCCGCACGAGGAGCACCATTAGGAGCACCAACGATCAGTTCATTGTCCTGGATCACTAAAGGTGCTGTTTCGCAGCAGCGTTTGAATGATTTTGCTCTTAAAATATTCTTAGGCATTCCCGGATTTTCTTTAGCGATCTCAGTGATCACTCTTGCTCTATGTGTAGTGATCGTCGGCACTTGCTTTAAGTAGTTTTCTTTTAGTGCCTCTAAACGAGGTGTGATTCCTGCTGGGATCGTCGTTTGACCAGCAGATGCAAATCCACCGCTCGTTGAGCTTGGAGTATTTAAGTCATCTGAAACGGTTGCAAACATCTTCATTAAAGCTGTTTGTTCTTCCGGACTTAATTCTTTTGTTGCTTCAGCTAATTTTGCTGAAAACTCTTTGATATCCATTTTATTCCCTCACTTTACGCCATTTTATTTTTCCAATATTTTCCTCAATACTTTTTCTAATAATTGTTTATCAACAGATTCTGCTGTTACTGTTGACTCAGCGATCTGAATCGGATAACTGATTTGCCGTTTGTAAGTTAAATCAGCTGCTGTGATATTTTTAGCACTGATCCCTCGCCCTGTCGTAAACCCGCCTAAGATAACTGATAACGGTAAGTTAGAGTTCAGCCCAAGACTGGCAAATCCAGCTGGTGCATTGACAATCATTCGCCCGACAGGTTTTTTTAAAGCAAATTCATTTAAAATTGTCGTATTTTGGGAATGAATCGCTAAAGAGTGACCATGATTTTTCTCTTTCAATAGACGAATAGATTTTTCACAAGCATGGATCCAATCTGGTTCCAAATAAAAGGCTAAAACTGGACATTTCATTTCATTAGTAAACGGGTCTTCTTCATGAAGGTATTGTTGTTCCGAAACTAACACTTTGATTTGTGAGTCAACAGAGAAGCCAGCTTTTTGTGCTAACCAAAATGCACTTTTCCCAATGCACTCTGGATTGATCTGATTCTCTTTTGGCTGAAGTAAATGTAAAAGTTTAAGCTCTTCTTCTTTAGATAAAAAATGAGCACCTGATTGTTTCATCTTCGTTTTTACTTCTGAGGCGATCACACTTTCAGCAATCAAATATTGTTCTGCACCAGGTAATAAGCCGCCATCAAAAGAACGACTTTGAATAATCGCGTTCACAGCTGTTTGGATCGGAGCTGAGCGTTCGATAAAAACAGGTGTTGCGCCCGAACTGCCATAAATAATTGGTTTTTGGTTGGTGGTCGCGTTTGTATATTTTGAATTTCCGATAACCAAAATCATCGCAGTATCTTGATGGTTCAACACTTCTTGTACACTATTTTCCGTCACTTGCTCTAAACAAGTTAAACAGCCTTTTGGTAAACCGTTTGATTCACAAATTTGCTTCACTTTTCTGACGATCTGATACGTTGTCTTACATGCATTCGAATGAGGAATCACCACTAGTGCATTTCCTGATTTAATACCGATGATCAAGCTATATAATGTATTTAATACAACATTTTCATTTGATAAAATGACAGGAATCACACCGACTGGTACACCCACTTGTAAAATATTCCCCGCAGAATCTTTCGCAAGTGCTCCAATACATTGTTGTTTTGGCAAATCTTCAGTCAACGCTTCTAGAAATTGATTGATCAATGCTTCCTTATCTTTTGAATTACCTAAATTTGTTTCATTCATTTCAGATGCTACGAACTTACTGATTTCAGGTTTTATTTGTTCCAGTAGCTGTTTGAGGATTTGATCAAAATGCTTTTGTCCGTAATCTTTGATCAAATAATGTGCATCTCTGGCTGTTTCCACTAAAATTCGCGCTTCTTGTATCGATAGCAGATCCTTATCTATTTGTTGCATCTAAACTGCATCTCCCTCCTCTTCAGTTAAAAGGTTATTTAGCTGATAACGGTTGATTATTTTGTTCAAATCGATATGCGGACCAGCGATCACAACTGAGCTGTATACCTCCGCACCTAAGTTTTCTACTGCTTTGATCCCTGCATCAACAGCAGATTGACAAGCAGCTACATCTCCTTGCACAATGACTGAAATATAGCCGGATGCGACATTCTCATAACCAACTAATTCAACATCCGCCGCTTTACACATCGCATCACACGCTTCTAAGACAAACACTAAGCCAAAAGTTTCAATGGCTCCAATCGCTTCAAAGGTTTTCATTTATTTCCCCCTCAATCTACACATCTATTGCATGGACAGAAACAATGCCCCCAACAGACGGAATCGGTCTTGCCATCACATTTTGCGCAGTCAAAGTGCCGATCGCTTCAGCTGCCCGAGTACCTGCTAAAACCGAAGCTTCAACAGCAGCAACATCCCCTTTGACCATGATCGTAACTAAAGTAGAACCAATATTTTCATAGGAAACCAGCTCAACATCTGCTGCTTTCAACATTTCATCACACGCTTTCAACGCCGGAACCAGACCAACAGTCTCAATAAGCCCCAACGCCTCTTCACCACGATAAACCAAATACAATCCCCCATTTCTAAAATAAAAGCTGAATGGGCTCATTCAGCTCTGACTGAAAAATAGAAAAATTTGATTGTGACTCTCTTTGTCACTAACCAATTTTGTCT
Source organism: Enterococcus sp. AZ020 (assembly GCF_050499205.1). Classification (NCBI taxonomy): domain Bacteria; kingdom Bacillati; phylum Bacillota; class Bacilli; order Lactobacillales; family Enterococcaceae; genus Enterococcus; species Enterococcus sp. AZ020. Next base: position 2,549,128 of record NZ_JBIPAT010000001.1, on the reverse strand, counting down.
TTTTTCCGAAGAGCTAGCCCATGAAGCTAGATAAAATAAAGGTTAAGTAGGCTCAATAAAACTCGACTGAAAAATAGGAAATTTTAACTGAGTCGTTTTTTGGCTCATTTCAAATTTATCTTTTTTCCGAGAGTTTAGCCTACGAAACTAGATAAAATAAAAGCTGAATGGGCTCATTCAGCTCTGACCGAAAAATAGAAAAATTTGATCGTGACTCTCTTTGTCACTAACCAATTTTCTCTTTTTTCCGAAGAGCTAGCCCATGAAGCTGAACAATCAAAGAGCCAAGCTGACTCAATAATTTCAAAAGAAAATAGTAAATCCCAACTGAGACACCTTTGGCTCATTCACAATTCACATTCTCTCAGAGAAATTTCTCTACATAACAAGCTAAATCATTACATCACTCTATATACTTTATCTACATATTTCTCAACTGTCGTTCGGCCTTCCTCTGTGATCGTATACGACATAATCAATTCTTCCTGATCATCTAAACAATAATTCGTCAATTCAACTAGACCATTGGCTTCTAAAGCCATTAAATGCTCTAAATACAATTTCTCATTGAACTGCTTCTCATGCCCATACTGAGGTCTCAATTCCTCCATGATCTTTTTTACGTCTAATTCTCGTTGATCATACATTTGATTCAGTACTGCTGTCCGGCTAGGTAAAAGCATTTACGCTTCCCCCTTTCTAAAGAAGTCCAACGGATTCATGGTAACTAAAATCGCTCCGATCACGATTACGATCGAACCGATGACCATGGTCGGTGTAACTGTTTGGCCTAAGAAGATCACACTGAAGATCACGCCCCAAAATGCATACGTTACATTCAGCGACATCCCAACAGCAGTCCCCACCATTGCATTCGCTTTATACCAAGTCAAGAAAGAAATTCCTGCACTTAGTCCAGATAATAACAACCACATCACTGGTGTCCCAGCAGCTAACGTCTTAAATAATAAGCCTACACCACCAACAAACGGCAAAACCAAGATCATCACGAATAAACCAGATACTAATTCACGTAAGTTGACTGCTACATCTGTATCGATCATCGCACCGCCGAAACTTGAAAAGACTCCTTCTAAGCCCCAAGAAACAGCTGCAATCAACGCACAGATAATTCCTAATGTAAAATTCGGTGCGCCTTCTGGTTTGACCATATTGATCACGATCGCCCCCATCACACAAACCACCATTCCCAAAACAATTCTTGCTGTCGGCTTCTGCTTTAAGAAAATCCATGAGAACAATGCGCCGAACAAACTACAGGTAGCGGAAATTGGGATCGCATAAGCGCCAGCCATTGCTAAACCAACAAGATAAGCCCCATTTGCGATCGGCCCGCCTAATAAGAACCCGATCACAAGCATTTTTCCTGGCTTTGTCTTTACCATGCGGATGATTTCCTTTAATCGTCCATGCTTTGCGTTATAAAATAAAAGAAAAATACCAGCAAAAAAATCATTTAACCCTGAACAAACAAATGGCGCAGCTAAAAATCCTGCAGCGCTGATCAGCGGATCATAACCACTGGCAACCACAACTAAAGTAGAGTAAATCCCATAAGTGATCCCTGAAACAAGCCCGTTTGTAATCCCCTTGACTTGAAATCCTTTGCTAACTTCTTTCATTTTTAGATCTGCATTTGAACTTGCACTCAGAATACTTTTTTCACTATTCATTGACGTTTCCCCTAACTATTTATTTGGCTTTATTTGCTGGCAAAATATTTTCCACTTCACCGTGCGGGCGTGGAATCACATGAACGGATAAAAGCTCTCCTACACGTTCAGCAGCACTCGCACCAGCATCAGTCGCTGCTTTCACTGCGCCAACATCTCCACGCACCATCACAGTAACAATTCCGCCTCCAACAAATTCTTTCCCGATCAAAGAAACATTTGCTGCTTTGACCATCGCATCTGCTGCTTCGATCGATCCGATCAATCCTTTTGTTTCTACCATTCCTAATGCATCATATTTCATCGTTTATTCCTCCTAAAATAGTTACCGTAAACCGGTTTCAATTCTTCTAGCACTCACTTTACAGTCTTACCTTAAGGGAGCAGTCAAGAAGATTTTTTTTCTGAAACACATCTTTTACTGGGTAATACAGCTTCCCCTTTCTCAATTATCCTGTATAAATGAGAATCCACTCCTGTTATAGTACGCAAAATATAATGGAAATCGTGTTTTATAACAATCAAATGATTAGATTGATTTTATTTATCAAAAAAGAACGACTCTTTTGCGTTGATACAGAATTTGTTGTTTTTTTCACATGACCGATTTCTGAGCAAATCTATCTTGCTCATTTTTTCACTTTCAAAGAGGAAGCACAATCCAAAAATAACGTAAAAAACACAAAAAAACTTTGATAAAACAATTTCTAATATACTTTTTATAACAATAAAAAAAGGTTGCCCTTAAGGGCAACCTTCAATAATTATTTCTTTGATAAACAAAATCGACTTCCATGAACTCTGTTAGTTACAAAATCCATACAAGCCGATCTACACAATCCTATTTTCTATTTTTTTCCGCTGGAATCAATAGTTCGATCACAAAATTATCAACATTCATGGTAGACCAATAATCGATCACATAACGTTCATACACCTCATCTGAGCATTGATAATCATGTTCCTTTGCCCATAACAGCATCTTTTTATATTGCTGACAAATCTCAGCCGGATCTCCTAAATAATAACTGGATAAAAACATCTGCCCACCAAAAAAAGTCGTCGGCATCTCACTATTTGCAATACTGACAGGTTTTTGCATCACATTCATTTTACGGGACTTAGAGGCCATTTTCTCCTCACAGTTCTCAAAGTGAAGAATCACAGGACCCGTAATTTCACAATCCTGCTCCTCTAAATAATTGACCCAAGGAATATTGATCACCGCATCCATATAGTTATAACAAAAATCCTGTTCCATAAATACATAGCTTTCACGGTCCAAATATTTCACATTGACATTTTGCAGCTGATTTTCAATTGCGATCGATCCTTCTCTCAACAAACCGATCCAGTCTGAGACAGCTGTATAACTATTACGAATACGCTGTTCTTCTCGTTTTAACTCAGACAGCTTCGTTAGAAAATTCGTCTCTTGATAAAAATAGTCTCCAGTGTTCTGCACATTACCCATTTCCTGTAACTTAAAGCCCATCTGCTTGTAATACTTGATGACAGGAATCAAATTCATAGTCTTTTCCGTATAATAACGGTAACCATTTTCCAAACTAACATGATCTGGCGTCAATAAGCCCAATTGTTCATAGAAACGCAATGTTTTGCGGGAAACATTACAAATCTTTGCTACCTCACCAATCGAGTACATTTGATTTACATTCGTACAGTTTTCCATTTTATTCATTTGCCTATCTCCAATAAACGCAACCCCTTACATTATTCATAATACACGAAAGTTTGTCAAGAGCGATTCTAAGAAATGAACTTCATTTTCCATTATTAACGTATATTTTCAATGAATTAAAACGAGCTATTTTAAAAAGTGCGGAACAAAACGAATGATCGATTTTGTTCCACACACTAAATCTGAACAGGCTGCTTCTTGCTACCCAGAGCAAAATACTTTGCTTTAGGCTCTTAAATTCTCTTCAAACCATTCTGCCACAACATCCATCATTTCACCTTTCACTAGATGACCTTCTCCTTCGCCAGTCATAAAACGACTGTTTCGAGCATAAGCTTCATCTGAAATCAGCTGATAAAAGTCTGCCATATCTTCATACGGAATTTTAGGATCTTTCGTACCATGCCAGAACAAAACAGGACGTTCCGCTATTTTTTCAGGTGCTTTTGATAGGTCATAATGTGTGACCCAACTTTGCAGTAACGGCAAATCCTTAGGTACAAAATAATTCATTTCAGCTGCCCGTTCCATTACCCGTTCGATGTAGCGTAAGGGGGCTGGCGTTCCCATCATACAGGCTGCCGTATTGATTTCCGGATGCTGAGTTAGTAAAGCACATGTCGTGATCCCGCCCATCGAAACACCCCCCACACCTATTTTATTATTTTCGATCAGCTCAAGCTTTTCAAAATGACGAATCAGTTGTGAAAACTCTATGATATTGTATTGGATGCTAGACCAAAATGTCACAGACGGAATCGGTGATACAGGACCTGTTTTACGTTCACCATGATTCATAGCATCCGGTAAAATCACCCGCATTCCTTTTCTCGCTAATTTTCGTGCTTGAGTCAATGATAATTCCTTAGCCGACTGCCAGCCATGATAGTAGACGACCAAAGGCAAAGCTTTGTTTTTTTCTTCTTCTGAAACAACTTCCAGTACAGGAATTTTTTTGATATAGCGATGTCGAATACTGATTTTCACTCTTATCACTCCTTCATCGATGATTCAACGAAACTGCTTTTTCCGCAGTCTGCGTCTTTTTCTTCTCTTTAGAATAACTCTTAAACGCAACAATATCAAAATTGCTGCAAATAGCCCCAATAGCCATTTTAACATCAATAATGCGACTGCCGCTATTTTATTCGCACGCACTGGCGTCTTATAGCTGTTTTCTATCTCTTGTAATTTTTTTTGCGGAATTTGATATGTCGTCCGCCCTTCTTTTAAAATATCGAGAGCATTCGCATAATTTCCTAAACCATCACTGGCTCTTAGATACATTTTACCTGGCTGACCCTCTCGGTTTAGATCAATTGTAAATTTTCCATTGTTTTCTACAACAACTTCCTGATAATGATACTCATCATGATCTGTATAAAACAGCTCTACTTGATAGGTACTTTTAGAAGCAAACATTTTTATCTCTCCAGATATCTTTGTTTTTTCCTTATCAAAATCGATGCTAGAAAAAAAAGCCGTTGGCTGATCACTACTCACCACATAGGGAACATTTTTATAGTGATAGATTTCATCATCCTCTGAAATGATATATAAATCTGTTGTAAAAATACCTAGTTTATCCGTTCGAACGGGATTCTTTTCATAGTAGATTTGTTTGACTTTGAGCTTATCTCTATAATAAATCGTCTCTACAAATCCAGCATAAACATTGGCTGGACTATTTAGTACAAAATTTGCAAAATACTGATATGGTCTTTTTTCAAATGGAAATCTTAAATACGTCTCTCCTTTTTTCTTTTTGATCTTTGTTGTCTTGCCATTGAGTACTTGTTTTCGCATATATTTCCTCGACAGCTCATTCGACGAATCAAACTTGCTTTCAGAAAAGTCCGTTACGTCTTCTGCATAAGAAATACTAGGAAAAAAAAGTACCCATAAACTAATGATAACAATCAATTTTTTCATAGAAACTCCTCCAACACCTTTGTACCTACCCTTTGAGATGAACGTTCATTTAATGACATCCTTACATTCCTTATTAAATAACAGTTGTCCCTCTAATTAGAGTATAAAGAATTTACAGCGTAAAGCAATGGATATTTGATGTTTTTAAAGTAAATATAGGAAAATAAGAAACAGTTTGACTTCTTAAACTTAATCTAATAGCATAAAAAAATGCACAAAACCTCCTTTCAGAGATTTCATGCACTCATCAACTATTTTCAGTTTGTAAATAACTTTTGCTCAATAAAAATCGTCAGCTGTAAATCATTTTGATTTAGCTCATCCTTCAATGATCATCAAAATCATCCACATCTTTCCAAAAGGTTTTTGTTTGAGAATGAACCTTCACAGTATAGACTTCAAAAGAAAGAACGACAGGATTCTCATGATTCAATTCTTTTTGATAGTGATTCAAACGATCTTTGAGTAGTTTGAATTCTTCGATGTCCTCAACGCTGAAAATCCCTTTTAACAAAACACTTTCATGCCTGGCTTCATCAAAACAGCAAACATTGCCTTTTTTATTATGCAGAATATTTTCCACTGTTTGACCATTACCATTTACATAAAATTTAAGATTGTAAAAACTCGCTCTAATGATGGGTTTTGACACTACGATCGCATTTGGAAATCCGTTCCGATCATTTGTGGACAGCAAAAATGAGTCACACGTTGCCAATAATTCTTTTGCATGTTCGATTATTTGTTTATCCATATGCTTCACCTTTACATTCTTTTCTAAAATATAACATGAAATAGCCAATAGAAATAATCATATGATGAAGAATGGAGGAAATTTGTAATTAAACATAAAAAAGACCCTGTTTCCATTATTCATGGTACACAGCCATTCATTTCAAATCAAGACTCTTATTTTAGAACATTAAGTATAGTTATTGTTCAAACCCTTTGGCAGTTTCTTTAAATGATTGCTGAGCCATTTTAACCCATTGTCCTTTTGCTGTCGCATTAAATTTTTCTATATAGGCACTACTATCCGCCTGTATTTCATCAAATGCTACTGTTTCCATTTGCTTCGTGATTAATTTTGCATTTTCAGAGATCGTGACATGCTGACTAGCCGTAACTGTGCGAATAATCGTTTTTTGTAGCTTTTTCTGAATCTCATTAAATGCTTTGCCGACGCCATCAAGCATCTGCCTCACTCCTCTCTTTTTGACAAGCAATTATTTTCTCTTCATAGTCAAGTGTTTGTTTTTTATGCTCGAAGGCAATCCGTACTAGTTAATTTTTTTAAACCTATAAATCCATTTAAAGTCAGTATCTTGTATTTATTAAAGAGTACTAATATTTTTGTTTCAGCAAGATTTATAGATACAAAATACTGACTTTATAGGAAATTTAAATTAACTAGCACCATGAGTTGAAAGAAACTAATTTTCGGAATCTTTCACTGGTACCTAGATTAAATTAATATTTTTTTTATTGATTCATGTCTAATTATTGGATAATCCAAATCCAAATAATCTTGTCCTCTATAAGAAAATCTTGTTTTACCATTTGAATTGTTTCCGATTATTCCAACTGAGTACAGATCTTGTAAAATTTTACTTAATTCATGCTTTTCAAGTAGTTCACTTATTATAGGAATTTGTTGTCTTTTCCGTTCAATCTCAATACATAATTGATTGTAATCAATAGATTTTGAACCTTGAAGTATCATTTTTATGCCTATAAGATCATCAGAAGTATACTTACTAGTCAGTTCTTCACATAGTTCTGACCAAGTATTTTGTCCATACGACTCTCTAATTCCTTCTAGTACTTCTTGAGAAAAAGAATACTTATTCCCATACTTAGATACAGCCAGATTACATAGTCTTACTATATCTCTAGGTTTCATATAAGTTTGTCTTAAAATATAATTTTCAGTTGCTAATTTTTCTTTAAAAATCTCTTTGACAAAATAATTATAAAAAATTTGTTTATCTGAAATATTCTGGTTATTAATATTGAATTTTTCCTCAGAAGCCCTAATTTTTTTTGAGATTATCTTTATCAAGGGATTATCTATATGATTTCCTCCAGTTTGTGTCCAACTAAGAACATGCCCAAAGTCTTCCATTAACTTATTTATTTCTTTCCCATAAGAATAAACCGAAGACATTACTTCTGATCTTATAGCCATAATCCATTTAACAGAAGATTTATTTTTATTTGAAAGAAAATTCATTCTTTTTACTGCTATTATTAAATCCCTTATTAGGACTGTATCCCTAACAAAATTATTTTCATCTATTTTATTTAACTCAATTTCATCAATAAAAAAGAAATAATTTTTTGGACCTATTACAGTTAATTTCAAATATAATTCATCCAATTCTTTTAATGTACTACTTATTTCTTTTTCTTTCTCTCGTACATTAACATTCATATCAATACTGGCTGAGGTATATTTAAAACCAGATTTTAATTTTAATAAAAATGTATCCACAGACAATAGTGATTCTTTATTAATTTTATCAATAATTTTTTTATACTTTTAAAAAAATCGTTATTAACAAAAAATTTTTTTTCTGATAGTTCTTCAGCTACCAATTTATGCAAATATAGCTGCCATACTTTTTCAAAATTAAGTGCACTTATCTCTTTATTGTTAAAGTTTTTCAAATCTGTATTCATCAAATCTAAAAAATCAGATTTTTGTTCTTCATCGATGTCTTCTTTATATAAAATAAATCTAGAATTTCCTTTTTTCAAAGAGTGTAAATACATTAACAACGCAGTTTTTCCAGTACCCTTTCCACCTACTATGAAATATTTTTTTCCCTCTAAAAAATCATTATAATCAAAACTAATTGGTGCATAAAATGAAGATAAAAAAAACTTCTTATCAAAATCATATTCATTTCTTGCATCAGTTTTCCCAAAATCTAAATCTTTAAGTTGCAGTTTCATATAAATTATCTCCTTTTCATTATTAAAGTAAGTATCACTTCTAATGTCCTAATCTCAATTTTTTTAAAATCACTCTTATGAATATCCTTAGAAACTCCAAGTTTTTTTCAGCTAAAACTAATTTTTTAGTTATAAATAAAGACACAATTGATCTGACAGTTTCGTTATTTAATCGCTTAGTTGACATAATAAACAATTATACCAAGTACCAGGCATACCAACCCTTTCAGCAACCAAAAACACTAAAATCAATTGGTCTACCTCAAAAGGGAAACAGAAACCCTATTAGATCAAGGTTTCTGTTTTTTCGTTTTCGTGGATCTCATTCATTTTTTTTGAGGAGGTTTGTTATTGAATTTTTAATTACAGTGTTTCTTTGATTGTAATTTTTTTGTATGAGGTATTGTCAATTTGATTCATGATATTAAGTCTCAATTCTATTTCTTGTGGTGATTCATACCCTTTGAAGAGAATCTCTTTAATATCTTCTTGATTGAAAAAATAATTACCTTCGTTAAATTGCCCTTGCGGATAAAAACACCCCGCATAATCAAAATATCCAATGTCGCCCTCATTGTTATACAAAGGAAATCGCGATGTGATCATTAATTCTTGTTCCCCATTTTCTAAAAGTACTACTGTTCCTATTGGTAATAATTCCATTGTTTAATACCTTCTTTATCAATTTATTTTTAGCATAAGACTTTTCTTTACTCTATTATCTCTAAGGAAATTCAAATTTTCTATAAGTGGTATCAAAAAGCAACATAATAAACTTAAACTTAACAACGATATATAATTTTTTTCGTCAAAAAACATAACAGACATTAATGTGAATAAAAACAACCATATTCCTATTAAGGTTATTTTTATTTGTTTCACTTGTTTTAGATTTTCTATGCAATGTTCAATCTCTTCATTGGAAAGTTCTATTTCAATCAATTGATCTGAGGAATACGATTTATGGAGAAAATATAAACTGATTATCCCTAAAATAATACCGCATATACAAAAGGTAAAATATGCATTTTTAGTACTTTGTATAAATGTATTTCTTAAAATTATGCTTAGTGGAGCTAGAAACATAGCAGAAAATCCCCATTTTTTATCAATAACTTGATTTTGAAAAGAATAGAATTTACCAGATTTTTCTTCAAAATAGATGGATATATTTGTGTCTATACTTTTGCTGAGATAAGTATATTTTCTTTTTTCTTTTGTAGTTATTTCCATAGTGAACCAAGCCACTTTCCTACTGATTTGACGGCGTTCCCAACCGGTTTTTTCAATTTGTCGTAAGCGTAATCTATAGCTGTGTTAACTATAAGTCCAGCTCCTACAGTTAGAGCTACAGCTCCTAAAATAGGTAATCCCGAAATGGCTCCTACAGCAAGTCCAATACCAACCCCAGCAATGGCATGTGCACCGGTTTTAGCTAATGCATCATGTGCATTTTCTCCGCTAGCTACTTGTGATCCATAATCAATTGCTGCGCCAATAAATGGCATAGCCTTACCAGCACTTCCTATAATCTTAGAACCGGCATAGAATCCTGAAGCAATTTCGGTACCTCCAAAATACTTCGTTCCTGCATTAAACATAGTGGTTGCAACTTTAGGACCACTTTGGTTTAACCATTCCTCTCCTAGTCCCATTGCAACATCTTGATTGATAGGAAATACCGTATCTTCTATGAAATTCCCTTGTGCTTTCGCGGTCACTTTGGTTTTCATTTTTTCGCGATCTTTCCACCGAGAGTTAATCGGTTTTGCCCAGTTCATATCTAACTTTTTGATATTGAATGTTCCTGAAGACGCATTCCATGCGGTACAATTTTTTACTTGAGCTAAACCATTATTTAATTCTTGTTGAGAAGATTCATACTCCGAAAAGAAACTAGCAGACTGAGCGCTATAAGTACGTAATTTCTCTAATTTTTCTTGTCTCTTTTGCATGGCTTCATAGGCATTCATTGACCGCCTCTCTAAATCCGGTCTTGGTGTCTTAGCCATGCGAATCAAGTCATCAAGTGAATGGATCAAGTCTTGATAGCCATCAATTTCTGCTTGAATTTTATCTTCATCCGTATCTAAACCACCAACAGTTGCTTGATACTCACTTAGGAATTTCTTGTGCGCACTAGCAAGCGCTTCGCCAGTCATAATAATCGACTGACAAATAGGGGTATAAGCGACCATAAAATAATTCTTAGCGGAATCATAGGCTTTACTTGATAGAGGTGCTGATAAAAACGATTGAATACTTTGTTGTAATGAAACAGCTGCTTGTTGTGCTTGACTGCTTACTTGTGACGCTTGTGAACTTCTTGTCTGTGCTTCTGACACAATAAATTTAAGACCCACTTTTATTCTCCTCTCCTTCATTTTTTAAAAACGTTCGTTGCTCTGAACGGGTAGAATCTTCATTTTCTAACAAATCTTCATAGTCTTTCTGTAATTGTTCTTGTTCCTCTTCAAATTCTTGTAGAGCTTTCCGTGATAATTGTGTTCCTTCAGTCAGTCGCTCCTCGAAGAAAGCACGCTCTTCTGGCTCAACTTCGTTTAGTGATTGTTGATACATCGTATTTTCTTGTTGTTGTACGTGATAAAACTGTTCCTGTAGTGACTCAAGAAAACGTCGTTCTTTTTTATTTTCTACCTGTGCGTCCTGAAGTTCTTCCAATCGGAGTCTATACTGATAATTTTGATCTTCAATTTTTTGTTGAGACGCTAAATCCATTAGTTTAGACCTCCGAAAGAAAGATTCGGTAATTGAGCGATCTTTTGATCAATCCGTTCAAACTCTTTCGCAACAGAGTTGATATTGTCTCCTGCTGCAACAATACTAGTAGAGATACCCGTTAAGCTTGATTGAAAGGTCGAAAAACTCTGAATTGCTGAGCTATTTCCAGCAACATTGATTTGTCCGGAAGCAACAGATACAGAGATACTGTTTAAAGCACTCGCAGATTGACTGAATGAAGCAGATACACTACCAGCAATACTGCTATTACTTGAAATTGCCATATTTTCCTCCTCCTTGTAAAAAAAGACCTGGAGACAATCGCTCCAGGTCTCTCTAAATTTTTTTATAGTCCGCGACCGATCGCAGAAGAAATATTTTGATCTGTTTCTTCCATGATTTGAGCGACTTCGTTTAATTGTTTGTTGATTTGTTCTAATAGTTCCGCAAACTCACTCACCTTTGGTTTTAAAGCGGCGAATTGATCATTAAAGCTATCAAAACCTGAACCTTCCCAGTTTCCTTGAATGGTGTCTTGTTCTGATTGAAGCTTTTGCAAAATGTCATTTACTTGATTAGATCCGTCTGTGTATTTTGTCGCAGACGTACGTAGTTCCTGTGGTGATAATTTAATGCGATCTCCTGCCATATGTGTTCTCTCCCTTACTTTTTGATTGAAACCATTTCTTTATTAGTCTACCACAATAAGCCCTCTATTTTTATCAAAATATTTAAAAAAGACCTATATTTCTGATAGAAAATAAGTCTTTTGGATTTATCTATTAGTCATGTAAAGAACTAAAATAAACGCTGCAGAGAGCGTTCAACTTTAGATTGCCTGGAACAGCAAGCAAAAGTTAAGAAGAGCATAAGGGAAATCTGTACCCAAAAAAGCGGGTATCCTAGCAGTGCTAGGTGATTGGTGTGGGTACATAAAAAGTGTGCCAGGAACATAGTTGCGACCGTATAAAGTCCATAGTTGGAACATATGAAGTGCGTCAAAAGGGCGTAATTTTTTCTACAGACATGAGCACTAAAATTTATAGTGCTCATTTATACCCACCTTTCCAAAAAGTGGGATTTTGCGTGCAGCGGCTTTCCATCGATCAAACTCAAAAATCACGAATCTCTCCGGTTACTTCTTGTGAGTTCATCATTTGCAGTGTACCATCCGCATTAAACATTTGTTGGCCTTGCGGGCTTAATCTCGGCACACGGTTAAAAATCGGTGCGCAGTTCTTAAAAATTACTTGTCCTAAACTTACATTTTGATCCATTTTAATTGCCATTATAAATTCCTACTTTCTTCTTTTCATATTTTTATTTTTTCAACAAAAAAAGCCGTATAAACGGCTAATTTAGGCTCTATACTTTCTGATGTTGGTGAGAAATCACTGGCATCTTTTTTAATGCAAAATAATAGAAAAGACACCCTGATATCCTTTAGAATTAAGTCGTCTAAAACCATTCAAAAAGGAGGAAATCAAGATGTCCTATACAAATCTTATCAAAAATACCTTAGATATTCTAGACTTAAACATCACTTTTAATGAAAATTGCTTAAAAAAAGAACGGGTCAAAGGAAGAATCTGTCAGGTCTTTTCTGGCACGCTCGATTATACTGCGCATGTTTGTCCTCACTGTGATCAAGAAGAAAAGGAAGCAATTATCCGTTGGGGCTTTACAAGCTGTTTGATTTTACTCAACGATGTTTCGGAGTATCAAACGTATTTACGCTTGAAGAAACGCCGTTTCTTCTGTCATTCTTGTGACAGAACATTTGTTGCAGAAACGAGTCTTGTTGAAAAAGGTTGTTCGATTTCATCGAAGGTGAAGCTGTCCATTGCTGACCGCCTCCGAAACGTCACTTCTATGAGTGAAATCGCACGTCAAAAGAAGGTCTCTGTTTCCTCTGTTTACCGTGTCTTGAAACGATTTTATGAGCCAAAAAAAATCAATCGAAGCTTGATTTTGAAAAACGCCTTTGGCGTTCTTCCTTCCGCACCTATTTAACTGAAACAGAGATCGTTGATCGATTACTTGCGTATGATGACGAGTTGAAAAGTGGCCACACCTGTTATCAGGACTTTCTTTATGCTATACAGACAAGAGACTTTGATCGGTTTCATGCACTATTAGACGAAGATTTCCGCCGTCTTCCTCCCTACTATCAAAAGACTATTGGTACGTTTAAGAAGTACCAAAATGAAATTAAACATGCGCTAGAATTGTCTTATTCTAATGGACCATTAGAAGGTTTAAATAACCATGAGCCATAAAGGATTGAGCACAAAATTTAAAACCTTATTTTGTTTCATAGTTTTAAGAGCCTCCTATTTGATGGATACAACTAGGTTCTAGTATCCTAGCTAATTAGACTCTATTATCTTTAATACTACGTATATACACAAAGCAGTACGAACACTGTCAAGGTCAATAAAAAAAGCGTTGCGAGTAGAACGTTTTTTTCAAACATCTGCCTCAAAGTTATTTGTAGTGTAGATGCTTTTTAGTGTATTTAAACATAAAAAAGACCCTGTTTCCATTATTTATGGTACACGGCCATTCATTTCAAATCAAGACTCTTATTTTAGAACATTAAGTATAGTTATTGTTCAAACCCTTTGGCAGTTTCTTTAAATGATTGCTGAGCCGTTTTAACCCATTGTCCTTTTGCTGTCGCATTAAATTTTTCTATATAGGCACTACTATCCGCCTGTATTTCATCAAATGCTACTGTTTCCATTTGCTTCGTGATTAATTTTGCATTTTCAGAGATCGTGACATGCTGACTAGCCGTAACTGTGCGAATAATCGTTTTTTGTAGCTTTTTCTGGATCTCTTTAAATGATTTGCCGACACCATCAAGCATCTGCCTCACTCCTCTCTTTTTGACAAGCGATTATTTTCTCTTCATAGTCAAGTGTTTGTTTTTTATGCTCGAAGGCAATTTCTTCTTGCTTATCTTCTAGCAATCGTTCTTGCTCTTTCGCCAAAAAAAGACCCTCTTCCTGTGCCTCATCAATAAGATGATACACCTGAGATAATTCTATCAGAGCTTGTTCTTCATGTCTTCCTAGCGTATAACGAACCGCATTACCTGTCTCTTCCATCTCTCGAATGAAACGTTGTTTTTCTTGAAAAAGTTGGTCAAATTGATCCGAAATTTTTCTATTTTCTCGGATAAAATCGTCCTGTACCTGCTCTAATTCTCTTCTGTATTGTTTTTCTTGTTCCATCTTAATTCATCCCCACCAGTTGCGCCAAGCTTTTATCTGCCTGTATTTGTTCGTCTATTGCTTGTTTAGTCTGTTCAATCAATTGATCGTATTTCTCTTCATGGGCGGTTAATTTCGCAAGGGATACTTCAAGTTCTGCCTTAGGTTGGTGGCGTATACGTTCCTCAGTTGCCCTACCTTGGTTTAAGCTCTCTAATTGCTCCCCACTAGAAAGAACAGAACCCACCGTCCCCGCATCAGATAGAGCATCCGTCCAGTGTCTGTCTTTATCCGCCATTGCTTGCTTATATGCTACTTTTAACCCATCTAGTGTTACTTGTAGGGTTGCTTTCATGCCACGAGTTAACGCTAACGCTTCGGAAGCATCTAAATAAATTTCTTGTGAAGAAGTCAAACGTCCGCCACCTTGTTTTAGAAACTTCTTTTTTAAATTTGAAAGCTCTTTTAGCTTCTGTCTCGTAGATGCTTCTGCCATTTGTTGACCAATAATTTTATTTACTGTTGTATATTTTCCTAAAGATGAGCGAATAAACTGTTGTTCTTTGTCTGTCAAGAATCCTGTAATCGAATGCCCTTTCCCATTAGGGATCGTTACCCGTTGCCCAAAATAATATGCTTTACCAAGATCAGACAACCCCGTCAACATATCTTTACTGGAGGCAATATGGATCACATTTCCTTTATAATCAAAGAAGCGTTGTTTCATATCAGCCGCAGAAAACGCCCGGTCGCCTAATTTCCATATTGGACTATTAAAAGTGGTTAGTAGTTGTAAATAATCATGTGAAACTGGGGCGGGGTTATACGTTACAATATTCGGGATATCATTTCCCACACCTAAAATAACGCTATCTCTTCCGCCTTTTGAATGCCCTGTGATCGTACCTACGGGGTATTTTTCTTGCAATTTATTGATAAAATCATTTCCAGATGCAAAATAATTAGACGATGGGTTTGACCCATTGAACGCGATTGAAGCATCGGCAAGATAATCTTTCATTGAATCGATTGTTCCATTGTCGGCATTTGTCCCCGCTATACCAACCGTAACAATGCCTGTATTACGATCTCTGAAAGCGACACCGCTTAAACTTGTGTCTTTATTTAAAAATGAGTCCACGTATTCGAGGTTTTCAGGGAATTTATTATTTTTTTGAAACTCTCTAATTTGGTCACGTATACGATCCTCTTTCAATCCTGCATATTTACCATTCTCTATCTCATAAGCAATCGCAGAAACTGCACTTGTCGTTTCTGAATTTCCTTTAAGCCCCTTATCTTTTAATTGATAGTCACTCATTTTTCATATCCTCCTCACTTGATCGTTGATAATCTATCGATGCTCTATAATAAACTGACGGATCTTTTGAGAATTGAAACGTCAATTCTTTCGACCCCACAGAAGAGCCTTCTAAATCACCCCGCCCACTCAATGACAAGGTGGGAGCTTCTTCTGTTGGAATATCATATCTCGTTCTCAATTCTTTTACATTTGCATCGTCATTTGTTAATTGATATTCAAGGTTATACATAGGAACTTCTGGGTTATACATTTTTTTTATATTTTCATAACGATCTAGTTTTTCAAACGAGCCATACTGTACAAAAAATTGGAAGTTCAATATTTTATCTTTTAGCTTAGTATCAGAAACCTCGTTTGTTAGATGAAACCCATTTTCATCAT
This sequence comes from Enterococcus sp. AZ020, assembly GCF_050499205.1. Taxonomy (NCBI): domain Bacteria; kingdom Bacillati; phylum Bacillota; class Bacilli; order Lactobacillales; family Enterococcaceae; genus Enterococcus; species Enterococcus sp. AZ020. Next base: position 2,533,177 of record NZ_JBIPAT010000001.1, on the reverse strand, counting down.
AAGTTACAGAAAATCGTTCTTCCGTATCATCTTCTATGTCTTTGGCATACATCGATTGATAAAAATATCCTTTCGCAGTTCGAGTATTTCGATTCATCCGTAACACCATACCTTCACTGTACATAGGTGACTCTTTTGTTTGCGCAATATTCATACTAGAAATAAGCGACCATACACCTTTATCATCTTTGTCAAATTCATCATCTCTGTAGCCCTCCATGTCATAAAAGTCCAGTAAATTCTTTGTCGGATAAATAGACAACTCTTTTTCAAAACTCTGTTCTAATTCAGCTTGATCTTTTGTTTCACAACCACTCAATACACCTACCATGAATATTCCTCCTATTATGCCTAACATTATTTTTTTCTTGTTCAACGTTATGACCTCCAGTCTATGTACACAAGATAAGCAACTGAGTTTTACCTGCTTTGCTTATTCTAGAGAAAAACAGGAACTTTACAGCTCCTGTTTATCCTTTTATAGCCCTCTGCCAATTGCAGAAGAGATATTTTGATCTGTTTCTTCCATGATCTGGGCAACCTCGTTTAATTGCTTGTTGATTTGTTCCAACAATTCTGCGAACTCACTCACTTTTGGTTTTAACGCTGTGAATTGATCGTTGAAACTATCAAAACCCGATCCTTCCCAATTTCCTTGGATGGTGTCTTGTTCTGTTTGTAACTTCCGTAAAATGTCGTTCACTTGGTTTGAACCATCCGTGTATTTAGTTGCTGAGGTTCTTAGTTCTTGTGGTGATAATTTAATGCGGTCTCCTGCTATAGTTCATTATCCCCTTTTTGTTCGAAATGGATTACCATAATAGTTTAACATATCGTGCAGAATATTTTCATCAAATTATTTACTAATCTCGATAATTTTTGATAAAAAACGGTCATACTGTGATGAATAGTTAAACAAAAAAGGTTATACGTGCCGTGAAAGGATTCTATTTAATTGTATTTGCTTTATATGCTTTTTAAAGCTGTAGTTAAGCATAAGAACTGCTTGAACATAGTTCCATTACAGAAATAATGGATATCTATACCCATCTGACTGATAAAACAAAGTAAGAAACTGTTAAAAAATTAATTAGATTTGCTAATTTTTAGCTGATGGTATTCAAAACTATTTATAAACAAAAAAAACGCTCAATCCCTTATCTGACAAAGGATTGAGCGTATAATTTAAAATCTTATTTAGTTTCACGGTGTAAAGTAACTTTTCTTTCACGTGGGCAATATTTTTGTTTTTCCAAACGATCAGGATTGTTACGTTTATTTTTGCTTGTAAGGTAGTTACGTTCTTTACAAGAAGTACATTCTAAAGTAATGTTTACGCGCATGTGTTTTCCCTCCTATATCTAATTTCGTATTCCTAAGATATTTCTTAGCCTCAAATATCATACCATGTTTATTCATGAAATTCTACCCTTTTAGCTAAATTTGTAAAGGAAAACTACTTTACGAATTTTTTTCAGCTTTGTACGCCGCATACTCATTTACGATCGCCGTTACCATTGATTGGTTTGGTCTGCTGCTTTCACTTGTTAAATGAGGTAAAATCACACTCACAGCGATTTCAGGGTCATTTGACGGTGCATAAGCGACAACATTACTATTTACAGTAACATGCTCTCCTACATTGGTTTCCGCAGTACCTGTTTTCGCTGCAATATCTAAAGCTGCTCCCTGCATATAGCGCCCCGTAGTGAAAGTTCCGTTTCCATGAACCACATCATAGAACCCGTTTTGAATAATCTGCATTTGTTCTGGCGTAATATCTACTTTATTCAATTCTTTAGGTCCCATAGCTTCTTTCAGCTCGCCAATTGAACCGTCTGAATTATTCTCATAAATCCCTTCGACAACACGTGGTGCATAACGTGTACCGCCATTTGCAACCGTTGAAGCATATTGTGCAAGCTGCATCGCTGTGTACGTATCATACTGACCAAAAGATAAATCAAGTAGATGACCTGGCATTGGCGCATATTCAGGATCATTAAAGGCTTTGTTAGAAAGTCCTGTTTCTTCTCCAGGTAAGTCGATTCCTGTGGAAACACCCATACCGTATTCACCAAATGTTTTGCGCAAAACTTCGAATAAGGTTGGATCACCTGTTTTGTACGGCAACTGCATATTATACTCGTAATCGGTATTCATCATTTTCAAAACTAATTTCATCATATAGGCGTTCGAAGAATATTCTAGAGCTTGTTCTGCTGTCAATCGTATTTGATTTCCTACGATCTGATTATTAAAGACCGAAGCTTTCTGCTTACTTCCATAAATTTGGATAGGTTCATCGATCAACACATCATTCCCTGTGATTACACCTTGTTCATAACCAGCAGAAATCGTTGCACCTTTTACTACAGATCCTGGTTCAAAGGCTTTATTGATTGTTGCCAATGGATTAGAAGTCAGCTCATTCGTTGCCGGATCTCTATCCAAAGCAACCATGGCCATAACATTTCCATTTTTAGGATTCATAACAACCACATAGGCACCATCTGAATAATTGGCATTTCCGGTTGCTAAAAGCTGTTGATACTGTGCACGAACAACTGCATCGATCCTTGCTTGAAAGTCCATATCGATCGTCAATTTCAAGTTTTCGCCTTTTGCACCATTTGAAATCGGTGTTTGAGTCACGATATTTCCTTCGCTATCCAGTGTTACTTCTGAGATCGATTTTTTGCCTTGAAGAACATCTTCATATTGTTTCTCTAAATAACTGGTTCCGACACGGTCATTCAACTCATAGCCTTTTGCCAAGTACTCATCAGCTTCTTCTGCCGGCAGTCCAGTTTTTTCAGAGGAAACTTTTCCAAGTATACTTGTCAGGTCTGTCTCATGCGGATACTCACGATCCCAGTCCATTCCTGTAGAAACACCAGCGATTTCTGATGTGTGTTCACCAATGATTGCAATCTCATCCTGTGTCACACCTTCATTTTTGATGAAAGCTGTATTTAGCTCTTGAACAGCATTCATCCGTTTAAAAATAGTCGCGACCTGCATCGTCTGCTCATCGAAATTGATTTCTTCCGGAGTAACTTTTTCCACGGTTTTGACATATAACGTACCTTCATCGGTAATAGCATTGCCCTTTTCATCCACTTTATCTTTATCCGTCAAACGTTTTTGTGCCGTTTTTAGATTATCTGGATTTGCCAGCCAGAAGTCCTTCTTATCACGTTCTGTTAGCTCATCCGCTGGTACATGGATCAACTCATTTACCTTATACGCAATATCAACTAAATCCTTTGCCTGCACTTTTTTCCCGCGAGTATAGGTGATAGCTAAATTGGATTTGTTGCCAACTAAAATATTGCCGGAAGCATCATAAATTTGCCCACGTGGAGCACTGCTTTTGATTTTCAGAGTCGAATTGGCATCGACTTTTTGAGCATATTCCTGTCCTTCTGCAATCTGTAAATAACCTAAGCGGACGATCAATGCGACAAACAATCCAAAGATGACGAAAAATAATAGATTCAATCGAAATGGGATATGGGATTTTTTGGTCCGCTGTGTATCTGGTTCTTCATTTTCATTTTTTAATTTATCTAAAAAGCTCATTTTTTTCATTTATCCTAGTCCTTCCATATGAGAAAAGTCTTGCCCCTCTATTGTAACGAAAAAATGCAAAAAAAAATAGAGGGAATCCTCTTACTAAGCAAATATTTAAAATTTCTTCTAATTTTGTTCTAAAAAAACAGCGCAAAGGAATTCACCCTTGCACTGTTTCTCTGATCAAAGCATTGTTTATCTTCTGCTGTAGTTTGCCACATCTGCAACCATACTGTCCACAAAGATATTTAGATCCATGACATCCGTCTCTTTACTACCATAGCGACGGATATTGACAGTTGCATCATCCATTTCCTTATCGCCGACAACAACTTGATAAGGAACTTTTTGTGTTTGAGAAGCCCGAATCTTATAGCCCATTTTTTCATTACGGTCATCTACTTCAACACGTAAGCCTTGTTCTTGTAGACGTTTTTTCACTTCATAAGCGTAATCAGAATGCGCTTCTACAGAAACTGGAATAATAGTCGCTTGGATCGGTGACAACCAAGTTGGAAATGCACCTTTATAAACTTCTGTCAGGTATGCGACAAAACGTTCCATTGTTGATACGATCCCACGGTGGATAACAACTGGACGATGATTGTTTTCACCATCTTCACCTACGTAAGTTAGATCAAAGCGTTCTGGTAATAAGAAGTCCAATTGGATAGTTGATAGCGTTTCTTCCATGCCTAAAGCAGTTTTTACTTGAACATCTAATTTAGGTCCATAAAAGGCCGCTTCTCCTTCAGCTTCAAAGTAATCCAGTTCCATTTCATCCATAGCAGCTTTCAGCATTTCCTGTGCTTTTTCCCACATCGCATCATCGTCAAAATATTTATCCGTATTGTTCGGGTCGCGATAGCTTAAGCGGAAACGGTAGTCGTCGATATTGAAATCTTTATAGACCGCTACCATAAGCTCTAATGTACGTTTGAATTCCTCTTTGATTTGATCTGGGCGAACAAATGTGTGACCGTCGTTCAAGGTCATTTCACGCACACGTTGCAAGCCAGATAATGCGCCTGATTTTTCATAACGGTGCATCATGCCAAGTTCAGCAATTCGAATCGGTAACTCACGGTAACTATGGATATCATTTTTGTAGACCATCATATGATGCGGACAGTTCATCGGACGAAGAACGAGCATTTCGCCATCACCCATATCCATTGGCGGGAACATATCTTCATGGTAATGATCCCAGTGACCAGAAGTTTTATATAAATTCACATCTGCCATAATCGGTGTATACACATGTTGATAACCTAAACTGATTTCTTTATCAGTGATATAACGTTCGATCGTACGACGAATCGTTGCACCTTTTGGCAACCAGAATGGTAATCCAGAACCAACTTCTTGAGAAATCATAAATAAGTCAAGCTCTTTCCCCAATTTACGATGGTCACGTTCTTTCGCTTCTTCACGCAATTTGATAAATTCTTTTAATTCTTTTTTATCAAAAAATGCTGTTCCATAAATCCGCTGCATCATTTGATTATCAGAATTCCCTCTCCAGTAAGCGCCAGCTACAGATAATAATTGGAAGACTTGGATTCGTCCAGTTGACGGTACATGAACGCCTCGGCAAAGATCAACAAAATCACCTTGATCGTACACTGTGATTTCTTCATCAGCAGGCAGATCAGTGATCAGCTCAACTTTATATGGATCATCAGCAAACAATTCCAGTGCTTCTTCTTTTGTGACTACTTTTCGAACGATCGGGTTATTTTCTTTCACGATCTTCATCATTTCAGCTTCGATGGCTGGTAAATCTTCTGCCGTTACAACATTCTCTCCATTATCAGTATCATAATAAAAACCTGAATCAATTGCAGGACCGACACCGAACTTAATGTTCGGAAATAAACGACGAAGTGCATTCGCCATCAAGTGCGCAGTCGAATGACGTAAAATTCCTAACGCATCTTCATGATCAGGTGTCACGATTTCAAGACTTCCGTCTTCTTCGATCGGGCGAGTTAGATCGATTAATGTTCCGTTTAATTTCCCAGCTAAAGCCTTTTTAGCTAAACTGTTGCTGATACTTTTAGCGATATCCAGTGTTGATGAACCAGCGTCAAACTCTTTGACTGCACCATCTGGAAATGTAATATTGATTGACATTTTGTTTCCTCCTTAAGAATGTTTATGATTGAAAAGATCGATTGACACACAGTAGTTTTTTCAAAAATTTGCTGAAATAAAAAAAGTCCTAGCATTCGATCATATAATCGAATACTAGGACGAAAAATTCGTGGTTCCACCTAATGTTTAAACACAGCAAATAGCTATGTTCCTCAAACGTGTTAACGGTACGACCGCCTTTGTTTCGACAAAGGTTGGAAAAAGTGGTCATTCCTTGTGCTGGTCTGGAAAATTTTCAGCCGAGATTTCCCTCTCTAATAGACTGCCTACAAGTTCAGTTGTCTTTCTCATCAATCATTTATGAATTAATTTAAACACTTCTTTAAATAAAAAGCAAGCATTAATTCAAACAGATCATTTCTTCCACTCGCCGCCTTGAGCATAACGATCTTTTTTTAACTCGTTCACGATCACATGAATATTCTCTTTCGGCGCACCAGCATTTTTTGCAACAGCTTCTGTAATGTCTTTCACCATATTCGTCAATTGTTCTTCAGAGCGTCCTTCAATTAATTCTACATGTACAAATGGCATAATAATCTCCCCTTATTCTACGTTATTTATATCTCTTGACTCTATATAAAAAAGCTGTTATAGCCGCTATAAATCAGCACTTACGACGATTATCCATTGACAATACAAACTTTTTACATTACCAATATTTAAACTTTCTAATGCCTTGTTTAATTCAACACGGTTCTCTTTTCTGCCTGAAATTTGTTCAATAAATAATTCATCAATTTCATATCTTGCTAAAGCCTCTTTTTGTACCTCAATCCCTAAATTTTGGCTATTTTTTGAGGTACGGATATACCCTACAGTTTTGTTTTTCTTCATAAAAATCCTCCTTGAAATAATTTTTTTAGTATTTAACACTATTCCAAATACTATTATTTCAAGAAGAATATGTTTCATAAAATATTTTTCTAAACTAAATAGAAGTCAATAGTTATAAAAAATAGTCTGCTTGATTCTCTCAATTTTCTACCAGATTTTATCATTATCTTGCTCCTTGTCCTTAACTATCTAACAAGTCTTGTTGGACAGATTCATTTTGAATCTGTTGGCTTAATGATATGAAAGTCTATTCGTCTTTTTTCGGGCGTATTCTCATGTTTCCTGTCCCAAGAATCAACCACTTGTTGCATTTCTTCCAACGTTTTTCCGATTTTTTCAAAATGCTTATTGGCTTCTTTTTCTGTTTTTAATTGGCTTTCCAAACTTTTGATTCGGGCATTCTGCCCAATTTCACGAATCTTTTGACGTTGTTCTTCTTTGCGCTGTTCTAGTTCTTTATCGTCCATTAGAAACACTCCTTTTTACTCTAATTTCGCCAAATAACAGGGGATTAATTGGTTATTTAGTTGCTATTGCTGTTAATTTTGTTGAGGTAGTTTCCAACGTTTCCGTTGCTTTTGTTACCCAAGCACCTTTGGCGGACGATTGGAAATTTGACATATAGTTTGAACTATTGCTTTTTAATCGCTCCATTCGGGATTGTCCCATACTTTTAACAAGTTCTTTTTTAGTAATTGTTGTTTGTACACTTGGGGGAGCAACACAGGTACTGATTAGGACTTTTTCCAGTTGTTTTTTTAACCGTTCTAACTCTAACTTCATTTTTTCATTACTCATGTTCTTGTCCTCTTTCTTTTTCTTTAAAAAGGGTAAGTTCGTCTTCTATCGATTGCATTTCTTTCCGATAACTAATTCTATTTTCTTCTTTCTCATCTTCCCAATCTCTGACAGTCTGAGTTACAACTCTATTCCCCTCGTCTTGACATTGTTCTAGTAAATGATAGACAGTTCTCATAGCGATTGGTTCACTAAAATTAGCTTGTTGGTAATGATAGCGATAATTTTCTGACAGATTTTCCAATTCTCTATTAAATTGCCGTTTATCATACAGAACCTCTTCTATGGATTCTTCAATTGTTCTCTGCTTCTTTTCGTATTCTAGTTCCAAGTCTTCTAATTTTCGTAAATATACTTTTTCCATAACCTATGCCCTCCCTATTTGACGAGCTAAGCTTTGGTCAGTTTCAACTTGTTTATTGATGGCGGACTTCACTTGTCCAATAAATTCTGTATACTCTCTTTGGATAGACGTTAATTCTGCTATCTTTTGTTCATATTCTTGCTTAGGTTCCGTTCGTTCAAACGATTCCGTTGCTCCTCCAACACTCAATGCGCTTAATACTTCTCCTTGTGTCAAAGTCGCTCCAATAGAATCACCCATTTTTAACGTATTTGTCCATACAGTATCTGCATCATCTTGTGCCTCTCGGTACATTGTTTTGATATCATCAATCTCAATTTGAAGTGTATCACTCATTCCTTGCGTTATAATCAATGCCTCTGAGGCATCCAAATAAATTTCTTCTGAAGCAGATAGACCTCCACCACTTTTCAAAAATTTCAAACGTAAATTCACTAAATCATTTAATTTTTTACTGGTATTGTCCTTAACTTTTTGTACAGCAAGAGCGATTTTATTCAAGTCTGGTGTATGACTACGAATAAATGCCTGTTCTTCTTTTGTTAAAAATCCTGTCACGTCATGTGCTTTTCCATTTTTCATGACATAGATTTTACCTGGATATAAACTGGTATTACCAATTCCAGCAGCCAAATTTAACGGGTCATTTTCAGAAACAAAATATATCAGATTCCCTTCGTATAGCTTAATCATATTTTTTAACTCGTTCATATTTGCTAAATTATTGGGCGTTGGAACACGAAAAAGGCTATTCATTAATGGAGCGGAATTATACAATACAATATTCGGCACCTCATGTGCCATCCCCATAATTGCTCCATTTCGTCCACCCAAAGAATGACCTGTAACGGTATCTATGTCATATCCTTTGTCTTTTAAGCCCGTCATAAAAGTATTGCTGGAATTAAAATAATCAGCTGTCGGACTATTTGCCGTAGTAGCGATATTGCCCCACTGACCGACATCTTTTAAACCTTCTAATTTTCCATTATCCCAATTTGTGCCAGCAAATCCTACGACCACTTTCCCTGTGTTTTTATCCAAAAAGGCGACACCACTTGAACTGTTCTTAGAGTCATAGAATGAGTCTATATACTGTAGATTAGAGGGAAATTTATTTTTGTTTTGTAAATCATATATTTGTTTATCTATATCTTTTTTTTCGACTTTATTTACATGTGCATTCTCTACTTCATAAGAAATTGTAGAAACCGCACTAGTCGATTCACTGTCTTTTTTAAGATTTTTATCTTTTATAGTATATTTACTCATTTATAACATCCTCCTCTGATAACGGTTGATAATCAATGGAATCATCAAACACTATACTAGGATTTTTAGAAAAACGTATTTCTATTTCTTTATATCCTACAGAGCTTCCTTCTAAATCTCCGTTCCCTTTTAACAATAGAATAGGGGTATTTTCAGTAGGAATATTATATCGTTCCCTTAATGCATTAACATTCTCATCTTCATTTGTTAATTGATACTCCAATTCATACATTGGTACTTCTGGGTTGTACATTTTTCTGATATTCTCATAAGAATCTAGTTTCTTAAAGTTCCCATATTGAACAAAAAACTGAAAATTCATGATTTTTTCTTTTAATTTTTCATCATTTATCTCTTCCGTTAAGTGAAATCCATTTTCGTCATACGTTACAGGATATCTTTTTTCACCTTTAGGTTTACTTGAATCATTCCAGAAGGTTATTGTATAGTAATACCCTTTTGCTTTTCCGTTATTTCGATTCATACGTAATACCATGCCTTCTGATGCTAAACCAGAGTCTTCTGATGTACTAATAGACATGCTAGAATGAAGTAACCAAACTCCTTTATCGTTGTCATCAAATTCACTATCTCTGTACCCTTCTCTATCATAAAAATCTTCTAAGTTCGGTGTTGGATACATTGCTAACACTTTATCAAAACTTTGTTCAATTTCTGCTTTATCTTTTGTTTCACAACCAGTTAAACCACTCATAATTATAAGTCCTCCTAAAAGTATAAATATCTTTTTCAAAATAGTAACTCCTTCTAAACAGAATGAAATTTATTGTCTATTATTTATTATAACAAAAAAGTAGCGCTATTCATGCTCTATCCTTGCTTTTTTCCTAAAACACATCGTTATTCCTCGTTTAAACTCACTTTGTTATAAATAATTTTATCATAACTATCATTTCAGTAATAGTATAATTTTTTACTTGAAGATAGTTATTTTCATCCTCTTCATAAGATACTCTTCAAAAAAAATTAAAAGCAGTAAATAGTTAAGCTACCTCCATAGCTTGACTGTTCACTGCTTCATTAAAATATCTTAATATGTATTTGTATGTTTTAGTGTATGCTACATTTTAGAGCATGTGCTAAAATATACTCATTAAAAGATATGTAATCATTTCCACTTTTAAGATAATAGATATAATTCCAAATATTATCGTCATCGACATCCGCATCTAATACTAACTCTTTAACGATGCTATCTATATTTTTAACTTCCTTTTTTTGTTTGAATTTCTGTTCAGTATTAGTCTTAGTTCTACTTAACAGCTTATCCCAATTTTTATCTATATTCATCCTCCTTCACCTCTTATATAAAATCTTCATAGACAAGATTTTTCTTTTCAAATGCTACTTTAAATCGTTGTTTTAACGCTAATGCTTCTTCATTAGTACGATTCTGTAAAGAATCTAAAATTGAACTATCAATCTTTAATTGTTGCTACAGAAACATAATTAGTTTTCCAATCATTTTCTATCAAATCTAAATCTTCAAATTCCTTCCTTTTTCAGATGTTTACCAAAATTCTGTAATTGAGTAAGTAAATCGCTATATTTTCTAATAATTTCTGCATGTTCTTTGCTGTAATCAGCAGTTTCTAATTGTTGCTTGTTGTAAGTATTTTTCAGTTAAATTGACTAAGTATTCAATCTCATTACTGCTTGAAACGTACACAAGCTGATTACTATTTTTGATTACTTTAATACCTTCTACTTTATTCTGCTTGATACGAGTTGTTAATCCGATTAATGTTCCACTACACTTTTCCCCTTTTGAGTTATAAAGCTCATTTTTAAAATCTGTTTGTTCCAATTTATCCCAAACCTCTGAAAATGTAAGCCCTGCCTTATTTTCTTCCTCGTTTAACATTGCTACTAAAGCATTTTTAATCTTAGCTGTTGTTGACATTTTAATCACCCTCTTTTGTAAACCTTTTCAAATCGCTGCATCAATAGGATAACTCTATTCAAACACTTCATCAAGTCTTTTTCAAAAAATTTTCAATTCTATTCTCATTTAAATAAAACAAAAAGAGATAACTATCAAATAGCTATCTCTTCAATGGATTGACGTTCTATAAAAAACATGGTAATGTAGCTCACCCTAAATTTTTAGAAAAAAAGTATACCTATCAGCACACAAACTGCACAATCTATACTTTTATTTCCAACGAAAAAACTTATATATCAATAAATATGACAACTATACCATTTATTCTACATGTACAAATGGCATATTTTTATCCTCTTTTCTATTTTATTTTTCAGCACGAAGAAGAAACATTGAAGCATCTTGTCTCATAAACAATTCTTCTCCGTGATAGAATGTTTTACTTTGAACGGTCTGAAAGCCAATTTTTTCTAGTTCAGCTTTTAGTTCCGCTTGATCGAAACCATTATGGACCTTCTCATGACTGACCTTTTCATTCGTATCGAAATCAACGATCAATAAAGCTCCTTTTGGCGTTAACACTTGGTACAGAGCTTCTAAAATTTCTTGTGTATTTGGGATATGCAGCAGAACCAACGAAACAATAATCACATCCGCTTTTTGTTGCAGAACATGTTCACTAGAAAAATAGTCTACACTTGTCTTAGTATTTTTTAGTTCCATCTGTTCAACTTTTTGATCGACGATTTTGATCATTTCTTTAGATGGATCCACAAGAAGTACATGTTCAAATCGATCAGCTAATTGTAACCCGATCAAGCCAGTGCCACAGCCGTAATCTAAAAGTGTTTTTCCAGCTGTCAGTCCTAAATGCCTTTCAAGTTCGTTTAGAATCGTTTGAGCTAATTCTAATTGTTTTGGTGAATCATAATGTGAAGCAATTCGATCAAACACACTCATCGTTCATTTTCCTCCATTCCTATGCTAGTGAAAAAGAAGCCCATAAAGGACTTCTTTTTTCTCTTACGCTGGTTCACCATAATCAACTGGTTTATCAAATTCTCCTGGAGCATCATCGTAGATATGTCCATAAATAATGACTGGCATTCCTGCATACGCACCATTAAAGATTTGAGCAACCGCGTCTCCCGGTGTATTGATACATCCGTTGCTTCCGAAGTTTGTTTTATAGGCTTCTTTGTTTCCAAAGTATTCAGCTTTATAATCAGCATCGTGAATACCGATTTGTGTGACTACACCACCATAACTCTTCAATGGCATCCAATATTTTACTGGCACACTATACTCTGAACCATCCAGCATTTCACCTTCTAGTTTTGTATCTGTGTCTTTATATAAAATCGTATGGAAACCAGGAACAGTTGCCGTTCCTTTATTATAACGACCAGTGATCACATCGGTTTCAACGACTTTAGCACCATCTTTAAAGAAGTACATTTTTTGATCATTTAAATCGATCTCAACATAATCTTTATTGACCGTTGATGATTGAGTAACATCTCCATCGATCGGTACAGTGATTTCTTCTGTTTCTTTTTCACTATTGATTGCTTGAACGATCAAATCTCTTGTTTGCGGCATATTGATATCCCAGCCGTAGCTGCCATTATTCTTATATTTCGTTGTTACACCATGAACGTTTGTAAAAATGATCGGTTTGAAAATCGAACCATATTTTTGATTTGTTTGTTCTACCCAAACATATACTTTATTTGGATCAACATCCCCTGACTCATTCATAAATGATTGTAATTCTTCTTTAGTCAGTGTCAATTTTTCACCATTGATATCTAAAGTGATCGACTTGTTTTCTTTTTTAGATAATACCGCTAATTTATCCTGCAGCCCTTTATCATCTTTAGTCACAGCAGGTTTTTGATAGAAGTCTTTCACATCATAAACATAGGTGCCTTTATTTTCGTCAACGTCTTTCAAAACCTGAGCGATCAATGCTTCCTTATCCACCGTTGTTCCAAGCTGTTCTGGCACGATTTGATACACACCATCAACTTTTTCGACTTTAGCATCTTGACTTGGTGTTCCTTCTGCGAATGAAAGTGCACCCAGCTTATTTTTCAGCTCGTTTTTATAATCTTCATTGATTGGCAATTTGATGGAACGATTGCTGATGCTTTGTTTCAAATATTCTTCTGTGATCTCATACTTTTCAGGTAATTCGATCGTTTCTTCCTTGCCGTCAGCTTTGATCACTACTGGCTCAGACTTGTTCAATTCCTCTAATTTTTTCTTTGCATCCTTGACACTCAAGAACCCGATATCTACACCATTCGCTTTAGCAGTGACGAAAAAATGAGATTGAAAATAAAAGAGACCAACTGTAAATACCAACGATAAACCAATCAGTAAGCCGACAACCGGTACTAACCAACGGTTTTTCTTTTTGTTTGAATGATTGTTATTTTGAGGGGCTCTTCCATTCTTAGCTGAGCGGCTGACTGTTTCTTCATTTTCCATTGAGCTATCTTCCTTTTTTATGATTTGTATGCTGACTTTGATTCAATACGTTTCCCTAATTAAAATAGCAGAAAAGAAGCCATGCTTCCTTTAATTGTTTAAAATATCTCACGAATATAAAATAAGTAGCTTTATTCGATTAGTGTAGTTAAAATTCTGACAATCTTCAATTAATTTGCTTATATATGAGAAAAATTTATTTTATATGTATAAATGCTTAATTTTACTTTTTTTCAAATATAAAGGAAATCGTATGTATCAAAATTTGATACAGTGCACTTATCATTCTACCACACATCAGGGCTAGGAAAAAAGCCCATTTTCTAATAACTTTCACTAATTTCCAAATTATTTATAAATGATTTAAGTAAAATAAACTCTTAATGTTCTTTTATCCTTCTATTCCATCAGTACTGCTTGTTTTCTGATACTAAGTAGTGTTTTTTTGTATAAGTCATCACTTTTTCTGCTTGACTATGATCATAACCAAAATGGTTCATTTGTGAAAAAATTCGTGCGTAAGAACAGAATGCCTTTTGTAGTAAAATCAAAGAGTCCCATAGCTGTTCACTATTTGACATCCTCATCGTCTTTGACAACAGCTCATTATCCTTATCCGACAAGTAGTTCGGCAAGTATTTATAGTTTTTCCCGACACTGAGTGCATAATCATTTTCTGCCCCCACTTGCCAGCTCAACAATCGTAAAAGCTCTTTGCGGCAATGTTCATATAGATGATCAGCAGCATACAGTAATTCATTTCGGCACAGTCCTTTGACTACATAAGTACTCACCCACCAAAATTCATTGCAGCAATCCAAAAATTCTTCTTGTGTCGGCTTTTTGACCCAATAATCCTGATCTGTCGCTTGAGATAAAATAGGCAGTATCTGTATTTTATCCAATAAGATTTCCGCCAAACGGTCTCCCTCATTCCAATTGTTTGCCTGCTCTTTTGGACACAGAGTCAAATCGATCCGATTTCCATCCTCAAAAAGCATTAAATATGTAAAACGTCCATTTTTAGTCGCAGGGAACAACGTCATAGTTTCTGGCGTCTGCATGATCAAACGTGTACCGAAGCGATCGATCCACTCTTGATCCTCAATAAATGGAGCAACAGCATCAACGATATAGACAATATCAAAATCTTGAAATGTATCCTTTGGCACCCGCTGATTTGTCCTTGAACCATTCATTCCTACAGCTAAGATTCGAGAATCATTTTTAGCGGTATCTAAAATCAAGCGAATCATTTCTTGCTCTGTTCTCATATGTCTCTCCCCTTTCATTCAAGTCATATATAGTGTACTATAAATGACTAACGATATTATGCTTTTCTAAAAAAAGTTAAAAATAGTTTAAATAAAATAAATTGCCTGCCACTACTTTCGTTTATCTACTAAACTGAATAATGAAAGGTTGTGGTATGGTGAAAAGGATGAGACAAATCGTGGTCATAATAATTGGTATTGGAACAATATATGCTGCCGTTGTTCTAGCAATGATTTTTAGCGGAACAAAGGATCAACCCGTAAAGAATCCAGATACTGTCTTGATTTTAGGTGCGCAAGTCAAAGGTTCTTCAAAAGATAATGCCTATCCAAGTGCTGTTTTAAAAGAAAGACTTGATGCCGCGGTTCCCTATCTGAAGGAGCACCCAGAAGCAACAGTGATCGTCTGCGGCGGCCAAGGAGCTGATGAACCTGATAGTGAAGCGAATGTCATGGCTGAATATTTAAGAGTCAAGGGAATTCCCGACACTCAAATTTTAAAAGAGGATACCTCTACCCGAACCAAAGAAAACATTCAGAATGCACAAAAAAAACAATCACTCAGCAAAACGGTCATCGTAACTAGCGATTTTCATATCTATCGATCAAAATTATTAGCCAAACGCTTAGGAATTTCTAGTGTTAGCGGGCTTCCAGCTGTTTCAAGATCCTCAGCAAAAATCAAAACTTATATTAGAGAAGTTTGCGCCTTAGGATACGGCCTAATTTTTGATCATTGATCGTTACGAATTAAATACTATTATTTCTGCTTCATCTGGTTTATCTCGTATGTCAAAAGATAAATCAGATGATTTTTTTAATAAACGGAAATCTAATAAAAAATAGCCCACCCTCGGGGAAGGGCGGGCAAGGAGTTAAAAATGAAAAAGTGTTTTGTTAGGGTTGTTTGTTTTGTATGAACTAATAATACTGCTCAACTGTGAAGAATTTGTGATATTTATGTTTGCATTCTGTTACTATTGTTTAACTATTTTAAGTTACGTGATATATTCGGACTTATCTATTTTTCTTTTTCATTTAATTGATCGAGATTCTTTTTCAATTCATCATATTTTTCTTGGTGCACTTGCTGTGTCTTTTTCATTTTCTGTTTGAAATAATAAATGATACCAACGATAACTATAAGAAGTCCGATTCCTATACTGATCACGATCGCCCAAGGGAATTGTTTTTTTGGCTCAGGAGGTAAATTCACAGCTGTTGCATTATATTTTTTTACTTCTTTTTCTTTTATGTCAAATTTCCGTTCCCAAGTCCAATCTTTATAACCATCATTCGCTTTGATTTTTACTGTATAATTCCCTGCTACAAAGGGTTGTTCTTTTAAATCGATTCGATAGTTGAAATTGGTGTTGGGAGCCATTGTCAGAGCTTCTTGATGGTTTTCATAGCGCGGCTTTTTCTCCTGCTCATAATAAAGTTTTGCATCTACCTGCAGCTTTTTGATCATTGCTGATTGTTTATTCTGAATATTCATCGTGACAATATTGTTTCCATTGAACTGGTCTGTCTTAACCTCATTCAAAGCTAACTCTGGTCTCACTTCCTGATCCGTTTCACTCAGCAAAACTCCAACGACGTAAGAAAAACGATTCCCGATAGCTACGGCTTCATTTTTATTCGTTTCTTCTGCCTCATCCTTCTTCTGTTCAAAGTATAGTCCGCCTAAAACAAAACCATCAAATGATTTTTCCGGCATTGTAATGACACATTCTACAATTTTTTTGGATTTTTTTGCCAAAACGATTTCTTCCGGCATTTGTGCTATTTCACTAAACGTTATTGCAGCTGATGGGTCTTTTTTCGTCTTCTTATGAGAGTAATCAGCGATTCCATTATCATTAGTAATCGCTGAATTGGCAGAAGTGATGATCGTGATATCATGGTCCGTATCATTGGTCAATTCGATATCGAGCGTTTGTTTTTGTCCGGGTATTACCCTCAAATCGAAATAACTGGCATCTTGACTTCGCTGGTTTTCCGGTAAAATGGCTCTTACAGAAAAATCCATTTCATTCGCATAGACATTATGACCAGCAACAAAAGAAATAAAGAATAAAATTAGTGCGAATCCTTTTTTTAGCCTACTCTTAGTCATCATAAAAACTCCTTTTAGATACCTTTAATTATGTAATTGAAAAGGGACTGGGACATAACTCTACGAGTCAAATCCTGGACACCTGTAATCCGGATAAACGGTGAGAGCAGAAGCAATCCCTTCGGAAATAAGCAAGAATTCACAAAAGTTTGGAAAGCAATTTTCGTGAATTCTTGCTTATTTCTCGGGATTAAACACTTCTGTCTCAACCTCTTTTCAGAAATTACTTAAATCTTTCTTACCTATAATGGTGTATCATCTAAAATCCAAGTCAGTGTTGTTTTGTATTGGCTTGAAGCTACCTTTTTGGTTGCTGTAGGTACTGTTAATTGCACCCCTTGTGCAGCACTTGCACCTGTACCAAAGGCAAGCGTCCAAGTACCCATCCCAGTTGAAGCTGCAGCAGTTGCCACTCGAGACGTTGCAGCACCTGTTGGGTCTAAGATCACTGGTACTGAAACTGGCGCTAAAGCAATCAACTGAGTTGAATTTGGTGTCGCTGCTAGAAAGCTTAAAACAGCATTATCTAAAACTGCTGGCGTCGTATCGCTTGTCGCAAATTGTGCATCTTGTTTTACTG
This sequence comes from Enterococcus sp. AZ020, assembly GCF_050499205.1. Taxonomy (NCBI): domain Bacteria; kingdom Bacillati; phylum Bacillota; class Bacilli; order Lactobacillales; family Enterococcaceae; genus Enterococcus; species Enterococcus sp. AZ020. The sequence continues at coordinate 2,515,798 of NZ_JBIPAT010000001.1, read as the reverse complement.
ATAACTTCCAACCTAAATTCAACCCACGTTTATCTGTTACCTGCGCATAGTTTGGTACACTGATAAGATTTCCTCCACTATTTTGAACTTGATCCAGTTGGGCATAGTATGTAGCACTTCCCGGTTTAATTTGCTGTGTGCCAAAATGAAAGTTAGAAACATAGTCGATACTCAATGGGCCTGCGGTTCCAGGCTGATGAGGATCTGCTGGATTTGGTGTCACAGGTTGTGTCGGATCGGTTGGATTCACTGGGGACGTTGTTGAATTGTCTAAAGCGAATGTAATATCTGCATTTGATTTGATCGTACCTGCTTGTGCTGCCTCAACGCTGCTTCCACCAAAGAAACTAAAAGAAATCGCTAATGCACTAAACACGCCTGAGATAAAGAATACCTTTTTCATTTTTACTTCCTTCTTTCCATTTTTTTATTTTAACTTCCTGATTAAAGAAGCTAAAGCAATTTAAATTGGTGTATCAGATAAAATCCACTGTAATTCAGCTGTATATGCCTCATTTACATTTATATTGATATCTGGACCTATTTTTAAAAACAGTCCATTCTGCTGATTCCAAGGGATCTGAACGTTCGTATCATCTGCTGCTGTATAGGCATACACTTCTGAAGCTAACGTAGTAATCGGATAATCAACCCCGCTTTTCCGGTAAGCAAACGCCTGATTGACTGTTTTACTTGTTGTTGTCGAGTGCATCGCTTGACTTTCTCTAACAAGCAAATGCCATTGACTTTTTGTCACACGGCCGTCTGCAATAACAAGAGGAGCGTTTATATTACTAGGACTGTAAGCAGTTGTTTTATTTGGAATCGGTATTTTAGTGAATGAAATTTGTGTAGGAGACTGAACAAATCGTAATGCACCGCTTTTTACTGTTGTAGAAGTGGTACTGCTTTGTGTAGGAATTGCTGTTCCTCCACCATCACTCCCGTTGATCGTATCTAAAAATGCAAGGGTTTGATCTACAGCTCCATCAGCTACAACTCCTGTATATTGCAAGATAAAACTGGTATTGGCTTCAGTAAAATTATTCGCTGCTAATGTATTTTGATAATACCAATATTGTGTATTTGAATTCGTATCTGTTAAGAGCTGAACACCCAAGACTGGTGTACTGACACCAGCTGCTGATTTTTTCGTCAACGTTGCTGCACTCAATTGCGTTAAACCGGCTGGAATCGACGATTTCAATTGTTGGTTCATCCATGTTGCCGGTTGATTAATTAAAGTAGCCGTCAAGGTATAACGAACAGTTTGACCCGTAACGACCGATGATGCAGACTCCCAATTGCCTTGAGCATTTCTACGTTCAATCGTTTGAACGAGTGAGATTTGTGGAATTGGATAAGGAACTGTCCGTATGAAATCACTACTTGCTAAAAGCTGAGCCCCTGTACGTGTACTTAGACCTTGGATCCAGACTTTGACAGATTCTCCACCTTGGAAAGTGGGTAACCCAGAAAACAGAAAGCTTCCATTAGCATTTAAAGAAGTAGTATAGGTCGTACCGTTGTTTATTTGTAATTTCACTTGATAATTGCCCAGTGAAGTTTGTGTTGCTGTTCCTGACAATTGAGTTGTCCCGCCGACTGCTGTGATAGCACTGACTGGATTGATCGTCCAGCTCACTGTTCGAAGTGTTGAAGATGCACTTTGAACATAATCCGTATTTGTTTTGGATCTAGCATAAACGATTGAAGATAGCGTATCACCATACTCAAGCGCAGAAGATAATGTTGTACTAAAGTTTCCCGAACTGTCTACTGGTATATTGTTAACAATAATCGGTGTCGTTGTCCCATCTGTATGATTGATAGTGAGCTGAACGGTATAATTATAGCCACTGTCTTATGTCTGCTGGATATTCCCGGTCACATTTGTTTGAAGATGGGAAAGTGCATTGACGCTAGCTGGCGTGACACGCGGCACTGGATATGTGCCTAAAACCAACGGCGTTTTATTGATCGTCCCTGTTTTAGTATTGTTTCCGACAATGATACTGATTGCCCCTAACCCTGTGCCGACATCTGTAAAGGTTCCTCGAATCGGATAATTTGCCCCTGTGGCTGCTGGAATCGAGATCCCCCGTTTATACATCGCACCAACATCAAAGGAGAGAGAAACAGACCATTTAGTTCCTGGAAGTAAAACTAATGAACTCGTTGGAAACGTCACATAAATGGAATTATAAACATTATTGTAGGATAAACTGACTGAATTCGTCGTACTATGGATATCTTGATTTGTGGTTCCAGGATAGCTGACTGTCCCTGTGAGTAAAGCTAAAAAATCCTGCTGCTTTGTGACATCGTTGTTTATTTGGTTAGCGATCTCAGATGGTAGTTGTATAGCAATAATAGGTTTATCATTGATAGCCAGTCCAATCAAGGTGATACTGTATTCATAAGAAATCGTAACGATATCCTGTCCATATGAACCGCTGGCTACCGAAGAACTGAGCGTACTATTTCCGACAGAAACTGTTCGAGGATCTGGTGCCACATACTCTTTGACATCTGTAGGAACGGTTTCATTTTCTACGACTTCTTCTTCGCTATTGATTGTTTCCTCTGTTTGATTCGTTGATTGGATGTTTATTTCTGATGATATCTCATTGGATGGTTCTGTTGATTCATTCAAATTTTCTGTAGAAGTTGTCTGAAGCGTAGTCTGACTCTCATCAGCAGTTGCTCGAATAGAATCTCCAATGACGAATAATAGCAGAACACATAAAGACAAAACAGTTCCTACTCTTTTCAACTTCCTCTCCCCCTTAACCAAATTTACTTTCACAGCCGCTTTTATTATCTAAATGTTATTTAGTTATCTATATAAACAATAGTTTTACATAGATTCTATACTGCTAAAATGATAAAGTAAAATAATTGAAACAGAAATCGAAGAATAATTTCTATTAATAACAGCTTATATTTTGAGGTTGATTTCCTTATGCTACGCTTTGTTTTTTTTAGGATTATTTATTGATTAATACTTGTTATAAATGAAACATAAAAAGAATATTTAAAATTATTTTATAATATAGTACGCTATGGTTTCTTTTCTAACACACTCAATTAAATAACGAAAGATTATATAAATAGATTTCTTCATCTTATAAATTCTCAAAAATTTCTATAAAATGCTAAATATTTGAGAATTTAAAAAGAAAGTGATATTATATTCTTGTTCTTAGTTTTTCATATTGTGTTTCCCTTCATATAGTGTGTGTATGAAGGGTTTTTTTGTCTTCTTTTTAGGTACAAAAAAAGACCTGAACAAAACTGTATTCTAGTTTTGTTCAGGTCTTTACTTTCTTTATAAACGATATTCAAAAGTCAGATTCTTCAGCAATTTTGCAACACACGAGCAAGACGAAAAACATATTGTTCGGCTACTACTCCTATTGCTAGAACCAAAGCGGCTTTTGTATCATTCTGTTAAAAAATCCCTTATTCACCTAAGTCAACGTTGTGGTATACTTTTTGAACATCATCTAAATCTTCCAGCACATCAATCATTTTTTCGAATTTTTCTAGATCTTCTCCAGACAGCTCGACATCATTTTGTGCAATCATTTCTAATTCTGCCACTGAAAATTCTTCGATGCCTTTTTCTTTTAATGCTTCTTGCACTGCATGTAAATCCTCAGGCTCAGTATAAACAATGATTTGTCCATCTTCTTCTGTTACATCACGAACATCGATATCTTTTTCCATCAAGTATTCAAGAATATCATCTGCATCATCACCAGCAAAACCGATCACACCTGTATGATCGAACATGTAAGCAACAGCACCACTGACACCCATATTTCCACCATTTTTACCAAAAGCTGCACGCACATCAGAAGCTGTACGATTCACATTATTTGTCAGTGCGTCTACGATCACCATCGATCCATTTGGACCAAAGCCTTCATAGCGTAACTCAGAGTATTGTTCGTCTCCTGAGCCTTTCGCCTTTTCAATTGCTCGATCAATGATATGTTTTGGTACATTATATGTTTTTGCGCGCTCGATAACAAACCGTAATTTTTGATTTGCTTGAGGGTCAGGATCACCCGATTTCGCTGCTACGTAAATCTCGATTCCGAATTTTGCATAAACTCGGCTGTTATTTGCGTCTTTGGCAGCTTTTTTCTCTTTAATATTTGCCCACTTACGACCCATATTCTCACTTCGCTTTCATTCATTATAGTTTTTTTGATTATTGCGCCTTTCTTATTATACTTGTCAATCAAACTTTTGTTAAGTCTTTTTTGCTTTTATGGCAAACGGATTGGACTTCGACCAAAATTTTGTTCCGAAATAGCAGTATTTCCTAAACGATAAATCTGATCACTACGGATATCTAATGACAATCGATCATTCAAAGTTTTAGATACTTTAGTGATCAAGGGTAACGATACGGTCTTTTTCTTTTCTTTTAAATACTGCTGTCCTTTCTCTGTAAAACCTAATACATGTAAATGACTATGGCGCCAGGAAGCTTCGATTTCCTGTTGATTTGCATTAATTAAAATATAAGTTGCTAAACGTTGCAAACGTGTCCAAGTATAACGCTTTGTTTTTGCTTTTTCTATAAATACAGAAAAAGAATCAGCATCCTTGGCAGCTTCTTTTAGGCGATATTCAATGCCTTCTTTCATTTGATAAATCTCCTGCAACTCTTCGATTGAACTACTGATCAATTTATATTTCAATAACGGCCAATAATTTTCCCATGACACGATAGCAGCTTGTTCCAGATCTTTACTTACTTGTTCAGGTAAAACTTGTCTGATTCCTGAAAGTTCATTAGCAAAAACAGCTTGCCTAATCGCCGTTGCACTAGCAAATCGGCTATGTATCTTCAAGTCGTGATAGCCAGCCTGCTCTCGTTTTAGCGGATATAACACCATCGGTTTATCATAATGAGCATTTTCTTTTGCATAACTTAGGCCTAAGATATGGTTTGGCGTAGAAAAATTAAGTCCGTTTTCAGGATAAATTTTGCGAAAAACTTCTGTCATCTGTTGTGGATAACTCATCCCATTATTTTTGATCGTTTGATATTGCTGATCGATTTCAGTTTGGTGGTCTTTCACAAACGCACCAAATCTTTGATAATCCATCTCAGAGCGATCGTCTGTACCAAAGCATAATGAATCACACTCCAGCGCATGAAGAAGCTTGATGCCCCCCCTAGCAAAATAATCTGCCGATTGCACAGCATAAGCAAATGGCAGTTCGACCACTAAATCAACACCATGACTTAGCGCTTCTTTTGCTCTCGTCCATTTATCGATGATCGCTGGCTCTCCTCTTTGCAAAAAATTTCCACTCATGACAGCAATCACTACATCCGCTTGACTTAGTTCCCGAGCCATTTTTGTATGATACTGGTGGCCATTATGAAAAGGATTATATTCAACGATGATACCGCAGCTCTTCATTTCGTTTTCTCCTTTACTCAGATTATTTTTACTTTCCTTATAAAAAAAGAGCAGGAAAAAGCTCAAAAGCTTCACACTGCTCACACGTCGATCTTAAGTATCTTTTTATTTTTGGCAGACAAAAAACCAGCGTTTACTTTCTTCTGTGGGTGCTTCATCTGTGAAATCAGCATAAACTTCAACATTCGCAAATCCCGCACTTTCAAGCATCATCAAGTAATTATCCATAGAATATGTCCGCTCTTTATGAAGTTCATCCTGACGAATAAACACTTCATCACTCTCATGCTCCTTCACAAAGAAAGTCAGAAAATGCTCAATACTGTGTTCTTTTTCTCCAGGGTAGCTATCCCACAAAAAAGCAAACTCTTCCGTTTGATAATGATAGCTATACTCTGGAAACACATGATCTACTTGATGAACAGAATGGACATCAAAAATAAAAATACCCTCTTCTTCCAACGCTTGATAGGTATCATCAAAGACTTGCTGAACTTCCTGACGATTTTCCATGTAGCATAGAGAATCAGAGAAACAGGTGATTGCCTGGTATTGGCCCATTTCAGATAGATCCATCATATTCCCTTGAACAAACTGAATATGGACCTCTTCTTCTGCCGCTCTCTTGCTTGCCATCATCAGCATTTCTTCAGATAGATCCAATGCCGTTACTGAAAAACCCGCCTTCGCAAAATTCACAGCCAATGCACCTGTACCGCAAGCCATTTCTAAGACCTCTTTTTTATCTTCTGGTAAATGACGCTTTGAAAAAGCCAGCCATTCGTCATAAAGACTGTCGTCCATTACTTCATCGTATACAAAAGCAAATGTTTCATACGCCATGTTACTCGACCCAAGCGTGAAGATCGACCATTGGTGCATCTGACCAAAGTTTTTCTAGATTATAAAAAGTACGCTCTGATGATTGGAAGACGTGGACAATGATCTCACCTAGATCAATCAAGACCCATTTCCCGCCATCTTTCCCTTCGATTCTTTTTACTTCTACTTGCGCTTCTTCTTCTTTTTCAATGATTTCTTCCACAATAGCGTTGATTTGACGTTCACTTGTGGCTTCACAAATCATGAAGTAATCTGCTAAAAGTGAAATCTCATGTACATCTAAAGCGACGATTTCCTCTGCACGTTTTGAATCCGCTGCTTTTACAGCGATTTCTAATATCTGTTGACTATCTATGATCTTTTCCTCTTTTCTTACTTACCCAATAATTGTATGTTTCAATTGTTTTGGGATAAATTTTTTGTTCTTTTTCAATTAAATGCATCAGTGTATGCTTCGTTTCGTAAGCAACAGCTTGATCTAAATCAAGTAAAGCTAATTCTCTTGCTTCCTTCACTCCTGGAAAATCTCGACCAGGTTCAATATAATCAGCAACGTAAATGATCTTATCCAACAAACTCATCTCAGCAGCACCTGTTGTATGAAGACGAATCGCCTGAAGAATTTCTTCATCTTCTATACCAAGCTCTCTTTCCACCATACTAGCACCGACCAACCCATGCCAAATTGCGTTTCCATAGGCTAAAAGCTCAGGATCATATCCATCCCGCTGAATAATTAATTCAAATTCTTCATCTGGACGTTCTTTTGCATAATCATGAGTCAAAGCTGCAATACTGGCTTTTTCTTCGGAAGCACCGTATTTAGCTGCTAAGGCAACAGCCATTTCTTCCACACCTAATACGTGTAAAAAACGACGTTCACTCATACGCATTTGAACTTTTTGCATTAGTTCTTCTCGTTTTAAGGATGTATAAGCTCCGCTAAATTTCATCGACATACAGCCCCTTTTCTTCTATATAGTGTATCACACTATCAGGCAGTAAGTAACGAGTCGAACAGCCATTTTTCATTTTTTCACGAATCAAGGTCGAACTAATATCCATTTGCGGAACATCGACCCAAATGATCGGGTACGGTGTGATCGTCCCATAATTAGGTCGGCGAATCCCAACAAAATTGGTAAGTGTCAATAATTCATCGATTTTATACCACTTTGGTAAATATTCTACCATGTCTCCACCAATGATGAAATAATAATCTGTATCGGGATTGTTTTGGGTCAAGGCCTTCATCGTATCATAGGTATAACTTTTGCCTTTACGAAATAACTCAATTGGTTCAATCGCTAAATTGCTGTTGTCAGCAATCGCTAACTCCAGCATATTTAAGCGATGCTCACTGTCGATCGTCTGTTTTTCATCCACATGCGGCGGCAAATAGCTCGGCATCAAATAAACTTTATCCAAACCAAGCTGTTGTTGCACTTGGTCAGCCATCACTAAATGAGCTGTATGAACTGGATTAAAATTACCGCCTAAAATTCCTACTTGCTTTCGTTTTTGAAATAATTCAGCTTCTTCAACAATCACTTGCGTTTTCAATGCAGCATTCGTACTTGTCCCCATTTTTACTTCCCTCCAAGGTTTAAATTGCTTTAACTTCTTTAGAGATCTTTTGGTATTTTTCTTTTGATGATGGTTTAAATAAAACGAGTACACGACCGATGATTTGAACGATGTCGCAATGAATCTCAGTTTTTAAAGATTCTGCTACTTCTTCAGCTATTTCATCTGTATTTTGTAATAATGTGACCTTGATCAGTTCGCGCTTTTCTAGTGCTTCGTTGATCTGTACGACCATCGCTGAATTTAATCCACCTTTACCGATTTGAAAGATTGGTTGTAAATGATGGGCTTGACTACGTAAATAACGCTTTTGTTTTCCTCTTAATTCCACTAATTTTCCTTCTCTCTATGTTCACTCGTTTTTATATCAATGCTTTTCTTCTTAAAACATCGACGCCTTTGGGAGCCCAGCCTGCAACTACACAAGGTTGCGTCACAGTGATCCAACCTAACCCTGCAAAGACGATATCTGTTTTTTCTTTGATCGAAAATTCAAAGCGAACCAACTCTGGAAAGTCTGCCACTTCATTTGGGCGCGGCGGTTGTAACAATCCGCCAACATGTTTTTCGTAAAACTCTGTTGCTTTTGCTAACTTCGTTCTGTGGATAGACAGATCATTAGAAACATAAGCGATAAATGAACTACGTTCCCCCTGAACAAAATCAAAACGAGCTAATCCACCCAAGAATAGGGTCTGCTCTGGGTTCAACTGATAAACTTTTGGTTTGATTTCTTTTTGCGGAGCAATCAATTTCAAATCTTTTTTACCTAGATAATGAGCCATTTGGTGACGATGAATGATTCCTGGCGTATCGATCAAGAAATGACCATCATCTAACGGGATCTCGATTTTATCTAATGTTGTCCCTGGAAATTGCGACGTTGTGATAACATCCTTCACACCAGCCGTTTGCTTGATGATTTGATTGATCAGTGTTGATTTCCCAACATTGGTCACCCCCACTACATAAACATCTCTACCTTCACGATGTTTTTCGATCGTTTCAAGCAAATTTTCCATTTCCTGTGGTTTCTTCGCACTTGTCAATAATACGTCAACTGGACGCAATCCTTCTTCATGCGCCCGTTCTCTCATCCACTGGATCATTTTCGGTTTCTTTAATGATTTTGGCAAGATATCGACTTTATTGCCCACCATCAATACTGGATTATCACCAATAAAACGATGCAGACCTGGAATCAGTGACCCGTTGAAGTCAAAAATATCAATGACGTTCACGATCAAAGCATCTTCACGACCTAGCTCATTCAACAGACGTAAAAAGTCATCATCAGTTAAATGAACATCTTGAATATCATTATAGTGTCTCAAGCGAAAACAGCGTTGGCAATAAACCTCGCCTGTCTCCAAGCCTTTTTCTAACGCCGCTTTTGGCGTATAACCTAATTCATCAGGAAGCTCTGTTTGAATGACTGCGCCACAGCCTATACAGTGAATTTCTTCAAGTTCACTCATTCTAGTCCGCCTTTCCACACCATATCTGGGTGCTTTTTCGCTAAGTGTTTCATGATTTTACGTTCAAAAAATCGATTGATTCGTGTATTCCAGCCATCCGTATCTACGATAGGACGTACTAAAATGTTTCTGATCCCAGCTGCATTAGCACCGCGGATATCTGTCATGATTTGATCGCCCACCATCACTAACTCACTTGGCTTTAAATTCAACATTTTTTCAGCTTCTCTAAATCCTCTTGTAGAAGGCTTCAGAGCTCTTGATACATACGCTAGATCAAATTTTTCGACAGCTCGTTTGATTCGGCTGGATTTATTGTTAGACACAACTACAACTGGAATCCCAGCATTTTTCATCTCCAAGATCCACGTTAGTAATTCTTCTGTGCCGTCAGGGTTGTCCCAGGCAATCAATGTATTATCTAAATCTGTTAAGACCGCTTTGATCCCCATTTTTTTTAATTGATTCGGGGTGATTTTATAGATCGCATCAACCATCCATGTTGGTTTAAATTTTGAAAACATAGAAACTCCTTTCATCCTCACGATGAATTTTCTCATAATGAAAGGAGTACTAGACCAGCACTCCTTAAGTATGTATTATACTGCATTTTCCTAAAAATTTCTATAAATGCTAATCAGAAATTCATTCATACATAATTTCTGTTATAAGCAATCGTTTTCCCTTGTTTTCACTTTGTATGGTACACTTTTTTTAAACAAAATGAAACGAGGAATCTCAATGAGCGTAACGATCAAAAAAGCATCTATCAATCTTTTTGTTCCAAAAACAGAGACAGCCATAAACTTTTATGAAGAGCTGTTTAATGCTAAAAGAATCGAACTGAATCATTCAGAGGAAGGCAGTTCTGCTCGCTTTCGTATCGGTGAAAGTTTATTCGCATTAGCAGATGAGCAACCTGGCTCCGAAGCAAAGTCTCCTTTAACGTTAAACGGCACACCATTTTGCATCCAACTCATCTGTGACAATGTTGACGAACTTGTAGAAAAAAGTCTTGATGCCGGCTGTACTTTAGAAATGCCTATAACCATTGTTCCAAACAAATTCAAAGTAGCAAATATCAAAGATCCTTTTGGCTTTATCTGGTCGATCTCAGAAGTCTACAGTGATTGATGGAAAAAACGAGGGACTGGGACATAACTCTATGAGTTACCACCCAGTCCCTTTAAAATGAATAAACGGTGAGAACAGAAGTAACTCCTTCGGATATAAGCTGAAATTCACAAAAATTTGAAGATCAATTTCCGTGAATTCTTTCTTATTTCTCAGAGTTGAACACCTCTGTCTCAACCTCTCTAATTCTTGATAAATAATAGCCAAAAGTCAGGTTCCTCGGCAATTTCAAAAAACTGAGCAATACAAAAAACGGACTGTTCTATTTTTACTACAATTGCTCGAACCAGTCACATTCCCGTTTTGGCTTAATATTTACGGAAACGTTCGTAACGTTTTTCTAGTAACGTCTCTGTATCAAGTTGGGCTAATTCTTTTAATTTACTAATAAGTGCTTTTTGAATCATTCGATTGATTTGAGGTTGTTCTAAAGCTTCACCATTCATTTCTTCTGGTATCACTCGATCAATGATCGTCAATTCTTTTAACTCATTTGCTGTGATTTTCATCAGTTCCGCTGCCTCTTTTGCACGACTACCGTCTTTCCACAATATCGAAGCAAATCCTTCTGGAGACAATACCGCATAAATCGTATGCTCCAGCATCCAAACTTCATCACCTACAGCAAGCGCCAAAGCACCGCCGCTGCCGCCTTCACCGATAATGATGGCAATAATCGGAACTGTTAAATCAGACATTTCCAATAAGTTTCTGGCAATTGCTTCACCTTCACCGCGTTCCTCTGCTTCAATCCCGCAATAAGCACCCGCCGTATTAATAAAAGTAATCACTGGGCGACCAAATTTTTCTGCTTGTTTCATCAATCGTAAGGCTTTCCGATATCCTTCTGGATGCGGCGCACCAAAATTGCGATCAATATTTTCTGGTAAATTACGCCCTTTTTGAATGCCGACTACAGTGATCGGTTTTTCATCTAAAGTCGCAATACCACCGACAACTGCTAAATCATCACCAAAATAGCGATCGCCATGAAATTCCATAAAGTCATCAAAAACTGCATCGATATATTCTAAAGATGTAAAACGATCTTGTGCTCTGGCTAGGGTGACAATATCATTGGCTGTTTTTTCCATTTTATTCCCACCCTTTCATCGTATGGAGCTTTATCAATTTACTAAGAACTTCCCGTAATTGATTTCTAGCGACAATTTGATCGACAAAGCCGTGATCCAGTAAAAATTCTGCCTTTTGGAAATCATCAGGTAATTTTTGACGAATCGTCTGTTCGATCACACGACGTCCTGCGAAACCAATCAAACTTTGCGGCTCAGCTAAAATAATATCGCCATCCATTGCGAAACTAGCAGTAACGCCGCCAGTCGTTGGATCCGTCAAAACTGTTACATAAAGCAACCCAGCCTTACTATGACGCTTAAGAGCGGCTGAAATTTTTGCCATTTGCATCAGAGAAAAAATCCCTTCCTGCATTCGTGCTCCACCGGAAGCTGTAAAAATGACTACCGGCAATCGCAACTGTGTTGCTCGTTCAAATAAGCGGGTGATTTTTTCCCCCACAACTGTTCCCATGCTTCCCATAATAAAATTAGCATCCATCACACCGATCGCAATTTCTTGTTCATCAATACGGGCTTTCCCAGTCAAAACAGCTTCATGAAGCTCCGTTTTTTCCTGCATTTTAGTGATTTTTTCTAGATAATCCGGAAAGTTTAGCGGGTCTTTCGTTACAATGTCTGTATCCCATTCTTCAAAACTCTTCTCATCAACCGTCAACGCAAGCCTTTCCCAAGCACCGATCCTAAAACTATAACCACAATAAGGGCAGACTTTCTCTGCCCCCATATCTTTTGTATAGAGTGTTCGTTTACAACATGGACACTTGGCCCACATATTGTCAGGAACTGCTGGTTTTTTTACAGAAGATTGGTCCCCCGCGCGATTCGGATTGATTCTAATGTAGTTTTTCTTTTTAAATAAAGCCATACACCTGCTCCTTTTTAATTATCGCTTTCTGGTTTCCAATTTGGTAAAAATGTTTCTTGTAAAAAGCTAGTATCGTATTCTCCAGCCAATACATTGTCGTGAGTGATCAAATCCAGCTGAAATTCAGCATTTGTAATAATGCCATCTGTTACGATCTCATTTAAGGCTCGCTGCATTTTCATCAAGGCATCCATTCGATCCGATCCATGAACAATAACTTTTGCGATCATCGAATCATAATACGGCGGAATTGAATAGCCCGAATACATTGCACTATCTACTCTTAGCCCCATACCACCGCTTGGCAATAATAAATTATTGATCTTCCCTGGTGAAGGAGCAAAATTAAATGCTGGATTTTCCGCATTTATTCGGCACTCGATGGCATGACCAGTCATTATCACATCTTTCTGCGTGTAAGGTAATTCTTCACCTGCAGCAATTTTTAACTGTGCTTTTACAAGATCGATGCCTGTAACCATTTCTGTAACTGGATGCTCTACCTGAATACGCGTATTCATTTCCATGAAATAAAATTCTCCATCTGCATCCATCAAAAATTCAATGGTTCCGGCATTTTCATAGTGAACAGCTTTAGCAGCTCGTACAGCTGTTTCTCCTAACAACTGGCGCTTTTCAGGTGTAATAGCAATAGATGGAGATTCTTCAAGAACTTTTTGATTGTTTCTTTGCAAGGAACAATCACGTTCGCCCAAATGGATCACATGCCCATATTTGTCACCTAAAATCTGAACTTCAATGTGGCGCGCAGGATAAATGATCTTCTCCAAGTACATATCATCGTTACCGAAAGCCGCCTTCGCTTCTTGTTGAGCAGATGTAAAATGCTGCGGCAGCTCATCTTTCGTTAAAACTTTACGAATCCCTTTGCCTCCACCGCCAGCTGCAGCTTTCAACATTACAGGATAACCAATCGTATTTGCGATTTCCAGTGCTTCCTCTACCGAATTGATTACTCCAGTACTGCCAGGTATCACTGGAACATCTGCTTTTTGCATCAACGTGCGGGCATTGATCTTATTGCCCATTGCATCGATCGTTTCTGCCTTAGGACCAATAAAAGTAATATTACATTCCTCACACATCGCAGCAAACTGACTATTTTCTGATAAAAAACCGAAGCCAGGATGAATCGCTTCTGCATTCGTAACGATTGCCGCACTCAATACGTGCTGAACATTTAAATAAGAATCTGCTGCTTTGGCCGGTCCAATACAAATTGCTTCATCTGCAAGTTGTGTGTGCAATGCTTCCCTATCAGCTTCAGAGTATACTGCAACAGTCTGAATACCTAGCTCACGGCATGCACGAATGATCCGAACTGCTATTTCTCCTCGATTTGCGATTAAAACTTTTGAAAACATAGCTCACCTATCCAATCATAAAGGTCAATTCTGCTTCTGCTACTTTTTTACCGTTCACAGTCGCAGTTCCTTTGCCGATCCCGGCAACTGATTTTACTTTCACAATTTCTACCTCTAGCATCAATGTATCGCCAGGAACAACTTTTTGTCTAAATTTTGCTTTATCAATACCACCGAAATACGCTGTTTTCCCTTTGAAGTCAGGCATAGATAATAATGCTACAGCGCCAGCTTGTGCTAAGGCCTCAAGTATCAAAACCCCCGGCATGACCGGTTCACCTGGAAAATGCCCTTGGAAAAACGGCTCATTGATCGTAACATTTTTTTTAGCGATCACTTTTTCGCCAATAACGATTTCCTCAACTGTATCTAATAATAAAAAAGGATAACGATGGGGAATGATTTCTTTGATTTCCTGAATATTCATACTTACACTCCTTTTGATACACGGAATAATGGCTGATTAAACTCAACAACATCTTCATTTTGTATCAGAATCTCAGTGATTACGCCATCAACAGTCGCAGTAATCTCGTTCATCAATTTCATCGCTTCAACGATACAGATGACTTCACCTTTTTTCACAGTATCCCCAACCTGCTTGAAATTTTCTTTATCAGGGGCTGGTTTCAAATAAACAACACCAACAATTGGCGAAACGATTTCTTCTGTATTTTCTGCTAACGGAACAGGAGCACTTTCAGTAGGCTCATTGACCGCTGTATTTTGCTCCACAGAATGCTCTGAAACTGTTTGAACAGTTGGATTAGAATTCACGGCTGGCTGATTCTCATCAATAGAAACAACTCTTTGCGTACCTTTATTTTTATTCATATAAAGACCAAATGAACCTTCTTTTAAATCAAATTCAGTCAGTGTAGATTGATCGAATTGTGTTAATAATTCTTTTACCTCATTGATATTCATGTTAATCCTCCCACCGTTTTAAGCAAAGTACTGCGTTATGACCACCAAAGCCAAACGAATTCGTCAAAGCATAATCAAACGTATGTTTTTGACTTTCATTGATAACGATATTATCGATTTCGATCGCTTCATCAAGCTGCTCGATATTGATCGTTGGCGGGATGAATTGGTGTTGCAATGCATTAAGTGTTGCAATTGCTTCGATTCCGCCAGTTGCTCCTAAAGAATGTCCTGTCATACTCTTCGTACTGCTCACTCGAACATTTTTTGAAGCCTCTCCTAGGGCTGTTTGAATGGCTTTCGTTTCTGCTACATCATTCGATGGTGTACTGGTACCATGAGCGTTGATATAACCAATCGCAGCAGCTTCTACAGATGCTTCTTCAATAGCTAACTGCATTGCTTTCGCCGCCCCACTGCCATTTGGTCTTGGTGATGTCATATGGTAAGCATCACAGTTAGAACCATAACCAACGATTTCTCCTAAAATCGCAGCTCCACGTTTTTGAGCATGTTCCAGTGACTCTAAAACTAAAATACCAGCACCTTCTCCCATGACAAAACCGCTACGATCCTTATCAAAAGGAATCGAACCACGGTTAGGGTCTTCCGAAGAAGTTACAGCTGTCAATGAAGCAAATCCAGCAATGCCGATTTCAGTAATCGAAGCCTCTGCTCCTCCAGCTAAAATAACATCAGAATAGCCATGCTTGATGTTTCTAAACGCCTCACCAATAGAGTTATTGGCTGTCGCACATGCTGTAACTGTAGCAGAACAAATTCCTCTTGCACCCACACGTAAAGCAATATTACCAGCAGCCATATTGCCGATCGCCATCGGGATAAATAGCGGACCAACTCTTTTCGGTCCTTTATCGTGCATTCGAATCACTTGATCCTGAATGGTTTGCAGGCCGCCAATGCCAGAACCTACCATTACACCAAAGCGGTCAACATCAATTTTTTCAGTATCTAAATGACTCATTTCCATTGCTTCTAATGCTGCATAAATGCCATATAATGAAAATAGATCCATTCGTTTGGCATCTTTTTTCACAAAATATTTATCAAATGGAAATTCTTTGACCTCTGCGGCTAATGTTATACCTGTTTCACTAGCGTCAAACTTCGTGATCGGCCCTATGCCATTTTTCCCAGTTTGCAAGCTTTCCAAAAACGTATCTGCATCATTTCCAATCGGTGATGCAACACCGTAACCTGTGATTACTACGCGATTCATGCGATCGCTCCTTTCAAGCATTTTTTAGCCGTTCATTACTAAGCCGCCATCTATATTTAGGACCTGCCCTGTAATATAAGGACTTTTAGCTAAAAAGATCGTCGCATCAGCGACATCTTCGACCTGTCCAAAAGATTTCAGCGGGATTTGCTGACTCATCTGATCTTTTACTTTATCTGATAATACATCTGTCATTTCTGTTTGAATAAAACCCGGTGCGATTGCATTACACGTGATTCCTCTTGCTGCTACTTCTCTTGCAACTGATTTAGTCAACCCAATCACTCCAGCTTTACTTGCCGCATAATTTGCTTGACCTATATTTCCCATCACACCAACAACACTGGACATATTGATGATTCTTCCACTACGTTGTTTCATCATCCGCTTAACTGCATGTTGTGTCATATTGAACGTTCCAGTTAAATTAATTTGGATACAACGAGTAAAATCTTCTTCTGTCATTCTCAATAATAATTTATCATTCGTGACCCCTGCATTGTTCACTAACACATCGATTGAGCCTAAGCTGTCAACGACTTCTTGGATCATCTCACCTGCAGAACCAAAGTCTGCGATATCTCCTGAAACTCCGATACATTTTATACCAAACGCTTCAAGCTCTGCAATTTGTTCTGGATCGATTGCTCCACGTCCGTTTAAAGCAACATTTGCACCTTCTTTAGCAAATGCCAAAGCAACTGCCTTGCCAATGCCGCGTGTACTGCCAGTTATCAATACATTTTTTCCTTTTACGTCCATAGGTTACCTCCCACTCAAAAGATTCTCTGCTTCAGCTAATGTTTTTTCATCTTCCACACGAGCTGTTTGAATTTCTTTGTCGATCTTCTTGATAAAGCCAGTCAATGTTTTTCCTGGCCCAACTTCTATAATTGTATCAACGTCCATTTTTTTGATTGTTTCAATACTATCTGCAAAACGTACGGCAGACATAACCTGCTGTTCCAATAACTGCTTGACCTCAGCTTGTTTCATTACTTGCGCTGTTGTATTGCTGATTACAGGAATCATCATCTCAGTAAACTCAATTTGATCTAATTCGGCCGCAAGCTTTTCAGAAGCTGGTTTTAATAGTGCGGTATGGAAAGGACCACTGACATTTAGCGGGATCATTCGTTTTACTCCAGCCTCTGTCAATAATTCTATTGCTTGATCAACGGCGGTCACTTCTCCTCCAATCACAATTTGCTGAGGAGTATTGTAATTTGCTGGAGAAACGATCCCAAATTCACTGGCTTTTAGACAACATTCTTCAATCAATGAACGGTCTGCGTTCATCACTGCGACCATTTTCCCAGTCCCCGAAGGTGCTGCTTCCGACATAAATTTGCCTCGTTTAGCCACTAGCTGAACAGCCTGTTTAAATGAAATGGCTCCACTTGCAACAAGTGCACTATATTCACCTAAGCTGAGTCCTGCTACGACATCTGGTCGATAGCCTTTTGCCTGCAATAAGCGGAAAAAAGCAATACTTACAGTTAAAATAGCTGGTTGTGTATACATCGTTTCATTGAGACGCTCATTTTCAGTAAAACAAAGTTCTGCCATATCATAGCCTAAAACGTCACTAGCTTCTTCAAACGTGTCTTGAACGATTTTTTCTTTATCAAATAATTCCTTGCCCATCCCACTATATTGAGCACCTTGTCCACTAAATACAAAAGCAGTTCTCATACTATTACTCCTTACTTTTAAAATCGAAAGAGCTTCATTTCTCAATATTCGTCACCCGAAAACTTTTTCGTTTCATTCAATTTATTTATCATAAAAGCCATGTGAACGACTATTATCCCCACTGGCTATATTTCTCTACAAAAACTTGTTTCATTTCAATAATATACGAATCAATAATTTCTTTTGCTGTTTCTTCTTTTGTAATCATTCCTGCAATTTGTCCTGCCATGATCGAGCCATGATCCACATCGCCTTCAACCACCGCTTTTCGCAATGCTCCTTGACCTAATTCGTCAAATTTTACAAGATCTGGTTCAGGATTTCTCAATTCAATTTTTTCTAATCGATCATATTCGTTCGTTAGTTTATTTTTGATTGCCCGTACAGGATGTCCAAAATGTTGGCACGTAACCGTTGTATCAATATCTCGTGCTTTTATGATCCTAGCTTTATAATTTTCATGTACTGTACATTCTTTTGCGACTAAAAAACGTGTACCAACTTGAACTCCTTCTGCACCTAACATCAATGCAGCTGCCATGCCTCGACCATCACCGATCCCTCCTGCTGCAATGACTGGGATCGATAAAGCATCGACTACTTGAGGTACGATACTCATCGTCGTAAGCTTACCGATATGTCCTCCAGCCTCCATTCCTTCAACAATTACAGCATCTGCACCGATTTTTTCCATTCGTGCACCCAATGCGACTGAAGGAACTACTGGAATTACTTTAATATTATGTTCTTTAAAACGTGCCATATATTTACTCGGATTTCCTGCGCCCGTTGTGACGACAGGAACATTTTCTTCGCAAACTAAATCGACAATATCTTCTGCAAATGGCGAAAGCAGCATGATATTGACACCGAATGGCTTATCTGTCATCTTCTTTATTTTTTGAATTTCTGCCTGTACAACTTCTTTGGGCGCGTTACCTCCTGCGATGATTCCCAAACCACCAGCATTTGAAACAGCTCCTGCTAAGGAAGCATCTGCAATCCAGGCCATTCCACCTTGAAAAATTGGATACTGAATGTTAAGCAACTTACAAATCTGTGATCGCATAAACGACCTCCCTTAAATCCTTAATGAAAAAAGAGCTGGAACAAAACTCAATAAGTTTAGTACCAGCCTTTCTAATTCCAACTAACAGTGTAAAAAAGCTAGATTTTCAGCAAGCCTTTGGCTTCCCAAAAATACTTTGTTTTGCCAATTCTATGTGTAAGCAAATGAGCTTGATTATTCTGCTGTTTGTTTTTCTACGTATGTCACTAAGTCCTGCACTGTTGTGATGCCGTCTTCTGATTCAATTTTTACATCGAATGCATCTTCGATTTCGTTGATGATTTGGAATAGATCTAAACTATCTGCATCTAACTCTTCTTGGATGTTTGTTGTTAATTTTACTTCTTCCGGCTCTTTACCTAATTCTTCTACAATAATTGCTTGAATTTTTTCGAATACCATGTGTATATTCCTCCAATAAATTTCTTTTTTAATTTATATAGTCACAGTCTTATAGCGTTAAGAGGATCGATCCCCACGTTAAACCGCCGCCATAACCTGTTAACACGATTTTTTGTCCAGAGCCAATTTTCAGTACTCCTGCTTCTACTGATTCATCTAATAATAAGGGAATGCTCGCGGCAGAAGTATTGCCATTTTGTTCCATATTCGTTAAAAATTTTTCTCTTGGAATAGCGAGCTTTCGAGATATTTTTTCGATGATTCGTTTATTTGCCTGATGTAGTAATAAGTAATCAACATCTTCTTCGACGATTTCACGAATATTACTTGCTACATCTTTTAAAGAAAAATCATAAATATCTCTGCCTGTCATTTTAAGATAATTAGATTCTTCTGAAGATTCTGTATAAAAAGGACTCTTGTTTTCTAAATATCCTGAAGTTAGCGACTTAGCTCTTTTCCCATCTGCCTGAAGCTTTTCACTAAGAAAATGTTCTTCAGTATCTGCTTCAAGTATTACACCTGCCGCCCCATCTCCAAACAGCACAGCTGTTGTACGATCATTCCAATCGATCACTTTTGACAAAGTTTCACCGCCAATGATCATTCCAAGTCTTTTGCCAGTACGTATCAATTTTTCACCCATACTTAAAGCATAAACAAACCCAGAACATGCAGCACTTATATCAAAAGCAAATGCATTTTGTGCAGCGATACTTCCTTGAACCAAACATGCAACAGAAGGTGTCCCATAATCCGGTGTCATCGTAGCAACTAGAATAAAATCTAATTCTTCCGGTTTTTTACCAGATTTTTTTAATAACTGTTCGGCTACCTTGATACATAAGTCCGAAGTATTTTCATTGGTAACAATATTTCTTGCCCGTATCCCGGTCCGACTTGAAATCCATTCGTCAGATGTCTCCATCATTGTTGATAACCGCTGATTGGAAACAACATTTTCAGGAACATATCGGCCTGTACAAGTTATTTTTGCGAATTGGTTCATTTTGGCCCTCACTTTTTACTTATATTCCTTCAAGAAATCATGAAGATTTTTTAGAGCTTTCAATAATGCCTGCTCTTCTGATTTATCCATTCCGCTTAAAATTCGTTTCACCATTTCTCGATGGAAATGTTGGTGGACTCTGAAAAGTAACTTCCCTTTCTTTGTCAAACCTAATTTAACAACTCTACGATCATCCTCACTTCGAATCCGTTCAACATAACCTTTTTTTACAAGATTATTGATTGCAACAGTCAAAGTGCCAACAGTAATCGACAATTCTTTTGCGACTTCTGAAGAGGTTTTCTTTTTGTACATACCGATCGCTTCGATCGTATGCATCTCTGTAATGGATAGATCATTAAATTGTGATTTTTTTAGCTCAGATTCTTCAATCGTTAAAATATCATTGAAGACACTGACAAGATAATCGTTGACTGTTTCTAAATTAGGTTCCATGTGTGCGCACCATCCATATAGTTTGATAATCAAATCATTTGATGTTCAAACTATATCGCATATAAAAATAGATTGCAAGTAAAATATTTGATTTTTAATTATTCTTAACTAAAAAGCCCATCATATCAAGACTATTTTAAATAAAAAAAATTTTAAATTGGTATTTTCTTGACTTTCTAAAAAAAACATTTGACAGTTTCCTTTCAATTGACTATCATTTGTTTTAGTTTGAATATCAAAGTATTTACATTTTTTTACTAATACAAAGGAGCAAAAATATGTCTTTAAAACCATTAGTAATAGACGGTCTTGTTGCAAAAGTGCCTATCATCCAAGGTGGTATGGGCATCGGAGTCAGCTTAGCGAATTTAGCTGGTGCAGTTAGCCGCGAAGGTGGCATCGGTATTTTATCAACCGCACAAATCGGATATCAAGAAGAATTGTTTGAAAAGTCACCACTAAGAGCAAACATGATCGCCATCCAAAAACAATTTGAAAAAGCAAAAGAGATCGCTTGTGGCGGGCTGATCGGATTCAATATCATGGCGGCAACTTTTCACTATGATCGTTATGTAAAAAGATGTGTTGAAGTTGGCGCGGATGTCATTATTTCCGGAGCTGGGCTACCGATCAATTTACCCGAATTAGTTGAAGGAAGCCAAACTAAAATAGCACCGATCGTCTCCTCTAATAAGGGTGCAAGGGTTCTTCTAAGTACCTGGAAAAAAAGGTACAACAAAACAGCGGATTTTGTTGTGATCGAAGGTCCGAAAGCTGGAGGACATCTTGGTTTTAAAGCTGAAATGATCGAGCAGAGCATTGAACAAATGGACGAAGAGATTATAAAAATCGTTGAAACAGTCAACTCTTTTGGAGCAGACTTCAATAAAAAGATCCCAGTTATTTTTGCCGGTGGTGTTTTTGATCGTGAGGATATCGATCATTATCTCAGTTTAGGTTGTTCAGGCATACAGATGGCTACACGTTTTGTTGTGACAGAAGAATGTGACGCACCAGAATCTTTTAAAGAGGCGTATATCAAAGCTGAAAAAGAAGATATCACTATCATTAAAAGTCCCGTAGGTATGCCGGGTAGAGCAATAAAAAATCGTTTTTCTGAGCGAATCAAACATGAGCAAATTCCGATTGAAAAATGCCGTAATTGCTTGTCCTATAAACATTGTGATCGCGAAACGATTCCATATTGTATCACTGAGACATTGTTGAATGCAGTGACGAAAGAACCAGAGGATGCATTAGTCTTTGCTGGTTCAAATGCTTACCGCATCAAAGAAAAAACTACTGTGAAAACTATCTTTAAAGAATTGACAACCGCTTAGTAAAAAAACCTTGTGGCATACAAATTGTATGCCACAAGGTTTTTGAGTATTCTCTTTTATTGAATTAAATCATATATCTCCATTGCTACAATATCGATATTATCAAATTGATAGCTTTGTTGAGAATCACTTTCTGTTAATTCAAATGTTTCAGTCGATTTATCATAATTCACGATGCATTTTTCTACGCCTTCTTTTTCAAAGCGGCGTACTTGAATTTCGTTGTCTGTTGCTTCAGTCATCGCTTCAAGTCTTTTAATGATCGCCACAAGTTGTGAATGTTTCATAAATGGGCCTCCCTCTGCAAACTAGTTCTGTACCATTGTATCAAAACATTGCGTTTCTTGCATGATATTTCGTCATTTTTTTTCATTTTTTTGCTGTTCTTTAATTTTTGATCTAAGAGCGTTTTCCTTCATCCCACCAAAGTTTGATCAAAGCTTGGGTTCCATCATTCTCAAAACCTTTATTAGCAAGCTTTTCATAGAGTTCAACCGCTAATTTCGTCGATGGTAGGTCAAGGTCCATTTTTTCTGCCTCAACCAATGCAATTTTTAAATCTTTTATAAAATGCTTTACGAAAAAGCCTGGAGTGTAATCTTCTCTTAGAATTCTTGGACTATAGTTACTTAAAGACCAATTTGCAGCACTTCCACCAGAAAGAGTTTCGATCACTTTGTCCAAATCTAAACCAGCTTTATTGGCATAAACAAGCATTTCAGTCATCCCTGTCATCGTTCCTGCTATCATGATTTGATTTGCCATTTTAGTGTGCTGACCTTTTCCAGCATTTCCATGTAAAGTGACAGTTGTTCCAAACGTCTTAAAAACAGGCAGTAACTGATCATATGCCTCTTTCTCTCCGCCGACCATAATTGTTAATGTGCCATTCTTTGCACCTAAATCTCCTCCTGATACTGGCGCATCCAAAGCAACTCCACCTAAGTCACTGGCTTTTTCAGCAATTTTTTGTGCCAATGTCGGTGTACTTGTGGTCAAATCTACAATAATTTTTCCTTGGATATTTTCAGTGAAGATCCCATTATCATCGAAATAAATCGTTTCGACATCTTTTGGAAAGCCAACCATTGTAAAAACAATATCGCTTGAAGCAGCGATTTCTGCTGGCGTCTCCTTCCAAATCGCACCTTCTTTTACAAGTTCATCAGTTTTACTCTTTGTTCGATTATAGACATTGACTTTTAGTCCGTGTTTCATCATGTTTCTAACAATCGAAGCACCCATTACACCTGTTCCAATAAATCCTATTTGTGGCATTTTATTTCCTCCCTATTTTTGTTTAATAAAAAAACTTCTATCCTCAGTATAAACTAAGAATAAAAGTTTTAACATTTATTTTCTTAAAGATGTAAATTTAACTTTAATACGTTCAATTGAAGCAGCAGCTTCTTTTTCCACCAACCGTTGATCATAATATTTGATCATATCTTCGTAAAATTCAAACATTCGATTACCAAAATAAGAAGCAGATATCTCATAAAGTTTTTCTTTTAAAATGGTTTCATCTGGTTTGATCCCTGATTCAACATAGGAAATAAATGCTGATGCAAACTCATCATCGCTCTCAAATGTATGTCCTAAACTTTCATGGTCAAATAGATTATTTAAGTAAGCATTCCCCTCAACTACACATGGAACACCCGAAGCCATTGCTTCAGTGTATGTTAATCCTTGTGTTTCAGATGTTGAGGCGCTGACAAAATAGTCAGCAGCTTTATAATAGATTGCTACTTGATCATTAGGTACTTCACCGACAAATTGAATCTTTTCACGAATATTCAGGTCTTCTGCTAAGCAAGATAGTTTTTCTACATAGGGTCCATCTCCTACGATCACAAAACGAGCATTGGGAAATCGTTCAAATATAATTGGTAAACCTTGAATAATTGCTTGAATATTTTTTTCATATGAGATACGGCTTAAAGATAAAAGCATCATATTCTCTTTAGTTAACCCTAGCTCTTCTCGTAAGTCTTCTTTCATTTGGTCGGTGATATCAGGTCTTTCAAATTTTTTTATATCAATACCCGTTGGAATGATCCTCATGGGAGCAGTCACTCCATATTCCCTTAGCTTATCAATGACACGCTCACTAGGGCAAACTACACCTGTTGTATGATTTGCAAAAAAACGAGAAAAATATTTTACATGCGTTGGGCGAACAACTTTGCCTTTGGCAATATAATGTAAATAATCCTCATACATTGTATGATAGGTATGAATAACAGGTATTTTTAATTTTTTCCCAACCATTTTTCCTAATAAACCTGCTCCAAATTCTGTATGTGTATGGATTAAGTCTAGTTCCAGCTCTTTGGCAATCAGATAAGCATACCACATTCCCCGAACAACGATTCTTCTATCTTTAAAAGATACAAAAGGAACACTGGGCATTCGAATCACGTCTTCTTCAAATTCCTTTGCATTAGGATCTGTAGTCGTAAAAATATAGACCTGATGTCCTTTTTTCTCCAATTCTTCTTTAAGTGTTTTTATTGATGTAGCAACCCCACTGACCTGGGGAAAGTATGTATCTGTAAAGAAACCAAATTTCACAATGTTCCCCTCCATTACTTTCAATTTTTTAGATAGACTTGTTCACTTTCATTTGTATGACCACGATTTAATACTGTTTCATAAACTTCTTTTAAATCATGACCGATTCGTTCAATACTTTTTTGCTTGGCCACTTCATATCCTGACTCACAGGTATTTGGCAATTTTTTTTCGATCAGCGACTCGATCAAAGAAGCAAATTCTTCATTTGTTGAGCCCATGTAACAATTTTCTTTATCTTTAAGCCAGCCTTTATATACTGGAATATCCCTTACTAAAACTTGCTGCTTACTTGCTAAAGCCTCTAATATCACAATTCCTTCTGTTTCTTCATAAGAAGGAAAGAAAAATAAATCTGCTGCTGAGTAGGCACCTTCAATAATATCTCCTTTTATATAACCAGGAAATTCAACATTCTTAGGATGATCTTCTCTAACAAGCGTACGAATCGTTCTTGGAATTGAATACATTGGTGTATGACCAAACCAGATAAAACGATAGTCTGGAAACTGTCTAGCTAACTCAACAAAATCAATGATTCCTTTTCTTTCAAAATATAATCCTACACAAATAATTACTTTTTGATTGCTTGAGATATTAAAATACTCCTTGAATTTTTCTTCTTTTGTTTTCGAACGTTCAAAACGCTTCAGATCGATACCATTCGAAATTGAGGCAATCGGGACTTTTATTCCATAGCCTTCTAGCAAATCCTTAGAGTAAGGTGTTGGTGTAATTAAATAATCCGCTTTAGAATACAAACTTACCAAATACTTTTTAACTAAAGGTGATAGTTGATTAGAACCGATAAAGGAGTTTCTAAAGTCTTCTTCAGTTGAATGAGCATGATATATCACTTTTTTTCCCATTTTCCGAGCTTTATTCACCATATTGTGACTATTGATTCCATATGTATTTATGTGCAATATATCGTAATCTGTGCATTCAGCATCCAATGTATACTCGATTCCCACAGCAGAAAGTGCTCGCTTTTGATGGTCAAGTGCCCGGCCAATTCCTGACTTGGCTAATATTTTTTCACCTTCAAAATATAATAATACTTTCACGTTGCTCCTCCTAACTTCTCCAAGCTATTATACCACAGGTTGAAGAATCTCCACTCAATCTTAAGACCTAGTTCGTTCGGATTACAAACAATTATATCAAAAAACCTAGTAACAAAGCTAAATTTTTACAAAATAGATCGCTGATATGACAAAACTGTTAGATAAAATTAATCGATT